>NZ_JBAZPR010000005.1:0-203327 GCF_041648115.1 Brevundimonas sp.
CCGGCCTCCTGCTCGCGCAGGATCCCGATGATCTGCTCTTCCGTGAATCTTGATCGCTTCATTCTGTCCGTCCTTTCGAGGGGCGGACTCTAGCTATTCCTGGAGGAGTTTCAGGGGGTCACGTCAAGCTGTCAGCACCATCACGGGCAAGGTCAGGGTGCTGGAGAGCGCCGAACCCCTGAAGGCGAGGCCTATTCTAATCGAGGATCATGGGGTGGGGGCGAGTGTCGGGGATGCGCTTGGCCGCATCGTCAAATCTGCGCGCCCGCAGGTTTGTTGTGATCCGGTCCGACGTCTCTGCCTTTTCGTGCGATGCGCCATATAAAGAAGATGATGCCGCAGACAAGGAACAGCGTGCAGAAGATGCTTCCCTCCGGGCCATCCGCGCCACCGGTGAGAAAGTCCGTTCCGGCTGGGGCCAGCGAGACGATGAGCGCGGGCACGCCCGCGTCGAGGCCGGTGACCGGCACGTCGAAGCCGCTGGCGATTATCCAGTTCCATCCCACGTGCCACCCCATCACACCCCAGATGTTGTTGGATGAGATGGACCACGCGCTCGCGAAGAGAGCGAAAAGCAGGATGTTGCCGGTGACGAGCCAAGGCTGACCTCGGGAGAAATGGAGCAGCGTAAAGGTAAGCGACGATAACAGGACGGCAACGACAAGGTTCGCGCGGCGTGTGATGACTGAGATGAGCCATCCGCGAAAAATGATTTCTTCGATGCTGGCTTGAACGAGGAAGCCTACGAAGAGGCCAGCCATTGCGATGATTGCGCCAGAGAACTGAGCGGCCGGGAACAGTTCGCCAGGCTCGTAGGCGCCAGCCAACCAGATACAGGCTATCATTGCCGACGGCATGACGACGCCAACAACCAGGCCGCCATAGAATCCTTGCGCCGCACCGTGTCTCGTAAGACCGATTGTGCCGGCATTCCGCCGCTCGACGACGGCTATCCATGCGGCGACGGCGAGCAACCAGGTGATGAAGGATACAACCAGCATCGCCGTGAGGCCCTGGGCGCCGACGAATTCGCCTTGTGCATCCACAAAGCCGAACCGCTCAAGAAAAAGAGTGGACGGAATCTCGGTGGCGATCGCGAGGGCGATGCAGATGACGGGGGTGAGAAGCGCCCATGGAAGCCAGCCGCGCGCCGGTGATGTGCTGTAAATGGTTCTGAGGTTCATACCCGCAGACTGAAGCGGGTCGCGGTCCAGTTATAGAACGATCGTGTGCGTTCACTCCCACTGACGCAGGGCGTCGGTTTCGGGGTCGCCGCTGTTGGGCGCGCCTCTTACAGGTCTAGGACGATTGAGCCGTTGCCATTGCGCCGGCGTCAGGCCGTAGGCGCTCCGAAAGTGTCGCGTCAGGTGGCTCTGGTCAGAGAACCCGCTGGCAGCGGCGACTTCTGCAAGCGGGGTCCTGCCGTTCATCATGGTTCGCGCTGTGTCGAGGCGGCGGAAGATCAGATAGCGATATGGACTGACGCCCAGCAGCGCCCGGAATCCGCGCGAGAGCTGCCAACGATCCTGCCCGCTGACGCGTTCGAGATCATCAAGTCGGACATTGCTGTCCGGGTGAGCGTCTATGAACGCGCGCGCCAGCGCCACCGCCTGGAGATCCACGCGTCGGTGATACGTCTGTTCACTCCCAAGGTCTGACAGCGCGTCCGCGAGGTCGAGCATGGCCTGATCATACTCCAGGCCACCGAGGGCCTGATTGAGATCACCAACAAGGGCCGTGGCGGCCGCGTGCAGCCGCGCGTCGTCAGACACGCCCCCGGCAAGGAAAGGAAGGGCGCGTCCGCCGAGAGCCTCCTGCAGCGCGGATGGTGCGACGCTGGCGCTCCGGTACTGGAAGTGTCGTCCGTCCCCGGCGTGGCCGTCATGAAGCTCATCCGGATGGAGAACGACGATCTGACCGGGCAGCGAATGGCGCCGCGATCCGCGGTAGGAGAAGCTCTGCACCCCCGCGACGGTTATGGCGATGGCGTATGTGTCGTGCCGGTGTGGACCGTAGGCCGCCCCGTTGAGGGACGCTTCAAACCGCTCGAAATCACCCGGCGCCCGCACGATCCAGCTAGGTTCGTCAAACGACATGCTGCTCCAACCTCCTGACGACGTGAGTCGATGGGTGTTGGCGAAGATCATAAGGCAAAACGCACGGCCCGCAGCGGCCAAGCTGATCAGAGTCCGCATTGGGTCGAAAGCCAACACTGACCCATTGCCGACTTTTGGATATTGCGCTTAGGTTGACAGATCTGGGTCAGCCTTGCCTGTGGCTGCTGAAGAAGCGCCTAGCGGCCGTTACAACCCCAACGCCCTGCGGATGTCGCGCCAGTCCACGTATTTGAAGTTCTGCGTTCCCACATCGTTGACGTCGTCCTGGATCACGACGACGCCTTCGGGGAAGGGGCCGGCCGGGCCGCTGGCGGCGGCGAGGCCGTCGGTGCCGGTGACGCCGTCGACCGCACCGTCCACGACCTTGAACCGGCCTTTATATTGCGGCGCCGCGCCGTCGATGCGCCAGACGGGGAAGGTGGAATCGCCCTGGCTGGAGGCGATCAGGTAGCGGCCCGAGGCGTCGGTGATGGTCGTCAGGCCCTCGGCGTCGGCGACCAGGATATCCTTGGCGATGGGCTGGATCAGGGTGCGGGCCGCGCCCGACGCCGGGTTCAGGCCATAGCGCCACAGGCCGACGTTCTCCTCGTTGATATAGAGGGCGTCGGTCGCCTCGTCGGCGGCGCAGCCTTCGGAGATGGTTCCGATCTCGGCGCGGCGGACCTCGCGGGCCGTGGGCTTGCCGGCGGCGTCCACGCCCAGGACGAACTGGCGCAGTTCGCCCTCGTGCCCGACCAGGATGGCGTGGACCTCGGCCCCGCGACGCGCAAAGCAGAAGCCATAGGGTTCGATCACGTCGGTGGCGACGGCGCCCCAATAGCGCACGCCGTTCTGGCCGGTCCCGGCCGGGTCGAAGGTATAGAGCGAGATGCCCGTCTTGCCCGGCGTGCGGTCGCTGGCGCCCAGCACCACCTGCGGGCGGCCGCTGACCGACAGGCCCTCGACCACATCGACATTGTTCAGCAGGCCCTCGGGCAGGAACTGCAGGATCTGGCCGTCGAAGCCATAGATATAGAGGCCGGACTTCTTGTCCGTGCCGGCGACGAAGCCGGGGGTCTGTTGTCCCATCACCGTGACCGGCGTTGCGCCGGCCCAGACGGCGGGGTCGTCGGCGGCGTCCTGACCGGCCGTACCGACCGACGGGGTTTCGATAACGGCCTGGACCGGGGCGCCGGGGCCGACGAAGCCTTCGCCCTCGCCCTGGAAATCGACTTCCGTCGTGGCGCAGGCGGCCAGAAGCGACATTATGGCGCAGGCGGACAGCAGGCGGGTGGTCGAGCGGCGCATTCTGGTCCCCGAAATGGTCTGATGGCGTCCTGTCGTGAAGCCGCCGCCCCGGTCAACGGCGCAAGCGTGACGCTTGAGCGTCATTTCGACGACCAATGATCCGTCAAAGGATCAATCGTCGCCGTCTTGTCCGAAATTCGCGAACTCCACGTCGTGGAACCGTCGCTTACGCGTCGTCGCCAAACGTTAATCGGGCCTCCCATCGGCTGAAGCGAAACGTCGCTCGCCGAAGGGGACCTATGAGATGAAACTGAATCTGCTGATGGGCGCAGCCTTTGCGCCGATGATCCTGGCGCCGCTGGCCCTGCCTGCGCATGCCGATGTCGCCATCGCGGCTTCGGCGTCCGCCGCCGTCTCGGGCGACGTGATCTATGGCCGCGTGACCAACGCGGCCGGCGCGCCCCTGCCGGGCGCCGAGATCCTGGTGCGCGGCGCCGGCCAGCGGGCCGTCACCAATAACCAGGGCGAGTTCACCCTGCCGGCCGCCGGCGGCCAAGTGGTTCTGGACGTGAACTATCTGGGTCTGCCCTCGACCAGCCAGACGGTCATGACCACGCCGGGCGAAAGCGCCAATGTCGCCATCGTCCTGGGCGCCCGTTCCTCGACCGATATGGCGGCCACCGACGTGGCCGACGTGGTCGTGACGGGCGTCATCACCGACGGCGTCGCCCGCTCGCTGAACCAGCAGAAGAATGCGCAAGGCACAGTCAACGTCCTGTCGGCCGACGCCATCGGTCGTTATCCCGACCCCAACGTCGCCGAGTCCCTGCAACGCGTCCAGGGCATCGCCATCCAGCGCGACCAGGGCGAAGGCCGCTACATCAACGTGCGCGGCGCGCCGTCGTCCTTCACCGCCGTGTCGGTGGACGGGGTCGCCATCCCGGCCGTGTCGCCGACGACCCGCGCGGTCGACCTGGACACCCTGCCTTCGGATATCGTCTCCAGCGTCGAGGTGTCCAAGACCCTGACGCCGGCCCAGGACGCCGATTCCATCGCCGGCGCCGTGGACATCAAGACCCGCTCGCCGTTCGACAAGCGCCGCCTGACGCTCAACGGCTACGCCGGCGGCAGCTACAACGACTACGGCGGTTCGGACACCCGCGCGGGCGCGACGGCGGCCAACGTCTTCGGCCCGAACGAGACCTTCGGCGCCCTGGTGTCGGTCAGCTATTCCGAGACCAACCGCCGGCCGGACAACGTCGAGAACGGCTGGTTGCTGATCAACCGCACGCCGGCGCAGGGCGGCGGCCAGATCTGGGGCCTGGAGAACACCCTCTTCAAGGATTACGAGACCGAGCGGACCCGCAAGGCCGTGACCGGCGCCCTGGAGTGGCGCCCTACGGACGCCACGCGATTCTGGCTGCGCGGCTCCTATGCCCAGTTCCGCGACGAAGAGTTCCGCAACACGCTGAACCTGACCTATAGCGACGGCGTTCTGCAGCCCGGCTCGACCGACACCAGCGCCACCTTCACCGGCGCCCGAATCTTCAAGCAACTGCGTCACCGGACCCAGGAGAACACCATCTCCACGGTGTCGCTGGGCGGCGAACACACGTTCGGCAACGGCGCCGTTCTGGATGCGACCCTGTCATTCGCCAATAGCGAACAGACCTATCCGAACCGCGACGAGCTGGTCTATCGCTCCACCGCAGTGCCGACGATGTCCTACAACACGGCCGACCACTACCAGCCGACCTATTCGGTCTTCACCGAGCCGACGGGCTTCTATCTGAACGCCAACAACTACGCCTTCCGCGAGAACACCTTCCGTTCCAACACGACCGAGCAGGACGACGTCGCGTTCAAGACAAACTTCGAACTGCCGACGGTCATCGGCGGCCGTGAAGTCACGCTGAAGTTCGGCGCCAAATACAGCACCCGCGACGTGACGGCGGACGAGGAACGGTTCCGCGACCGGACCGCGGCGGCCAACTCGGGCGCCCTGGCGCCGCTTCTGAGCGACCGTCGCTCTGAAAACTACGACTACAATCTCGGCTTCAAGTTCGACGCGGGTCTGGCCACCGACTACTTCGACCGCGTCCGGGCCGGCTCGACCAACCCTGACCCGGCCGCCGGCGTGCGCCGCATCCCGCAGTCGATCACGGCCGACTACACCGCCAACGAGGACATCCTGTCGGGTTATGGTCAGGCCAGGTTCGACATCGGGGCGACCAACGTCCTGATCGGGCTGCGGGTCGAGAAGACGAACTTTGAAGGTTCGGCCGTCAGCGTGGCCCTGTCGGGCGTGCAGACGCCGGTGACTGTGGACCGCGACCAGACCGATTTCTTCCCGAACCTGACTCTGCGCCACAACTTCAGCGACCAACTGGTCGGGCGTTTCGCCCTGACCCGCGCCATTTCGCGTCCTGATTACACCGACATCGTGCCGCGCGTTCTGGACACGACGGACAGCGGCCGCACGACGGTGACGCGCGGCAATCCCGATCTGAAGCCGACCTTGTCGAACAACTTCGACGCCGGTCTGGAATATTATCTGCGGCCGCTGGGCGTGATCTCGGCCAACGCCTTCTATAAGGACCTGTCGAACTATCGCTTCGTGCTGGTGACGCAGGGTGCGCCCTATACGCCGTCGCCGAACGGGTTGGCCGATTTCACCGAGGCGCGCAACGCCTATGAAGGCCATCTGGCGGGCATCGAATTCAACTGGCAGCAGACGTTCGACTTCCTGCCGGGCTGGGCTTCGGGCTTCGGCGTCTTCGCCAACTACACCCTGACGGACGCGGAGATGAAAACGCGCCGCGCCTTCGGCAGCACGGCCGTTCCAGGGAGCTTCCGCGACACGTTCGCCCTGCCGGGTCAATCGGACAAGACCTATAACGCCGCCCTGTTCTACGAGCGCTACGGCTTCAGCGCCCGCATCTCCTACACGCGACGTGGCGACTTCCTGGAGGCGATCGACGCGAACAACCCTGGCAAGGATCTGTACGTCGAGGGCCGGGGTCAGCTAGACTTCACCGCCAGCTACGACTTCGGCAACGGCGTGGAAGTGTTCGGCGAGGCCAAGAACCTGACGGACTCGGCCGGCGTGCGCTATTACGGCGTCAAGGAGCGGACCTACGAGTACGAGAAGTTCGGTTACAACGTCTTCATGGGCGTGCGCTTCAAGCTGTAAGCGCGCCGACCGAACGTGATTGAAGGGGCCGGGCGGCGACGCCCGGCCCTTTTTCGTCGTCTGACCCCCTGCAATTGGTCGAAACGCGGCCCCATATGGCGGGCAGCGGTTGACCCGTGCGGGGCCAACGCCGATCAGGCTCTATTTTTAATCGAGAGCATGATTCACGCCTCTGTCGGAACCGCGAAGCGGTTCCACCAGAAACGATCATGCTCTAGTGTCCGCGCGCCTTTCCCCGCGCGCCAGAAGACCAGAGGATACCATGGCCGAAGCCACCGCCGCCTACGACGTCGTCATCATCGGCGGAGGCCCTGGCGGCTATAACGCCGCAATCCGTGCGGGCCAGCTGGGCCTGAAGGTCGCCTGCGTGGAGATGCGCGAGACCCTGGGCGGCACCTGCCTGAACGTCGGCTGCATGCCGTCCAAGGCCTTGCTGCACGCGTCGGAACTGTGGAACGCCGCCAATACCGAGTTCGCCAAGATCGGCATCGAGGTCCAGCCCAAGCTGAACCTGGACCAGATGCACACGGCCAAGGACGAGAGCGTCACCGCCCTGACCAAGGGGATCGAGTTCCTGTTCAAGAAGAACAAGGCCGACTGGATCAAGGGCAGGGGCAAGATCGTCGGAACCGGCAAGGTGGAAGTCACCGCCGCCGACGGATCGGTCCAGACGCTGGACGCCAGGAACATCGTCATCGCCACCGGCTCCGAGCCGACCCCGCTGCCGGGCGTCGCCTTCGAGGACGGCAAGGTGATCGATTCCACCGGCGCCCTGTCGCTGCCGGCCGTGCCCAAGAAGCTGATCGTGGTCGGCGCCGGCATCATCGGCCTGGAGCTGGGTTCGGTCTGGCGCCGGCTGGGCGCCGAGGTCACGGTGGTCGAGTTCCTGGACCGGATCACGCCGGGCATGGACGCCGAGGTCGCCACCGCCTTTCAGCGCACCCTGACCAAACAGGGCATGACGTTCAAACTGGGCGCCAAGGTCACGGCCGCAAAGTCGGTCAAGGACGGGGTGGAACTGACGGTCGAACCGTCGGCCGGCGGTGCGGCGGAAACGATCAAGGGCGACGTGGTCCTGGTCGCCATCGGCCGCCGTCCTTACACGGACGGCCTGGGCCTGGAGAGCGTCGGCGTGACGCCGGGCAAGCGCGGCTTCATCGACCATGACAACTTCAAGGTGGCGGGCCAGGTCAACGAGGGCGGCGTCTGGGTGATCGGCGACGTGACCCACGGCCCGATGCTGGCGCACAAGGCGGAAGAGGACGCTGTCGCCGTGATCGAAACCATCGCCGGCAAATACGGCCACGTGAATTACGCCCTGGTGCCCAGCGTGGTCTACACCTTCCCCGAAGTGGCCTGGGTCGGTCAGACCGAGGATCAGCTCAAGGCCGCGGGCGTCGCCTACAAGAAGGGCAAGTTCCCGTTCGCCGCCAACAGCCGCGCCAAGATCAACCACGAGACCGACGGCTTCGTGAAGGTGCTGGCCGACGCCGCGACCGACAAGGTGCTGGGCGTCCACATCATGGGCCCGCAGGCCGGGGAGATGATTCATGAAGCCGCCATCACCATGAGCTTCGGCGGCGCGTCGGAAGACATCGCCCGCACCTGCCACGCCCACCCGACCCGTTCGGAAGCCGTGCGCCAGGCTGCCATGGATGTCGAAGGCTGGATGATGCAGGCCTGATCCGGCGCCGCGCCGAAAGGCGCGGGGCTTCAGGTCAAGAAAAAGGCCCGGTCGCTTCGCAGCGGCCGGGCCTTTTGTCTTTCAGTGGTGCGTCAGGCGGCCCAGGCGTTCTCGCGGTCGTGGGTTTGGCGGCCGGCCTCGATGCGGAAGCGCGACACCAGTTCTGCCAGGGTCTCGGCCTCGTGGCTGAGGGCCTGGTTGGCGGCGGTGGTCTGTTCGACCATCGCAGCATTTTGTTGAGTGGTCTGGTCCATCTGGTTCACCGCGACATTGACCTCGGCCAGGCCCACCGCCTGTTCGCGGGCGGAGGCGGCGATCTCGGCGGCCAGCAGATTGATCTCCGCCACCTGGCCGATCAGGGCGGTCAGGGCGCCGCCGGTCTGGGCCACCAGGCGGGCGCCGTCGCCGACGCTGGCGCTGGAGGCGGCGATCAGGCCCTTGATCTCGCGCGCGGCGTCGGCCGAACGCTGGGCCAGGGCGCGGACCTCGGAGGCGACGACGGCGAAACCGCGACCGGCCTCGCCCGCACGGGCCGCCTCGACCCCGGCGTTCAGGGCCAGGAGGTTGGTCTGGAAGGCGATCTCGTCGATGACGCCGATGATCTCGCCGATACGGCCCGAGGTGCTCTCGATCTGGCCCATGGCCGCGGTGGTGTCGGCGATGATCCGCTCGCGCTCCTCGGCGCCGCTGCGGGCCTTGGCGGTGATGCCGGCGGCGGACTGGGCGCCCTCGGCGGTCTTCTTCACCGTGACGGTGATCTGATCCAGGGCGGCGGCGGTCTCTTCCAGGGCGGCGGCCTGCTGCTCGGTGCGGCGCGACAGGTCGTTGGTGGCGGTGGTGACCTCGGCCGTGCCGGCGCGCATGGCCCCGACCAGTTCGATGATCTCGCCCATGGTCGCCGTCAGGGTGTCGGCGGCGGCGTTGTAGTCGTCCTTCAGCTTACGGCTGCGCTCGGCGAAGGTGGTGGTGATGCGGTAGGTCAGGTCGCCGCGCGCGAGGGCGGCCAGGCCGTCGCCCAGGGCCTCCACCACGACGGCGTCCTCGGCGGCCAGGCGTTCGCGATCCGCCTCGCTGGCGACACGGGTGGCGCGGGCGGTCTCGCGCATGGTTTCGGCCTCGGTCTCTGTTTCCTTCTGGCGCACGGCGGCGTCGCGGAAGGCGATGACGGCGCGCGAGATCTGGCCGATGTCGTCGCCGCGCGCGACCCAGGGGGCGTCGAAGTCGGTGCGGCCCTGACGCAGGGATTCCATCCGGTCGCACAGGCCCTTCAGCGGCGAGAACATCCGGCGCGACACATAGAGGCAGGCGCCCACGGTCAGCAGGGCCACGACCAGGCCGCAGGCGAACAGGGCGATCATCACATGGTTCACCGAGGCCATGAAGTCGGCCTTGGGAATGCCGACATACAGGACGCCGATCGTCTCGCCGGCCGCCGTCTTGATCGGGTCGTAGGCGACGAAATAGGGTTTGCCGAGGATGTCGGCCTGGCCGCGATACGCTTTGCCGTCCTTGAGCACGGCGTCGAAGACCGGGCCGGGTTTCAGCCGGGTGCCGACCGCGCGCGCGCCGTCGTCCTTGACCACATTGGTCGTGACGCGAAGGTCGCCCATGAAGACCGTCGCGGTGCCGCCGACCAGGGTCTTCACCCGATCAACAGGGGCGGTGAAATCGTTCATCGGGGTCGAGCCGACGTAGAGCTTGCCATCGCGCGCGGTGAAGCCGTCGCCATAGTCGGCCAGCACGTCCCAGGCGACCCGCATATTGGTTTCCTGACGCTCGGCCGCTCTGGCCTCGGCGTCGCGGGTCAACAGGACGGCGGCGACCGCCATCACGGCCAGGGTCAGGGCGCCGAGGGCGGCGATAACCATCAAGGCCGTCTTGGCCGACAGGGAAAGGGCGCTGAGCTTCATCGTCTGGTCCGAGTAGAAAGGCCGGTGGAGGGGCCGAGCTTCTGACTTGCCGGAACGAGGTTAAAATTCTCACCCTATAAGGGTTGATGCGTAGTCGGCTCAGGCCAGACCCTTCAGGCGATACAAGGCTTCCAGCGCTTCGCGGGGGCTGAGGGCGTCGGGATCGACGTCCTGCATGGCCTTCTCCAGAGGCGAAGGGCCGCGCATCGGCTCCGGCTCGGCGACGGCGAACAGGGGCAGGTCGTCCAGGCGGGCGGCGGCGGCCTTTTCACCTTCCAGCCGGTTCAACACCGAGCGGGCGCGCGCGACGACGGAGGCGGGGACGCCGGCCAGTTTGGCGACCTGGACGCCATACGAACGGTCGGCCGCGCCGGGCGCAGCCTCGTGCAGGAAGACCAGTTCGCCGTTCCACTCGCGCGCGACCATGGACAGGTTGCAGACGTGGTCCAGCCGCGTCTCCAGCTGAGCCAGCTCGTGATAATGGGTGGCGAACAGGGTGCGGGCGCGATTGGTCTCGTGCAGAGCCTCGGCCGTGGCCCAGGCGATGGCCAGGCCGTCGTAGGTGGCGGTGCCGCGCCCGATCTCGTCCAGAACGACGAAGCTTTTGTGCGTCGCCTGGGTTAGGATGGCGGCGGTCTCGACCATCTCCATCATGAAGGTGGAGCGGCCGCGCGCCAGGTCGTCGCCGGCGCCGACGCGACTGAACAGCCGATCCACGACGCCCAGCCGCATCGACCGGGCGGGCACGAAGGCGCCGGCCTGGGCCAGGATCACCAGAAGCGCGTTCTGGCGCAGGAAGGTCGATTTACCCGCCATGTTCGGGCCGGTGACGATGGCGAGGCGCGATCCGTCCTGTCCCGATCCGTCCAGCCGGGCGTTGTTGGGTGTGTAGGGCGATCCTTGCGCCTTGACCGCCGCCTCGACGACGGGGTGGCGGCCGGCCTCGACGCAGAATGTCAGTGTGTCGTCCACCACGGGCCGGGTCGCGCCGACCTCCTGCGCCCATTCGGACAGGGCGGCGTGGGCGTCCAGTTCGGCTAAAGCCTCTGCCACCGCCTGCAGCGGCTGGGCCAGGCGGGCGGCCTCGCGGCGCCAGCCCTCGAAGGTCTCGCCTTCTATGGCCAGGGCGCGGTGACCGGCCTGGCTGATCCTGGCGTCCAGTTCCGACAGTTCGACGGTGGTGAAGCGCACCTGATTGGCCAGGGTCTGGCGGTGGATGAAAGGGCTGTCGGGACCGGCGCGGAACAAGGGTTCCGCCGCCTTGGCCGAGGTTTCCAGGAAATAGCCGAGGACGGCGTTGTGCTTGACCTTGAAGGGCACGCCGGATTCGGCGACGGCGCGCGCTTCCAGATCGGCGACGACGCGGCGGCTGTCGTCGCGCAGGGTGCGGGCGGCGTCCAGTTCGGGGCGATAGTCGGGGCGCACATAGCCGCCGTCGCGCGCCAGGTGCGAGGGCTCGTCCACGAGGCCGTCGATCAGATCGGCCTTCAGCCGCGACACGTCGGCAGACAGGGTCAGCCGGTCGAGCGCCGAGGCGATGCGACGCGGCTGGCCGGTCAGGGGATCGAGCTGGCCCCCCGACTGGCCGACAAACAGGCCGGCGACGCCCTCCGCGATCGACAGGCCGATGCGCACGGCCGCCAGGTCGCGCGGGCCGCCCCGACCCAGGGCCAGCCGCCCGACGGCGCGGGCGATGTCCGACGACGCCTTCAGCGCCTCGCGCAGGTCGCGCCTGAGCTCGCGCCGCTCCAGCAGCCATTCGACGGCGTCGAGCTGTTCGTTGATCGCGAGCGGATCGCGCAGGGGGCGGGATATCCGTTCGGCCAGGGCGCGGGCGCCGCCCGAGGTGACGGTGCGATCGATGCAGGCGAGCAGCGAGCCCTCGCGCTCGCCGCGCTGTGTGCGGTCGATCTCCAGACTGGTTCGCGTCGCCGGGTCGATGGCGAGAAAGCCGCTCTCGCCCAGACGGCGCGGCGGGGCCAGGGCGGGGACCTTGCCGGCCTGGGTCGTCTCCAGATAAGCGGCGATCAGGCCGAGCGCGGAGATCTCCGCCTCCTCGAAGGCGCCGAAACCGTCCAGCGCGGAGACGCCGTAAAGCCGTTCGACCCGCACGCGTGCGGCCTGCGGCTCGGCGATGGCGCTGGCCAGCGCCTGGACCACGCCGCCCGAACCGTCCAGCGCGTCGCGCGTCGCCTCGTCCGAATACATCCGGTCGGTGACCAGGACCTCCGACGGGCGGAACGCGGCGAGGGCCGCGCCCAGGTCCTCTAGCGAACAGGCGACGGAATCCACAGCGCCGGACGACAGTTCGACCACGGCGACCGCCGCCCGACCTTTGCGCACCGCGACCGCCGCCAGGCGATTGGCGCCGCGCGCGTCCAGCAGGCTGTCCTCGGTCAGGGTGCCGGGCGTCACCACCCGGACTACGCCGCGATGGACCACGGCCTTGCCGCCGCGCTTTTTGGCCTCGGCGGGGTCTTCCAGCTGTTCGCAGATGGCGACCTTATGGCCCTTGCGGATCAGGCGGGCGAGGTAGCCCTCCATCGAATTGACCGGCACCCCGGCCATGGGGATGTCCTCGCCCTGGTGCTTGCCTCGCTTGGTTAGGGCGATGCCCAGGGCGGCGGCCGCGACCTCGGCGTCCTTGAAGAACAGCTCGTAGAAGTCGCCCATGCGGAAGAAGAGGATGGCGTCCGGCTGACCCGCCTTGGCCGTCAGATATTGCGCCATGAACGGCGTGGCACCCTCCAGCGAAGCGGCGATTTCGGGCGGGTGGGTGACGGGCGCGTTCATGTGGCGACAGGGTGACGGATCGCGCCCGGCGGCTCAAGGCCGTTGAACGGCCCTTGCACAGGCTTGTCGCCCCTGCGATAGGCCGCGCCAGGCGGTTTAGGGAACACGGTGAGACACCGTGGCTGTGCCCGCAACTGTAGGCGGCGAGAGCGTCGTCCGTCCGGGGTCTGATCACCTCGGCGCCACTGGGAAACTGGGAAGGCGAGGACGGCGTTTTTTGACCCGCAAGCCAGGAAACCTGGCCGCCAACGTCGCTCGTCGCTGTCCGGGACCAGGCAGAGGCGCGGGACTATCTCGTCGCAGCGACCCGACCTTGCGCCGTCCAGACCCTCGGTCTGGCGGGTCGGCTCGCTTTGAACGGTCTCTCGCGCGCATTCGCGGGACCGGAAACGGGGATCTCGCTCAATGAAGCGTTCCATTCTTCTCTCGACGGCCGCGATCGCGGCCGCCTTCGCCGCACCCGCATTTGCTGACGACACGACCCAGCTTGACGAAGTCGTCGTCACCGCCACCCGCATCCCGGCCATTGTCGCCGACACGCCCGGCGCCCGCGTCATCGACGGCGCGACCATCGAAAAGCGCGGCGCGATCTTCGCCGCCGACATCCTGGCCGACGTGCCGGGCCTGTCGGTCACCCGCTCGGGCGCTTTCGGCGGCGTGGCTCAGGTGCGTATGCGCGGCGCGACGCCCGGCAAGACCCTGGTCCTGGTGGACGGGGCGCCGGTCAACGATGCGGCCGAGCCCAACGGCGCCTATGACTTCTCCAGTTTCGAGCTGGCCGACATCGAGCGCATCGAAGTGCTCAGCGGCCCGCAGTCGTCGCTGTGGGGCTCCGACGCCATCGGCGGCGTGATTTCCTTCACGACCAAGGAGATCGACGGCCTGCGCGCCGAAGCCGAAGCCGGAAGCTTCGACACGGTGCGTGGCCGTGTGTCGGCCGGCGTCGCCAACGAGACCTACGCCTTCAGCGCCTATGTTTCGCGCTTCGACACCGACGGCATCTCCGCCGCCGATGAGGCCGACGGCAATCCCGAGGCCGACGGCTTCCGCAGCACGACCCTGGGCGCCAAGGGCCGTTACGCCTTCTCGGACCTGGTCAAGGTCGATGGCTCGGTGCGCTGGAATAAAAGCAAGGCCGACCTGGACGGTTTCCCGGCGCCGAACTTCTCGCTGGCCGACACCGACGACACGCAGGAAAGCGAGCAGTGGTCGGGCTTTGGCCGGGTGACCGCCAAGGCGTTCGGCCTGAACCATCAGTTCAGCGTCTCGGCGTCGGACATCGACCGCAGCTCGGTCAGCGGCGGCTTCGGCTCGACCTTTACCGGCGACCGCCAGGCCTATCGCTGGCAGGCCAACGGCGCGACGCAGGACATCGACTATGCGTTCGGCGTCGAACGCAACGAGGCGTCGGCGGCTCTGTCGTCGGGCCTGTCGCGCGACCTGTCGATCACCTCGGTGTTCGGCGTGGCCCAGTATGATGTCGGGGCGCTGAACCTGACCGGCGGCCTGCGTTACGATGACACCGACGATTTCGGCTCCAAGACGACGGGCCGGGTTTCGGCCGCCTATGATCTGGCCGGTGGTTTCATCCTGTCGGGCGCATACGGCACCGGCTTCAAGTCGCCGACCGTCAGCCAGGCGGTGTGCGACTTCTGCTTCGCACCGCTGCCCTATCCCGAACTGAAGCCGGAAACGGCCGACAGCGTCGAGATCGCCCTGGGCTGGGCCTCGGCCGACGGCCGGTTCGATGGCCGCGCGACCCTGTATCGCCTGAACGTCGAGGACCAGATCACCTATACGGCCGGCCGTTACATCAACGTCGCCAAGACCCGTTCGGACGGGTTCGAGCTGGAAGGCCGCGCCCTGCTTGGCGCCGGTTTCGACCTGACGCTGGCCTATGCCTGGACCGACGCCGAGGACCGTACGACGGGCGCTCGCCTGTTGCGCGTGCCGGAACACGCCGGTTCGGCGACCCTGGGCTGGACCGGCGACCGGGTCTCGGGCGCGCTGACGGTGCGGGCCGAGGGCGACCAGGACGACAGCGGCGGCTTCTCGACTGTGGCCCGCGAGGGCTTCGTCACGGCCAACTTGAACGCAGCCTATGAACTGACCGACCAGGTCACCCTGACGGCCCGGATCGAGAACCTGGCCGACGAACACTATCAGCAGGTGTTCGGTTACGGAGAGCCGGGACGTTCCGGCTATGTCGGGATCAGGCTGCGCTACTGATCCGGGCGCGGGCGCCGGCGGTGAAGGCCGCCGGCGCTTCGAGCGCCAGAGACGCCCAGTCCAGGTTCGGACAGGGGGCGTGGGCGGCGGCCAGGATGGCGCGCAGTTCGGCGGCGGAAGCGACGCTGGCCACCACCTTGTCCACGCCTTTCAGCGCCAGGGCGTAGCCCAGGGCCGCCTGCATCGGGTCACAACGTTGTTCGGCCAGACGACGGCGCGTGCGCGAAAGGGCCTGGGCGTGGCTGGCCAGTTCGACCGGCAGATCGTCGCCGCCCGCGAACAGCAGGCCGCCGGCGAAGACCGAAGACAGATGAACGGATGCACCCGTATCGGCGATGGCTTCCAGCACGCCGTCCTGGGCGGCGCGTTGGTCCAGCAGGCTGCACGGCACCTGAACCACATCGGCTTCGAGACGGCGCGCCAGCAGGGCGGGACCGTCCTCCAGCGTGGCGCAGAAACCGATGCGGCGATAAAGACCGCGATCCTTGAGGCTGCGGGCGCGATCCCACAGGGCGCGACCCTCGGCGCCGGCCAAGTCAGCGGCGTTGGAAATCAGCAGCACGTCGCCGCGCGGCAGACCCATACGTTCCAATGAGCGGCGGGCGCGGGCCTCGACCCGGTCCACACCTTCGCTGATCGGCACGGTCCGCACCGTCACCTGGAAGGGCGACGGGAAGGGCCAGGCCTGACCCAGCAGGCGCTCGCCGTCGCCCTCGGGGCGGGTGGCGATCAGTTTGACGCCGGCGTCGGCCCCCGTTTGCAGCAGAAAACGCATGGCCTCTTCGCGGGCGCCGGACGGCGCGCTCATGAAGGCGCCGGGCGCGCGTTCGGGCTCTGTCACCACGGCGAGGGCCAGGCGATGGATGGGCGACGACGCCGAAGGTGTGGCGGGGGAATACGACACGCCCGCAATATGAGCCGCAATGCTTAAGGGACGCTGAGCGAGACCTTAAGCGAACCCTACTTATCCACCGCTGATATGCGCAATCAGGCGAAAATCAGGCATCCGCGTCGGGCTGACGATCCGGGTGGGCCGAGACGAAGGCGGGGTGCGCCTCGGCGGTCGCCTCGATGGCCAGAAGGCGGGGCCAAGGCGACAGGTCCATGTTGAACCGCCGTGCCGAATAAAGCTGTGGAATCAAATAGCAATCGGCCAGCGTCGGCGCATCGCCGAAGCACCAGGCGCCGCCGTGGCGGGCGATCAAAGCCTCCAGCGCGTCGAACCCCGGCGCGATCCACCCGGCGGCCCAGGCGTCCACGGTCGCCTGATCGGCGTCGAAATTCGACCGCAAGGCCTTCAGCACCCGCAGGTTGTTCAGCGGGTGAATGTCGCAGCCGATCAGGGCGGCCATGGCGCGCACGGCCGCGCGGTCATTTGCGCCTGTGGGCAACAGGGAGGGCTCGGGGTGGGTTTCCTCCAGCCATTCCAGGATGGCCGGGCTCTGGGTGACGATCAGGTCGCCGTCTTGCAGAGCGGGGACCATGCCCTGCGGGTTCAGCGCCAGATAGTCGGCCGTCTTCTGCTCGCCCTTGCGCAGGTCGTGGGCGGAGAGGTCGTACCCCAGCCCTTTCAGATACAGGGCGATGCGGACGCGGTAGCTGGCGCCCGAACGCCAATAGCCGTGCAGGATCATGGCTGGATCTCGAAGCTGAGCGTCTCCAGACCCTCGACGGTCACGACCACACGGTCGCCGGGGCTTACCGGACCGACGCCGGAAGGCGTGCCGGTGAAGATCAGGTCGCCGGGCTGAAGCGACCACAGAGCCTGCGCCGCCTCGACGATGCGGTCGGGGTTCAGGATCATGTCGTCCAGCGCGCCCGCCTGCTTGACCTCGCCGTTGACGCTGAGGCCGATGGCGCCGGCGGGATGGGGCAGGGCGCCCAAGGTTATGGGGCCGCACGGCGCGGACTGGTCGAACCCCTTGGCGGCGTCCCACGGCCGGCCGGCGGTCTTGGCCTCGGCCTGGAGATCGCGGCGAGTCAGGTCGCAGCCGACGGCCCAGCCGATGATGGCGACCCCGCCTTTACCGTCCGGCCCGATAGCCGCGACCAGTTCGGCTTCGTAATGCAGGTTCGCCGTCGCCGACGGATAGGCGGGGTTCGCCCCGTCCGACACTACGGCGTCGCCGGGCTTGGCGAAGAAGAAGGGCGTCTGCTTGTCGGGGTCCGACCCCATCTCGCGCGCATGGGCGGCGTAGTTCTGGCCCACGCACAGGATGCGACGGACGGGAAACCGCTGGTCCGATCCGACGATCGGCAGCGAAGGGGCGGGACGGGGCGGGAACAGCCATTGGGTCATGCGACCGTTCTAGTGCGGCGAAAAGCCCGTGGCGAGGGCGCAGGCGGGCGCCCATCTGTTGGAACCTCGTTCGGAGTGTGGCGTTGCCAGACGGGGTTCTCTATTCTACCGCCAAGCTTTCAACGGAGCGCGCATCATGGCCACCACCAAGGCCCGAGAAGACATCAAGGCCGACCTGAAGACCCTCAAGGAGGATCTGAAGACCGGCGCCCGCGAGGAAACTCAGCGCCTGCGCGAGAAGGCCGCCGAGGCCGAAGCCAAGCTGCGCGCCAAGAGCGACGAAGTCCGCGACCAGGCTCGCGGCTACTACGACGAAGCCCGCGTAAAGGGCCGCGAATATTACGACGACGCCGCCGAACGCTTCGACGAGGCGCAACGCTATGTCGTCGAGCGCGTGCAGGAGCGTCCGCTTCAGTCCACCGCGGTGGCTCTGGGCGTTGGTGTCATCCTGGGCATGCTACTGGCCGGCCGTCGCCGCTGATGTTCAAGGGCATCGTCAAAAAGCTGGTGGCGACGGCCGTCGTCGCCGCCAGCGTGTTTCTGGCCGTCGTCTTTCTTGGCGTATCCATCTTCTATGCGCTCAGCCTCAAGCTGACGCCGTTGGGCGCCGCGGCCGTGACCTTCGGCCTGTTCGCCCTGGTCGCCCTGATTGTCGCCGTCGTCTTCCTGAAGGGCGACAAGCACGACGAGGACGACGAAGAGGAAGAGCCGGAAGGCTTGCTGGGCAAGGTGATCCATATCGTGCGCGAGCGGCCCATCGTTGGCGCCGTGGGCGGTCTGGGTGCGGCCTTCCTCCTGCTGCGCAATCCGGCTCTGGCGGCCATCGTCGCCAGCATGGTCGCGGACCGCAAGATGGACCAGGGCGGCTACAAGAGCCGTCGCCGTCGATAAGGCGCCCGAACGAGGGAACGGCCAAGCCGCCACGACGTTGATGCAACGGACCGACGAACGGCTCTAGGGTCGCCGACGGCAACATCAACTCAGGAGAGCTAAACCCATGATGCGTTGGGCAATTATCTTCCTGGTCGTGGCCTTGGTCGCGGCCGTTCTCGGCTTCGGCGGCATTGCGAACTTCTCGTTCGAAATCGCCAAATTCGTCGCCGTTGTCGCCATCATCCTGTTCGTCATCGCCCTCGTGGCCGGCGGACTTCGCGGACGCGGCGGCGCCCCCCGACTATAACGGGCGAGACAATCAGATTGAGGGGCGGGACTTCGGTTCCGCCCCTTTTTCTATGCACCAAGGCGATGTCGAGAAAGAACTTTACAACACAAAGTTTGTGGACGATGCTTCCGCCATCGGATTTGAGGAGGAGAGACCCATGACCCGCGAGACCCAGGCCATTCAGGACGACATCGCCTATATGCGCAGCCTCGCGCACGAGGGCCGCCATGCGCCGCTGCTGGCGGGACCGATCCTGGTTACGGCCGCCATCGTTTTCGGCGCCGCCAACATTGGCCAGTGGGCCATTCAGGCGGGAATAATCCAGGTCAATCCATGGGTGCAGCTGTGGCTCTGGATCGCCTCTGGCGTCGTCTTCGCCATCGGGTTGACGGTGTTGATCGGACGCATGAAGGGCAAGCCGGGTATCAACTCGGCTGGCAACAAGGCGGTCAGCGCGGCTTGGTCCGGCGTTGGCTATGGCATCTTCGTCACCTGGCTGGCGCTGATGGCTCTATCGTTCAAGACCGGGAATTGGTCGTGGATGGCGGTGATGCCCACGACCGTGCTGGTCGCCTATGGCTCGGCTTGGATGATCGGTGCGGCGATGACGAAGACGCGCTGGATGTCGTTCACGGCCCTGGCGGCCTATGCCGGCGCGGTCGCGGTGGCCTGGTTCATCGAAAGCCCGGCGATCTATCTGGTGTTCACGGCCGTCCTGATGGCCGTCGCCCTGGTTCCAGGGGTCATCCTGATGCGCCAGGAACCGTCGGAGGTGGTCTGAACATGGCCGATGATTTCGACATCAGCCGGATCGACGATGTCATCCATGGGCGCATTCGGCTGGGGATCATGGCCTATCTGTCGGGCGCGGGGACGGCTGATTTCACCAGCCTGAAAGCCCGATTGCAGACCACGGACGGCAATCTGTCGGTCCATCTGCGCAAGCTGGAAGAGGCGGGTTTCGTCGCCGTGACCAAGAGTTTCAAGGGCCGAAAGCCCCTGACCGAGGCCAGCCTGACCGACCAGGGGCGCGACGCCTTCGTCGCCTATCTCGACGCGATGGCGGGCCTGCTGCCAGATCGGTGAAATCAAGCTAGAAGCGCGGGCATGACCACCCGTCTTCACGCCTTCGAGGCCATCGACAACTTCCGTGACTATGGCGACTACGCCACGACGGCCGGGCGGCGCGTGCAGCCCGGCCGTCTGTTGCGCTCCGCCCACCATGCGCGGGCCAGCGATGCGGATCTGGAGCGGCTGCGGCGGCTGGACATCGGGGCCGTGGTCGATCTGCGTCGCCCCGGCGAGCGGCGCGATCAGCCGTCGCGTCGGCCGGAGGGTTTCACCGGCCTGGTGATCGAAGGCGGCGTCGACGACGGGGCCGAGGCGCCGCATATCGCCTTCCTGAAGACTGCGGATTTGACGCCGGATTCGGGGCGTCGGTTCATGGAAGCCACCTATCGGACCCTGCCGTTCGATTCGTCGCATCAGGATGTCTTCGCCCGCTATTTCCAAGCTCTGGCCGATCAGGACCGGGCGGTGGTGATCCATTGCGCGGCGGGCAAGGATCGGACGGGTTTCCTCGCCGCCCTGACCCATAACCTGTTGGGCGTGTCCCGCGACGACATGATCGAGGACTATCTGCTGACCAATACGGCGGTCGATCTGGCCGGACGCGCGCCCGGCATCGCCAGGCAGTTGCACAAGATGACGGGGCGTATCGCGTCCGACGACGCCGTCGTCGCCTTCCTGGGCGTCGAGGCCGCCTATCTGGAGGCCGCGTTCGCCGAGGTCGAGGCGCGGCATGGGTCGGTTGACGCCTATCTGAGCGACGCCCTGGGCGTCGATGCGGCCCGGCGCGACCGGATCGTGGAGCAGCTGTCGGCGTGAGCGAGGTTTTCAACCACGTCGTGGTGCGCGATGCGCCGTGGACGCAGCCGGTCGCGGTCGCGGCGGGACTGGGCGGCGGTGACGGCGCGCTGGCCCTGTTGTCGGACGGCGGGCCGGGCGGGCGCTGGTCCCACGTCGCCACGGCGCCGGATCGCGTCCTGGTCGGTCCTGTGGATGACGGAGCGCCGTTTCAGGCGCTGAGAGATCCGGCGTTCGGCGCGGGCGTGGTGGGGCTGGCGGCCTATGACGCCGGCGCGCGCCCGGCGACCGGGCGGCGGGAGACGACCTGGCCGGACCTGATGCTGGCCCGCTATCCGGCCCTGCTGACCTTCGACCACCATAGACTGTCGGTGCAAGCCGTCGGGCGAGGAACGACGGTCGAGGCGGCAGGGGCGGCGGCGGATCTGGCGATGAGTTGGCTGGCTGAGGCTCGCGTGGTCGCGCCGCCGTCTGCGCCGGCCGAAACCTTCGACGCCGAAGCGCCGGCCGAGGCCTATCGCGCCGCCGTATCGGACGTGGTTCAGCGGATCGCGGCGGGCGAGCTGTTCCAGGCCAATATCGCGCGGGCCTGGGCCGGCGCGTTGAAGGCGGACGCCGATCCTTTCGACGTCTTTTTGCATCTGCAACAGGATCGGGCCTCGGCGTTCGGGGCCTATTGGCGGATCGGGGAGCGGGCGCTGGTGTCCAACTCGCCCGAGCTGTTCATCGCCTTCGACGCCGCCAGCCGCCGCATCGAGGCGCGCCCGATCAAGGGCACTCGCCCGCGCGCCGTCGATCCGGCTCAAGACAAAGCCTTGGCGGATGAGTTGCAGGCCAGCGCCAAGGACCGCGCCGAGAACCTGATGATCGTCGACCTGATGCGCAACGACCTGGCGCGGGTGTCACAGCCGGGATCCGTGCGCGTCGAGACCCTGTTCGAGATCGAGCGCCATCCAACCGTGCATCACCTCGTCTCGACGGTGACCGCACGGGCAGCGGCCGGCGTCGGCCCCGCCGACCTGCTGGAGGCGACCTTCCCGCCGGGTTCGATCACCGGCGCGCCCAAGCATCAGGCCATGAAGGTGATCGCGACGCATGAGCCGCCGCGCGGCCCGTGGTGCGGATCGCTGTTCCTGATCGGGGAGAGCGGCGCCCTGACGGCCTCGGTCCTGATCCGAACGGCCGGTTTCGAACGATCGGACGGCGTCTGGCGCTTCCGAACCCTGGCCGGCGCCGGCATCGTCGCCGACAGCGATCCGGCTGCCGAGGAAGCTGAGACCGACGTCAAGATTTCAGCGATGCGCGACGCCTTGATCGGGCCTTAGGTCAGCAGGTCTTGCAGGCGATGACGTCGGCCGTGCGGGGACGCAGATAGGCCATCCGCTTGAACTGGGTGACATAGGGGGCGACACGATCGAACGGCGACCTGTAGTCGTAGTTCGCCTCGGCCACGATGACGGATTCGCCGTTGGCCAGCATGTCGGCGGGAATATTGGCGTCGGCAACGGTCAGTTTCGCGGCGATGCCCTTTCCGACGCTCCAGTCGATCCGATAGGTTGTTTCATTGACCCGAGTGACGCTTGAGACCCGCTGGGTCAGGCCGCTCGCAGCAAACGGCTTCATGGTCAGATCGCCGAAAGCGAGCAGATCCTGGACCTCTGTCTTGGTGACGGAATCGGATTGGGACACCAGGTCCGCCGTCATCGCGGCGACATGGCCCGTGCGTTTCAGCGCCATATAGCCCTGACAGAATTCGACCATGCCGAAATAGAATATGATCAGGATCGGAGCGAGGAAGGCGAACTCCACCGCCGCCAGCCCGCGCGTGTCGCGCGCCAGGGCCCTGAAGCATGAGATCAGGCCGGACCTACGCATTCCATGGCTCGTTTCGGAAGGCGGTCGTGGAGCGCAGTATGATCTTGCCGATCCCGAGCGGCGAGGTGGCCTGGCTCAGCATCGGGGTGGCGAGCGGGTGCACATACCAGACGCTGACCAGAATGAGGTCGCCGGGCTTGCCGCCGTCGTAGATGGTTTTTTTCTCGTCCATCGCGCCGTTGGTGATCGGATCGGGAGGATTGGGCTCGGTGAATTTGGGGATCACGCGGACATCCACGGTCGCGCGATTGGCGCAGTCGCTCTCGAACAGCATCATGCGGCTGCAGAATTCGGTCTTGAAGCGGGCGGCGGTGAACTTCTGCTGATCGGCCTGGCCGGTCCGGACCAGGCGGCCGGCTTCCGTGGTCGCCGTCTCCATCACGGAATCCAGAACGAAGACGATGCCCAGTTCCAGGATCGAGAAGATCATCAGGAAGAAAGGAAGGGCGACCATGGCGAACTCGACGGCCGCCGCGCCTTCACGCGTTCTTCTGCGCCGCGAACGACGCTGACGGGCGGCCGATGGGTCCGGGGCGCTCATGTCCGGGATCAGGGGGCGGTCGGCGCGCTGGTCGGCGCGACGCGGACGCTGGGGGCGCAGGAGGAACCGCAGGCCATTTCCGTCGCCTGGGCGCCGCGCCAGACGCGGACCGAGCCGGTCGAGCCGCCCGACACGACGATCTCGCGCTGGAACAGGGTGCGGCCGACGCCGTCGACCACGGCGACCTCGGTGACGCCATAGCCCTTGCCGACGATGAACAGGGTGTTGGCGTCGACCATCGATACGTCCGCGATCTGCGGATTGCCGACGATGACCGAGGCGGCCGCGCCGCGCAGCTGGACCCGGGTCGAGCGATCGATCTCGACGTTGAGCGGGCCGTTCTGGGCGTGGGCGACAATGGGAGACGCGACGAGGGCGAAGGCGAGGACTTGCGCCAGGACGGGGGCGGAGATGCGAGACATCGGCGGCTCTGAATGACGGCGCGTGCGGACGCGGACGCACGCATGATGCAGCCGTGATCCTCAATAAAGCCTGAAGCGACGCCATGAGAATTTTCTTTGGTAAATCCGCGCGTAACCAAACCTCGTGACTCAGATTTAACGGGGGTCTGGCATTTTGATCCTGCGTTTGGGGGTCAAGCGGGCTACCGGCTCCCCCCGCCAAGTTGCTCGCTAGACCATTTGAAAAAGGAACTACCCATGACCAAGTTCATCTCGCGCTTCGCCAAAGACGAATCGGGCGCTACCGCCATCGAATACGGCCTGATCGCCGCTCTGATCGCCGTCGCCCTGATTACGGTTCTCGGCACGATGAGCACCAGCCTGAAGGCGACCTTCACGAAGGTTGCGGGCTCGCTCGACACCGCCAACAAGTAAGACCTGCAAAAGTCTTGAGGGAAGGGCCGGGGCGCAAGCTCCGGCCCTTTTCACGTGTCGGAAACCCAAACTTAAGCCCTGCCGGAGAAGAGTGCCGCCATGGATATTCTGCTGCTCATCGTGCTCGGCGTCTTTCCGGCCCTCGTGATCGTCGGCGGTCTGCACGACCTGATCACGATGAAAATCCCCAACTGGATCTCGCTGGCTCTGGTCGGCGCCTTCTTTCCCGTCGCCCTGCTGATCGGCGCCGCGCCGATGGATATCGCCATTCACGTCGGGATCGGCGTGGCTGCGCTTGTGGTCGGAATGGGAATGTTCGCGGCCGGATGGGTCGGCGGCGGCGACGCCAAGCTGCTGGCGTCCAGCTGTCTATGGATGGGATTGAGCGGCGTCGCGCCCTTCCTGCTGTGGACCGGCATCGCTGGCGGCGTCTTCTGCCTGTTCCTGATGACCGCCCGCCAGTATTTCCCGATGGTAGCACCGTCGGTGTCGCAAGGGTGGGTCGTCAATCTGATGCAGCCCAAGGGCGACATCCCCTATGGCGTCGCCATCGCCGCCGGCGCCCTGTTGGCTCTGCCGGAAAGCGGCTTGATGCTGACCTTCGCCTCGGGTCGCTGAGGCTACACGGACCAGCGTTCGCGCCGCTTAGGAAGCGTTAACCCGTAAGGGTCATGATCGTTAACGGTAGGGCTCGGGAACTGAATCCGAACACAGCGCCTGCTGGAGACATTCTGGATGAAGCCCGCCCGCATCGTCGTCATCTGCATCGCCGCCGTCTCGGCCATCGGCCTGGCCCTGGTGGTCAGGGCCATGGGATCCTCCTCGAACGAACCCGCCGCGCCCGCAGCCGCCGCCCCGGTCGAGGTCCGCCCGATGGCCAAGGTGCTGGTCGCCGCCAAGGATCTGGAGCCGGGCAAGCGTCTGGTCGAAGGCGATCTGGCCTGGAAAGACTGGCCGGCGGACGAGGTCAATCCGGTCTTCATCACCGACGGCTCCACGCCTGTTCCCGCAAAGCCCGTCGCCGAGAACGCGGCCGAGAAGGCCTCCGGCGCGGTCGAGCGTGTGGCCCATGCAGCAAACGAACTGGCCGGACCCGGCGCCAAATCCGACTATATCGGTTCGGTCGTGCGCGAACCCATTCTCGCCGGTGAGCCGATCGTGGCGCGCAAGATCGTGCGCGCCGGCGACAGCGGCTATCTGGCCGCCTATCTCGAACCGGGGATGCGCGCGATGGCGATCGCCGTCACCGTGGAATCCGCCGCCGGCGGTTTCATCCTGCCGGGCGACAGAGTGGACGTGGTCCTGACCGCAGAAACCAACCGCAACGGCGCGGTCGAAGGCGCCTCCAAGTCCAAGTTCATTTCCGGCACCGTGTTGCAGAACATCAAGGTTCTTGCCATCGACCAATCGACGCGCGCCGGCGACGACGAACAGGCCGTGGTCGGCGCGACCGCCACCCTGGAAGTCCGTCCGCAGGACGCCGAAATGCTGGCCCAGGCCAAGGCCGAGGGCGAGCTGTCGCTGTCGCTGCGCTCCTATGCCGATACGGCCGGCCCGTCCGGCGCCACGCACCGTCGTGCTGCGGCGACGGCCCAACCCCAGGCCGTTCGCATCTATCGCGGCGGCGCGCCCGAAATCGTGGCCGTCCCATGAAAGTCGTTCCGATGCGCCGATCCGCGATGAAAAAGACCGCCGCCGTCGCCTGCGCCCTTCTGGCCAGCCTGACCGCCGCGCCCGCCGGCGTCGCCCAGACCCGCGCCGCCGTGGCGATGGGCGCCGCGCCGCAGATGATCAACCTTCCGCGCGGCACATCCTTCGCCGTCGATCTGCCGGCCGACGCGCGCGACGTGATCGTGTCCAATCCGCAGGTGGCCGAGGCCATGCTGCACTCGCCGCGCCGCATCACCGTGATCGGCATCGCGCCGGGCGAGACCGACGCCGTCTTCCTGGACGGGGCCGGACGCACGATCCTGAGCCTTAAGGTGCGGGTGGATGCGGGCACCAGCGCGCTGCAGGACACGCTGAACCGGATGATCCCCGGCGGACAGGTCCGCGCCGAGGCGGTCAACGACAGCATCATCCTGACCGGCGTGGCGGAAAACCCCGCCTCCTCGACCCAGGCCGCGCGCATCGCCGCCGCCTTCGTCTCGGCGCCCGAAAAGGTGCTGAACCTGATCACCGTGCCGGGTTCGGACCAGGTGACGCTGAAGGTTCGCGTGGTCGAGGTTCAGCGCAACGTCATCAAGCAGCTTGGTTTCAATACGTCTGCGGTCATCGGCCGCCTGGGCGATACGCAATGGCTGTTGGGCAATGCAGCGACCTGGGGCGTCAACGGCGCCTTGCTGGGCGGCATCAGCGCCGGCTCGTCGATCGATACGACGAAGAACTATCAGCTTCAACGGCCGTGCGGCGGCGCCTTCGCGCCCGGCGTCCTCTGCAACTACACTGTGAACGGCCCCCAAGACGCCGCGAACTGGGATACGGCGCCGCAGGGCGCCGGACCCGGCTCTGACGGTCTTAACAAGGGCGAGGCCATGTTGAAGGCCTTCGAACGCGTCGGTCTGTTGCGCACCCTGGCCGAGCCGAATCTGACCTCCGTCAACGGCGAGGCGGCCAGCTTCCTGGCGGGCGGCGAATTCCCCGTGCCGGCCAGCCGTGACGCCCAGGGCCAGATCACCGTCCAGTACAAACCCTACGGCGTGGGCCTGGCCTTCCGGCCGGTGGTGCTGTCGGGCGGGCGCATCAGCCTTCAGGTCAAGGTCGAGGTGTCGGAACTGTCGTCGCAAGGCGGCCTGACCATCGGGGCGGGGACGCCGTCGTCGATCACCCTGCCGGGCCTGACGGTGCGTCGCAGCGAGAACACCATAGAAATCCCCTCGGGCGGTTCGATGATGATCGCGGGCCTGCTGCGGGAAAGCAGCCGCCAGGCGGTGGACTCGCTGCCCGGCGTGACCAATCTGCCGGTGCTGGGTCAGCTGTTCCGTTCGCGCGACTATCTTATGGGCGAGACCGAACTGGTGGTCATCGTCGAGCCCTATATCGTCAGCCCGACCTCGCCCGGCCGGATGCAGACGCCGGCCGACGGCCTGCGGATCGCCGAAGACAGCCAGACCATCCTCTTTGGACAGCTGAACCAGGTCTATGGCCTGCCCAATGCGCCCCCGGCCGGTTCGGTCGGCTATGTGATCGAGTGAGCGCCCCATGACTTGCAGTGTGATCCGCACCCCGATCATCGCCCTTCTCACCACGACCGTCCTGGCGCTGGGCGCCTGCGTCGGCGGCCCGGCCAGCCTGGGCGGCGAGCCGCCGCTGACGCCGACCTCGCGCTATCAGCTTCAGGTCGAGCCCGATCTGGACCGGATCGCCCTGGCGGTTCATGACACCGGCCTGTCGCCGGCCCAGGGCGACGCCCTGCAGGCTTTGGTCGGACGTTATCGCTACGTCGACGCCGTGCCGATGGTGATCGAGGCGCCCGCCGGAAACGATCCGGTGGCGCTGAAGACCGCCTATGACATCAAGTCCATACTGGCGGCGTCGGGCGTGTCGCCGGATCGCATCACCCTTGTCAGCTATGCGGCGCCGGATCCGAGGGCGCCGGTCGTGGTCGGCTATCAGACCGTCCGCGCCGCCGTGCCGCAATGCGGGACGACATGGGGCAATCTGGGCCGTTCGGGCGACAATCAATCCGCCTCCAACTTCGGCTGCGCGGTCACGGCCAACCTCGCCGCCCAGATCGAGGATCCGCGCGACATCCAGCGGCCGCGCGCCATGACGCCTGCCGACGTCGGGCGCCGCACCGTGGTCTTCGATCTGTATCGCGGCGGCAAGCCGACATCCGCCGAGCCGGAAACCCTGATCCGGGAGACCGCCGTCTCCCGTGCGGTGAACTAGACCCATGAGCACAGCGCCCGTACCCCGCGAGTTCGATACGTTCGACGACGCCTTCGACGTCGACATGCCGTTCGCCGAGCCGGTCGTCGATTTCGAGACCGATACGCCGCGCGCCCCGCTGCAGTTCACGGCTGCTCCGGGTGTTCCGGCCACCCCGTTCGCTCCGGTTCCAGCCGCCCCCGCCTACCTTCCTGAGGCCGCCGGCTTCAATCCGGTCGGCGACGTGGTGGCCCAGGCGCAGGCCAGCCTGATGGAAACCGGACTGGACGCGACCGATTTCGGGTCGACGGGTCTGGCGTCGACAGGCCTGGGCTCCACGGGCCTGGCGCCGTCCAGCAATATCGGCGAAGTGTCGGTGCCGCGCATCGCCATCCATGTCTTCGCCGAGCGCCAGGATACTTTGGCCGCCGCCGAGCGCGCCGCTCAGGATCGCCGCCTGTCGCGCGCCACGACCCAGATCCGCGTCGGCGGCGTGGCGGCTGCGGTCGAGACCTATCATCACGAACCCACGCCGCCGCTGATCATCGTCGAATGCCTGAAAGACCCCCAGACGCTGCTTTGGGAGGTCGATCAACTGGCCGAAGTCTGCGACGCGGGCACCAAGGTCGTGGTCATCGGCGCCACCAACGACATCATCCTGTTCCGCGAACTGATGCGTCGCGGCGTCAGCGAATATCTGGTCGCGCCGTTGCAGCCGCTGCAACTGATCGCGGCCATCGGCGGCCTGTTCAACGATCCGGCCCAGCCCTTCGTCGGGCGCACCATCGCCTTCGTCGGCGCACGGGGCGGGGCGGGGGCGTCGGCCGTGGCGCACAACACAGCCTATGCGATCTCCGAGCGGATCGGCGCCAATACCGTCATCGTGGATTATGACCTGCCGTTCGGCACCGCCGGCCTGGACTTCAACCAGGACCCGTTGAGCGGCGTCGCCGACGCCCTGGGCCAGCCCGACCGGCTGGACGCGACCCTGCTGGACCGAATGATGGTCCGCTGCACCGACAAGCTGAGCCTATTCGCTGCGCCCGCCAGCCTGGAGACGGACTGGGACATCTCGACCGAGGCGTTCGAGGAGGTGACGAACCAGATTCGAGCCACGGCGCCGTTCGTGGTGCTGGACCTGCCGCACCTGTGGTCGCCGTGGATGCGCCGCACCCTGATCAGCGCCGACGAGGTGGTGGTGGTGGCCACGCCCGACCTGGCGTCCCTGCGCAACGCCAAGAACATGATCGACCTGATCCGTCAGGGCCGACCCAACGATGCGCCGCCGCGCCTGGTGCTGAACCAGGTCGGGGTGCCGGGCCGTCCCGAGATTCCGGCCAAGGACTTTGGCGCTGCGCTTGGCGTGCATCCCAGCCTGCTGATCCCCTTCGACGCCAAGACCTTCGGCGCAGCCGCGAACAACGGCCAGATGATCCTGGACGCCGGGGCCAAGACCAAGGCGGCCGAGGCCTTCCAGACCTTGGCGCAGATCGTGTCGCGTCGCGAACTGCCGATGATCACGGGTCCGAAGAGCAAGCCGAGCAAGCCCGCCAAGTCGGAAAAGGCGTCCAAGCCTGCCGACGGCGCGTCCAAGTCCCTGTTCGCCAACATGTTCAAGAAGCGCTGACGCATGTTCGGCAAGCGCACAGGTCAGCCCGGCGTCACGACGGCGCCGATGCGTCCGGCGCCTGCGCCGGCCGGCGAGCCTGTGTCCGTCTTCAAGGTCGACGCCGCCGCGCCCCCGCCGGGGATGGCCGCCCAGGCCCAAGCTCAAGCCAGGGCCGAGGCCTACGCCTTCGCCGACGAGGACCTGGAGCCGGCGGCGGAAGCCTTCGAACGCGCATCGGCGCCGACGCAGCCCGCGCCCGCCGACCGTCTCGACGCCTTGGCATCGCGCCCCAAACCCAAGCCGGAAGCGCCGCGCCCGACCGGCAACGTCGCCGGAACCGGCCCCAAGGCCACGGCCGGCCTGGAGCAGCTGAAGAAGGCCCAGGCGGTCGCCGAGATCGTCCGTGAACAGAGCGACTACTATCACGCCACGAAGACGACGATCTTCAACGCGTTGATGAACACCATCGATCTGGCCCAGCTGGCGCATCTGGACCAGAAGGCGGCGTCGGAAGAGATTCGCGACATCGTCGCCGAACTGGTGGCGATCAAGAACGTCTCCATGTCGGTCGCCGAGCAGGAGCATCTGGTTCAGGACATCGTCAACGACGTCCTGGGCTATGGTCCGCTGGAGCCGCTGCTGGCGCGCGACGACATCGCCGACATCATGGTCAACGGCGCCGGGCGGGTCTTCATCGAGGTCGCCGGCAAGGTCCAGCTGACCAACGTCCGCTTTCGCGACAATACCCAGCTGATGAACATCTGCCAGCGGATCGTGTCGCAGGTCGGCCGCCGCGTGGACGAGAGCAGCCCCATCTGCGACGCCCGTCTGCCCGATGGGTCGCGCGTCAACGTCATCGCCCCGCCGCTGGCGATCGACGGTCCGACGCTGACGATCCGGAAGTTCAAGAAGGACAAGCTGACGATGAAGAACCTGGTGGAGTACGCCTCCATCAGTCCCGAAGGCGCGCGCGTCTTGGGCGTCATCGGCGCCTCGCGATGCAATCTGGTCATCTCGGGCGGCACCGGGTCGGGCAAGACGACCCTGCTCAACACCCTGACGGCCTTCATCGACCCGACCGAGCGCGTCATCACCTGCGAGGACGCCGCCGAACTGCAACTGCAGCAGCCGCATGTGGTGCGTCTGGAAACCCGCCCGCCAAACCTGGAAGGCCAGGGCACGATCACCATGCGTGATCTGGTGAAGAACTGCCTGCGGATGCGCCCCGAGCGGATCATCGTCGGCGAGGTGCGCGGACCCGAGGCCTTCGACTTGTTGCAGGCCATGAACACGGGCCACGACGGCTCGATGGGCACGCTGCACGCCAACAGCCCGCGCGAAGCCATCAGTCGGATGGAATCGATGATCACCATGGGCGGCTATGGCCTGCCCTCGCGCACCATCCGCGAGATGATCGTGGGCTCGGTCGACGTCATCATCCAGGCCGCCCGCCTGCGCGACGGGTCGCGTCGCATCACCCACATCACCGAGGTCGTCGGCCTGGAAGGCGACGTGATCGTGACCCAGGACCTGTTCGTCTACGACATCACCGGCGAGGACGAGAACGGCAAGATCATCGGCCGTCACCGTTCGACCGGCATCGCCCGTCCCCGCTTCTGGGACCGCGCCCGCTACTACGGGCTGGAGCGCGAGCTGGCCGACGCCCTGGACGCGGCGGAGTAGGACGATGCTGCCGATTCTCGCCGCCGTTCTGGCCTTCATCACCATCGGCGGCCTGGGCTGGGTCTTCGTCGGGGGCGACGATTCGTCCGCCCAGGCGGTCAAGCGCGCCCAGAGCCTGGGCGAAGCCAAGAAGAACCCCGCGATCGCCCGCAAGGCCGCCGCCGCCAATACGCCCGAGGCGCGCCGCAAGCAGATCCTGGTCCAGCTTCAGGAAGCGGATCGTCGCGAGCGCAAGGCGCGCACCACCCTGGCGTCACGTTTGAAACAGGCGGGCCTCAGCCTGAAAGTGACGACCTTCTACATCATCTCCGCCGTGGTCGGGGTGGTTGCGGCGCTGGTCGCCCTGGTGCTGGGCCTGCCGATCCTGGCGGTCCTGGGCGTCGCCGTGGTCTTCGGCCTGGGCTTGCCGCGCTGGGTCGTCGGCTTCTTGGCCAAGGGGCGAATGAAGAAATTCTCGCTGGAGTTTCCCAACGCCGTGGACGTGATCGTGCGGGGCATCAAGTCGGGCCTGCCGGTCCACGAATGTTTCAAGATCATCGCTCGCGAAAGTCCTGCGCCCTTGGGGCCGGAGTTCCAGAAGCTGGTCGAGGGACTGGGCGTCGGCCTGACGCTGGAGCAGGCGCTGGAGAAGATGTTCGAGCGGATGCCGACGCCGGAACTGCGCTTCTTCACCATCGTCATCGCCATTCAGCAGAAGACCGGCGGCAACCTGGCCGAGGCGCTGGGCAACCTGTCGGGCGTGCTGCGCGCGCGGCGGATGATGGGCGAGAAGATCAAGGCCTTGTCGTCCGAGGCCCTGGCCTCGGCCGGCATCATTGCGTCCCTGCCGCCGGCGGTCATGACGATGGTCATGATGACGACGCCGTCCTACATGATGCCCCTGTTCACCGACTTCCGCGGCAACTTCATGCTGTTGATGGCGGTCTGCCTGATGGCGACCGGCATCTTCGTGATGAAGCGCATGATCTCGTTCAAGTTCTGAGGCGGGGATCATGGAAAGCTTCATCCGCTTCATCACCGATCCACAGAACCTGCTCAGCATCGGCGTTGGGGTGCTGGTCTTCGCCACCGTCCTGACCCTGATGTCGTCGATGACCGGGGGCGTTGCGCTGGACAAGCGGATGAAGGCCGTCGCCGAACGGCGCGACGACCTGAAACGCCGCTCGCGGGCCAATATGGCCGCTGGCCAAGGCGCGCTGCGTCACACCGACGACGGGTTCAAGAAGCGGATCGTGGATCGGCTGAACCTGACCAAGCTGCTGGAGGACCCCAAGGTCGCCGGACAGATGGCCCAGGCCGGCTATCGCGGCCCGCGTCCGCTGACGACCTTCTACTTCTTCCGCTTCGCCTCGCCCTTCGTCTTCATGATCGTGGCGGCCTTCTACATGTTCGTGATGAAGATCGTGGACTGGCCCACGATGAACAAGCTGACGCTGGTGATGGGTGCGGCGGTGGCGGGCTTCTATGCGCCCAACCTCTATCTGAAGAACCGCATCACCAAGCGCCGCACCTCGATCATGCAGGCGTTTCCCGACGCGCTGGACCTGCTGCTGATCTGTGTCGAGGCCGGCATGTCCATCGAGGCGGCGATCACCAAGGTCAGCCAGGAAATGGGGCCGTCGTCGATCGACCTGGCCGAGGAGCTGTCGCTGCTGTCGGCCGAGCTGTCCTATCTGCCCGATCGTCGCATGGCCTATGAGAACCTGGGCAAGCGCACCAACCATCCGGGCGTGAAGTCGGTGGCCACCGCCATGACCCAGGCCGAGACCTATGGCACGCCGTTGGCGACAGCCCTGCGCGTCATGGCCAAGGAAAACCGCGATCTGCGTCTGTCCGCCGCCGAGAAGAAGGCTTCGGCCTTGCCGGCGCAGTTGACCGTGCCGATGATCCTGTTCTTCCTGCCGGTGCTGTTCATCGTCATCCTGGGACCGGCGATCCTGAACGTCATCGACATGATGAAAGAGGGCGGCTAGCCCGCTTCCGCCGCCGCCTTCAGGCCTTCGACGATGGCTTCCTGGGCCTGGCGGATCGCCGGGCGGTGCTTGTCGTGGAACAGCTCGCCACGCAGGCCCGAGAATCGGATGCCCGCCGTCAGGATGCAGTTGCCGGGGCCCAGCTCCTCGATCTGGATGTAGCGCAGGCTCTGGGACAGGAAGCCGCGCCGTTCCGCCCAGACCAGACGCACGCGCGGCTGCCATTCGACGACCTCGGCCAGGGCCTGACGCTCGGCCATGTCGGGCCAGGCCTCGTTCATCGTCAGCCGGCCGCCATAGGCGATGGCACCTTCGACATCGGTGTCGACCGGGTTCCAGGCGCTCCAGCCCGACAGATCGGCGACCAGTTCCCAAATCCGGTCCGAGGTCGCCTGAACGCCGACGCGTTTTTCGATACGAGTGTCATCCATGGTTTCGCTCTGGCACGGCTTGTCGCCGGAAGGAAGGCGCAACCGGCCGCTGTCTTCAGTCCGGTTCGATCAACTTCAACCGACGCCCGTCGTCCAGCCCCAGCCGCGTCTTGACCTCGAACAGGTCGGCGCCGGCGGGAATGATCAGCAGCTTCTTGGGCTGGGCCGTGTTGACGGCGACCACCCCGCCCTTGGGGCAGATGTCGAAACAGTCGGCGCCGGTGACGATCAGCCCGCCCTTTCGCCCCTGCTTGCCCTTCTTCAGGTGCAGGTATTTGCGCAGCGCCTTCTTCAGCGTCAGGTCGCCGCCGGGGCCGAAGCCGCCGTCCAGCTTCTTGGAGCATTTGCGGCACACCAGGACCACGTCCCGCCATTCCGTCTTCGCGGTCTTGAAGTCCTTCTCGGCCATGCCGACAGAAATCGCCGTTCGCGACGGCTTGCACAAGCGCTCGCGGCGCCGTCACCTGCGACAGGTAAGAAAATTTCACGGGACCTTCACATGCGCCGACTGTTCGCCGCCTCCACCCTGGCGCTGCTGCTCGCGGCCGGGAGCGTTCATGCTCAGCAGGTCGATACGGCGAGCGTGGACGCCGCCGTCCAGCGCGTGATGCCCGAGGTGACGGCTTGGCGTCGCGACTTCCACCAGCATCCCGAACTGGGCTTCGCCGAGACCCGCTCGGCCGGGGTGATCGCCGAACATCTGCGGTCTCTGGGGCTTGAGGTCCGCACCGGGGTCGGCAAGACGGGCGTGATCGGCATTCTGCGCGGCGCCCGTCCGGGCCGGGTCGTGGCCCTGCGCGCCGACATGGACGCCCTGCCGGTGCAGGAGGCGACGGGTCTGGCCTTCGCCTCGACCGCGACCGGGACCTATATGGGCAATACGGTGCCGGTCGCCCACGCCTGCGGCCACGACATGCATATGGCCATGCTGATGGGGGCGGCAGAGGTGCTGGCGGGGATGAAGGACCGGATCGCCGGCACGGTGGTCTTCGTGTTCCAGCCCGCCGAAGAAGGGGCGCCTCCGGGCGAGCCCAAGGGCGGGGCGGCCCTGATGATCGCCGAAGGGGCGCTGAACGATCCCAAGCCCGAGGCCATCTTCGGCCTGCACGTCGTGCCGGGCCGTGCGGGCAGCGTCTTCTATCGGCCCGAAGGCTTCATGGCCGCGTCCGACCGCGTGGACATCAGCCTGAAGGGCAAACAGACACATGGGGCCTGGCCCTGGCGCGGCATCGACGTGATCGCGGTGGCGGGCCAGGTGGTCGAGACGGTCAACACCCTGACGGCGCGCACGGTCGATCCGACCACGACCCCGACCGTCTTCACCATCGCCACGATCAACGCCGGCATCCGCTACAACATCATCCCCGACAGTGCGACGCTGTCGGGTACGCTGCGCACCTTCGATACGGCCCAGCGCGACGCCTTGGTCGCCCGCGCCGAGACCGCCATCGACCATGTGGCCGAGGCTTATGGCGCCACCGCCGAATTCGGCGTCAGACAGAACGCCGCCCTGGTGTTCAACGACCCGGGCCTGTCGGCCTGGCTGGCCCCTGTCCTGACCGAGGCGGCCGGAGCGGGCAACGTCAACCCCGCCACGCCCCCGACCACGGTGGCCGAGGACTTCAGCTATTTCCAGCAGGTCATCCCCGGCGTTTTCTACCACTTGGGGGCCAGTCCCGACGGCGTCGACCCCGCGACCTCCGCGCCCAACCATTCGCCGGAGTTTTCACCGAACGAGAAGGTCTTGCCGCTGGGGGTGAAGACGCATGTCCTGACGGCGTTGCGGTTTCTGGAGCGGAGTTAGGGGTGTGGGTTGGTCGCGTCTGGCGTGTGCCTCAGCTAGCGTCGTTCGTGGGTCGAGGCGAAGGCCTCGAACGTCACGTTGACTGCTTTCACCCAGTTCACTTCAGGGTCGTTCTGAGGTTGCTCGCGGTCCAAATGTTAGAGCTGAGGGAAGGCCTCTTTCTTCAACGGCACGAACGTAGGCGGACCAACTCGCGCCGTCGCATTCCGCAGTTGGCTAGCCAATTCTGGATTGTTTCGCGATTCTTGAAAGCGGGGATCAACAACACCAAGCATGAAAAGCTCAAGATTGATGTTCGCGACGGTGATATCATTGTCGAGCTTGATGACGTCAGCAGCGGTTATTTGATAGACCACGCGCTGCCGAGGACGTAATCGAAGATGCGCCACGACAAGGCCACCGGCTGTGGTCTGAAGCATCTCACCGTGGATTAGGATATTGCGGCGAGCTGACAGCCTTCGAGCAGAATCGGTAAAAGCGCATATCCGATCAGCTAGGCGTGACGAGCCGAACGCGTTGTGGGAAGCGAAGTCGATAGCTTTGACGGTTTCGGAGAGGGATGCTTTTGGCGCAGTTCGGCTATTGGCCGGGCAGTCCTGAAGACGATTCAAGAGGTCGGTCAATTGGCGTTCGAGCGCTCCAAAATTCATCACGATCGAAGCGATAGCTTGCGCCATCACAGGCTGCGTGCTCGCGATCCAATGGCTTGCTCTCATTTTTCTGATCTTTGTAGCGCTCGCACGCTCAGTCGAGAACGATCATTGCCTGCGTGATGGGTGAAGATGCTGCGTTGCTTTCATGCCAAATGCCGTCGGCCGCCTACAGCCGCTCGAACACCGTCTCGATCACCCGGCGGTAGACCGCCGTCAGCGTCTCCAACTCCGCCGTCGGCACCCGTTCGTCGATCTGGTGCATGGTCTGGCCGACCAGGCCCAGTTCCAGCACAGGGCACAGTGTGCGGATGAAGCGGGCGTCGGAGGTGCCGCCGGTGGTGGAGGCTTCGGGGCGGCGTCCCAGTACGGCCTCGACCGCGTCCTGCACCGCCGCGACGAAGGCGCCCGGCTCGGTCAGGAAGGCCTCGCCCGAGCACAGGTGCTCCAGCGTGATCTGAAGTCCGGTCTCGGCCTGGACGTCGCCGGCCTCGCGGTTCAGCCAATCGATCAGGGCGTCGCCGGTATGGCTGGGGTTGAAGCGGATGTTCAGCCGCGCCGTCGCCTGGGCCGGGATGATGTTGGTCGCCGGATTGCCGATGTCGATGGTGGTGATTTCGAGGTTGGACGGGGGGAAGTTCTCGTAGCCTTCATCCAGCACGTGGTCGTTCAGGCGGGCCATCAGCTTCGCGATCACCGGGGCCGGGTTGGCGGCGCGCTCGGGATAGGCGACGTGGCCTTGTTTGCCGTGGACGGTGATCCAGGTGTTCAGCGAGCCGCGCCGCCCGATCTTGATCATGTCGCCCAGCTGCTGTGACGACGAGGGTTCGCCGACGACGCAGGCGTCGATGACCTCGCCCTCGGCGGCCAGGGCCTCGACCACCCGTTTGGTGCCGTGCAGGGCCGGGCCCTCCTCGTCGCCGGTGATCAGGAAGGAGAGGGAGCCTTCGGGTTCGCCGTGCGCCAGCACCTGGGACACGGCGGCGACCCAGGCGGCGATCCCGCCCTTCATGTCCACCGCGCCGCGCCCATAGAGGACGCCGTCGCGCACGTCGCCGGCGAAGGGTTGCGACGACCACTGGTCCGAGGGGCCGGTCGGGACCACATCAGTATGGCCGGCGAAACACAGGTTGGGCGAGGCGGTCCCGCGCCGCGCATACAGGTTCTCGATCCGCGCATCGACGCCGACGCCGCTGGGGCCTTCGAAGGCCAGACGGCGGCAGGTGAAGCCCAGGGCCGTCAGGTGCCGTTCCAGCACATCCATGGCCCCCTCGTCGGCGGGGGTGACGGACGGAATGCGGATCAGGTCGCGGGTCAGTTCGACAGGATCGATTACGGGAGTTGATGCGCGGCTCATGGCTCTATGCTTTAGGGAAATCGTGCGGAGGCGAGAAGAGCCATGCCCAAGATCGATATCGACAGCGCGCCGACGACGAAAGGCACAACCTATCCCGAGGAATACGCCGGCCCGTGCAAGCCGCGTCGCCGCTGGAAGCTGGGCGATGCGGCGGGGCTGACCCATTTCGGCGTCAACCTGCTGCGCCTGCCCGACGGCGCCTGGTCCAGCCAGCGCCATTGGCACGCGTCCGAGGACGAGTTCGTCATGGTGGTCGAAGGCGAGGTGGTGCTGGTCGAGGAGGACGGCGAGACCATCCTGCGCGCCGGCGACTGCGCCGGGTTCAAGGCGGGCGTCGCCAATGGCCACAAGATCGAGAATCGATCCGGCAGCGAGGCGGTGCTGCTTGAGGTCGGGACGCGCAGCCCGACCATCACCCCCGCCGACTATCCCGACATCGACATGGTGCTTCACGCGGGCGTCGACGGCTATTTCCACCGCGACGGCTCGCCCTATCCGAAACAGTCCCGAAGAACGTGACCACAGAAACCATCGACACCGGCCCCGCCGCCCCGCCCGTTCCTCCCGCTCCGCCAGAAGGGCCGTCCAGTCCGTGGGGGATCCGCGACTTCCGCCTGCTGTGGTTCGGGCGGGTGGTCGCCGTGCTGGCGATCCAGATCCAGTCCTCGGCCCTGTTGTGGCAGGTCTATGAGATCGCACGGCGCGACCATCCGATCGAGGAGGCCAGCCTGTATCTGGGCCTGGTCGGCCTGTGTCAGTTCCTGCCGCTTCTGGCCTTTACACTGCCCGCCGGGGCCATGGCCGACCAGCGCGATCGCAAGCGCACGGTGTGGATATCGATCCTGGTCGAGGCGGCCTGTGCGGGGTCGTTCCTGGCCATGGCGCTGCATGGGAACCCGCCCTTGTGGGGATTGCTGGCGGTCGCCGCCCTGTTCGGCGCTGCGCGGGCGTTTCTGGCTCCGGCCAGCCAGGCCTTCCTGCCGATGGTGGTGGGGCGCAAGGCCCTGCCGCCCGCCATCGCGGCGCAATCCATCGCCTTCCAGACCGGAGCCATCGCCGGCCCGGCCCTGGGCGGGGTGATCGTGGGGGTGAACGTGCCGCTGGCCTATGCGGTGTCGTTGGGGATGTTCCTGCTGGCGGTCGCCGCCTTCATCCTGATCCGCACCAGCGGCAAGCCTGCGCCCCAGGCCAACCCCCTGTCGCCCATCGAATCCGTCAAGGAGGGGCTGGCCTATGTCTACAAGACCAAGATCGTGCTGGGCGCCATTTCGCTGGACCTGGTGGTGGTGCTGCTGGCGGGCGTGGCCCTGCTGACGCCGATCTTCGCGCGCGACATCCTGCATGTGGGGCCGCAAGGGTTCGGCCTGTTGCGGGCATCGTTCGGGGTCGGGGCGATGGCGGTGGCCATCTATCTGAGCCGTTACCCCATCGTGCGGCACGGCGGTCGCTGGATGTTTGCGGCGGTGGCGGTGTTCGGGATCTGCACGGTGACGTTCGGCCTGTCCAAGATCGTCTGGATCAGCGCCCTGGCCCTGTTGATTGGCGGCGGGGCGGACATGATCAGCGTCAATATCCGCCAGACCCTGATCCAGCTGGCGACGCCCGATCACATGCGCGGGCGGGTGTCGTCGGTGTCGATGCTGTTCATCGGCGCGTCGAACGAGCTGGGCGAGGCCTATTCCGGCGTGATGGTCCGGCTGCTGGGCGCGGTCGGGGCGGCGGTGTTCGGCGGGTTCGGCGCGCTGGCGGCGACCGGGGCCTGGGCGACGATGTTCCCGGGGCTGAGGAAGGCCGACAAGCTGACGTGAGGTGGGTGAGGGGTGATTGGTGAATCGTGAGGCGAACACTCACCAATCACGAGTCACCCCTCACGTTTCACCACACCTTGAAATGCTTCGACAGCTTCAGGCCCTGGCTCTGGTAGTGGCTGCCGCTCTCGCCATACAGGCGGCTGGGGCGCTCCGTCAGGGGTTCGTAGACCAGGCGGGCGACGATCTGGCCGTGTTCCAGCAGGAAGGGGGTGTCGTGGGTGCGGACTTCCAGCACGCCTTTCGATCCCGCGCCGTGCGCCTCGTCCGTGCCGAAGCCGGGGTCGAAGAAGCCGGCGTAGTGGACGCGGAACTCGCCGACCGACGGATCGATGGGGGTCATCTCTGCGGCCTGATCGACGGGGATCTCCACGTCGTCGGACGAGGCCAGGATGTAGAACTCGCCCGGATCCAGCAGCAGTTCGCCACGACGCAAGCTCAGCGGTTCCCAGAAGTCGCGCGGGTCATGGCCGTCGATATGGTCCAGATCGACCACGCCGGCGTGGCGGCGCCCGCGGAAGCCGACGATGTCGCCGCCCTGCAGGTCGACGCCGACCGAGCGGGTCTCCAGCTTGGGCGGATCGCCGGCCTTGAGGCGCAACTGGTTCAGCCGGGTGCCGGGACGGACCAGGATCGAGAAGGTCTGGGGCGCGACCTCCATATAGAGCGGCCCGTCATAGCCTTCGGCCACGTCGTCGAAACGGGCGCCCTGATCGGTCAGCAGGCGCACGAAGACATCGACGCGGCCGGTCGAGCTTTTCGGGTTGGCGCGGGCGATCAGGCCCTGGGGCAGGCTGAGCCGCTCCTGCAGGCGCACGATATAGACGCAACCCTTTTCCAGCACGACGCCGGCGTCGGTGATCTCGATGGCGTGCATCTCGACGTCGGCGATCCGGTCCTCGACCTTGCGCTTGCCAGGCAGGAAGGAGGCGCGGACGCGCCAGGCCTGGCCCGACAGGCGCAGGTCCAGGCTGGCGGGCTGGACCTGGTCGTGGTCGAATTCGGTGTCGGACGTAATGGCGCCCGTGGCGATCAGCGTCTCGATGGACTGGGCCGGAAGAATGCCGGGGCGGGGCGCCTGGAATATGCTCATGCCATCTGTCTCACACGGTTTTCGCGACTTGTCTTCAAGTCGCGCTTGCGGCCCGCGCGCGGCGGGGCGAGCATATAGCCCATGCACGATGGTCCTGCCTATACCGCCGAAACGAACGGCATCCTGATCCGGGTGAGGCCCAGCTATCTGGCGGGCCAGTCCGATCCCGACGAAGGGCGCTGGGTCTGGGCCTATCAGATCGAGATCGTGAACCTGACGGGATCGACGGTGCAGCTGATGGCGCGCCGCTGGACCATCACCGACGGCCACGGCCATGTCGAGGAGGTGCGGGGGCCGGGGGTGGTGGGCGAACAGCCGGTGATCGAACCAGGCGGCAGCTACGCCTACGCCTCGGGCTGTCCGCTGGGCACCGACAGTGGGTCGATGGTCGGCGCCTATTATATGACAGACGCCGAGGGCCGCAGTTTCGAGGCGGAAATCCCGGCGTTTTCGCTGGATACGCCCGATGCGCGGCGGGTGCTAAATTAGGTCTTTGCCTCGCGCGGCGTAGTCGCGGCTAGGGCGCTATCTGACCCCAAAACGGTTCTAATAACCCATCGGAATAGGTGTGATGCGGCAAGAGCCATCCTTGTAGGTTTCTGCGATTGACCCATCGACGCTGTGTTCTTCTTCTCTCGCGATTGCTGCGCACCAGGCTGCGTCTTTGCAAAGCGGATAGCGGCTAGCCATCAGAGGATTTATTGGCCTCAAATGGATAGGGTCCACACCCGGCCGTTGAAGTGCGACTTCGCACTTTGTCGGTGACGAGGGATCGCTCGAATACGCTCCTGGCGCCGCAACGCACGCACTCAGGCTGACCGAAGTAACGACAGCGGCGAGGGCGGGGAAAAGCGTAGGGCTGGCGACCATGTGTCGATTGTGACCGAGGACGCGTCCAGTTTCTACCACCCGCGTGGAGATTGCGGAAGATGGATGGGGCTGCGTCAACCCGGATGAACCGCAGCCCCGCCCCTGAAGTCTCGCCGGCTTGCTTGCGCGAGCCGGCGAGGGGGAAGTCGGCTCCCTAGAGAGCATCTGTGACGCGGAAATGACCCGCGCGAAGCGCCGCGCTCAAGTAGCGCGAAGCGCGATAGCGCCCTTAGATATAACGACGCAGGCTGCGGGCCAGGTCGGAACCGCTTTCCTTGCTGCCGCGACGAACTTGCGGCTGGTAGGCGACGCGGGCGTGTTCGACGCAATAGACGCCTTCCGAGGAGCGGCGGCCGCAGAAGCTGAACTCGCGCGACGACGGGTCGCCGATCGGCCATTTGCACATGTGCGCGCCCAGGGTCATCACGGTCGCCGTGCCCGGCAGGTCCGGGATCGGGGCGGGGACGGGGACGGGGGCGGCGGCCTGGACCGGCTTGGGCTGGACGGCCTCAAGACGGCGCGGGGCCGAGGGTTGGGCCGGGGCGGCCGGCGCGGGGCGCGGACGGGCGGTGCGGAAGGTCGCGGCGACGGTGCGCGCCGGTTGCGACGGCGCGGCCCGGCCCGACAGGCCCAGGCGGTGCACCTTGCCGATCACGGCGTTGCGGGTGACCCCGCCGCCCAGTTGTTTGGCGATCTGGCTCGCGGATTGGCCCTCAAGCCAGAGCTTCTTCAGCGCGCCTACGCGGTCGTCAGTCCAGCCTGCGGTCATGCCACCCTCCAGCGAGTTTGGATTCAATATCTAGGTCCAGGCTCCCCCTCCGGGGTCTTGACCTACAACTAATCGTAAACCAGCCGTTAAGAGACGCAAGATGTGCGAATCAACCGTCCACAGAAACCAGATATTGAATCATCGTTAAGGTTAAGGCGGATTGGTGAGGGGTGACGCGTGAATCGTGAGTCAGGCGACTGCGTAAAGACCGTCACGATTCACCAATCACCAGTCACCCCGGCCTTGCGAAGCGAGGCCGTCGAGCGCATCTGGCGGGCCATGACCGAGACCCCCGACCTGATCTCCACCCGTCCCGCCGGTTTGCCGCAGCCGCGTCGCTATCCGGGGGTCAACTGGATCGGGGTGCAGACGCTGTACCTTCGCGAGGTGCGGCGCTTCTGGAAGGTGGGCGCCCAGACGGTGGCGGCGCCGGTGGTGACGACTCTTCTCTATATGCTGGTGTTCGTGGTGGCGCTTCAGAACGCGCGGCCGCCGCTGCACGGCACGCCGTTCGCCCTGTTCGTCGCGCCGGGGCTGATCATGATGGCCATGCTGAACAACGCCTTCGCCAACGCCTCGTCCAGCCTGATCCAGGCCAAGATCATGGGCACGGCGACAGACTTCCTGACACCGCCGCTCAGCCCGCTGGAGCTGACGCTGGGCTTTACGCTGGGCGCCGCGACGCGTGGCCTGGTGGTGGGTCTGGTGACGGCGATCTGCGTCCTGCCGTTCGCACCGCTGGGCATCGCCAATGTTCTGGCCATCGTCTGGTTCGCCCTGGCCGCCTGTTTCGTCATGGGGATGACGGGCGTGCTGGCGGGGCTGTGGAGCGAGAAGTTCGACCATCTGTCGGCGGTCCAAAACTTCATCGTCATGCCCATGACCTTCCTGTCGGGCACCTTCTATCTGGTCGAGAACCTGCCCGAACCGTTCCGGTCGATCAGCCACTACAACCCCTTCTTCTATCTGATCGACGGGTTCCGTTACGGCTTCATCGGCCATGCCGAGAGCAATGTGACGGTCGGGGTTGTCGGTTCGGCCGTGCTGATGGTCGTCATGGGCGTCGTCTGCTGGCTGGTGTTCCGCTCGGGGTGGCGCCTTAAGAGCTAGATCGCTACCTTTTGCGGATCGCTCCCCCGAGAGGTCCGCCATGCTGTTCCGTTCGCTCGTCGCCGCCACGGCGCTGTTCGCCGCCACGCCCGCCTTTTCCCAAGAGGCGACGCCCCAGGCCGGCGACCGCCCCGACATCGCCGCCGGCGCCGCCCAATTCGTCAAGCCCACCAACGCCGAACGGACCCAGGTCCTGGTCGGCATGCTGACCACACTGGGCTTCACGCCCGAGATCCAGGTCTTCGCCGGCGGCAATCAGGCCACCGGCCCGATGGAAGGCGCGAACGTCGTCGTCACGGTCGGCGAGGGCGTCAAGGACATCGTTCTGACCGCCCACTATGATGCGGTGAAGCTGCGCGACGGCACCCTGTCGCAAGGCATCGTCGACAATGTCGGCTCGGTCATGGCGATGATGGAGGCGGCCAAGACCCTGGAGATGGGGCTGGAGGGCCAACCGGTCGCCCACCGCTTCGTCTTCGTCTTCACCGACCAGGAAGAGCTGGGCCTGCTGGGCGCCAAGGCCTTCCTCGAAAAGCACGGCAAGGACAGGATCGCCGCCGTGATCAACGCCGACGTCGCCGCCTATGGCCAGACGGTCATGTATGGCGAGAACAACGGCGACCAATCGGGCTTCGTGCTTGAGACGCTGCGCAGCCTGTGCGCCGAGCGCGGCTTCGACTGCATGCCCTATCCGGTCTATCCGCCCAGCGACGACCGCGCCTTCTCCGCGGCCGGCGTGCCGGTGGTGTCGATGGGCACCCAGGACGCCGTCGGCGCCCACCAGATGTGGCTGGCCTTCAACGGCGGCGAGAACAACGGCCTGAAGGAAGGCTTCGTCCCGCCCGTGTTCCAGCGTATCCATTCGGCCGAGGACAGGCTGTCCTACATCAAGGGCGTGGACGTCGCCCGCTTCGGCCTGTTCATCGCCGACCTTGGCCTGGCCCTGGACAAGCGGCTGGTCGAGATCCAGGCCAAGGACGCCGCCGTCGCCGCCGAGACCGCGCCTGCCGCGCCCGCGCCGGGCGAGGAGTAAAAGGCTTGCTCGGCGCCGGTGTTGACTAACACCGTCACTAATCCGACAACGCCTGTCCGTATCAATCCGGCTCCGTCGCGCTCGCGTCGGGGCCGTCTCGCTTTTGGAGGTCTTAGTCCCGTGTCCACGAACCATCTGATGGGTGTCTACAATCGCGCGCCGCTGGAAGTGGAACGCGGCCGAGGCGCACGCCTGTGGTCGACGGACGGGACCGAGTATCTGGACTGCGTCGCCGGCATCTCGACCAACGGCCTGGGCCACGCCCATCCCGAACTGGTCCAGGCGGTCAAGGATCAGGCCGAGAAGCTGTGGCACGTGTCCAACATCTTCCGCATTCCGGGCCAGGAAGCGCTGGCCGACGCCCTGTGCGAGTCGAGTTTCGCCGACGTGGTCTTCTTCACCAACTCGGGCACCGAGGCCGTCGAGTGCGCGCTGAAGACTGCGCGCAAATATCATTCGGCCAACGGCGCGCCCGAGCGGATCGACATCTACGGCTTCGACGGCTCGTTTCACGGCCGCACCTATGGCGCCATCAACGCCGCCGCCAACCCCAGCTACACCGAGGGCTTCGGCCCGCCGATGCAGGGGTTCCATCAGCTGACCTGGGGCGACAAGCCCGCGCTGGAGGCCGCCTTCAAGAACCCGACCACGGCGGCGATCATCCTCGAACCCGTTCAGGGCGAGGGCGGCTGCCGCGAGACGCCGGTCGAGGAACTGCGCTGGATGCGTCAGATGGCCGACGACAATGGCGTGCTGCTGATCTTCGACGAGGTCCAGTGCGGCATGGGTCGCTCGGGCAAGCTGTGGGCGCACGAATGGGCGGGAATGGTGCCCGACATCATGGCGGTGGCCAAGGCTTTGGGCGGCGGCTTCCCCATCGGCGCTTGCCTGGCCTCGGCCAAGGCGGCCTCGGGCATGACGGTCGGCGCCCACGGCTCGACCTTCGGCGGCAACCCCCTGGCGATGGCCGTGGGTCAGAAGGCGTTGAGCCTGATCAATACGCCCGAGACGCTGAACAACGTCGCCGAGATCGCCGGTTATCTGAAGCAGCAGCTGGCGGGTCTTCAAGCACGCTTCCCCGACGTGATCGTGGACGTGCGCGGTAAGGGCTTGCTGATCGGGGTCAAGCTGGTCCCGAACAATCGCGAGTTCATGGCCTTGGCGCGCGACACGCAACAGCTGCTGATCGCTGGCGGCGGCGACAACTGTGTGCGCCTGCTGCCGCCGCTGAACCTGACGCTGGAAGAGGCCCGCGAGGCCATCGCCCGCTTCGAGGGCGCCTGCGAGGTGGCGCGCGAGAAGCTGGCGGCCTGATCGGGTTCATCACAACGGGCACGGCGAATGCACGACGGACACGACGGCAGGGAGGCTGTTTCACCGGAAGTGAACCAGATCGGCCGCGCCGTCATGGACGCGGCCTTTGCCGTGCATCGGGAACTTGGACCGGGTTTGCTGGAGTCGGTTTACGAGCATTGCCTCGCCAGCGATCTGATCCGCGCCGGCCTCGCCGTGGAACGGCAGGTCGCCATTCCCGTCCGTTATCGTGATGACCGATTGGACGTCGGCTTCCGCCTCGATCTGCTCGTAGAGCGTCAGGTGATCGTCGAGGTCAAAGCCATCGACGCCCTGGCGTCGATCCATACCGCCCAGATCCTCACCTATCTGAGGTTCTCGCAAGTTCGATTGGGCTATCTGATCAACTTTAACACCCCCAGACTGAAGGACGGCTTTCGCCGTCTGGTTTTATGATCCCGTCGGCCGCCTTGCGTCGTGTTCGTCGTGACATCGTTGTGCTCTTTGTGATGAACCTCTTTTCGTCTCGACCGGATCGCCTATGACCCGCCACTTCCTCGACATCCACCGGCTCGACGCCGCCGAACTGCGCGCCATTCTGGACGACGCCCATGCCCGCAAGGCCGCCCGCAAGGGTTGGCCCCAGGGTCGCGCCGACGCCGATGCGCCGGGCGAGGACCGCGTTCTGGCCATGATCTTCGAAAAAAACTCGACCCGCACCCGCTTCAGCTTCGACGCGGCCATCCGGCAGCTGGGCGGGTCGTCCATCATCGCCACCGCCGCAGACATGCAGTTGGGTCGCGGCGAGCCGGTGGAGGACACCGCCCGCGTCCTGTCGCGCATGGTGGATGCGGTGATGATCCGCGCCAACGACCACGAGGATGTCGAGCGTTTCGCCCGCGTCTCGACCGTGCCGGTGATCAACGGCCTGACCGACCGCTCGCACCCCTGTCAGATCCTGGCCGACCTGCAGACGATCGAGGAACATTCCGGCCCCATCGCCGGCAAGACGATCGCCTGGATCGGTGACGGCAACAACGTCTGCCACAGCTTTATGCACGCGGCGCCCAAGTTCGGCTTCCACCTGAACGTCGCCTGCCCGGCGGAATACCATCCCGATCTGCGCGACCTGGCCAAGGGCGGCGACGCCGTCACCCTGACCAGCGACCCACGCGAGGCGGTCAAGGGCGCCGACGTGGTGGTCACCGACACCTGGGTCTCGATGGGCGATCAGGATTATGAGGCGCGCCTGGCCGCCTTCGAATCCTATTCCGTTGACGAGGCCCTGATGGCCCTGGCCGATCCCGACGCCGTCTTCCTGCACTGCCTGCCCGCCCATCGCGGAGAGGAAGTCACCGACGCCGTCATCGACGGGCCGCAGTCGCTGGTCTGGGACGAGGCCGAAAACCGCATCCATGCCCAGAAGGCCGTCCTGGCCTGGTGCTTCGGGGGATGACTCTGGACGAATGGAAGGCGATGTCGATGGCATCGCGCTTCTGGTTTGTCTTGGTAATGCTTCTAGCAGTCTCGGTCGGTGCTTTTGCGCTCTTCACCGTGGCGGCGCCGACGCTTGATCCCGGCAAGTTCTCATATGAAGCCGTCATCCTTGAAGGGCGCGTCGGCATATCATCCTACAAAGGGCAGCCGGTGCTCATGATCACTGACGAAGAGGGCCGTAATCATGCGTCGCGATGCAACCCTTATGACCGTGAACAGGCCTGCGTTGATTTGGCATTGGTCAGGGGATTGCACAAAGGCCAGCAGGTCAAAGTCGGGCTTATAAGGGCGAAGCTCTGGCCGTTGGCTGATGACGCGATCATCTACCTAGCCTCGAACGATCACGTCTTTTTGGAGTGTGCCGACCGGCTCGATGCCTTGGGAGTGGCCCGCACGCGAATATCAGGGATCGAGCGTATCGCTGACTGCTGACAGTCAAAAGCCGGGGATCGCTCCCCGGACTTTCAGATCCCCACGGATTGGGTGATCAGTCTGCTACAGTTTCACGTCCGACACGCCGCCGACGTCGGGCACGCTTTTGGTGAGATTGGCCTTGAGGACTTCGTAGCCGAAGCCCAGCGCGCCCTTGTCGGAGACCCAGACGCGACCGTCGTCGGCGTCGAAGCGAACCAGGGTCAGGTGGGCGTCGTCCTTGCCGTCGGGATACCAAGCGGCGACGATGGGGTTCCAGTATTTCTCGATGCGGGCGCGGTCCTGGTCGACGGCCAGGCGACCGTGGATGCAGGCCTGAACCTTCTGATCCTTGGCCTGGTAGCAGAACATGCCGTCCTGGCCGCCGCCGGCCACGTCGCGGGCGAAGTCCGTGTCGTCACGGGTGAAGAACCAGATGGTCCCGGTCTCTTCCTCGCCGAAGCCGGTCATCGGCTGGTGGTGATAGCCGGGACGGTCGAGGCCCAGCATCCCGGTGTTGGAGTCCTTCAGGCTCTTCCAGAATTCTTTTTCCGCCTCGGCGGGCGTCAACTTGTCGGTCATGCGGCATCTCCTTGCAGGGGTTGCAGGATCAACCGACCGGCCGGGTTCAGGTTCCTTAAGGCTAGGCTCCGGGAATCCACGGCGCGCGTTCGGCGCCGAACAGGGTGGTCAGGTGGATCAGCAGCAGCATAGCCACCGCCGCCGCCCCGATCATCAGGAACCGCCACGGCATCATGCGCGGCCCCTTGAACGGATCGGGCGGCCGCGCGCCGCGCCATCCGCAGAAGACCATGACGGCGAGGGCGACGCCCAGCAGGACGAGGGTGGTGGTCAGGTTCATGCGCCGCAGGTGGCGAAGCCTGCGCCGCTTGGCAAGCGAACCCTTGCCGGGAGGTTAATCTTCATGCCGCGTTAACCGAGATGATTCACTAATCCGGGCGTCTGAAGGGATGTCCACAGGATTGGGAGACCGCCGCTAGATATTGCGGTTAACCATCAGTTTACACCCTCGATATTGACGGTATAGCCTTCGCCATATGGGCCGGGAGACGAATCAGTGAGCGCTGCAGCGCCGTGGAGCGTTAAGGGAATCGATCCGAAGGCACGCGAGGTCGCCAAGGATCTTGCGCGTCGTTCCGGCATGACGCTGGGCGAATGGCTCAATTCCATGATCATGGAAGACGAGGACGAGGGTTACGCCACCCTGCCGCGCCGGTCCCAGATGTCCGAATATGAACGCCGCAACCGCAGTCGCCGGCTGGACGACGCCTATGACGTCGAGGACAGCAGCCACCGGATCAGCGCCTCCATCGACGTGATCGCCGCGCGGCTGGAAGCCGCCGAGCGCCGCTCGACCGTCGCCATTCAAGGCGTGGATCAGGCGGTTTCCGGCCTGATGCGTCGTCTCGATGGCCAGGAGGCCGAAGCTCAAGGCGCCGCCCGCCGCATCGACGACATCGCCGAGGAACTGCGCGAGGGCCATCGCCGCCTGCGCGCCTTCGAGCGCGACACCGGCCCGCTGACGCAGGAAACCTTCGCCAAGGTCGAGACCTCGCTGGGCGCGCTGAGCGGCCGTCTCTACGACATCGAGGAACGCCAGCGTCTGGGCGTCAACGATCTGCGCGAGCGGATGGAGGCGGTCGAAAAGGCCGCCGGCCCCGGCGTCGGCACCGAGATGCTGACCCAGGTCGGCGCGCGTCTGGACGAGGCCCAGAACCGCACGACCGAAGCCTTGAAGACGCTGGAACGCTCGTTCGCCGAACTAGACCAGCGGATGCGGTCGGCCGAAAGCCGGGTCGAGCCGGAAAGCGCGCGGGATCTCGCGCGCTTTGAAAAGCTGGCCGAAAGCCTGTCGCGCCAGATCGAGAACAACCGCGCCGAAATGATGCAGCGTCTCGACGCCGCCGAGACCGGCGCACGCATCGACCGCATCGAACGCGCGGTCCAGGCCGTCGGCGACCAGATCAAGACGTCCGAGCAGAAGGGCGCCGTGGGCCTGGAAGCCATGGGGCGCGAAGTCCTGCGCATCGCCCGCAACCTGAACGCCCGCGTCCAGAAGGTCGAAACCGAGGGCGCCGGCCGCACCGAGGCCGTCGCTCGCGCTGTGACCGAGGCCGTCGGCCAGACCATCGAGACCGAGGTCGCGCGGCGCGCCGGTCGCCTGGATCAGGAGTTCGCACGTCACGTCGACCGCGTCGATCAACGCCTGACCGCTAGCGATGACCGCCACGCCATCGCGCTGGAGAAGCTGGGCGGCGAGATCACCCGCATCTCGGACCAGCTGAGCGACCGCATCGCCCAGTCGGAGCGCCGCTCGCAGCAGGCGCTGGAAGACATCGGCCGACGCCTGTCGGAAAGCTCGGACAAGATCGAGCAACGCTACGACCGCGCCTCGGGCGAACTGGCCGAGCGGATGCGGATGAGCGAGGAGCGCACCGCCCGCCTGCTGGCCGAGGCCCGCGACAGCATCGATGCGCGCGGCCCCACGCCGATCCGCGACAAGCCGCTGGACAGTGAGCCGTCCTGGACGCCGTCGCGCCCTGTTCTGGAACGCGCCGCGCCTGCGCCCATCCAGTCCACATCCGTTGATGGCGACTGGCGCGCCGCCGCCTTCCCCGACGAGACCTTCACCGACCAGGACGCCTGGTCCAGCGATCCGGTCACGCCCGAAGTCGCCGCAGCCTCGCCTTTCCCCTCGACCAACTTCGCCGAGCCTGAAGCCGACACGGTCACGGCCGATGCGGACGAAACGCTGGCGCACCAGGTCGATCCCGACGGCGTCGAACCCATCATCCAGCCCTTCAGCGGCTTCGGCGGCGCCGATGTCGAGGATGCGCTGGAAGCGACCTCGCCCGGCTTCTCGACCGAGAAGCGCGACGCCCCCGTTCTGGACGCCGCCGACGACGACGATTTCGGCGGCGAGACCGAGTTCGTCGATCCGCGCCAGCTTCGCGCCACCATGGGCGCCGCGGCCGCCGCCGGTCGCGCCTCGGCGACCCGCAGCACCATCGACGCCGCCCGCGCCGCCATCACCACGCCGCCCGAGCCGGAACCGGCGCCGCGTTCGGGCTTTGGCCTCAAGCGCGGCGGCAAGTCCAAGCTGCAGGAGCGGCTGGACAGACAGGCGGCCAAGGACGGCTCGACCGTCAAGAAGACCTTTCTGGCCTCGGTCACGGCGGTCGCCCTGACAGGCGGCGTCTATGGCTATCTGTCCCTGACCGACGGCGGCGCGCCCGACTTCGACCTGCCGAGCTTCGGCGGCGCCCCCGCCGCTGACCCCGCCATGCCTATCGCCGCCTCGGCCGTGACGCCGACGGGCGTGCGACCGACCTTCGACCTCGCCGGTCCCGGCGCGGCCGACTACGAAACGGCCATCGGCAAGCTGGAGGCCGGCGACAGCACGGGTCTGGACGGCATGAAGCGCGCCGCCAATCTGGGCTACGCCCCGGCCCAGACCTATCTGGGTCAGCTCTATCTGGATGGCGCCAACGGCGTGCCCGCCGACCCGGCGCAAAGCCGTCAGTGGGGCCGTCGTGCGGCCGAGGGCGGCGATCCGCGCGGCATGCATCTCTATGGGATGCAACTCTATGAAGGCGACGGCGGCGCGACCAATCAGGCCGAAGCCCTGACCTGGCTGCTGAACGCGGCCGAGCGCGGCCTGCCGGACAGCCAGTACAATGTCGCGCGCATCTACGAGACCGGCGCCGACGGCGTGGCCAAGAATCCGACCGAAGCCCTGAAGTGGTACATGATCGCCGCGCGCGGCGGCGACTCCGAGGCCCAGGCCGCCGTGACGCGCCTGCGTCCGACGGCCAGCGCCACCGCCCAACGCGCCGCCCGAACCGCCGCAGACGCCTTCGTCGCCCAGTCCCAGCCCCAGTCGCAACCCGCTTCGCAGGCGACGGGCTAGATTCACACGCATCGGGCGGCTATCGGTCGCCCGTGTCGTCACGACCTCGTCCCCGCCTGACGGCGATCCTTTAACCGCTCCAGCCGAAGGCGCGTCCTTTGGACATCTATCTGCCGATCGCCGAGGTTTCGGTGAACTGGCCGACCCTGGTGATCCTGGGGGCGGTGGTCGGGTTCGTGTCCGGCCTGTTCGGCATCGGCGGCGGCTTCCTGATGGCCCCGATCCTGGTCTTCCTGGGCATTCCCCCGACCGTCGCCGTCGCCAGCCAGGCCAGCCACGTCGTCGCCTCCTCGACCTCGGGCGTCATCCGCTATGCCGGGGCGGGTTCTGTCGATTTCAAGATGGGATCGGTGATGGCGGCCGGGGGCGCGGTCGGCGCTCTGGCGGGGGTCGAACTGTTCCGATACCTGCGCCTGCTGGGCCAGGCCGACCTGGTCGTCGCCGTCTCCTATCTCGTCTTCCTGGGCGCCATCGGCGTCCTGATGCTGAACGAGAGCCTGACCGAAATCCTGCGCCGTCGTCGGGGCCTGCCCGCGCCGCACAAGCAGCATCGGCGGCCGATGTGGCTGTATGGCCTGCCGCTGAAGATGAAGTTCCCCAAGTCGGGTCTGTACATCAGCGCCCTGCCGCCGTTCGGCCTGGGCGTCTTCGCGGGCGTCCTGTCGGCCATCATGGGAGTGGGCGGCGGCTTCATCCTGGTACCGGCCATGCTGTATATCCTGCGGATGCGGGCGGGCGCGGTGGTGGGGACCAGCCTGTTCCAGATCATCATCACGACTGCGATCACCACCATACTTCAGGCCGGGCGCAACCAGACGGTCGACATCGTCCTGTCCACCATCCTGCTGCTGGGCGGGGTGGTCGGCGCGCAAGTCGGCGCGCGGTTCGCCGGGCGGTTCCGCGCCGAGGAGCTGCGGGCGGCGCTGGGGCTGATCGTTCTACTGGTCGGAATCCAGATGGGGCTGGACCTGTTCGTGCGCCCCAACGACATCTTCATGATCGCCCCAGGGATCGCGGACTGATGCAGGCGCTTCCTCCCCCTCCGCCAGCGATCACAGCGCCGGCTCCGGCCCCGGATCGTTCCGAGGCGACGACCGGCGACCTGCGCGTCGCCGCCGCCCTGACCGACGCCCAGGTTCGGGTCGATTCCAGCTTCACGGGCGCGTCCATCGTCCTGTACGGCGCGGTGTTCAATCCGACGCCCGAGCCGGCCGATGTCGTGGTGGTGGTGCGGGGACCGGATGCGCCGATCCGCCTGGTCAAGAAGACCCGCACCTCGGGCGTCTGGCTGAACAGCCGGCCTGTGCTGTTCGAGGGCGCGCCCGGCTTCTATATGACCGCCTCGACCCGTCCGCTCAGCGACATCGCCGACTTCGGCCAGCTGCGGCGTCTCGGCGTCGGGGTCGATCACCTGCGCATCGACGCGCCGGAGGAGAGCCGCACCGTCACCCGCTATGGCGTGCGTGACGTGGTCGTCAGCCGACTGGGCGACGACTATCTGGACTGGCGCCGCGCCGTGATCCGGCTGAAGGAGGCCGCCGCCCTCTACGACACCGATTCCCAAGGCGTCGAGTTCGTGGACCGGGGCCTGTTCCGCGCCGAGGTCGAACTGCCCACCGTCGCCCCGACCGGCAAATACTACGCCGAAGTCTGGCTGTTCCAGAATGGCGAGCCGCAGTCGGTGTCCAACCTGACGCTCACGGTCGAGAAGGTCGGATTGGAGCGCGACATCTACGAGTTCGCGCACCGTCGTCCGTGGCTTTACGGCGTGCTGTGCGTCGTTCTGGCCGCCCTGACCGGCTACGGCGCCTCGCGCATCTTCAGTCGTCGAAGCTGAAGCCCAGTTCGGCGCGCAGGGCTTGCGGCGTCAATCCGCCGGCCCTCAGTTCGGCCAGGGTAACCGAGCGATCCCGCTTGGCGTAGCGCCGCCCGTCCGGTCCCGCCAGCAGCCGGTGATGGCGATAGGTCGGCGCCGGCCAGCCCATCAGCGTCTGGATCAGCCGCTGCACATGGGTCGCCTCGAAAAGATCCTGGCCCCGGATCACATGGCTCACGCCCTGCAGCGCGTCGTCGTGCGTCACGGCCAGATGATAGGCGACGCCGGTATCCTTGCGCGCCAGCACCACATCGCCCGCCGCCTCGGGGTCGACAGCGACGAGGCCCGTCTCGCCGTTCGGACCTTCGCCTTCCTCCACGAAGCTCAGGCCGTTCCAGACCGCGTCGCCCAAAGCCTCTCGCGCCCGATCCAGCGACAGCCGCCAGGCGAAGGGCGCGCCCGAGGCCAGCAGACGCGCCTCTTCATCCGCCGGATGTGGGCCGGGTCTTGCCGCCTCCATCGCCCCGTGCGGCGCGTCGCCGATGCTGGCCAAGATGTCCTTGCGCGTGCGGAAACACCGATAGAGCAGACCGCGCGCCGTCAGGCTTTCGATCACGGCACCGTAGTCGTCCAGATGATCGGACTGCCGCCGGACCGGGGTCTCCCAGTCCAGACCCAGCCAGGCCATGTCTTCCAGAATGCCCGCCTCGTATTCTGCTCGGCACCGCGTCGGGTCGATGTCCTCGATTCTCAGCACGAACCGCCCACCCGTCACATTCACCGCCGACCAGGCGGTCAGGGCTGAGAAGGCATGACCCTTGTGCAGACGGCCGGTGGGGGAGGGGGCGAAGCGGGTGACGAACACGGCTCAGTCTTCGTCCCCAGCGAGCAGATGCGTCCAATCGCGCGCGGCATGAAGGATGCGGACGACCTCGACATCGCCCGTCACTCTGTAGAAAATCAGATAGCTGCCTTCGGCACGTTTACGCAGGTCGGCGACGCCAGCTTCCGGATAGCGTCGCGGATTTTGAGCGAGGGTTTCGCACCGTTCGAAAAGCGTCCTGACCAGCCGACGGGCCGCGTTTGGGCTGTCCAGCGCCACATGGTCTTCGATCACAGCCAGATCCTGCAAGGCGGCGTCGGCGAGCCGAACCCTCATTCGCCTTCGGCGGCCCAGCGGGCCTCGAACGCAGCGCGGGCGTCTTCGAGTGGCGTCAACCGACCGGCGTCGGCGTCGGCGATCCCTTCTTCCAGCTTGCCCAGCAAGGCCGCCAGTCGGGCTTCATGCTCCTGCACCAGTCGCACGCCGGTGCGCAGCACCTCGCTCTTGGAGCCGTATCGGCCGTCGCGGACCAAACGGTCCACCACCTGTTCCAGCGCGCCCAGTTCGACGGTCATGGTCATGACGACATCCTCAATCCACAGGCCAATAATAGTTATTAGGCTATGCTGTCGCCAGCCGAAATCCGCCAACGCCTCCATTTCCTTGAGCGCCCGCGCAGGTCATAGGTAGGCCATGCCGCTTCAACCCACGCCCCAGGACATCGCCGCCGCGCGCGAGGCGCTGGTCGCCGCCGATCCGGCGTTGGCGCGGGTTCACGCGCAGACGCCGGCCTTCGAATGGCGGCTGCGGGTCGGTGGGTTCGAGGGGCTGTTTCGCATGATCGTGGAGCAGCAGGTTTCGGTGGCCTCGGCCGCTTCGGTCTGGGCGCGGCTGCGCGAAGGGATGGGCGGGATCACGCCCGAACTGTTGCTGACGCACGACCTGGACCAACTGCGTGGCATGGGCCTGTCGCGGCAGAAGGCGACCTATGGCCAGGGCATCGCGCGGGCCCAGATGGCGGGCGAAATCGATCTGGAGCATCTGGCCAATCTCGACGACGAGGCGGCGATCGCCTCCCTGACGGCGCTGAAGGGCGTGGGGCTGTGGACGGCCGAGGCCTATCTGCTGATGTGCGAGGGGCGGCTGGATGTGTTTCCCGGCGGCGACGTGGCGCTGCAAGAGGCGATCCGCTGGGCCGACGGCGCCGAGGTGCGGCCCGATCAGAAGGGTGCCTATGCCCGCGCCGAGGTCTGGCGGCCCTATCGCGCGGTGGCGACCCATCTGCTGTGGGCCTGGTACACCGGCGTAAAACGCGGCGAGATCGTATTGGACGCACCGGCATGACCCCGCTCGATCCCGTCCTGACCGAACCTCTGCGCAACCCCCAAACCGTGCTGACGGCGCTGGACTTCGCCGGCGTCGCCGTCTTCGCCGCCACCGGCGCCCTGGCCGCCGCACGCGAGAAGCACGATGTGGTCACCTTCGCCTTTTTCGGCGCCATCACCGGCGTGGGCGGCGGCACCTTGCGCGACCTGTTGCTGGGTCTACCCGTCTTCTGGGTGCAGGACTGGCGCTATCTCGCGGTCTGTCTGTTCGCCTCGACGGCCCTGTGGCTGGTGGGTCAGCGCGACTGGCGGTTCCGCGCCCTGCTGTGGCTGGATGCAGTAGGCCTGGCGGCCTATGGCGTCATGGGCGCGGCCAAGGCCGAGGCGGCGGGCGCTCCGGCCCTGATCTGCATCGTCATGGGCACGCTGACGGCCTGTTTCGGCGGGGTGGTGCGCGACACATTGGCGGGTCAGCCGTCGATCCTGCTGCGGCGAGAGATCAACGTCACGGCGGCCATAGTGGCTGCGACCGTCTATATCGCGCTGCGGGCGCCCGGCACGCCGATCTGGCCCGCCGCCATCGTCGCGGCCCTGTGCGGTTTCCTGCTGCGCGCCGCCGCCCTGCGCTGGGGCTGGACCCTGCCGGGCTTCCCGACGCACGCCAGCCGCGCCTAGGTTATGAGCGAAATCCCCGCCGCCTATCGCGACTCTCCCCGCTGGCCTTTCGGCGACAGCCCTGAACTGGCCGACGAATTGCTGGCCCTGGTGCTGGCCGGCGTCAAGCGCGCGACCTGTTCGTCGCTGGCGGCGTGCGAGGCCGACATCATGCCGACCGTCGGCGAGGTCAGCGTGATCCTGGACGGCGCGGGAACGCCCTGCTGCGCCATCCGCACGACCCATGTCGAGATCATGGCTTTCGAGGACGTCAGCGAGGACTTCGCCCGCGCCGAGGGGGAAGGCGACCTGAGCTATGAATGGTGGCGGGACGCGCACGAGGCTTATTACCGTCGCGAAGGCAGCTGGGCGCCGGGCATGAAGGTCGTCTGCGAGCGTTTCGAACTGGTCGAGGTCTTCTGACGCCGCGTCACGAAAACGCTGCACACTGGTCATGGCGATGAGCGGGAATCACGCGTAGGCTGATCTCACAAGACTAGGGAAGGAGACGTGTCCTCACCTCTGTCGCCTCCATATCCCCCCGTCCGCGCGGGAGGGCCTGATGCAGGTTCTCCATCGACCGCCCTCCGGTTTTCCGGCCCTGGTGCTGAACGCCGACTTCCGGCCGCTGTCCTATTATCCGCTGTCGCTCTGGCCGTGGGAGGAGGCGGTCAAGGCGGTCTATCAGGACCGCGTGGATGTGGTGTCCCTGTATGACAAGGTCGTCCGCTCGCCCTCGATGGAGATGCAGCTTCCCAGCGTGATCGCGCTGCGCAGCTACGTGGACCAGGACCGCAACCCCGCCTTCACCCGCTTCAACGTCTTCCTGCGAGACGGTTTCGCCTGTCAGTACTGCGGGGAATCCAAGGAGCTGACCTTCGACCACGTCATCCCCCGCTCGCACGGCGGCCGCACGACCTGGGAGAACATCGTCGCCGCCTGCAGTCCCTGCAACCTGGCCAAGGGCGGGCGAACACCGCGCCAGGCCATGATGCCGATCCGCCGCGAACCCTATCGCCCCAACGCCTGGCAGCTTCAGGACGCCGGCCGCCGCTTCCCGCCCCACTATCTGCACCAGAGCTGGCTCGACTATCTCTATTGGGACATCGAACTCGAACCCTAGGGGCGCTGGACGGCGCTCACAGGCGACGGCCCGGTCGAGGCGCGGCGGCGACGCAGGCGGCGGTCCAGGCGGTCGATCTCGGTCAGGGTCAGGTCGGGGTGGCGTCGGAACGACTGGCGAAGTTGCTCGATACGGCCGGGCGCCCAGGCGGCCGTCACACCGGCGGCGCCGGCCAGGAAGTCGACGATGGAGACGCTGCGGCCGGTCAGGGCTTGCAGCAGTTCGACGCCGAAGGCGGCGGCGATGACATAGAGGGCCAGGTCGTCGCGGCGCTGACTTGGCGCGATCAGGAACAGGCCGCTGGCCACGCCGTAGAAGGCGATGACGTGCGCGGCCTTGTCATTCAGGCCGAACACCTGCTCCAGCCCCTGGAACGGCCCCAGCATCAGGACGGCCATGCCCAGCGCCGCCAGGGCGAAGCCGAGGCGGGCGGCCATGACGATGCGGCGTGGCGTGAGCATGAGGCGGGCGTCCGTGATCCTTGATCCGCCGTCATCCTGCATCACCGTCCGCCAAGATGCGGTGAAGCGACGTGCTGAACGGTTTACGAACGCCCTATCGCAGTACGTCCCAGGCCAGGGCGTGGACCCGGTCCCGTCCCAGGGCGGCGGCTAGGGGCGGGGCGGCGAACAGATCGGCGATCGCGGGATCGCGCACGTTCAATCCGCCAGTGAAGGCGCCGAAGGCCGGCAGGATGAGGCGCGATCCGTCCGTGACGAAACACGGCCGCCGCACGCCGCGCCCATAGGCGGCGACCTTGGCGGCGGGGTGCAGGTGGCCCGCGACCTCGCCACGACGGTCGTCGTCGGCGGTCAGCGGTTCGGGCTCATGCGTCAGGCGAAGCGCGCCCAGGGTCATGTCGCCGACGATCCGGCCGGGCAGGCGGGTCGCGGCGTCGGCATCGCGAGCGAGCGCCTCGCGGTCGTGATTGCCCTCCAGCCACAGCCAGTCGCGCCCCGACGCCAGCCGGTCCAGACGCGCGCGGTCTTCGGCCGCCATGCGGGGAATGGCCTTAGTGTCATGGAAACTGTCGCCCAGCAGCACGACCATGGCCGGGTCCAGATCGTCGATCTCGGCCTCAAGCTTGTCCAGCGTGGCGCGGCTGTCATAGGGCGGCAGCAGCTGACCCCGCACGGCGAAGGCCGAACCCTTTTCCAGGTGCAGGTCCGCGACGATCAGGGCGCCGTGGGCCGGAAGCCACAACGCCCCGGAGCAACGAAGCACGCACGCCTCGCCCGCGATCCGCACGCTCAGCGACCCGCAGGTCTTGCGGGCGGGCGACAGGGTCTGGCGCAGGACGGCGTTCATGCGGCCTCGCCGGGTTCGGCGTCGTCCATGACCTCTGCGATCAGCAGGTCGGCGCTTTCGTCCAGGATCATTTCGGCGGCGTCCCCGCCGACCCGCTCGCGCCCGATCTGGACCAGAACCGGCACGCAGAAGGGCGAGGGGCGCGTCAGGGGCTGGTGACGGATGCGCCCCTCGATCCGCGCCAGCATCTGGCCCAGGCGCGCCACGTCCAGCAGGCCGGACGCCGCGTCGGCGCGGGCAGTCTTGAGCAGCAGATGGTCGGGTTGGTGGCGGCGCAGCACGTCGTAGATCAGGTCGGTGGAAAAGGTCACTTGCCGCCCAGTCTTCTCGGCGCCGGGCAGGCGTCGCTCGATCAAGCCCGAGATCAGGGCGCAATTGCGGAAGGACCGCTTCATCATGAAGCTTTCCTCCAGCCAGTCTTCCAGATCGTCGCCCAGCATGTCGGACTGGAACAGGGCATCCAGGTCGATCCCATCCATCGGCTTGATCGACCAGATGGCCAGCGAATAGTCCGTCACCACGAAGCCCAGCGGCCCGACGCCCATCCGGTCCAGCCGCCGCGTCAGCAGCATGCACAAGGTGGTGTGGGCCAGATTGCCTTCGAACGGATAGGCGACCAGGAAATGCCGGCTGCCGCGCGGGAAGGTCTCGACCAGCATGGATTCCGCATTGGGAATGACCGAGCGGTTCTCCTGAAGCTCCAGCCATTCCTGGACGTCGGGCGGCAGGACGCGCCAGTGGTCGCGATCGTGGATCATGGTCCGCACCCGGTCGGCCAACGAGGTCGACAGAGGGAACTTCGACCCGCCCCAGGACGGGATCTTGGGGTCCTTGTCGTTGGCGTGAGTGACCAGGGCGTCGGTCCCCGTGATGCCCTGGAACGCCCAGACCTGGCCCGCGAACAGGAAGGTGTCGCCGGGCGTCAGCTGTTCGAAATACCACTCCTCGGCCTCGCCCACCTTGCGGCCGCCGATCAGCTGGCGCGACGCCCCGCCGCGACGGCTGGCGACGCGCACGTTCAGTGTTCCGGCCGAGACGATGGCGCCGACGTTCATGCGGTGGCGCTGGGCGATATGCTGGTTGCGGACTTTCCAGCGGCCATCCTGGGTCCTGACGATGCGGGCGAACCGGTCATAGGTCCGCAGCGCATATCCGCCGGTGGCGACGAAATCGACCACCTCCTCGAACTGCTCCCACGTCAGGTCGCGATAGGGACCGCAGCCTACGATCTCGTCGTACAGGGCCTGCATGTCGAAGGCCTCTGAACAGGCCACGCCCATGATGTGCTGCGCCAGGGTGTCGAGCGTGCCGATGTGGACCGGCTCCCAGTCGAAGGCGTTGTCGGCCACCGCCTCGCGCGCCGCCTGGCACTCCAGCATCTCGAACCGGCTGGCGGGCACCAGCAGGGCGCGCGACGGCTCGTCCAGCCGGTGGTTGGCGCGGCCGATCCGCTGGACCAGGCGGCTCGATCCCTTCGGCGCCGCCATCTGAATGACCAGGTCCACATCGCCCCAGTCGATGCCCAGATCCAGTGTCGAGGTGCAGACCACCGCCCGCAGGTCACCCCGCGCCATCGCCGCCTCGATCTTGCGCCGTTGCTCCGCCGCCAGCGAGCCGTGGTGCAGGCCGATGGGCAGGTTCTCGTCGTTGATGGCCCAGAGCTGCTGAAAGACGAACTCCGACTGCCAGCGGGTGTTGACGAAGATCAGCGCCAGGGTCGAACGCTGGATGGCGGCGTAGACTTCCGGGATGGCGTGCTGGCCGGTGTGGCCCGCCCAGGGGACCTTGCCCTCGGAGATCAGGACGTCGATGACGGCGGGGGCGCCGGGGTCGCCACGGACCAGCTTGACTGCGTTGAGAGCCCCTCCACCACCTTCGGCGGTCCCCCTCCCCATTTCATGGGGAGGAGACGGCTCGGCCTGCGTCGCCTCCCCGCTTTGTGGGGAGGGGGACCGCGAAGCGGTGGAGGGGTTCTTTGTGTCCGCATCACCCGGCGCCAGCCACCCCCGGATCAGATCGGGATCTTCGATGGTCGCGCTCAGCCCCACCCGCCGCATCCCCGGCGAAAAGCTCTGCAACCGCCCCAAGCCCAGCGACAGCAGATCCCCGCGCTTGCCGCTCCAGATCGCATGGACTTCGTCCAGCACCACGCATTTCAGATCGGCGAAATAGGACCGCGCCCCCTCCCAGGCGCAGAACAGAGCCAACTGCTCGGGCGTGGTCAGCAGGATGTCGGGCGGGAAGTCGCGCTGGCGCTGGCGCTTGGATTGCTTCGTATCGCCGGTCCGTGTCTCGACGTGGATGTTCAGCCCGATCTCCCGGATCGGAGTCATCAGATTACGCTCGACGTCGGTGGTCAGCGCCTTCAGCGGCGACAGATACAGCGTGTGCACCCCCGACCCCGGCCCGGTCGCCGGCCTCGGCCCGCGCTCCGCCAGTTCGATCAGGCTGGGCAGAAAACCCGCCAGCGTCTTGCCCCCGCCGGTCGGCGCGACCAGCAGCGCGTGTCGGCCCGCTTCACCCGCCGCGATCATCTCCAACTGATGCCGCCGAGGCGACCAGCCGCGCTGCGCAAACCAGTCGGCGAAGAGAGGGGGAAGGGGCGTCACCCCGACCGAGCGCCCGTGCAGGCGTGACCGTTCCATGCACCGCCCGCGTCGAGGCATGAATCCTGTGCGATGAAGCTGCTGAGTTTAGGTCCAGCGATTAGCCCCATCAGGACGATGAGCCCCGTCATCAGTAGGATCACGGCTGACAGACCCATCGGAGTAAAAAGCTTCATCTTTCGAGCCATGACTTACAATTAGCGTGTCAGAGCGTCAGTCGCCAGATGTTCCCGTTCCGTTTCAGTCCCGACGTCGCTATCTATCGCTCGTGTCCGACGAATCCGTCATCGCTGAAACCCGCCTGACCGGCGCCGAGCCGTGGGCGGGGCTGCCGCCTGCGCTCGCCACGCCGCCCGGCTCGGGTGCGGTGTGCGACGAGGCGGGGGCGAGGAAGATCGGGCGAGGAGCGGCCGAGGGGGTGTTCACGACCGGGCCGGTGATGGTGGCGCATGCGTCGCTGACGGCGCGGCGGCTGGGGCTGACGCCGCCGCCGAGGTCACCCGAACTGATGGATGTGCTGGAGCTTTACGCCTTCGTGCGGCCGGCGCGGTTTTGTGCGCCGTCGCCGACGGGGCTGGCCCTGTCGCTGGGCCTGGCCGAGCCGAAATCGGCGGAGGAACAGGCGGAGGCCCTGCGCGAGGCGGCGGGCCTGTTGCTGCGCGAACTGGCTCAAGCGGCTTATCCCGAGCGCGAGGCGGCCTATGTCCTGGCGCTGACGATGCAGCGCGCGGGCTGGGCCTGGGGCGAGCGGGTGGTGCAGGCGCTGGAGGCCGGCGGGGTGCGGGCGCGCCAGCATCGCGGGTCTGGTCTGGATGTCTGGTCGCGCCTGACCGAATGGGAGGACGAGGCCCCGCGCGGCGAGGCGGGATCGGCACCGGTCGACAGCGAGAGTGCGCGTATCCGGCTGGAGAAACTGCTTCAGGCGTCTGGTCTGGACGAGACGCGACCGACCCAATCGGATTACGCCGCCGAGGTCGCCTTCGCCTTTTCGCCTCGCAACGAGGAGGGCCGGCCCCGCGTGCTGCTGGCCGAGGCGGGGACCGGCACGGGCAAGACCCTGGGCTATCTGGCGCCCGCTTCCCTGTGGGCCGAGCGGAACCAGGGGGCGGCCTGGATCTCGACCTATACCCGCGCCCTGCAGCGCCAGATCGACCGCGAGAGCCATTCGCTGTGGCCCGATCCGGCCGAACGCAAGAAGAAGGCGGTGATCCGCAAGGGGCGCGAGAACTATCTGTGCGTCCTGAACCTGCAGGACATGGTGCAGGCGGCCCAGCTGGGGAACGGCGACCTGATCGGTCTGGCGCTGGCCGGGCGATGGGCGCTGCATACGCGCGACGGCGACATGACGGGCGGGGACTTTCCCGGCTGGCTGCCCGGCCTGTTCGCCATGCCGGCGGCCCATGCGGCGGGCGCGGCGAACCTGGTGGATCGGCGCGGCGAATGCGTCCATGCGGCCTGTCCGCACTACCGCACCTGTTTCGTGGAGAAGACCATTCGCGCCAGCCGCCGCGCGGACCTGGTCATCGCCAACCACGCCCTGGTTCTGACCCAGGCGGCGTTCGACGGCGCGCGCTCGGCGCGGGGCCAGAAGCAGGACGGCGAGACGGCGGCCCTGAAGCGGATCGTCTTCGACGAGGGCCACCATCTGTTCGATGCCGCCGACAGCGCCTTTTCCGCCTGTCTGTCGGGCCAGGAGGCGGCCGAGCTGCGCCGCTGGATCCGCGGACCGGAGGGGCGGGGGCGTCGCGGGCGCGGGTTGGAGCAGCGGCTGGGCGACATGGTCGGCGACAATGACGCGGCGTTGAAGGCGCTTCAGGACGCCATCCGCGCCTCGGCGGCGTTGCCGGGCGAAGGCGTGTCGGGCCGGGTCGCGCCTGCGTCTGGCGAGGTCAATCCGATCGGCCCGATCGAGGCCTTCCTGGCTGCCGCGTTGGATCAACTTCGGGCACGCACCGCCGAGACCAATACTTACGGCGGGCCCGAGTTCGGCATGGAGTGCGCGCTGAAGCCCGTGACCGATTCGGTCGCCGAGACCGCCCGTGCGGCGGCCCAGGCTTTGGCCGCCATTGAGGCGCCACTGTTGGCCCTGTCGCGGCATCTGGAGGACATTCTGGATGACGAGGCGGCCGAGCTGGACGGCTCTCAGCGGTCGCGGATCGAGGGGGCGCTGCGCGGTCTGGACCGACGCGCGCGCATGACCTTGCCGGGGTGGCGGTCGATGCTGGCCGCGCTGGAGGACGGGGGAGATCAGCCGGATCCCGATTTCGTCGACTGGCTATCGGCCGAGACGGCGTTCGGCCGCATCCACGACGTGGCCCTGCGTCGCCACTGGATCGACCCGACCGTGCCGCTGGAGGCCGCCGTGATCGTGCCGTCGCACGGGGTGCTGGTGACCTCGGCGACCCTGTCCGATCCGATGCAGGAAGATCCGTTCGATCTGGCGCGGATGCGGACCGGATCGGCCCGTCTGATCGATCCGCCCCGCACCCTCAAGGTCGAAAGCCCGTTCGACTATGCGGCCAACAGCCGGGTCATCGTCGTCAACGATCTGGTCAAGGACGATCCGCGACAGACGGCGGCGGCGATGCGCGAACTGTTCCTGGCGGCGGGGGGCGGGGGCTTGGGCCTGTTCACCGCCATTCGCCGGCTGAAGGCGGTCTATGAACGGTTGGGGCCGGACCTGGCGAAATCCGGCGTGCCGCTTTACGCCCAACACGTCGATCCGCTGGAGGTCGGGGCGCTGGTGGACATGTTCCGGGTCGAGGAGAACTCGTGCCTCTTGGGCACCGACGCCGTGCGTGACGGGGTGGACGTGCCGGGACGGTCGCTGCGTGTCCTGGCCTTCGACCGCGTGCCGTGGCCGCGCCCGGATCTGCTGCACAAGGCGCGGCGCGAACGGCTGGGCGGCAAGGGCTATGATGATGCGCTCGCTCGCGCCCGCATCGCCCAGGCCTTCGGGCGGTTGATCCGGCGCGGCGACGACAAGGGGGTGTTCCTGATGCTGGACGCCGCCACGCCGACACGCCTGTTCGCCAGCCTGCCGCCGGGAACCGAGGTCCAGCGCATGGGCCTGGCCGATGCGGTGGAACTGACCCGCAGCTTCCTGAACCCCGAGACGACTTAGGATGTCCAAGACCACGCCCGCGACCGTCGCCCTGACCAAGGCCGGGGTCGCCTTCGATCTGTATCCCTACGATTACGATCCCGATGCGCCGCGCGTGGGATTGCAAGCGGCCGAAGCTTTGGGGATTGCGCCGGAACAGGTGTTCAAGACGCTGATGGTTCTGGTCGATGGCGCGCCCGCGTGCGTCATCGTGCCCTCCGACTGCGAGGTCAGCATGAAGAAGCTGGCGGCGGTGCTGGGGGGCAAGTCGGCCCAGATGATGAAGCCCGCCGACGCCGAACGGCTGACGAGCTACAAGGTCGGCGGGGTCAGCCCCTTCGGCCAGAAGAAGGCCGTGCCGACCGCGATGGACGAGACGGCCATTCTGTTCGATCAGGTGCTGATCAATGCAGGCCAGCGCGGGCTGTTGCTTGGCATCGCGCCGGAGGATGCGCGCAGCGTCGCGGATGCGGTGCTGGCTGACCTGACCGCCTAGAACGCCATGGAGCGGCGCGCTATAGGCTCCGGCATGACCGAAGCCACGACCAAGCGACCCAGCCGCAAGGGCCTTTATGCGCCCTTTATCCTCGTGCTGATCGCCTTGGCGGCCTGGACCGGCTGGTGGGTCTTTCTGACGCGCCAGATCGACACGCGGCTTGAGGCCCAGGTCCAGACCCTGCGTCAGGACGGCTGGGACGTGCGGTTCGCGGGCAAGACGATCTCCGGCTGGCCCTTCCGCACCCGTGTCGGCCTGACCCAGCTGGTGGTCGAGACGCCGTCGGGGCATGCGATCAATGCGGCCGAACTGAACGCCGAGGCCAACGCCTATCAGCCGACCAAATGGGTGGTGGTGGCGCCGCAGGGGCTGATGCTGACCCGCGCCGGCAAGGGCGAGGTCGCGGTCAAGGGCGACGCCATCCGCATGAGCGCCAGCGGCATAGACCAGCGCTGGCCCAATCTGGCGCTGGAGATGGTCAATCCGGTCTTCACGACCCAGACCGGCGCCGAACCCTTCCCCATCGCCCGCGCCGCGCGGATCGAATTCTACGCCCGGCCGCATCTGGAAGGTTCGACCACGCCGACCGACGACGTCGATGTCATGTTCCGTCTGGTGGACGGCCAAGGGCGTGCCGATGGCCCGGTCGAAGGCTTCGCCCAGGACGGCCGCCTGACCACCCAGCTTGAGGCCGTGATCGGCCAGGCCAGCCTGTTGAAGACGGGCGGCGATGCGGCCGGGGTCTTCTCGGCCTGGACGAAGGCGGGCGGGACGTTCCGCAATGTGCGCGGCGACCTTCAGGCGGGCGACAGCCGCGCCACCTTGACCAGCGCCGTGCTGAGGGCCGACGCGAACGGTCGGCTGACAGGCCAGGTCGAGCTGCAGGCGCAGAAACCTCTGCCCGCGCTGGCCGGCCTGATGGCGACGCGACAGGGGCCGGTCAACCGGATCGGCGCGGCCGGGGCCGCCGCTGCGGCGGGCGCCGCCGAGGCGACGGGTCAGGAGCAACTGCCTCTGACGCTGGTGTTCCGCGACGGCCGCACCTGGCTCGGTCCCTTCCCCCTGGCCCCGGCGCCCAAGCTGTTCTGATGGCCCTGCTGGACGAACCCGAAACGAACGAGGCCCTGCTGGCGCTGGATCGCGCCCTGGTCGACGCAGTGCGCGCGCGGGTCGCGGCTGGGACGCGCGACCGGGTCGACGCCTCGGCCATCGCCCTGCGCCAATTGCTGGACGACGCGTCGCCCGCCGAAGCGGGGGCGGTCAAGGCGGTGTGGGGCCGGCTGGAGGTCGCGACCGGCGCGGCCGTCGTCGTCTGCGGCGGCGTGGCTCAGGCTCTGGCGACCGACCGCTATGGTCTGGGCGCGCGACCGATGTCGGCGGACGACGCCTTGAAGGCGGTCGAGGCCGGGTCGCGCGCGGTGATCGACCTGTCGCCCGACCGGCCGTGGTGGGGGCGGCTGCTGGCCCGGCCCGAACTGAAGATCGTCGCCGCCCTGCCGGACGACCGACGCGGCCGACCCCAGGCCTTCGTGGTGTCCACGGACATGTCTGGCCCGACCGGCGACGACCGCAGCTTCTGGGTCACCGACAGCGGCTGGTCCGAGACCAAGATCGTCGAGGCCCTGGGCGAGGCCGGTCTGGTCGCCGATCCGTTGGCGGCGGCGGGCGGCTTGAAGCTGTTCATGCTGACGGGCTATGTGCAGGCCGAGGACGGGCGGCTGAAGACCGCGCCCGGCCGCCTGAACGGCGTCATCGGCGCCGCCCCCATCTATTAGTTCAAGGTTTCCCATGACCGACGCGCCCGCCCCCAAGCCCGGCATCCTCGACATCGCCCCCTATGTCGGCGGCAAGTCGTCCATCGCCGGCGTCGCCGAGCCGCTGAAACTGTCCTCGAACGAGAACATGTTGGGCGCGGGCGAGAAGGCGCGCGCCGCCTATGAGGCCGCGATCAAGAACATCCACGTCTATCCCGACGGCCGCGCAACCAAGTTGCGCGACGCGGCGGCCGAGATCCACGGCCTGGAGCCCGAACGCCTGATCTTCGGCAACGGCTCGGACGAGGTCTTCGCCCTGCTGAACCAGACCTATCTGACGGCCGGCGACAACATCGTCTGCGGCCAGTACGGTTTCCTGGCCTACCGGATCAGCGCCCTGGGCTGCGAGGCCCAGGTCAAGCTGGCGCCCGAGCCGAACTTCAAGGCCGAGGTCGATGCGCTGCTGGCCCAGGTCGATGACCGGACCAGGATCGTCTATGTCTCCAACCCGTCGAATCCGACCGGCAGCTACAACACGGGCGAGGAAATCCGCCGCCTGCACGCCGCGCTGGCGCCCCACATCATTCTGGTCGTGGACGAGGCCTATGCGGAATATGTGACCGAGGCCGACTGGGAGACCGCATTCCCGCTGGCCCGCGACGCACAGAACATCGTGGTCACACGCACCTTCTCCAAGATCCATGGCCTGGGCGGTTTGCGCATCGGCTTCGGCTATGCGCCGCTGAAGGTCGCCGAGGCTATCGACCGCATCCGCCTGCCGTTCAACGTCTCGGTTCCGGGCGTCGACGCCGCGACCGCCGCCCTGTTCGACGAGGCGCACCAGACGGCGTCGCGCGAACTGGTGTCGAACTGGAAGCCGCGCCTGACCCAGGCCCTGCGTGGCTTCGGCCTGGAGGTGCTGCCCAGCGCCGGCAACTTCGTGCTGGTGATGTTCGAAGGCGCCGAACGCGCCGCCGCCGCCAACGAGTATCTAAACACCAAGGGCATCATCGTGCGCCCGGTCGGCGGTTACGGCCTGCCCCAGGCCCTGCGCATCACCATCGGCACCGAAGACCAGAACCGCGCCGTGATCGACGCGCTGAGCGAGTTCGCGGCGACCTGATCGAAGCAAGGGACGGCGGCCGCATCCACCGCCGCCGTTCTGTCGTCAGCCGCCGAAGCGGCGGGCGACGAAGACGCCCGTGCGGATCGTGTCGTCTTCCTGGGACAGGGGGCTGTCGGCGACGTCGCCCAAACGGCGTTCGTAGTTGACCAGAGCGCCGGCGCCCCATTTGTCGCCGATCGGAACCAGCAGGAACAGGCTGGCGCCCGCGCCTTGCAGGCCGCCGCCGGGGGAATAGGCGCTGATGCCGTTCGCCGTCGCCTCGGCGGTGCTGACGCCATAATAGGCATCGGCCAGTTTGGCGTCGCCGCCTCGCACATAGACCGAGGCGTTCAGCAGGCCGACCGACGTCACGCGCTGATGGCCGACAGAGGCGTAGTATTCGGTGCCCTCGCTGACGCCCGTCACGCCGCGGCTGACCCGGCCGCCGACCACGATGTTGCCGGGCAGGCGTTTGTAGGCATAGGCGGCGACATCGGCGCCGAAGTCGGGGCGGTCCAGCGTCAGGCCTTCGATGTCGTCGGCCGAGAAGCGCGGGCGCAGTTGCAGGCCGGCGCGGAAGTCGTCGGTCTTGATCGCGTTCCAGCCCAGGCCGTCCATAGGGCTGAGATAGACCAGATCGCGATAGTTGGCCGAGACCCACGGAGCGACGGTCGTCTTCGAGCCCGTGTCGCCGTTGCTGTCGTTGCGATAGAGGACGCCCGCGCCCAGATCGACGGTCCAGCCCTGGGGCGCGGGACGAAGCTGCCCATAGGGTTGCGACTGGGCGAGGGCGGAGCCGGCAAAGGCGCAGGCAGCGGCTGTCGTCAGGGCGAAGGAACGCAGGAACATACGGGGAGGTTTCCTAAAAGGACGAAATCGGAAGTGCCAATACGCCTGAGCTATGCCTTTGGCTCCAGCAGCGCCAACGAAGCCGTCTCGATGCGACTTTCCAGCAACGCCATCATGGCGCCCCGCTTCAGCTGGGCCGGTATGGGCTCAAGGAATTCAAATACGACCACGCCGGGATAGCGCCGCCAGCCGTGGGCCGGCCAGTAAACGCCGGAGTTGGTGGCGACGGGCCAGCAGGAGCCCTCCAGATCGCGATAGATGGCGGCGACGCCGGGCTTGTAGTCGCCGGGCACGCCCGGATCGTTGCGCGTGCCCTCGGGGAAGATGACGATCTGGCGGCCTTCGGACAGGCGCTCGCGCGCCTGGCGGGTCATGTCCTTCAGGGCCTTGGCGTGGCCGGCGCGGTCCACCGCGATCATCTTGGCCTTCCAGGCGAACCAGCCGAAGAAGGGCAGGGGCATCAGCTCCTTCTTCATCACGAAACAGGCGTCGGGCAGCACGGCCAGCAGGGCCACGATGTCCAGCATCCCCTGGTGTTTCGACGCGATCAGGGCGGCGCCCGACGGCGCGTGTTCCAGCCCGCGCACCTCGACCTTGATCCCGGCGATCCAGCGCAGGCCGAACAGGACGATCTTGGCCCACAGCCGGCACACCCCCTGGGCATAGCGGTGAGACAGCAGCAAGGCAGGCGACAGGCCGACGGCGACGACCGGCATCGACAGATAGAGCCAGGCGGTGAAGAGCAGGGAACGCAGGGTGTTCACTTAGGCAGGGGCCTTTTCGTCAGGAGACGTGTCGGTGGGGGTCGTCACGGCGGCGGGTCGGTCGCGGGTGATGCGACGCACGCCCTCGCGGCCCAGAACGGCGAGATATTTCATATATTCCAGCGTCATGCGCCGCGCCGTCACCGCCGCCCGCCACCAGCGCGCATTGTCCAGCGACGGGGTGGAGATGGCGTAGGGCGTCAGTTTCACGCCCGGCAACTGGCCCCGGATTTCGACCAGCGAACGCGGCATGTGATAGTCGGAGGTGACCACGATCAGGCTGCGATAGCCCTTGGCGCGGGTCCAGGCGGCGATCTCCTGGGCGTTGCCGACGGTGTCCTCGGCCTCGAAGCCCAGATCGACGCAGCAGTTGAACAGACGGCTGGAGCCGGGCGTCAGCTCACGCAGCTCCTGGCGGCGGACCTCGCGGTTGACGCCCGAGATCAGCACCCGCTCGCCCTTGCCCTGTTCCAGCAGGCGGATGGCGGTGTTGACCCGTTCGGACGACGGGCCGGTCAGGGCGACGATGGCGTCGGCGCGCGCGGGATCGTCGGCGGGCGTCAGCTCGCGCACCCGATGCGCAAAGGCGAACAGGCCGACCAGCCAGATCAGGGCCGCGATGGCGATGACGCTCAACAGTCTCATGCGCCTCCCCGTTCTGTCGGCCTGCCTGACGCCAGCACCCGCATGGCGGCGAATCTCGCCGCGAGAACCGCAACCGTAGCCGCGAGCAGCGGGCATGGCGAGAGCAGCGCCAGGTCGCTCCAGGTGATCGGCAAGGCCGCCGACAGCCCGTCCGATCCTCCCAGGAACCTCAGCAAGGCCAGCAGGATCGCCGCCAGCCCGGCCCCAATCGCGCCCGCGCCCGCCGCCATCAGGCCGAATCGCCGCTGGAACAGCCAGGCGATGGCGCCGTCGGTCGCCCCGTTCAGGCTCAGGGTCTCGATCACGCCTTGCCCGGCCGCCAGACCCGCGCGGGTCGCATAGGCGATGGCGGCGGCGGCGGCGAAGGCGATGGCCAGGAAGGCGGCGCCGGCCAGGGCCGTGATCAGGGCGGCGGACCGCTCGACCTCGCTGCGCCACAGGCTGTGGTCGTCCACGGTCGCGTCCAGCCCGGCTTCGGCCAGGGCGCGGCTCAGGGTCACGGCGCTGGCCGGCGCCTGGGCGTTCAGCCGCACCGTCACCAGATGCGGCACGGGCAGGTCGGGCAGGACCGCGTCGCCCAGCCAGGGGCGCAGCAGGTCCTCTGCCGCCTTGCGGCTCAGGGCGGCGGCCTCCTCGACCCCGTCGACACCCGACAGGGTTTCGGCTGCGCGGGCGGCGGCGGTGTCGCCGGTCTCGCCGACGCTGGAGCGCACCTGCACCGTAGCCTCGGCGCCCAGTTGCCGGGCCCAGCCGTGGGCGGCGCGGTCGGCGGCCGATGCGGCGACGGCGGCTAAACACGCAAGGAAACACAGGACCGCGATGACGGTCATCAGCCACGGCTCACCGGCTGCGGCGGGCGGCAGCAGGCCGGGCCGGCGGCTGGACAGGCTGAAATCGGCCAATCTTATTCGGGGTTGGCGGATCATGCGGCGACCCGCGACGGTTCGCTCAGACGCCCGGCGTCCAGACGCAGGACGCGTGCGCCCGACCTCTGGGCCAGGGCCTCGTCATGGCTGGCGATCAGGACGGTGGCCCCCAGCTTGTTCAGCGACTGGAACAGCCGCAACAGCTTGTCGGCCATGACGGCGTCCACGCTGCCCGTCGGTTCGTCCGCCACGATCAGGCCGGGCCGGGTGATGACGGCGCGGGCGATGGCCAGCCGCTGTTTCTCGCCGCCGGACAGGGCGGGAGGCCGCGCATCCATCCTGCGACCCAGGCCGACCCATTTCAACATCTCCTGCACATCGGCGGCGTAGTCGGCCTCCGACCCGCCGGCCAGGCGCAGGGGCAGGGCGACATTGTCGAAGGCGGACAGGTGGTCCAGCAGGCGGAAATCCTGGAACACCACTCCCATGCGCCGTCGAAAGGCGGGGATGTCGCGCCGGTCGATATGGGTGACATCCGATCCGAACAGGCGGAGGGTTCCCGTCCTGGGCCGGTCCGCCAGCGTCAGCAGACGCAGCAGCGAAGACTTTCCGGCCCCGGACGGCCCGGTAAGGAAGTGGAAAGAGCCACGCGGCAGAATGAGGTTAATGTCCCGAAGCACGTCGGGCGCACCCGCATAGCCGAAACCGACGCCCGACAGGCGAACGGTCTCAGTCACGGGGGCGGGTTCGGCGGGCGAGGGCGGCATGGTATGTGTTTCAGGAACAGGGCGCGGCGTCGCGCCTTACGGGAGGGGGCGACAGCCTCGCAGTCAGCCACATGATACTGACCTGCCCGGCCTGCGCCACCAGCTATTTCATTCGTGACGACGCGGTCGGGCCGGACGGCCGCAAGGTCCGGTGCCAGTCGTGCGGCGAAGTGTGGCGCGCCACGCCCGACGAGCCGCTGGAACTGACCCTGACGCCCGAGCCGGTCGTCGCCCCCGCCGCTCCCGAACCGGAGCCTGCGCCCACCGCCAGTCTGGCCGAGACGCCCGCTCCCGAACTGCCCCGCGCCTTCCGCGCTCGCGCCGACCGCCAGAAGAAGCTGCGTCGCGCCGCCGCCCACGGCGTCGTCTGGGCGGGCCTGGCCAGCATCTTCATCGGTCTGATCGTGGCGGCCTTCCTGTTCCGGATCGAGATCGTCCAGGCCTTCCCCAAGGCGGCCTCGGCCTACAAATTCTTCGGCGCGACGGTGAACCCGGTCGGGCTGGACTTTGAGGCCCTGACCGCCAAGGCGGCGCCCGGCCATCCCGGCATGGTGGTGGTGTCCGGCGCCATTCGCAATGTGCGCGACGTCGAGATCGTGTCGCCGCCCGTCCGCGTCGCCCTGGTGGACGCCAACGGCGCCGAGGTGGGCTTCAAGATCGTTCAGATCGACGCCGCGCCGGTCTTGCCGGGCAAGGTCCAGGGATTCGCCGCCCTGATCCCCGATCCGGGCGGACACGGCGCCGGCATCGGCGTGGACTTCGCGCCCGCGAAAGCCGCCCCGGCCAAGCCTGCGGCCGGCAATGACGAACATGAGAAGGCGGCGACGCCCGCTCACGCCGCCCCGCTTGCCGACGACCATGCGCCGGCGGGTTCGGCGTCGTCCCAGGGTCTGCGTTCGGCGACGGCCCCCGGCGCCGATGCGCCGAACACTGCGGCGCCGATCGATGCGCGACCCGTGGGGGCGGTGGACAAGGGGCAGGGTGAGGCGGTATCGGCCTCGCATCATGGCTGATCCCTCCCCGACGCCGACCGTTCTTTTGCCCGAGGCCGAGGTGGCGCGCATCGTTGCCGACCTCGCCCAGCGTATCGCCCCGGTGATCGACGACGAGACCGTCGCCGCCGTGCTGCTGACCGGCGGCCTGTGGTTCGCCGCCGACCTGACCCGCGCCCTGTCGCGTGTCGGCCGTAACGTCCGCTTCGACGCCCTGTGGCTGGCCTCTTACGGCGACGAACAGACCAGCCGGGGCCGCATCGACGTCTATGCCCCGTTCCAGCGCCCGATAGCCGGGCGTCGCGTCCTTATACTGGACGACGTGTTCGACACCGGCCTGTCGCTGGCCGAGGCGGTCCGCATCGCCAAAGAGGCCGGCGCGTCCGAGGTCCTGACCTGCGTCTTCGCCAGGAAGCCCTGGCCCGCGCCCCGTGCGCCGGAACCGGACTTCGTCGGCTGGGAGGCGCCGAACCGCTTCCTGGTCGGCTATGGCCTGGACCACGCTGGAACCCTGCGCGGCCTGCCCGACATCTGCGCCCTGGATTGAGTCCGGGGACTGAGGCGTCAGAGGCCGCGACGACGGGGGATAATCCGTCCGGGGCTGAATTTCCGCCGGGTTCGGCGTTGACTCTCAGACACCCTTCCGTATATGTCGCCGCTCTTCGCCGCCCGGGGTGCCCTCGGACGGCGTATCTTTTTTTGCGTTTGCGCTGAGGCTTCAACATGTACGCGGTGATCAAGACCGGCGGCAAGCAGTACCGGGTCCAACCGGGCGACACCATCGTCGTCGAAAAGCTCGACGGCGACGCCGGCTCGGAGCTGAAGTTCGACAGCGTCCTGATGCTGGGCGGCGACAAGGGCGTGACCCTGGGCGCCCCCCTGATCGACGGCGCCTTCGTCGGTGCGACCCTGGTCGAGACCCGCAAGGGTGAGAAGATCAAGATCTTCAAGAAGACCCGTCGCCAGGGCTATCGCCGTACGAACGGCCACCGCCAGATGGAATCGGTCCTGCGCATCACCGGCATCGACGGCGCCGGCGAGACCGCCACGTGGGACGGCACGGTCGATCTGACCACCAAGGCCGAGATCAACCTGCGGGCCCGCAACCTGGCCACGCGCGACGCTTCGTCTTCGCTGGGTTCGACCTCGACGGTCGTGACCGACGTTGACGGCGCCGAGGTCAAGGGCGTCGTGGTCGAGAGCTCGGCTCCCGCCCAAGACTCTGGCAAGAAGGCCCCGGCCAAGAAGAAGGCCGCGCCCAAGGCTGAAGCCGCCGGCGACGAAGCCTAAGACATTCACCGGCGCCTCACGGCGCCAGACAGTTCAGAGTGACGTCCTCAGTAGGCCGAAAGGCCGGTAGGACACTCAAGAAAGACGGAGCGGCAAGATGGCTCACAAGAAATCCGGTGGTTCGTCGCGTAACGGTCGCGACTCCGAGTCGAAGCGCCTTGGCGTGAAGAAGTATGGCGGCGAGCGCGTGCTGGCCGGCAACATCATCGTGCGCCAACGCGGCACCACCTTCCACCCGGGTGAGAACATCGGCATGGGCCGCGACCACACCCTGTTCGCCCTGACGCACGGCGCGGTGAAATTCACCAAGAAAGCGGGCGGCCGTTGTTACGTGTCGATCCTCGCGGCCAATGACGACGCCCAAGTGGCGATGGCCGCCGAGTAACGCGATCTGGACCTTCCTGGATCGGCGTTGCTTCTGAAAGCAGCCGGTCCGGACCAGGGATTATATTCCGCGGGGAGTCTGGATCACCAGGCTCCCCGTTTGCGTTTCCCCGCCTCGAAGACCGTCCGAGCCCTTCAAGGAGACGGTTGAAGATCCGAGGCAACGCCCATGTGCGTCATCGAAACCTCTCCCGTCGTCGAGACCCGGCGCCTGGTGTTGCGTGCGCCCGCGCCCCAGGACGCGCCGCGCATCGCGGCCCTGGCCAACGACCTGGACATCGCGCGCATGACCAAGCGCATGCCCCACCCCTTCCACATCGGCCATGCCGACGACTTCGTGCTGCAGGTGGCGTCTCAGGATCCACGACGGGCCAACACCTTCGTCATCGACCACGAGGACGTCGGCCCGATCGGGGTGATCGGCCTGTTCGAGGGCGAGGATCGCGTGCCGGAGGCGGGTTACTGGATCGGGCGGGAGTATTGGGGCCGGGGCTTCGCTACCGAGGCGCTGGACGCCGCCCTGGTCTGGGCCAGCCGCAAGTGGAAGCGTCGGGCGCTGGTCGCCGGGCATTTCGCCGACAACCCGGCGTCCGGTCGCGTGCTGGAGAAGGCGGGCTTCCTCTACACCGGCGAGACGCGCCGGGCGTGGAGCAAGGCGCGTCGGGCCGAGGCGGACACCCGCATGATGGTCTGGCTGGCTTGAGGGCCAGCCGGGCGTCAGCCGCCGGCCATGGTCGGTCCATAGACGGCGGCGGCGGTGATCAGGCCGACCACCAGCATGGCGCCCGCGCCGGCGATGAAGGTCGCGATGGTCTTGGAACGGCGGCGACGCATGCCGCCGGCCTTATATTTGCGGATGATGACCGACGGCCCTCGCGTAAAGGCCTCGGACCCTATGATGTTGTGTTGGGACATGAAAAGCGCTCCCCGAACTCTCGCACAGAAGCGGCGATCAGTCCGGGGCGCTCGTGGTCAGAAGATGGCGATCCGCGTTACCGCGGTCGCATCTTCGTGACATGGCTCTATCGGGTCACAGGGTGACGGTGACGACCCGGCCGCCGCGCGTCTGAACCGACCGCATCAGCACCAGGGGCGCATCGCCCGACGTCACGGGCACGATCAGGAACCAGCCGCCGTCGGGCAGGCCGTCAAAGCGGACCCGCCCGTTCTCGCAGCGTTCCGAGCGGACATAGCTGCTGTAGTTGGCGTTGGCGTCCGGCACGGTGCGGGCGCGGACCACGGCGGCTGGGACGGCGGCGCGCTCGGTGGAGCCGTACAGGGTGCGGAAGCGGGCGCGGGTGTAGGGGGTGTCCGGCGTCAGGCCGGCCGAGCCGACGCAGGAGAAGGTCTTGCCATCCTGGGCGAAGGCGACCTGGCCCTGGATACTGTTGCGGCCGGGCATCTGGGACCAGCCGAAATCGCTCTCGTTGAAGGCGGCGGGGCCACCGTTCGGCAGGCCGCCGCCGGTCGTGGGCGCACAGGCCGAAAGGGCTGCGGCGGCGAGGGCCAGTGCGAGGCCGGGCGCGGCGAAGGGGCGGATCGACATAGGGGGCTTCTCCGATGATCGTCACGGTCGCGGGGGACGACCAAGCCCACTATCGCACGACCCGGCACTCGACTTCCACGGTCAACATGCCCGCCTCTGGACCCCGGCCCGACAACGCGCGAAACAGGCCCGACAACGCGCCCATTCGTCGAGGCGCGACAGCTCGGAAACGCCCGCATGACCGTCACCTTCGCCGACATCCAAGCCGCCCGCGCCCGTATCGCAGGCCAGGTCGACCACACCCCGACCCGCTATTCCCGCAAGCTGTCGCAGCTGACCGGGGCCGAGGTCTGGGTCAAGTTCGACAACCTGCAATTCACCGGCAGCTTCAAGGAGCGGGGCGCCCTGAACCGGCTGCTGATGCTGACGCCGGACGAGCGCAGGCGCGGGGTGGTGGCGGCCAGCGCCGGCAACCACGCCCAGGCCCTGGCCTATCACGGGGGACGACTGGGCGTGCCGGTCACCATCGTGATGCCCGAGGGCACGCCCTTCGCCAAGATCAACGGCACGCGCTCGCATGGGGCGACCGTGGTGATCGAGGGGCTGGACTTCACCGGCTCGACCGAGGAGGCCAAGCGGCTGGAGGCGGAAAAGGGCTATGTCTTCGTCTCGGCCTTCGACGACGCGGGCATCGTGGCGGGCCAGGGGGTCTGCGCGATCGAGTTCCTGGAGGATGCGCCCGAGGTCGAGGCCCTGATCATCCCCATCGGCGGCGGCGGGCTGATCGCCGGCTGCGCCATTGCGGCCAAGGCGATGAAGCCGGACATCAAGGTGTTTGGGGTCGAGGCCGCGCGCTATCCGTCCTTCACTGCGCGCCGGGCCGGTCTGCCGCCGGTCTGCACCGGCCAGACCATCGCCGAGGGCATCGCCATCAAGGCGGTGGGCGACATCCCCTTCGCCCTCGCCGACCCGCTGGTGGACGAGGTCTTCGTCTGCGAGGAGGCGGACTTCGAACGGGCCGTCGCCCACTACGTCACCTATGAGAAGACGGTGTCCGAGGGCGCGGGCGCCGGCGGCCTGGCGGCCCTGCTGGCCTATCCCGAGCGGTTCAAGGGGATGAAGGTCGGGCTGGAGCTGTGCGGCGGAAACATCGACGCGCGGATGCTGGCCGTGGTGCTGAACCGCGAGATGGTCCGTGAACGGAGGTTGCTGGTTTACCGCATCCTGGGCGACGATCGGCCGGGCATGCTTTCGGCCATGGCGGCGGTGATCGGGGGGCTAGGCGGCAACATCATCGACGTGGTCCACAACCGCCTGGCGCTGGACGTGCCGGCCAAGGGCGCCGAGTTCGACATCATGGTCGAAACGCGCGATAGCGCCCACGCCGACGAGATCGGCGAGGCCTTGAAGGAACGCGGCTATGAACTTCGGATGGGGTAAGGCGGCAATCGTCGCGGCCTTCTTGCTGGCGGGCTGCGGCCAGGCCGAGCCGGTCGATCCGAACGCGGGCAAGGCCGAGGCAGTCGCCTTCATGGCCGAGAACGCCAAGGCCGAGGGCGTCGTGACCCTGCCCAGCGGCCTGCAATACAAGGTGGTGCAGGCGGGGCCGGCGAGCGGCGTCAGCCCGGACCGCAACGACCTGGTCAAGGTCGATTACGAGGGCAAGCTGGTCGACAACAGCGTGTTCGACAGCTCGTTCGCGCGCGGCGCGCCGGCCGTTTTCACGCCCGAGGAAGTGGTCAAGGGCTGGACCGAGGCGCTGCAGAAGATGCGCGTCGGCGACGAATGGCTGCTCTATGTGCCGCCCGAGCTGGGCTATGGCGAACGCAGCAGCCCCAAGATCCCGGCGAACTCGGTGCTGATCTTCCGGCTGAAACTGCTGGACGTGGCCAAGGTGCCGGGCGGAGGTTCGGGTGCTGCGACGGCGATGGGGTGAGGACCACTGTCTCCTCCCTGCGAAGCGGGGAGGTGGCGCGGCGCCGCTTGGCGACGTGACGGAGGGGTTCTGCGATGCATCGCAGGCGTCTGTGGGGCTTCAAGAGCCCCTCCACCGCTTCGCGGTCCCCCTCCCCGCGAAGCGGGGAGGAGACGGAAAGTGCACTGCAAATTTTTTGAGTTCACTTTAGTGCAGATTTTTGCGAGCGACTTGCAGTCCTGTCGTTGGGCGGATGTCAAAGACCAAGGCAGCATCATAACCCAGCGCGCATGGGCGATAAGGTAGCGGTCGCTGGTCCGCTTCAGAGTATTGAAATTGCTTATGTTTGGTGCGGCAAATACGCTGGCTAGGTGGTTTCGAGCCGCCGCCATTCCACCAATACCTGCGGATCGATCTCGTCCGTCGCGCTGGCCAGAGCCGCGAATTCGCCGGGGGATGTCAGTCGCGACAGGGCCCAGACGGCGGCGCCGCGCACCAGGGGCGAGGGGTCGGCCAGCAGGGCTTTCGTCGGGCCGATCAGGCTCGCGTCGCCCGAGTTGCCGACGGCGTAGAGGACGTTCCTGAGGAAGCGGTCGCGACCGATGCGCTTGACCGGGCTCTTGGTGAACAGGACGCGGAAGGCGGCGTCGTCGAGCGCCAGCAGGTCATGCAGGCGTGGGCTTTCGAAGACTTCGCGCGGCATGAGCCGGATCTCGCGCGCTTCCTGCGCGAACTTGTTCCACGGGCAGACCGCCAGACAGTCGTCGCAGCCATAGATGCGCGATCCGGTCAGGGTGCGGAACTCGACCGGCCAGGGGTCGGCGAACTCGATGGTCAGATAGGACAGGCAGCGCCGGGCGTCGAGCTGGAACGGGGCGGGGAAGGCCTTGGTCGGGCAGGCGTCCAGACAGGCGGTGCAACGGCCGCAGTGTTCGGTCTCGGCCGCGTCCGGCTCGATCTCGGCGGCGGTCAGGATGGTCCCCAGGAACAGCCAGTTGCCGTGGGTGCGGCTGAGAAGATTGGTGTGTTTGCCCTGCCAGCCCAGGCCGGCGCGCTGGGCCAGCGGCTTTTCCATCAGGGGGGCGGTGTCGACGAAGACCTTGATGTCGGCGCCGTTACGGGCCGCGATCTGGCCCGCCAGCTGTTTCAGCCGGCCCTTGATGACCTCATGATAGTCGTCGCCGCGCGCATAGACCGAGATGTATCCGGCCGAACGGTCGGCCAGTTGGTCCAGCGGGTTCTCCTCGGGGCCGTAGTTCATGCCCAGGACGATGGCGGTCCTGGCCTCGTCCCACATGGCGGTGGGGTGCTGGCGGCGATCCAGCGTCGTTTCCATCCATTCCATGTCGCCATGCCGGCCTTCGTCCACGAAATGCCGCAGCCGCTCGCCCGCCGGCCAGGCATCGGCCGCCGAGGCGAAACGGCAGACATCGAAGCCGAGCTCGGCCGCGCGCTGGCGGATGAAGGTTTTCAGGCGTTCGGACACGGGGCGGGGGATAGCATGAAGTCTCCTCCCTGCGGAGCGGGGAGGTGGCGCGGCGCGTCTTCGCGCCGTGACGGAGGGGTTCTTCAACGCATCCCAGGCGCCAGTGGGACTTCAAGAGCCCCTCCACCGCTTCGCGGTCCCCCTCCCCACAAGTGGGGAGGAGACGGTCATTCGCCGTCGAACAGTTCAAGGATCTGGGCCTGGATGTCGCTGGGCCAAGGCGTGATCAGGGCGGCGAGCCGGTCGCGGTCGCCTGAAAAGAGGGCGCGGCTGGCCTCTTCGAAGCCGGGGGCGTCGCCGGCCATCTCGACCATGAAGCCATAGGCGGCGTCGGTGCGGCGGCGGCGCGCATCGTCGTCGACACCGGTCTTGCGGGCCTGCTCCACCAGACGGCGCAGGGCGGCCGAGGCGCCGCCGGGCTGGGCCGCCAGCCAGTCCCAGTGACGGGGCAGAAGCGTGACCTCGCGCGCGGCGACGCCCAGGCGCGGCCGGCCACGCCGGGGCGGGGGCGCCGGTCGCAGATCGAGATCGACGGCGCGCCCGGTTTGAAGGTCGAAGACGCGAAGCGCGGCCTGTGGCGAGGCCGACAGGGCGGTTTGGAAGGCGGCCGACACCACGGCTTCGGACCCCTTGGCGATCCGGTCGGGGCCGTCGAACAGCACCAGTCGGCGAATCTCGTCGTCCATATATTTACCCGGATAAAATTAGCGGATAGGATAATACCCGGATAATAAGGAAAGCCATCATGACCGCAAGCCGCAAGAGCCTGATCGCCGAATACAAGGAGCGGGTGACCATCGCCGGCGTCTATGCCGTGATCTGCAGCGCGACGGGCCAGGCCTGGGTTGGCAAGAGCCGCCACATCGACACCGAACAGAACGGCCTGTGGTTCGCGCTGCGCCACGGCGGCAGTCCGTATCGGTCGCTTCAGGCGGCGTGGAAGGCGCACGCGCCCGAGGATTTCCGCTTCGAACAGCTGGACCGCCTGCCGGAGGACATCTCCGATCTGCGGCGCAAGGATGAGTTGGTCAGTCGCGCCAAGCTGTGGATCGCACGGCTGGGCGCCGAGGCGCTTTAAAAGTCCAGGTCCGCATACCATCCCGACGGCGGCACGCCGACGAAGCGGTCGGCGAGCAGGGGGCGGAAGCAGGGGCGGGATTTGAGCTTGGAATACCAGGTCTTCAGACCGGGCCAGGTCTTCCACTGGATCTCGCCGAAATAGTCGAGCACCGACAGGTGGGCGGCGGCGATCAGGTCGGCCTGGCTGAGGCGGCGGCCGGCCAGCCAGTCGCGGGCGGCGACCAGGTCCTCCAGCATGGCGAGATGGGCTTTCAGGGCGTCGCGACCCTCGCGCAGGGCGCGCGCCTCGGGTGGGCCGAGCTTGAGCAGGGGTTTCTCCATCCGCTCGTGCAGCAGGACCGAGTCCACCTCGTCGGTGAAGCGACGCTCGAACCAGCCGGTCAGGCGGCGCGCCTCGGCGCGTTCGGCGAGGTCGGCGGGCAGCAGCAGCGGCCCCTTCTGCTGATCCTCGATCCAGCCCAGGACGGCGGGCAGTTCGCACAGGACCAGGGGACGGCCGCGATCCATCGTCTGGATCACCGGCGGCAGGCCCGACGGATTGAAGTCGTTGACCGGGCAGTCGGCCTCCCACGGACGGACCGGGGTGTCGGTCCATTCGATCCGCGCCTCGCCCAGGGCCAGGCGCGCGGCGCGCGAGGCGGGCTGGAAGGCGAAGTGGAAGAGAACGCAGGGGTCGGCCATCAGGGGTTGATGCGCCCGGACCCGTTAATGCGCGTTTACTGCATTGAAATTGGACGCAAGGTCAGGACCAGGGGCCCTTTGGCGCGGGGCCGGTAGGGGTCTCGACGGCTTTGGTTTCGGCCGGCGCCGCCGCAGGGATGACGGGCGTTTCCACCTGCGGACGGGCACGGCCGCGCGGGTCGGCGTGGATCAGGATGTCGGCGGCGGGATAGTGGCTCAGCACCCGGTTCTCGGCGGCGACAACGATGGCGTGGGCGGCGTCCAGCGTCTGGGCGCCGTCCAGGTCGACGTGCATCTGAATCATCATCACTTGGCCGGCCATGCGGGTGCGCAGCTGATGCACGCCCGAGACGCGGGGGTCGGCCAGGACGGCCTGGGTGATGGCGGCGCGGTCGGCCTCGGGCACGGCGCGGTCCAGCAGGTGATCGGCGGCGGCCTTCAGCATGCCGGTGGCGCCCCAGAACAGCCAGACGGCGACGACGATGCCGGCCGCCGCATCAAGCCCCGGCGCGCCCAGGAAGGCGCCCGAGATCACGCCGATCAGCACCACGACGTTCGCCGCCAGATCGGCCGTATAGTGGGCGCGGTCGCCGGCGACGGCGAGGGAGCCGGTCTTCTTTAGAGCCTGGGTCTGCATCCACACCAACCAGGCGGTGACGGCGATGGCGACGACCATGATCCCGGTCGCCCAGACGCCCGAGGTCACGGGACGCGGGTCGAAGATGCGCTGCAGCCCCTCCCAGCCGATGAACAGGGCCGAGGCGAACACCAGCCCGGCCTGGACCAGGGCGGACAGGGCCTCGCCCTTGCCGTGGCCGTAGCGATGATCCTCGTCCGGCGGGGCGGCGGCCCAGCGCACGGCGAAGAAGGTCGTCAGGGACGCCGCCAGATCCAGCACCGAATCCGCCAGTGTCGCCAGGATGGAGACAGAGCCGGAGGCGCCGAGCGCAAACGCCTTCATGGCGATCAGCACCACCGCGACCCCGACCGACAGGCGAGTGATGCGCCGCGTGGCCAGGTGGGCGTCTTCCAGGGGTGCGGGGGCGGGCGTCGTCATATGCGGCCTCTTCTCGCGCAATCATGGCGGAAAGCCAACCGCTCGCCATCCTCTCGCCTAATCGGGGACGGTTGGTCTAAGGGTGAGGCGAACCGGGCGCGTCGTGATCCCGGACCTGTTTCGGGGTTTTCATGTCGGACTGGCTGGCGGCCATCATCCTGGGTCTGGTCGAGGGGCTGACCGAGTTCATTCCGGTCTCGTCCACGGGCCATATGCTGCTGCTGGGCCATTTCATGGGCTTCGAGAGTTCGGGCAAAACGTTCGAGATCGTGATCCAGCTGGGCGCGCTGCTGGCCATCATCAGCGTGTATTTCAGGAAGCTGTGGACCCTGGCGACGCGGTGGCCGTTCGACCCGGAGGCGCGGCGGTTCCTGATCGGCCTGTTGGTCGCATTCGCGCCGGCGGCGGTGATCGGCTTCTTCGCCTATGACTTCATCAAGACGGTGCTGTTCGAAACGCCGCAGGTGGTGTGCATCGCCCTGATCGTCGGCGGGGTGATCCTGCTGGCGCTGGACCGGATGGACAAGCGGCCGAAATGGCTGGACGCCGAGGCCTATCCGATGCGGATCTATTTCCTGATCGGCCTGGCCCAGTGTCTGGCCATGATCCCCGGCGTGTCGCGGTCCGGCGCCACCATCGCCGGCGGCCTGCTGTTGAAGACCGACAAGCGGTCGGCGGCCGAGTTCAGCTTCTTTCTGGCCCTGCCGACCATGGGGGCGGCGGTGGCCTATGACCTGCTGAAGAACCACAAGACGCTGGATTTCAGCGACGTGGGCCTGATCGTTGTGGGCTTCGTCGTGGCCTTCGTTTCGGCCCTGGCGGTGGTGCGGTTCCTGCTGGATTTTGTGTCGCGTCGCGGCTTCGGCGTCTTCGCCTGGTGGCGGATCGTGGTCGGGGTCGTGGGGCTGGCCCTGCTGCAGGCGGGGTTCTGAGGCTGGTCCCCGACGCCTTCACCCTCTAAGGGCGGGGCATGACCACGCTTATCTATGGCCGTCCGCCGGTCGTCTTCGATCCTCCTGGCGATGCGACCCAGACCTCGCCCCTGATCCCCAATTCCGCTGCGCTGGAGGCGCAGGACCCCGGCTCTGCCGATACGATCATGATCTACGCCCCGCCCGGCGTGCTGGAGCGGCGCTATGTCCTGGCCTTGGCGCTGAGGGCTCTGAAGGTCGGCGGACGGCTGGACGTGATGGCGCCCAAGGACAAGGGCGGCTCTCGCCTGGGCAAGGAGCTGAAGGCGTTCGGCGTCGAGGTCGCCGAAACGGCCAAGGCCCACCACCGGCGCTGCATCGTCATCAAGCCCGATACGGCCGGGGGGCTGGACGCGGCCGTCGAGGCCGCCATCGCGGCAGGTGGGCCGCAGTTCGTTCCGGGACTGGAGGCCTGGTCGCAGCCGGGCGTGTTCGCCTGGGACCGGATCGATCCGGGGTCGGCGCTGCTGGCTGAACACCTGCCGCCGATGAAGGGCGAGGGAGTCGATCTGGGCTGCGGCTATGGGGCGCTGGCGACGGTGGTGCTGCGTTCTCCGGCGGTGACCAGGCTGAAGCTGGTCGATCTGGACCGCCGCGCCATCCGCGCCGCGCGCGAGAACATCACCGACGAGCGCGCCAAGGTCTGGTGGTCGGACGCCCGCACCCTGGAGGCCAAGGGCGACAAGGATTTCGTGGTCAGCAATCCGCCCTTCCACGACGGCGGCGCCGAGGACCGGCGGCTGGGCCAGGCCTTCATCCGCAAGGCGGCGGAACTGTTGAAAAAGGGCGGCGTCGCCTGGGTCGTCGCCAACCGGCACCTGCCCTATGAGGCGGAATTGAACGCGGCGTTCAAGCGGGTGCGGCTGGTCGCCGAGGCGGGTGGCTACAAGCTGTTCGAGGCGGTGAAGTGACCGCGCTCAAGCAGGCCGAAGGGCGGTAGCGCATGACGAAAACTTCCACATCCCGCGTCGACCGTCTGCTGGGTTCGATGGGTTACGGCTCGCGGGCCGAGATGGCGCGGATGGCCAAGGCGGGCGGGATCGTGCTGGACGGGGCGGATCTGACGGATGTGTCAAAACGCATCCCTGTGACCCGCGACCTGCCGACCCGGATGGAGATCGACGGCCAGCCGCTGGACCCCGTGCAGGGGCTGGTGATCATGCTGAACAAGCCGCTGGGCATGACCTGTTCGCACAAGGAGGAGGGCGCGCTGGTCTATGACATCCTGCCGGGGCGGTGGCGGGCGCGCGATCCGGCCATTTCGACCATCGGGCGACTGGACAAGCAGACGACGGGCCTGCTGCTGCTGACCGACGACGGCGACCTGCTGCACCGGGTGATTTCGCCAAAACGCCATGTGACCAAGGTCTATCGCGCCGGGCTGGCGCGGCCGCTGGTCGGGACGGAAGGCGATCTGTTCGCCGCCGGGGAGTTGATCCTGGAGGGCGAGGACAAGCCGCTGGCGCCGGCGGTGCTGGAAGTCGTGACGCCGACCGAGGCCCTGCTGACGGTGACGGAGGGGCGCTATCACCAGGTGCGGCGCATGTTCGCCGCCGCCGGCAACCACGTCGAGACCCTGCACCGCGAGCGTATGGGCGGGCTGGCCCTGCCGGCTGATCTGGCGCTTGGACAGTGGCGGCTTCTGGCGCCGGATGAGATCGCGTCGATCTTCGAGGAGCCGACCGGGGCCTGATTGGACATTTGGCGGCAGATGGCTATCTTGATGGCCATGTCCAGCTATTCCGTCGCCGAAGCCAAGAACAACCTGCCCAAGCTGCTGGATCGCATGCTGGCGGGAGAGGCCGTGACCATCACGCGGCGCGGCGTGCCCGTGGCGCGGCTTGAACCGACGCAGGAGGTTGAACCGACGTCAGGGCCGATGGACATGGACTGGCTGAAACGGGTGCGGATCAAATCGGAAGCGTCGATGGACTCGGTGACGCTTTTGCGCCGGATGCGGGACGAAGAGATTTGACCGTCTATCTGGACACCAGCGTCCTGATGTCCCTGTTTCAGACCGACAAGCACACTGAGCGCGCTTCGGCCTGGATCGCGGGTGTCGATGCGTTCGTCATGAGCAGTTGGACTCTCACAGAGTTTTCCTCCGCCTTGGCGGTGAAGACGCGTATGCGCAATTTGCGCGACAGGGATCGGCGCGAGTTCGAACTGCAACTGGACCAATGGTTGAGAGGCAGGGTCGTCCTTTCTGTGGTTGACGGTGACATGGTGGAAGCGCGGCGCCTGGTGAAGAACGACGTGAGATTGCGCGCGCCCGATGCGCTTCATCTCGCGCTGGCGGCGAGGCATGGCTATAGCCTCGCGACACTGGACGAGGACATGGCCAAGGTCGCGACCGACATCGGTCTGACGGTGATCGCGCCATGACGGCCAAGATCAAGATCTGTGGGCTGACCACGCCGGACACGCTCGATGTCGCGCTGGAGGGCGGGGCGGACTTCGTGGGGGCGGTGGTGTTTGCGAAAAGCCCGCGCCATCTCGCGCCCGAAGCCGCCGCTGCCCTTTTCGAGCGGGCGCGGGGGCGGGCGAAGATCGTGGCGGTGACGGTCGATCCCGACGACGCCCTGCTGGACGAGATCGCGCGGGTGTTGAGGCCCGACTTCATTCAGCTGCACGGGGCCGAGACGCCGGCACGGGCGGAACGGGTGCGGGCCCTGACGGGTGCGGGGGTGATCAAGGCCCTGCCGATCCGGCACGGCGACGACTTCGCCGCCGCCAGCGAGTGGGACTATCACGCCGATCATCTGATGTTCGACGCTAGGCCACCTGAGGGGTCGGTGCTGCCCGGCGGGGTAGGGCATAGTTTCGACTGGACCCTGCTGGCGGACCGGGCGTTTCGCCATCCGTGGTTCCTGGCGGGCGGGCTGAATCCGGACAATGTGGCCGAGGCGCTGAGGATCACAGGCGCGCCGATGGTGGACGTGTCCTCTGGCGTGGAAAGCGCGCCGGGTGTTAAGGACGCCGACCGGATCGCGGCCTTCATCCAAAACGCGCGCCGGTCGTAATTACGACGCCTCTCCGCGTGAAAGTCGAACCCGTGAACGCCCAGACCCCCATCCAAGCCCCCGATCCCGCCCAGCCGTTGTCGAACACCTACGCCTGGCCGGATGCGCAGGGGCGGTTCGGTCCCTATGGCGGGCAGTTCGTCGCCGAGACCCTGATGCCGCTGATCCACGAACTGGACGCGGCCTATAAGGCGGCCAAGGCGGACCCCAGTTTCCAGGCGGAGCTGGACAGCTTCCTGACCCACTATGTCGGTCGCGAGAGCCCGCTGTATTTCGCCGAGCGGCTGACCGAGCATTTCGGCGGGGCCAACATCTGGCTGAAGCGCGAGGACCTGAACCACACGGGCGCGCACAAGATCAACAACTGCATGGGCCAGATCCTGCTGGCGCGGCGCATGGGCAAGACGCGGATCATCGCCGAGACCGGCGCGGGTCAGCATGGCGTGGCCTCGGCGACCGTCTCGGCGCGGTTCGGTTTGCCCTGCACCGTCTATATGGGCGCGGTGGACGTGGAGCGGCAGCAGCCGAACGTGTTCCGCATGCGCCTGCTGGGTTCGGAAGTCTTCTCCGTCACGGCCGGGGCCGCGACCCTGAAGGACGCGATGAACGAGGCGATGCGCGACTGGGTCACCAACGTCTCGGACACCTATTACATCATCGGCACGGCGGCGGGTCCGCACCCCTATCCAGCCATGGTGCGCGATTTCCAGTCGGTGATCGGCAAGGAGATCAAGAGCCAGTCGATGGCCCAGATGGGCAAGCTGCCCGAGGCGGTGGTGGCCTGTATCGGCGGGGGATCGAACGCCATCGGCGCCTTCCACCCCTTCATCGAGGACGAGGCCGTGCGCCTGATCGGCGTCGAGGCGGCAGGCCACGGGCTGGATACGCCGGACCACGCGGCGTCGCTGAAGGGCGGCCGCTCGGGCGTCCTGCACGGCAACCGCACCTATCTGCTGCAGGACGAAGACGGCAACATCGTCGAGGGGCATTCGATCTCGGCCGGGCTGGACTATCCGGGCATCGGGCCGGAGCACGCGTGGCTGCATGACATCGGTCGGGCGGAATATCGTTCGGCGACGGACAATGAGGCGCTGGAGGCCTTCCAGCTGTGCTCGAAGCTGGAAGGCATCATTCCGGCGCTGGAACCGGCCCATGCGCTTGCACGGACCGGCGAAGTGGCGCGCGAAGTCGGCAAGGGCGGGGATGTCGTGCTGCTGATGTCGGGCCGGGGCGACAAGGACATCTTCCAGGTCGCCAAACATCTGGGAGTGGAACTGTGATCCGTAGCCTTCTGGCGGCGACCGCCGCGCTCGCCCTGTCCACCGCCGCCGTTCAGGCCCAGACGCCGGCTCCGGCTCCGGCTGCGCCGCAAGGCGGCCCAGCCGATGTCGGTCTGCTGCCCGGTGCAGAGCTGTCGGCCGATTGCGGCGGGCTGAACAATCTGACGGGCCGGGCGTATTGCGTGACGGCGCAATTGGGACAGGTAGGCGCGCTGGCCGACGCCTATATCGCCGACCTCGCGTCCAAGAATTGGCTGGCGGCGGGCGGCGACGAGAACCGCGTGGTCTTCATCAAGCGCCGCGAGGGCGGCGGCTGCGACGGCATGCAGATGGTCGCCTTCTACGACACGTCCAAGACCGCCGTCGCCGAACTGCCCGCCTATCTGGGCTTCGCCACCATTCCAGGCGACGTCTGCGCGGCTGCTGCTGCTGCGACGCCGCCTGCCGCTCCCGCCGGATCGCCGCAGCAATGACCACCGCCCGTATCGACGCGCGCTTTGCGGCGCTGAAGGCTGAGGGCCGTGCGGCCTTCATTCCCTATGTGATGGGGGGCGATCCGTCGCGCGAAGAGGCGCTGGCGATCCTGAAAGGCCTGCCCGCCGCCGGGGCCGACATCATCGAACTGGGCTTTCCGTTCAGCGACCCAATGGCCGAGGGGCCCCCGATCCAGAAGGCGGCGATCCGGGGTCTGGCGGCCGGGTTCGGCCTGCGTTCGACGATGGATCTGGCCAAGGAATTCCGCAAAGGCGACGACGCCACGCCCATCGTGCTGATGGGCTATCTGAATCCGATCGAGAGCCTGGGCTATGACGCCTTCGCCGCCTATGCGGCTGACTGCGGCATCGACGGGCTGATCGTCGTGGACTGCCCGCCGGAAGAGGCCGGTCCGCTGATCGAGGCGCTGGACAAGACAGCGATCTCGCTGATCCGCCTGGCGACGCCGACATCTGACGATGCGCGGCTGAAGATCGTGGTCCAGGGCACGTCGGGCTTCGTCTATTACGTCGCCGTGGCGGGCGTGACGGGCGTCAAGGAAGCCCAGGCCGATGTCGTGGCGCCGGCGGTCGAGCGGGTGCGCAAGGCCTCGGGCTTGCCGGTCGCGGTCGGGTTCGGGGTCAAGACGCCGGAACGGGCCGCCGAGATCGCCCGCGTGGCGGACGCGGTGGTGGTTGGCTCGGCCCTGGTGGACGAGGTGGCGGCGGCGCTGGCGGCGAACGAACCGGCCGCGCCGCGCGTTCTGGCCAGGGTCAAGGCGCTGGGCGACGCGGTTCGGTCCGTGCGCACTGGTGCATCCCTGGCGGAAACCGTCTAAGAGCCCGCCCATGGTCGACAAGAACAAACCTCAGGAAAAGCGCGGCGGCTGGCTGAGCCGTTTCGCGCCCGGTGTCCGCAAGATCGTGTCGCGCCGCGACACGCCGGACAATCTGTGGGTCAAGGATCCAGACAGCGGCGAGATGCTGTATCGCTCGGATCTGGAGGCGTCGCTGTGGGTGACGCCGTCGGGCCGTCACATGCGGATCGATGCGCCGACGCGCCTGAAGGCCACCTTCGACGGCGGCGTTTTCCAGGCCATCGATACGCCGGACGTGCCGGAAGATCCGCTGAAATTCTCGGACGGCAAGTCCTACAAGGATCGCCTGAGCGCGGCGCGCAAGGCGTCGGGCCGCAAGGACACCATGGCCATCGGCTATGGCAAGGTCGGCGGTCAGGACGCGGTCGTGATCGTTCAGGACTTCACCTTCATGGGTGGATCGCTGGGCATGGCGGCGGGCGAGGCCTTCATCAAGGCCGCGCGCGAGGCCGTGTCGCGCAAGGTTCCGATGATCTGTTTCACCGCCGCCGGCGGCGCGCGGATGCAGGAAGGCGCCCTGTCGCTGATGCAGATGGCGCGCACCACCCTGGCCATCGAAGAGCTGAAGGATGCCAAACTCCCCTATGCCGTGGTCCTGACGGACCCGACGACGGGGGGGGTGACGGCCTCCTACGCCATGCTGGGCGACGTGCATCTGGCGGAACCGGGCGCTCTGATCGGCTTCGCCGGTCCGCGCGTGATCGAGGCCACCATCCGCGAGAAACTGCCGCCGGGGTTCCAGCGTGCGGAATATCTGCAGGAAAAGGGCATGGTGGACCGGGTCGTGACCCGCGCCGACCTGCCGCGCACCCTGGGTCAGATTCTCTCGATGCTGATGGGCGGCACGCGCGTCGCCGCCTGAGGCCGTCTGAAGGGCCAGTCGATCGCGGTCGAGGCCCACAGGCACCACCAGACGATGACCGGCTGAAGCAGCAGGCGCGGGCCGTGATAGGCCCATCCAAGCCCCGTGCCTGAGGTCAGGCCATCGACGGCGTGCTGGACGTTGGCGGGGTAAACGCAGACCGCATAGAGGGCCAGCGCCCATCCCGCGACGACGCGCAGGCGCGGGATCATCAGCCCCGCCGCGCCCAGCAGTTCGGCGATCCCCGTCAGCGCCACGACCAGAGCGGGGTCGGCGACCCAGTGCGGCGTGATCCGCATGAAGGGGCCGGGAACCATCAGATGCAGCACGCCGGCGCCCAGGAAGACCGCCGCCAGGACGATGCGGACCGCCGTTCTGATGTCCGGCCTGGAAGTCATGTCGCGGTTCTCGAAATCAGGGGCTAAAGGAGGCGGATGGATCCCGTCTCCGAACGTCTACGTGCGCGCCACCCCCAGCGGATCGACCTGTCGCTGGAAAGAATGCGCGTGCTGTGCGCCGCCCTGGGCGATCCGCAACACAAGCTGCCGCCGGTCATCCATGTGGCGGGCACCAACGGCAAGGGCTCGACTGTCGCCCTGATCCGCGCCATCGCCGAGGCGGCGGGCTTGAAGGTTCACGCCTATACTTCGCCCCATCTGGTGCGGTTCAACGAGCGGATTCGTCTGGCGGGAAAGCTGATCGAGGACGAGGCGCTGAACGCCATCCTGGACCGGATCGAGGCGGTCATGGCCGAGACGAACAGCGAGGCCACGGTGTTCGAAAGCACCACCGCCGCTGCCTTCCTGGCCATGTCCGAGACGCCCGCCGACCTTGCCATCATCGAGGTGGGTCTGGGCGGAGTGCTGGACGCGACAAACGTCATTGAGCGGCCGCTGCTCAGCGTCATCGCCCCGGTGGATTATGACCATGCGGAGTTCCTCGGCACGGATCTGGCGGGGATCGCCTCGGAAAAGGCGGGGGTGCTGAAAGCCGGGGCGCCGGCCGTGATCGCGCGCCAGAAGGAAGAGGCGATGGCGGCCATCGAGCGCCGCGCCGCCGACGTCCATGCGCGGCTGACCGTGCTGGGAGTCGATTTCGACGCCTGGGCCGAGCGGGGCGGCTTGGCTTTCCAGACGGCCGAACTGTTCATGGACCTGCCGGCGCCGGCGCTGGCGGGCGCGCACCAGATCGACAATGCGGCCCTGGCCGTGGCGGCGGCGGTCGAGCTGGACCTGCCTGAAACCGCGATCGCCGAAGGGCTGAAGGCCGTGCGCTGGCCCGCACGGCTGCAACGGATTTCGGCCGGACCTTACGGCGAGGCGGCGCGGGCGGCCGAGGCCGAACTTTGGCTGGACGGGGGGCACAATCCCCACGCCGCAAAGGCACTGGCGGCGTTTCTGGCCGAGCGTCAGGCGAGGGCCCCGCGTCCCCTGGCCCTGATCTGCGGCATGCTGTCGAACAAGGATGCAGGCGGGTTCTTCGCCGCCTTGAAGGACGGTCAGGCGACGGTCTTCACTGTCGGCTTCGACGGGGCGGCGGCCGATCCCGTCGCTCTTGCGGCTGTAGCGCGCGGGCATGGACTGGCGGCGACGCCGGCGGGATCGGTGAGCGATGCGCTGGACCTGGCGCTGCGTCTCGGCGCCGGCCGCGTGGCGATCTGTGGGTCGCTGTATCTGGCGGGCGAGGTGCTGGGGGCCAGTCGAGAGACCTGGCCGGAATGAACCTCTCCCTCCCCTTCATGGGGAGGGGCGGCGAAGCGAAGCGCAGCCGGGGTGGGGCAGTCAGGACCGCACTCATGCCCTTTCGGGCCCCACCCTGATCGCTGCGCGATCGTCCCTCCCCATGAAGGGGAGGGAGAGTCGTTCTATTTGCTCATCCAGGGCCGCGATTTGCCGGCTGCGATCCGGGCGTTCTGTTCGCGCTGGAACCGGCCGCCGCGAGGGGCCTTGGGTCTGCCGTCGAGCGCCGCGTTCTTCAGGCGCAGGGCGCGCTGGACGGAGGTTTCCCCGGGAATCTCCTCGTCGGAAATCGGGGCGGGGGTCGGGGGGTCTTCGTCGCTCATGATGGCATCCTAGCATGAAAACGCCCGCCGGTCGGGACCGGCGGGCGTTTGATCTTCACAGGTAGATAAGGATCAGGCGTCGGCCTTGACGCCGGCTTCTGCCAGCCATTCGACGATCTTGCCCTTGGGCATGGCGCCGACCTTCATCGAGGTCATCTGGCCGTCCTTGAACAACATCAGCGTCGGGATGCCCTTCACGCCCAGCTTGGACGGGGTCATGGGGCTGTCGTCAATGTTGATCTTGGCCACGGTGACCTTGCCGCCCAGTTCGTCGGCGATCTGCTCCAGCGCCGGGCCGATCTGTTTGCAGGGGCCGCACCATTCGGCCCAGAAATCCACCAGCACGGGGGTGGACGACTTCAGGACGTCGGCGTCGAAGCTTTCGTCGGTGACTTTTACCGTCGCCATAAATGGTCTCCCTTTGTGGCGCTAACGCTTGGCCCGCAGGGCCTCGCTGCTTGAGCGCCGAATTGTGGCGCGCTGGACGGCTGCCCAGCGTTCAGTCGCAGATGTGGGAGCGAATCGCGGGCAATTCAACTGTTCGCCAACGCCGCGTCCAGCATGGCCTGCGGGATGGGCATGAGTTTCGGGCCGTCGGTCCAGACCAGGGCGGCCTCGATCGGGCGGTCGGGATAGAGGCGTTTGAGCACGGCGACATAGACGGCGGCTTGCAGGACATAGGCGGGATCAACGGCCGCGATGGCGTCCGGGGCGGGGCGGTTGGTCTTGTAGTCGACGACCAGCACCCGTTCGGGCGTGACCACCAGCCGGTCGATGCGGCCATTGATCGCCACGCTCGACGGGCCAGGCAGGGCGCCGGTCAGCGCGACCTCGGCGCGGGAGCCGGGGCCGAAAACGGGGGCGAAACGGGCGTCGTCCAGCACCGAAAAGGCGGCGGCGATCATCTCGGCGCGCTGGGCCTCGTCCAGATCAGTCTCGCGGGCCAGCAGGCGGCGCGCCGCGTCGGGACGGTCGGCGGGCGTGATCTCTGGCAGGCGCTCCAGCAGTCGGTGGATCAGGTCGCCGCGCCGGAACCGGCCCAGGGCCGCGCCGCCAGCCGCGCTGCGGGCCAGGGGCGAGGGGGCGGGGATGCGGATCGATCCCTCCATCCGCGACGGCGAGGCGAAGCGGGCGGCGGCGTCGGCCGGAGGCAAGGCGGCGGCCCAGGCGGGAAGGGTAGCGGCGGAACGGATTTCGGCGTCGGCGACCGGGCGGCATTCGGGATCGACGCCGTAGCGGCGCACGCCATTATCGACCTCGCGCGCCTGATCGCCCAACCGGTCGAAGGTCTCTTCGATGATCGACCACCAGCTGCCGGCCTCGGCGCCCCGGCTGGAGGCGCGGCCCATGACGATGACGCGGTCGCGGGCGCGGGTCAGGGCGACATAGAGCAGGCGCAGGGTCTCGTCGTCGGTGCGGGCCTGGCGCGCGGCGCGGGCGTCGGCCGAGGCGGGACAGTCGTCACGGGCCGAACCGGGGGCCATCAGCCAGGCCTCGCCTTCGCCTTCCGGCGTGACGGCGGGCATCAGGGACGGGCCTTGCGCCTTGGCCTTCATGGTGGTGTCGGGCAGGATGACGATGGGCGCCTCAAGCCCCTTGGCGCCGTGCACGGTCATCACGCGGACCTCGCCGCGCGCCCCCTCCAGTTCGCGCTTCACCTCGACGTCGGCGGCCTCCAGCTGGGCCAGGCAGGTTTCCAGATCGACCGCGCCCCGGTTCTCGGCGGCCAGCACCTGGTTCAAGGTTTCGTCGATGGCCTCTTCCGCCTCGCGGCCCAGCCGGGCCAGGATGCGGGCGCGGCCGGAGCGGCCGGTGTCGTCCACGCGGTTCAGGGCCTGGGAGAAGAAGGTGAAGGGATCGCCGCCGCGCGCGCCGATGGCGGCTTGCAGCGCATCGCGGGCGCGGGTCCATTCGGGGCGTTCGTGGGCCCGGTCACGCAGGTCGCGCCACAGCTGGCCGGCCTTGCGGTTCTCGCGGCCGGCCAGCGCATAGAGGCCGTCCTCGTCCACGTCGCACAGGGGGCTGCGCAGCACCTCAGCCAGGGACAGGTCGTCGTCGGGGAAGAGGGCGAACCGGGCCAGCGAGATCAGGTCGTCGAACACGATATGGCTGGACAGTTTCAGCCGGTCGGCCCCGGCGACGGGCACGCCCTCGGTCTTCAGCGCCCGGATGATCTCCTCGAACGTCGCGTCACGGCGGCGGACCAGGACGATGTAGTCGCCGTATCCTGCGGGGCGCAGGTCGCGCGTGCTGCGGTCGAAGACGGCGACGCCGCTTTCGACCTGGCGGCGGATTTCGCGGGCCAGGTCGCGGGCCAGACGTTTACGCGCGCTGCCGGCGCTTTCCTGATCGACAGGATCGTCCCAGGCGTCGGTCTCCGGCGCAGGTTCGTCGAGGAACAGGGGCCACAGGTCGATGGCGCCGTGCTGGCCGATGCGGGCGGGGATGTGGCGGGCGATGTCGCCTTGCGGACCGGTCAGGGCGCGGGTGCGATCGGGATCGGCGAAGACGGCGTCGACTAAGGCCAGCACCTCTTCGGTCGAGCGGTAGGAGGTGTTCAGCTCCGGCCCGGCGAAGGGTTCGCCGGCGCCCTCGGCCAGGGCGAGAAACGCGCCGCGTTCCTGACGCAGCCGTTCGGGCCGGGCGCCCTGGAAGGAATAGATCGACTGTTTTTCGTCCCCGACGGCGAAGACCGTGCGGCCGGATGTCTGGCCAGAATAGAACTCTCCGGTCAGGGCGCGGACGATGGCCCATTGTTCGGGGGCGGTGTCTTGGGCTTCGTCGATCAGGACGTGATCGACCCCGCCGTCCAGCTTGTACAGCACCCAGGCGGCGGCTCCGCTCTCGGTCAGCAGGGCGGCGGCGCGGGCGACCAGATCGGGGAAGTCGAGCGCGCCCTTCGACCGTTTGGCGTTTTCGTAGAAGGCGGCGTGGGCGCGGGCCAGGGTCAGGACCTTGACCGTGTCGTCGGCGATCCGCGTCTTGCGCAGGGCCTCGCGCGTCGCGAGGAATTTCGTCTGGAGATCGACCAGCCAGCCGACCGCCCCCTGCGGCGCCGACTTGGTGCCCATGCTCTTTCGCGGCTCGCCCGCCTGGGTGCAAAAGACCCCGGCCAGCGCCGCGAAGCCGGCGTAGGGGGGCGCGGCGACGCTCATGGCGTCGGCGATCTTCCTGTCGTTGGTCGAGCCGGTCTCCATGGCCTCGGCCATGCGGTTCCATTCGCCGGGATCGATGAAGGCGACGAAGTCCCGCTCCAGATCCTCAGGCGTGCGGTCGCGCTCGGCGCCGGTCAGGGACCAGGGATCGGGCGCGGTCCCGGCCTCGGCGCGGTCCACATAGTCCAGCAGGTCGGCGCGTTTGGCCTCGATCATCGACAGCAGGGCCTGGAACCTCTGCCAGTCCAGTTCGACGGCGAAATGGCTGTAGGCCTGGCCGATGGGACCGTCCGGGTCGGCGACGGCGGCGCGGGCCAGGTCCTCGCGCGCGGAATGGCTGAGGGCGGTGGCGGCTTGGTCTTCCAGCACGATGAAGCGGGGCGAGACCCCGGCCTCCAGCGGGAAGCGACGCAGCAACTTCTCGCAGAAGGCGTGGATGGTCTGGATTTTCAACCCGCCTGGCGTCTCCAGCGCGCGGGCGAACAGTTTGCGGGCGCGCGACAGGGCGGCGTGATCCATCGCCTGCGGGTCGCCGTCGTCCAGCCGGGCCAGTTCGCGCGACAGGGCGGCGTCGTCCAGCACGGCCCAGCCACCCAGCTGGTCGAACAGGCGCGCCTGCATCTCGGCGGCGGCGGCCTTGGTGTAGGTGACGCACAGGATGGCGCCGGGATCGACCTGGTCCAGCAGCAGCCGCGCCACCCGGTTGACCAGGGTAGTGGTCTTGCCCGAACCGGCGTTGGCGGTGACGAAGACGGTCAGGCGCGGATCGGCGGCGACGATCTGGGGGGAGACGATCTGGGGCGACAGACTCATTCTTCGTCCCCGTCGCCGATGACCGACCATTCCCAGACGCGGGCAAGATGGTCGTAGTTGCCGCCCTGGTTGCCCATGAACTGGGGCGCGGCCCAGGAGACGTAAGGGGTGTTCTCGTCGTCGAAGCGGGCGACGCGACGCTTCAGCCCGTCCAGCGCGGCCTGGGCCAGGTCGGCGGCCTCAAGCCCCGAGGCGCGGGTGATGACCTCGCCCGCCGTCTTTCGCCCGACCACCCGGACATAGGTCAGTTCGTCGGGCGTGACCGGGCCGTTGGTGCGCGCGAACCCGCCGTCGGCCAGGATGGCGGCGGTCAGGGTCAGTTGCGGGGCGAAGCCGGACTTGACCTGTTTGGCGGATGGCGCCGCCCCGGTCTTGAAGTCCATCACCGCCGCCCCGTCGGACGCCAGCTCGATCCGGTCGGCGAAGGCCTTGACGGTGAAGGGGCCGGCGGGGGCGTCGAAGGTCATGGTCCCCTGCTGCTCGACCAGGATGTCGATGCCGCGCGCGCGCCGGCGCCGCTCGAAGTCGGTCAGCCAGCGGGCGGCGTTGCGGGCCAGGGGGCCTTCGCGGGCCATGGCCGCGTCCTCGAACCCGCGCGCGCCCAGTTCGCGCAGCAGATGGCCGTGCAGCAGGGCCTCGGCGTCGTCGGGCAGGACGTCGGGCCAGTCCAGCGTCAGCCGCTCGACGGCGGCGTGGACGGCGTTGCCGCGCGCGAGCGCTTCGGCAGAAGCGCCGGGCCGATCAAGCGCCTCAAGCCCCAGCACCCACAGGGCGTAGATGGCGTAGGGGTCGCGCACCCAGCGTTCGATCCGGGTGACATAGAGGCTGCGCGGGCGGCGATGCACCGGCGGGCGGGGCTCGGGCCGTTTGGCGAACTGGGGCGGGCCTGCCGGGGGTGCGTCCAGAGCGCGGGCCCAGTCGATGACGGCGGCAGGGCGGGCGATGGCGACGGGCGTCTCGGCCGCGTCGGCGCCGCGCGTCAGCATCTCCAGCCGCCACAGCCAGCGCGAGCGGACGGCGGGCTGGCCGCCGCGCCGCTCGCTGTGGATCAGGATGACCTCGTCGGCGCAGGCGGCCTGGACGAAGTCCTGCGCCGTCTGGCCCAGGCGGCGTTCAGGCGGGGGCAGACCCAAGGCTTTGCGCATCGGGCGCGACAGGAAGGGGTCGGTCGGGGCGGCCTGGGGCCAGACGCCTTCCTCCAGCCCGGCCAGGATCATCCGGTCGGCGCGCACCAGACGGGCCTCGATGGCCCCGAGAATCCGCAGCGACGGATGGGTCGCCCCGCCGGTCCGCACGACGTTTTCCTTGACCAAAGACGTGACCAGTTCGGCCAGTTCGGCGCGGCGGATTCGGCCCAGCGACGCCCCGCCCTCGATCAAACCGGACAGGAGGGCGGCGGCCGCCTCGCCGTCGGGACCGGCCCAGGCGTTCTGGCCCGCGAGGGTCTCGATCAGCCGGGTCAGGGCCGAGGCGGCGAGGTTCAGGTCGGCGTCGGGTGTGAAGGCGGCTGTGGCGGCCTCGACGGCGGCCTGCAGATGCTCGACCAGCCGGGTCGCGGCCGACAGGCGTTCACGCTTCCATTCGGGCGGCGCCTTGCCGCGCCGGTCGGGCTGGACCGCCTCCAGCAGGCGGCGATGGATGGCGGCGAAGTCGCGCGGGCGGGGGCCGCGCAGGGCGTGCTCCTCCAGTGCGGCGACCGCGGCGGCTTGAGAGGCGTCGCCCAGGTCGAACCGGGCCAGCGGATGTTTGACGACGGCCAGCAGCAGATGGGGCTGGACCGGATCGGCGATCCAGCGGGCGCACAGGTCGACCAGGGCGCCGGCGGGCAGGCGCGACAGGGGGCTGCCCGCCGAGGAATCCGGGATCACGCCCCAGCGTTCCAGCCGGGCGGCGACGCGGCGGCCCAGGGCCTGATCCGGCGTCACCAGGGCGCAGGTTTTTCCGGGGGTTTCCAGCGTCTCGCGCATCATCAGGGCGATGGCGGCGGCGGCCTCCTCCTCGGCGCGGACGGTCAACAGGGACAGGCCCTGCAAGCCCTCGGCGATGGGATCGCGGGCCTCGCCGCGCGCGACCGCAGCCGAACGGATGTCGCGAATGGCGCCGCGCCAGTCGTCGGTGGCCTCTGCCGGACGCAGGGCCTCGTTGACCAGCCGCTGACGCGCCAGGCCACGCGCTTGGACGGCCGGAGAAACGGCGGGGCGGAACCAGGGACGGACGGTCTCGCGTGCGATCTCGCAGCGATCCAGCAGCCGTTTCATCGCGCTCTGCGGATGCTGTTCGTCCAGCCGGTCCCAGACCCCGGCGTCCAGATCGAGGTCGAGTCCGGGCAGGACGACGCAGCCCAGCGGGGCCTTGGCCACGGCCTTCAGCACGTCGCCGGCGGCGGGGACGGTGCCGGTCGAGCCGGCGGCGATGACGGCCTGGGTCGGGGGGTGGGCGTCCCACAGTTCCGCGAGGCGGCGCAGCAGGGTCGCGCGGCGCCAGGCCGGATCGACCAGGCCCAGTTCGGCCAGGCGTTTGGGCCAGGCGGTGACGGCGAGGCCCAGGAACTCGGCCGACCGCTCCCAGTGTTCGGCCATCTCACCGTCGACCAGGGTTGCGATACGTTCGGGGTTGGGGATTTCCTCCAGCTGGCAGGAATCGAGGAAGCCGCCCAGGGCGTCGGCCAAATCCAGCGCACGCATCGGGCTCAGGCTGGGGTCGAACTGTTCGACGATCATCCGCGCCATCTCGAACCGGCGCGTCAGGGCGGGAATGGCGGGCGGCAGATCGAGGCCCAAGGCGCCGGGCGTGAAGGGTGGCTCGTCCTCCTCCAGGTCGCCCAGCGGCCGGACCTGGGGCAGCAGAATCGGTCGGTCGCCCGACAGTTTCGACAGGGCGCCGGTGAAGGCGCGCGCAGCCCGGCGGTTGGGCAGGAGGATGGTGGCGTCCGACAGGGTCTCGGGCGGCAGTTCGCCCAGCCAGGCCAGGACGCCGGCAGCCAGGTCTTCGAGGAACGGCCGGTGCGCGGGGATGGCGTACCAGCGGGGGCACATTCCTGTTTCCCTAGCGCCGCCCGCGCGGCGGTCGGCTGCTTGAGGGAGATCCGCGAATGGGTCGAAGGCGCTCACGCGTCTCCCGCCAGTTTCGCCTCGGCCTGATCCCGCGCCTGGGGATCGCCGACGTGCATCCAGTCGCCGTCGAGGACGCAGCCGAACAGACGGCCCTGGGTGGCGGACTTGCGCCACAGGGGGCTGAGGGAGAAGGGGCCTTCGCAGCCGTTGTCGGCATAGCCGGGCCGGGTGATGTGGACGCCCATATAGGCGTAAGGCGCCGATGCGGCCGCGCCCCGGAAGGCCAAGCGGCCCCCCTCTCCAGAAATGGAGTCGCGCACGAAGAAGTCGCCGTCGCCTTCGAAGCCGATGGAGCCTTCGCGGCGGGCCAGCAGCAGCGCGGCGTCCATCGTCTCGGGGTTCCACAGGCGGACCAGATCGCCTAGCGCATCGCCCCGGTCGATCCAGACGCTGTCGATATTGGCGACGAAGACGGGATCCTCGCCCAACAGGGGATGGGCCTTCTTCAGCCCGCCGCCGGTCTCCAGCAGTTCGGCGCGTTCGTCGGAGATGACGATCTGCGGGCCGCGTTCGCGCGCGGCCAGATGGCTTTCCAGACGGTCCGCGAACCAGTGGACGTTGACCACCGCCGTTTCGACCCCCGCCTCTGCCAGTCGGTCCAGCACATGGTCGATCAGGGCGCGGCCCTGGACCTCGATCAGGGCCTTGGGGCGGTCGTCGGTCAGGGGGCGCATCCGGGTGCCCAGGCCGGCGGCCAGCACCATCGCCGTCCTGGGCGCGATCTTGTGGGTCATGCGCGAACCTCGGCAGGGACATGGCGGTCGAACCAGCGGGCGACGGGCGCCAGGGCCGGCTGTTCCAGATTGGCGTTGAGATGCCGCCACATGCGCGGCAGGAAGCGGGCGTAGCGCGGCTTGCCGTCGCGGGCGATCAGACGGGCGAAGATGCCGATGATGCGCGCCTCGTTCAGGGCGGCGAGCCCGGCGTAGTCGGCCATGAAGGCGGCGCGGTCCACGCCGGGACGCAGGGCAAAATAGCGGTCGAGGGCCTCGGCTTCCAGCGCGGGGGAGACGTCGCGGCGGGCGTCCTGCAACAGGGAATGCAGGTCCCAGGACGGGTGGGCGCGGACGGCGTCCTGGAAGTCGATCATGCCGACGCGGGCGGGGCCTTCACGCTCGGGCAGCCAGATCAGGTTCTCGGCGTGATAGTCGCGGTGGGCCATGACCGAGGCCCCGGCCGCGCCCGAGGCGACGATGGGCGCCCAGGCCGCGCGCCAGTCGGCGATGGCGTCGTCGTCGAAGGCGACGCGCTCGTCCAGCTTCGGCAGCCAGTCGACGAACAGATCCGCTCCCCCCTGAAGCGCCGCCTCGTCATAGGTCAGCAGCGGCCAGTCGCCGCCGGGGCCGTGCAGGGTCTGCGGCGGGGTTTCGGCCTCGTGCAGGACAGCCAGGGCCTCAATGGCGGCCAGATACAGCGGCGTCTCGTCGGCGCCTTCCTCGATCACGCGGGCGAACAGGGCGTCGCCGAAATCCTCCAGCACCGCCAGACCGTTGGGGGCGTCCAGGGCCGGGATGTCGGGGGCGGACAGGCCCAGCGACTTCAGGTGGGCGGCGACGGCGGCGAAGGCCTCGATCCGGCCGGCGGACAGGCGGGCGACGGCGTTCCAGCCGGCGGCGTGGCGCTGCTCAGGCGTCCAGGCCGGATCGGCGGGCGGGCTTTCGGCGGCGGGGGCCTGGTCCATCAGCATCAGGGTCGGACCGTCAGCCGGGGTCAGCCGCTCGTAGCGCCGCGTCGAGGCGTCGCCGGGCAGGGGGGCGCGCACGGCGTCGGCCAGACCGGCGGACGCCAGGAAGTCGAGACAAAGCTGTTCGCGGTCAGAAACGGACATGGTCGATCAGTTCTTTCCATCGGCCTACGCCGGAAACGGTCGCAAGGCGGCCTTCGCCCTGCTCCGAGATCGTAACGGTGAGTTGGTCTGGCCCCAGGAATCGGCCGGGCTCGTCGCCCAGACGCTCGGGCCATTCGATGACGGCGCATCCCTCGTCCAGCGCCTCGTCCAGACCGATCTCGAACGCCTCTTCCGGCCGGGTCAGGCGATAGAGGTCGAAATGGGCGACGGGCGGGTCGCTCTCATAGAACTGGACCAGGGTGAAAGTCGGCGACGGCACGTCCTCGTCGGGCGTGGTCAGGGCGCGGATCAGGCCGCGCGCCAAGGTGGACTTGCCCATGCCCAGCGGACCGTAGAGCAGCAGGCTGTCGCCCGCCGCCAGCAGGGGGGCGATGGCCTGGCCCAGGGCGGTGGTGGCCTCGGCGTCGGGCAGTTCGATCTTCATGCGAACACCGCGTCTGGATCGGCGGCCAGGGTGCGTTCGGTGAAATGTTTCAGCGCCTCGGTGGCCCTGGCGGCGTCCACGTCCAGCCGGTCGGCGGGGATGGGCAGGCCGACATCGACGCCGAACGGCTTGTTCGCCTTGTTCAGCAGTTCGTGGAACAGGGTCACGTCGCGCAGCTCCTGCGAGACCTTGTCGAACAGGTGGAACAGGCGGCTGTAGGGGCCGGTGACGTGCATGGGGATCACCGGCGCATCGTATTTGCGCGCCATCGAGGCGGCGGTCGGCGCCCATTCGGGGTCGGTCAGGACGCCGTTCCTCTCGCGCGCCAGACGACCGGCGGGGAACATGACGACGCAGCGTTCGGCCTCGAAGGCTTCCTTGGCGGCGGTCAGGGTGGCGCGGGTCTTTTCACGGGTGCGTTTGTCGTGGACCCATTCGACGGGGATGATGGTCTCGTCCAGCCGGGGCGAGACGCGGATGGCGTCGGCGTTGGCGAAGAAGATCATGTCGCTGCGTCGCCGTTTGATCGCGTCGAACACGGCGACCCCGTCGGCGATGCCGGTGGGGTGGTTGCAGACGACGATGCAGCGGCCGGTCGCGGGCAGGCGATCAAGGTTGGTCGTCGTGACCTTCAGCTTCAGCAGGTCGGACACGTAGTCGAAGGTCTGCGTCCCCGACAGGGGCTGGATAGCGTCGGCCATCCGCACCGCCGCCCCATAGCCCAGCACGCCATACAGGGCCGGGCGCACCACGGGCCATAGGTGCGAGGCGGTCAGGCGCGGCGCGCGTTCGGCGATCAGCACATCGACGATGTGAGGCCTGCGCCGTGCGGGTGTGGAGGATGCGGTCATGGATGAACGCTTGTCGCCGGTTCGGTCGGAGGGGGCAAGATGCGCGGCGTCCTGTGAGCTTGGCGATCCGTCAGGCGACCCCTATCACTGGCGAAAACCTGTGGGGAGTTGAGACATGACGCGTTCGCGCTGGATGGCGGCCGCCGCCTTTGGAAGTCTGATGCTGGCCGCCGCGCCGGCGTTCGCTCAGCAGGCGGCGCCTGCGCCGGTCGAGGCCGCGGCGCCTCCATCCCAGGCCCAACCGCGCGGTTTGTCGCTGAAGGACTTGGCGATGATGGAGCGGGTCAGCGAGCCGCGCGTCTCGCCTGACGGTCGCCAGATCGTCTACGCCGTGCGCACCACCGACTGGGACGGCAACAAGGGCGTCAACGGCCTGTGGCTGGCGGATGTCGCGGGGGGAGAGCCGCGCAGGCTGGCGATTTCCGAAGGCGGCGCCTCGGGCGCGCGCTGGGCGCCGGACGGCGGGGCGATCTATTTCCTGTCGTCGCGGGGCGGGTCGAACCAGGTCTGGCGCACCGATGCGGCCGGGATGGCGGCGGCCCAGGTGACGACCCTGCCGTTCGATGTGTCGGGTTTCCGCATCGCACCGGACGGCAGGTCGCTGGTGCTGGCGGTCTCGGTCTTCGTCGATTGCGACGCCCTGGCCTGCACCAAGACGCGGCTGGATGCGCGAGGGAAATCGACGATCCAGTCCTACGACCGTCTGCCGTTGCGCGACTTCGATCACTGGGTCGATACGCGCCGCACCCATCTGTTCGTCCAGCCCCTGAACGGGTCTGGTTTGGGCGGCGGCGAACCGCGCGACTTGCTGATGGGCCTGGACGCCGATGTGTCGGCGGGCGATTCCAGCTTCGACATTTCGCCGGACGGCCGGACCCTGGTTTATGGCACCCAGACGCAAGGGGCGGGCGAGCCTTTCACCAGCAACAGCGATGTCTTTCGCGTGGCGCTGGATGGCGGCGCGCCGATCAACCTGACCGAGGCGAACAAGGGACCCGACGGCAATCCTGTCTTTTCGCCGAACGGTCGCCAACTGGCCTGGCTGTCGGCGCCGCGCGAGAATGTCGGCGGGGATCAGGCGGCAGTCTGGGTCGCCAACGCCGACGGCTCGGGCGCGAAGAAGCTGACCGACTGGGATCGCGGCGCGGGCGGCCTGCAATGGCGCACCGACGGGCGGTCGCTGCTGGTCTCGGCGGCGGACGAGGGCCAGAACCGGCTGTTCTCGGTCGATTCACGCAACGGCAGGGTCACGCCCCTGACCGGGACCGGCACGGTCGGGTCGTATGAAGAGGTGGCGGGCGTCCTGGCCTATGCCCACGAAAGCTTCGTCGCTCCGGCGCAGATCTTCGTCCACACCAATAGCGAACCGCGCCAGATCAGCCGCCAGAACGCCGAGGTGCTGGCGCAACTGGACCTGCCCAAGGGCGAGGCCTTCACCTTCGCCGGCTGGAACAACGAGCCGGTGCAGGGCTGGGTGTTCAAACCCGCCGGTGCGGTCGAGGGGCGGCGCTATCCGGCCGTCTATCTGATCCATGGCGGGCCCAAGTCGCCCTGGACCGAGAGCTTCTCCTACCGCTGGAACCCGCAGACCTATACGGCCGCCGGCTATGCGGTGGTGATGATCAACTTCCACGGCTCGCCCGGTTACGGCCAGGCCTTCACCGACGCCATCAACGACCACTGGGGCGACCGGCCGCTGGAGGATCTGGAGAAGGGCTGGGCGGCGGCCCTGTCCAGCAATCCGTGGATCGACGGCGACCGGGCCTGCGCCCTGGGCGCCTCCTACGGCGGCTATATGGTCAATATGATCGCAGGCAAGTGGAACGGGCCGTGGCGTTGCCTGGTCAACCACGCCGGGGTGTTCGACGTGCCCCAGCTGATGAACGCCATGGATATCGGCAACTTCATCCACGAGTTCGGCGGGCCGAGCTGGGAGCGCAAGGAGGTGTACGACGCCTTCAACCCGGAGACCTTCGTCGGAGACTGGAAGAAGCCGATGCTGGTGCTGCACGGGTCCAAGGATTTCCGCGTGCCGATGGAGCAGGGGTTGGCGACCTTCTCGGCCCTGCAGCGTGAGGGGATCCCCAGCCGCTTCATCCATGTGCCGGACGAGAATCACTGGGTGCTGAAGCCCCGCACCTGGGTCGACTGGCAGCAGGAGATTTTGGACTGGGTCGGCCGTTACACGGCGGCCCAATAGGTCGCCAAGCAGGTCACCAGATCCGGGCGACCCCGAAACTGTCGAACAGGCGCTCGTTGGACACGAGCGTCAGTTCGTTAAGCAGGCCCTGAGCGATCAGCAACCGGTCGAACGGATCGCGGTGATCGCCTTCCATGCGGCCGGCGAGGCTCGCGTCGCGCCAGGTTACGGGAAGCTCTGTGAACGCTTCGTTCTGCATGACCTGAAGAAAGTGCTCAGCCAGCATCTCGCCGTTCGGCAGTTTGCCGATCCGGTATTTGATGGCGATCTCGATGGCCGAGACGCTGCTCACGAATATGGTTTCGGCCGATCGAATGGCCTGTCTCGCCGGTTGCGTCAGGCGCTCGTCATCCCAGACCCACCACATGAGGGCGTGGGTATCGAGCAAGACATTCAATCGCCGCGTCCTTCCCACAGCCGAAGTTCTTCCTCAGGAAGCGGATCGAAGAAGCTTTCGTCGAACTTGCCCACGCCCTTCAGCCGGCCCGGCTTGCGATCAGGCTTTGCGGCTGGTTCGAAAGGCACGATCCGCACGGCCGGCTTGTCGCCGCGGGCGATGACGACCTCTTCGCCGCGTTCGGCGGCGGCGATCAGTTTGGAAAGATGGGTCTTGGCGTGGTGGACGGTGACGGTGGTCATGTCGCGCTCCTTGGACCCACTATCTTAGCTAAGCCAGTCGTTCGCGACAACTTCCGCCTGGCGAACGGCGGTGCTACGCCTTGGCGCAGCAAGATTTCCGAGGAAGAGCTTGATGCGTCACCGTTCCCTTCTGTCCGCCGCCTGCGCGGCTGTCGCCCTGATGAGCGCCGTTCCTGCCCTGGCCCAGGTTCCGCCCGCCCCGGTTCCCGCAGCGCCCGCGACGCCCGACGCCTTCACCTATAAGGACATGATCACCGCCAACCGGCTGGGCGATCCGCAGGTGTCGCCGGACGGCCGTTATGTCGTCTATTCGGTCACCACCACGGACGTGGACGCCAACCGCCGCGCGGGCAGCCTGTGGATCCTGGACCTGAACGCGCCGGACACTGCGCCGCGTCGCCTGGCGATCTCGGATCAGGGCGCCAACACCGCGCGCTGGGGCGGGGACGGCAATCTGTATTTCCTGTCGGGCAAGTCGGGCGCGAGCCAGGTCTGGCGTGTGGCCTCGCCCACGTCGGCGCCGGTGCAGGTGACCAACCTGCCGACCGACGTGAACGCCTATCGGATCAGCCCGACGGGCGACAAGGTGGCGGTGTCTCTGGCGGTCTATCCGAACGCGGCCGACCTGAACGCCTCGGTCGAACAGGGCAAGGCCATCGCCGATCAGAAGACGACGGGCCAAGTCTATGACCGCATGTTCGTGCGTCACTGGGACACCTGGAACGACCACACCCAGAACCACCTGTTCGTCCAGTCCATCGGCCGCGACGGCAAGGCGACGGGAACGCCTTCTTGGATCACCAAGGGCTTCGATGGCGACACGCCGTCCAAGCCGTTCGGCGACGAGAGCGAGTTCGTCTTCACGCCGGCGGGTGACGCCGTGGTCTTCTCGGCGCGTCTGGCGGGTCAGACCGAGCCGTGGAGCACCAACTTCGACCTATGGAAGACCAACGGCCTGACCGGCGACGGCACCTTCACCAACCTGACCGACGACAACGACGCCTGGGACACCGGCCCGGTCTTCTCGCCGGACGGACGGACCCTGGCCTATCGCGCCATGGCGCGGCCGGGCTTCGAGGCGGATCGCTATCAGATCGTGCTGATGGATGTCGAAACCGGCCAGAAGCGCGAGATCGCCTCGAACTGGGACCGGTCGGCGGACACCCTGCAATGGTCGCGCGACGGCCAGACGCTGTACACGACGGCGGGCGACGTCGGTTCGACCAAACTGTTCTCGGTGGATACGCGCAACGGCGTGGTGACGCCGATCACGGGCGCGGGCCACGTCTCGGCCTTCCAGCAGACGCCGTCGGGTTTTGTCCTGGCTCAGGACAGTCTGAAGGCCCCCAGCGACCTCTATTTCAAGACCTTCCTGGGTCGCGAAATGCCGTTGCGCCTGACCAACGCCAACCCGGCCTTCGACGCCAAACAGTTCGGCGAGTATGAGCAGTTCAGCTTCCCCGGCTGGAACAACGAGACGGTCCACGGCTATGTCATCAAGCCGGCCGGCTATGTTGAGGGCCGCAAATATCCGGTCGCCTTCCTGATCCACGGCGGGCCGCAGGGCTCGTTCGGCGACGGCTGGTCCTATCGCTGGAATCCCGAGACCTACGCCGGCGCCGGCTATGCGGTGGTGATGATCGACTTCCACGGCTCGACCGGCTACGGTCAGGCCTTCACCGACGCGATCAGCCAGCACTGGGGCGATCGCCCGCTGGAAGACCTGCAGAAGGGCTGGGCGGCGGCGCAGCAGAAATACAGCTTCCTGGACGGCGACAACGCCTGCGCGCTCGGCGCGTCGTACGGTGGCTATATGATCAACTGGATCGCCGGTAACTGGTCCAACGAGTTCAAGTGCCTGGTCAACCACGACGGCGTCTTCGACACCTTTGGCATGGGCTATTCCAGCGAAGAGCTGTGGTTCACCGAGTGGGAATACGGCGGCACCCCGTGGGACAAGCCGGAGGGCTATCAGAAGTTCAACCCGGCCAACCATGTCGAGAACTGGAAGACGCCGATGCTGGTGGTTCAGGGCGACCGCGACTTCCGCATTCCGACCGCGCAAGGGTTGTCGACCTTCACGGCGCTGCAACGTCGCGGCATCGACAGCCGCCTGATCGTCTTCCCCAACGAGAACCACTGGGTGCTGAAACCGGCCAACAGCCTGCAATGGCACAATGAAGTGTTCGGCTGGCTGAACAAATATCTGACGCCGGCGCAGTAAGCCGCGTCAGCTTGAAATGACAAAAGGGGCGCGGTCGTCAGACCGCGCCCCTTTTTCATGCGTCGGGCCGCAGGATCAGAGCGAGGCGCGCATCTGGGGTGCGCCGGCGAGGCGGTCATACTGGTGTGCGGTCATGCAGCGCGGGGCGGCCCAGCGCTGGCCCGATTGGCGGGCGGCGACCGCCTGTTGTGCGGTGACGAAGGTGGGGGTCACGCCGTTGTCGCGCTGATAGGCGAGGCGCGAGGCCGCATCGGTTCCACAAACCATGACGGACTGGAGAACGGCTGCGCGTTCGGCGCGCGGCGTCGAGCTTTGGGCCAGACTGGGCGACGCGGCGGCCGCCAGGGCGGCGACGATCAGGGCAGGGGTGAGAAAACGGGTCATCGGGTCATCCTCCATGGCCTGAATTAAGATCAGGACTCTGACGAAATATGCGCCGATATTTCTGTTTGTAAAGAATATGCGACAAGTTCACGTCAAATAGACGACGACTGACGAGAGGTTGACGTTGCGGCGCCAAACGGGGGCTGATGCGTTCTCTGTGGCTGACGGAGACGAGCGATTGTCGAACCCACGGAATTGGCGGACTTTTCGGGCTGGCGTGCATCAAAGGGCGCTGGTTCCGGCGGGCGTGCGCCTGCGGTCCTGGCGCGACTGGGTTCGCGACAACGACCCCGTCTATGCGGCGGCGCGGCGGCCCGGATCCGCAGAAAAATGGGCGGCGGGGGTCGTGCTGGTCCTCGTCGCGGTGGTGTTGCTGTTTTTGGCCCTGTTCGATTGGAACATGCTGCGTGGACCTATCGGCCGTTGGGCCTCGGTCAAATACGATCGCCAGATCGCCCTGACAGGGGACCTGGACGTCAACCTGTTCAGCTGGACGCCGTCCGCCGTGGTGCGGGGGCTCAAGGTCGGCGGGCCGGACTGGGCGCGGGATCGCGACACGGCCGACGTCGACGAGGTCCGCGCCTCGGTCAGGCTCAGGAAACTGCTGGCCGGCCAGATCGAGATGCCGCTGCTCAGCTTCACCCGGCCCAGGGTCGTGCTGATCTCGACCAAGGACGGTCGCAAGAGCTGGGAGCTGAACCCCAACAAGCCCGACACCGGCGAGGGGCTGAAACTGCCGGTGATCCAGCAATTGATCATCACCGACGGTCAGCTGTCCTTCGACGAACAGCGGCGGGGCCTGACGCTGCAGGCCGCCGTCAACGCGCGCGAGGCCGCCAGCGGCGCCGCCGGCTTCCTGCTGGACGGGCGAGGCACGGTGAACGGCGCGCCTCTGACGCTGAAGATCGAGGGCGGTCCCTTCATGAACATTCGGCGCAACCGGCCCTATCGGTTCGAGGCCGAGGTCAGCGGGGCGGGATCTTCCCTGGTCGCAAAGGGCGCGATCACCCGCCCGTTCGACCTGGGTCGGTTCGATGCGACCCTGACGATGCAGGGGCGCAATATGTCGGACCTCTATCTGCTGACCGGCGTCACCCTGCCCAACACGCCGCCCTATCGGCTGTCGGGCGCGCTGAACCGTAACGAGCGGATCTGGACCTTCAAGGATTTCGACGGGCGCGTCGGTGCGTCCGACCTGTCGGGCGAGGTGCGGGTCGATTCCGCCCAGCGCCTGAGGGTGGATGCGCAACTGACCTCGCGCCGCCTGGACATCGACGATTTGGCCGCCGTGCTGGGTGCGCGGACCCGGACCAATGCGGCCGGCACCGACACCGAGGCGCCGGTCGTGGTCGGCGGCAAGCTGCTGCCCGACGCCAAGCTGCAGACCGAACGCCTGCGCACCATGGACGGAACGCTGACCTACCGGGCGGCGGCGGTGAAGGCGAACGCGTTCGATGTGCGCGCCGTGAACCTGGGCGCGGACCTGAAGGACGGCATCCTCAAGCTCGACCCGATCAGCTTCAACTTCAACCGCGGCGAGATGAACGGCACGGCGCGGATCAATGCGACCCGGGACACGCCCTACAGCACGGTGGATCTGCGGCTGGCCGGCTATCCGCTGGAATCGATCATTCCCGCCCGTAACGGCTCCGTCCCGTTAAGCGGTCGCGCCTTGGGCCGCGCCAGGCTGGAAGGGCCGGGCGCCTCGATCCATGATTTCGCGGGGGCGTCGAAAGGCTCGCTCAGCCTGGTGGTGCCGAACGGTCGGATGCGGGCGGCCTTTGCCGAACTGCTGGGCATCAACGCCAGCGCGGGCCTGCTGAAACTGCTCAGCGGCGATCAGTCCGAAAGCCAGATCCGCTGCGCCGTCGCCGATTTCAGCGTCAGCGGGGGCACGGCGACCGCCCGCACCTTCGTCATCGATACGGATGTGGTCCTGGCCCAGGGCAAGGGCACGATAAATCTGGGCGCCGAGACGATGAACCTGCGCATCGAGGGCGAATCCAAGAAGCCGCGCCTGCTGCGTCTGTGGGCGCCGATCACCGTCTCCGGCCCGCTGACGGCGCCCAAGGTCGGGGTCGATCTGGGCGATGTGGTGTCGCAGGGCGGGCTGGCAGGCCTGCTGGGCGCGGTGGTGGCGCCGGTGACGGCCCTGTTCGCCTTCGTCGATCCGGGCCTGGCCGAGGACGCCGACTGCGGTCGACTGATTACGGGAGCACGGTAATCATCGGGGCGACGAAGACCGAATCGGCGGCGCGAACGTATTGAGCGCGATGGAGCACTCCGCATGACCCGCCGTGGACTTTTCGCGCCCGCCCTGGGGCTTCTCGCCGCCGCCTGCTCGCCGCTGGGCCTGCTCAACACCCTTGGGCCAAGGGACGGAGGCGTGCGCCGCGTCGCGCGCGACATCGCCTATGGCGACGATCCGCGCCAGCAGATGGATATTTACGCCCCGACCGCGCCGGGATCCTATCCGACCTTGGTCTTCTTCTACGGCGGCGGCTGGGATTCAGGGTCGCGCAGCCAGTACGGCTGGGCGGCGCAAGCGCTGGCGGCGCAAGGGTTCGTCGTGGCCCTGCCGGACTACCGCGTCGTGCCCCAGGTCATCTTCCCGGCCTTCATCGAGGACGCCGCCGCCGCCACGGCCAAGGCGGCGGATGTGGCGGCTCAGTATGGCGGCGATCCCGCGCGCCTGGGCGTGCTGGGCCATTCGGCGGGCGCGCACCTGGCGATGATGATCGCGCTGGACCGGCGCTACATGGCCGCTGTCGGTCGGCCCGGTCTGATCAAGGCGGCGGCGGGGCTGGCGGGGCCTTACGACTTCCTGCCTTTCGACGTGGCGGCGTCGCAGAATGCCTTCGGTCGCGCGCCGGACCCGACCCTGACCCAGCCCGTCACCTTCGTGCGCGCCGACGCCCCGCCGCTGTGGCTGGGCCACGGCACGGCGGACACGGTGGTCCACGACGAGGACACCATCATTCTGGATGAACGGATGCGGGCGGCGGGCGGCCGCTCGGAGGCCAAGCTCTATCCGGGCCTGGACCACGCCGACCTGATCGCGACCTTCTCGCCCCTGTTCCGCAAGAAGGCGACGGTGCTCGCCGACGTGGCGGGGTTCTTCCACCGCCAGTTGGGCTGATCGGCTCTTGCGCTTTCAAGCGTCGCGGTTTGAACTGAGGTGAAGCGGATGCGGCTGATCGCTTCCCCAGCCGAGAGTTTGCGATGAACGCCGCCACGAACGCCGCCGCCAATATTGCCGCAAATGCCGCGATCAACGCCGCGCGCGTCCGCAACCGGGTCGTGGAGCATTTCCAGAAGGCCGGGGCGCTGACCGCCGACACCGCCATCGCCTTGCCGCCCAAGTCCCCACGCCACACCGTCGACGCCCTGATCAAGCACAAGGTGATCGTGCCGGTCGGGGAAGGGTTGTTCTATCTGGACCTCGAAGCCAACGCGCGTTCAAACCGGGATCAGGCCAAGGCCGGGATCGCCGTCGTCATCGGCCTGGTCGTCGTGCTTGCGATCGTGATCGGCGCCTTGGCGATCGCACGGCAGTTCGCCGTATCCTGACGTCCGCCGCGCCGGGCCGGCGGGTGAAAACGCTTATCATGTGAAGAAGGTGGTGCGGGCGGCCGGGGTCGAACCGGCACTCCTTTCGGAACAGGATTTTGAATCCAGCGCGTCTACCAATTCCACCACGCCCGCAGAGGCCGCCTCATGCCACAGAGCGGTGAGGCGGGTCTAGTGTTCGTTCAGCGTTCCGTCATGCTGAAGGTCATTCTTGTCGTGAAGACGCCGCCCGACTGTATAGGCGCCCCGTCGATGCGTTCCACTCGCCCGCTTGTGATCATTCGCAAGGCATGGCGGCCAAAGCCCGAGCGTGCGGGGTTTTCGTCCAGAAGGGCGCAATCTTTGGGTTTGCCGCGTTCATCAACGGAGCACTGAATCAAAGCTTCCGCATAGTTGGCTGAGGGCAACGTCGGCGGCGGGGTTATCCTTGGTGGGACGGCCCAGACGACATCCAGGGGGCGGGGATCATAGATTGCGTCGGCAGCGTTCTCCAACGCGACGTCGCAAGCCGTCATTACCGCGTCGAGCGCCGCATGATCGCGGGGAAGGGCGAGTTGGTAGCGTTGTGCTCGACGGTCACCCTCCGCAGGAATGCGCACGGTGAAGCTCTCTGACGAACGAAGGTGGCGTGCGTAGATTGAGGGGGCTGGAGCCAAAACGACCGAGCCGTTGCTGTTCGGCGCGACCGACCAGACCGAGGATACCAGCACCGGGTCGCGGAGACTGACGTCGAGTTTCCGGGTTCCTTCGGAGGCGCCAGTCGTCGGCAGTCCTCCCAACGCGAACACGAACCGCCCATTTCGGCAAGCCGCCGAGAGGGTCACCCCGACATCGTATTCAATAGACGCAGCTTCCAGGCCGTCCCTTTTGGTCGCCGTCCACGCCAGATCCGGTGCGACGGCCTCTTGCGCGAGCGCCAGCAGCAGGCCCGCGATCACGCCACGACCTCGACATGGCTGTCCGTGCCGCCGGCCTGGATGCGGCGGGCGCGGATGTACATTTCGACGCGCTGCATGACGATCAGGCCCATGGCGAAGACCAGGAAGGCGTCGGTCACGGCCATGGCGTTCAGATGCCATTCGGCGGCGTGGCTCTCGATCAGGTCGCGCAGCAGCGACCGGCCCGCGAACAGAACGACCAGCAGGATCAGGCCCAGAGGCGAGGCCTGGGCCATCAGCGAACCGTTCGGCTCCTTTTCGATGGTGACGGTCTTGCCGCGATACCAGCCGGCGATCCCGCCCAAGACGCCGCCGATGGCCAGCACCGCCCAGGCGTCGGGGCCGAACGGGGCGTGGGCCATATTGGGGTTCTGAGCCGTGCCCCACAGACCCAGGCCGATCAGCGGCAGGACGATGGCCGGCATGACCCACAACAGATGCGGCTTCAGCACCCGCTTCCTGCGATTTTTCAGCAGCACGACCACCAGCATGATCGGAATCATCAGCAGCGGGATCAGTTTTTCAGGCGGCACGTCGTCTCTCCCCAAGACTTTGCGGCCTCCCCCGAGGCCGACGCCATCAATCTAGCGCTGTCATTCTGCGCTGGAAAGCGGGCCGACCGTCTGTTCGATGGCGCCGAAGATCGAGTGGTGACGGTCGTCCAGCATCTCGATCCGCACCGTGTCGCCGTGCTTGAGGAAGGGGGTCTCGGCGGCGCCGCGCAGGATCGTCTCGACCGTGCGGACCTCGGCGATGCAGCTATAGCCCAGGCCGCCTTCAGATACCGGCTTGCCGGGGCCGCCGTCGGCGTCCTTGTTGGACACAGTGCCCGATCCGATGATGGTCCCGGCGCCCAGCGACCGGGTCTTGGCCAGGTGGGCGATCAGGGTTCCGAAGTCGAAGGTCATGTCGACGCCGGCGTCGGCTTTGCCGAAGTCGGAGCCGTTCAACTGGACGGTCAGCGCGCCGTGCAGCTTGCCGTCTTTCCATCGGTCGCCCAGGGCCTGCGGCGTGACCAGAACCGGCGACAGGGCGCTGGCGGGCTTGGACTGGACGAAGCCGAACCCCTTGGCCAGTTCGGCGGGGATCAGGTTGCGCAGGCTCACGTCGTTGACCAGGCCGACCAGGCGGATGGCGGCCAGGGCCTGTTCCCGCGTCGCGCCCTGCGGCACGTCGCCGACGACCACGACGATCTCGGCTTCGAGGTCGCAGCCCCAGGCTTCGTCGGCCAGGGGGATGGGATCACGCGGCGCCAGGAAGCTGTCGGAGCCGCCCTGATACATCAGCGGATCGGTCCAGAAGGTCTCGGGCATTTCGGCGCCGCGCGCCTTACGCACCAACTCGACGTGGTTCACATATGCCGAGCCGTCGGCCCACTGATAGGCGCGGGGCAGGGGCGAAGCGGCCTCGTGTTCGCGGAAGCGACCGCGCGGCACGCCCTCATGCTCAAGGCTCTCAGCCAGGGCCTCCAGCCGGGGCCCGCACTGGTCCCAGTCGTCGAGCGCCGCCTGCAGCGTCGGAGCGATCAGGAAGGCGTCGGTGAACCAGTTCAGGTCCTGCGAGACGACGACGAGGCGGCCATCGCGGCCGTGCTTGAGCGAGGCGAGTTTCATGGACAAAGGCCTAAACCGAATTCACGGGGTTGGAAACCGAGCGATCACCCGTTTGGCGTCAACAAGGCGCGGGCCTCGGCGCCGGTGCGGGCGGCCGCGTCGCGAACCTCGACCTCGACAATGACGCCGCCCTTGGGATCGACCGCCCATATGTAGCGGCGCTCGACCTCGACCGTGCGGCCGGAGGGGGCGAAGCCTTCGTAGCTGTCGCCCCAGGGGGTGATCTTCTTCAGTTCGACGAAGGGCATGGCGCAGGCGGCGTCCAGCTCCTCCTGGGCCATCACGGTCAGTTCGTCGTCGGTTGCAGGCATGGGCGTGTCAGTCTGAACGAAGGGAGTGAGGAGAGATGCGGCGCGACCGCGTCACCCCCGGTGGTGCAGCCGCTTCCACACCTGATAGCCGACGATGGGGGCGAAGCCGCAGAGGAGGGCGGCGATCAGGACCATCCAGAAGCCGCCGCCCAGCCAGTATTCGCCGGCCAGGGCCCCGGCGCCGGCCGCGAGGACCGGGCCGAGCCAGGGCAGCCAGGCGGGCGGCCGCATCTGCATTCAGGCGTCGACCTTGATGACGCCGCGACGAATCTGGTCCAGCTCGATGGAGTCGAACAGGGCCTGGAAGTTGCCGTTGCCAAAGCCCTCGTTGCCCTTCCTCTGAATGATCTCGAAGAAGATCGGGCCGAAGGTGTCCTGGGTGAAGATCTGCAGCAGCAGGCCGTCCTCGTCCGAGCCGTCGATCAGGATGCGGTTCTTGCGCATCCGCGCCACGTCGTGCCCGTGGTTGGGCAGGCGTTTGTCGATCAGTTCGAAATAGGTCTCGATGGTGTCCTGGAAATCGACGCCGCGTTCGCGCATGGCCTCGACCGTCTCGAAGATGTTCTCGGTGGTCAGGGCGATGTGCTGGATGCCTTCGCCGTTGTAGCGACGCAGGAATTCCTCGATCTGGGAATTGTCGTCCTGGCTCTCGTTCAGGGGGATGCGGATGGCGCGGTCGGGCGCGATCATGGCCTGTGAGAACAGGCCGGTGGCCTTGCCCTTGATATCGAAATACTTCTGCTCTTCGAAGTTGAAGACCGAGCCGTAGAAGCCGGACCAGGTGCGCATCTCGCCGCGACGCACGTTGTGGGTCAGGTGATCCAGGATTTCGAGGCCCATCGAATTCTTGCGCTCGGATTCCTCCCAGCCCTCGATCTCGTCCCAGGTGTCATACAGCGAACCGGCGTCGCCATACTGGTCGATGACGTAGAGCAGGCTGCCGCCTATGCCTTCCAGAATATAGGGATAGTCCCCGCCCAGAGCGCCGCCCGACACGCCTTGCGCCGGCTTGGCGCCGCGTTCGACCGCGCCCTCATAGGCGGCCTTGGCGTCGTTGGTGCGGAAGGCCATGCCGTTGGCGGACGGACCGTGATCCTTGGCGAAGGTCGCGGCCTGGCTCTCCGGACGATCCTGGGGCTTGCGGTGAACCAGGAAGCTGATGTCGCCCTGCTTCAGGCGGACCACGTCGGTCCTGGGGTTCACATGCGTCTGGGTGAAGCCCATCAGCTCCAGGCGCGAGATCATAGCCCTCGGTTCGGGGCCGGTGAATTCGACGAATTCGAAACCGTCGACGCCGAGGGGGTTTTCCTGGTCGAGCTTTTCGACCTGAGCCTGGGTCATGTCGTTCATGGCGCGTCTCCCGCACAGATTTTTGAGGCGGGCTTAACCGAAAGGGGCCGCCGATTGGCGCGGAACCTAGTCGCGGAAGACGACGGAGCCAAGACGAAGCCACGGGGACGTGATGAACAGCGCCCCGCAGCGCCGCATGCGATCAGCGCAGGACGGGTTCGGGATCGACCAGCCGGACGTCGTGCATCTGGTCCAGATAGGCCTCGTAGTAGCCCTTGTGCGCCGCGCCCACGATGGTCAGCATCCGCGTGCCGGGATAGCGACCCAGCACATCGCGTATGTTCGCCACCATCCGCAGATTCCGCGTTTCCCAGAAGCCGAGATAAATGCGGCCAAAGGCTTGTGGCGAGGGTTCCACCAACGTGGCCCCGAAATCGGATCGATAGGCCATCGCCGGAGCGTCCGGCGCATTATAGGCGCGGTACATCTGAAGGACGCCGTCGGGCTGGTCCAGGCCGGCGCTGAGACGGACGTCCTGCGCCCGACGGGCTGTGCTGGCGGGATTGTCCCAGGCGCCCATGATGGCGTCCTCGTTGGCCTTCTTCTCCACCGGGTCCGTCGGGTCCGGCGTGTCGGCGGAGTGATCGTCGACGCTCCACAGCCGCTCCAGTCCCAGCCGCGCCGCCAGAGGGGCGGAGATGAGATAGGTTTCGTTCGACCGATCCTTGATCCGGTTCAGCATTGCGACAAGGGCCTCGTTTAGCCCATCGCTCGCGATCCGGTCCTCGGGGGAAAGTCGAAGCCACTGGACCAGGGCCGATCCGCGCTCGCCGGCCGCCAGGAAAACACCCGCCAGATGACGCCGCTGGGCCGCTGTGGGTTGGACGGGCCATGCCGCCAGAAGCCGTTCGGCCTCGGCGTTGGCGGCGGGCACGTCCAAGCCGGTCGCCAAGGCGGCGGGGGCGGGATCCCAGCAATAGGTCTCGACTGTCTCGGCATAGCGCGCCGGATAGCGACGCAGGCTGTCGCACTGCAGACCCGACAGGTCTTCCGTCGCAATAGCGGTGGGTTTCCAGGCCGCCAGCCGGTCCAACAGGGGCGACAAGCTCTCGGCCTTGAAGCCGTCGCCGAGGTTCGACAGGTGGGGCGTGCCCAGCACCAACACCTCGTTCAGCGCGCCGGCGGGCGGCCCCTTCAACTGATCGGGATGGAAGGACTGGCGATAATCCTGAGCGGCGGCTGGCAGCGCGGCCGTCAGCAGGACGCCGACGCCAAGTGCGGCGAGTAGGGTGCGCGAGGAACGAAGATGCAAAGCCATGACACGCCGTGAAAGAAACCTGAGAAAGATCGACCGCCGGTCGACCATTTCACCTTTCAACGGATGTCGGCCTGGCACCCGTTAAATCTTGGACATTTATGGCGGCGCTTGCACCGTCAGACGGGTCGCGCCTTCATATCCGGCATCGCATCCACGGCCCAGACGTCCGGGGCTTGAAGCGGGGCCTTGCAGACGGCCTCGACGGTCTTGCCGTCCGACAGTCGGTAACGGACCGGCAGGTTTTCGGCGCATCGGGCCTGGACGGCCTGGAAGACGCCCTGACTGTTCGACATGGGGTCCAGATCTTCGATCGCGACGACGACGGGATCGCCAGACAGGGCGCCGCATCGATCGCCGGAGTCCAGCTTGATCCGGCCGTTATCGATTGAAAAGCCGCCCTGGCCGCCACAGTTCTGATCGACCATGTGGAAAAGGGCGGCCTGGCGAAGGTCACGCGGGCTGGGCCTATCGACCAGGGTGACGCCGAGGGCGGCCAGGCGCGTCTGGATGCCAGCCCAGCGTTCCGGACCCGGACCGTCCAGCAGGACGGCTACGGCGGTGTCTGGCGTCAGGCGGTTGCGGAAGTCCGCCACCCCATAGCCGTCTCCCGCGCGACCGGACTGAAGGATGGCTTTCCAGGTGTCGAAGATGTCTGTGCGGTCATCGGAGGCGCGGCGGGTCTCCAGGTCCGCGATCCACTGCACGACAACGCCGCAGTTGTAGATGGCGTTTGCAGTGCGCAAGCGCTGCTCGGCGTCAGCGCGGTCGCTCAGGGCGGCGCGGCAGCCGTTCAGCCGTCGCGCCAGCGAGGTCTTCAACTGGGCCTCGTCGATCGTTCCCGTGGACAGGGCGGCGATCAATGCGCCGTATTCGGCTCCGCCCTCATGCAGCCACGGCGCGCTGGCGCCGTCCTTGGTCGTCACCGCATGGCTGTTCCACAGGTGCAGCGTCTCGTGCCACACGAAGGTCGAGAGCTGTTCGGTCACATCGAGCGGGGGCGCGGACCAGTCCGAGCCGTGAAAGCGCAGGGAGATGACGCCATTGTCGGTCACAACGCCCCGAAACGTCGTCGGGCCGGGGCTGTCGGTAGTGACGATCAGGGTCGGCGCATAGGGCAGATCGCGGCCGAGACGAGCGCCATAGAATCCCTGGGCCGCTAGAAATCCATCTCTCATCGCAGTCCGTAGGGACGCAGGAACGGTATCCCCGACGACGACCACGCCGCCGTCATCCTGTGTCACGGCCGACGTCGGTCCGACATAGACGTAGCTTTGGATCGCGTTGGTTTGAGGCGTGACGGTTTCACCGTCGGCGGCCCTCACGGTCAGTTCGGCGTCCATGTCCTTCAGCGCCAGCGCGGGTCCGTAAAGGCTCTGGCCCGATCCGACCCGCACCAGCCCAATATAGACGCGGTCCACCTCGGCCGCGTCAGGGGCGATAAGGATGTCGAAAGCATCGAACGGCCTGTCGGACCTCACGACGCCGTCCGAGAGCGACAGGCCCGGTGTTCTGACCGTCCAGAGGGTGCGGACGATTTCCTGATCCAGGAAGGCGACCTCGTTCGTCAGCTGGGCAAGCTTCCAGGTCACCAGAACGCCGCCCGGCGCGGTGCGGGCCTCGATCGTCGCGGCCTGCTGGGCATAGGCCGGGGCGGCGGCTCCGAAAGCGAGGCCGAGGGCGGCGACAAGGCCGATCAGATTCGAGTTCAAATGTTCAGGCTCCCACGATCAAGCGTGAGCATACTGGCCAGAACAACTAGGGCGATTTGACGGCGAATCTTTCAAGGTTGCGTCAGCCCGGCAGCCAGCGCGTCGCCCATTCGGCGCCCATCAGCAGGCCGGTCGCCAGCACGCCCAAAATGGTCACCCATACGGTCGTGACGGCGGTTCCGGCCAGGACGAACAGGCCGTCGCGCTGGATCAGGCCGACAGACAACAGGGCCAGGGCGACCGACGGGATGGTGTTGGTCAGGGGCATGACGATGGTCAGGGTGGCCAGGATCATGAAGACGGCCGCCAGCTTCTCGCCCGGCCCGTCGGCGAAGCGGCGCAGGCGGGGGCGCGACAGCCGGTCGATCCAGCCCAGCTTCGTCTCGGCGAAATCGGCCATGGCCTTCAGCCAGACGCCCTTGCAGCGCAGGTTCAGGAACCAGCGCGGCAGCCACGGCTCCTCGCGCCCGACCAGCATCTGGCCCGCCAGCAGGATGACGATCAGTCCGACGACTTGCGGCACGCCGTAGAGGCCGGGCACCAGGCACGGGATGGAGAGGAGCAGGATCAGCAGCCCATAGGCGCGCTCGTCCAGCCGGTCGCGGATCTCGTGCAGGGTCAGGCCCGCGTCGCCGCCGTCGTCCGCCAGCCGCCGCAAGAGGCGGGTGACGTTATGGCTGACATCGTCCTGTTTTCCGGGGGAGAGGGTGGGCGTCATGCGATCCGATTAGGGGGTTGAAGCACAGACTGCGAGCGGTGCGATGTCGCACAATCCCCGCATGACGGCGGATGTTCCCGTCGACCTTGCCGCCCAGGCTTGTTTTGGGGACTTGTCGTGCTCGCGGCGCGCCGCGAGACCGTGACGGCGCCGCCCGGCGTTGCTAGGGACGACGTTCGTCTCGGGGATTTTCATGCTTCGCCAGCTTTACGACCGCGTCTTCGATCTGGCGCGCAGCCGCCATGCGACGAAGGCCCTGGCCGTCGTGTCGTTCGCCGAGAGCTCGTTCTTTCCCATTCCGCCCGACGTGATGCTGGCGCCGATGATCCTGGCGCGGCCGGAGCGGGCCTATTTCTATGCCGCCGTCTGCACCGTCGCCTCGGTGCTGGGCGGAATACTGGGCTATGCGATCGGCTATTTCCTGACCGACGTGGGCCTGGCGATGATGCGGCTGCTGGGCCATTCGGACGGGCTGGCGCAGTTCCGCGCCTGGTTCGATCAGTGGGGTCTGTGGGTCATATTGATCAAGGGTCTGACGCCGATCCCCTACAAGCTGGTGACCATCGCCTCGGGCCTGGCGGCGTTCAGCTTTCCGGTCTTCATGGCCGCGTCGTTAGCGACGCGGGGCGGGCGGTTCTTCCTGGAGGCGTGGATCCTGAAACGCTGGGGTCCGGCCATGCTGGCGCAGGTGGAAAAGCGGCTGGCCCTGTGGAGCGTGATCGGCGTGGTCGCCCTGGTGGGGCTGATCGTCGTCCTAAAGCTTCTGTAAGTCGACGCGGCCGCAGGAGCGGGCTAAGACCGTTTCAAGATGATCGATGTCTATCGCCTTCTGACCCGTTGGTGGACCGCCTTCGCCCTGGCCGCGTCGTTGGCCATGCTGGGCGCGGCCCATGCGTTTCAGCGGTTCGGCGGGCTTGAGCCCTGCAACCTTTGCCTGAAACAGCGTGAGGCCTATTGGGGCGCGGTCGTGGTGGCGGCGGTCGCAACGGCCTGGACCCTGATCAGCGGCAGCCGACGCGGCACGCCACGCATCGCCGCCTTCCTGCTGGCGGCGATCTTCGCCACCGGGGCCGTGACGGCCATCTTCCACATGGGGGGCGAATACAGGTGGTGGGCCTTGCCCGCGACCTGTTCGTCGGTCGGCGGATCGGTCGATATGGACAGTCTGACGGCCCTGGCCATGGGCACAGGGCCGGTGGTCAAGGTGATCGGTTGCGGCGATGTGGCCTGGAGCTGGCTGGGCCTGTCGATGGCCGGATGGAACGCCATCGTCGCCTCGGCGCTTGCGGTGTTCAGCCTGCTGGCCGCCAAACGCCCCAAGGACGCCCGCGCGCCCCGTATCGAAAAGGCCTGACCTGACATGAGCGGCTCCATTCCTCTTCCTCGTCCTGGACGCGGCGCCGACAAGGCGCGGATGGACGAGATCCTGCGGGTCGATCACGCAGGGGAATACGCCGCAGTCCTGATCTATCGCGCACAGAAGGCGGTGTTCGAAGGCCGCAAGGGCAAGGGCGAGATCGTCCATGACCTGGGCGAGATGCAAGACCAGGAGGCGGTGCATCTGGCGCGCTTCGACCGGCTGCTGAACGAGCGGCGGGTGCGTCCCACGGTGATGACGCCCCTGTGGCGGATCGCCGCCTCGGCCCTGGGCGCCGGCACGGCCCTGATGGGCGAGAAGGCGGCGCACGCCTGCACCGAGGCGGTCGAGAGCGTCATCGAGAAACACTATGCCGACCAGATCGCCGAAATTGGCGACCGCGACCCGGCCCTGGCGGCTGAACTGAAACAGTTCCGCGACGAGGAACTCGCGCACCACGACCACGCCATCGAGCACGGCAGCCGCGAGGCGCCGGCCTATCGGCTGCTGAGCGGGGTGATCAGGGCGGGATGCAAGGCGGCGATCAAGGTCAGCGAACGGGTTTAGCTTTCTTTCGTCATCCTCCGGCAAGCCGCTTGCGGCGCAGACCGGGGGACCTAGCGGCGCGCGAGAGCGCGAACCTGTCGCGAGAACGAATCTTGCCGCATCGTGCGGCGGACGCATCGCCTTCGGCGCCGCTGGGTCCCCCGGTTCCGCTTCGCGGCCCGGAGGATGACGAAAATCAGTAAATCTCGAACAGGCCCGCCGCGCCCATGCCGCCGCCGATGCACATGGTGACGACGCCGTATTTGGCGCCGCGGCGCTTGCCCTCGATCAGGACGTGGCCGGTCATGCGGGCGCCGGACATGCCATAGGGGTGGCCGATGGAGATGGCGCCGCCCGACACGTTCAGCAGTTCGTCGGGGATGCCCAGCGTGTCGCGGCAATGGAGCACCTGGACCGCGAAGGCCTCGTTAAGCTCCCAGATGCCGATGTCGTCGACCGTCAGGCCGTGGCGTTTCAGCAGTTTGGGCACCGCATAGACCGGGCCGATGCCCATCTCGTCCGGCTCGCAGCCCGCGACGGCCATGCCGCGATAGACGCCCAGCGGCTGAAGGTTGCGCTTCACCGCCTCGCCGGCCTCCATGATCACGCAGGCCGAGGCGCCGTCCGACAGCTGTGAGGCGTTGCCGGCGGTGATGAATTCGCCCTGCTGGATTTCCTCGCCGGCGCCGAACACGGGCTTCAGCGACTTCAGGCCCTCCAGGGTGGTTTCGGGCCGGTTGCCCTCGTCCTTCGACAGTGTCACCTCTTTGGATGAGGTCTCGCCGGTCGCCTTGTCCGTGACCAGCATGGAGGTGGTCATCGGCACGATCTCGGCGTCGAACCGGCCCGCCTCCTGCGCTGCCGCCGTCCGCTGCTGGGACTGCAGCGCATATTCGTCCTGGCGGTCGCGGTCGATGCCATAGCGCCGGGCCACGACCTCGGCCGTCTCCAACATCGACATATACATGTGGGGCGCCAGCTTCAGCAGGGCCTCGTCCTTGCCGCGGTACAGGTTCATGTGCTGGTTCTGGACCAGGGAGATGCTTTCCAGCCCGCCGCCGACCGCCATCTTCTGCTGGTCGAAGACCACCTGTTTGGCCGCCGTGGCGATGCCCATCAGGCCCGAGGCGCACTGGCGGTCCAGGCTCATGCCGGGGACGGTCGAGGGCAGGCCGGCGGCCAGGGCGATCTGGCGCGCCACGTTCGTGCCGGTGGAGCCCTGTTGCAGGGCCGCGCCCATGACGACATCCTCGATCTCGGCCGGATCGACGCCGGCACGGGCCACGGCGTGTTTCACCGCATGGGCGCCCAGCTGCTGGGCCTGGGTGTCGTTGAAGGCCCCGCGATAGGCCCGGCCGATCGGGGTGCGGGCGGTGGAGACGATGACGGCTTCGCGCATGAGCTTTCCTCCTGGGGCTATCGCCCTTCGGGCTACTTGAGCCCATTTGTGTTTGGCCTATCGCGCTTTGCGCTGCTTGAGGCCGGTTTCCTCTGGAAGGAAGTTAGGTGCCTGACCCCACGTCAACGCAACCCTCTCCCGGCGGGAGAGGGCTTGAGCACACGGCAGCGTCAGCCGTCGTCCTTGTGCGAAAGGGTGAGGGGTTAGGCTGTGCGACGCGATTGACACGTACCCCCCCCTCATCCGGCGCTACGGGCCACCTTCTCCCCATGGGAGAAGGGGCAGGATCAGATCGTCAGCCTCCGTGCGCTTTTTGGGCCTTGGTCAGTTCGATCATGCCTTGGGCCGCGCCCATCTCGGGGACGATCTCTCCGGCGCGGTCCGATATGGCGTCGAAGCGGGCGGCGACCTGTTCGGGCGCATCCTCGCCGGTGATGAAGTCGCCTTTGGTCAGGGTGACATAGGCGCGTTCGAAACCGCCGGCGCCGGCGGCCAGGATGGCGCGGCTGGGGGCGTCCTGACTGACCAGATACAGAAGGCTCGGCGTCACCAGGGCAGGGGACAGGGCCTCCAGCGGCAGGGCGGCGCCTAGGTCCTCGGTCATGCGGGTGTGGGCGGTGGGCGCCAGGCAGTTGACGCGGATGTCGTTCTTGGCCCCCTCGATGGACAGCGTCTGCATCAGACCGACCAGGGCCATCTTGGCTGCGCCATAGTTCGACTGGCCGAAGTTGCCGTACAGGCCCGACGACGAGGTGGTCATCACGATGCGGCCGTAGTTCTGCCCCCGCATGATCTCCCACACCGCCTTGGTGCAGTTGACCGCCCCCATCAGGTGGACATCGACGACGAAGCGGAAATCCTCGATCTCCATCTTGGCGAAGGTCTTGTCGCGCAGGACGCCGGCGTTGTTGACCAGAATGTCGATCCGGCCCCATTTCGCCATCGCCTGACCGACCATGGCCTGGACCGCCGCGAAGTCGGTGACGGACGCCGCATTGGCGATGGCCTCGCCGCCCGCCGCCTCGATTTCGGCCACGACCGCCTCGGCGGCGCTGGCTGATCCGCCTGAGCCGTCGCGCGCGCCGCCCAGGTCGTTGACCACCACCTTGGCCCCCCGCGCCGCCAGCGCCAAAGCGTGCTCGCGCCCCAGCCCGCCGCCGGCCCCCGTCACGATCGCCACCTGTCCGTCGAACCGCATCGCCATAATCTATTCCTTTCGCAGGCGCCCAATGTGTTGAAACGGCGCCACAGTCGACACAATCCTAATCCGAGAGCGGAACCGGACGCCAGCCATGCCGTTCGGCTCGGGAACGCTGTGCCAATGCGCAGCTTCGCGCAATTCACACAGTGAGGAAGCTATGAAGCTCAAACTTCTCGCCTCTGTCGCCGCAGCCGGGCTGTTCGCAGCCGGAGCCGCATCGGCAGAACCCAATGGTTGGTACGGGGCGGTCGACGCCGGTTATCAATGGATCGACGACATCAACGCCGAGTCGTCCACGACCGGCGCGTCGTGGAACTATGAAGTCAACGACGGCTGGGCGGCGTTTGCCCGTCTCGGCTACCGCTTCAATCCCAACTGGCGTGCGGAACTCGAAGGCGGCTATCGCTCGGGCGATGTCGGCACCGTTCGCGCCGTTTCGGGCACGCAGGGCCTTTGCAACTTCACCCCGGCGACGGGCGGTTGCTTCTCTCCTGAAGGCGACATCGAATCCGTCACCCTGATGGCGAACGTCATCTATGATTTCGGTTACGAAGCCTGGGGCATCCGTCCCTTCGTCGGCCTCGGCGCTGGTGTGAACCGCGTCAAGACGGACTTGACGGGCAACCTGCGCGCCAACCGTGGCGCGACCTTCACGGCCGATGACGACTCGACCAAGTTCGCCGCTCAGGCGATCGCTGGTCTGGCCTGGGCTGTGGGCGACCGCACCAATATCGACCTGACCTACCGCTATCTGACGGGCGACGCTGGTTTCGCCTCGACGACGGTCGGCACGGGCGTCGGCGCCACGCAGTTCGGCGAATGGGACGGCGACTACGATCAGTCGCACACCGTGACCCTGGGTCTGCGCTACAGCTTCGGTGCGGAAGATGCACCGCCGCCGCCGCCTCCCCCGCCTCCTCCGCCCCCGCCGCCTCCTCCGCCCCCGCCGCCCCCGCCGCCGGTCGCTCAGACCCCGGTCGCTCGCCAGTTCGTGGTTTACTTCGACTGGGATCGCTCGGACCTGACCGCAGAAGCCCGTTCGGTGGTGACGCAGGCTGCCAACTACGCCAAGTCGGGTCGTCCGACGCGCGTCGTGATCGTCGGCTACACCGACACCTCGGGTTCGGCCGCCTATAACCTGGGTCTGTCCAACCGCCGTTCGCGCACCGTCGCGGACTCGCTGGTTGCTGCAGGCGTCAACGGCGGCGTCATCGCCCTCGACGGCAAGGGCGAAACCAACCTGGCCAAGCCGACCGCCGACGGTGTGCGTGAACCGCTCAACCGCCGCGCGACCATCGACATCAACTTCTAAGACCTGCGTGGAAGCCGGTCTGGATTTCCAGACCGGCGACCTGTGGTTCATGGAAACCATTGATTTCGAAGTATCGAGCCGTCGTCGCCATCAAGGTGGCGGCGGCTTTGATGTTAAAAAGCCTCGCTTCACGATCGGTGTCGGTAAACCGCTACATCGCCGCCGATTTCGGTTGATCGTCTCCGATTGCCGCGACAAAAGAGCGATAATGATGCTCGTCCGTAAACGCCCTGATTGTGCCGAGTTTCTGGTGCTGCGGTTTCCAGCTATTGGGTCGCGCCCGATAGGGGCGGCGTAATGGTTGAGTTGCGCTCTTCTTCCCGATTGCTTTCGGCCCGCCGTCGCCGCCGCTATCGGCTTCGCGCCGAGCTGACCCGCCCGGATGCGCATGTGCGTTCGCGCGGTCCGCAAACCGCGACATCTGCGGTTGTTTCTTCATTTCCGACATCCGTCCGGCGCAGTGACGTGGGCTTGGCAGGCCGAAGCTTTCTGATCGTTTCCGCTCCGTTCGGATCCTTCGGTACGGCGCTGGCTTCTGTTCTTGAGGGGCGAGGGGCGACCGTCAGCCGCATGATCTTCAACGCCGGCGACGCCATGAATTGGCGACGGCCCGGCCGTCTGGTGTTCAAGGCTGATCCCCAGGCTTGGGCCGATGGGTTGTCCGAGCTTGCTTCGCGTTTCACCGACATCATCGTGTTCGGCGAAGCCGGACCGTACAACAAGGCCGTCCTGACAGCTGCAGAGACCCTGTCCTCACGCGTGTGGGTCCTGGAAAACGGCTATTTCCGACCCGACTGGGTGACGGTGGAGCGTAACGGCGTCAATGGCTCCAGCGCCTTGCCGCGGTTCCGCGACGGCTATCCCGAGCCTGCGCCCCGCCTGCCAGAGCCTGTGGCGGTCGGCAAGATACTGCCTCACCACGTGGCCAACATCAGCGCTTATCACGCCGCCCAGATCATCGGCGGCGCGCTGTTCCCCCATTATGCCGCGCCCTATGTCTTCTCGCCGCTGAAACAGTGCGTCGGCCATATCCGTCGCTATGTCAGTCTGGCCTTCCGCAGGGCCGAGAACTGCGACGCCGATGTCATAAAGGCGCGGGGAGACTTCTTCATCGCCTGCCTGCAGCGCGAGGGCGACGCCCAGCTTCTGCAGTATTCGCGCTACGCCGACAACCGCGCCTTCCTGACGGCGGTCATCGCCAGCTTCGCCGCCAAGGCGCCCGCTGGCGCGCGGCTTGTGGTCAAGAACCATCCGCTGGATCCGGGTCTTGTGAACCTGCGGGCCGTGACGCTTCGTCTGGCCGAGGCGCACGGGTTGGCTGGCCGTGTCGATTTCATCGATGGCGGCAATCTGGCCGCCCTGTGTCGCGCATCGCAGGGCATGGTGGTCAACAACTCCAGCGCCGCCCTGTCCGCGCTGGGCTTCCACACGCCCGTCAAGGTCATGGGCGACGCCTTCTTCGATTTCGACGGCCTGACCGACCAGCAGCCGATCGACGCCTTCTGGTCTGCGCCCCAGGCGCCCGACACCGCGCTGTTCACCCGCTTCCGCGCCCATGTGATCGCCCAGAGCCAGGTGAACGGCAACTTCCACGAGCCCCACGCCATCCTGCCCACGGCGCGTGGAATTGCGGACGTGTTCGAGCGCGTATCGGGCTGACGGCTCACTGATATGCTCCGCCTGTCAGAGGGGTGTGGCGCCAACACCACTCCTCTGCCGCTGTCATTTCCCTGTCACATAACTGTCGTCCCAGGGTTCAACATGAGTCCTAGAGGGGGCTGGATTGCGACAGGCGATGGCCGTCTGCCGCCCAGGCCATTGGCGCCGTCCATCTGGGGATAGATGTAATGAACAACCGCAAAAGCCTGATCTGGGCGACCACCGCCCTCGTGGGCTCGCTCGCCTTCGTCGGCGCCGCCTCCGCCCAATCGACCGGCACGGAAGCGACCGAGGTTCAGGAAGTCGTCGTTACTGGCACGCGCGCTCCACGCGCTATTTCCGGCGTCACCGCTGAAACCGCCCCCAAGACCCGCTCAAGCATCAACCAGGAATTCATCGGCACCCAGGCGTCGGGTCAGACGATCCTTCAAAGCCTGAACCTAGTGCCCGGCTTGAACTTCGTGAACTCCGACCCGTACGGCAACTCGGGCGGTAATATTCGTCTGCGCGGCTTCGACGGCAATCGCGTGTCGGTCACGTTCGACGGCATGCCACTGAACGACACCGGCAACTACGCCTCCTACACGAACCAGCTGCTTGATTCAGAACTGATCGAGCGTGCGACGGTTAATCAGGGCACTGCGGACGTCGATAGCCCGACGGCTTCGGCGACGGGCGGCACCATCGCCTATCGTTCTTCGACGCCTCTGGATGTCCGGCGTCTGCAGATCAATACGGCAATCGGATCGTTCAACTACAAGCGCATGTTCGCACGGGTTGATTCCGGTGAGTTCGGTCCCTGGGGCACGACGGCCTATCTTACGGCTTCCTATACGAACTACGACAAGTTCAAGGGGTCGGGCGAACTTGAGAAGACTCAGTTCAACGGAAAGCTCTATCAGGATCTGGGCGAGGGAAACTTCGCCAGCATCGCTGCTCACTGGAACATCAACCGCAACAACCAGTACAATAACCTCATCACAAAGGCGCAGTTCGAGAACAACTCGTTCCTCGAAAACGACGCCGCCTGCGTCACTCCGGTCGGCGTCGGCGGAACGGTTCAGGATGAAAACACCCAGAGCCAGCGCGTTTTGAGCGACGGTTCCACCGCGCTGGGAAGCTGCTCCAACTACCACGGCCTGCGCATCAATCCGTCCAACACGGGCAACATCCGCGGTCAGTTCAGCTACGGTCTGACGGACAAGATCCGCCTGACGATCGACCCCTCGTTCCAATATACGATCGCCAACGGCGGCGGTTATACGCTCTTCCAAGAGCGTGACGACCGTTTGGATCGCAACTCCGCCAACAACAACAGCGCCACCGGCCTGTCGGCCATCACCAACGCTCAGTGCGCCAATGCCACCTTCAATGCGACCGGCGTGGACCTGAACGGCGACGGCGACAGCTGCGACAACGTGGGCCTGTATACGCCCAGCAACACGAACACTCACCGTTATGGCCTGACCAGCTCGCTGATCTGGAACATCACGGACACCCAGCGTCTGCGCGTCGCTTACACCTTGGATTACGGACGTCACCGCCAGACCGGCGAAGCGATCCGTTTTGGCCGCGACAGCGAGCCGAGCAATCCGTTCGCGGGCCAAGAGCGTTGGGGTGACAAGGATGCACGCATCATCGGTCGTGACGGATCCATTCTGCGCAGCCGCGATCGCTTCTCGATCGCTCAGCTGAACCAGGTCGCAGTCGAGTATGTGGGCGAGTTCTTCGATCGTGCTCTGACGGTCAACCTCGGCGTCCGTGCGCCGTTCTTCGAACGTCAGCTGAACCAGTACTGCTACTCGCAGAACGGCAGCTCGACCGTGCGCTGCACGACCGAAGCGCCGGCAAGCACCCTTACCAACGGCAACGTCACCTTCGCCTCGACCGGCACGACCCCCTGGATCCCGCCTTACGCCGCTACGGTCAAGTTCGACGACGTCCTGCCGAATGTCGGCGCCGTCTATCGCTTTGGCGGCGGCAACAGTGTCTACGCCAGCTATGCCGAAGGCATCTCGGTGCCGCGCACCGATAACCTGTATCAGCCGGTCCGTAACCCGACGACGAACGCCATCGACTTCTCGACAGTTCAACCCGAAACGACCAAGACCTACGATCTCGGTTATCGCTATCGTTCGGACCGGGTCATCGGTTCGGTCGCCGTATGGTACACCGAGTTCGAGAACCGCATCGTTTCGTCGCTGGACAACGACATCACCTCGCCGACCTTCGGCTTCAGCGTTGACCGCAACGTCGGCGCCGTGAAGCAAAAAGGTATCGATGCGCAGATCGGCTATGTCCTGAACGAGCAATGGACGATCAACGCGTCCGCCTCGTACAACGACAGCGAGTTGCAGGATAACCTGTTCATCGGCAACTTCGCTTGCACCAGCGCCAACCAGGTCGCCGGATCGACGCCTGCCTGCCCGACGGCTCCGGCTGCGGCTCTGCTGATCCCGCAGTTCCTGCAAACCCAGGGCAAGAAGGTCGTCGAGACGCCGGATTGGACCTTCTCGACCCGCGTCGATTGGGATCCGACCGAAAACTTCCACGTCGGCCTTCAAGCAAAATATGTCGGCGACCGTTTCGCCACCGACGTCAACGATGAAGTGGCGCCGTCGTATATCGTCGCCGATCTGTATGTTCGCTACGACCTGCCGAACATCTCCATCCAAGGCGCCTACGTTCAGTTGAACGTGACTAACCTGTTCGACGAAGACTATCTGGGCAACATCTCCCAAGGGAACAACGGTCTGGCCGCCAGCGTCAGCAGTGATCCCCGCGTGCCGCTGCGCGGAGGAGTGGCTCGCACCTACTCGCTCGGTTCGCCGCGCACCGTGCAGATGACGGTTGGTTTGAAGTTCTAAGCGAACGACAGGCTGACGACGAAGGGCGGTCCGTTCGCGGGCCGCCCTTTTTCTTTGCCGAAAAGTCGCGGCGTTGAAGTCGGGGGCGGGAGGGGCCATATGGCGCGGCTCGCGTTTCGTCCCGGATATCCGCCGGAACTCCAGACAGGATCAGTTCGCCGATGACCGCCGCCATCTCCGCTCCCATCCCTGCCGAATGGGCTCCGCACCGCGCCATGTGGGTGGGCTGGCCCAGCCATGCGGAATACTGGTTCGAGGCGCTGGAGCAGGCGCAGGACGAGGTCGAGGGGCTGGTACGGGCGCTGGCGGGGCCTGGGCGTGAGCAGGTCAAGCTGATGGTCGGCAAGGCCGATGTGCTGGCGGACGCCCAGTCGCGCTTTGAGGACGTGGAGAATGTCGAGGTCGTGGCCGGCGAGTTCGGCGACATCTGGCTGCGCGATACAGGCCCGATCTTCGGCGCGGGATCGAAGACGGCGGCGGCGTTCAAGTTCAACGGCTGGGGCGGGAAATACGACATGCCGGGCGACGATCTGGTCGCGGGCCAGATCGGCGAACATTCGGGCGTGGCCCTGACCTGGAACGACTTCGTCATGGAGGGCGGGTCTCTGGATCATGACGGGGAAGGGACGGTCCTGACGACGCGCCAATGCCTGTTGAACCCGAACCGCAACCCGGCCTGGAACCAGGACGAAGCGGTCGCGACCGCTGAACTGGAAAAGGCCATAGCGGCCAAAGCCGTGCTGTGGCTGGGCGACGGTTTGCTGAACGACCACACCGACGGCCATGTCGACAACCTGGCGCGGTTCGTCGCGCCGGGCGTGGTGGCCTGCCCGGTCGCCTGGGGCCGCAACGACCCGAACGCCGAGGTCTATGATGCCACCGCGCGCGATCTGTCGGCCATGACCGACGCTGCTGGGCGAACGCTCCGTGTGCTGAGGATCCCGTCGCCGGGCCTGGTCCTGGACGAGGACGAACGGCCGATCCCGGCCAGCCACATGAACTTCCTGATCGCCAACGGCGCCGTCGTGGTGCCGACCTATGGCGACGACGAGGCCGCGCGTTTCGCCTGTGAAGCCCTGGCGACCGCCTTTCCCGATCGCGAGATCATCCCGCTGCCGTCGATGGCCATCCTGACCGGCGGCGGCTCGTTCCACTGCATCTCCCAGCAGGAGCCCGCATGACCCGCAACATCACCGTCGCCGGCATCCAGACCTCGTATGGCGAGGACATGCAGGCCAACATCAAGAAGACCATCGACTTCGTGCGCGAGGCGGCGGGCAAGGGCGCGCAGGTGATCCTGCCGTCGGAACTGTTCCAGGGGCCGTATTTCTGCGTCTCGCAGGAAGAGCACTGGTTCACCCAGGCCTATGCGTGGCGCGAGCATCCGTGCGTCACCGCCCTGTCGCCGGTGGCCAAGGAACTGGGCGTGGCCATTCCGGTCTCGATCTTCGAGAAGGACGGGCCGCAGTATTACAACTCGCTGGTCATGCTGGATGCGGACGGCGAGGCGCTGGGGATCTATCGCAAGAGCCACATCCCCGACGGCCCCGGCTATCAGGAGAAGTATTATTTCCGGCCGGGCGATACGGGCTTCAAGGTCTGGAACACCCGATTCGGAAAGGTCGGGGTCGGCATCTGTTGGGACCAGTGGTTCCCGGAAGCGGCGCGGGCGATGATGCTGATGGGCGCAGACGTCCTGATGTATCCGACCGCCATCGGCACCGAGCCGCATGATGCGGACCTGCAGACCGCCGAACCGTGGCGGCGCGCGATGCAGGGACACGCCGTGTCCAACGCCGTGCCTGTCGTCGGCGCCAACCGGATCGGGCACGAGACGGTGACGGACGTGGGCCAAACTTTCTACGGCCATTCCTTCATCGCCGATCAGCGTGGCGATCTGGTCGAGAGCCTGGGCGCCGAGGAGGAGGGGGTGCTGGTCCACCGCTTCGACCTGGATGCGCTGGACAAGTATCGCGCGGCCTGGGGGTTCTTCCGGGATCGGCGGACAGATCTGTATGGGGCGCTGACGGGCGGGAGATAGGTCCCCTTTGTCATTCTCCGGCGAGCGTAGCGAGACCGCGGAACCCAGCGGCGCGCGACAGCGCGAACCTGTCGCGAACGAGGTTTTTGCAGTGGTGCGGCGGACGCATCGCCTTCGGCGCCGCTGGGTCCTCCGGTCTGCGCCGTGAAGGCGCGGCTTGCCGGAGGATGACGAAAGGGTTGGTTGGTTAGGCGCGCATCGCCTCCACCGCCGCGACCAGCCGGTCGAGGTCGACAGGGGTCGAAAGCCGGTGATCGCCGCCTTCGATCAGGTCCAGGCGCGCGTCGCCGCCGGTCAGGCGTTCGACCAGTTCGATCTGATGGCGCCAGGGCACGACGTCGTCGGCGCGGCCCTGGAGCACATGGACCGGCGCGGCGATGTCGATCACGCCGTCCAGCAGCAGCCAGTCGCGCGCCTCTTCGAACATGCGCCGCGTCAGGACGTATTCGCCCAGGCCGTCCTCGACGATCAGGGTCTCGCCTTCGCGCAGGATAGCCTGGCGCTCGTGGTCGGCCAGGCCGGGCCACATCAGGCGTTCGGTGAAATCCTGGGCCGGATTGATCAGGACCAGCCCCTTGATCCGTTCCGGCCGCGCCAGGGTCGCCAGCAGCGAGACCCAGCCGCCCATCGATGAGCCGACCGGGATGACCGGGCCGGACAGGCTGTCGATCAGGGCGATGGCGTCCTCGCGCCAGCGGCCGATGGTGGCCTGGCGCCAGTCGCCGGAGGACTGGCCGTGGGCGAAATGGTCGTAGCGGACGAAGTTCCAGCCGCGCTCGCGTGCGGCCGCCTCCAGCGCCAGGGCCTTGGTCCCCTCCATGTCCGAGCGGAAGCCGCCGACCCAGATCACGGTCGGGCCGTCGCCCTTAGTGTGGCGGAAGGCCAGGGTTTCGCCGTCGGGGCGGGACAGGTGCTGGATGTCGGTCATAGTCCCTTTGTGCCGCGACTTTGAGGCTCCGTCACCCTTGACCGCGACGCGGGATGGCGGAACACAGACCCATGTCCGCACCCCAAGTCCTGTTCGTCACCTCCAATCGCATCGGCGACTGCGTCATCTCGTCGGGGGTGATCCGCGAGATCGCGCGCCAGGTTCCGGGGGCGCAGATCACCGTCGCCTGCGGCCGCCCGCCCGCGCCCTTCTTCCGCAATGCGCCGGGCGTGGTGCGCACCATCGTGCTCGACAAGAAGAAGATGTCCGGCCACTGGCTCGACCTGTGGAAACAGGTGGTCGGCACGCGCTGGGATCTGGTGATCGACATCCGGGGTTCGGCGCTCAGCTATCTGGTCCCGGCCAAACGCCGCATCGTCTATAATCGGTCTTGGGAGACCGGCCTGCGCAAGGTCGAGATGGTGTCGCGACTGATGGGTTCGCCGACGCCGCTGGATCCCGAAATCTTCCTGGACGACCAGGCGCGCGACGAGGCGGCCGCCGTCATCAATCCCCAGCTGGCGGGCGGCGCCGGACCGGGACCGATCATCGCTCTGGCGCCCATCGCGCACCAGCCGGGCAAGAGCTGGCCCGCCGACCGCTGGGGCGCCCTGGTCGAGAAGCTGAAGGCCGAGCCGCGCTTCGACGGCTGGCGCTTCATGCCCGTGGGCGGGCCGGGTGACCGGCCGCCGGCGGCGCCGGCGCTGAAGGCCGCAGGGCAGCGTGGCATCGACTTCGTGGGCAAGGGTGACATCCTGGCCTCGGCCGCGGCCATCGACCGGGCCGATCTGTTCGTCGGCAACGACTCAGGCCTGATGCACGTGTCTGCGGCGCTGGGCCGTCCGACGCTGGGTCTGTTCGGTCCGACCGAGTGGTGGCTGTATGGTCCCTGGGGTCCAAAGACGCGCACGGCGGCGTCGAACGAGACGCGCGGCCAGTTCGCGCCCATCGAGGATCTGAGCGTGGATCACGTCTTTGAGGCGGTGCTGGCGCTGCATGACGCCTATATCAGCGCCCCGCCCGCGAAGCCTTGAAAAACCGGCCTTCCGGGCGCATATTGCGGCCTTGAGGGGAACGTGGCGCAAGCTGCGCCATTCCGCTTATCAAGACACACGCCTTCTCTGACCACATAAGGAAACGACGCCCATTCGCCGTCCCATGCAAGCGCCACCCGTGAAAGACGGGCCGCGTATGAACCAGGATATCCGCGCCCCTCGCGTTCTGCTCATCGACCAGAACGGCGAGAAACAGGGCGTCATGCCCACCTCTTCCGCGCTCGAAGCCGCCGAAGAAGCCGGGATGGACCTGGTCGAGATCGTCTCCACCTCCGAACCGCCGGTGGTCAAGATCCTCGATTACGGCAAGCACCGTTTCCAGGAACAGAAGAAGAAGGCCGAGCAGCGCAAGCGCCAGAAGGTCGTCGAGCTGAAGGAGATCAAACTCCGTCCGAACATCGACACCCACGACTACGAGGTGAAGGCCAAGGCCATGCACCGCTTCTTCGACGAGGGCGACAAGGTCAAGGTCACCCTGCGCTTCCGCGGTCGTGAAATGGCGCACCCGGAACTGGGCATGAAGCTGCTGAACAAGGTCCAGGCCGACTTCGAGGAAGTCGCCAAGGTCGAGTTCTCGCCCAAGATGGAAGGCCGCCAGATGATCATGATCCTGGCCCCGCGCTGATCGCGGCATCTTGACAATCAGGCGTTTTGAGCTATCTATCGTCGCTGCTGAGCGCTCGGACCTACATATTTGAGCGAACAGCCTACAAAGGGTCCCTGCGGGGGCCCTTTCCTACATCTGGGGTTAAGCCATGTCGCGGGTCGCCCTTTTTGTGGATGCAGGATACCTGTTCGCACAAGGCGGCATGGCGCTCACAGGTGAACAGCGTCGACGAACCGAGCTGAAGCTGAACGAGTCCGCCATCGTCGCCGAGTTGATGGATGTCGCGAAATCAAAATGCGATGGCGTGAGGGCTCTTCGGACCTATTGGTACGATGCGGCGCCGTCTTCCGGTCTGACAGCTCAGCATATCGGTTTGGCGAATATGGACCGCGTAAAGCTGAGGCTGGGCGCGATGAATGGCCAAGGTCAGCAGAAAGGCGTCGATTCGCTGATCGTCACCGACATGATCGAGTTGGCGCGTAACCGCTCCATTTGCGACGCTGTGCTTCTGTCGGGTGACGAGGACGTTCGGATCGGCGTTCAGATTGCGCAAAACTATGGCGTAGTCGTCCACTTGATCGGCATTCATCCGGCGCGCGGTTCTCAGTCGGTGGCTTTACGTCAAGAGGCCGATACTACGACGGAGTGGGACAAGGAGACGGTCGGGCGATTTTTGACTGCGACTGCGCCCATTCAAGCTGCGCCGTCGGTTGTTTCGACGCCGAATGCGTCAACTTCAATGAATCTGAATGCCGCGATTGATGCAGTCATCAAAGAAATGACCGTGACGTTCGACAGCGACGCATTGTCGGCCTTCGAAACCTATTGGGGATCGGCGCAGGTCGGCTTGCCGGGCGAGTTTGATCGCCCCTTCTTGGGCAAACTGAAGGAGGCGACCGGCCGTATGTTGGAGAAAGCAGAGTTAAGGCAGGCGCGACATGCCTTTGAAGTGCGTGTGCGGCAGATGATCCAGAAGGCATAGGGTGGTGCCGTTGATGTCGGACCAAAGGTTCGCGCAGTGATCGATGAAAGCAACGGTCCGCGAGCTTCGCCCCCGCCCAAGCTGAAGACCCCGGCGCTGGCCGTGTTGTTTGCCACGGTGTTCATCAATCTGGTCGGGTTCGGGCTGGTGGTGCCGCTGCTGCCCTTCTTCGCCCAGAGCCTGCAGGCCGAGGCGTGGCAGATCACCCTGATGTTCTCGGCCTATTCGCTGGGCCAGTTCTTCGCCGAACCCTTCTGGGGGCGGTTGTCGGATCGGATCGGGCGCAAGCCCGTGCTGCTGATCACCCTGATCGCCAATGCGCTGGGCTATCTGATGCTGGCCTTCGTGCCGAACATCTGGCTGGCGATCGCGGTGCGGCTGTTCACCGGCCTGGGCGCGGGCAATATCTCGACGGTCCAGGGCTATGTCGCCGACGTCACCCCGCCGGAGCAGAGGGCGGGGCGGATGGGGCTGATCGGGGCGGCCTTCGGCCTGGGCTTCATCGTCGGGCCGGGGCTTGGCGGCCTGCTGACCCAGCCGCAGCTGGGCCACATCGGCTATCAGCTGCCGATCTTTCTTGCGGCGGCGCTGGCGGCCCTGGCGGCGGTCGGCGTGGTGGTCTTCCTGCGCGAGAGCCGGGCCAAGGCCGATCCCGCCGCGCCGCGCCCGGCCTTTTTGGCGGGGCTGAAAGACGCACGCGACAACGATGTGGTGTCGCGGGTGCTGATTGTGACCCTGATCTATATGGCCGGGTTTTCGGCGATGGAGAGCGTGTTCGGCCTGTGGGCCGAGAGCCGCTATCAATGGGATGCGCGCGAAGTGGGCCTCAGCTTCATGATCGTGGGCATCGTCTCGACGCTGAACCAGGGGTTCTTCGCCGGAAAGCTGGCGCGGCGGTTCGGCGAATCACGCGTGCTGGCGGTCGGCATGCTGTTGTTCGGAAGCTCGCTGGTGCTGCAGGTGCTGGCGCCCGTCGAATGGTTCCCGGCGACGCGGCTGGACCTGGGCGCCCTGTCGATCCCGGTGGTGCAGGGGTGGAGCATTCCCATCGTCATGGCGCTGGGCGCGTGCGGCATGTCGCTGGCCATGCCCAATATCTCGGCCATGATCAGCCGCGCCTCGCCGCCTGATCGGCAGGGGGCCATGCTGGGGCTGAACATGGCCTCCAGTTCGGTGGCGCGCATCTTCGGCCCGATGATCGCGGGCGCGCTGTTCTCGGGCCTGGGGCACGACTGGCCCTTCCTGGTCGGGGCGCTGCTGACCATCCCGGCGGCGGTCATGGCGATCAACGCCGGGCGGGCCATCCGGCGGGGTCAGGTCGCGGCCGAAGCGCCCGCCAAGTCCTTGACCTGACTCACGTCTTGCGTCGGTCGGCGTCTTCGCCTACAAGCCGCGCCTTCGCGTACCGAACCGCCGGGCGAACAGGCATGCCTGGGCGGTTCTTAAACTCTGAGGAAGCACCACCCCACGGCTCAAGCAGCCCGAAGGCGGCAGCCCCTCAAATAGGAGATTGAAATGCCGAAACTGAAGACGAAGTCGGGCGCCAAAAAGCGCTTCAAATTCACGGCCACGGGCAAGGTGAAGTCGGGCGTTGCGGGCAAGCGTCACCGCTTGATCAGCCACAACTCGAAATACATCCGTCAAAACCGTGGCACCAAGGTCATGGCCGACGCCGACGCCAAGAAGATCAAATCCTACATGCCGTACGCCTGATCGGCGCGCGCTGTACGACTGATCTCCATCCCAAAGAATTTGAAGGAATAGCGACATGGCTCGCGTTAAACGTGGCGTAACCTCGCACGCCAAGCACAAGAAGGTTCTGGAGCAGGCCAAGGGCTTCTCCGGCCGCCGCAAGAACACCATCCGTACGGCCAAGGCCGCCGTCGACCGCGCCGGGCAATACGCCTATCGCGACCGTCGCACCAAGAAGCGCAACTTCCGCGCCCTGTGGATCCAGCGCATCAACGCTGCCGCTCGTCTGGAAGGCTTCACCTACAGCCAGTTCATCAACGGCCTGAACAAGGCCGGCATCGAACTGGACCGCAAGGTTCTGGCCTCGATCGCCGCTGACGCGACCGGTTTCAAGGCCGTCGCCGACAAGGTCCGCGCCGCTCTGGCTTAAGGGCCTTGGCGTAACGGCCGCGCTCAAGACGCGAGCGACCGCGTCGCGAGCGTAGCGCAAGAAAAATGACGCCCGCTCCGGTTTTCCGGGGCGGGCGTTCTTCGTTTCAGGCCGCCTCGGCGACCTCCGCCATACGGCTTTGCGCCAGCACCATGCGGATGGCGTTCAGCAGGGCGTCGGGCTGGATCGGCTTTTGGGCCACCCCGTTCATGCCCGCGGCGATGTAGTCCAGCTCGTCGCGTTCGTCGGCGTTGGCCGTCAGGGCCAGGATCGGCAGGCCGCCGGCCGAGCCGGGCAGGGCGCGAATGGCTCGCGTCGCAGCGACCCCATCCATCACCGGCATCTTGATGTCCATCAGGGCCAGGTCGAATGGACGCGCGCTGACGGCGTCCACCGCCTCGCGTCCGTTCTCGGCCATCTCGCAGGTGCAGCCGAACAGCTCCAGCAGCTTGCCGGCGACGAAGCGGTTGGTCGCATTGTCGTCCACCACCAGCACATGCAGGGTGTCGTGCGGCGTCGGCTCGGCCATGACGGGGACAGCCGCCGCCCGTTCGACCGCGACGCGCAGCGGCAGCCGCACCTGGAACCGGGCGCCGCCCTGGGGCGAGGTCGCCAGGGAGATGACGCCGCCCATCCGCTCGGCGATCTGACGACAAATGGCCAGACCCAGGCCCGCGCCCGCGCCCTCGCGCCCGGCCTTGCCGGTGTTGAAGGGGTCGAAGATGGTCGCCGCCGCCGCCTCGGGCACGCCGGGGCCGCTGTCGTCCACGGTGAAGATCACCTCGCCGTCGGGGCGGCTTTCGATCAGGGCGACGACCTCGCCCGTCAGGGTGAATTTCAGGGCGTTGCCGATCAGGTTGTTCAGCAGTTGCTTCAACCGCATGCCGTCGGCCTGAACCCAAGGGACAGCCAGGTCGGTGCGGATCGTCAGGGCCAGGGCCTTCTCCTCAGCCCGCGCGCGCCACAGGGCGTCGATGTCGAAGGCGACAGCCGACAGGTCCAGCGGCTCTTCTTCCAGCGTCAGCATGCCCGCCGAGGCGCGCGACATATCCAGCGCATCGGTCAGCAGCCGCAGCAGGCTCTGGCCCGAATCGATGACGGTGCGGACATAGGGGCGCAGCTCTTCCTGCTCCAGCTTCTTGTCCATCAGGGCGGCGACGCCCAGCACCCCGTTCAGGGGCGTGCGGATCTCGTGGCTCATCACCGCCAGGAACTCGGACTTGGCGCGGCTGGAGGCGACGGCCTCGGCCTCTGCGATGGCCAGGTCACGGGCCAGGGCGCCCATCTCCTCGGCGCGCTGGCGGTGAAGCGCCGCGCCCGCCTGAACGATCTGAAGCGCCGTGCCGACACCGACGTAGCGACCGTCCGCCACCACGACGAAGCCGCTAAGCAGGGCTCCCAACTCCGCCGTCCCAAAGGCCTGAAAGAAGGCCTGCGCGCTGGTCGCCGCTTCCGCTAGAGGCGGGTTGCGGTCCATCAGGCTTTCGGCGGGTTTACGGGCATAGAGGGCGCGTCCGAACTCGGCCGCCATCCTCAGGGTGAAGGCGTTGCGCTCGATGATGCCTACCGGGCGGCCGTCGTCGTCCACCACGGCCAGGGCCAGGGTGTTGGGCTCGGTCTGGAACCGCTCGAACACCTCGGCGCCCGGCGTCGACGGAGCCACCGGCGCGATCAAATCAACGAAGTCACCGATACGCGGCATCAAGATCCTCACCCGTTCGGCCCACGGCTTAGAGTATGAGATTTAACGCCAGCTTTGCCGTTCATGAACCTTTCGCGGCGGGTTTTCGACAGTCGATCCGTTGACGGATGAAAATGGCTGGTCCCGCGCAAGCCGTCGGACGTTCGCTGCATCGCCTTGAAGGGTGACGAAAGCCGTTCCACCCGTTAAGGCACGGGTCAAATGACCGATCTCGCCACACTCGAACTCGAACTGATCAACGCCATCGGCGGCGCGGAAACCGTCGCCGCCCTGGAAGAGGTGCGTGTCGCCGCCCTGGGCAAGTCCGGCTCCGTCTCCGGCCTGCTGAAGGGCATGGGCGCGATGAGCCCGGACGAACGCCGCGAACAGGGGCCGATGATCAACGGGCTCCGTGACAGGGTGTCTGCCGCCATCGCCGCCAGGAAGGCCGAACTGGAGGCCGCAGAACTGGACGCACGGCTGCTGTCCGAGCGCATCGACCTGACCCTGCCGGCCCGGCCACGCAGGAAGGGCGGCGTTCACCCTACCATGCAGGTGATGGACGAGATGATCGCCCTGTTCGCCGAGATGGGTTTTGCCGTGGCGGAGGGTCCCGACATTGAGGACGACTTCCACAACTTCACCGCCCTGAACTTCCCGCCCAAACACCCGGCGCGGGAAATGCACGACACCTTCTTCCTGAAGCCGGACCCCGAAACGGGCGAGCGCAAGGTGCTGCGGACCCACACCTCGCCGGTGCAGGTCCGCACCATGATGTCCCAGAAGCCGCCGATCCGCATCATCGCGCCGGGCCGCACCTTCCGTAAGGATTCGGACGCCACCCACACGCCGATGTTCCACCAGATCGAAGGCCTGGTGATCGATCGCGACATCCACATGGGCCATCTGAAGACGACGCTGCAGACCTTCATCGCCCGCTTCTTCGAGCTGGATGCGGTTCAGGCGCGGTTCCGTCCGCACCACTTCCCCTTCACCGAGCCTTCGGCCGAGATGGACATCCGCTGCGACCGTTCGGGCGGCAAACTGGTGTTCAACACCGGCGACGACTGGCTGGAGATCCTGGGCTGCGGCATGGTGCATCCCAATGTGCTGCGGAACTGCGGCATCGACCCGGACGAGTATCAGGGCTTCGCCTTCGGCATGGGCGTGGACCGCCTGGCCATGCTGAAATACGGCGTGCCCGACCTGCGCCCCATGTTCGACGCCGACACCCGCTGGCTGTCGCACTACGGCTTCTCGGCCTTCGCGGCCCCCAATCCGGCCTCGGGCCTGAGCTGATCCATGACCATGACCTTCACCGACGACACGCTGGGTCTGCCGATCATCGGGCCGGGACCGCAGTATGTGTCTCGTCACATCTGGTTGCCGCAACTGGTCATCGAGGCCGCACAGCGCGGTGAGGCTCTGATCGAGGGCCGCACCTTCACCGACTGCTTCTTTGAAGGCCCGGCGGTGTTCCTGCCGATCTCGGGCTGCAGTTTCGACGGGTGCAACATGGGCGACACCATGGGCGACGCGCGCAATCTGATGCTGACGCCGATGGGGCCGCAAAAGGTCACGGGGGCGGTTCCGTTCAAGGACTGCACCTTCGTCAACTGCCGCTTCCTGCGCGTCGGCTTCACCGGCGATGCGACCTTCCTGAACGGTCTCGTCGACATGCTGGACGGAAGGGCTGGCGGATGACATCGATGCTGCCGATCAACCGCGCCGTGACGGACGCGCCCGACCTGAACGCCGCCGCGTTCAAGGACGTGGATATCGTCCTCTACGAACTATATGTTGCGGCGTCGAAGAACGGTGCCGGCCTGATTCAGGGTCGCACCTTCACAGGCTGCCGCTTCCAGGGGCCGGCGATCATCCTGGTGTCGGAGGGCGTCACCTTCGACGACACCAACTTCGGCGACAGCCGCGGCGGCATCCAGAACCTGCTGCTGCGTCCCGTCGGAGATAAAGCCATCGGCACGATTCCCATGCGCGACTGCCGGTTCTTCGGCTGCGAATTCTACAACATCGGCTTCACGGGCTCGGGAGACATTCTCGATCAACTGGCCGCCATACCCACTCTCACGGCGCCGCAACAATGAAGTTCACCCTGTCCTGGCTGAAGGACCACCTCGAGACCGAGGCGGATGTTCATCGGATCGCCGAGGCCATGACGATGGCTGGGCTGGAGGTCGAGGAGGTCATCGACCCCGCTGCCAAGCTGGCGCCCTTCACCGTGGCCAAAATCCTGTCGGCCGAGCGTCACCCGAACGCCGACCGGCTGCAGGTCTGCCAGGTCGAGACCGTCGATGGGCTGAAAGAGATCGTCTGCGGCGCCCCGAACGCGCGGGCCGGCCTGACCACCATCTATGCCCCCATCGGCGCCTATGTGCCGGGTCTCGGCGTGACCCTGGTCGAGAAGCCGGTGCGCGGCGTGGTGTCGAACGGCATGTTGTGTTCGGCCTCCGAGCTTGAGCTGTCCGACGAGAGCGACGGCATCCAGGAACTGCCGCCCGAGATTCCGGTAGGGACGCCCGTCGCCGGCCTGTTCGGCGCGGAACCCGTCATCGATTTCGAGGTGACGCCGAACCGCCCCGACTGGCTGGGCGTCGCCGGCATCGCGCGCGATCTGGCCGCCGCCAGCGTCGGCAAGCTGAAGCATTTCGACATCGCGGTGGTGCGCGGGGCCTTCCCCTCGCCGATCACGGTGCGGCTGGACGTGCCCGAAATGTGCCCGGTCTTCGCCGGTCGCGTCATTCGCGGCGTCAAGAACGGCCCGTCGCCAGCCTGGTTGCAAAAACGGCTGACGGCCATCGGCCTGCGCTCGATAAACCGGCTGGTCGATGTGACCAATCTGATCGCCTACGACCGCGCCCGGCCGCTGCACGTCTATGACGTGGCCAAGCTGTCGGGGACCGAGATCGTGGTGCGCGGCGGCCTGACCTCGGCCGAGACAGGGGCGGCGGAACATCTGATCGCGCTTGACGGCAAGACCTATGCGTCGGCCGCGACCGACTGCATCATCGCCGATGCCGGAGGTGAGCGCCCCATCGGCCTGGGCGGCGTCATGGGCGGCGAGTCGACCGGCTGCGACGAGACCACGACCGACGTCTTCGTTGAAAGCGCCTGGTTCGATCCGCTGGTCGTCGCCCAGACGGGCCGTGCGCTGGGCATCCATTCCGACGCCCAGTATCGGTTCGCGCGCGGCGTCGATCCGGTCTCGGTCACGCCGGGGCTGGAGCTGGCCACCCGCCTGATCCTGGACCTGTGCGGCGGCGAGCCGTCCGAGATCGTCTTCGTCGGCGAGCCGCCGGCCAGCCCGGCGCCCTTCGCCTTCGACCCGGCCTATGTGAAGCGCCTGACCGGCATGGACTTGGCCGACGACCGCATCGGCACCATCCTGGGCCAGCTCGGCTTCAAGGTCACCGCCGGCCCCGCCGATCAGGCCGAGCCCTGGACCGTGACCCCGCCGTCGTGGCGTCGCGACGTCGAGGGCCGCGCCGATCTGGTCGAAGAGGTCGCGCGAATCGAGGGCTTCGACAGCCTGCCCGACACGCCCCTGCCCGAAGTCGCTCGCCCCGCCGGCGGCGTGCTGAACCCGCGTCAGGCCCGCGTCCGCACGGCGCGCCGGGCCCTGGCCGCCCTGGGGTATGCGGAGGCCGTCACCTGGTCCTTCACCAAGCAATCGACGGCCGTCCTGTTCGGCGGCGGCGACGAAAAGCTGGTGCTGGAGAACCCCATCGCGGCCGATCTGGATTGCATGCGACCCTCGGCCCTGCCGAACCTGATTCAGGCGGCGGCGAGGAACGCCGCGCGCGGCTTCGCCGACGCCGCCCTGTTCGAGATCGGCCCCATCTATCTGGGCGACGGTCCAGGCGATCAGCGCACGGTCATCGCCGCCCTGGTCGCCCCCCACGCCGCCCGTCACTGGGCCGGCGCCGGTGAGGACGCCCTGTTCGCGCTCAAGGCCGACCTGACCACCCTGCTGGAAGAGATCGGCGCCCCGGTCGCCTCGCTGCAACTGGTCCAAGGCCAGAACCGCGACTGGTGGCGCCCCGGCCGTTCGGCCCGGCTGCAACTGGGCCCCAAGAACGTCATGGTCGAGTTCGGCGAACTGCATCCGCGTGTGCTTAAAAGCCTGGACGCCGACGGCCCGATCCTGGCCTTCGAGATCGTGCTCGACAACGTTCCCGAGCCGCGCGGCAAATCCGGCAAGGCGCGCGGATCGGCCGACCTGTCGGCCTTCATGCCCCTGACCCGCGACTTCGCCTTCGTGGTCGAGGACGCCAAGCCCGTCGGCGACCTGGTCCGGGCCGCGACCGGCGCCGACAAGGCCCTGATCGCCGAGGTCCGCGTCTTCGACATCTATCGCGGCAAGGGCGTGGACGAGGGCTTCAAGTCCGTCGCCCTGGAAGTCGTCATCCAACCCCGCGACGCCACCCTGACCGAAGCCGAAATCGAAGCCCTGACCGCCAAGGTCGTGGCGGCGGTGGAAAAGCAGGGCGGTAGGTTGCGGGGGTAGGATTACGATCAAAGTCTCCTCCCCATTCATGGGGAGGTGGCTCGAAGCGAAGCGGAGAGACGGAGGGGTTCTGCGACGCCGCACGGACAACCGCGTGACTTCAAGAGCCCTCCACCGCTTCGCGGTCCCCCTCCCCACAAGGTGGTGAGGAGACGACTTCCCAACCGTCCGTAAGCCCTCGTTAACCTTGAAGCCGCAAGGCTGCCGCAAAGGTCGGGGACGGTGAGGCCAAGACCGGCGCGCCAGCCGGCCGTCCTCTCGCCGCCTCTCGGAGCGTCCCCCATGCATCGTCGCCAACTGATCCTGTCCGGCCTCGCCACAGCCGCCGGCGCGTCGTCGCTGGGCGCCTGCGCCTCGGCCCCGGCGCGCGATCCCAACTATCCGATCCGCTCGGACCAGACGGCCCAGGCCTACAGCTTCGACGAACTGGTCTCGGCCGGCTCGCGCGAACTGGGCATCGCGGCCGAGGTCGTGGGCGGCGCCATCGAGCGCGTCTTCGCCGACCAGGGCGACCGTCCCACCGCCTATATCGCGGGCGAAGAGGGTTCCGGCGCCGTGGTCGTCGGCGCGCGTTATGGCCGCGGCGCCCTGCACATGAAGGATCTGTCGGCCTCGCAGGAGGTGTTCTGGCAGGGCGCGTCCGTGGGTTGGGACTGGGGCGGCAACGCCAGCCGGGTCTTCACCCTGGTCTACGGCCTGTACCACCCCGACATGATCTATCGCCGCTATCCGGGCATCGAGGGATCGGCCTATCTGGTCGCCGGCCTGGGCGTGAACTATCAGCGCGCCGACGGCATCGTCCTGGCCCCCATCCGCACCGGTGTCGGCCTGCGCCTGGGCGCCAATGTTGGGACCATGAGCTACAGCCGTCAGCGGAATCTGCTGCCGTTCTGATCTTCTCTTTCGTCATCCCCCGGTCGCTGCGCGCCGGAGGATGACGAAAGTCAGCTTACAAGTCGCAACGGCGGCGGCGCATCCAGCAGCGTCGCCAGCCCTTCGCGCCAGGTCGGATAGGCGGGTCGCCAGCTCAACTCGGCCTTGGCCAGCGCGTTCGAGACGCGTTTGGAATCCAGGTAGAAGCGCCGCATCGCTTCGCTGACGCTGTCGTCGGTCCAGTCGACCTGGGGCGGGCGGGGCAGGCGCATCCGGTCGGCGGCCCATTCCATCACCACATCGGCCGGCGAGGGTTCGTCGTCGGTCAGATTATAGGCCGCCCCCGGACGCGGCCGTGCCATTGAGGCGAACAGGCCCGAGACGATGTCGTCCACATGGATGCGGTTGAAGACCTGACCGGGCTTGCGCACCAGTTTCGCCGTGCCGTCCCGCAGCCGCTCGACCACGCTGCGCCCCGGCCCATAGAAGCCGGGCAGGCGGAAGATCTGCACCGTCAGTCCCATCCCCTGCGCCCCGTCCAGCCAGTCGCGTTCGGCCCGCACCCGGCGCGCGCCCTCCAGGGTGGCGGCGTTCAGGGGGCCGGTCTCGAACACCCAGCCGCCGGCCCGGTCGCCATAGACGGAGGTGGAGGAGACGTAGCCGATCCAGTCGGGCCAGGCGTCGCCGGCCAGCGGTCCCAGCGCGCGCAGACCGGGGCAGCCATGGGCGTCCGGCGCGGCGGTGATCAGCACGGCGGTGGCCGCCTCCAGCGCCGTTTTCAGTGCGGCCGTGTCTGTCGGGTCGATGGCCGTGACGCCCTCGGCCGCCAGGGCGCGACGTCGTTCGGGATTGCGCGAGGTGGCGCTGGCCCGTCCGCCGCGCCGGATCGCCTCCAGCGCCGCCGCCCGTCCCAGATAGCCGCCGCCGAAGATCAGCAGGTTGAGGGAAGAAGGGACGTCGGACATCACGTTACTCAGGCCGTCAGAACTTTGGAAAGCGGCGCGGCGACTGGCGGGCGCGCCTCATTTTCCAGCGCCTCCGCCCGGCGTTGGTTCCAGGCGGACACGCACGGCACCCGCGTCAAATCGGCCCGGTCGGCATAGCGGCGGGCGATCTCGGTCACCTCGTCCATCAGGCCCTGGGCCAGGGTGATCGGCTTCAGCCCCAGATCGCGGAACTGGTCGTTGGCGACGACCAGATCGTTCTCGTCGGCCTCCTGGCGGGGGTTGGCGACGTTGTGGATTTCGGCGCCGGTCTTGTCGGCGATCATGGCGGCCAGGTCGCGCACGCGCCGGCTCTCGGTCATCTGGTTCAGGATCTTGACCCGCTCGCCACGCCTGGGCGGGTTCTTCAGCGCCAGCTCGACGCAGCGCACCGTGTCCTGGATATGGATGAAGGCCCGGGTCTGACCGCCCGATCCGTGGACCGTCAACGGATAGCCCACCGCCGCCTGCATCAGGAAGCGGTTCAGAACCGTGCCGTAATCGCCGTCATAGTCGAAGCGGTTGATCAGCCGTTCGTCTTGCTTGGTCTCGGTCGTCTGAGTGCCCCAGACGATGCCCTGGTGCAGGTCGGTGATCCGCAAGGCGTCGTTGCGGGCGTAGAACTGGAACAGCAGGGCGTCCTGCGTCTTGGTCATGTGATAGATGCTGCCCGGATTGGGCGGGAACAGGATTTCCTGCTCGGCGGGGCCATGGTCGGTGTCCACCGTCACCTTCAGATAGCCCTCGGGGATGCGCAGGCCGGCGGTGCCGTAGCCATAGACCCCCATGGTCCCCAGATGGGCCAGATGCACGTCCAGTCCGCTCTCGACGATGGCGGCCAGCAGGTGGTTGGTGGCGTTGATGTTGTTGTCGACGGTGTAGAGTTTGTGCCGCGCCGACTTCATCGAATAGGGGGCGGCCCGCTGTTCGGCGAAATGCACCACGCTGTCGGGCGCGTAGTCGCGGATCAGGGCGACCAGCCGGTCGAATTCCTTGCCGACCGTCATGTTGACGAAGCCGATGTCGCGGCCGGAGACGTCCTTCCACGCATTGATCCGCTCGCCCATCGTGCGGATCGGCGTCAGCGACTGGACCTCCAGCTCGTTGTCGATGTTTCGGCGGCTCAGATTGTCGACGATGGTCACGTCCCACCCTGCGGCCGACAGATGCAGGGCCGTGGGCCAGCCGCAGAAACCGTCGCCGCCCAGAACCAGAACACGCATGGGATAGCCTCGTCGTCGTCTCAAAGGTCATGCCTAGCCCAGCAGGCTGCCATCGGCAAAGCGGGGCTGTTAACGAGCCCGTGCGACGCTTTGACGAAAACTCTTGGAAAGGGACGGCGCACGGGGTAAGTCTCGCTCGTCTCCCACTCAAACGCAGCTTTACGGGCCTCAACCCGGTTGTTCGCGACTTGAGCCGATCATGACGGTCGGTCCCGAAAGGACCGGCGCACCATGCGGGCGACAAGGCATTCCGACAGTTCGACAATCGGGGATCGGCCCCGAGCGAAACGGAACCACGAAACGGACGGAACCGGCCGACGGCCTGGGCTCCATCCCTGCACACGGTAGCGCGAATGAGAGATTTCAAGGGCATGAAGCGTCAGCGCGGACGCAATCGGAACAAGGCGGGCGCGTCGAACGCCAACAGCGCCAATCCGAATCGTTCGTGGGACTCGCAAGGCCCCGAGAACATCAAGGTCCGGGGCAACGCCCAGACCGTGTATGAGCGCTATCAGCAGCTCGCCCGCGACGCCTCGTCCGGCGGCGACCGGGTGCTGGCCGAAAACTATCAGCAGCACGCCGAACACTATTACCGCGTCCTGCGCGCGCTCCAGCCGCAGCGGTCCTTCTCCGACATCGCCGCGCGCGAACAGTCTAACCAGGGCTTCGACATCGATTTCGAGGATGAATCCGGCGCCCAGGCCGCCGCCTTCGTCGCCGCCCAGCAGGCGGCCGACCGCCAGGCGCAGGAAGCGTCCGACCGCACCGAGCAGAACCAGAACCGCGACCAAAATCGCGACCGCGACCGCGACCGCGACTACAATCGCGATCGGGATCAGACCCAAAACCGTGATCGTGATCGTGACCGCGACCAGAATCGCGACCGCGATCAAAACCGCGACCAGGCCCAGAACCGCGACGCCCAACCGCCTCGCGAACCGCGTGAACTCCGCGAGCCGCGCGAGGGGGACGAGGTCCGCGCCGAGGGCGAGGGCGGTCGTCGCGAAAGCCGTCGCGAACGCTGGGAGCGTCGCCGCGAGGAACGCAACCGCCGCTTCGACGGCCAGGAAGGCGAAGGCGCCGACACCGCCGCTCACGCCGAGGCCGAGACCGTCGCAGAGACGCCCGTCGTCGAGACGCCTGTTGTCCAGAGCCAAGCCGAAACGCCCGCCGTCGAGGACCGTCCCGCCCGCCGTCCGCGTCGCACCGCCGCCGCCATCGCTGCGGACGACGGCGACGCCCCGACCGCCCTGCCGGGCTTCCTGACCCGCGCGCCGGCTTCGGCGGCCGCTGCTCCAGAAGCCGAAGGCGAGGCGGCCCCGCGTCGTCGCGCCCCGCGCCGTAAGCCGGAAGCCGCCGCAGCTTCCGAAGACTAAAACAACTTACGCGGGTGTGTTTACCTGAACGCAACTCCTGCGTGCCATTCTGGCGCGTAGGAGGGCGTCATGGATATCGTCTTGCTTGTCTTGTCCCTGGCTTTGGCCGGGACCTGCGCCGGAATATGGCTCTGGCTTCAGGCGCACGCGGTCGCAGCGCGTTTGCGGCGTGAGAACGACCGGCTCGAAACCCGCATCGTGCAACAGACCCAGGCCCTGCGCCGCGCCCTGACGACCGCCGAGGGCGAAGTCGAACGCCTGACAGCCGAAGATCGCACCCGTGGCGAGGTGATGCAGGCCCTGGGCCGCGAACTGCGCACCCCCCTGACCACCGTCATGGGCTTCTCTCAACTGCTGCGCGTCAACGCCGAAGCCGATCCCTTGACCGCCCGCCAGGCCCAGGCCGTGCGCCAGATCGAGGCGGCGGGAGCGGTGCTGCTGGCCTTGATCGAAGAGGCGGACGCCTTCGTGGCCTGCGGCGACGCCGGCGCCTCGCCCTCCATCCACCGCGTCGATCTGCGCCTGGCCCTGCGTCAGGTCTGCGACGGGATCGAGCCCCAGGCGCGCGAGGCGGGCGTGACCCTGGACTGTCCGCCGCCGGCGTCGGGCCTGTGCGTCATGGCCGACCCCGGCCAGGTCCGCCGCATCCTGCGCCGCCTGGTCGAGAACGCCCTGCGTCATTCGCCGGGCGGCGGGACCGTCCGCATGGAGATGAGGCGCGACGATTCACAGGTCATCGTCGCCATCCATGACGCGGGCGCGGCGCCGACGGGCGAGGGATCGGATCGCCTGTTCCACCCCCTGGACGGCCAGGACGCGCGCGGCGGCACCGCCCTGGGCGTCGCCTCGATCCAGCGGCTGGCCGAGCGGATGGGCGGCGCCATCACCCAGCAACGCGAGCCCTGGGGCGGGACGATCTTTTCGCTCAGCCTGCCGGCCGTCGGCGCGCGGTCCGCCTCGACCCCGAAACAGGCGGTGGTGCTCTATGTCGAGGACAACCCCGCCAACATCGCCCTGATGCGCCAGGCGGCTGCGGGCTTGGGCCTGACCCTGCACGCCGCGACCACGGGGCCGGAGGGGCTGGAGCTGGCCCGCGCGCTTCAGCCCGACGTGATCCTGCTGGATATCGGCCTGCCGGACATGGACGGCTATGAGGTCAAGGCGCGGCTGGACGCCGATCCGATGACGCGCCACGTGCCGGTCCTGGCCCTGACCGCCGCCGTCTCGCCCCAGGACCGCACGCGCGGCGCCGCCGCCGGCTTCGACGCCTGGCTGGCCAAGCCGCTGGACCTGACCGCCCTGGCGGCTGCGCTGAACGACGTGCTGGGCAGCGCGCCCGCGTCCGACGGCCTTGACGCCGACCGGCGCCAGAGGGCCTAAGGGGGCCACTTCGCCCGCAAGGTCGCCCCCAAGGGAAGCGTTGATGCGTCAGTTCGCCCGGTTCGTTTCGTCCCGTCTGCTCGTCCGCCGTCTGGCGCCCCTTGTCGCCTTCTGCGCCGTCGCCGCTTGCGCCGCGACCCCGCCGCCCCCGCCTCCGCCGCCCTCCAGCGCGGGCACGGGCGCCGCCCTGATGGACTGGCGCGGCGTCATCACCTCGGGCGACCGGGACCGCTATCGCCGCGTCGACGCCGCCTGGACCCTGGCCCTGCAGCAGGCGAACCGCCAGCGCGGCTCGGGCGACCTGAACGGGCTGGGCGATCTGATCTCGCCCAAGGCCGCCCGCCCCGGCGTCGCGCCGCCGCCCGGCGACTATCGCTGCCGCACCGTCAAACTGGGCTCCCAGGGTGGCGAGGACGGCCTGGGCTATGTCGTCTATGGCTGGTTCGCCTGCCGCATCGAACAGACGCCGCGCGGGCTGAAGTTCTCCAAACTGACTGGCTCCCAGCGCCCCTCGGGCCTGCTGTTCCCCGAGGACGACCGCCACATGGTCCTGCTCGGCTCCATGGCTCTGGCCCAGGAACCCGCCGCCAACTCCTACGGCCGCAACGCCGACCGCGACCTGGTCGCCGTTCTGGAACGCATCGGCGAGGCCCGGTGGCGCCTGGTCCTGCCCTGGCCCCAGTACGAGTCCAACCTCGACCTGATCGAACTGGTCCCGGCGCCGCGAAGCTGAAGTCAGGCTGAGCCGTTTGCGTCTCGGTAACTGAAGGAGACGCCCATGCGCCGCACCCCTCTGGCCTCTCTGGCCCTGATGACCACGACGGCCCTCGCGGCCTGCGACGCCAGGGACAGGCCCGGGATCAGGCGGACGGTTTAGTCCACTCGCGTCAGTTTGAGATCCTGATAGTCGTAGCTGAAGTCGATGTCGGGGCTGACCCCCTTCATCGTCGCCGTCGCAGGCTTGGCCGTCAGGATGGCGAAGGTGACGAAAGCGTCCTCCTCGCGCTTGTCCGGGAACCGGGTGCGGAAGGTCTCGCCGTCATACGGCTCCAGCCAGCCTTGCAGGGCGGGCGTGTGGGTGAAGGTCAGCCACAGTCCGCTCTTCCTGTTGCGCCCGCGCCCCTCGGTCTTGGGCGCGATGACGATGTCGCCGTACCAGGGGTCGCGCCAGGTTCCGGCATAGGACTCCAGCGGCATGGAGGGCGCCGCGCCGGCCGCCTGTTTGGCGTCGATCTCGGCGGCGGCGGCGATGGATTTCGCATTGCCCTCGGTCTCCATCCGCTTGGACTCCGCGATCCAGTCGACATCCACCTTGCCCATGCAGATGTCCGAAATCCCCGAACGAAGCGCGCGCAGCAGGAAGCTCTCCTCGGCGTTGGAGAAGATGCAGAAGCCGGTCTTGCGGCCGGGGATCAGCACCGTCGCCGAGATGCCGCCGGGCGAGCCCCCGCCGTGGCTGGCGATCCGCTCGCCGCGATAGTCCTGAACCTGCAGCCCCATCGCATAGGTCGAGGCGATGGCCCGGTTGGGCAGTTCCGCCGTCGGTCCCGACGACGAACCGACGATGATGTTGGGGCGCACCATCTCGCGCGCCGCATCCTCGGAATAGAGCCGCGTCCCGTCCGCCAGCTTGCCGTCGTTCAGCCGCACGGCGATCCATTTGGCCCAGTCGGTCGGGGTGGTGCAGATGCCGCCCGCCGCGGCCGCCGAATCCCAGTTCCACACCTCGACGATGGACTTGGCGATGGGCGTCATCGCCCCCTGATAACGCAGCGGCGGCCCGACCCGGCCATGGGGCAGGGCGGATTTGGCAGGGTCCGCCAGCCGCGCCAGCGGCACGGTCTCCGTCATGCCGACCTTGTCCAGGATGCGGGTCTGGATGAAGGCCTCCCAGGTCAGGCCGGACACCGCCTCCAGCACCGCGCCTGCGACTACGAACATCAGGTTGCAGTAGTGATAGCGCGCCCTGAACCCGTCCTCGATCGGCACGAAGGCGGCCTGGGCCAGCACCTCGGCCCGGGTGCGGTCCGAATTGGGCCAGAACAGCAGGTCGCCGGCGCCCAGGCCGAACCCGGCCCGGTGGCTCAGCGTATCGCGCACCGTGATGTGCTCGCCGATATAGGGGTCCGACAGGGTGAAGCCGGGCAGGTAGGTCCGAACCGGCGCGTCCCACTTCACCTTGCCCTCGTCGACCAGGATGGCCAGGGCGGCGGCGGTGACGTTCTTGGTGTTGGACGCGATGGCGAACAGGGTGTGCTCGTCGGCCCGCGCCGGCTTGCCCTGAACCTTGACGCCGTATCCGCGCGCCAGAACGGTCGTCCCGTCCTTGACCACCGCCACGCCCAGCGCCGGCTGATCCGGCCACGCCGCCATGCATTTCGCCACATAGGCGTCCACCGCCTGGGCCAGCGACGCACCGTCGTTCGTCGGCGCTGTTTGGGCCCCCGTCTGAGCAAACACCGGCTGGGCCGCCAAGGCCGCGGCGCCCCCGGATGCGAACAGGGAACGGCGCGACACACGAAGGGACATGGGCAGGCTCCGGGAAACGACCACCGCGACGCTAGCGCCCGGAAAGCCTCGGGCCAAGAGCCCACCCAAAAAGGCCATTGACGATACATATAAGCACTTATATATAAGCCCTCATGTCTTCTGCATCTCCCACCCTAGGTACGCTCTTGCGCCATCTCATCGATCTTCTGGACGGTGAGGTCGAGGCCGCTTACGAGGCCGCCGACCTGGCCTGGCGGCCGCGCTACACGCCTGTCCTCCGTGTCCTGATGAACCGGGGCGCCCAATCGATCAAGGCCATCGCCGGCGAGATCGGCATCAGCCATTCGGCCGTCAGCCAGACCGTGACCCAGATGGTCAAGGACGAGCTGGTCATGCTGAAACCCGGCGCCGACGCGCGCGAGCGGATCGTGATCCTGACCGACAAGACAGAGCGGATGATCCCGAGCCTGCAACGTCAGTGGGCGGCCGTGAACCAGGCGGCCGCTGCGCTGGATCAGGAGCTGTCGGCCCCCCTGTCCGACGTGGTCAGGGAGGCCATCGCCGCCCTGACCGACGAACCGTTCGGCCAGCGAATACAGGCGGCTGCAAAGGCGCAGTCCGCTCCCTAACCCCAAACCTCTTCCCCGGAGTCTATCATGCGTTCCAAGCTGCTTTCCGCCGCTGCGATGGCGCTCGCCCTTATGGGCGGCCAAGGCGTAGCCTATGCCCAGGCCCGTCCGCCCGTCGCGGCCACGGCCCAACCCGAACTGTCCGCGACCCAGCGGGCTGCGGTCCTGACCGCCATCCGCCAGGCGGTTCAGTCATCCTATGTCTTCCCCGACCGCGCGCCGGCGATCCTCGCCCGCCTTGACACCGCCCAGGCCGCTGGTCGCTATGATGTGTCTTCGCCGAACGAACTGGCCGGCCTGCTCAGCGGCGACCTGCGCGAGTCCAGTCAGGACGGCCACGTCTATCTGGAATATGCGCCCGACCGCTTCGCCGCCGCCTCGGCGGGGTCTGCGGCGCCCCAGGCCCTGTCCCGGATCGACGCCGCCGCCGCCCGTCGCGACAACCACGGCCTGACCGCCATAGAAATCCTGCCCGGCAATGTCCGTTATCTGAAGATCGGCGCCTTCCACTGGGTCTCCGACGAGACGGGCCAGGCTTATGACGACGCCATGCGCTTCCTGAAAGGCGGCGACGCCGTTATCATCGACCTGCGCGGCAACGGCGGCGGATCGCCCGAGGCGGTCCAGTATCTGGTCAGCCATTTCCTGAAAGCCGGCACGCTGGAGATCACCTTCCTGAAGGCCGGGCAGGAGCCGGTGCAGACGCGGGCCCTGGACTACCTGCCCGCCGGACGCCTGACGAACACGCCCCTGTATGTCCTGATCGACCAAGCCTCTGCGTCGGCGGCGGAATCCTTCGCCTATGACGTGCAGCAGTTCAAACTGGGTCGGCTGATCGGGGCCGGCACGGCGGGCGCAGCCAACAACAACGACTTCTTCCCCATCGCCCCCGGCTTCATGCTCAGCCTGTCGGTCGGCCGCCCTGTCCACTCCGTCAGCGGCGGCAACTGGGAAGGCGTCGGCGTCGCACCCGACATCGCGACCCCGTCGGCCCAGGCGCTGGACGCCGCCCATGCCGAGGCGCTGCGTGCGTTGCTGTCGAAGGCGACCTCGAACGCCGCCAAGGCCGACTACGCCTGGGCGCTGACCGCCGTCGAGGCGCGGCTGAATCCACCCGCAATCGACGCCGACATCCTGCAATCCGCACCCGGCGCCTATCGCAACTATGTGGTCACGATGGAGGACGGCGCCCTGGTCGTCGCCCGCCCCGGACACCCGCTGTGGCCCGCGCCGCGCAAGCTCCAGCCCCTGACCGCCGACGGCCTGTTCGCCGTCGAGGGCCTGGACATCCTGCGGATCGGCTTCACGGACGGCGCTATGCAGCTCTGGTGGAAGGACGAAATCGCGCCGCGCGTCATTCCGAAGACCTGATCCTGCGAAAGACGGCGGACTCTCAGCCGCCCGCCGTCGCTTCGGGATTTATGACGAAGCTGTAATCCACCTGTCCAAGATGTAACTTTGCATTTCAAAGTCGGATCGATAATCAGGCCTCATGGGGTGTCAGGGGATGCCTCCGCTGTTCTCAGGATTTCCGGGGCCATGACCTCCTCCAAACTCGTTCTCATGCTGGGCGTGGCTGCGGCCGTTCTGCCCGGCGTCGCCCTGGCGCAAACGCAAGCCCCCGCGACACCGACCACGCCCGCCGCCTCTGCGGCTCGCCCCTCGGCTCAGCCCCAGAACCAGACCGCTGCTCCGCCCGCCCAGACCCAGGGTCAGACCGCGCCGCAATCGGGTCAGGCCGCGCAAGAGCCGCCCGCCGCCGCCGTCGCCGACGTGGTGGTCAATGCCCGCGCCGCCGATGTGCGCACCTCGATCGATTCCACCAGCTACAGCCTGGCCAACGATCTTCAGGCCACGACCGGAACCCTGGCCGACGCCCTGCGCAATGTGCCCTCGGTCGAGGTCGATCCTGACGGCAACGTCAGCCTGCGCGGCGATTCCAACGTCACCATCCTGGTCGATGGCCGTCCCTCGACCCAGTTCAACGGCCCCAGCCGCGGCCAGATGGTCCAGCAGATTCCGGCGGCCCAGTATGCCCGCATCGAGGTCATGACCAACCCCTCGGCGGCCTACAGCCCCGAGGGTTCGGGCGGCGTCATCAACCTGATCACCAAGCCGACGACGGTCCGCCCCACCCAGACCACGACCGGCTCGATCCGCGCCAATGTCGGCGACGGCGGTCGCTACAACATCGGCGGCAGCGTCGCCCATGTGAACGGCAAGACGACCCTGACGGCCGATGTCGGCGTTCGCCACGACGGCTATCTGTCCGAAGCCAGTCGCGTCCGCGATCGGCTGGATGTCGGCTCGGGCCGCTTCCTCCAGTCGCGCCAGAGCCAGGACATCGACGGGTCGTCCGACAGCGCCTACGTCCGCCTGTCCGCCGAATACAATCTGGACGCCAGGACACAGCTGGTCGGCGAACTGCGCCACACAGAGGTCGATGCGGGCGGCGACGGCGTCACCCTGTACGAGGCTGACAATGCGGCCGGCGGCATCGGCTCGGCCTATCGCCGCAGCGGAGACGGTCGCTTCAAGGGCCAGTTCTCGGGCGCCACGGCCCGCGTGCTGCGCCGCTTCGACGACCAGGGCCACGAATGGACCAACGAGGTCCGCTTCGACCGCAACACCTTCAATTTCAGCTCTGACAGCTTCGTCGATCAGCAGATCCCGGCGGCGTCGAACTTCATCGAGACGACCGCCAACGAGAACCGTCAGGACCAGTGGGGCGTCACCAGCGCCTATGTCCGTCCCCTGTCGGACGGCGGCAAGCTGCGCCTCGGCTATGAGCTGCAGGCCACTCTGCTGGAGCTGAACAACGGCGTCGCGCGCGGCCCGTCGCAGGCGGCTCTGACCCCCGACCCGCTGGTGTCCAACCGCTTCGACGTCGATCAGGTCGTCCACGCCCTCTATGTCACCTACGAGAAGCCGTTCAGCGAGAAACTGTCGGCCCAGTTCGGCCTCCGTCTGGAACAGGCGAACCTGGACCTGGATCAGGTCACCAGCGGCGTGAAGACGTCCCAGGACTATTTCCGCGCCTATCCGACCGGCCACCTGTCCTACAAGCTGAACGACAAGGACACGGTGCGCGCCAGCTACAGCCGCCGCATCCAGCGGCCCGGCCCGGCCGACCTGAACCCCTTCCTGACCTATGGCGACCCGCAGAACTTCCGTTCCGGCAACCCGGACCTGCAGCCGCAGGAAACGGATTCGTATGAGCTGAACTGGCAACGCCGGGTGCAACAGACCTTCTATCAGGCCACCCTCTATTACCGCGACACGAACAAGGCCTTCACCCAGACGACCCGCGACCTGGGCAATGGGATCTTCCTGACCCGGCCCGAGAACTTGGGCGCCAGCACCTCGACCGGGCTGGAACTGGTCGCCAACGGGCCGCTGATCCCGACCCTGCGCTACAGCGCCAGCCTGAACGTCTATCGGCAAGAGATCGACGCCGCCGGCATCGTCGGGGCTCAGAATCGGTCGGGTGACGCCGTCTCGGGTCGTTTGTCGCTGAACTGGCAGCCGACGCCCAAGGACTTTGTCCAGGTCTCCGGCATCTGGGCCGGCGATCAGTTGCTGGCCCAGGGCGTGCGCGAGCAGTCGACCCTGGTCAACCTGGGCTATCGCCGCAAGCTGAACGATGCGTGGTCGTTGCAGGCGACGATTCGCGACGTGTTCGACGACTTCGGCTCGACCACCACCCTGACGACCCCGACCTTCCGCGACCGCACGGACCAGACCTTCGGCGGCCGGGCGGCCTATATCGGCCTGACCTGGAACTTCGGCGGCGGTCAGCGGCGTCCCGAACAGTTCGACTTCCAGGGGCCGACGACGGGCGGCTGATCCGCCCTTGCAGAGGCTTTCGGTCGCGCCCACCTGAAACGGCAAGAGCCTGATCGGCTGAGGAGGAATCGCTTCGCGATTTTCCGATGCCGTGAATCAGGCTCCAGACGGTCCGGGACATCGCTCAGCAGAGGGTGTCCCGGTCCATCCGCTTCTCGAAGGGATACCGATGAATCTCGAACTCTATTCCGACCGCGCCAAACAGGCCGTCCAGTCGGCCCAGTCGCTGGCGCTCGCCCGCCGTCACCAGCAGTTCGCACCCGAGCATCTGCTCAAGGTGCTGTTGGAGGAACGCGACGGCCATTCTTCAGCAGGATTGGCCCGCAATCTGATCACGGCCGCAGGCGGCGACGCCCGCCGCGCCGAGGCCGATACTGAGACGGCGCTGAAGAAGCGCGCCCAGGTCTCGGGCGGTTCGGGCCAGCTCTATCTGGACGGCGACACCGCCCGCGTCTTCGCCGCCGCCGAGGACGCCTCGAAAAAGGCCGGCGACGCCTTCGTCACCACCGAACGCCTGCTGGCCGCCCTGGCCAAGGAGGGCGGGGTCGCCGCCGAGGTGCTGAAGGCCTCGGGCGTCACGGCCGACAAGCTGGAGAGCGCCATCGCCGAGGTCAGGAAGGGCAAGACCGCCGACAGCGCCGGGGCCGAGGACGGCTATGACGCCCTGAAACGCTACGCCCGCGACCTGACCCTGGCCGCCCGCGACGGCAAGATCGACCCCGTCATCGGCCGCGACGAGGAGATCCGTCGCACCATCCAGGTCCTGGCCCGCCGCACCAAGAACAACCCGGTCCTGATCGGCGAACCCGGCGTCGGCAAGACCGCCATCGTCGAAGGCCTGGCCCTGCGCATCGTCAACGGCGACGTGCCCGAGAGCCTGCGCGACAAGACCGTCATGGCGCTGGACATGGGCAGTCTGATCGCCGGCGCCAAATACCGCGGCGAGTTCGAGGAGCGGCTGAAATCGGTTCTGTCCGAGGTCTCTGCGGCCGAGGGCGGCATCGTCCTGTTCATCGACGAGATGCACACCTTGGTCGGCGCCGGCAAAGGCGACGGCGCCATGGACGCCTCCAACCTGCTCAAACCCGCCCTGGCGCGCGGCGAACTGCACTGCGTCGGCGCGACCACGCTGGACGAGTATCGCAAGCATGTCGAAAAGGACGCCGCGCTGGCCCGTCGCTTCCAGCCGGTCTTCGTCGCCGAACCGACGGTGGAGGATACCGTCTCCATCCTGCGCGGCCTGAAGGAGAAGTATGAGGTCCACCACGGCGTGCGCATTTCCGACAGCGCCATCGTCGCCGCCGCCACCCTGTCGAACCGCTACATCACCGACCGCTTCCTGCCGGACAAGGCCATCGACCTGATCGACGAGGCCGCCAGCCGCGTGCGCATGGCCGTCGATTCCAAGCCCGAGGCCCTGGACGAGATCGACCGCCGCCTGGTCCAGCTCAAGATCGAACGCGAGGCCCTGAAGAAGGAGACGGACACCGCGTCCAAGGCCCGGCTGGAAAAGCTGGAGGACGAGATCGCCGATCTGGAAGGCCAGTCCGACGACCTGACCGCCCAATGGAAGGCCGAAAAGGACAAGGTCGGCCAGGGCGCGCAACTGCGTGAAACCCTGGATCGCCTGCGACTGGAACTGGCCAACGCCCAGCGCGCCGGCGACCTGGGCCGTGCGTCCGAGATCGCCTACGGCCAGATCCCCCAGATCGAGAAACAGCTTGAAGAGGCCGAGGCTGAGGAAACCTCCGGCAAGGGCCCCCTGACGCCCGAGGTCGTCGACGCCGAACAGATCGCCGCCGTCGTCAGCCGCTGGACCGGCGTCCCTGTCGACAAGATGCTGGAGGGCGAGCGCGAAAAACTGCTGTCGATGGAGACCGCCCTGGGCGGCCGCGTCGTGGGTCAGGACGAGGCCCTGGCCGCCGTCTCCGACGCCGTGCGCCGCGCCCGCGCCGGCCTGAACGACCCCAACCGTCCGCTGGGCAGCTTCCTGTTCCTGGGCCCGACCGGCGTGGGCAAGACCGAACTGACCAAGGCGTTAGCCGAGTTCCTGTTCACCGACGAGGCGGCCATCACCCGCCTGGATATGTCGGAATATATGGAGAAACACAGCGTCTCCCGCCTGATCGGCGCCCCTCCCGGCTATGTCGGCTATGACGAGGGCGGCGCCCTGACCGAGGCCGTGCGCCGACGCCCCTATCAGGTCGTCCTGTTCGACGAGGTCGAAAAGGCCCACCCCGACGTCTTCAACGTGCTGCTCCAGGTGCTCGACGACGGCCGCCTGACCGACGGCCAGGGCCGCACCATCGACTTCCGCAACACCCTGATCATCATGACCTCCAACCTGGGCAGCCAGTATCTGGCCGATCAGGGCGAGGGTGATGACGTCGAGGCCGTGCGCCCCTTCGTCATGGACGCCGTCCGCGCCCACTTCCGGCCCGAGTTTCTGAACCGGATCGACGAGATCATCCTGTTCCACCGCCTGGGCCGCGACCAGATGGGCGGCATCGTCCGCATCCAGCTGTCACGGTTAGAGAAACTGCTCGCCGACCGCCGCCTGTCCCTCGACCTCGACGACGCGGCCCTGAACTGGCTCGCCGACCGCGGCTACGACCCGGCCTATGGGGCGCGGCCGCTGAAACGGGTCATTCAGAAGGACCTGGTCGACCCGATCGCGAGAAAGCTGCTAGCCGGCGAGATCGAGGACGGCGGGGTGATCGGCGTTAGCGCGGGCGAGGGCGGGTTGGAGATCGGGAAGATGCGGGTGCATTAGCACCCGCTCCATCTAAAGACGGCCTAGCAAATAGTCCTGCCACGCCCGACTAACTGTCGCTTCTCCAACGCGTACCCGCTCATTTCGAGTTGCATAATCCTTGAGGTGAGAAAGCAACGCTTGCTCCATAGCGTAAGCTGGAGCGCCGTCCGGCCAGACTTTGGTGAGCACAACTTTCCAGCACCGACCCTCTAGCGCCTCGCTTGGCACTGAGAAATTCAAGCTGTCGCATCGCTCTTTCACATTCTGGCTGATGCCGATCTTCCAGATGTTCTCATCGCCAAAGCGCATCAGGTAGGTTGCCGTTGGGCCATCGGATCTAGCCGTAACTGCGGACCATTCCCGTGGAGGCGGTCCCGGTTGACCTGGCTTTGAGGTTTCGAGCTTTGAAGAGGCCGCGCCCAATCGTTGCGTCTTTAACTGAGCAGCCGAAGGAGGCAGTTCGACCTCCACCATATCGAGGTTGAGAATTGCGGTGCATTCGTCGGGAGACAGAGGATCGGTTCCAGTAATCGCGGCGCTGGTCAGCTGCCGACCAATTGCTTCTCGGATAAGAGGTGGTTCGTTGAACACCCAAGCACGAGCAGCAGGGACCGCGTAGGGCCACTTGAACTGGCCTTTGTCAAAAAGCCGCTCTGGCAAGACCGCGCCCGGAGGGATTAGGTCTTCTGCCTGCATCGGAGCATGAAGAAATTCGATTAGCCCCAACGCACGGCCACGCTGTTCCGCAGTGGTGGGCTCGCTCTGTGTTCCCACCACTAAAATTAGGTCGCCAGGTTTGGCCCGAGCCAGCAACGTGTCACGGCTGCCTTTGTGAGTGAAACCCGCAAAGGGGTGCAAGAAGGGATCGAAACCCCAAAACCAGGTGCCGAAGATTTTCGGATTTCTGATTTCAAATTGGTAGGACGAGTAACGCTCCTCTGGCACCCGCGTTCTTAGAAGATTGCCAAGATTCATACGTTGTTGGCCGGGATTGAGTCCGTCGTACTCCTCGTGCTTGTCGAGGCCATACTCAGCTGCAAGCTCATGCATCTTCTCGACATCGAATCGGCCGTCTGCACCCCGCGTCTTGTCCGCTAGCCATTGATTAAACGGGCTTTGCGCCGTTTTTTCAGCCCAGTTGCTTCGCTGCTCTGGCGTGATCTTCATAACGTTTCCTTTGTGTGCCTACAGGTTGCGCAGCATCGGTCTGGAATCAACTCAAGACTGATTGCTCTCCTAACCCTTCTCCCGTTGGGAGAAGGTGGCCGCGAAGCGGACGGATGAGGGTCGGGTGTCGAAGTCGGCGTGAGCCGTCGCAGCGGTCGGGCCACAGCGGATGGCGGGTGGCGGGCGACCCTCACCCTTTCGCGCAAGGACGACGGCTGCGCCGTCGTGCGCTCAAGCCCTCTCCCAATGGGAGAGGGTTATAAGCCTAGCGTCCTGGCGTGGGCGCGGATGACGGCGTCGATGCGGGCGGGGTCGGTCAGGGCTTCGGCGTTGGTGAAGCGGATCACGGTCCAGCCCAGCGCCTCGATCTCCTGCTGGCGGTAGTGATCGTTCAACACGACCGCGTCGCGCCCATGCACCCCGCCGTCGATCTCGATCACAAGCCGCAGCGGCACACAGGCAAAATCGACCACGAACCGGCCGACCGGGTGCTGGCGCCGCACCTTCCAGCCATCGACCGCGCCGCCGCGCAGTCGCGCCCAGATGCGGTCTTCGGCCAGGCCGCTACTCTGGCGAAGCCCGCGTGAGCGCGGCGTCAGGCGGCTGGTCGTCATGCGCGGGTCCCCGTTAGAAGCCCATCCCACATCCGTCGCCGGCTTTCGGCAAGCGAAACCGACCAGCCCGCGTATCTGCGACCAAGGGGACGAACAATATCAACCCCCTACCGCCCACCAGCGTCTTCTTCCTGCCCATCCCTCAAAACCGTGCGATCCTGTCTCCGCTCGTCCGCACTGGACGCGTCGCACAGCCGGGGAGGGCGGATTTGAGACGAATTGCACTATTCAGACGGTGTTTTTCGCAGCCGGCAGTCTGAAATCCCTCAGTCCTTGGGGATCGGATTGGTCCTCGGGTCGGGGCCGTTGGTGATGACGCGGTCGCGTTCGCCCAAGTCCTTGATGATCTTGACGTCGGTGAAGCCGGCGGCCTCGAACAGCGCCTTGACCTGGGGGCCCTGGTCCCAGCCGATCTCGACGGCGAAGACGCCCAGGGGCTTCAGGATGCGTTTCACCTCGGGCGCCAGGTCGCGATAGGCCTGCAAGCCGTCGGGGCCGCCGTCCAGGGCCAGGTGCGGGTCGTGGTCGCGGACCTCGGGGTCCAGGGTGGCGATATGGTCGGTGGGGATGTAGGGCGGGTTGGACAGGACCAGATCGAAGCTGGCGTCGCCGAAGCCCGCCGCCCATTCGGTGCGCAGGAAGACGGCGCGGTCATTCAGGTCCAGGTTGGCCGCATTCTCCTTGGCCACGGCCAGCGCTTCTGACGAGATGTCGGTGCCGACGCCCTTGGCGGCCGGCCGCTCGGCCAGCAGCGCCAGCAGGATCGCGCCCGAGCCGGTGCCCAGGTCGATGGCCTCGAACGCCTCGTTCCGGGAAAAGGCCAACATGGACACGTCCATCAGGGTCTCGGTGTCGGGGCGGGGGCTGAGGACGTCGGGGGTGACGTTCAGCATGATCTTCCAGAAGCCCTTCTTGCCGACGATGCGCGAGACGGGCTCGCGCTTCAGCCGGCGCTCGACCATCGCCTCATAGGCGCTCAGCTGGTCGTCGGTGATGACGCGGTAGGGGTCGGTCAGGATGTCCATGCGGCTGGCGCCCGATGCGGCCTCCAGCAGCAGGCGGGCGTCGATGGCGGGGCTGTCGATGCGGCCGGTCTTCAGCTTGGCCTGCGCCGCCTTCCAGGCGGTCAGCAGGGTGGTGGCGTCGTTGGCCTGGTCGGGGGCGGGCTTGGGCGTGATCGGGTCGGTCATGGGCGTTGATTGGCCCGCGCGGGCGCCGATTTCAAGCATTTGCGGAACGGGCGAGCAGCTATACCGTTCGCCAGACCATGTCCGACCGCAAGTCCCCCCGCCGCCCGTCCGTCCTGTCACGCCTGTCGTCCTCCCCCAGTCCTGCACGACGGGGCGGCAAGGGCGGCGGCGGGATCTGGCGCTATGTCGCGGCCGTGGCCGGCGGCCTGACGGCCGGGGCGGGCGCCGCCCACCTGCTCTACAGCCAGGGCCACAAGGTCGGGGTCGAGCTGCGTCCCGAACGCCCCGAGCCCCTGCCGCCCAAGCCCCCGACGCCCGAGGACTATGAGGCCAAGGAACCAGGCCGCGGCCGCATGGCGAAACGGCCCGAGCACATCCCGCACAGGGGCTGGTCCGACATCGTCTGGCGCACCGGCGGCTCCTATTTCGGGGACCGGGTCGGCTTCCTGGCGGGGGGCGTGACCTTCTTCACCCTGCTGTCGCTGTTCCCCCTGCTGGGTACGTTCGTGACGCTATACGGCCTGTTCGCCGATCCGTCCGACGCCTGGGGGCGGCTGAACTTCCTCTACGCCGTCCTGCCTGACAGCATCGCCGTCTTCCTGGGCGGCGAGATGCAGCGCCTGGCCCAGAACTCGAATGGCCAGCTGACGTTCACCCTGATGTGGACCCTGGCCCTGTCGCTGTGGACCGCCAACGGGGCGGTCAAGGTGCTGTTCTATGGGCTGAACGTCGCCTACCACGAGGTCGAGCGGCGCAGCCTCGTTCGCTACAACCTGTTGTGCATGGCCTTCACCGTCGGGGCCATCTTCGCGGTGCTGCTGACCTCGGTGCTGGTCGTCGGCGTGCCGGTGGTGGTGCGCCTGTTCGGGCTGGAGGAGGAGTGGGGCCTGTTCGCGCCGTTGCGCTGGCCGCTGCTGCTGGCGGGCTATATCGCCGCCCTGACCATCATTTACCGCTTCGGTCCCTGCCGTCAGAGGGCGCGCTGGCGCTGGGTCACGCCGGGGGCCATCTTCGCGGCGGTGCTCAGCCTGACGGTGTCCTTCCTGTTCAGCTGGTATCTGAACAACTTCGTGCGGACAGATAGCTATGGCCCGCTGGCGGCCATGATGGGCTTCCTCTTGTGGACCTGGCTGTCGGTGCAGGTGATCCTGATGGGGGCCGAGCTGAACGCCGAGATCGAGCACCAAACCGCCGTCGACACCACCACCGGCAAGCCGCTGCCGATCGGCGAGCGGGGCGCCAAGGTCGCCGACAGCATCGGCGCCCGACGCGGCAACCCCGCTGCCCTGGCCTTCACCCAACGCCAGGCCGAGCGGGTGGCGGACCGGTTGCGCGGCCGCCAGAACCGCAAGGCCGTCGAGGCCGCCTCTAGAGAATGAAGCGGCTCAGATCGACGTCCTTGGTCAGGGCGTCCATCTTCTCGCGTACCGCGTCGCCGTCGAAGGCCACGGTCTGGCCCGACAGGTCCGAGGCCTTGAAGCTGGTCTCCTCCAGCACCCGCTCCATCACGGTCTGAAGCCGGCGCGCGCCGATGTTCTCGATGGCGGTGTTGGCCGCCACCGCCGCATCGGCCATGGCCTCGACCGCATCGTCGGTGAAGGTCAAAGTCACGTCTTCGGTCGCCAGCAGGGCCTGGTTCTGACGGATCAGATTGGCCTCGGGCTCGGTCAGGATGCGCTTGAAGTCGTCGCGCGTCAGGGCCTTCAGTTCGACCCGGATCGGCAGCCGGCCCTGCAGCTCGGGCAGCAGGTCGCTGGGCTTGGCGACGTGGAAGGCGCCCGAGGCGATGAACAGCACATGGTCGGTCTTCACCGGCCCGTATTTGGTCGAGACGGTGGTGCCCTCGATCAGCGGCAGCAGGTCGCGCTGGACCCCCTCGCGCGACACGTCCGCGCCGGAGGCGCCTTGCCGCGCGGCGACCTTGTCGATCTCGTCCAGGAAGACGATGCCCTCGTTCTCGGCCAGCATCAGCGCCTCCTGGGTCAGGCTGTCCTGATCCAGCAGTTTGTCGCCCTCTTCGGCGATCAGGGGCGTGACAGCTTCGCGCACGGTCAGCTTGACGGTCTTGGTGCGCCCGCCGCCCATCTTGCCCAGCATCTCCGACAGGTTAAGCAGACCGACGTTGCCGCCGCCCGGAATGTCCAGGCCCTGGATCGGCGAGGCGGCATCCGCCAGCGTGATCTCGATCTCCTTGTCGTCCAGCTCTCCGGCCCGCAGCTTCTTCCTGAAACTGTCACGCGTCGCCGGCCCCGCGCCCGGTCCGACCAGGGCGTCCAGGATCCGGTCCTCAGCGGCGGCTTCCGCCTTGGCCCGCACATCGCCGCGCCTGCGCTCGCGCACCATGATCAGGGCGCTCTCGACCAGGTCGCGCACGATCTGGTCCACGTCGCGGCCGACATAGCCGACCTCGGTGAACTTGGTCGCCTCGACCTTGAGGAAGGGCGACCCCGCCAGCTTGGCCAGACGCCGCGCGATCTCGGTCTTGCCGACGCCGGTGGGGCCGATCATCAGGATGTTCTTGGGCGTCACCTCGTCGCGCAAATCCGCCGGCACGCGCTTCCTGCGCCAGCGGTTCCTCAACGCCACGGCCACGGCGCGCTTGGCGTCATTCTGGCCGACGATATAGCGATCCAGTTCGGAGACGATCTCGCGGGGGGTCAGTTCAGTCATGCGGTGCAGATAGGAGGTCGCGAAGCGGAGCGGGAGAGGGGCGCGCGCAATGTCGCGCTGCACGACCTGAAGTCAGGCTTCGACCTCGCGTCTCCTCCCTGCGAAGCGGGGAGGGGACCGCGAAGCGGTGGAGGGGCTCTTGAAGTCCCACAGGCGCCTGTGATGCGGCGCAGAACCCCTCCGTCACGGCGCAAGACGCGCCGCGCCACCTCCCCGCAAAGCGGGGAGGAGACAGCAGATCGCGCGGCAAAAAGGCGCCCTCCAGCCGGAGGGCGCCTTTGATGTCTCTGCCGATGTCGCCCGATCAGGCGGCGTTGGCGGCCTTGGTCTTGGCCAGCTTGTCCTGGTGGGCCTTCATGCCTGTCGCGATCAGGTCGGCGGCTTCGCCGGCGTCGCCCCAGCCCTGGACCGTGACCGACTTGCCCTTTTCCAGGTCCTTGTAGCGGGTGAAGAAGTGCTCGATCTGCTCGATCAGGATGGCCGGCAGCTGACGATAGCTGGCGATCTCGGTGTAATAGGGGTTCAGCTTGTCGACCGGCACGGCCAGGATCTTCTCGTCGCCGCCGGCTTCGTCCGTCATCTTCAGCACGCCGATGGGGCGCGAGCGAATGACGCAGCCGGGCACGACCGGCGTTGGGTTCAGCACGATCACGTCGCAGGGGTCGCCGTCGTCCGACAGGGTGTGCGGGATGAAGCCGTAGTTGCCCGGATAGTACATGGCCGTGTGCAGGAAGCGGTCGACGAACAGGGCGCCCGAGGCCTTGTCCATCTCGTATTTCACCGGCAGGCCGCCCTGCGGGATCTCGATGATGACGTTGATGTCCCAGGGGGCGTTGGGACCGACCGGAATGGCGTCAAGGTTCATGGCGGATCTTTGCTGCGACTGCGAAATTCGAAAAGGCGAGGCGTGATAAGCCTACCAGCCCGCAACGGCAAGCGCGACATGCGGCGGACAGGCTTGCGTCCGGGCGCGTCATCGCGGACATCTGGCGCATGACCTTGACCGACTGGGCCGCCCTGGCGCTCTTTTTCATCTGCTGGCTGGGATACAGCCCCATCCTGGCCTTCATCAGCCGTAAGGGCGGCTCGCTGAACAAGGACATGGAGCATGTCCGCGCGGTGTGGATGCAGTCCATGACTCACCGCGAGATGAAGCTGATCGACAGCCAGTTGATGGGCCATTCGATCAATTCGGCCTCGTTCTTCGCCTCGACCAACCTGCTGCTGATCGCGGCGGTGGGGGGCATATTGTTCGGCGGCGAGAGCGCGCTGCAGGGGTTCGCGGCCGTCGGCGCCGAGAACGTGCCGCTCAAGATCCTGGAGGCCAAGCTGGCCCTGGTGCTGGTCTGCCTGGCGCGGGGCTTCCTGGATTTCATCTGGGCGTTGCGCCAGATGAACTACACCCTGGCCCTGATCGGCTCGGCGCCCGAACTGCATTCCAACACCGACCGCAAGGCGTTCAGCGAGGCGGCGGGGCAGCTTCTGAATCCCGCGCTCAGTGCGTTCAGCCAGGGGGTGAGGGGCTATTATTTCGCCCTGGCGGCGGCGGCGTGGCTGTTCGGGCCGCTGTGGCTGGCGCTGGGTGTGGCCTCGTCGTTCGGCCTGCTGATCTATCGTCAGGAAGCGTCGCCGGCCGCGCGCGCCATTCGCAATGCGCGTCGTCTGCTGGAGCATTGAGGTCGGCTATTTCGCAAGTGCGAGATGGGGCTGAAGGTCAGACTTTGGTCGAATACGGGCCATATACCGGTTACATCGCCGCATTTGCGTAACACGGCGTGACCGTGAAAGCGCATATCGGCCTTGACCCATTGTGCATCGCAACCTAAGTTGACCTCTGACGCCTCCGGGCGTCTTGCCCTTCCTGGGCGTTTCCTCCCTATAGACTTTAATGCCGCACCCTCGGGTGCGGCTTTTTTTGATCTGATCAGCGATTAGTCAGGCGGTGGACCACGGTTCCGCGCACAGGGCCGCGATCACGCGGGTAAGGGCCTTCTGTGTCGTGGCGTAGGTCGCCCCAGGCTGAAGTGTCACCTCGTCCAGATATAGCCGCCGGCTCAGCTCGATCTGGATCGCCTCATAGCCGTCGTCCGGTCGGCCCCAGCGCTGGGTGGACCAGCCCCCGGCATAGGGATGGTTCTGCGCCACCCGCCAGCCCAGCCCCTCGAAAAGCTCGCGCAGTCGCCGGCTGAGCCGCGCATTGCACGCCGAGCCGTAACGGTCGCCCAGCACCACCTCGGCCCCCACCGCCCGCGCCGGCATCGAATGCCAGTCGATCAGCACCGCCCGCCCCTGGCGCGCCCGCGTCGTCTCCATCAGGTCGCCCAGCGCCTGGTGATAGGGGCGGTGAACCCTGTCGATGCGGCCCTGCGCCTCGGCCAGGCTCAGCCGGCGCGCATAGAGGGGCGTCCCGTCGCCGGCCAGGCGCGGCACGACGCCGTAACCGGCCGCGGTCTTGGCCCCCACCGGCCCGTCCAGCCCCTCGATCAGGGCGGGATCCAGTTCGCCGGGGTCGCGGTTCAGATCGACATAGGCCCGGCCGATCCGCCCCTCGATCAGGGCGGCGCCCAGTCGCGGGCCGTCCGCGACCAGTCGCCCGACCAGGGCGTCCTCCGCGCTTTTCAGGCTGGCGAGCGGCAGGCCCGGCGCGGCGTCCATGTCGTCGGGATAGCGGTCGCCCGAGTGGGGCGAGGCGAAGACCAGCGCCGTCGCGGGCGCATCCGCCGCCGGCGCGGTGATCGAAAAACTGGCCCCGCCGTCGGTCATGCCCCCGCATAGCGGGTTTCGCTGTGGAAGGAAGTCGGCTGATCGGTGAATTTCATCGGCGGTTTACCGTTGCGGGCCTAGGCTGGCTCCCTGTTTCAAAGGTGTTTCTCGAATGGCGCGTATCCTCCTGGCCGAAGACGACGGTTCGTTGCGCGGATTTCTGACGCGCGCGCTGGAGCGGGCGGGCCATCAGGTCATCGACTGCGAGAACGGCGACGACGCCATCGACGCCCTGGAACACGGCCCCTACGACCTGCTGCTGACCGACATCGTCATGCCGGGCGCGGACGGGATCGAGGTGGCGCGCGTCGCCGCCGCTCGTCAGCCCGGCCTGCGCATCATGTTCATCACCGGTTTCGCCGCTGTGGCCCTGACCGCCGCTCAGGCCACGCCGGACGCCAAGGTCCTGTCCAAGCCCGTCCACCTTCGCGACCTGGTCAATGAGGTCGAGCGGATGGTCGCCGCGTAAGAAGACGCCGAGCGGCGTTTGGCGAGAAATCTTGATCTTGCCGTGAAATCGGCTTGATGCGGGCCGACCTCGCCGCTATACGACCGCTCTTCCCGCTCCGAACAGCTTTTTCGGAGCCCTACGGCGGATGCGTAGCTCAGCGGGAGAGCACCTCGTTGACATCGAGGGGGTCACAGGTTCAATCCCTGTCGCGTCCACCATTCTCTTCAATAGCTTAGTCGATCTTGACTGGCAGGCGGTGGCCAGAAACTGGCCAGAAACTCTGCTGTCGGATACTGATTGTAGATCAAGCCGCTCTGAAACTTGCCAGAGCGATTGACCCCGAGGCCCCTTCTCTCAGCGGCCATTCGCAAGATCCGCGTTGTGATGAAAAATGGCGCAGCGATCTGAACGGTCAGCCGTCGATAACTGTCACTCACCCCTTATTCTCACGGCCGCTTCGGATCACGGAGCCTTCGCTTGAGAGCCTGCAGGGAAGCTGAAGATCTTTCAGATCTCGCGAAGGATTGTTATTTCGACACTATCCCGGAGGCCCCTCGGCGCTGGTCGGACGATTTGAGTTCGAAACGAACTGAGCGTTTGCTCCAGCGTCCCTGACATACTGACGGGGCGGCCGCCCGATTACCCGTTTGAAAGTCGCACCGAACGCGCTTTCGGACAGATAGCCGACTGAAGGCGCGACCTCCGCGATCGATAGCCTACCGCCTGCCAGACGATCAGCAGCAATCACCATCCGCCAGCGAGTCAGATATTCCATTGCTGGCTCACCAACGGTTTCCCGAAAACTCGCTGCAAAGCTCGACCTGGACATTCCGGCCTCACGCGCCAGAGCCTCCAGCGTCCATCTTCGGGCGGGATCGCCGTGGAGGGCGGTGATCGCGGCATGCAACCGCGTGTCCGATAAGGCGAACAGCCAGCCTCTTCCGTCCGCGGACGGGTCTGCGAGGTGGTGTCGGAGGGCCTCGATCAAAAGCGCTTGCGCCAGATGCTCGGCCAGCAGGGCGCTCCCGGGCGCCGGCTCGCGGAGCTCCCGCATCAACCGCTCCATGGCGAAGCGCAGCGCGCTCCTGTCGCCTTCGCCCGTGATGTGGACGATGGCGGGCAGCCTGGCCAGCAGCAGGCTCGCGTTCGCACCCCCAAAACCAAAATAGCCCCCGAACCCCCAGCAGTCGCCCCCGCCGTTCAACATCACGCTTTCGCCCGGGGGCACCGAGAGAAAGAGCGCCATGGCGTCCACGGGCGCGACGTCCGCCGCGCCGGAGAGATGGACGGCCTTGCCGGTCGGGAGCAGGACGACATCGCCTGGACCCAGCCTGACGGCTGGCGCGCTCTCCACAGAGACCCGGCATTCCCCTTCGAGGATCGCGAAGCATTTGAGGCCTTCGCCTGAAGGGAAGGCCAGGGCCCAATCCCTGCCAGCGTCCAGTCCTCGAAAGCCGTAGCTGGCGGGTTTGAGGAGGGAGAGGACTTCGGACAGCGGATCCATGGTCAATCCTGGACGATCCCGACGAGACGGCGGACCCTGGAGCATGGCCCGTCCAGAGGTCGGCGCATAGTCTTCCGACTACAAATCGCCGGAAACAAACAATGACCCACATAAAGCCCGCCCGTCTCCGCATCGCCGTCGTCGGCGCCGGACGCATTGGATCCGCCTTCGCCTTCCAACTCGTGCAGTCGGGCGGTCACGAGATCACGGTCGTCGCCCGATCCGGGTCGGATCGTCTGCGGACGCTCCGGCGCGACCAGGCCATAATCAATGTGCACGGCGAGCGCGCGTCGGTCACCGTCTGCGACGTCCTCGATGAAGCCACGCCCTATGACCTCGTGATCGTCACCCTGCTGGCTCACCAGGCCGATGCGATCCTGCCGGCCCTGCAACGGAGCGCGGCGAGGTGCATCCAGTTCATGTTCAACACCTTCGATCCCGAGCACGTTGAGACCGCGATCGGGATCGACCGCTGTGCCTTCGGCATGCCTTTCATCCAGTCTCGACTGGACGCCGACGGGCGGCTCGATGTGACGATTGGCGCGGGTGGTCAGAAGACGCTTATGAGCGACCGTCGCTGGGTCGAGGTCTTCAAGACAGCCGGACTGCCCGCCGCCATCGAGCCCGACATGAAGCTCTGGCTTCGCTGTCACGCGCCGCTCTGTATTGCCTTCGAGAGCGTCTCCATCGCGGCGATGAGACGGGGCGGCGGCGCTTCGTGGGACGAGGCCATGATCCTGGCGCGCGGCGTCAAGGCGGGTTTCGGCCTGATCAGGAGCCTGGGACAGAAAGTCCATCCCGGCTCCAAACGCTGGCTGGATCGCAGCCCGGTCTTCGTCATGGCCGGGATGCTCTGGTCGCTATCGCGGATCGCGGGGTTCCGCGAGGTTCTGGCGACAGGCGAAGCTGAGTGCGAAGCGCTCGTCGCAGAGCTTGTCGCCTCCAGCCGAACAGCCGGACAGCTCGTAGACGTGTCCCGGATCCTGGCCATGAGCCCGTCCCGCATGGCGCCCCGCAGCCAGGGCCGGGATCGGGGCGCGCCGGGTCGTCATCCTCCAGCCTGACCTCAGCGACGGCCCAAGGAGAGTCCTATGCCCATCATCAGCGTCACCCGGTTCAAGCCGCGCTCCCTTCTACAACTGCCGAGTTTTGCCTTCCATGCGTCACGAGCGATAGACCAGATCCGTCGGGCCGAGGGATGGATCGACGGCGCGGTCAAGCGGGACGCCGACCATGCCTTCTGGACGATGACGGTCTGGAAGGACGAGGAAAGCATGCTCGCCTATGTCAGCGGCGGCGCCCACGGCGCGGCCATGCCCCGCCTCGCAGACATGGCCGTCGAGGCGAGCGTGGTCCGGTGGAGCACGGACAGTCCCGTCCTCCCCGCCTGGTCCGAAGCCGTGAAGCGGATGCGCACCGCGGGGCGGCCATCAAGGCTCAGACGCCCCGGGCCGGACCACGTCGCCTTGGCCTATCCGAATGCCTCCGAGGTGTTCGGCATGCGCCTCTAGAGCGCCTGCATCAGGCCTTGAGCTGCATGAGCAGGCCCAGGGTGTTGTAGAGGGTGTGGACGTGGACCAGCTTGCCTTCGTCATTGAAGGTCGCGAACTCGGTGACCTCCAGAGTGACACGACGGCCAGTCGGCTCGATGACGCCGTCGGGCGTCGGGATCGGACCCACGTGCGTCCCCTCCATATAGAAGCGCACGGCGCCCATGTTGCCCTGTGTTATGAGATCCTGATGCACGAGCCTGTTGGCTCCGAACAGCACCTTGTCGTTCTTCAGCCAGGCGATGAAGGCTTCCCGCCCTCTGTGCGTGGCGCCGTTCGATCCGTTGCCGGCGCCGCCGTTGATGTCGGCCACCACGTCGTCGACGACCAGCTCGCCGCTCCTGTCGATCTCGTTGCGATTATAGTTCTCGTGAAACTGCCGCATGACCGACGCGATATCGACGCTCGGCCGAGCGCTGGCCATGGCTGGGACAGCGCCGAGCCATGGAGCGGCGCCGGCCGTTGCGAAGACGCCGAGGACGCCGCGACGATGGGTGTGCATGGGTTTCTCCATTCAGGGTTTCAGGCATCGACCCAGTGGGTCGGAAAACCTGTCGTCGAACGATCAAAGGGATGGCTACAGGGATGAGCTTGCAGCCTGTGAGACAACGAGGCCATTCCCCGCCGCGACATTGGGCCGATCACTCCCCAAGGGCGGCTTCTAGGTTGAACCTGGCGTTGTCGCCGTCCCGGCGGAAGCCGGGCTGGTTAAGCTTCACCGACCAGACGTAGTCGTGGTCCGGCCCGACGTTGTCGATATGACACTGGGCGCACTGCTCGCGCCTGCGTGCCGGAGAGAAGGCCTGATAGGGCGGCGTCTGGTGACCGAAGCTGAAATACGCCCAGCCGCCCGGCTCATCGGGAAAGCGCCGGGTGTCCTTCAGCATCACGCCGACGCCCGTCCGCTCCTGCGGGAAGATGACCGTGGTGGTTCCGAACCGGCATGTGAACGCCGGAGGCCCGCTGCATTCCGCCGGGTCGGTGCTTGTCGTGCTGAATTCCTTGACCATCAGCGCCCCCTCGGGCCACCGGCCCGTCCGCATGAAGATCCGGTAGGTGTTGGGCTCGACGTAGACGCTGTGCATCTCGGGCGTCTTCGTCACCGTGCCGTCGAGGATCGTGATGGCGATGGTCTCCCACGACGTGTTGGTGTGCACCCAGCTCCGGTATCCCTTCGGAAGCGCGGCCTGCCCCTCCGCATTGAAGACGAGCTGGATTTTCGGCGGTGGAAGTCCGGCATCGGCGGACTGGCGCTCGTGCCCGCTCACGGGCGAGCACGCCGCCATCGCGGTGGCTGCGGCAACGACGATTACGCAATGTGGTGACCGCATCAAGGATCCTTCCGTCGGCGAGCGATAACAGACCAGAAAGTTCTAACCGATATATATCGGTTACGCTGGCCCTCTACATGCTGTCCGTCAAGGCCGAGTTGTCGGGTGTCTGCACATCCTGATCTCCAGGTTCGAGCGACGGGCGGCTCGGCGCCCCCGCTTCAACGGCCGCTCACACTGTCAGAGCTCCGAAGCCAGACGGCCTTCGCGCTGGGGCGCACGGATGAACATCTCGACCAATTCGTCAGTCCACTCGACATATTCGATATGCAATCCGTCGGCATACCGGGCGTAGAGCATCCGTCCCGTCGGGACCGTCACGATGGCCTGGGTGATCGTGGCGCCGCTGGCCAGAAGTTCGGCCTCGACCGCCTCGATGTCGCGGACGATGACAGGGCCATGGCTGTCACGGATCGGGGCCAGCGATTCATCCGTCCCGGCGACGACGAACATGTCGCCTATTCCTGCCAGGTCCCACTCCCCGAACCGGAAGCGCAGATGCGGTTTTCGACCGTGCAGGCGCTCAAGCGTTGCGAGCGTCTCATCACAGTCGTGGGAAAAGAGTCTGGAATAGGTCTTCAGGATCATGGCCGCCTCATCTCGGGAAGGTCTCGGGGTCGTCTCAGGGCTCTGCCCCGCCCGGCGCGTGGGGGTCCTCCAGCCGGATGGCCTCAAGGTAACGGGCGTCGTCGGCCTGGATTTCCAGCGCCAGCGTCAGGGCGTCTTCGATGGCCGACACCGGCACCACGACGGCTCCTGCGGCGTCCGCGAACAGATAGTCGCCCGGAATTATCGTGGCGTCGCCCAGGGTGACGAGCCCGTTGGCCTCCACCGGCATGATGTCGCCGGTCCCGGCGCGATGGGTCTCGCCCCGGCAGTAGAAGGCGGGGGCGTACGCGGACAGCTCGCGGAAGTCGCGCAGTCGACCATCCGTCAGCAATCCGGCGAGGCTGTGGTTGTCCAGGCGGGACAGCTTGACGCCCCCGCCCACGGAGAGGTCGCTTCGTCCGCCGGTCGAAAGGACGAGAACCTTGTCCGACGGAGACCGGCCTACGGCCTCGTGAAAGAACCGCGCGAAACTGTGGGCCCGGGGCTCGAAGACATCCTCGCGCAGGGCCGCGAACCGCACCGTGGCGGCGCGCCCGAACAGCACGCGGCCGGGCGTCGGGGAGACGAGATCGGAAATGGTCGAGACGTGTCCGAACAGCCGGCCGACCGCGTCACTGAGCGCCGCAGAGTTGAGCGCGGCCGCTCTCGGTCTGAGATCGCTCATCATGGACGCCTCGTCCCTGGCCGGACGTCCGGCGCCAGGCCGACGATCCCTCCCCGTGTGAATGTTTGCTGCATGGCCGGCTCCGCGGAGTGAGCCCATAAGGTGGCGTCGCGCGATCCGTATTCCCAATGTTCCGGGACTATTGAATCGATAGCCGCTGGAAACTCTTCCTTCCCGAGCCTTCCGGGGTATTGCTGTCGCATGACCCTCGTACGAACTGTTTCACGTCCTGCGGCCGATCCCGAGGAACTGGCCTGGGAACCGGTCTACGACGCCTTCGTCAAGCGGCTGGTGGCGCTGGATGTGGGCGCGTCCGCGCCCCGCATCGGCGATCCCTTCCCGGACTTCTCGCTGCCCGACCCGCGAGGGGTCCACCGCTCGCTCGGCGACCTGGTGAGCGAGGGGCCGCTGGTGCTCAGCTTCAATCGAGGCGGCTGGTGCCCCTACTGCTCCCATGAACTGGCCGCCTGGGGCGAGGAGGCGTCCGTCCTGAAAGCAGCCGGCGGCAGACTGGTGGTCGTCTCGGGTGAACTGGGCGAACGCGCCTCCGCACTCAAGGGCATGACCGGCGATGACGCCGTGGTGCTGTGCGACGTCGACCACGGCGTCGCGCTAGCCTCGGGCCTGGCGTTCCACCTAAGCGCCGACCTCAACGCCCTCTATCTGAAGGCCGGGCTGGACCTCGCCACGATCTACGGGTCGGGCGGGACCTTCCTGCCGATCCCGGCGACCTTTGTCATCGATCAGGACCGGGTGATCCGCTACGCCTTCGTTGATCCGGACTTCCGCTACCGGGCCTCACCGCACGATGTCGTCCGCTTTCTGGGCGCGATGGGCTGAGGTTGCATCCGGCAGGGTCAGCCGACCGCTTCGGACCAGTCGCGTGCACGCGAGGCCCGGATGAAGGCCTCGGCCGCCAGCCCGCGCCGTCGACCGGCCACCGCGCCTAGCACCACCTCCCGCGTCACGTGGGCATCCTGCGCGAAGACCACGGCCAGACCGTCGGCGGACCGAGGGGCGGGCACAAAGGCGCTTCCCAGTCCCGACGCCACCATCTGGCGAATCTGCTGCATGTCGTTGACCCGGTGCCGGACCAGGGGCTCGAACGCCATCCCGGCTCCGGCCGCCCTGAGTCGTGCGCAACCGTCGCCCTCGTGATCGATCCAGTGTTCCTCCCGAAGGCTCGACAGAGACGGATGGTCGCCGAGCGCGAAAGGATGATCCGCTCGGGTCATCACGGCGTAGGCATGTTCGTAGAGCGGCCAGTGATCCACTCGCTCCGGCGGATCGTCGAGCCGTTCGGTGATGAGCAGATCCAGCCCGCCGTTCATGGCCCTTTCCATCAGGTCATCGCCGGTACCCGCCGTCAGAGTGAGCTCGAAGCCGGGCAGTCCCTGCGCAAGCTCCTTCAGAATGAGGTTCAGCGTGTCCGACGCGATGGCCGACTGCACGCCGAGCGCCAGGGGCGCGACCTCGGCGCGTCCGACGCCCCTGGCGAGGTGCTTCGCCGCCTCCGCTGCCTCGTAGGTCCTCTCGAGATGAGGCAGCATCAGTCGGCCCAGATCGGTCAGGTGGGTGCGACTCCGTTCGCGCCGGAAGAGCGGCCCGCCTAACTCCTCCTCAAGCTTCTGGATGGCGCGCGTGAGCGAGGGCTGAGTGACGTCGCACTCGTCCGCAGCGCGCGTGAAGTTCAGTTCACGAACGACGGCCAGGAAGTAGCGGACCTGATGCATTTCCATCTGTCTGTTTCCTGTCACGATGCGGGCGCCACCGGCAAGAGCGAGTATCAGAGGTTTTCGATATTTATCGTCTATCTCGCCGATCCGCAGCCGGTTCAGGGGGGCGCGCGGGCGCCCGATCGCCCCGCGGCGTTTGCGGCATCGCCCCGGAGCGCCTACCTAGCGGGTCCGGAACAGGAACGGACATGACGACGGCTCGGCCCGACACTGACGCCAGCAGATCACCGCGCAGAGCGGCGAGACAGCCGGTCCGTGAACGTGGAATCCAGCGTCAGGCCCTGCTGCTTGACGCGGTGGACGACCTGCTGAGGTCGGCCGACCCGGAGGACGTGGGGATCTACCAGATCGCCGAGCGGGCCAAGGTCGCGCCGGCCTCGGTCTATCACTTCTTTCCGACCCGGGAGGCCGCCTTCGTCGCGCTGGCGCAGCGGTATCTGGCTGAGTTCCGACGTCTGGGCGAGCAGCCTGCCGAGGCGTCCCGCCTGAAAAGCTGGCAGGATTATTTCGAGATCGAGCAGGCGCGCGTCAGCGCGGCCTTCAACGACAGCCCGCCCGCCCTCAGGATTTTCCTGGGCTATGCCGGCGCGGCGGTCCGGAACTTCGGCGCCCGGTTTAACACGGAGATGACCACGGGGGTCTTCGACGCGCTGGACCGGCTGTTCCACATGCCTCACGTCGCGGATCCCCAGCGCCGCTTCGGCATCGCCCATGCCGTGATGGAGGCGGTCTGGACCCAGGCTTACCTCCAGGACGGACGGATCACCGAAGAGTGCCGACAGGACGCGCTGGAAGCTCATCGCGTCTACTGCCGCCTTTTCCTGCCCGAACGCGTGGAGCCCCGCGACTGGGTTCGCACGGCCGCTGAGCGCGGCGAGGCCATCGGCTTTCTGCGTGCGCCGGACACGGCTAAACCTTCAGCCCTCTGAAGAGCCGCGGCTGGTGGAGACCGTCACCCGCCGACGCGAGGCGGCAGGGCGAGATCCGCGACGCGCGGCTTCGCTCCGGCCGGCAGAAGGGCCTCCAGCACGCGGTCGGCGTCGATATGAAAGCCGGCGAAGACGATGCGGCCCTCGGTGTCGATAATCGTGAACCAGGGCGTTCCGCCCGTCTGGTAGTCGCGCATGAACGTGGGCAGGGGATCGGACGGTGTCGCGGCGTCGTGACCGAAGGGGATCGGCAGGCCATAGCTCGACTGATTGAGCCGAAGCTTGTCGAAGGTGTTGACATCCTCGCCCTCGAAGACCGTCTGGATGGCCGCGAAGCCGACGCCATGCGGCGACAGGGCGTCGTGAAGCCGTCGAAGCGCCGGAAACCCGCGCGAATGGCATCCTGGGCACCAGTGCTGGAAGGCGAACAGAACCTTGGCGCCTGATCCGAGATCGGCCAGCCGCAGCGGTCGGTCCATCGGATCGCCGCGTTCATCGATCCAGAGCGCCGTCCGCAACTCGGGCGCCTCGGCGTTCAATCTTCCAGGGTTCACGGTCTGGTCTCCAGTGTGCGGGCCGACCGCCGCGCAGGTCGTCGGGGGTCGGGAGGGGTGCGAGCGCTGTCTTCCGAAGCCATGAGAATGGGCTCGCCCGGCTCCGTCTCCCAATAGCTGGCGCGCATCGAATCGATAGCCGGCCCTGACTGCCCTTCCTCGTCCGCCGCGCACAGGATGGTCGCGGGTCGAACATCCTGGCCCACGCTTCGAGGACAGGCCATGAGGATTCCCCTTCCGCAACTCCCGCGTCTCGCACCGGTCGCGACCGGCGTCGCGGCGGCCGCGATCCTGCTGACCGCCGGATCGGCCAGGGCCCAGGACGCCCAAGGCCCGAAGGTCTCGGGCAGTCTCACGGTGGCGAGCGACTACCTCGTCCGCGGGGTCAGCCAGACCAAGGAAGGGGCCGCCGTCCTGGCCACCGTCGATGTCGTTTCGGGCGGCCTCTATGCGGGCGCCTTCGCCGGCAATGTGGCCTTCCCGGGCGATCCCGGCACCCGCGTCGAGGTTGATGTCTACGCGGGCGTTCGACACGCGGTCGGCGGCTTCGACATCGATGTCGGCGTCGTTGCTTATCTCTATGACGACCCGGACGGGTTCGACTACGACTTCGTGGAGCTCAAGGCGGCGGTCAGTCGCGCGTTCGGGCCGGTCTCGATCGGCGCGGTGGTCCTCCATTCGCCGGATTTCCTCGGGGCGACCGAGGACGAGGCGACCTATGTCGAGGGTCAGGTCGCGCTCTCGGCCGGCGAACGCTGGACCGTGTCGACGGCCTTCGGGACCCAGGTCCTCTCGTCCGATCTCGACTACAGCAACTGGAATGTTGGGGCCGCCTACGCCTTCACCGACAGGCTAGCCCTGGGCCTGCGCTATCACGCCACCGACGCGCTCGCCCTCGGCGAGATCTACGAAGACCGGCTCGTCGCCAGCCTCCGCACCGCCTTCTGAGATCGCCGGGACCGACCATGCATTACGCCGAATACAAGCAGCGGGATCCCTCGCTCGTCAGGGAGATGATCGAGACGTTTCCCTTCGCCGCCATCCTGGCCAATGGCGAGAACGGCCCTCTGGTCGCCGAAGCTCCGGTCACGTTTCGCTCCGGCCCCCGACCCGCCGGGGCGGTCGAGTTCCATCTGGCCCGCGTCAACCCCGTCGGCGCCTCGCTGGCGGAAGGGGCACCGGTCAGCCTCCTGTTCCGGGGCCCCGACGCCGCGGTGTCGCCGAGCTGGTTCACCGGCAGCTTCCAGGGCGAGGCCCCGGACCGCAGCCGCGCGGCGCCCACCTACAACTACCTCAGCCTGGTGCTGCGCGGCCGCCTGCAGTTGCTTGGGGACGACGCTCTGCAGAGCCAGATCGCCGATCTGGTGACGGCGAACGAGCCGAAGGACAACGGCTGGTCGCTGGACGAGTTGGCCCCCGACCTGTGGACGGCCTGGCGCGGCGTGATCCAGCTGTACCGGATCGAGATCGACGACTTCGAGCTCACCGCGAAGTTCACCCCGGGCGAAATCCCCGCCGACCGCCCGGGCGTGGTCGAGGGTCTTCGCCGGCGCGCCAGTCGCCATGACGTCATGGTCGCCCATTTCATGGACGGCGCCGACGGGAGCGCCGAGGCGCTCAGGACCCGGCTGCGGGCGCTGCGCTACCCGCCCGCCTGGTGACCCGCTCCAGCCCGCCTCCTCCTTCGGGCGACAGGACGCCGGCCGGCGGTCCTCCGGCGGCGAAGATCGAACAACGACTTCTGTTGCTGTCGACCGCCGCCACCGTGATCCTGGCGATCGCCGGCGTGGCGGTCGGCCTGTGGTCCGGCGCCCGGGCCATCGTCTTCGACGGCATGTTCAACGTGGTCGACGCCGCCATGACCCTGACCGCCGTCGGGCGGCCCGGCTGATCGCGCGCGGCGCGGACCGACGCTTCCAGTTCGGCTACTGGCATCTGGAGACCCTGCTGGGTTTCGTGAACGGCGCCCTTCTCCTGTTCGCCTGCCTCTACGGCCTCGTCGACGGGGTCGGGGCCCTGCTCGAGGGGGGACGGACGGTCCATTTCGGCGCAGGGGTCGGCTATGCCGGGACCGTCGCCCTGCTCAGTGGCGCGGTCGGCCTCTGGATCCATCGCGGCGGCCGACATCTCGGCTCGGCCCTGCTGGACCTGGACGCCCGGGCCTGGCTGCTCGGCGCGACCCTCAGCGGCGGCCTCTGCCTCTCGTTCGCCGCCGCGGCCGCCCTGTCCGGCACGCCGGCAGCCCGCTTCGCCGCCCTGGTCGACCCGCTGGTGCTCGTGATCCTGTCGGTGGGGATGGCGCCGTTCCCGCTGGCGACCCTGGTTTCGGCCGGCCGTCAGATCCTGCAGATCGCGCCGCCGGCGCTCGACGCCCGGGTCCGGCGCATCGCGGCTGCGGCGGCTGCAAGACATAGTTTCATCGATCACAGGTCCTACGTCACCCGCATCGGTCGGGTCAGCGTCGTCGAGGTCGGTTTCGTGGCGTCGCCGGACGGACCGGCGCGTACCCTGGGAGCGCTGGACACGATCCGCGAGGAGGTCGAACAGGCTCTTGGAGGCGATGCGCCAGAGACCTGGCTGACCATCCACTTCACCGCCGATCCCCGCTGGCTCTAGAGCGAGACACAACCATCCCCCTGTTCATCGAGGCCGGCCTCTGGGGACTTTTCGCGTCCAGCGGCCTCACGATCGGCGCCCTGCTCGCTGTCACTCCCTACAAAAGCCTGTCGCATCGCGTGATCGCCGGTGTGATGGGGTTCGGCGGAGGCGTCCTGATCGCCGTGGTGTCGGTGGAACTGATGACGGAGGCCTACTCGGGGGGCGAGCCCGTCTCCGCCGTGATCGGACTTCTGGCCGGCGGCGGGGTCTTCAGCTTCATCAACTGGCGTCTCTCCCGGCTCGGGGCGAAGAACCGCAACCGGTGCGGAGAGTGCGTCGCCCAGCCGAGCGAGACGGAGCGCGAGGGAAGCGGTCTCGCGATCGCGGTGGGGGCCGTACTCGACGGCATCCCGGAGGCCCTCGTCATCGGCCTGTCGCTGCTCGGCGGGGGCAAGCTCGCCGCCGGCGTGGTCGCTGGCTTCTTCCTGGCCAACATTCCCCAAGGGCTGTCGAGCGCGTCCGGCATGAAGCTGGCGGGTCGCTCGAGGCGCTACATCTTCGCGGTCTGGATCGGCATCCCGGTGATCACCGCCGCCGCGGCGGCGACGGGCGCCCTCATCCTCGGATCGGTGTCGGCCCAGGCACCGGCGGCGATCCTCGCCTTCGCGGCCGGGGCCGTTCTGGCCATGCTCGCCGAGGCGTCTCCTCCTCGCCCGGCCAAACGACGGACGACGGTCTGTGGGGCCCGCATGCATGTTGGGCATCGATAGCATGCCCTGCGGCAATAGGTTTTCGCAGGGGTCAGGGCCTATCCAGTCAGCATGAGTTTCGAGGAAATCCCCATGAAGATGAAGACCCCGACCGCACCCCGCCCGGCCAACGACGCTCGTGCGCTCGGCCCCGCCATCGACAGCGCCCTGGAGACGGCGGCTGCGCTCGGCCGCCCAATCGCTCTGGCCGGCGTCGTGCTGCCGCTCGCCCTGATCGGCGCGCTGAAGTTCACCCAGTTCGAGATCGAGGCGCTCAAGCCTCTGATCTCCGGCACGCCCTGGCTGGCCTGGCTCTACCCGGTCTTCGGGCCGGCGATGACCTCCTACCTGCTGGGCGTCGCCGAACTGATCACCGCAGCGCTCTTCATCGCGTCCCTGTGGTCGGCGCGCGCCGGGATCTTCGCCGGACTGCTCGGCTCCGCCATCTTCACGGTGACGGTCTCCACCCTTCTGGCCATGCCGATCTGGCTCGACGATATCGGCGGCTTCCCATGGCTCAACCCCACCGGCCAGTTCCTAATCAAGGACGTCGCCCTGCTCGGCGTCAGCCTGCTAATTCTCCAGGAGAGCCTGACGCGCTGGCGCGCCGCCCGCGCCGCCGGCTGAACCGACACGCACCGGATGCGGCGCGGACGCGTCGCTCCCACAAGAAGGAACATGACCATGTCCGCGATCTTCGCCCCCCCTACGCCCTGCACCGGCCTCTGCGCCCACAAGCACAACCTGATGCTCTGGACGCTGCAGGGCTGGATCGCGATGTTCTTCATCGCCGCCGGATACGCCAAGCTCACCGAGCCGCTGGACATGCTCGTGATCCTGCTGGGATGGCCCGCCCACGCCTCCCTGGCCCTGGTCCAGGGCCTGGGCGTGGCCGAGGTCGTGCTGGCCGTGATGCTGCTCGCCCCCCTGATCTCCTGGAGACTGGGCCGGCCCCTGCTGCTCGTCGCGGCCGCTGCTCTGGCCGTCCTCGAGATGGTGATGCTGCTGGTTCACCTCCTGGGCCAGGACTGGAGCCACGTAGCGGTGAACCTCAATCTCCTCGCGCTCACTGCCTTCGTCTTCTGGTCGCGCGCCCGGGAACGGCGCTGACGCCCCCCCCGCATTCCGGAACCACCAACCCACTACCCACAGAGGAAGACCCCCATGGCCGAGATCAAGACCTTCTTTCACAATGTCCCCTGGGAAGACGGACTGGGCATGTCCCAGGGCTACAGCGTCGACGGCCGCGTCCACATCTCGGGGCAGTTCGCACACGATGCGAAGGGCGAACTCGTCGGCGTCGGTGATTTCGACGCCCAGTTCAGCCAGACGGCCGCGAACCTGGACGTCGTGCTGGCCGGGTTCGGCCTGGGCCGCGACAACATCGCCGAGGCTCTCATCTACATGACCCACTCCGTCGACGACTTCGAGGGGCTGACCCGGTCGTGGCGCGCCTACGTCGGAGATCATCGCCCCGCCGTCACCATGATCGGCGTCGCCGGCCTGGCCTTCCCAGGGCAACGCCTCGAGATCCGCGTCGTCGCCTACGCGGGATAGGTCATCGCCATGCGAGTGGCGGCTCCGTGAGACTAGCAGGCCACCCGCATTGGCCTGCGCGGAGCCGCCCCTCCGCAGGACAGGCCGTGAGCAGGCGCGAAGAACCGGATCCGGACCGGCGCCCAACGGCCGGACGCCCCTTCAGAGGGCCGGGGCTCGGCGCCGGCGTCAGGTCCGCACTGCGCGCGCCAGCTGTCGAAGGTCCTCTGCATAGAGGTCAGGCGCCTCCCAGGCCGGGAAATGCCCGCCCCTGGGAAAGAGGGTGTAGCGTTCGACGTTGTAGAGACGATCGGCCGCCTCGCGCGGGGCCGTGAGCAGATCGTGAGGCCACATCGCGATCGCCGTCGGCGCCGCCACGAAGTCGTCGACCCTCAGGGGCGGCCTGAGGTTGGCGGCCTCGTAGTAGAAGCGCACCGATGATCCGATGGTCTCGGTCGACCAGTAGATCATCAGGTTGTCGACCAAGGTCTCCATCGGCCAGACGGACAGGACGTCGCCGTCGCAGTCCGACTATCCGCGCATCTTCTCGATGATCCAGGACGCCAGGCCGACGGGGCTGTCGGCGAGGCCGAACGCCAGGGTCTGGGGGCGGGTGGACTGAAGGGCCTGATAGGCTCCCTCCTCGCGGCTCCAGAGGGCCACGCGCGCCTCGTAGTCGATCTCCGCAGGCGTCACCGGTCCCCCCTCCGGGTTTCCCGGCTTCGGGGCCACCGACGAGACGTGGAGGCCGAGCACCCTGTGGGGATGGCGCAGAGCGATGCGCGTGGCCACCCCGGACCCGATGTCGGTCCCGGCGACCATGAAGCGGTCGTATCCCAGGTCCGACATCAGCGCCGGATAGAGGTCGGAGAGCTCGACCTGGTAGGGGCGGGAGGGTCGATCGGAAAAGCCGAAGCCGGGCATGGTCGGGACCACGACGTCGAAGCCGGGCGAGCCGGACGTCAGCAGAGGCGCCAGTCGCTGGAACTCGATGAAGCTGGAGGGCCAACCGTTCATAAGAAGAAGGGGTAGACCGCCTCCGCCGCTGCGGAAGTGTAGGAAATGCACCCCGAGACCGTCGAAGGACCCCCGGAAATGCGGCAGCGCATTGAGCGAGGCGACCCGCGCCTTCCAGTCGTAGCTCTCCCGCCAGAAGCGGACGAGCCGTTCGAGAAAGCCCCGCTCGGTCCCCATCATCCAGTTGCCGGTGACGGCGTCGTTCCAGCGCGTGGCGTCCAGCCGGCGATGCAGGTCGGTGACCATCTCAGGCGCGAACGGGATGGAAAAGGGCTCCAGGGCCATCGTTGCTCCGCGGATGTGAGGGACGCTCTGACGAGCGTCCCCCCTTGATATCAGTTTGGACCGCGATTGGTGTAGGTGACGCCAACCCAGGCGTATCCGTCCGCTTCGCGACGTACGTGTCCGATGCCCGGGAAGGCGGCGTGGGGGACCGCGACCAGGGTTCCCTCACGCGCGAAGACGTCGAAGGCCTCGGCGCGAACGCGCGCCGCGCCGGCCGAATCCTGGTCATAGGCGATGGTCACAGCGGGTTCCGGGAACTGCACGGCCGTGGAGTGGACGAGGTCGCCCACGAACACGAGGTTCTCGCCGCCGTCGCTCAGGGTGAAGAAGGCGCTGCCCGGCGTGTGGCCGGCGTGGAGCGTCGCGGAGATCCCCGGGACCACCTCGCCGTCGGCTGCGATGGGGCTCACCTTGCCCGCGTCGAGATAGGGCTTGAGGGTCGTGGCCGCGACGTCGAAATACTGCTGGTCATAGCCGGTCCGTTGCTGGGCCGTGGCGTCGAAGAAGAAATCCAGATCCGGCTTTCCGACGTGGACCATGGCGTTCTCGAAGACCCTCCGGCCGCCCCTGACCAGACCTCCCGAGTGGTCCGAGTGGGCATGGGTGATCAGGATGTCCGTCACCTGACCTGGCTCGAAGCCGGCCCGCTCGAGACTGGCGATCAGGCCGCCACCGGCTCCGGGGCCGAACAACTCGCCCGAGCCCGTGTCGATCAGCACCAGCCTGCCGGGCAGTTGGACCAGATAGGCGTTGATCGACGCCTCGGCCGGATTGGCCTGGAAGTTGCGCTGGAGCAGGGCGTCCGTCCGGGCGGGCGTCGTGTGCTGCAGGAGCTGGTGCAGATCCATGGGCACCGAGCCGTCGGACAGGGCGAAGACGGGGACGGAGCCTATGCGCAGCCGGTAGACGTCGGCGCCCTGCGAGACGACCTGCTGGGCTGCGGCCGGCGGTGAGGCGGCCATCGCGGCCGAGAAGGAGAACGGACCCAGCAGAGCCAGGGCCAGAGGGACGAAGGCGGCGCGTTTCGAGGCGGTCATGGTGATGTCCTTGGTTGGTTTTGGTGGTGAGAAACGGGTCAGGCCGGACGCGCTTCGGGAAGCGCCAGGTCCGAGAAATGCCGTCGGATGTGATCCAGCTTGGGATCGATGTATCGGCGGCAGAAGGGTCGGCTTGGGTCGGTTCGATAGTAGTTGCGGTAGCGTTCGTCGGACGCCCTAAAGTCGCTGAACGGGAGGACCAGCGTATGGACGGCCTTGTCGGAAGCCTCGGCGAAGCGGGCGACCGCCTGTTCGACCTCGGGCCGCTGGCTCTCGTCGAAGAGGTAGATCGCGCTGCGGTACTTGCTGCGAGGGGATCGGGCCCGGGTGGCGGAATGGGTCCTCAGGTGCACTTCGGAGAGGGCGGCCAGCGGAATGACCGAGGGGTCGAAGGTAACGATCACCCCTTCTGACCAGGTGTCGGCCGGCGCATCCGACCGGACGAACCCCTGGTCGACCTGGGCGACGCCGCGCAGGGCCTGGAACACGCCTTCGGTGCACCAGTGGCATCCGCCTCCAAAGCCGGCCCTGGCCCTCATCGCCTCTTCTGTCTGCACGTCGGTCCTCGCACGGGTCTGTCGGATGAAACGGAAGCATCGGCGCGCTGGTGTCCGTCATCGCCCGGGCTTTCGACCTTCGCTCGTACGGAGACTCCCGCCGCGTCCTGCACGGAGGCGACGGACAGAGAATGGGTTCGTCGCCCGGCCAAGTCCAATGACCGGGAGCTATGGTTTCGATACCTTCGAGCGACTGTTGGAGCGTCCGGGACGGGCCTCGCAGGCGTAATCGCGCCGGCGTCGCTAAGCGCTCGTCAGGGATCCGCTCGGAAGCCCAGCACGAACGCCACGACCTTCTCGACCGACATCTCGCAGGGCTTCAGCAGGGTCCGGTCCGATCCGGTGCGATAGAGGTTGAAGCTTACGATGTCGGTCCCGGCCAGCTCTCTGGCGAACAGGCTGTTGCGTCGTCCGTCACCGGATCGTCGGACCGTCAGGCCGAACCGGCGGCCGTCGTAGTCCCCTTCGCCATACCCGTTTGCAAGTCTGGCGAAGGCGGCGTCGAACTCGGCAGGTTCCAAGGCTTTCCTCCGTTCCAGTCCGCTCCGACCCGTCCGGGACGCTATGCGACCGCCACGCCCTTCCAGAAGGCGACATGATCCCGGATGCCTTCGTAACCCGCGCTGGGCTCGGGATAGGTCCAGGCCGCATTGGCGTTGATGGCCTCGCCCATGCGAACGTGGTAATAACGCGCGGATCCCTTGATCGGGCAGACCGACGTGTGCGGGCTCATCTCGAGTAGGCCGAACTCGACCGCTGCGGGCGGAAAGTAATGATTTCCCTCGACGACGATCGTCTCGTCGCTCGTGGCGATGACAGCTTCGTTCCAGATCGCTGAGACCAACGGTCCCTCCTTTGGTTCTGTGGCGTGGAGCGGCGGGCGAACCGCCGACCCCTGTCCTTCAGGTGGCGCGCGGGGTGCGCCCGAGAAGCGCGTCGAGCTCGCCCCTGACATGGAGAGCGAACAGCTCCTCGGAGCCGCCGACCAGCGCGCCGTTGATGAAGATTTGCGGTACGGAGGTCCGGCCCGACGCCTCTACCATGGTCTGGCGGGTCAGCGGGTCAGCCTCGATGTCGAGCTCGGTCCAAGACACGCCCTTCGACTTGAGGAGCGCCCTGGCCCGGCTGCAGAACGGACACCAACTCGTGGTGTACATCAGGACGCCGGCGGTCATGTCTCGTCTCCAGATGTTGATGAGGAAAGGGTCCGCCTCGGCGGGCCTCCACGGCGCTGCCGGCTTGGCTATTCGTCGCTGATGACGTCTTCGCCATGGTAGGGAATCCGGATCAGCCGGGGGTCCCGCATGATGCTCGTGACCAGCCAGACATAGGTCTGTTCGGTGGTGTCGAAGCCGAGGATGCTGAAGTGTTCGCCCCACGGGCATGGGGGGACGTCTGGAAAACCCTCTCGCAACACGTATCGCGCGGTGTCCTGCTCGAACTCGGCCTTGTAGATCTTGCGCAGGCCGAACTTCATCGGCACGTCGAGGTCACCGGCCTGCGCCGTTTCCCGCTGCGCGACGAGCCGTTCGGAGAGGTCCGAGTGACAGAGCGTGTCGAACACGTCGAATGCATCGATCAGCAGGCCCTTGTGACCGGTCGCGGGATCGGTGATCGCATAGATGTTGGACACGTCCTCTGCGTCATTCCCGCTTTCGAGGCGCAGGGCTGCATCGACCCTCACGCTGCAGGCATCCAGCGTCGATCCAAGTCCGAGATCGACGAGGTGACCGTCCCGGACGCGGAACTCGCGGTCATATCCCCGGGCGACGAAGGACTTCACGGCGTTTACAACGTCGGTTGCCTGTTTGGTCATGACGGATCCTCTGCCTGGCGTTGGTTCGAGCTCGCGTCGGCAGAAGGCGTGCTGTGACCCGTCGAGTGACGGCGAAGGTCGAGAGTGGCTGCGCTCACAGCCATCTGGCCTTCTTGAAGCGCAGGAACAGGAAGAGGCAAATCGCCATCATCAGCCCGAAGACGACGACGTAGCCATACGGCGTCTTCAGTCCCGGCAGGTGCTCGAAGTTCATGCCGTAGAAGCCTGCGATCGCCGACGGGACCGCCAGGATCGCCGCCCAGGCCGCAAGCCGGCGGGTGCTCATCCCCGTCCTCTGCGCCTCCAGAAGGCTGCTGAACTCGAAGACCGAGGCCAGGTTTTGCAGCAGGCCGTCAACCATCGACTGCACGCGATCAACGTGATCGGCGACGTCGTTGAAGTAGGGCTGCACCTGAGCGCTGATGCAGGGGAAATGCCCGCGGACGAGTTTCCTGACCACCTCGGCCATGGCGCCGAGCGTGCGCTGGAAACGCGTGAGTTCGCCTCTCAGCGCGAAGATGCGGGCGATCTCGTCTCGGCCGAGGAAGTCGTCCAGCGACCGTTTCTCCATCGCCAGGACGTCATCCTCGATCATCTCGAAGATCGGCAGGTACTGATCGACGATCCGGTGCAGGATGGCGTGAAGGACGTAATCTACCCCCTTGCCGAGGAGCTTGGGCGACACTTCGAGTTGGGCTCGAAGCGTCCCGAGCGCCCCGCCGTCTCCATGCCTCACGGTGATCAGGTGGTTGTGACCGGTGAAGATCGCGGTCTTGCCGTAGACGATCCGGTCGTCGACGAGTTCGGCCGTCTGAGTGACGACGTAGAGCTCGTCGTTATAGACCTCCAGCTTAGGCGGACACACCGGATGCATGGCGTTGTCGACCGCCAGCGGATGAAGACCATAGGTCGTCTGAAGCGCGCGAAGTTCGTCGGCGGTGGGGTCGTGAAGCGCGATCCAGCAGAAGCCCGTTCGCCCCTTGTCCAGCTCGACGATCTCGTCGAGAGCCACTTCGCGGACCCGCTCCCCCTCGTTGTAGTAGTAGGCGGCGAGGACAGTCATGCCGGTCTCTCGGGGATGCGCAGGCCACGCTGGACCGCGGGTCGAGCGTGGCCGCGGTCCAGCCAGGCCTGCACGTTCGCGAGTGCGCCGAGATCGAGTATGTCGCCGGCGTCGTATCGCTCGACCAGCGCATTTACCCAGCCGAGGGTGGCGATGTCCGCGATCGAATAGTCATCGACGATCCAGTCCCGGCCTTCGAGCCGGCGATCGAGAATGCCCAGGAGCCGCTTCGATTCATCGACGAACCGCTGCAGGGGCCGCTTGTCCTCGAAGTCCTTCCCGGGTCCCCGGAGGTAGACGCCGAGCTGACCGAACATCGGCCCGATAGCCGAGACCTGGAAGAACACCCAAGCCAGGGTCTCGTAGCGTAGGGCGGGCGCACTCGGCATAAGCCGGCCCGTCTTCTCGGCCAGATAGACGAGGATCGCGCCGGATTCCCAGACGGCGACGGGTCTGCCGTCAGGGCCCGACGGGTCGAGGATGGCCGGGATGCGCCCATTCGGATTCAGCGAGAGGAAGGCGGGGTCCCTGGACTCGTTGTTCGCGATGTCGATGAAGTGGGACTCGTACGCCAGGCCGGTCTCCTCAAGCATGACCGAGATCTTGACGCCGTTGGGCGTGGGCGCGGCGTACAGCTGCAGACGGTCGGGATGAGCGGCCGGCCAGCGCTGCGTGACGGAAAAGGACGAGAGGTCCGGCATGGTATGCGATCCTGATGCGGCGTTTGACGGAGACGACCTGCCTCCACGAGGCCGGCACGATGGCCGCATCGCCGGGCGACGCGGCCATCAGGGATCGGAACGGAGGCGGCGGCCGGAAGACCTAGTCCGCTGCGGTTCCGGATGCGGACGGGACCGCGTCTGCGGCCTGGCGCCTCGGGATCACCCAGTCGGGACGGGGGAAGTGACAGGTGTAGCCGCCCGGTCGCTTGTCCAGATAGTCCTGGTGATCCGGTTCGGCCTCCCAGAAATCGCCGACCGGCTGGACCTCGGTAACCACCTTGGCGCCCCACAGGCCCGAGGCGTCGACGTCGGCGATCGTCTCCTCGGCAATGCGCTTCTGGGCGTCATCGACGTACCAGATGCCCGACCGGTAGGAGAGCCCGACATCATTGCCCTGGCGGTTCATCGTCGTCGGGTCGTGGATCTTGAAGAAGTATTCAAGGACGTTCCTGTAGCTCGTCACCGTCGGGTCGAAGACGATCTCGATACCCTCGGCATGGGTTCCGTGATTGCGGTAGGTGGCGTTCGAAACATCGCCGCCGGTGTAGCCGACGCGGGTCGAGACGATGCCGGGCTGCTTGCGGATCAGATCCTGCATGCCCCAGAAACAGCCGCCCGCGAGAACTGCGCGCTCGTGCATGTCAGGCCTCCTTCACCTGGTCGAGATAGTCGCCGTACCCCTCGACCTCGAGTGCATCTCGGGGGATGAAGCGGAGGCAGGCTGAGTTGATGCAGTAGCGCAGGCCGCCCTTGTCGGGCGGTCCGTCCGGGAAAACATGGCCGAGGTGGCTGTCGGCGTGCGCCGACCTGACCTCGGTCCTGACCATGCCGTGCGTGCCGTCGCGCACTTCGTTTACGTTCGCCGGCACGATGGGCTTGGTGAAGCTCGGCCAGCCGGTGCCGGAATCGAACTTGTCGGTCGAGGCGAACAGGGGCTCGCCGGACACGATGTCGACGTAGATGCCCGGCGCCTTGTTGTCGTTGTATTCGCCGGTGAAGGGCCTCTCGGTGCCCGACTGCTGCGTGACCCGCCTTTGCTCCGGCGTCAGTCGATCTATTGCGTCCTGGGACTTTTCGAACTTCACGCTCGTCTCCAATACTGGTTAGAGGTCCGGATTTACTGAGCCATCAGCTGATGGTGCCCGTCTTGAAGTTGAATATCGCAGCGCCTCACGGGCATGGCCAATGCGCGGCGCCTATAGTTTCCATAGCCGTGAAGCACCCGCCCCGTTCAGCCCCATGCGTAGCCCGACGCCAACTGGGCGATCTTTCGGATTTCGACCGCCGCCGTGGAGCCGGACACCGTCGCCATCACCACCTCCCGCTCCAGGACGAAGCCTTCGATCGGTCGGGTGACCATGCCCCGCGCCGTGGCGGACCGTTCCGGGAGGATGCAGACGGCGTCGCTGACGGTGACGACCCGCTGGACCCAGTCCTCCCGATCCGACCGGAACCGGGGTCGCATGAGCCTGTCTCCGCGCCGGAAGTGATCGAGGATCCGGTCGCGAAATTCGCAGTTCAGCCGATCGACGAAGGGAAAGGCCAGAAGATCCTCCCCGCGCACGATCTCCATCCTCGCCAAGGGGTGACGCTCGGCGCAGCCGAGGACGAAGCGCTCACGAAATAGGGGGTGGAGGTCCACCTTGCGGTCCGGCCGCGTCTCGCACGCCAGGATGCAGGCGTGGTACTTTCCCGACAGGATTTCCGAGGTGTCCTCACCCGACTGCAGGGCATGCAGCCGGATCTCGATCGAGGGCGCCTCGAGCAGGATGCTGTCGAAGAAGGCCGCAAACCTCTCCGGTCCGATGCTGTGCGCTACGGCGACGTCCAGCACGCGACGCCGTCCCGTCGCCCAGTTCTCAGAGTGATCGCGGACGCTCTTCATCGCCGCCATCATGCGCCTGAACTCCGCCTCGACATCCTGGCCGAGGCCGGTCAGGCGGCTGTTCTTGCCGTCGCGATGGATCAGCGGTCCGCCGAGCTCCTCCTCCAGGCGGCGGATGGCGCGGGTCAGGCTGGGTTGAGACACGCCGCTCAAGCGGGCCGCCGCCGTGAAGTTTAGCGTCTCGGCGAGGTTGATGAAGTAGCCGACCTGAGTGAGTTCCATAGCCGTTCGGCCCATCCCTGACAGACGCTCTACCGCCACGCCGCCGTACAAAACATATAAGTATGCGCGGCGCATATAATATGCAGACGAGGGCTTGTCTATATGCGCGCCGCATATAATAGAGGGTCGTCGAGAGACGTTCACATCGGCGACTGCGCGTCTCGTCCGAAAGGACCGGAAGCGCTGCCGCTGTCCGCACGCTGAAGGTTGAGGCATATGGCCGGAACGGTGTTCACGTTTGTCGATGGGGCCGGCGTCCCGCTTTCCGGGCGCCTCGAGAGGCCTGAGGGAACGCCGCGGGGCTGGGCGATCTTCGCCCACTGCTTCACCTGCGGGAAGGACAGCCACGCCGCCGTCCGAATTTCTCGCGCGCTGTCGCGGGCCGGCATCGGCGTCCTTCGGTTCGATTTCGCCGGAACCGGGCTCAGCGGCGGGATGGAGGAAGCCCTGAACTTCGCGGCGGACGTCGAGGACATTCGCGCCGCCGCGAAAGCCATGGCGGAAGCCGGGATGTCGCCGTCCCTGCTTATCGGACACAGCCTGGGCGGCGCCGCCGCGCTCATCGCCGCGACAGACCTGCCCGACGTCGCAGCCGTGGCGACCATCGGCGCCCCGGCAGACCTCCAGCATATCCTGCGCGAGTTCCGGCCAGACGATCTGGACACCGTCAGACGCGAGGGCGAGGCGTCCGTCGAGATTGCCGGCAGATCCTTCGTCATTCGCCAAAGCTTCCTGGAGGCGGTCGAGAGGTTCGACGTCGAGACCTGCATCGCGTCCTTGCGTCGTCCGGTTCTGATCCTCCATTCGCCGATCGATCAGGTGGTCGGCATCGAGCACGCCTCGCGCCTCTTCGTCGCATCCAGTCACCCCAAGAGCTTCATCTCGCTCGATATGGGGGATCACCTCCTCACGGACATGGAGGATTCGACCTACGCTGCGGCCATGGTTTCGGCCTGGGCCAGCCGCTTCCTTCCTCTGCTCATGGCCGATCTTCCGCAGGTCGAGGTCGCCGACGGCGTCGTCGCCACCGAGACCCTGGCGGGAAAGTTCCAGCTCAATATCCGCAGCGGCGAGCACGTCCTTCTGGCCGACGAGGCGGAATCGGTCGGCGGTCTTGGCACCGGCCTGTCCCCTTTCGAACTGGTGTCGGCAGGCCTGGCCGCCTGCACGGTGATGACTATGCGGCTCTATGCGGACCGCAAGGGCTTCCCGCTCGAACGGGCGAGCACGAAGGTGCAGCACGAGAAGATCAGGGACATGACGCCGTCCGACCGCTTCACCCGCACCGTCATTATCGAGGGCCCGTTGACGGATGAGCAGAGGGCCCGGATTCTCGAGATCGCAGATCGATGCCCCGTCGACCTGACGCTCGTTCGCGGGTCGGACGTGCAGACGGACCTCCTAGGGCGCGGACCTGTCGGGGCTTCCGAACCTCCGGTCTGACGCCGGGGCCAGACGTCGATAGCCGCGTGGACCGGCGAACGACCGGTCGTGGGCCAGACCCATGATCCGGATGCCCTTCCGCCCATCTTCCCAGTGCTCTGGAGGCGCCGCAGCGACAGAGCGCAGATCCGAACTCCGCGATCTATCGACGGGGTCGTGACGTCTCCGCCTAGACGTCACCCGCCTGTCGAGGATCCACGCCGCGCTCGAGCAGTTCGGCGTCGATGGGGCATTCCGTGCAGCCCGCATAGCAGCACAGGCGGCAGATGCGGTAGGCGTGCCCCAGATTCTGCAGCCGGTCGCGCAGCACGCGTTCCGCGATACCGCTGAGGATCTTCAGCTCGTCGGGATCGAGGATCGAAAGCCCTTCGGCGATCACCTGGTCGCGCGCGGCCAGGACCTCGTTGCTGGCGATCTCGCCCGTCGGGGTGAGGTGCAGCGACCGTGTACGGCCGTCCGTGAGATGGTCGCGGCGCTCGATCAGGCCGTCGGCCGCCAGTCGATCCACGAGGCGAACGGCGCCGGCATGGGACAGACCCACGCCGATCGCCAGCATGCGGATCGAGAGCCCGGGCTCGTGCGCGAGCAAGGCCAGCGCCGAGGCGGTGGGTCCGGCTTCCGGCGCTCGCGATGAACTGGCGCGAACGATATCGTCGCTGATCATCAGTGCGAACGCCCCGAAGACATTGCGTTCTCGAGGTCCATTCATGGCCGAAGCTATATGTGCGCGGGGCATAGACAGCAAGTCACGGCCGGGTTTCAGCCCTCGCGGCGGGCTCGCATCAAGTCTATAGTTTCACTGCATATTTCCGGCGCTCTTCCAGCCATGCGAGCGAGAAAAAGTTTGTCCCCGTCCGAGGTATCGGCTCGTATCGATACCTCGCTGCTATGGACGCAGACGTGCGACACTTCTGCGATCCGCCGACCTTCACGCGGAGCCGCTCGGCCGGATGCGGGAGGGCTTGCGCGGGTCCCGAAACTGCTCTCGCAACGGCGCGTGGTTCAGCGGAACCGACAAGGCGGGCCACGGGCCAGACTGCAGCGGCGGGAAAAGTCGGCTGCGCAAAGTCGCAGCGTTCTTCGCGACGTGTTGTGATCCGCATCACGGACAGCCTCGGATACCAGGCAGCTACTCGACGTATTCCAACGCGAGGTATATGCATCACGCATATACTCCGGAGTCCTCGGGATGGACGACCCTTCAGATCGCTTGATTAACACCTTCGGCGCACTGTCGCAGGCCGTGTCCGACCGGGTCCGGATGGCGATCGCGGAGGCCTTCGGCGCCGGAGGTGAGACAGCGGCCGCCCTGATCGCCATCGGCCACGAGCCCGGCATGTCGATCGGCCAGATCCGGCAGATTCTCCGGCTGTCCCACGCCGGCGCCGTGCGGGTCGTCGAGCGGCTCGGCCATCAGGGCCTGGTCGCAAAATCCCTGTCGCCGTCTGACCGGCGTGTGGTTCGCGTCATCCTGACGCTCCGGGGGCAGGACGAGCGAACCAAGCTTCTCGACCTTCGCAGGACGGCCATCGCGGCGCTGCTCGACAAGGTTTCCCCCGACGACCGTGTCGCCCTCGAGCGGGCTGCGGACGCCGTCCTGTCGTCCGTGTTCCGCGATCGCGACGGCGGCTGGGCGACATGCCGCCTCTGCGATCGCGCACGCTGCCGCGACTGCCCGGTCGATAGACATCGTCCCCTGTGAGGCTCAAAGCGCAGGCCGCCGCCCTCCCCTGGATGACCTGGTTCGACGTCTTTGGGATGCAGGCTGCGCCTGATCCGATGAACCGGCCGGGGGAAGACCCTACGCTCAGTCGAACTGCCGGTCCGCCTCGATCTGGCCGTCCCGGGCCGAACGCAGGCGTTTGAACCAGAGACCGACGATGATCGTCATCGTGATCACCAGATAGGCGGCGATGCCGCCGGGAGACAGGGCCGGAATGGCGGCCAGCACCAAGCCGTCGTTTCCGCCCGGGATCGCCGCGACGCCCACCCCCATCAAAGCGCCGCCTGCAAGTGTCTTGGCCGCACCCCGCGCCGTGATGCGCCGGACCCGCCAGGCGCGTCTTCGCAGCGAGGAGGCGATGGCCCCGCAGACCGTCGCGGCGACGGCCAGAGCCGCGATGCCGTCGGGCCTGGCCATCGCCATGGCGAGCGGAAGAGAGTCGCGGACGAGATCCGTGAAGGTCCAGGCCGGCGCGGTGACGAACAGGGCTCCCCCAGTCAGGCCCAGCACCACCATGGTCAACGCGAGGGGCCAGCGCTCGTGGCCCCGGAGCGGACCCTGATCGGAGACCTGCCTTCGGCCCCCCCTGCGGGCGATGACGGCCAGCGACAGAACCAAGACGACGGCCCAGACCGTCAGGCCGACGATCGCCGCCTGCCCCGGTGTCGAGAGAAGGCTCGATCCCGAAGCCGTGGCCTCTCCGAGGATGTGACCGGCGAGAAGGAAGCCTGCCGCCAGGCCCGCCGGCAGGAGCATGAGGCGCAACTCGCCGTCTCCCAGACGACCCAGGGACCCGAGCAGGCAGGCGTCGTTGACCAGGGCTCCGCAGCCGAACACCACCGCGCCCAACAACAGGGTCGGCGTCACCCCGACGGTCCCCGCATGCATCGCGGCGGCGATACCCGACCAGACGAGAGCGGTCGCGACCAGGGCGGCGGTCGCGGAGGCGGCAAGGAGGCCGATGAACCTTAGAGGCCGTCGGTGATGCAGGATCTCGTGTGCGGTCGCGACGGCGCAGGTGCCGCCCTGGTTGACGGAGTATCCCATCCAGAAGGCGAGCCCGCAGATCGCGACGGCGAAGAGGGGATCGAACATCCGTAACTCCAAACCAGCGTTCTTGACGCCTTTGTAGGACAGCACCGGCCGCCTTCAGCGTTCCTGGTCATTGCCGGAGACGGGCGGCTGGCCGCGTCTTATGCTGCGCCAGCACTTTCACTGAATAGGCAGGTCTCACCGTGCGATGAAAGGGCGTGGTTGTCGTCTTGCGATCGCGCACCGCGCCAACATCCTAGACTACTTCCTCGGTCAAGACACAGACGCGCGTATCCCGTAGCTCTCAGATGATGTTGAGAAGGATGGCTGACTGGGAGGGATATGATCCAGCGACCCGGTAAACCAGAGCGCCAGATCGATAGTTGGGACCGCTGTTACACCTCACCGGCGAACATCGAATGTGGTGCAGGGTGAAGCGCGTCTGCCGCTTCGCCAAGACGCCGTCGATCGAAAGGGAAAGCGAGGGCGGCGGCGGGCGCTCCGATCAGGGAGCGCGGACCAGGAGGTCGCCATGAGATCGCTTCCCGACCGCGCACCGGCATCTCCGGCCCTTGCGGCTACACCCCCCTTCGCCGCCGAGCCGTCAACGCTCTCGAATATGGACGACTTGGCCCTGCTCGGCCTGCTGCTTGGGCGATGCCTGCCGGCGCCTATGGTCGGCGCCGCCGCTGAGGCCCTCGTCGATCGGTTCGGGTCGCTCGGCGATATCGCCGCGGCCGAGGTCGCCGAACTCGGCCGGCTGCCCGGGATGGGTCCGGCGGCCATTCTGGATCTCAAGCTGTTGCGAGAACTGAGCGTGCGGCTGTCGCGGACCGCGGCGTGCGCCCGCCCGGTCCTGTCGTCCTGGCACGCGCTCACAGCCTATGCCCGGACGACCCTGGCCCATCTGCCCCAGAAACAGTTCCGAACCCTCTTTCTCGACCGCCGCAATCATCTCTTGCGCGACGAACTGGTCGCCGACGGCACGGTCGATCACGCGCCCGTCTATCCACGGGAAATCATCCGACGGGCGCTCGAACTGTCCGCCTCGTCCCTGATCTTGGTCCACAACCACCCTTCCGGCGATCCGACCCCGTCCCAGGCGGACATCGTCGTCACCCGCCAGATCGTGGACGCGGCGAGACTGTTCGGCATCCAGGTCCACGACCATCTGGTCCTGGGGCGTCAGGGGACGGCGAGCTTCAAGCATCTCGGCCTGTTCTGAGGCCGTCATGACCCTTCACGCCATCGTCGCCGCCCTGGGCGGCGACCTCTATCAGAGCGGGCTGCGCGCCAATGTGCCCGCGCCGGGCCACAGCCCGGCCGATCGATCGGTCTCGCTCCTCCTTTCCCAGGGTCGGGTCATCATCCACGGGTTCGGCGCGGCGGACTGGGGCCATCCGCGACCACCTGCGCCGCTCGGGTTTTATCGACGATACCGGGCGTCTCACGGGGGCGGGGCGCCCCCCGGTGTCGGCCCCGGCGCCGGACCGCCGGCGGCGCATCGAGACCGCCTCGCGTCTGTGGCATGACGCTCGACCGTTAAGTCCCGCCGATCCCGCATCCCTCTACCTGCGGCGCCGCGCCGTCCACGGCGGCGATGGGGCGCTCGACCTGCGCTTCCATCCCGCCGTCCCCGTCTCCATCTATCGGCCCGGCGGGCGCACGCTTCTGGCCCTCGTCGCGCGAATTGTCACGGCGGACGGGGGGCTGACGGCCGTCGAGGTGACCTATCTCGAGCCGAACGGCCTGGGCGCCGTCGGCCTCGCCGTGCCGCGCAAAACGGTGGGCGTCGTGCCGCCTGGCGCGGCGGTTCGCCTGTCGGCGGCGGCCGAGGAGATGCTGGTCGGCGAAGGGGTGGTCACCACCCTGTCCGCTATCGACCGTTTCCGCCTTCCCGGCTGGGCCCTGATGTCGGCGAACAATCTCGCGGCCTGGACCCCGCCGCCGGACGTCCGGCGCGTGCTGGTCGCCGCGGACCGGGGCGCGGTCGGCGAGGACGCCGCCGCCCGCCTGGGCCATCGCCTCAGGACGCTGGGAATCCAGGTTCGGGTCTGCTGCCCCAACCCGCCGTTTGAGGACTGGAACGCGATCGCAGGCGGCGTCGCGAAAGGAGGAGCGAGGGCGCTCGGGGGTGCCGGAGCGGCGTGGATGGGCCCCGTCGCCCTGCGGAGATGATCCCATGACCGACCTCGCTCCCGTTATCACCCCTGTCGTTGTCGTCGAGCGCGACCGACGCACAGTCCGTCTCGGCGATCTGGGCATCGCCCGGGAAAACCTTCTTCACGACGAGCCGCCGGACGACGACATCCCCACGCTCGCCGCGACGATGCGGGCCGCCGGCCAGCTTCAGCCCCTGACCGTCCGCCCCGGTCGCGGCAGGAAGGAAGAGCCGTGGATGGCGCTCGACGGGCGCCGTCGCCGGCTCGCGCTCGGCCTCCTCCTCGAGGCCGGCGAGATCGGCGAGGACCATCCCGTCGATGTCTTCGTCGAGACCGAGCCAGCCCGTCAGGCCGCGGCGGTGCTCCTCACCAACACCGCCGTTCCCGTCCATGTCGCCGACATCATCGCGGCGATCGGCAGGATGCTGAAGTCGAAGCTGACGGTCGCGGTGATCGCCAGGGCGCTGGGCTATGCGGAGATCGAGATCAAGCGTCTGGCGGCGCTCGCCGGCCTGCCGTCCGCAGCGCTCGTCGCCCTGAAGAGCGGACGCATGAGCCTGAAGCAGGCGCGGCTGCTGGCGCGGTTGCCGGACAAGGCCGAGCAGGAGGAACTCGCCGAGGCGGCCTTAGACGGTCACGGCTTCCAGGACTGGCGCGTTCTAGAACGGCTCGACGACGCCCGCGTCACCGTACGCGACCGTCGTTGCGCCCTCGTCGACCCGACTACCTACGGCGAGGCCGGGGGCCGCACCGAGACCGATCTCTTCGGCGAACTCGTCCCCGTCCTGCTCGACCCTGACATCCTGACCGATCTCTGGCTGAAGCGCGCCCGTGGCATCGCAGCCGTGTTCGAGGCGGAAGGCGTCGCCGTCCACGTCACGGCTGGCCCGGAGCCGGATCTGCCCGAGGACCTGGAGTCGCTCGGCTATGTCTATGGCGGCTCCCTCCCGGCCGAGGAGATGGCGCGATATCGCGCCCAGCGCGAGGTCTTCAACGATCGTGTCGAGGCTGCGCGCCTGGCCTTGGCCGACCCGGCCCGGCCGGACGTCGCCGATCTCGCCATCATGGACATGATCCGCGCGCGGATCGCCTCCGACCAGACCGGCTGCGGCGGTCGCGTCGTGACGACAATGGTGATGTGGCCGGCGGCGGAGACGGGCGTGGAGGTGCGCTGCTACACGCCGGAGGAGCCTGAGACCGACGACCATGAGAGAGGCGTAGGCGATCCAGTCCCGCGTGCGGCCGCCCCACCCGCCTACATCTCGCCCGAGGTCGAGGCGCCCGAACCTGAGACAGAAGGGGTCAACCACGCCCTCCATGCGGTGCGCACCGACGTCGCCACGCGAGGCCTGATCCGGGCCCTGGCCGATGATCCGTCCGCCGCCCTGACGGCGCTGATCTCGCGCCTGTTCACGGTGATCGTCCTGCGCAGCCGCGTAGCCCGGTCGGAGGCGGCCCTGGCGATCCTGGCCACGGGGTTCAACCCTTCGGCCGGGAGGATCATCGAGACCCTCGACGGCGACGTCCGCCAGCGCCTCGACGATCGTCGCGCCGCCTGGCAGGCCTCGGGCGAGACCGTGATCGCCTGGATCCATGGACTGCCGCATGGCGAAAAGATGGGACTGCTGGCCGAACTCACCGCCGTCAGCCTCGACGTCCGGGAGGAGAAGACCTTTCAGATCCGCCGGGCTGCCCGGGCCGAGGCGACGGAACTCGCCGCGCTGAGCGATGCGGACATCAGCCTGCACTGGACGCCCGATGCGCCCTTCCTGCAGTCCCATTCCAAGGGCCTCCTGCTGGGCATGCTCGAGACCATGGGCTCCGAGGACGAGCGCGCCCGAACCTTGAAGAAGACGGAACTGGTCGACTGGGTGGTCGAACAGGCCGCCGCGCGGACCTGGGCCCCCGCAAGCGTGTCCTGGCGGTCCTCCGTCGATGATGGAGGCGCGGTTGCGGAGGATGGTCAGGACCCAGAGGACGGTCCTGCCGATGCGCTGAACGACGAGGCCGATGACGATGGCGTCGGAGCCTTCGCCGTCACTCCGGAGGGCGAAGCCGCGCTCGACCCCGCCGCAGCCTGAACCTTCGCCGACGACGGACGCGCCGCCTCGACCTCGGTCGGGGCGGCGTTGTCGTGCGGACCCGGAAAGGCGGGGGAAGGGCGGGGCGAGGCGAGCCTGGAGGACCGTGAGGGAGGCGCCCTCCGCTCCAGGTGATCCGGATGCCCGCCATGCCTGCCGCCTCGATCACCCCGTCCCTGTTCGCCACGCCTTCGCGGTCCGACCGATCGGCCAATGTCCTCGCCGCGGCGCGGGCGCTCGCCATCGCCCTTGCGCGGTCCAGGCCGCTCGACCGGCGCCTCGTCGCCGATGTCATGACAACCGCCTTCGGCGCGTCGGATGCGGAAGGGGCCTGGACCTGGCGCGACGCCTATGACGCCATCGAGGCCGGGACCGTGATGCAGATTCGGCGCCTGGCGCCCCAGGTTGCCAGGCTGGAAGACGCGCCGGCCGAGATCGCGGCCCTCCTCGCCGGCGTGTCCGCCCTGGGCCTCACCCACAGCCGTCGCAGCGAGGAACAGGTCGCGCTCGACCAGTTCTCGACCCCGCCGCCGCTCGCGGCCATGGCGGTCCTGGCCGCCCAGGTGCGGCCCGGCGACCGTGTGTTGGAGCCCTCGGCGGGCATAGGGCTGCTCGCGGTGGTGGCCGAGGTCTGCGGAGGCGCACTGACCTTGAACGAGAGGGCGCTGGGCCGCGCCGGCCTTCTCGACGGCCTGTTTCCTCAGGCCGCGCGGACGCGCCACGATGGTCGCCACCTCGCCGACCTGCTGCCCGAGGCCGGCGGGTTCGATGTTGTTCTCGTCAATCCGCCCTTCTCCGACCTGGCGGCTCACCTCGTCGCCGGTCTCAAGGCTCTGGCGGACGGGGGAGGATGGCGGCCATCGTGCCACTGACGGCCTTGGCGGACACGGCGATGCGCCGCGCGTTCGAGGCGCATGGCGCCGTCGTCGGGACGATCGCCTTTCCGGGCCGCGCCTTCGCCAAACATGGCACCTCCGTCGAAACCGGGTTGTTGGTCGTTGATCGCGCGCCGGCGCGGACCTGGGATGGGCTCTTGCACCAGCCGGACGACTGGGACGCGATGACGGGCTTGATCCGCAGCTTGTCTCCGCGCTCTTCGGCCAGACCGCGCCTTCGGGTCGAGATCGCCGCGACCTCGCTTCTCGCGCCCAGGGACCGTGGCCTGGCTTTGCCCTCCGGCCGGCTTGGCTTCCTAGCGGGCGCGGCTCCGCTCGCCTATGCGGTCAAGGCGTGGAGCGGGGAAGGCCGCGACGTCGGCCTCTACCAGGCCCACGCCCTGGCGCGGATCGACCTGCCGGACCCGAGGCCGCATCCGTCCCCTCTGGTGGAGTCCGGGCCGATGGCGTCGGTCGCACCCCCGGCGCCGACCTATCGTCCGGTCTTGCCGCCGACGATGCGTCGCCCGGCTCGGCCGCATCCCCGAGATTGCCGAGACCCGCGCCTATGTCGTCAGTGTTGTCGAATGCTACCTGGCGCTCTCCGCCGGGCGCGGGGCTCGGAACTCCCGGGATTGCCGGCCGCCGGAGGGCGGGCTGTGATCGCCGGGATGGACGCCGGGCACACGCAACCGGAGGCCGGCGATGACGACCTCCTGACACGCAAGGAAGCCTCAGCCTTCCTAGTCCAGTTCGGCATTCGCATGAAGCCGGAGACGCTCGCCCGACTGTGGTCGACGGGGGCAATGGTCCGCCCTGCCGGCACGTTCGGCACAAGCCCTACTATCCGAGGGGCGTGCTCAGGACCTGGGCCCTGGCCCAGGTCAGCGACCTGCGCGCATCAGCCCCGCCCGCAGCACGGGGGCGTCGCCATGGCTGATCCGCAATCACAGCCGGTGTCCGATCGCAGCATGCCGACGGTGGCCGACTTGCTGGTGGATGCGGCGGTCAGCTTCGCCCTGAAGGACGTGCTGAGGGCCTGGGAGATGCGCGATCCAGTCGACGCGGCGCTGGACGCCCGCATCCTCGCCGATCTTCTCGAGCGCCGGGCGGACGAGGCTGTGTCATGGGCGCCGTGACCGACGGGCGCCCGGGCGGCGCTGACGATCGCCTGCTCGCTTGGCCGGCTGTTCACGCCGTGACTGGCCTCAGCCGCACCACCGCCTGGCGTATGCAGAAGGCGGGGGATTTCCCCTTGCCGGTCCTGGTGTCGCGGGGACGGGTGGGATGGTGGGAGAGCGAATTGGCCGCATGGAAGCTGGCGCGGGCCCCGCGCCGTCCGGCCGAGCCCCGGCTGTTTGAGGCCTCAGCCGACCCGGAACGGCAAGGCGGCAGCCGCCCCGTCGCCCCCGCGAGTAAGGCCCCTGCGACGACGACCCCTGCCGGTGAGCCGGTGCAGGAGAGCGCGGCATCCGTCGGACGCCGGGGCTCCAAGACCTCGCCTGGTCAGATCGCCTTCGACTTCGGGAGCTAGGAAACCGCCTCTTTGGACGGAAGGCGTCGGAAGCGCACGCGATCTGCGCCAACGATCAGAAAGGCGTCGAAGCCGGCGTCGCCCCAGGCCCTGCGCTGCACATGGGTCGTATCGGAATCGGCGGTGTTGGCCCACCACTGGGGGCGCCCCGCGCTCTTGGGCAGCATGTAGCCGATCTTGCGCTCCATCTCGGCGAAGGTGAGTTCGAACTCGTCGAGTTTCTGTTTGCGCAGGTAGTCGCGGAGAGGATCGTATTTGGCCATCCCTGACAGTCTATCCGGCGGGCGCTGGCCTTGAAAGGCGCGGTTGCGCTCGACGCCGCCGGACTGGCGACGCGTCTGCGATCGGCGTCCTGCTCGGCTTCGTGGCGCCGCCGGTCCCGTCGTCGACCCACTTGCGGACAGCAGCGACCGCCGATTTTTCGGACCGCGACCGGTAGGGAGCCGGCCTCCCTGCCGCGCACGCTTTGTCGAGCCGCCGGCGGGATGTCCACAGGTCTCTTGGGAGAGGGATCAGGGTTATCCCATATCCCAGTCGTCTCTCTCCGGTCGTCGTTATGGCGATGCTTGCTTCTGGAGAGTGCATGTCACGAACACCCACCCTGAGATCACCCAAGATCGGCGCCGACGATGTGGTGGATGGCCCCGGCCGGCGCGGGCCAGGCCGACCGCCCAAACCGATCGTCGAGTATCCCGAGGCGCTTTGGGAGCCGGCACAGGCCGCCCAGGATTTCGCATCGGCGCTCGACGAGGAGATCCGGCGGCACGGCGACAGCGTCTGGGGCCTGCACAAGGCGGTGGAGGCGAAGGGCGGGCTAATCGACCGGACGACGCTCGGCGCCTGGCAGCGCGGCACCAAGGGGCCGCAGACGCCCGACACCCTGAAGGTCGTCGATCTGATCGAAGCCCGGTATCGCCTTTCACCTGGATACCTCAGGTCCCGCATCACGCACGGCCGGGCCGTATCCGGGCATAGCCTACCCGACATCGGCGCAGCCGAGCGACGGCGGCTCGCCTGGCACCTGCCCGACGACTTTAACGCCCGCCCAGCGGCCGGGCAGGCGGAGATCCTTGCCTGGGTCCGATCGTGCGTGCTGTCGGGCGGCACGGCCTATCATCGCAACTCGGGCGGCCGTCAATCTGGCCGATGCGCCGAAGCGCTCAGAAGTTGCGAAATCCGAGGAGATGCGGCGCGGGTCCGCGACCGAGCGACGGCGCTTGGTTAAAGAGCTCTGTCGCTCGGTCGCTCTCGCTCGAATGAACGCCAGAAGGAAAACGGCAACGATCAGTGTGGGCCTCCAGCACCTGCCGGGGACCTCCAGTTCCGATGACCGAACAACTCCAGTTCGATGGCGCGATGCAGCTTCATGCCGATTTTGATCCGGACGTTCGCCGGGGTGGACGACGCCTATGTCCGAGAACGGGTGCTCGCAGCGGTCCTCGCCGCGGCGACGCACCTCGATACGGAGCCCGACGTGCTGCGGGAGGCCGCGGTCGAGGTCTGGCGTGCGGTCTTCGACCGCCCCGTGGTCGAATGGCACGCCTTCGTTCGACACTACGCGCGCGGCATCGTTGAACTAGCGGCCGCGCGGGGCGTCCTCGACCCCGTGGTGGACATCGGCCGCGCCCGTCCGCCCTATGCGTCGACCCCGGTCCTGAGTTGGCCTTCGGAGGCGGACTTTCTCCCCTTGGTCGATGAGGCGCGCGCCATCATCTCCTCGGCAGTCGGCTTCTACAGCGAGGCCGAAGGACGTTTCACGATGCAGGGGGACTTCGGCAGCAAGACGATGTCGGGCCTAAGCCATTTCTACCGGGAGCCGCGCGGGCCGACGCCGCCGAGAACACGGGGCCAGATCGTTGGGGCCTATTGGGAGGGTGTGAGGGCCATGGGCGGCGAGGTGGCTCGATTGGCCGAACAGGCGCTTGACGCCCACCGCGTCCACGCCGAGGCCGAATCCCGAAGGGTGACTGACCTCTATTTCGGCTTCCTAGACACCCCGGCGACCTCTCACGCGCCGAAACCGGCGGATGAGGCGGAGATCGAGACCCTGGAAGCGCTGAGGGATGCGGCCGATGGGGCGGTAAAGCTTGCCCTGGGGCTGGGGCCCGATGACAGGCTTTCCTATCCCGGCCATGGCGACAAGAACTGGCCGAGTTTCGATCGAAGGTAGGGCCAGCGCTGGGTCGGCCTGCGGGCCGTGCAGCTAGGCTGGACCCAGGCCCTCCACGGGGCGGTCGAGGAACTGACAGGCTATTGGGGCGGCCGCGACAAGCACGAGACCGAGCGCATCGGCAAGAAGTACCAGTGGATCGCCTTCCACGAGTTGATCGGCGTGCTGCAGGATCACTATTGGCATGAAGGCCGCAACCGGGCGCCGGAGGTCCTGATGGACCTTCTCCTGGTCAGGGGACTTGATATCGACCTGTCCTTCACCGGCGTTGATGCCGACCGGTGGCCGAAAGGCCTTCCGTCGCTGGGGCTGCCGCGGACAGACATGGCCTCACCTGCGTCCGTGGAGGCCGGTCAGGCCTGGACCTTCGAGCGGTCGGATATTCCTCATGTGCCGGACCTGGTCGAGGGCCTCGCCGACAACGGCGAGCGTTGGTGGGTCGTGCACACCTATCGCCAGGACGATGGCTACATGGACAAGCTTCAGGGCGATGGACCGTTGCGGACCAGCCAAGGCGCAATCCAACTCGTTATCCTGCGGGCCGACGACATCCAGCGCCTCCATGATCGCCAGAGCGCCGAGCGGGTCAACAACGTCGAGATGGGAGACGGTGGCTGGTTTCACGACCGGATGTTCGGCCAATACCGGGCTGAACTGGCCGACGGCGGGCCCGGCCTGAACAGCGATGCCGATGAGATCGAAGACGGTCGGGTCTCGCGACGCTTCAGTCCTCACCGGGGAGAATACGACCACGGTGGCCTGAAGGAGCATCCGTCCTTCGAGATCCCCCGCGCTTGGATCCTCGACGGGCTCGGCCTCAAGCCCGCCGGGCCCTGGGCATGCTGGTTTGTCGATGCCGCCGACCGACCGGGCCTCGTCGATCCCGAGGGCCTCGACCGTGGCGAGGCGGCATCAATGATCAACGCTGAGATGCTGGAGCCCTACCTGCGGGCCCATGGCTATGTGGCTGCCTGGACCTACTGGGGTGAGAAGGACGGGGGCATGGGGTCCGGCCCGGGCTTCAGCGCACGCTACGGCCAATTCGAACGCCAGACCTGGTGCGCCCTGTGGTGGCGCGATGAGGGCGTCTGGAAGGGGTCGCTTTGGCACGCCGATGGCGAGAAGCTCCACGCCTCCATCGAGGATGGTGACGAGGACTAGGACGAATCGACATTCACCGCATCCAGAGCATGGAGGCGGCGATGTGGACGAAGGAGAGGTAGTGACGCGCCAGCCTGTCGAACCGTGTGGCGAAGCGTCGGAAGTGCTTGAGCTTGTTAAAGC
>NZ_JBAZPR010000006.1:0-201197 GCF_041648115.1 Brevundimonas sp.
GAACACCTGACCGGCCAGCAATGGCTCGCCATCGCCGCCATCGTCGCCGCCTCGGTCGGGGCCATCGCGATGACGCGAGCGGACCGGGTTCAGATCGAACCGGCCTGACCCTTATTCCGCTCATCCCACCCCGACGCTGATGTTGAAGCCCCACCCGCATAGGCGCGAATGCGGGCGCGTTCGCGGGCAAGGGGGACGGGGCCGGAACCCTGCGACAGGTCGTGGACCCGTGTCTGAACCTGCGCCTCGCCCGTGTCGAACCGTTCGACCAGTTGGGCCAGTTGCTCGGTCTCGGTCTTCAGGCTCATGGCGGCGGCCGTGGTTTCCTCGACCATCGCCGCGTTCTGTTGCGTGACCTGATCCATCTGATTGACGGCGCTGTTGACCTGGCTCAGACCCGTGGCCTGTTCCTGAGCCGAGGCGGCTATCTCGGAGATCAGGGCGTCCATTTCGGCGACCTTGACCGCGATGGCCGACAGGGCCGACCCGGTCTCGTTGACCAGGTTCACCCCTTGCGCCACCTCCTGGCCCGAGGTGGTGATCAGGGTCTTGATCTGTTTCGCGGCCTCCGCCGAGCGCTGGGCCAGGGCGCGCACTTCGGATGCGACCACCGCAAAACCCCGCCCCGCTTCGCCCGCCCGCGCCGCCTCGACCCCGGCGTTAAGGGCCAGCAGATTGGTCTGGAAGGCGATCTCGTCGATCACGCCGATGATGTCGCTGATCTGGGTCGAGCTGCGCTTGATGCCGTCCATCGCCGCGATGGCCTGGCGCACCACCTCGCCCGAGCGGTCGGCCTCGGCCCGTGCGCCCACCGCGGCCGATGAGGCCTGTTTGGCGCCGTCGGCGCTGCGTTTCACAGTCGCGGTGATCTGATCCAGCGCCGCCGCCGTCTCTTCCAGACTGGCGGCCTGCTGTTCGGTGCGGCGCGACAGGTCGTCGGACGCGCTGGAGATTTCGCCCACCCCGCCCCTCAGGCCCGACACGGCCCGCAGCGCCTGACCCAGGGTCTGGCGCAGGCTTTCGACGGCGGCGTTATAATCGTCGCGCACCCGGACATGCGCGCCCTGCACCGGCGCATCGATACGCGCCGTCAGGTCACCCGCCGACAGCCGCGCCAGGACGCCGGCCAAGGCCTCGACCAGCAGGTTCTGCGCCTGCTCCGCCTCGATCCGCTGGGTCTCGCGGCGCGCGGCCTCCTGTTCTTCGGCCGTGATGTCGATGGCCAGTTTGATGACTTTCGTCGGCCGTCCGTCGGGGCCGAAGACCGGGTTGTAGGAGGCCTGCAGCCAGACCTCGCGTCCCCCCTTGGCCAGACGCCGGAACTTGCGCGCCAGGAACTGACCGGCGTTCAACTCGCGCCAGAAGGCGGCGTAGTCGGGCGAAGCGGCCTCGGCCGGGTCCATGAACTGGCGGTGATGGGCGCCACGGATCTCGTCCAGACTGTAACCCATCGTGGTCAGCAGGTTTGGGTTGGCGTCGATGATCGTGCCGTCCAGGTTGAACTCGATCACCGCCTGGGAACGGCCGATGGCGGCCATCTTGCCATCCAGGTCAATCAGGCGATCCCGCGCCTGAGACTGGTCAAGCCGTCGTTTCGCAAACATGTCCCAACCCCGTCCCCCAGGCGGATGCCCGTTCAGGTTGCAATAGTAGCGCCCCGAATCGTTTCCGAAGTGTTTCGAGGCGGTCGAAAAGTCGCACGTACGACTACTCAGGGACTCTACGTTAAACCCAGGCGCGCGCGCCAACCTTCACCGCTCGTTAACCACGATGGCGCATCTCTGAACCCCTGTTCCTGGGGTCTTTTTTTGCGCAATCTCGTCGCCGCCGTCGAAGCGATCGATCCGCTGGTCGTGACCGGCAAGGTCGCGGGCGTGTCGGGCCTGCTGATCGAGTCGCGCGGCGGCCTGTCGCGTCTCGCCGTCGGCGCCCGGGCCGAGATCAGCCGGCGCGGCCACTCCCCCCTGCCGGCCGAGGTCGTCGGTTTCCGCGATTCCAAGGCCCTGCTGATGCCGTTCGGCCCGGTCGAGGGCGTGGCCCCCGGCGCCGACATCCGCATCATCGACCAGGCCGCCAGCGTGCGCCCCACCACCGCCTGGCTGGGCCGCATCATCGACGCCTTCGGCCAGCCGATCGACGGCAAGGGACCGCTGCCCCAGGGTCCTGCCCCCTATCCCCTGCGCGCCCCGCCCCCGCCGGCCCATTCGCGCGGCCGTGTCGGCGAGCGTCTGGACCTGGGCGTGCGGGCGATGGATGTCTTCACCACCACCTGCCGGGGCCAGCGCCTGGGCATCTTCGCCGGGTCGGGCGTGGGCAAGTCGGTGCTGCTGTCCATGCTGGCCAAACAGGCGACCTGCGACGCCGTCGTGGTCGGCCTGATCGGCGAACGCGGCCGCGAGGTGCGCGAGTTCGTGGAAGAGACACTAGGCGAAGAGGGGCTGAAACGCGCTGTCGTCGTGGTCGCCACTTCGGACGAGCCGGCCCTGAAACGCCGCCAGTCGGCCTATATGACCATGGCCATCGCCGAATATCTGCGCGACCAGGATCTGGAGGTGCTGTGCCTGATGGACAGCGTCACCCGCTTCGCCATGGCCCAGCGCGAGATCGGCCTGGCGGCGGGCGAACCCCCGACCACCAAGGGCTACACCCCCACCGTCTTCACCGAATTGCCCAAGTTGCTGGAGCGCGCCGGCCCTGGCCCTGTGCGTCCCGACGGCACGACGGCGGCGCCGATCACCGCCCTGTTCACCGTCCTGGTGGACGGCGGCGACCATGACGAGCCGATCGCCGACGCCGTGCGCGGTATTCTGGACGGACACATCGTCATGGATCGCAAGATCGCCGAGCGCGGGCGCTTTCCCGCCATCGACGTGCTGAAGTCCGTCAGCCGCACCATGCCCGCCTGCCAGACCCCGCCCGAGCGCGAGCTGAACAAGCGCGCGCGTCAGTGCCTGTCGGCCTATGCCAATATGGAAGAGCTGATCAAGATCGGCGCCTATCGCACAGGCGCCGACCCCATCGTGGACCGCGCCATCGCGCTGAACCCCGCGCTGGAAGATTTTCTGGGTCAGGACAAGGACGACGCCACGCGTCTTTCCGATTCCTTTACCCGGCTAGAGGACATCCTCAATCAAGGCATGATCAGAGAGTGACGACGAAATGACCGCTTGGGCCCAATCCCTGATCCGCATCTCCAACTACGAGGTCGAGACGCTGCAGAAGCGCCTGGCCGAGATCACCGAACGCCGCGCCAACGCCGAGATCCGCATCGCCGTCCTGGACGCCGAGGCCGAGGGCGAACGCAACCGCGCCCGCATGGACGCCGAGGCCGGCATGATGCTGGGCGCCTATCTGAACGGCTGGAAATCCCGCAAGGCTGCGGCCGAGGGCGACCTGACCGTGCTCGACGCCGAGGAAGCCGGCGCCCGCGACGCCCTGACCGGCGCCTTCGAAGAGCTGAAGAAGTTCGAACACGTCGCCGAGACCACCCGCCTCAGCCAGTTGGTCGCCATCGCCAAACGCGAAACCGCCGCCTTCGACGAACTGGGCCTGCGGAAACGTGCGGTCTGACACCCGTCAGATTTCTCCCTCCCCCTGCGGGGGAGGGACGTCGCGCAGCGACGGGGTGAGGGCGGCAGGTCGCCGTCGCACGGATTTAAGACAAGACAGCTCTGTGGGGCGTTGCCTGGCCCGCCCCACCCGGCGTCGGCTACGCCTCCGCCCCCCTCCCCCGCAGGGGGAGGGAAAATAGAATGTCGATCTCCCGCCGCACCATCCTCGCCTCATCTCTGGCTCTGCCCCTGGCCGCCTGCGACCGCTTCGCCTCGGCCGAGCCGACGCCGCCGAACGTCCCGCCGCTGAAATCCCTGATCCCCTGCCCGGTCGGGACCTGTATCAAGGCCAGCCACATCGACGACCCCGACTGGATCACGCTTGCCCGCGCCAACGTCTCCCAGCTCACGCCCGAGTGGGAGATGAAGATGGAATACATCCTGGCCAACGGCCTGGACCATCCGAACTTCGACCGCACCGACCGCATCGCCGCCTTCGCCCAATCCAACGGCATGGCGATGCACGGCCACACCCTGATCTGGTATTCGCAAGGGAAAGAGGCCTTCGCCGGTCTGGACGACGCCGCCTTCGACCGCGCCTTCGACGGCTATATCGCCGCGGTCGCCGGTCGCTATCGCGGCAAGGTCCGCAGCTGGGACGTGGTCAACGAGCCGATCCTGGACGATGGCTCGGCCATGCGCGACTGCCACTGGAGCGCCCGTTACGGCCAGGACGGCTATATCCTGCGCGCCTTCGAAAAGGCCCGAATCGCGGATCAGCAAGCCCTGCTGTTCCTGAACGAATACAATCAGGAAAGCGTCCCGGCCAAGGGCGCGCAGTTCCTGAAACTGGTCGAACGTCTGCTGAAGGCCGGCTGCCCGCTACAGGGTCTGGGACTGCAATCCCACCTGTGGATCGACATCCCAGAGGGCGTTATCGCAGCCTATATGCGCGAGGTCGCCCAGTTCGGCCTGCCGATCCATGTGTCGGAGCTGGACTGCACCCTGCGCACCGAAAACCGGCTGGACATGCGCAGCCAGGCCGACCGCATTGCCGCACAAGGCGCGCGCGTCACCGAACTGGCCTCGGCCTTCGCCGCCCTGCCCAGGGCCCAGCAGTTCGCCTTCACCGTCTGGGGCCTGCGCGACACCGATAGCTGGTATCGCCAGGGCGAAAAGGACGACGGCAAGGACAAGCCCCTGCCCTTCGACAGCTTCGGCCGCCCCAACCCGATGGCGGCCGCCATCGTGGCCGGCTTCAAGACCCCCGCCTGAATACAGGCCTCTGAATACGGAAACGCCCGGCCGTCTTGCGACGACCGGGCGTTTCTTTGCGAGCCGGAGGGGTGTTAGGCTTACTTCTTGGGCTTGGCGGTCACGGTCGCCGGAGCCTGGACCGAGGTCTGGGCCTGGGCCTGATGACCCCGACGATGCGCGCGCGGCGCACGGGCCGACGGCGCGGGCGTCGTGACCGAGGCGGTCGCGGCCGGACGCGCGGTCATGGCGGTCGAGGGCGCCGGGGTCGTGCCTGCGAAGGCTGCGCCGCTGGTCAGGGCGGCGATGGCGACGGCGGAAACGGCGGCGGCGGTGCGGAAGGTTTTCATGTCGATGTCTTTCGTTTGAGGTTCAGAAGTTCAACGTAGTCGGGATCCTGCCGGCCGGGGGAAACCGGCAGTACGTCATAGGCGTCGGGCCTACTTCTTCTTGGCGGGGGTCATCGCCCGGTGATGACGGGCGTGGCTGACCTGGCGATGCGAATGCGCACGGGCCGAGGCGGCGGGGCGGGCGTGAGAACCCGACGACGGGGCGGACGGCGTGCCGGCGAAGGCGGCGCCGCTGGTCAGGATCACCAAGGCGGCGGCGCCGAAAGCGGCGGTGGAACGGAAGGACTTCATGGCGGGTCTTTCTGTGTGTTTTGCGTCCGGCCTCGTGTCGGACAGTCACTGTTTCGGACCGCCGTCCGGCCGGTTCGGGGCCAGTCGGTGTCGCCGCGTGTCGGGCGCGAACAGATTTGTGTCCGACTGTATCCGCCGCGCTTTGGCCATGAGACGGGACGACAGATCGCGCTTCAAACTGCTCGCCGAACGCCAATGTCCCAGACCGCCGCCGCCCCTGTCCTTCTGGTCGTCGACGACGACCGCGAGATCCGCAACCTGTTGTCCGACCATCTGGAGCAGCACGGGTTTCGCACGGTGAAGGCCGCCGACGGCCGGGCCATGAAGGCGGCGCTGGAGGCGGGACCGGTCGATCTGGTGGTGCTGGACCTGAACCTGCCGGACGAGGACGGCCTGTCGCTGTGTCGCGGCATCCGAGCCGTCTCGCGCACCCCGGTCATCATCCTGACGGCGCGGGGCGATCCCATCGACCGGATCGTGGGTCTGGAGATGGGCGCCGACGACTATATGGCCAAGCCGTTCGAGCCGCGCGAACTGGTGGCGCGCATCCGCACCGTCCTGCGGCGCACGGGGGGCGAGGCGACGGCGATGGAGGGGCGTCACGCCGACTTCTCGAACTGGTCGTTGGATATCGCCGCCCGCGCCCTGACCGCGCCGGACGGGCGGCTGGCCCCGCTGTCGGGCGCAGACTTCGACCTGCTGCACGCCCTGGTCAGGAACGGCGGCAAGCCTCTGTCGCGCGAGCGGATCCGCGCCCTGTCCACCGTCGCCGACGCCGACGACCGCGCCATCGATCTGAGGGTCAGCCGCCTGCGCCAGAAGCTGGGCGACGACGCCAGGGCCCCGGCCCTGATCCGCACGGTGCGCAGCCTGGGTTATATGCTGGTCGGACCCGTCACATGGCGCGCTTAGGGGCGCGCCTGACCCCGCGCCACGGCCGGGCCGAGGCCGAGACCACGCGGCTGTTCCTGCTGCTGCTGGTCGGCGCCCTGCTGGCGGCGGGCGTGACCTTCGCCGCCCTGGGCCTGAACCATCGCCATCGCCTGTCCCAGGCCCATGACTTCACCACCGCCGAACGGATCGTGGACCTGGCCGGCTCCAGCGACGATCCCGCCGCCAGCCTGACCGACGGTCTGCCGGACGCGGCCGGTCAGAGGCTGGGCGCGCCCGATCCGTCGCTGACCCATGCGGTGGCCGAGGCGCTGAAGCGGCGGGGCGTCGACGGGGTCTCGGTCAAGGCGTTCGAGGCCTCAGCCGGGGCGTGCGGCGCGGCGGCCGATCGTCTGCGCTGTCGCATCCTGGTGTTGCGTCCGGTCAATGGCGCGCCCGTCCCGGTCGCCATCAGCCTGCCGCCCGCACCACGCCTCTGGACGCTCAGCCGCGAGGCCGTCGCCCTGCTGTTCGCCGGTCTGGCCGCCGTTCTGCTGACTGGCTGGATGGCGTCGCGCCTGGCGGCCGGACCGCTGAACCGTCTGTCCCAGGGCGCCGTCGCCCTCAGCCACGATCTGGACCGCCCGCCCCTGGTCGAGGAGGGCGCGCGCGAGGTGCGCCAGGCCGCCGCCGCCCTGAACGCCATGCAGACCCAGCTGAAGACCATGATCGAGGACCGCACCCGCGTCCTGGCCGCCGTCGCCCACGACCTGCAGACGCCCCTGACCCGGATGCGGCTGCGCGTCGAAAAGATCGAGGACGAGACCCTGCGCACCCAGTTCATCACCGACTTGGCGGGAATGCATCATCTGGTCCGCGAGGGGCTGGATCTGGCGCGGATCGAGACCACGGTCGAGGCCGTGACCCCCGTCGATCTGGACGCCCTGCTGTCCGCCATCTGCGAAGACGCGGCCGAGGCGGGCCAGCCCGTCGCCTTCACTCAGGGCTGCAACGCCGTCGTCCCGACCCGCCCCCAGGCCCTGCGCCGCTGCCTGACCAATCTGATCGACAACGCGGTCCGCCACGGCGGCGATGCAGCCGTTAGCGCCGTCCGGGACGGCCGGACCCTCCGCCTGATCGTGCGCGACCACGGCCCCGGCGTGTCGCCGGACCAACTGGAGCGCCTGTTCGAACCCTTCTATCGCCTTGACCCGTCACGCTCTTGCGACAGCGGCGGCTCGGGCCTGGGCCTGACCATCGCCCGCCGCATGGCCGACCGCGCCGGCGCCCAGCTGACCCTTGCCAATGCCGACGGCGGCGGGCTTGAGGCGACGTTGACGTTCGAGACCTGACAAAAATCCGCCGGGCCTGCATCCAGAACGATCGCTCGACGCCTCTCCCTGAAAGCGTCACCGTGACGCGCTCAGGAGACCGCCCTTGCCCCAGTTCCTTCCCGCCCGTCGTCGCAGCGCGGTCTTGCTGATCGCCTTCAGCGCGCTGGCGTGTGCGGTCGGTCCCGTCGCGGCCCAGGACGTCGCGCGCATGGATCAGGTGGTCCGCGCCTCCAGCGAGGCCGACGCCTTTTCCGGCGCCGTCCTGGTCGCGCGCGATGGGCGCATCCTGCTGGATCAGGGCTACGGCCTGGCCAATCGGGAATGGAACATCCCCAACGACGGCGACACCAGGTTCCGTCTCGGTTCCCTGACCAAACAGTTCACCGCCGTCGCGGTCATGCTGCTGAACCAGCAGGGCAAGCTGGATCTGGATGCGCCGATCAAGACCTGGCTGCCCGACGCCCCAGCCGCCTGGGACGCCATCACCCCGCGCCATCTGCTCAGCCACACGGCGGGCATCCCCAACTTCACCGCCTTCGACGACTATGAGGCGCTGAAAACCCGACCGGCGACCACGGCCGAACTGATCGCGCGGTTCAGCGACCGACCGCTGGACTTCGCGCCGGGCTCGCGTTTCGCCTATTCCAACTCGGGCTATGTCCTGTTGAGCGCCATCATCGAGGCGGCCAGCGGCCAGACCTATGCCGACTTCGTCACCGCCAATCTGTTCGCCCCTCTGGGCATGAGCGACAGCGGCTATGACCGCCACGACGCCATCCTTCCGCGCCGCGCCTCCGGCTATACCCCGAGCGACGACGGCGTCATCAACGCCGACTATGTGGACATGAGCATCCCGATGGGCGCCGGCGCGCTCTATTCGACCACCCATGACCTGCTGAAATGGGAACAGGGCCTGTTCGGCGGGCGGGTGCTGAACCCCCAGTCGATGACCGCCCTGACCACCCCCGTTCGCAGCGGCTACGCCATGGGTCTGCTGGTCACCCAGGCCGACGGCAAAAAGCTGGTCTGGCACAACGGCGCCATCGAGGGTTTCAACACCTATATGGCCTATGATCCGGGCGACCGGACCGCCGTCATCGTCTTGGGCAATCTGAACGGCGAGGCGCCGGACAAGTTGGGCGCCGCCCTGGTGACCCTGGCGCGCGGCGGGACCGTCACCCTGCCCAGCGAACGCCGCGCCGTCGCCCTCTCGCCCGACGTGCTCAAGGGCTACGAGGGCGTCTATAACCTGGCCCCGACTTTCGCCCTGACGATCTCGGTCGTGGACGGCAAGCTGATGGCCCAGGCCACTGGACAGCCGGCCTTCGAACTGACGGCGGAGGCCGAGGACGCCTTCTACCTGACCGCCGTCGACGCCCAGATCACCTTCACCCGCGATGCTGCCAGCGCCGTCGATGGCCTGGTCCTGCACCAGGGCGGCCGCGACATGCCCGCCAAGCGGCAGTGACCGGTCTTGAAATTTCGCCGTTTCAAGGCTAGGTTGAAGGCCTGATCTGATGAGGTGAGAACTCCCTCCTCACACACTCCGTCTCACGACGGCGTAAAGTAGGCGAAAGCCGAAAGAGATGCGGGACCTTGGGAACCCGCCGTCGGATTGGAAAAGAGGCCCCGTCATCGGCGGGGCCTTTTGCTTATGTGGGCAGCCAGTAACCCTTGGCGACGCGGCCATCCAGATCGTGCTGCGACACCCGATAGGTGCTGGCGACGACATATCGCCCCAGGTCGTCCGGCTTGAGCTTGATCGTCACCAGCAGGATCGCCTTGGCGACGGCGATGCGGCGGACCATGACAAAGCCCTCGCGATCCTTCGGCCCCTGCCCCACCCAATCGGGCGCCTGGAGAATCTGGCCGATGTGTCGAATGCAGAGCGCATAGTCGGCAGGATGCCGATCTTCGGCATGTTCCTGAGCCGATGCGGAGAAATGGACGGGAGCAGGGCGCAGAGACCAACCCATCGCATCGTTGACGAGGCTGACCGCCAATGGACCGCAATCGATCGGCTTGTATTTGGCCATCATCCCTTTCGGAGATCGAGATCAGCCGAACATGGCCCCGATAGATATTTCAGGTTGTGGTCGTCGCAGCACTAGACGTCAACCGTCGCGATGCCGGCTCAATCGATGACCTCGACGCCGAAACGCAAAACGCCCGCCGTTTCCGGCGGGCGTTTCAAAATCGGCGGATCGAAGACCGATCAGGCGGCGACGGTGACGACGCTCTCGGACGGGTCGCGCAGCACATAGCCGCGGCCCCAGACGGTTTCGATATAGTGTTTGCCGTCGGCGGCGGTGGCCAGCTTCTTGCGCAGCTTGCAGATGAAGACGTCGATGATCTTAAGCTCGGGCTCGTCCATGCCGCCGTACAGGTGGTTCAGGAACATTTCCTTGGTCAGGGTCGTGCCCTTGCGGAGCGAGAGCAGCTCCAGCATCTGGTATTCCTTGCCCGTCAGGTGGACGCGGTGACCGTTCACCTCGACCGTCTTGGCGTCCAGGTTCACGGCGATCTCGCCGGTGTGGATGATCGCCTGGGCGTGCCCCTTGGAGCGACGGACCACGGCGTGGGTGCGCGCGATCAGCTCGTCCTTGTGGAAGGGCTTGGTCATATAGTCGTCGGCGCCGCCGCCGAAGGTCTTGACCTTGGTTTCGATCTCGTGGCTGCCCGACAGGATCATGACCGGGGTGTTGACCTTGCCGACGCGCAGCTGGCGCAGGACTTCCAGGCCGCTCATGTCCGGCAGGTTCAGGTCAAGAAGAATGAGGTCGTAGTCATAGATCTTGCCCAGATCGATGCCTTCTTCACCCAGGTCCGTCGTATAGACGTTGAAGCCTTCCGACTTCAGCATCAGTTCGATGCTTTGGGCGGTTGCGTGATCGTCTTCAATCAACAGGACGCGCATACGTGCCCCTCCAGGCAAAAGCTTTGCGGTAACCACCCCGACGAACGTCCGGGTAACCTTGTTCGCAAGTTAAGACGTGAAAACCTTAAGAAGGGTTAACGCCATCCGATTGAGTCGAATCTAGGGTGATTTGCGAATCGCCGTCGAGGGGTTGGAGTCAACGATTCGAAATTTATTAACCATGTTGCGCCGGCCGGCGTCGCGCAGCCTGGTCGCTTCGTCCCTTCCATCCACCGACATCCGACATAGGGTCGCCTGCACAACCTCAAGGCGGGCAAGGCGTCACGTCCGGTTTTGACGTGTAATAGGACTTTATTCCTACCTCAAGGTCGGCAGCCCTCTATGCTGCCGTCATCGAAGTGCGAGAGAGGGAGGCGTTTCATGCTGGAGGATTACAGGGTGCCGGTCAGCGAGGAAGACCGGGTCAAGGCGGGGCTGGCCGTCCATCTGGTGGCGGCGCGCACGGGCGCGCAGCCGTCGCAGATGATCGGCGGCGGCCGGATGAACCCGCGCGCCGCCCGGCCGCGCTGGCTGGCCATGTATCTGTCGCACGTCGCCTTCGGCTGGACGCTGGAGCGGGTCAGCCACGTCTTCGGCGTCAATCGCGCCAGCGTCGGAACCGCCTGCCGCTGGGTCGAGGACGAGCGCGAACGGCGTCCCGTCGACGACCTGCTGAACGAGCTGGAGACCTGCATCCAGGGCCTGTACCAGACCCCTCGCCTGGACCTGGCCCAATGAGCCGGCTGCTGGAACGCGCGCGCGGCCTGATTACCCGGCCCGGCGCTTGGCTGGGGGCCGACGGCGGGGTCTATGCGCTGAGACTGTCGGCGGATCGCCGCAGCCGCATCAGCCTGACCCTGACGGAGGCCGAGTTCCGCGCCCTGGTCGATCAGCCGGGCCTGCGCGCGCGACCGGGCGGCGGCTGGACGGCGCGAACGATGGCCGACGAAGCGACTGTCCCTTCTCCCGGCCGTCCCGGCTTCGTCGCGGGCGAGCGCGAACTGATCCAGGCTGACGGCCGCATCGTGCGCCACCGCGCCAATCTTGGCGAAAGCCCCATCGCCTGGCTGGCGCGGCGCAAGGACGCCTCGGGCCGCCCCTGGCTGACCCCGGCCGAGGCCGCCGCCGGCGAGCGTCTGCGGCGCGAGGCCGAACAGGCGATGAAAGGCCCGTCCCTGACCATGCGCTGGGACGCCCTGCCCCACAGCGGATCGGGCACCGCCGCCCGGATGGAGCCGACCGACCGCGCCCTGTCCGCCGCCCGGCGGGTCGAGGCAGCGCTGACCGCCGTCGGCCCGCGCCTGCGCCCCATCCTCACCCGCATCTGCATCCACGGCGACAGCCTGCAACTGGCCGAAACCGGCCTGGGCCTGCGCCGCCGCCAGGGCAAGACGGTGCTGAAACAGGCGCTGCAGGCCTTGGCGGACCACTATGGGATTGGATGATTTGAAACAAAGTGCACAGATTGCACCCCAAAAAATCGGCGCTCGAACACAGCGAGGATTTCCGAAACGGGGCGGCTATGGCATCGCCTTCAGGTTGTCCTGCCCCACCAGAGATCTCCCCATGTCCCGTCCCCTGGCCTGCGCCCTGTCCACCCTGATGCTGGCGACCGCGCTGCCGGCGGCGGCCCAGACGCCCTCTGCGCTCAGAGACATGGTCGGCGCCCGAGCGGGCCAGGCCGAGGGCGAGCTGAACCGTCGCGGCTATCAGGCCACGGATCGGTCCGAGGTCGTCGGCGACGGCCGCATGACCTATTGGCGCAATGGGAACGACTGCGTGTCCATCATGACGCGTGACGGCCGCTACGCCTCGATCAACCAGGCGGGCCGCAGCGAGTGCGGATCGGGCGGATCGGATCGGTCGAACGCCACGGCGATCGCGGCGGGGGTCGCCATCGTCGGCCTCGCCGCCGCCATCGCCGCCCACAACAGCCGCCACCGCGACGCCGACGGCGACCACGACCGGGAATATCAGCGCGGTTACGAGGCCGCCCTGCACGGCGCCGACTACGACGCCAACCACGAGACCGAGGGCTATCACGAAGGCTTCCTGGCCGGCGAGGACGAGGGTCAGAACCGCCGCCACGCCAACAGCGGCTGGATGCAGAACGCCCCATACGCCGCGCGTCAGGCCTGCTCGCGTCGCGCCGACGAGTTCCAGAACCGCCCGTATGGCTCCAGCGTGCCCATCGGCGTGCGCGACCTGGGGCGCGGCGATTTCGAGCTGACGATGGCGACCGGCTCGTATCGTTCGCGCTGCACCGTCTCGGCCTCGGGCGACGTGCGTTCGATGGACCCGTTCTGAGGCTTCAGATCAGGGCGATCGGCACCAGGATCGCCAACAGATAGATCACCGCCCGCACAGCCGCCCAGATCGCGACGCCCGCGCCCTTGGCCTTGGAGACGTTCAGCCGCCGCGCGAACCAGTGCGCCTGGACGAACAGGAACCATCCGGCGCCACCGATCATGATCACGGCGCCGACGGCGTTGGGCAGGTCTGGCCGCCCGAAGATGTCGCCGCCCACCGACACGAAGGCCGCGCAGACGGCCGGCAGATAGCATTGGGCATAGAAGGGCGCGCGCAGGGTCTCGCGGCTGATCCGCTTCTTCTCGTGGCGCAACAGGGTCACGGCGGCGACCAGGGGGATCAGGCTGAAGGCCAGGGAGCGGAACAGAACCAGGTTCTGTTGCGAGGCGAGCAGGATGTGGGTCGTCTCCGACGTCTCTTGCGGCGGCGGCACGTGCAAAGCCAAGGAAATCAGATTGGCCAGGACGATGGTGGCCAGCAGGAACAGCGGCGGGCTCAGCGCGTCGTCGTAACGATGCTCTTCGCTGTCGCCCTGTTCGCGGTCCGAATAGTCCATCGCCGCCAGCGGACCACGCACGATCCGCCACAGGGTCAGGGGATAGAAGACCAGCCAGCTGACGGCCTCGAAGAGAAACTCCTCGAAACTGCGCAGGATCTTCAGCAGGTCCATTCCGCGTCCCTCGTCCACATCCCGCGATGGTGGGTCGTCGGGGCGCCGGTGGCAAGGCCGTTAAGCCAGCGCCGCCTCGCGGATACGCCCGACCATGCTGTTCAGCCCGTTGGCGCGCTGGCGTGTCAGGGCCGACGGCAGGCCCAGCCGGTCCAGCGCCGCGCGGGCGTCGAAGGCCAGGATCTCGTCTGGGGTGCGGCCGGAATACAGCTTCAGCAGCAGGGCGATATTGCCCTTCGACAGGGCGCTGTCGCTGTCGGCGGCGAACCACAGCCGCCCGTCGTCGTGCGTCGTCGCCAGCCAGACCTGGGCCGCACAGCCCGGCACCTTGTTGGTCTCGATCCGGTCGGCGTCGTCCAGCGGGGCCAGCCCCTTGCCCAGTTCGATGACATATTCGATCCGCTGTTCCCAATCGCCCAGCAGGTCGAAGTCCTCGGCCAGTTCGGCCAGGGTCTGGTCAATGCTTTCGGTCGGGGGCGTCTCGGTCGGAGGGGTGCGCGCGCTCATGGCCCGCCAGATAGGCCGCCGGGCCGTTAACGACAACCGGCCGTTTTGTCCCCCGATATTCATGGTGAACGCCGCGATGGGGTTCGCCTTACGGGGGAGCGGCCTCGCTCCGACTCAAGGCGAGGACTAGTCTGGACGCAGACAGAACAACGGCCTGCTGCTTGAAATCCGACGCCCACACCAGATTACAGGAAGACCGACGCCCCCACGAGCAAAGTGGCGCGCCGCTGGTCGCCCTGTGGCACGCCATATGGGCCGTGGCGATCAGCCTGACGGCCTTGGCGGCCCAGATGCTGGACGGGTTGAAGGACGCGCCGCTGGCGGCCCTGCTGATCATGGCCTTCCCCGGCATCTTCGGCGTGGTGCTGATGGTGCGCGACACTGCGGGCCTGCGGTTCGCGACCATGGCCGGCTGGCTGCTGGCCGCCACCGCCTGCGCCGGGCTGACGGGCGGGGCGACTGGCGCCCTGCCGGGCTTGATCGTGATGCCTCTGGCCGCCGGGATCGCCCTCGATCATGGCCGCACCGGCGAAGACCGGCTGACGCGGCTGGGCGCCTTCGCCGTCGGCCTGCCGCTGCTGGCGGGCCTGATCTCGACCTGGCTGAACGGACCGGAAGCGCAGGCGCCGCTGCTGGCCGCCGTCTCGGGCTTGCTGGCCATGGGCGCGATCATCGCCGCCATGCGCCTGACCTGGAGCGAGCGCCAGCGTCGCCTCTCCGACGCCGAGGACGAGGCCGCCCGCGTCGCCGCCCTGCTGGAAGACCAGCCGGCCCTGACCCTGTTGCTCGATCCGTCGGGTCGGGCCGTGGCGACCTGGGGCAATCCGCCGCCCGCCCTGTCAGTGCTGGCGCTCAGCGAGCAGGGGCTGATCTCGGCCGTCCATGCGCCGGACCGCCCCGCCGTGTCCGCTGCGCTTGCCCGCGCCCTGGCGGGCCAGCAGGTCGAGGTCCAGTTCACCCCGCGCATCGCCCTCGATAGACGCGTGGTCATGATCCTGGGGCCGTTCCACAACGACGGCGACCGCCCCCGCCTGATCGCCCAGGCCTTCGACGGCACGGCCCAGTTCGCCCGCGAGCTGGGCCTGGAGACCGCCCGCGTCGAGGCCGAAGCCCAGTCCGCCGGCAAGACCCGCTTCCTGGCCAATATGAGCCACGAGCTGCGCACCCCCCTGAACGCCGTCATCGGCTTCGCCGACATCATGCGCCAGAAGCTATTCGGCCCCCTGCCCGAACGCTACTCCGGATATGCCGACGCCATTCACCAGGCGGGCGGCCACCTGCTAGACCTGATCAACGACGTGCTGGACCTGTCCAAGATCGAGGCCGAACGCTACCAGCTGGCGATGGAGACGTTCGACGCCCGCGACGCCGTGTCCGCCGCCGTCGCCCTGGTCCGGCTCCAGGCCGATGACAAGGATGTGGATCTCGCCGCCGTCCTGCCGTCCGAGCCGGTGAATGTCCGCGCCGACGCCCGCGCCCTGAAGCAGATGGCGCTGAACCTGCTGTCCAATGCGGTCAAGTTCACCCCGGCCGGCGGCTCGGTGACCATCACCCTGGATGCGGACGGCCCGGACCTGGATTTGGCCGTGTCCGACACCGGCGTCGGCATCGCCCCGCAAGACCTCAAACGCCTGGGCCGCCCCTTCGAACAGGCCGGCGGCGCCGACCAGAAGGCCCAAGGCACGGGCCTGGGCTTGTCCCTGGTCCGCTCCCTGACCGAACTGCACGGCGGCCGCATGACCATCGACAGCACCCTGGGCGAAGGCGCGGCGGTGATGATCCGGTTGCCGGTGATGGTGGTGGATGCGAGCGAGGCTGTTGTCGAAGAGATGCCGGTCACGGTCGGGGCCTGATGAGATTGGTCGGCTGGCCCGCTAGTAGGGAAGCCGTCGTTGACCCCGTCCATGATCTATCAGATCATGGAACATGGTTCGACTTTCGCCCCTGCTCGCGTTGCTGTGCATCGGTTGTGTGGCCGATCAGCCCGAAAGCTTGCAGACGGTGGCCGCCTTCGAAGTTCCGCTACCGACAGCAGCCGACAAGTCCGACTTTCTGGCGTTGATGCGCAAGGAAGCCGAAGCGCGGGGCTATCATCTCGATGCTGCATCCGACGACCAATTGAGAGCCTTGTCGCGCGTGTCACCGCTGACTCTTAACGCCTCGATCTGGCGCGGAAACGATGAAGAAATCATGGTCTCTGCAATGGACGGAGCTGACCATCTCGGGCGCGTTTGGATTACCTTTTCAAAGGGCGAGAATCCTCAAAGGTCAGCAGAGTTACAAAGCGCATTGATCCCGAAGATACGACAGCGCTGGCCCGATACGGCTTCGCTACCGATCATGCCTAGCGGAGCCATTCCGCTGGCCAGAGATCTCGTCCGAACGCCGATCGGATACGAAGTGAAGGCTTCGGAAGCGTCAAAATATCAGGCTGAACGGCAGCGGTGATCGGACCGCGACGGGAGAAAACCGACCGTTCTAAACCTACCCCATCGCCAGAAAGCCCAACCCGCCGCGAAGTCGTCGGCCTCGAAGATGGATCGGGCGATGCTGGCGATCCCCTTTCATATCGTCTGCACTTGACATAATTCGACAATTAGCTAATTGTCTTATCATGAGTCAGGTTTTCAAGGCGCTCTCCGATCCGACCCGGCGACGGGTCCTTCAGCTTCTGCGCAAGGGGCCGATGAGCGCGGGAGAGTTGAGCGATGAGTTCGACGTGTCCAAGCCGACCATGTCGGCCCACTTCGCCGTGCTGAAGGAGGCCGATCTTGTGCATGCCGAGAAGGCCGGGAAGTCGGTCATCTACCACCTGAAACTCTCGGTCCTCGAAGAGGCGCTGATGGGTTTCGTCCATTCGTTCGAACGGGGCGCCGAGGCGCCCCATCCCAAGGAGGGAATTTCGCGATGAGAAAAGAACTGATCGAAAGCGTGGCCTGGGCCGGGGGCATCATCGCCCTGTCGCTGGCCGCCACCTTCGCCCTGAAACAGGGATACATCGACGGCGACGCCGCCAGCCGCATCACCCTGTGCGCCACCGGCCTGATGGTCGCCTGGTATGGCAATCGGCTGCCAAAGACCCTGGCGCCGAGCGCCTATATCCAGCGCGTGAACCGGGTCGCGGGCTGGTCCATGGCGTTGAGCGGGCTGATCTATGCAGGCCTGTGGGCCTTGGCGCCCTTCTCGGTCGCCCTGGTCGGCGGATGCGGCGCGATCGTGATCGGCATCGCCGTCACGGTCGGTTACTGCATGTCGTTGAGGACCAGGGCGAAAGCCTCTTAAACCTGCCCCATCGCCAGGAACGCCCGGCCCGCCGCGAAGTCGCCGGCCTCGAAGGTGGAGCGGGCAATGCTGCCGTCGCGGAACAGGAATTCGACGGTGAAGACCTCGCGCGGGTCCAGCGCCGCCAGCGTATCGGCGGCGGCGGCGGGGAACAGCCAGGCCTGACCGGCCGGGCGGCCTTCGGCCAGCAGCATCGTATCGGCGCTGGTCACGCCGGCGGCCCAGAAGGCGCGGCGTTGCGAGACCGGCGGCAGTTCGTGCGCCAGCCATGGACGCGGCGCCACCGTATGGTCGCGCATCACCACCCGCACCCCGGTCGGACGCGACCGCCCCTGCCAGGACACGACGGCCGCCAGCTGGTCGGGCCGATCCATGCCGCCCACCACCCCGAACCGCACCGGCGAGGCGCCGGTCACGGTCGCCTGCATCAACCGCCAGGTCGGGCGGGCGTAGGCGGCGCGGTCCGCGCTCCAGCCCCTGCGCTCGCCGGGAAACTCCATCCGCGCCGTGCGCGACCAGCCGGAAAAGGCGGTCTGGACCCGGCCGCTGACCGTCTTCAGATCGGCCGAACCGCACGGCGTCGTGCCCGCCCGCGCCCGCGCCCGCTGCGCCGTCTCGGCCAGCTGCCGGTCGTTGGCCCCCGCGCGCAGGGCCGCGCCGCGCGCCTGATACGCCGCAGCGGTCAGGGCGGCGGTCAGTTGCGGCTCGAACAGGCCGCAGCGGTCGTTGGCGGCCAGCACGAAGCTGCGCTCATAGAAGCGGTCCTGCGGCGCGGCGAGCGCGACGACGGGGGTCGCGGCGATCAGCACGGCCGAGATCAGAGCTTGGGTCCGTCGGGGGGAAAGGCCTATCCTCATGCCTCGACCCTAGCGGCTCAGCGTTGGGGTTCCGTGTTCGAGCAGGGTTAGCGAATTGCTTCTTTCCAGCGACCTGTGGGTCAGCGCCCTGATCCGCCGCGCCCAGATCGAGGGCGCCTACGCCACCGTGGTCAAGAAGGGCGACGCCCGCGCCGGCTCGGTCATCGTCAAGGCCTACGACACCTCGACCCGAACCGCGCGCCTCTACACCGAGGCCTTCGGAACCGACGGCGACCGCCTGTGGATCCAGCCGGTGACCAGCGACAACGAAAGCGAGCTGGACGCCTATATCGCCCGCCAGCGGGGGTATGACCCGGATCTGTGGGTGGTCGAGATCGAGGACCGGCAGGGGCGGCACTTCATCACAGAGAAGGTGCAGGGGTAGGCGAAGAAAGTCTGCGGGTTTGAGCGAGGCGGACCGTTCGAATCCCCGTAAAGGAGAAACTGCCACACCCAATACGTGAAACAGATTTGTTGTGTTCCACTTATGTTCCTGATAAGTTTAAGGCTCGTTAACCTTCGCATGACGTTATTTGCGAGACACAATTGGGGCGCAGCATGACCGACTTTGTCTCAGTTTTTTCGGGCGCAGGTGGCCTCGACATCGGCCTTCAACGTGCCGGATGGAACTGCCTTTACGCGACCGATTTCGACAAGAACGCGATCGAAACGCTTAAGCTCAATGCCGCTGCGGGGCGGCATCACAGCCGCTGCGCCATCAAACAGGCCGACATTCGCGATCTGACTGGCGAAGAGATGCTGTCTGAAATGGGCAAGCGTCGTGGAGATATCGCCCTGCTGGCCGGTGGTCCTCCCTGCCAGTCTTGGAGTAGCGCTGGCCATCAACTCGGCTTCAACGACCCTCGGGGACGGCTGTTCGAGGACTACCTCCGCGTTGCGAAGGAACTCGAAGTCCGCTGGCTCCTATTTGAAAACGTGCGAGGACTGATCACTGCACGTGGTTCGGATGGCGTTCCAGGCAGCGCACTCGCCGCCATCCGCCAAGCCCTGTTCAGCGCTGGTTGGCAGACGCGGGTCGAACTATTCAACGCTGCGGATTACGGGGCGCCCCAACGGCGAGTGCGCGTGGTTCTGATCGGCTACCGCTTTGGTGATGAGCCGCCCATACCAACGCCATCGCATAGCGACGGAGCCCACTCAGGCCACACGTCCTGGTTGTCGATGGCCGAGGCCTTGGCGGCCGTACCGCCGCTTGAAATCGACGAGATCATTCGGCCTTCTGGGAAGCTGGCGGTGGAACTCGAACAAATTCCTGCTGGTTCGGGTGTCAAAAGTCCGGGCAAGCGCGAAACGACCCGCCCAGGGGGGCATTGGGGTTACAAGCAAGGTGCCTTCGTTGCAGATTTGAAGCGCCCAGCGAGAACGGTCACGGCTAATGCCCAGCAAGATTGGATTCGCGATCCGATCCATGGTTTGCGGCGGCTTTCGCCTCGTGAATGCGCTGCACTGCAGACCTTCCCTGCGGACTGGATTTTCGCTGGCAAGCGCGTCGATCAGTATCGGCAGATCGGAAACGCGGTGCCTCCACTGTTGGCAGAAAAGATTGGCGCGGAGCTACGTCGCCATGTGACCGGCCAAGTCTTGACCCCGAATGCTACGCCTGCCGTTGTGTCTCCCCTGCCTGAAAAGCTTCAGGCTGCAATCGACTACACAGTTCGCGAGCATCGCCGTAATGGTGCATCGCGAATGGCGGCGCCATCGCTGAGAAAGATCGATAGGGAACGACTTGCAGGCTGATCTTGAGGCGGACTATCAGCGCGAACAATGCATGATCGCCGCAAGGCTATATGCAGAGTCGATGTCACCTCCGGCCATGGCTGCGGCATGGTTTCAAGCCAGCTCGGCCGCCTCGACGATAGTTCAAAACACGCTCAATGAGTCTAGTGCCTTGGTTGACATCGCCAAGGCTCTTGAAATTAGAGGCGGACATACGCTGGTTCTGCGCCAGATGCTGGCGCCTCCACTCAGCCAAGATCAGTTCGCTATCGTATGTCGGAGCTACAACAAGGCGCATGAGAACAAGGATCGGCCCATTCCCGTGGAAAAGGCGGCTTTGGTGGCAGAGGCCTTTCTCTCGTTGAGAGATATAAGACTGCTTCCTTGGCTATCTCAAAACCGTGCGCCTACTGCAGAAGAGATCGAGCGTGTCGTTACCGCAGTAACGCCACTACTTGCGTCCCAGATTCATCTAACTGCAAAACGCACATCCAGCTCAAGTGTGCAGGAAGAAGCAGTTGTTGCCCTGCTCACGTCTAAAAATTGGAAACGTTTGCCAAGTCGGCTGGTGGATCGCAGAGCTTCGCTTGGTGCGCGCGAATTCATGAAGAAGACGAGATTTGCCACGAACACGCGGCCTCAAGAAGTAGACATCGCCTGTGGACTCGGTGGCACCGTTGTTCTGGCTATGGAATGCAAAGTCTCGAACGATACGACGAACTCCGTCAAACGCATCAATGACGTGCTCAAGAAAGCAACGGCTTGGCGCCAGCATTGGGGCGAAGGCTTCGTGAAGCCCGCTGCCCTTCTGCAAGGCGTTATAGGATACAAGGATGTCGAACGGCTCCTTGACGCAGACATCGCGGTATTTTGGTCGCACGATCTTCCAAGATTTGAGCGCTGGATCGAGAAAAGCTCCGTTACGCGTTAATCCTCGTCCATCTTCAAGGCCGCGATAAACGCTTCCTGCGGGATTTCGACCTTGCCGAACTGGCGCATCTTCTTCTTGCCGGCCTTCTGCTTCTCCAGCAGCTTCTTCTTGCGGGTGGCGTCGCCGCCGTAGCATTTGGAGGTCACGTCCTTGCGCAGGGCGCGGACGGTTTCGCGGGCGATGATCTTGCCGCCGATGGCCGCCTGGATCGGGATGACGAACAGGTGGGGCGGGATCAGCTCCTTCATCTTCTCGACCATGCCCCGGCCGCGCGTCTCGGCGCGGGCGCGGTGGACCAGCATGGACAGGGCGTCGACCGGCTCGGCGTTGACCAGGATGGACATCTTCACCAGGTCGCCGACCTTGTACTCGGTGATCTCGTAGTCGAACGAGGCGTATCCCTTCGAGATCGACTTCAGCCGGTCATAGAAGTCGAACACCACCTCGTTCAGCGGCAATTCATAGACCACCATGGCGCGGCTGCCGACGTAGGACAGTTCGATCTGCTGGCCGCGACGGTCCTGGCACAGCTTGATCACGCTGCCGAGATACTCGTCGGGGGTCAGGATGGTGGCCTTGATCCACGGCTCGCTAATCGTCTCGATCTGCATCACGTCGGGCAGGTCGGCCGGATTGTGCAGGTCGAGCTCGGAGCCGTCGCGCAGGCCGATCTTGTAGACCACCGACGGAGCCGTCGCGATCAGGTTGAGATTGAACTCGCGGCTGAGACGTTCCTGGATGATCTCAAGGTGCAACAGGCCCAGGAAGCCGCAGCGGAAGCCGAAGCCCAGGGCGGCCGAGCTTTCCATTTCGTAGGTGAAGGACGCGTCATTCAGACGCAGCTTGCCGATGGCGGCGCGCAGGTCCTCGAAATCGGCGGCGTCCACGGGGAACAGGCCGCAGAAGACCACCGACTGGACTTCCTTGAAGCCTCGCAGCGGTTCGGTGGTGGGCTTCTTTTCATCCGTGATGGTGTCGCCGACGGCGGCGTGGGCCACTTCCTTGATCTGGGCGGTGATGAAGCCGACCTCGCCGGGGCCGAGCTGATCGACCGGCGTGTTCTTGGGCAGGAAGACGCCGACGCGGTCGATCAGGTGGGTCGAGCCGTTGCGCATCATCTTGACCCGCATGCCGGTCTTCAAGACGCCGTCGAACACACGCACCAGCACGACGACGCCCAGATAGGGGTCGTACCAGGCGTCCACCAGCATGGCCTTCAGGGGCGCGTTCACGTCGCCCTTGGGCGCCGGAAGCTTGGTGACGATGGCTTCGAGCACATCCTCGATGCCGATGCCTGACTTGGCGCTGCACAGGACGGCCTCGGAGGCGTCAATGCCGATCACGTCCTCGATCTGGGCGCGGACCCGCTCGGGCTCGGCGGCCGGCAGATCGACCTTGTTCAGGACCGGGACGATCTCGTGATTGTTGTCGATGGCCTGATAGACGTTGGCCAGGGTCTGGGCCTCGACGCCTTGCGAGGCGTCCACGACCAGCAGTGAGCCCTCGCACGCCGCCAGCGAGCGGCTGACCTCATAGGCGAAGTCCACGTGGCCCGGCGTGTCCATCAGGTTGAGGACATAGTCCTGACCGTCCTTGGCCTTGTAGTTCAGGCGCACGGTCTGCGCCTTGATGGTGATGCCCCGTTCCTTCTCGATGTCCATGTTGTCGAGCACCTGCTCGGACATCTCGCGCGCGGTCAGGCCGCCGGTGTGCTGGATAAGCCGGTCGGACAGGGTCGACTTGCCATGGTCGATGTGCGCGACCACGCTGAAGTTCCGAATGTTCGAGATAGGGGGAGTCGTCATCCGCGCGCCCCTATCACGCGTAGAGGGCGGGGGCCAGCCGCACGGCCGATCCAGCCCGCGCCTTACGTCACATTAAGCCTTCGCAATAAAGCCTTTCGGCGTTTGAGAAGGTGTCGCGGACGCGGTATGCAGCAGGCCTTCTTCCCCACCGGCGCGAGCCGGCGATCCGCTTCGCCTGCAACCGAGGATTTCCCCCGTGTCCAAGACGACCCGAACCGCCCTGCATTTCGGCGCTGTGGCCCTGTCGGCTTTTCTGCTGGCGAGCTGCGGCGGAAACGGCGAGGAAAAGAAGGACGAGAAGGCCGCAGGCGGTTCGCGCCAGACCGTCAGCGCCGCCACCGTCGTCCAGACCAATCTGAACCGCACCGTGACCGCATCGGGCACCGTCTCGGCCTGGGAAGAAGTGCCGGTGGCGGCCGAAACCGGCGGCCTGACCGCCGTGGCGCGGTATGTAGACGAAGGCTCCTACGTCCGTCAGGGTCAGCCCCTGGTGCAGATGAACGACGTCCTGCTGCGCGCCCAACTGCGGCAACAGCAGGCCCAGGTGCAGCTGGCCGACGCCAATGCGGCGCGCGACGCATCCGCCCTGGATCGCGCCCAGCAGTTGAAGGAGCGCGGCTTCCTCAGCCAGGCGTCGCTGGACACGGCCCTGGCCAACCAGCGCGCCTCGACCGCCAGTCTGTCCGCCGCCCGCGCGGCCCTGTCCGAGACCCAGACGCGGCTCGACCAGTCCACCATCCGCGCACCTGTCAGCGGCCTGATCATCAGCCGCAGCGTGACCAAGGGCCAGATCATCTCGGCCGGGACCGAACTGTTCCGCATGGTCCGCGACGGCCGGCTTGAGCTGGACGCCCAGGTGCCGGAGACCGAACTGGGCCTGATCCGCGCAGGACAGTCGGCGACCGTCACCTCCAGCGAGGCGGGCCAAACCACCGGCTCGGTCCGTATCGTCACGCCCGAGGTCAACGCCTCGACCCGTCTGGGCCTGGCGCGCATCTCCCTGGCGCCCGGCGCCCAGCTTCGCCCCGGCATGTTCGCCCGCGCCGACATCGCCGTCGGCGACCAGCCGGCGACCACCGTGCCGACCGGCGCGGTGCTGTATCGCGAGAACAAGCCCGGCGTCTTCGTCGTGAACGGCGACAGCACGGTCCACTTCCAGCCGGTGACCGTTCTGTCGCGCACCGACGCCCAGACGGCGGTCAGCGGCGTCGCCGTCGGCGCCCGCGTGGCGGTGGACGGGGCCGGCTTCCTGAACGAAGGCGACCGCGTCAACGTCGCCCCCGCCGTTGTACGGGCCGTCGCCGCCCCTGCCCGGCCCGCCGCCCAGCCTGCGGCCAAATAGGATCCGACGACCATGAACCAGATGTCGTCCTGGGCGATCAAGAACCCGATTCCGATCATCCTGCTGTTCCTGCTGCTGACGCTCGGCGGCGTGGTCGGCTTCATGGGAATGCGGATCAATCAGAACCCCGACATCGACTTCCCGCTGGTCGCTGTCACGGCCGCCCGCCCCGGCTCGGCGCCGGCGGAGATGGAGGTCCAGGTCACGCGCCTGATCGAGGATTCGCTGGCGGGCCTGTCGGGCGTGCGCCACATCACCTCCAACATCACCGACGGCGTGTCCTCCACGACGATCGAGTTCGAGCTGGGCACCGACACCGACCGCGCGACCAACGACGTGCGCAACGCCATGACGGGTCTGCGAGCCAGCCTGCCCCAGGACATGCAGGAACCGGCGGTCCAGCGTATCGACATCACCGGCGACGCCCTGATCACCTATGTGGTCCGCTCGCCGACCATGACGCCGGAAGAGATCAGCTGGTTCATCGACAACGAGGTCAGCCGGGGCCTGCTGGCGCTTGGCGGCGTGGGCCAGGTCAACCGTTCAGGCGGGGTGGATCGCGAGATCCGCGTCGAGCTGGATCCGCAACGTCTGGCCGCCTATGGCGTCACCGCCGCCGAGGTCAGCCAGGCGCTGAACAACGTCAACAACAACCTGCCGGGCGGCCGCGTCACCATCGCCGGGTCCGAGCGGGCCGTGCGCACCCTGGGCGCCGCGACATCCGTAGCGCAACTGCGCGACACCCTGGTGCCGCTGGGCGACGGCAAGACGGTGCGTCTGGATAACCTGGGCACGGTCGAGGACAAGTGGAGCGAGCCGCGCCGCCTGGCCCGCTACAACGGCCAGGAGGCCGTCACCTTCAACTTCCTGCGCTCGCGCACGGCGTCCGAGGTCAAGGTCGCCGAAAAGGTCCGGGAAGCGGTCAAGAAGCTCGACGACGCCAATCCCGAACTGACGATCAGCCAGGTCACCGCCAGCGTCGAACAGATCGAGGAAAGCTATCTCGCCTCGCTGGAGGCCCTGCTGCTGGGCGCGGTGCTGGCGGTCATCATCGTCTTCATCTTCCTGCGCGACTGGCGGGCCACCTTCATCGCGGCCATGGCCATGCCGATGTCGCTGATCCCGACCTTCGCCATCCTGGGCCCGCTGGATCAGTCGCTGAACGTGGTGACGCTGCTGGCCCTGTCGCTGACCATCGGCATTCTGGTCGACGACGCCATCGTGGAGATCGAAAATATCGTCCGCCACATGCGCGACGGCAAGCCGCCCTATGACGCCTCGCTGGAGGCGGCCGACGAGATCGGCCTGGCGGTCGTGGCCACCACCGCCACCATCATCGCCGTCTTCGCGCCCGTCGGCTTCATGCCCGGCATCATCGGCCAGTTCTTCAAGGCCTTTGCGCTGGCGGCCTGCGTCTCCGTGGCCTTCTCGCTGCTGGTCGCGCGGACGCTGACGCCGCTGATGGCGGCCTTCATCCTGAAACACACCAACCACGAGGACCGCGATCCCTTCTGGATGTCGGGCTATCTGAAGGCCCTGCGCTGGTCGCTGGGCAACCGGTGGAAGGTGTTGATCCTCGGCATCCTGTTCCTGGTCGCCTCTGTGGGCACGGCGGTCGTGGCCAAGATGTCGTTCGAGTTCATGTCGCCCGGCGACGTAGCCCGCGCCGCCTTCCAGGTCGAACTGCCGCCCGGCTCGACCCTGCGCCAGACCGACGCCGTGGTGCAGCAGGTCACCAAGAAGCTGGAGGCCCGCCCCGAGGTCGTCTCCGTCTATGCCGCCGTCGGCGGTCAGGACGTGACCCAGGCCAATGTCTATGCCGACCTGACGCCCAAGGGTGATCGCGACCTGAGCCAGCAAGCCTTCGCCCGCGCCATGGTGGACGAGCTGAAACAGATCCCCGGCGCCCGCATCCGCGCGGGCATCGCCCAGCAGGGCGGCGGTCCCGGCGACGGCACCAGCTACACCTTCTCGATCCTGAGCGATAACCCGGATGCCCTGAACGCCGCGGCGCGCAAGGTTGAAGAGGAAATGCGCGGGGTTCCCGGCCTGGCCAACATCGTCAACTCGGCCGCCATCGCCCGTCCCGAAATCCTGGTCACGCCGCGTGCCGACGAGGCGGCCCTGGCCGGCGTCTCGGCCGGCGCCATCTCCCAGGCCGTGCGCGTCGCCACAATCGGGGACATCAATCGCAACCTGCCCAAATATAATCTGGGCGACCGCCAGATCCCGATCCGCCTGCAACTGACGCAAGGCGCGCGCGAGGATTTGTCGGTGCTGGAAAACCTGCGCGTGCCGGGCAACAACGGCGCCTCGGTGCCGTTGAGCGCCGTCGCCGACATCCAGTTCGGCGCCGGTCCCGCCACCGTCACTCGCAAGGACCGGTCGCGGATCGCCTCGATCAGCGCCGAGCTGGACGGCATCGCCACCGGCGCGGCCGGGGCGGCGGTCGACCGCCTGCCCTCGGTCCAGAACCTGCCCGCCGGCGTGCGCCAGGTGCCGGCCGGCGACGCCGAGTTCATCCAGGAGATGCTGACCGGCTTCGGCATCGCCTTCGCCTCGGGCATCCTGCTGATGTATGCGGTTCTGACGCTGCTGTTCAAAAGCTTCGCCTATCCGATCACCATCATGGCGGCCCTGCCGCTGGCCATCGGCGGCGCCTTCATCGCCCTGGCCATCGGCGGCGCCAACTTCTCCATGTCGGCCCTGATCGGGGTGCTGATGCTGATGGGGATCGCGGCCAAGAACTCCATCCTGCTGGTCGACTACGTCATCATGGCCGAGCGGGACGGCATGCCGCGCCACGAGGCCATCATGGACGCGGCGCACAAGCGCGCCCGCCCCATCCTGATGACCACCTTCGCCATGGGGGCGGGCATGGTGCCCATCGCCATGGGGGTCGGCGCCGACGTCCAGTTCCGCTCGCCCATGGCCATCGCCGTGCTGGGCGGACTGATCTCCTCGACCTTCCTGTCCCTGCTCTACATCCCGGCGATCTTCACCATCGTCGACGACATCGCCGGCTGGGGCCGCCGCATCCTGCACCGCAAGACGGCCGGGCAACGCGAGCTGGCCAAGCCGAGGCCGGGGACAGTGGTGAAATAGAGAGAGCTGCCGCTTGTCTCCTCCCCGTTCGCCGCTTGGCGAATGGGGAGGGGGACCGCGAAGCGGTGGAGGGGCTCTTGAAGTTCGCACCCCGTCTGGGGTGAAGAACCCCTCCGTCTCCTCGCGAAGAGCTCGGATCCACCTCCCCATCGCTACGCGACAGGGAGGAGACTTTCACGACCTTCTTCTGGCCGAGAAATGGGCGTTGAACCGCTATCAGAGCAAGGGCTTGATCCATCGAATACTGGTCAGATCGACAACTTTCAGGTCGATGTCGTCTCCCGCTGTTGTGCCGTATTGAAAGCCTTCAAGGCAATCTGGATAGCCGTCTTCAAGCCAAAGGATGAAGCCCATGAGCAGGGTTTCGCTGCCCACAGAAACCTCACCATCCGGTCCGTCCAACATACGCTCTGGCCATGTAACTGGCGGCTTGTCCTTCCCCACATCAAACGACGTATAAAAGCCGTGGCCAGTATTATCCCGCTCGGAAATACGAGCGGCAGATAAAAGTTTGCGAAGCGCCTCGCCTATGCCGGGCTGATCATCACAAATGATAGCGAGCACTGTCCGCTCAAGTTCTGTGAACTCTGACATTGGCCCTCCAGAACTAGAGACTACGCGTCACATCGAATGTCGCCTATGGGGCGGACGCGGAAATGAGCGTTCAGTATAAGAACGGCCTTCCCGCTTCCCCCGACCAACACACCCCCAAACAAAAGGGCCGGCCGGTTTCCCGGTCGGCCCTTCGTCGTTCAGCCTTGGGGGCTGACGATCAGTATCTCACTTTCAGAGTGACGCCATAGGTGCGCGGGGCGCCGAGGTAGGCGTTGTAGGTCGCCGTGTCGGTGGCCTGATTGTAGAAGGTGCCGTTCGCCTGGGGCGTCGCTGTGTTGGTGAAGGCCGTGCCTTGTAGAGGCGCGGCGAAGCCGACCTGGGTGTATTTTTCCTGCAGCAGGTTCTGGGCCCACAGGTCCACGGTCCAGCGCTCGTCTTCGGAACCGATCGAGATGCGGCCGTTGACGACGGTGAAGGCGTCCTGGTTCTTGTAGGGCAGCAGGTCCGAGCCGGTGTTGTATTCGGTCGAGTATTTGGCCGACAGGTTGAACCCGCCGCGCAGGCCGCCGCCCAGCGAGCGGTCGAAGGCCAGGGCGCCCGTGACCGACCATTCCGGGGCGAACGAGGCGCGCGCGCCCGGCAGCAGCGACAGCTGCGGGAAGCGGCCGGGGCTGGACAGGTCGCCGGCGCCGAACTGACCGTATTTGGCGTCGGTGTAGGTCACGCCGCCCTGGAACGACAGACCCTCGACCGGGGTGAACCAGACCATGTCGGCGTCGACGCCGCGCGAGGTCAGTTCCGGGATCGATTCCACCACGAAGGCGGTGCCCAGGAAGGTGTTGAGCTGGAAGTTCTCGAACTTCTGATCGAAGTAGGTGAGGTTCAGCAGCATGGTGCGGTTGAACAGGGTGGTCTTGACCCCCGCCTCATAGCTGTCGACCGTCTCGGCGGCGAAGAACAGCGAGGCGTCCGGCGTCACGCCCGTCTGCACCCGATCCATGTTGTAGCCCGCGCCCTTGTAGCCGCGCGCATACGAACCATAGACCATGATCGACGGGTTGAACCGGTAGGACGCCTTGATGGTGCCCGAGATGTCGGTGTCGCTGAACTTCTCCTGGATCCGGCGATTGTCGTAGAGCGGGTTGGACCAGGGAAGGCACAGCAGGCCGAGCGCCGCCGCCGGGGTGGCGACGTTGGCGGTGCCGGGGATCGGCGAGACCGTGCGGTTGGCCGGGTTCTGGTTGGCCAGAGCGCCGCCGCAGGCCGCGCCGTTGCTGCCCAGATTGTCCTGCACGCCCAGCAGCCGCTTGCTGTCATAGGTGTAGCGCAGGCCCAGGTTGATGTCGAAGGCCTCGGTCACCCGATAGGTGTTGTTGGTGAACAGGGCCACCGACTCCGAGCGCTGCGAATAGTGGTCCTGATAGGCCTTGCCCGGCGTGAAGGTCGGGGCGGCGGCGCTGGGCGGCACAGCGCCGATGACGCACAGCGGCTGGCCCGCACCCGCGCCGGCCGTGCCGACCAGGAAGCCGTTCGGGTTGGTGAAGCAGCCCAGGCGCGACGGGCTGGGACCGCCGACGGCGGCCGGCAAAGACGCCGTCAGCAGGAAGGAGGCGAAGGCGTTGTAGTCCGAGCCATAGACATAGCTATCGTCGCGATAGACGCCTTCCTTGGTGGCGAACAGACCGACCAGCCAGTCGAACTTGTCCGTCGTGCCCGCCAGGCGGAATTCCTGCGTCAGGTTGTCGACGCCATAGCCGTTGGAGCCGTCGTTGGCGCGGTACAGGATGTCGGCGCCGGTGTAGTCGAGGTCCATCCCCTGCTGGAACGACCAGTCGCGCCACGAGGTCTGGGACGTCAGGGTGGCGTTGATGCTGGGGAAGTCGATGGTGGCTTCCGCCGACAGCCCCATGTCCTCGATCTCTTGCGGGGTCTCGCGGTTGGAATAGGCCAGGCGCGAGAAGGGCACCGGGCCAAAACCTGCGACGGGCGGCCGCTGACCGGGTCCGTTCGGCGCGGTCAGGGCGGCGATGAAGGCCTGGGTCGGGCCGACGCGGGTCTGGACGGCGGCGCAGCAGAACTCGTCGCGCTTGGTGTAGTCCGCGATCAGGCGGATCGAGGTGTTGTCGCTGGGCAGGATCAGCAGTTGACCGCGCGCGGTCGTATAGTTCTGCGTATTGTCCTGGGTCATGGTGCGCGGACCGTCGCCGACGTTGACGCCGTAGAAGCCGTCACGCTCACGATGGGCGACGAACAGGCGACCGGCGACCTGATCGGTCAGACCGCCCGTGACGGAGACCGAACCGCCGATGGCGCCGAAGTTGCCGCCGGTCAGTTCCGCCGAGATCGACGGATCGAACGACGGGCGCGCGGTGATGATGTTGATGACGCCGGCCGAGGTGTTCTTGCCGAACAGGGTGCCTTGCGGCCCCTTCAGGACCTCGATGCGGCTCAGTTCGCCCAGGTCGCCGAAGCCGACCGAGTTGCGCGAGCGATAGACGCCGTCGATCACCACGCCGACCGAGCTTTCCAGGCCGGGGTTGTCGCCCACGGTGCCGGCGCCGCGGATACGGACGGTGGTCGAGGCTTCCGACTGGGTCGAGGTGACGGTCAGGCCGGGCGTCAGGATCTGCAGATCCTTGATGTCGCGCACGCCGGCGCCGTCCAGCAGTTCCTGCGACAAGGTCGTGACCACGATCGGCACGTCCTGCAGGCTCTGTTCGCGCTTCTGGGCGGTGACGATGATGTCGTCGACGGTCGCCGGGGCGTCCTGCGCGGCGGCGACGCCGGCAAAGCCCCCGACGAGGCCAAAGACGACTGCGCCCACGACAGCGGCGGACACAGTGGTTCTGAGTTGAAGATTGCGGCGCATAGGCGTCCTCCCGGCTGAAGCCACAACCGCACCAGGCGATCACGGCGTTTCCTGTTCCCATCGACGTCCCCTTCTTGGAGGATCGTTCGTTATCGACAGGCTAAGCGCGCTTCGGCCCCCCCGACAAGCGAGCGTTGTTACCCGCGACGATTTTTCGCCGTGGATTCGCCTTTGTGTGTCAGGGAAGAGACATAAAAGCCTGACGTTAGGTCAGTTTTTGCCCATTTTTCGGCCCCAAGGGCTCGACCTCAGGGTGCAGGGCGGCCGGGTCGGTCTGGCGGCGCCGACCGGCGAAACCCAGCACGACGGCCGCCGCGATCGCCGACAAGATCGAGCCGCCGATGACGCCCAGCTTGACCTCGACCTGCTCGGGCGAATCCACCGCGCCGGGGAAGGCCAGGACGCCGATGAACAGGCTCATGGTGAACCCCACACCGCACAGCAGGGAGACTCCATAGACCTGAAGCCAGCTGGCGCCCGTCGGCCGCGCCCCGATCTTCAGCGCCGAGGCCAGCCAGGCGGCGCCCATGACCCCGATCTGCTTGCCGAAGAACAGGCCCAGGGCGATGGCGATGACCAGGGGCGCGAACGCCTGCTCCATCGACAGACCGGCGAAGGACACGCCGGCTTTCGCGAAGGCGAACAGCGGCAGGACGAGGAAGGCGTTCCACGGGTGCAGGTCGTGCATCGCCTCCTTCAGCGGGCTCTGGCCGTCTTCGACGCGGCCCTTGATCGGCACGATCATGGCGAAGGCCACGGCGGTCAGGGAGGTGCTGAGGCCCGACAGCACCGTCAGATACCAGACCAGGGCGAACCCCAGCACCCAGAAGGGCGCGGGAATACGGATTCGGTGCGCCGCGACGGCGCCGACGGCCAGGGCGCCCAGGGCCCAGAGCAGCGGCGTCCAGTTCGCCCCCTCGCTGAACAGCACGGCGATCAGGGCGATGGCGCCCAGGTCGTCGACGATGGCGAGGGTCAGCAGGAAGACCCGCAGCGACGACGGCAGCCCCTTGCCGACGAAACCGAAGATGGCCAGGGCGAAGGCGATGTCGGTCGCCAGTGGAATGGGCCAGCCGGCATGGGGCGCCCCCATGGTCGCGGACAACAGCAGATAGACCGCCGCCGGTCCCGCCATGCCGCCAAGCGCCGCCAGCACCGGCGTCGCCAGCTTGCGCGGGTCGCTCAACTCGCCACGCACGATCTCGTATTTGATCTCCAGCCCCACCACGAGGAAGAAGATCGCCATCAGCCCTTCCTTGATCCAGTCGGAGATCGTCTCCTCCAGCCGGATCGGGCCGATCTGAAGCACGTGATAACTCTTCAGCCAGGCGAAATAGTCCCCGCCCCAAGGCGAGTTGGCGACCACCACGGCGGCGATGGCCGCCAGCGCCAGGGCCGAGCCGGATGCGGCCTCGGTCTTGAGGAAATCGAGTGTCAGTTTGCGCGCCACGGCGGCCTCCATCGAACAACTGAAGCTGTCGTGACGCCAGGTTATCGACGGGCGTCGGACCGGATTCATCGCCCTTTCGGAGCGCGCCGGCCTGGCCGCACGGAGCGACCTGATGGCTGGGGGCAGGATAGGGGATGCGGCCTGCCAAGCCAACCGCCCCTCCCCCTTTCGTCATTCTCCGGCGAGCGCAGCGAGACCGGGGAAGCCAGCGGCGCCGAAGGCGATGCGGCCGCCGCACCATGCTGGGACATCCACTCCGCGACAGGGTCGCGCTCACGCGCGCCGCTGGCTCCCCCGGTCGCTTCGCGCCGGAGGATGACGAAAGAAGAAGAGGACGGTTGCGCTCTCCCCTTCGGACACGCACCTAGCGGCCATGCCCGTCTCCCCCGCCTACCGCCCCGAACCGCGCTTCTTCGACCTGGGCGCGGACTATGCCGATGCGGTTCAGGCCGCGGACTTCCCCAAGACGATCTTGCGGTTCCGCAACGACCGCGCCGCCGCCGAGGTCGGGCTGGAGGGGCTGAGCGAGGCGGAATGGATCGCCGCCTTTGGCCGGTTCGAGCCCCTGCCCGGCCAGCCCGGACCGCTGGCCATGCGCTATCACGGGCATCAGTTCCGCCACTACAATCCCGATCTGGGCGACGGGCGCGGGTTCCTTGCGGCTCAGATGCGCGACGCCTCGGGTCGGCTGCTCGATTTGGGGACCAAGGGCTCCGGCCGGACGCCGTGGTCGCGCGGCGGCGACGGGCGGCTGACGTTGAAGGGCGGGGTGCGCGAGGTGCTGGCCGCCACGATGCTGGAGGCGCAGGGCGCGCCCACCAGCCGGGCGTTTTCGCTGATCGAGACGGGCGAGGCGCTGGAACGCGGCGACGAACCGTCGCCGACGCGGTCCGCCGTCCTGGTGCGGCTGTCGCACAGCCATGTGCGGTTCGGGACGTTCCAGCGCGCCGCCTATCTGGGTCGCCGCGACCAGATCGAGGCGCTGATCGAACATGTCCGCACCCTGTATCACCCCAGCGTCGTCGCCGGGGACGCGCCCGGCCTGCTGACCGCCATCGTCGAGGTCTCGGCGAAACTGACCGCGCGCTGGATCGCGGCGGGGTTCGTGCACGGGGTGCTGAACACCGACAATCTGAACGTCACGGGCGAGAGTTTCGACTATGGCCCCTGGCGGTTCCTGCCCGAATACGACCCGGCCTTCACCGCTGCCTATTTCGACCAGACCGGCCTGTATGCCTTCGCGCGCCAGCCGGAGGCGGTGTTCTGGAACCTGACGCAACTGGCGGGGTGTCTGAAACTGGTCGCCGATGTCGAGCCGCTGACCCAGGCGCTGAACGGATTCGGCCCGGCCTATATCCGCGAACTGCGCGCGGCCTTCCTGATGCGGCTGGGGGTGCGCAGCCTGGGCGAGGCGGCGGATCAGCGGCTGGTGGATGCGACCCTTGCCCTGTTGCGTGAGGGCGGCGCGGCCCTGCGGTGGGAGCCGGTCTTCTTCGACTGGTTCGGCGGCTTCGCGTCGTCGGCGCGCGCCCTGTCGGGACCGCGCGTGAAATCGTATCAGGGCGAGGCCTTCGACGCCTTCCGCTTCGCCCTGCTGGAGCACGAGCCCGACCGCATCGAACGGCTGGAACATCCGATGTTCGCCGCGCGCGAACCGGAAGAGATGCTGATCGACGAGGTCGAGGCGATCTGGGCCGCCATCGCGACCGACGACGACTGGGCGCCGTTCCGCGCCAAGTTGGCCCGGCTAGAGGCCGCCCGCGTCGCCTGGGGCTTCAGCGCGTGACGCCGAACCTTACGAAAGCTTCATCTCGTTTATCGATAATGTTCTTGTCCGTTTATCGATAAATCCATATCGATAGTCACCAAGGCGGTCGCGGAGGGCGACCCGATTGGAAGAGCTATCAAGATGAAACTCGTCGGCAAACGGTCGGCCGCCAGCGCCCTGCGGTGGCTGCTGGGCTTCTTCAATGTGTTCGTGATGCTGGGCGCGGTGGGCATAGGTGTCGTCTTCCTGTTGACACTGGTGATTCCCAGCTTCGGCGCAGGCGTCATAGATGCCCTGAAAGGCGCCCAGAGCGACCCCGGGCATGCTTTCGAAATCACCGGCCGCCTGACCTTGCTCGGCGCCGTTATGGCCTGCGGCTTCACCTGGTGGATCATCAACCGGCTGCGGCGTATCCTGCTGTCGGTCAATCAGGGCGACGCCTTCGAGTTCGCCAATGTCAAACGGCTTCAGGCCGTGGGCCTGGGCCTGATCGGCATTCAGTTGACCGCGCTTCTGCTGGTCTTCGTGGCGCCGCAGAGCATCGGCCAGTCGCCGTCAGACTATGACTTCGACCTGGGGTCCTGGCTGGGCATTCTGGTGGTCTTCATCCTGGCCGAGGTGTTCCGGCAGGGGTCGGCCATGCGCGACGAACAGATGACCACGGTCTGAGAGGGGCGCGCCATGATCATGATCCAGCTGGACCGCCTGCTGCTCGAACGCCGCATGTCCCTGACCGAACTGTCCGACCGCGTCGGGGTGACGATGGCCAATCTGTCGATCCTCAAGACCGGCAAGGCCCGCGCCGTCCGCTTCTCCACCTTGGACGCCCTGTGCCGCGAGCTGGATTGCCAGCCCGGCGACCTGATCGTCCAGACGCCGGGGGTGCAGCCGGAGGACTGACCGAAGGAAAGCATCATTGTCGCGATGTAAATGACGCTTGACTTGCCATTGAAGCAAATCGTAAAGCTCCCTTGTCACAACGACAGGGGAGCTTGTCATGAAACATCTCGAACGCGCCGACTACACCCACGACCAGAAGACCGTTATTTCCATCGCCGCGGCCCTGGCCGCCGTCAGCCTGACCGCCAAGGTCGACACGCCCCTTTGGCCCAGCAGCCTTGGCGCCCCGCCCTCGTTGGGCCTGGTCGTCATGCTGATCGGCCTGACGCTGGCGATGATCCATTATAATGGCGTCTGGTGGCGCGGGCTGGACGAGACGGCGCGCCACGCGCACCGCAAGGCCTGGTGGACGGGCGGCAATCTGGGCGTCGTCGCCGGCGCCGCCGCACTGGTCGTCCTGCTGAGCAAGGGCGTGACCCTGACGGCGCCGCTGCTGCATGGACCCGCCGCCTGGGCGGTGACCGGCTTTCTCTGCCTGCTCGGCGGCCAAGCTGTCGGCTATGGTCTGGCTCTGCCGCTGAATCGAAAGTCCGCATGAGCCGGGTCGCCAATCGCGTGCAGGACCTGCGCAGCCAGCAGCAGCTTTCCGTCGCCCAACTCAGCCAGCGGATCGGTGTGTCACGCCTGACCCTGCGTGCCATCGAAACGGGTCTCTATGCGCCGTCCCTGACCCTGGCGGTCCGCCTGGCCCGCACTCTGAACCATCCGGTCGAAGACCTCTTCGCCGTCTGATCCGGCGGCGGCGCATCCCGCGTCGCGCCACACCCCTTCAAACCAAGGAAAACGACCATGAATCTCCAGATCACTCTGGGGCGCGCGGCTTCGCGCGTCCAATCCATCGGCGCCGGCATGGCGCTGGGCCTCGCCGCCTGGGCCGCCATCTTCGCCGGCGAAGCCTATGCCGAGACGCCCGTCGCACCTCCCCCCGTGGCCTTGGCCCCCATCGCCCGCGCCGCTGGCGACGGCCCGCCCCTCTGGGTCATCCGGGACGCGGATTCCACCGTCTATCTGTTCGGCACGATCCATCTGCTGAAGCCCGGCACGGCCTGGGGATCGGACAAGGTGGACGCCGCCTTCGACAGCGCGACCGATGTCTGGTTCGAGGTCGTCAACCCGGACGACCAGGCCGCCATTGTGCCGATAATCCAGCAATATGGCCTGTCGCCGGAACGCCCCCTGTCCAGCTGGCTGACGCCAGACGAACTGGCGACCCTGGCCAAGGCCGCCCCGGCCGCCGGCTTGACCGCGCAACAGATTGATCCGTTCCGGCCCTGGTTCGCCGCCCTGATGATCGCCACCGGCCCGCTGACGGCGGCGGGTTACGACCCAAAGCTGGGCGTCGAGATGAATCTGCGAACCCGGGCGCTGGCGGCCGGCAAGACCATCCACGGCTTCGAGACCCTCGACCAGCAGATCGGCGGCCTGGCCCGGATGAGCGACGCGGGTCAGATGACCTATCTGCGGCACTATCTGAAGACCTATGACAGGGCCGCCGCCGATCTGGACGGCGTCGTCGCCGGCTGGATCGCAAGCGATCAGGCCGCCATGGCGCAATATGCGCACGAGAACGGACGCGCCATCTCCGAAGAGACGCACCAGATCTTCATGGCGCGCCGCAACGCCGACTGGGCCGAGCAGATCGAGGCCCTGCTCGCGGGATCCGGCACCAGCTTCATCGCCGTGGGTCTCGGCCACCTCGCGGGCGACGACACCGTGCAGGACCTGCTGGCCGCGCGAGGAATCTCGGTGATCCGACAATAGGGCGCCGCGCGTATCGGGGTTGTGGGGCGTCGGGAATCGGACCAGATGCCCCGGCCTGTAACACAAAGTCATCAACCGATGTCATCCGCTGATGTCATCGCCTGATGACAAATATCGAAAGCGCCGCTATATCCCCTCTTGCGAACGGCGACCCCCAATCCGATATCGCGACTGTTACGAAATCAGGTTCCTCCCCCGATGACCACCTCAACCTTCACCACCGCCCCCTCGCGCAGCCGCGCCGCCTACGCCAACATCGCCCTTTGGACGCTGCAGGGCTGGATCGCGATGTTCTTCATCGCCGCCGGCTACGCCAAGCTGACCGAGCCGATGACCAACCTCATCAATCTGATGGGCTGGCCGGCGGTCGCGCCCGAGAACATGGTGCGCGGTCTGGGCGTGGTCGAGATCGTGCTGGCCATTGGCGTGCTCAGCCCTCTGATCTCGTGGCGCATGGGACGCCCGCTGCTGATGACGGCGGCGACCGGCCTGGTCGTTCTGGAATCGACCATGCTGATCGTCCACGCCCTCAGCCAGGACTTCGGCCTGGCGGCGGTCAACGGCGTCCTGCTGGCCTTCACCGTCCCGGTTCTGCTGGGTCGCCGCAGAGCCTAAAGTTCTGGGCCTGATACGGCCTTTCCGAAAGAGATCGAACGCCGGGCCCCATCCCCCCCTCAGTCCGGCGTTTGCGCCCGGAACCTCCCCCCAGGTTCCGGGCTTTTTCCTGGTCGCTGCGACGCCCGCGACAGCGGGCTTGGTGCGAGCGGAACGGTTCGTCACAACGATCACGACGGAGCCACAGCGTGCACAACGACATTCGTCGTGTTCGTCGTGAACCCGCCGTGCCCGTTGTGATGAACGAGGCCCGCCAGCGCGGGTGGCTCGGTTCCAAAAGCACTGATGAAAAAGCTTACCCTTACGTGCGCGTAAACCGCTTCCCTTTACGCGCACGTCAAGTTATGTTGGGTCATGGCCACCGCCGACGACCACCGCACCTATTCCATCCGCCAGCTCTGCCGCGAGTTCGGAGCCACGGCGCGCGCCCTGCGATTCTATGAGGACAAGGGCCTGCTGACCCCTGCGCGCAAGGGCCAGACCCGCGTCTATGACGCCCGCGACCGCGCCCGGCTGAAACTGATCCTGAGGGGACGCCGCATCGGCTTCACCCTTCAGGAGATCCAGGACATGATGGATCTCTATGATCAGAAGGATCACAACGTCCATCAGATGGCCGTGGCCCTGGTGCGGCACCGCGCCCAGATCGCGGCGCTGAAGCAGCAGCTGGAAGACATCGAAGGCGCCATCGAGACGGCCGAACAGGCCTGCAACTGGATGGAATCCAAGCTTTCCGAACACCGCCCCGACCTGCTGCCGGGCGCCGAAGACTATGAGAAGCTGCTGCGCGCGCGTCTCAACCACGACCATCACCACCCCTTCAAAGCAAGAGCGTAATCCATGGCCTACAAGGCGCCTGTCCGCGACTTCACCTTCATCCTGAACGAAGTGCTGGAGATCGACCGCTACACCAACCAGCCGGGCTTCCAGGACGTCTCTTCGGATCTGGTCGGCCAGATTCTGGAGGAAGGCGCCAAGTTCGCCGACGAGGTCATCGCCCCGATCAACAATCCGGGCGACAAGGAAGGGTGTCACTGGGCCGAGGGCGGCGTGGTGACCGGTCCCAAGGGCTGGAAGGAAGCCTACAAGGCGATGTCGGAAGCCGGCTGGATGGCGCTGGCCGCCGACCCGGCCTACGGCGGCCAGGGCATGCCCAGCGTCGTCGCCTCCGCCTTCGGTCAGATGACGGCCGGCGCATCCGCCGCCTTCTCGATGTATCCGGGCCTGACGGCCGGCGCCTATGCCGGCATCCACGCCAATGCATCCGAAGAGCTGAAGCAGAAATACCTGCCCAAGATGGCGACCGGCGAATGGTCGGGCACGATGAACCTGACCGAGCCGCAGTGCGGCACCGATCTGGGCATGGTGCGCACCAAGGCCGTGCCGAACGGCGATGGGTCGTATTCGATCACCGGTCAGAAGATCTGGATCTCGGCCGGCGAGCACGACTTCGCCGACAACATCATCCACACCGTCCTGGCCCGCGTCGAAGGCGCGGTTCCGGGCATCAAGGGCCTGTCGCTCTTCGTCGTGCCCAAGTTCCTGGTCAACGAGGACGGCTCGCTGGGCGAGCGCAACACGTTGGAATGCGCCGGGCTTGAGCACAAGATGGGCATCCACGGCAACGCCACGGCGGTCATGCAGTACGACGGCGCCAAGGGCTGGCTGATCGGCCAGGAAGGCCGCGGCATGAACAACATGTTCGTGGTGATGAACGAGGCCCGCCTGGGCACCGGCCTGCAAGGTCTGGCCATCGGCAACGCCGCCTATCAGGCCGCCGTCGAGTTCGCCAAGGACCGCCTGCAGGGCCGCAGCCTGACCGGACCCAAGAACCCGGACGGCCCGGCCGACTCGATTATGGTCCACCCCGACGTGCGCCGCATGCTGCTGGAGGCCCGGGCCTTCGTCGAAGGCGGCCAGGCCTTCATCCTGTGGACCGCCCTGCACGCCGATCTGGAGAAGTCCGAAGACGAGGCTGTGGCGACCAAGGCCAAGGATTACATGGGCCTGCTGACGCCCGTGCTGAAGGCCTATCTGACCGACAAGGGCTTCCACGTCGCGTCGCTGGGCATGCAGGTCCACGGCGGTTCGGGCTACACCGAACACTTCCCCGCCTCGCAGTATCTGCGCGATGCCCGCATCACCATGATCTACGAGGGCACCAACGGCATCCAGGCGCTGGACCTGGTCGGCCGCAAGCTGCCCGCAGCCGGCGGTCGGGCGATCATGACCTGGTTCGGCGAGATCGACGCCTTCGTCGCCGAGAACAGCGGCAATGAGGCCATCAAGCCCTTCGTCGACGGTCTGGCCGACGCCAAGGCCAAGCTGCAGGATGGCACCATGTGGCTGATGCAGAACGGCATGGCCAACCCGGACAACGCCGGCGCCGCCTCGACCGACTATCTGAACGTCTTCGGCATCACGGCGCTCGCCTATATGTGGGCGCAAATGGCGAAGGCGGCGCAAGCCCAGGTCGAGGCCGGATCGACCGACCCCTACTACGCCACCAAGCTCCAGACCGGCCGCTACTTCGTCGAGCGCATCCTGCCCGACGCGGACGCCCACCTGAAGAAGATGAAGACCGGCGCCGACGTGCTGATGGCCATGCCGGCCGAGGCATTCTGAGGAGCGACGCCCTAACGGCTCTCCCTCCCCCCGCGGGGGAGGGTGGTCGAAGCGAAGCGGAGACCGGGTGGGGGCGGCAGGGCGACACGCACTCCGATCTAGGCCGCTTCACCTTGCCGCCCCCACCCGGCCGCTGCGCGGCCACCCTCCCCGGACGGGGAGGGAGAATGTTGGAGTGACCTCATGAACATCCTCAACAGCCCCGACCCCGATTTCATGCGCGAAGAGGAGATCACCCTCTTCTCCGACAGCGTCGGCAAATGGATCGACGAGCACGCGCCGCCGGAAAAGGTCCAGTCCTGGATCGCCAACTCCAGCGTGCCGCGCGACCTGTGGACCCAGGCCGGGACCGACGGCCTGTTGGGCCTGTCCATGCCCGAGACAGACGGCGGCATGGGCGGCGACTATAGGCACGAGGTCGTGCTGATGCGCCAGCTGGGCTGGAAAGGCGCGGACCATTTCGGCATCTCGCTGCACAACGCCATCGTCGCCCCCTACATATGGCATTACGGCACCGAGGAGCAGAAGGCGCGCTGGCTGCCGCGCCTGGCCTCGGGCGAACTGGTCGGCGCCATCGCCATGACCGAACCGGGCGCCGGCTCCGACCTGCAAGGCATCAAGACGACGGCGGTCAAGTCGGGCAACGGCTATGTCGTCAACGGCTCCAAGACCTTCATCACCAATGGCCAGCTGGCCAACTTCATCATCGTGGTGGCCAAGACCGACCCGGCCGAGGGCGCCAAGGGCACGTCGCTGATCGTGGTCGAGACGGATGGCGCAGAAGGGTTCGAGCGCGGTCGGAACCTGCACAAGATCGGCATGGAGGGGAACGACACCTCCGAGCTGTTCTTCAACGAGGTCAAGGTTCCGGGCGACAACATCATCGGCGGCGGCGAGGGCCAGGGCTTTGTCCAGCTGATGCAGCAACTGCCGCAGGAGCGGCTGAACATCGCCGTCCAGGGCGTCGCCGCCGCCGAGCGCGGGCTGGAGGCGACGCTGGCCTACGTCAAGGAACGCAAGGCCTTCGGCAAGCGGGTGATCGACTTCCAGAACACCCAGTTCAAGCTGGCCGAGGTCAAGACCAAACTGACCGTCGCCAAGGTGTTCGTCGACCATTGCATCGGCCTGCACCTGAAGGGCCAGCTGGACGCCGCCACCGCATCCATGGCCAAATACTGGGTCACCGACATCCAGGGCGAGACCCTGGACGAGATGCTGCAACTGCACGGCGGCTATGGCTATATGAACGAATACGCCATCGCCCAGCTATACAAGGACGCCCGGGTCCAGCGCATCTACGGCGGCACGAACGAGATCATGAAGCTGCTGATCGCGCGGACGCTGTGAAAGTCTGAGACTCACCACTTGCGACAACGTACGGAATCTCGTACATTAGCGGCATGAACGCGATGTCCGTCACCGATCTCCGCAAGAACCTCGCCTCGGCTATCGACCGAGTGACGGCGGATCACGACTATACGATCATTACGCGCGAAGGCGGCAAGCCGGCGGCGGTATTGATGTCGCTGGAGGACTTCGCCTCCTGGCAAGAGACGGAATATTTGCTGCGTAGCCCGGCGAACGCTGAGCGTTTGCGCAAGTCCATCGCCGAACTCGACGCGGGTGGCGGTCAGGTGCGCGACCTGATCGAATGAAGCTGACGTTTCAGGAAGAGGGCTGGGAGGATTATCTCCATTGGCAATCCACCGACAGGAAACTGCTCAGGAAGATCAATGGACTGATCCGTGAATGCCTGCGAACTCCTTTCACGGGGACCGGCAAGCCCGAACCGCTGAAAGGCGAGTTCTCGGGTTGGTGGTCGCGCCGTATCGACCAAGAACACCGACTGGTCTATCGCGCGACTGAAGACACCCTGCTGATCGCTCAGTGCCGCTACCATTACGCCAGATGATACGTTTGCATGTGAAGGGTGACCTGAAGGCCGCCGCCCCCGTCGCGCCGACGTTGGACCAGTCGCGCTATCTGACCCAGGTCATGCGGTTGAAGGTCGGTGACGATCTGCTGGTGTTCAACGGCCGCGATGGGGAGTGGCGCTGTTCCGTCGCTGAAATCCTGAAGAAGGGCGTCATCCTCCGCGCTGATGGACAGGTGCGCGCTCAGACCTTCGGCCCCGATCTGGAGCTGATCGTCGCCGTGGTGAAGAAGGCGCGGGTCGAGACCATCGTCGAAAAGGCCGCCGAACTGGGCGCGCGCCGGGTGCGGCTGGTGCTGACGAAACGCACCAACGCGGACCGTATTCGCCTGGACCGGCTGGACGCCATCGCCGAGGAGGCCGCCGAACAGACCGGCCGCATGGACGTGCCCGCCGTCGATGATCCGATGAAGCTGGACGCCCTGCTGGACGGCTGGGAGACGGGCCGTCGACTGATGTTCTGCGACGAGACCGGCGGCGCGCCGGCGATGTCGGCGCTTATTCCTCCCCCATCGGGGGAGGGGGACCGCGCGCAGCGTGGTGGAGGGGGCCGGCCCCGGACACCGAGCCTGGATCAGGCCCCCTCCACCCCTTCGGGGTCCCCCTCCCCCGATGGGGGAGGATTTGTCGGACAGCCCTGGTCCATCCTGATCGGTCCCGAGGGCGGTTTTTCGCCGGAAGAGGGCGAACGACTGCGGTCCCTGCCTTTCGCCACAGCCGTCTCGCTGGGTCCGCGCATCCTGCGCGCCGACACCGCCGCCATCGCCGCCATGACCCTGTGGCAGGCGGCCGTGGGTGATTGGGAACGATAGGTGCGCCCCTCAAGCAGCGAGCCGCCGCGCGGCGCGCGTCTGGGAAAGAACAAAGCCCTCTTGAGCCTTGCCGTAATCTTGCCCATCTAGCCGCGACACACGGTCGCTTACGATGCGCCCGAAGGGACTGACGCATGACCGACAACACGCCGCTGACCCGGACCGTCCTCATTGAGGCCATGTCCAAGGGGGCCAAGCCCAAGGACCAGTGGCGCATCGGCGCCGAGCACGAGAAGTTCGGCTTCGACAAGACCACACTGGCGCGCCCCGCCTACGAGGGTCCGAACGGCATCAAGGCCATGCTGGAGGGTCTGCAACGCTTCGGCTGGTCGCCGGTCGAGGAGAACGGCTTCCTGATCGGGCTGGAGCGTCGCAACGCCGAGGGCTTCATCGCTTCGGTCAGCCTGGAGCCGGGCGGTCAGTTCGAACTGTCGGGCGCGCCGCTTCTGACCATCCACGACATCTGCAACGAGACCGGCCAACACCTGATGGAGGTCAAGCAAGTCGCCGACCAGATCGGCGTCGGCTTCCTGGGCGCCGGGTTCGACCCGCTGTGGACGCGCGAACAGGCGCCGGTCATGCCCAAGGGCCGCTACGACATCATGCGCGCCTATATGCCCAAGGTCGGGACGCTGGGCCTGGACATGATGCTGCGCACCTGCACCATCCAGGCCAATCTCGACTTCGATTCCGAAGCCGACATGGTGGCCAAGTTCCGCACCTCGCTGGCGCTGCAACCGGTCGCCACGGCCCTGTTCGCCTGTTCGCCCTTCACCGAGGGGCGGCCCAACGGCTTCCTGTCGGCCCGCGCCAATGTCTGGACCGACACCGACGCCGACCGCACGGGGATGCTGGGCTTCGTGTTCGAGGAGGGTTTCGGCTTCGAGCGCTACGCCGACTACGCCCTGAACACCCCGATGTATTTCGCCAAGCGCGACGGCCATTACGTCGATGCCTCGGGCCAGTCGTTCCGCGATTTCCAGGCCGGAAAACTGCCCGCCTTGCCCGGCCAGTTCCCCACGATCAAGGACTGGAACGACCATCTGACCACCCTCTTCCCCGAGGTGCGGCTGAAATCCTATCTGGAGATGCGCGGCGCCGACGGCGGTCCGTGGAGCCGGATCTGCGCCCTGCCCGCCCTGTGGGCCGGCGTCCTGTACGACGCCCCGTCGCTGGCCGCCGCCTGGGATCTGGTCAAGGACTGGGACATCGCCGACCACGAACGCCTGCGCCGCGACGTGACCCGGCTGGGCCTCAAGGCCGAAGTCGCCGGCCGCAGCGTGCGCGACATCGCCGTGGACCTGGTCAACATCGCCAAACAAGGCCTGAAGAACCGCGCCAAATTCTCGGGCGGCATGGTGGACGAGCGCGGCTATCTGTCCGAACTGGAAGACATCGCCGACAGCGGCGTCACCCCCGCCGAACGCCTGCTGGACCTGTATCACGGCGCCTGGCAGGGCGACGTGAAGCGCATCTACGCCGACTTCGCCTATTAGGGCATGGTATAGTCTGAGCAGTCCTGCAGCTTGCTGTCAGGGCGGTATTCGCCTGCCGCCGCGTCGAAGGTGAAGCGGCGGCTGTAGCTGCATTTCGGATCACGCACGGTGACCAGGTCGGCGGGTTTCAAAGGCGGCTTTTCCAGCGAGTCCTCGGAACGCGAGGCGCCGCGCGGATAGGCGGTCGCCGTGGTGACGTAATCGAACACGGGCATGTCGCCCGCCTCGCCTGAGGCCGTCAGCACGGCGTCGAAACTGTATTCGTCGTGACAGGCGCCGGCCCGCTGCTCCATGTCTTCTTCGCTGAAACAGGCGCGGATTATCAACGAACCCCGGATCGGCACGGTCAGCACAGGCGCGGCGCCGGCATCGCCCTTCGCGTCCAGCCGATAAAGACGCAGCTCCGTCGCCTGCCCGCCGCCGCCCGAATACATGCTGCTGCTCCCCATCTCTACCCCGGCCAGATATCCGCCGTGCGCCAGCCGCATCAGGCCGACCCAGGGCTGATAGGTCTCTACCTCGCCCGACGCATTTTCCGGCGGGGTAGGCAGGGCGTCGGGTGTGCGCACGACAGGGCTGAAGAATGGCTCGCCGCCGCGCGTCTCGTATACCAGACCGACGCACAGGCTCTGATCGGCTGTACAGGCCCGGTCGTCGGTCAGGGTCAGCGGTTCAAATCGATCCACGGCTGCCGGGGATTGCAGGGCGGCGATCAGGGCGAGGGCGAAAATCATGGTTCGATCCTAACCGACCCTGCGCAGTGCGCCATCCCGTCATCCTGCCGGGCTGAAAAGGCAAGCTTAACGGATGCGGCCTAACGTGGGTCTCAGTTGAGGGATTGCGTCATGACCTGTTTGCCCGTTGCGACCCTGGCCTTCCCCACCGCCGACGTGGACCTGGACACCTTCTTCGACGTGTCGCTGGATCTGCTGGTGGTGCGAGAACTGGACGGGCGGGTCGTCAAGGCCAGCGCCTCATGGCTCACCATCCTCGGCTATCACCCCGAAGAAATCGAGGGCCGCGACCTGCCCCGGCTCGTTCATCCCGACGACCAGGCCGTCACCCGGCACAGCATCGTCGAGGTCGAAAGCCGTCGCCCCGGCGATCCCGTCCTGGGCCAGATCAACCGCTATCGCCACAAGGCCGGCCATTACGTCACCGTGGAATGGCGCGCGCACCGGCTGGGGAACCGGGTCTATGGCATCGCCCGCGACGTGACGGAAAAGGTCGCCGCCGAGCAGGCCCTGCGCGAGGCCACCGCCGCCGCCGAGGCCGCCAACCACGCCAAGTCCGACTTTCTCGCCAATATGAGCCATGAAATCCGCACGCCCCTGAACGGCGTCATCGGCATCGTCGACGCTTTGTCGCGCACGGATCTGACCCCCGAACAGGCCGAGATGGTGGACCTGATCGGTAGTTCGGGCGTGACGCTGGAACGGCTGGTGTCCGACATTCTGGACGTGTCCAAGATCGAGGCCGGCCATCTGGATTTGGAGACCCGTCCCTTCGACCTGGACGAGGCCCTGGCCGCCCCGCTCGACGTCATGCGCCTGCGGGGCGAGGCCAAGGGCCTGACCTTCGACATCCGCCGCGACGCCGATGCGCGCGGCCTGTTCGTCGGCGACAGCACCCGTATCCGCCAGGTGCTGGACAATCTGTTGTCCAATGCGATCAAGTTCACGCATCAGGGCTCAGTCGGCGTCGCCATCGCGGTTGACGAGGATTCCGACGGCCTGACCCAGTTGACGCTGCGGATCGAGGACACCGGCGTCGGTTTCTCGCCCGATCATGCCGCCCGCCTGTTCGACCGGTTTAGCCAGGCGGATACGACCATCACCCGCCGGTTCGGCGGCACGGGCCTGGGCCTGTCGATCTGCCGGTCTCTGGTCGAACTGATGGGCGGACGGATTTCCGCCGCCTCGACGCCGGGGGTGGGCAGCCGGTTCATGGTCGAAATCCCGCTGACGCGCGCCGCTTCCCTGACCGACCACGATGCGCGACAGCGCGCCCGCGCGGCCGAGGCCGAACGGCCCCTCGCCGCCCTGCGCGTGCTGCTGGCCGAGGACCACCCCGTCAATCAGCGCGTGGTCCAGCTAATCCTGGCGGCCCACGCCATGCAGGTCGTCACCGTCGGCGACGGCGAACAGGCCCTCGCCGCCTTCCAGGCCGAGACCTTCGACCTGGTGCTGATGGACATGCAGATGCCGGGCATGGACGGCCTGACCGCCACCCGCGCCATCCGCCGGATGGAGGCCGACCGCCCCGCCCAGGCCCGCACCCCCATCGTCATGCTCAGCGCCAACGCCATGGCCGAACACCGCGACCAGGCCCAGGCCGCCGGCGCCGACCTCCACGTCCCCAAACCCATCACCGCCGCCAGCCTGCTGGCCGGGATTCAGGCGGTGATGGCGGCCTGACCGACGGGTTGACAAACCTTGCCAAGCGCCCACTCTCTTGAAGAGGAGGCCGACCATGGCGACGATGAACATCTCCCTGCCCGATCCGATGAAGGCCTGGGTCGAGGAACAGGCGAAATCCGGCCGCTACGCCAATACGTCCGACGTGGTGCGCGACTTGATCCGCCGCGAGCAGATCAAGGCCGACAAGATCGCGCACATGCAAAGGCTGATCGATGAAGGCCGGGCCAGCGGCGTGAGCGACATGACCATGGCGGATATTCGCGCCGAAGCCCTTTCTCGCATCGCCGCGCGGCGTAAGGCGGGATGAGCGGCTATAGGCTGTCGAAGGAGGCGAGCGAGGATCTCGTCGCCATCTATATTCAGGGTCACGACCAGTTTGGTCCGCGACAGGCCGACCGCTATCAAGACGAACTCGACGCCTTGTTTCGGCGGCTGGCGGCATCGCCCGGCATGACTCGACTGCGTCTGGAATATGATCCGCCCGTGCGGGCGTTCGCCTTCAAGGCCCATGTCATAATCTATGATCAGGAACCGGACGGGATTCTCATACAGCGCGTTAGGCATGGACACGAAGATTGGCAGGGCGATCCTCACGGATCCAACGACGAACGGAGCGAACCATGACCCACTCCATCCATGTCGGCGTCGGCGGCTGGACGTTTGAGCCGTGGCGCGGGGTCTTCTATCCCGAGGGCCTGATTCAGAAACGCGAGCTGGAATATGCGGCGTCGAAACTGACCTCGATCGAGATCAACGGCACCTATTATTCGACCTTCAAGCCCGATAGCTGGCGCAAATGGCGTGACGAGACGCCGGACGGTTTCGTGTTTTCGGTCAAGGCCAGCCGCTACTGCACCAATCGCAAGATCCTGTCCGAAGGCGGCGAAAGCTTCGACAAATTCCTGTCCCAGGGCCTGACCGAATTGGGCGACAAGCTGGGGCCCATCAACTGGCAGTTCATGGGGACGAAGAAGTTCGACGCCGAGGACTTCGAAGGCTTTCTGAAGCTGTTGCCCAAGGAAAAAGACGGGGTCCGCCTGCGTCATGCGCTGGAGGTCAGGAACCCCACCTTCGCTGTCGAACAGTTCTACGACCTGGCCCGCAAATACGGCGCGGCAATCGTCTATGCCGTCGATGACGAGGAGCCGACCTGGCCCCAGATCGACGAGGCGACCGCTGACTTTACCTACGCCCGGCTGATGTCCAGCCGCGAGGACGAGCCGACCGGCATGACGGCGGTCGAGCTGGATGCGGTGGCGGATCAGGCCAAAAACTGGGCGAAACGCGGCGAGGTGTTCGCCTATTTCATCTCGGGCGCGAAGGCGCGGAACCCGGCGGCGGCTCAGGCGCTGATCGGCAAGCTGAAATAGCCGTCCGCATGCTTGCGGACCTGCGCCCGCCGCCTCATCTGAGGCTGGCTCACTGCAAAGCCTGAAGGACTTTCCCATGCCGATCGCCACACGCGCCTTCGCCGCGACCGCCGCCGACAAGCCGCTGACGCCCTATAGTTTCGACCGTCGCGATCCCGGCCCGGACGACGTGCTGATCGACGTCAAATACTGCGGCGTCTGCCATTCGGACCTTCATGCCGCGCGCAGCGAGAGCGGCCGTTCGACCTATCCGCTGGTGCCGGGTCACGAGATCGCCGGCCTGGTGAAGGCCGTCGGGTCGAACGTCACCCGCTTCAAGGAAGGCGACCGGGTCGGCGTCGGCTGCATGGTCGACAGCTGCCGCGAATGCGCCTCGTGCCAGGAAGGCGTCGAGCAATATTGCGTCCCCGGCTTCACCGGCACCTACGGCGGCAAGGACAAGAAGGGCGGGACCAGCGAGACGATCACCCAGGGCGGCTATTCCGACCACATCACCGTCGATCAGCATTTCGTCCTGTCCATCCCCGACAGCCTGGCGCTGGATGTCGCCGCCCCCCTGCTGTGCGCCGGCATCACCACCTATTCGCCGCTGAAGGAATGGGGTGTCGGACCGGGTTCCAAGGTGGCGGTCATCGGCCTGGGCGGCCTGGGCCATATGGCGGTCAAGCTGGCGGCGGCCATGGGGGCGGAGGTCACCGTCCTGTCCACCTCGGACCGCAAGAAGGCGGACGCCGAGCGGATGGGCGCCAAACACTTCCTGATCAACTCCGACAAGGACGCGATGAAGGCGGCGGCCGAAAAGTTCGACCTGATCATCAACACCGTCTCGGCCACGCACGAGATCGCCAGCCACGTCCAGCTTCTGGCGCGTGACGGCACCATGATCATGCTGGGCCTGACGACCGAGGGCCTGCCGGTCTTCGCCCTGCCGCTGCTGTGGCGTCGTCGCCGCATCGCCGGTTCGCTGATCGGCGGCATCAAGGAGACGCAGGAGATGCTGGACTTCTGCGCCAAGCACGGCATCGCCTGCGACATCGAGACCATCGCCCCGGACCAGATCAACGACGCCTATGAGCGGATGCTGAAATCCGACGTGCGCTATCGCTTCGTGATCGACATGGAAAAGCTGGCGGCCTGATCCCTGAAAAACGCGACGGAAGCATGAAACTTCCGTCGCGTCAGATTCACGCCTTGCGCGGTTTCGCTCCCTCGTTAATCCTGAACCCCGACAAGGCCTTCCAAGGGCCTGGATAGGGACAGGAGACGATATGACGCGCGTAGCTTTCGTGACGGGCGGGACCCGGGGCATCGGCAAGGCCATCGTTCAGCGGCTCAGCGAGGACGGTTTCAAGGTCGCCGCAGGCTATTCCGGCAATGACGAGGCCGCCCAGGCCACGGCCAAGGCGCTGGGCGTCATGGTGGTCAAGGGCAATGTCGGCAGCTTCGACGACTGCGCCCGCGCGGTGCAGGAGGTCGAGGCCGAACTGGGCCCCATCGACATCCTGGTCAACAACGCCGGCATCACCCGCGACGGCTTCTTCCACAAGATGAGCCACGACCAGTGGTCCGACGTGATCCGCGTCAACATGGACAGCGTGTTCAACATGACGCGACAGGTCATCAACGGCATGCGCGACCGGGGCCACGGCCGGATCGTCAACATCTCCTCGATCAACGGCCAGAAGGGTCAGATCGGCCAGACCAACTATTCCGCCGCCAAGGCTGGCATGATCGGCTTCACCAAGGCGCTGGCGCTGGAGAATGCGCGCAAGGGCGTGACCGTGAACTGTATCGCGCCCGGCTATATCGACACCGAAATGGTCGGCGCCATGGATCCCAAGGTGCTGGAAGGCATCATCAGCCACATCCCCGTCGGCCGCCTGGGCAAGGGCGAGGAGATCGCCGACATGGTGTCCTGGCTGGTGGGGGAGCGTGCCGGATATGTCACAGGCTGCACACTCTCGTTGAACGGCGGTCAGTACCTGGTGGGTTGAGGGGCCTTCGCCCAAAATCCGCCGCGCGGCGCTTTCATCAAGTCTCTCATGAAGTTGTTGGGATCGGTCACGGCGAAAAAATCGCCACGCGTGACTGCGATGGCGGTCGCCGCCATCGCAGTCATCGGCTTCAGCCTGACCGCGCCTGCCGTTTCCCACGCCCAATCCGGCCGTTCGGTTCCGCCGACGGCCCGCTATGTCGCCAGCAACGGCCAGGGCTTCATCCTGGACACCTCGGGGTCACGCGCCCTGTTGCGGTTCGAGCGGTCGACCGAGGTCTGGGTCCTGCGCGCCACGCCCGCGCCGCGCGGCGACATCATCTATCGCAACGACAACGGCGATCAGGTGCTGAAGGTCACGCCGAACGGGGCCGTGACCCTGTATACGACCGCCGCGCCCCAGGGCTCGCCTGCCTCGCGCGCCGGCGATGCGCAAGGCCTGGCCAATGCGGCCATGACCGGCGCCCAGCTGGTCGACTATTTCATGCGCCAGAGCTATCGTGCCAGCCATGCGATGGGGCGGCTGATCGTCATCGACGTGGACATCCAGCCCGGCTCGGAACAGGTCGCCGCCGACACTGTCTCGGCCGCCAGCGACGCCATCGTGCGCATGGCGCGGTCGTCCAACCTGCGGTCTCAGGTCGAGCGGGTCCGCCGCGTCGTGGTGTCCGATCAGGGCCGTCCGTCGGTCACCCTGGTCCAGGGCACCTTGCGGATCGTCATCGACGCCGACGCCGGCATCGCCGGACGCCCGTCGTCGGCCCGGATCGTGCGGGTCGTGGGCGGCGAGGCGCTGAATCGCTGAATTCTACTTTGGGTTCGGCGGAGGCGGGCCGATGAAAACCATTGGCGCGATTCAAGAAGGGGTTCATCACAGCGATCACGACGAGGTCACGACGAACACGACGGAGCCTTGCCGGTTCGGAAAATCTTGATGGCCTGCGGCGCAGCGTAGCCGCAGTGTCAGCGACGGCCTGGCCATGAGGTCGGGCAGCAGACGCGCGTTCGGCGCCGTCGTGATCGTTGTGACCTCGTCGTGACCGTTGTGATGAACGCCTTCGCCAGCGCCTCTAAAAAACGTCCTTGCCCGCCCGGCGCGCGGCGAACTGAGCCGCATCCGTCGCGGTCATGAACGGGTTGAACCGCTTCTCCACCCCTATCGTCGTCGGCACGGTCGGTTCGCCCCGGTCCCGCGCGGCGAATATCGCCTCGGCATGCGACAGGGTTTCGGGCCTATCGTCCAGGCTCAGGGTGAAGCGGGCGTTGGACGCCGTATATTCGTGCGCGCACCAGATCACGGTCTGATCGGGCCAGGCCTTCAGCCGTTGCAGACTGTCGAACATCTGCTCGGGCGTACCTTCGAACAGACGGCCGCAGCCCAGGGCGAACAGGGTGTCGCCGGTGAATGCCAGGGCATCCGCCGGCGCATGAAACACCACATGGCCCAGGGTGTGGCCGGGCGTCAGGGTGACCTCGAACCGCGTATCGCCCACCATCACCACGTCGCCGTCGGCGACCACCCGGTCCAGCGGCGCGACCTTGCGCACCTCCTCCGGCCCGACGATCTCGCAGCCCATCTCGGCCTTCAACCGTTCATTGCCCTCGGTATGATCCGGGTGCCAATGGGTGTTCAGGATCAGGTCCAGCCGGCCCCAGCCCAGGCCTTCCAGCTCCTCCAGAATCCGCGCCGCATCGGGCGTATCAACCGCCGCCACCACGCCCGTCGCGGCGTCGCGGATCAGGAAGCCGTAGTTGTCGCTGCGGCAGGGGAACAGATGCACATCCAGGGTCATGCCGCCATCCTAGCAGCAGGGCCGCCGACAGGCCTATAGTGCGCCCATGCGGCGCAGCATCGACGAGCTTCGAACCTTCTACGGCGAACCGACCGGCGCCCTGGCGCGGCGTCTGGTGGCGCGACGGCTGGACGACGCCTGGGGCGAGGCGGCCGATTGCGACGTGCTGGGCATCGGCTATGCGACGCCGTGGCTGGACGCCTTCGTCGGCGCCCGACGCGTGGTCGCGGCCATGCCGGGCGGCCAGGGGGTCGAGCACTGGCCCTCGGTCGGGCGCAACCGCACCCTGCTGGTGGACGACCGCCGCCTGCCCTTCCCCGCCGGATCTTTCGACCGCATCCTGCTGGTCCATGCGCTGGAGGAGGCGGACGATCCCGCCGCCCTGCTGCTGGAGGCGGTGCGGGCGCTGGCGCCGACCGGGCGGATCATCCTGGCGGCGGCGGCGCGCGGCGGCCTGTGGGCGCGGGCCGACAACACCCCCTTTGGCCACGGTCGGCCCTTCACCCGACGCCAGCTGGAAGGGCTGGTGCGCGACGTGGGGCTGGAGCCCATGGCCTGGTCCCAGACGCTGTATGCGCCGCCCTGGGCGCCGATGCTGGCCTTGGCGGACGGGTTCGAACAGGTGGGCCGCCATGTGTTTCCCGGCGCCGCCGGCCTTATCCTGCTGGAGGCCTCGCGCCAGAACTATGCCCGCATCCGGCCCAGCGGCCATGCTCAGCGTGTCGCCGCCCCGGCCTTGACGCCCCAGCCAGCCGCCTCGCTTTCGTCGCGACGAAAGCCGCACACCTGACGCGGAGTTGACCCTCGCCCCATCTGGTCGGCGAGGCGAAACCGCCTTATGGCGAAGATCATGCACCGACTGATCCTGATGCGGCACGCCCAGGCCGAAACCTCCGCCCCTTCCGGCGGCGGCGACGAGGCCCGCCCCCTGTCCGCCGCCGGCCGCGCCGAGGCCCTGCTGATGGCGCGCACCCTGGCCGAACGGGGGCTGAAGCCCGACCTGGCTCTGGTCTCCAGCGCCGTGCGCACCCGCCAGACCTGGGATCAGATGCACGACGCCTTCGGCGACGTCGAAGTGCGCGACGAGGCCGCCCTGTACAACGCCGGCTCGGACGTGATCCGCCGCTTCGTCGAAAACAGCGAGGACGAGGCCGGCTGCCTGCTGATCCTGGCCCACAATCCGGGCGTCCATGTGCTGGCCGCCGAATATCTGATCGAGAGCGCCGCCTCGCCGGCTGTGGTGGACAAGCTGTCGGGGGGCTTTCCCACCGGCGCAGCCGCCCTGTTCACCGTCGATGTGGCGGGCCGCTGCACCTACGAAGGTTTCCTGACGCCGCGGTCGCTGGGCGCGCCGTCAGCATGAGCGACATAGCCTACAAGATCGTCGACGCCGCCGAATGGCGCGCCGCCGTCGCCGAGGGCCGGTATGACGGCGCGCCTGTCGATCTCGCTGACGGCTACATCCACATGTCCACCGAGGCGCAACTGGCCGAGACCGCACGGCGTCACTTCGCCGGTCGCGGCGACCTGCTGTTGCTGACGGTCGATCTGAGCCGGTTCGGCGACGACCTGATCTGGGAGCTGTCGCGTGGCGGCGACCTGTTCCCACACCTCTATTCGCCCCTGCCTGTCGCCGCCGTCACGGCGTCGCGCGCTCTGTCCGTCACGGCCGACGGCGAGACGGCGTTCGAGGACGACAAATGAGTCTGGCGAATGTAGGCACCGTCCTGTTGCGACGGCTGGACCCGGAACAGGCGCACCAGTTGGCGATCAAGGGGCTGGCTTTGGCTCCCCTGCCCGCGCCGCCCGCCGACGATCCGATCCTGCACACGCGTCTGGCGGGTCTGGACCTGCCCAATCCGGTCGGTCTGGCGGCGGGGCTGGACAAGAACGGCGAGGCCCTGCGCGGCCTGTCGCGCCTGGGCTTCGGCTTCGTCGAATGCGGCTCGGTCACCCCGCGCGCCCAGGCCGGCAATCCCAAGCCCCGCCTGTTCCGCCTGACCGAAGACCGGGCCATCATCAACCGGATGGGGTTCAACAACGCCGGGCTGGACGCCTTCGCCGCCCGGTTGGATCGCCGTCCGTCGGGCGTGGTCATCGGCGCCAATCTGGGGGCCAACAAGGACACCGAGGACAAGGCGGCCGACTATGTCGCCGGCCTGACGAAACTGGCGGGTCGCGCCTCCTATTTCACCGTCAACATCTCCTCGCCCAATACGCCGGGCCTGCGCGCGCTTCAGGGCCGCGAGCAACTGGACGACCTGCTGGGTCGCATCGACGCCGCTCGCCCGACGGCCGGCCCCGACCGCGTGCCGGTCTTCCTTAAGATCGCGCCCGACCTGATCGCCGACGAGATCGGCATGATCGTCGAGGCCTCGCTGGCGCACCGGATCGACGGCCTGATCGTGTCCAACACCACGCTGGAACGCCCTGAGACCCTGCGGTCGCCCGACGCGCACGAGACCGGCGGACTGTCCGGCGCCCCTATCCGTCCCTTTGCGGAGAAGGCCCTGCGCGCGGCGGCCGAGGCGGCGGGCGGCCGCCTGCCCCTGATCGCGGTCGGCGGCATCGACAGCGGCGCCGAGGCCTATGCCCGCATCCGCCTGGGCGCCACGGCGGTCCAGATCTATTCCGCCCTGATCTACGAGGGGCCGGGCCTGGTCACCCGTATCAAGCGCGACCTGGCCGCCCGTCTTCACGCCGACGGTTTTTCCACAGCAACCGAAGCGGTCGCTTCCGGCCGTTGACGGAGCGTTAGGCTCGACCGGCATACTCTCGCCGATGCGAACGACCGGCGTTCGCCATTCGAGGGCCTGCATGAAATCGACCGTCGTCGATAAGGCTGAAAACGGCTGGGCCGCCGCCGTACGCCTGCGTCGTGGCGCGCTGCTGCAACGCATCGCATCGAGCTGGGCGGTCGCCCTTGTCGTCACGCCGATGGTGGGCGTCTGGTTCAGCCTGAGCTGGGCGGTGCTGTATATGGCCGTCCAGGGCGTCGAACTGGTGGTCTTCGGTCCGGTCACGCGCGGCGACAGGGACGAGATGTCCACGGCGCGCAAGGTCGCCGGCTGCATCGCACTCGCAGTCAGCGCCACGGTGTTCGGCGGCCTGTCCCTGGTGATGTGGCAGATCGGCGGCCCTCTGGGCGGGGTCTGCGCGGCCCTGATGCTGCCGGCCATCATGCTGTCGTCCATGACGACCGCCGCGCGTTGCCAGCCGATGATGATCGCCAGCCTGGCGCCGCAGCTGCTCTATCTGATGGCCACCCCCTTCTTCGCCTATTCGTTCGGCGCGCCCGCACCGCTGGTGATGACGGCGGCGGCGACGGTGGTCCTGTACGCCTTCTACGTCGTCGTCACCTGGCAACGGATGAGCGACGCCACGACCGATCTGATCCGCGCCCATGCCGAGGCCCAGGACCTGCGCCTCACGGCCGAACGCAGCCTGGCCGATCACACCGCCTTCCTGGCCGCCGTCGGTCACGACCTGCGCACGCCCATCGGCGCCATCCTGACCGGCGCCGCCGAACTGCGCGCGCCCGACGCCCAGTCTCGCGCCAGCGCCAACCTGATCACCGACGCCGGTCTGATGATGAAGGCCCTGCTGGACGACCTGCTGGACCACAGCCGCATCGGCGCGGGCCGCATGACGGTCGAGGCCAACGACTTCGACCTGCGTCAGATGCTGGCCCAGACGCTTCGACTGTGGCGCGGCCCGGCCGACGCCAAGGGCCTGAGGCTGCGTGTCGAGGGCGCGAACGGCGTCCCCCGCCAGGTCAAGGGCGACGTGATGCGCATCCGTCAGGTGCTCAACAACCTGATGTCGAACGCGATGAAGTTCACCGAAGAAGGCCAGATCACCCTGCGGGTCCAGGCCTGGTCCGAGGAACCGTCGGGCTACGCCCTGCTGTTCGAGATCGTCGACACCGGCCCCGGCATGACGACCGACCAGTTGGCGCGCCTGTTCACCCCCTTCGACCAGACGGCCGACGGGGTTACCGCCCGCTATGGCGGCTCGGGCCTGGGCCTGGCGATCAGCCGCAATCTGATCGACCTGATGGGCGGACGCCTGACGGTGCGCAGCACGCCCGGCCAGGGATCGCGCTTCACCGTCTCCCTGATCCTGCCCAAGGGCGAGGACGCCGAGCCGATCGCGGAAATCGTCGAGGAAAGCCGCCTGGACATCGCCCGGTCGCTGCCCCCCTTGGCGCCCGCAGCCCAGGCTGTCGTTGCACCCGCCCACGCACCTGAACTGGCGCCAGCCCCCGCACGCGTCGAAGCGAGGGCCGAGCCGAACGACACGGACGACCAGCCCCTGCGCCTTCTGGTCGTGGACGACCACGACATCAACCGCCGCGCGGTGCAGCTGATCCTTCAGCCGCTGGGCTGCGAGATCACCACCGCCGCCGATGGCCTGATCGCCTTGCAGCGCTGCGAGGAAGCCGTCTTCGACGTCATATTCATGGATGTGCGCATGCCCGAACTAGACGGGCGCGAGACCACGCGTCGCCTGCGCGCCGGCGGCGGACCCAACGCCCGCACGCCCGTCGTCGCCGTCACCGCCGACACCGCGCCCGAGGATGTCGCGGCCTGTCAGGCGGCCGGCATGGCCTATTTCGTCTCCAAGCCCCTGACGCCCACGGCGCTGATCGGCTCCCTGCAACACGTCCTGGACGAGACCGCCGCTCAGGCCCGGACCGAGGCCGCCTGATCCCTGACGGCGGCGACCAGGGTCGCGGCGAAATCCGGCCCACGCATCTCGCATTCCCACACCGTCACCACGCGCCAGCCTGACGCCTCCAGCGCCTGAACGGCGGCGGCGTCGCGGGCGCGATTGCGGGCGATCTTGGCGATCCAGTAGTCGGCGTTGGTCTTGGGCTGGCGCGCGCCGCGCGCACAGTCGTGGCCGTGCCAGAAACAGCCGTGGACGAACACGGCGACCCGGCGGCCCTTCATCACGACATCCGGCCGACCGGGCAGACCCATACCGCCCAGCCGATAACCGATCCCGGCCGCGCGCAGGATCCTGCGCACGGCCAGCTCCGGCGACGTGTCCTTGCCCTTCACGCGATGCATCACGGCGCTGCGCTTCTCGGGGCTGAACACATCGCTCATTACTTGCGTCGATCCAGGCTCAAGTAGCAAAGCGATAGCCTGGATCGACCCCCATCAGAGCTGCGCGAGCAGATGCTCGGCCGAGGAGACCTTGAACTCGCCGCCCTGTTCGATGTTCAACTGCTCGACCACGCCGTCCTTGACCAGCATCGAATAGCGTTGCGAACGCTCGCCAAGACCGAAGCCCGAACCGTCCAGCACCAGGCCCAGGGCCTTGGTCAGTTCGCCGTTGCCGTCGGCCAGCATGACGATGCTGTCTTCGGTGATGTCCTGGCTGTCGGCCCAGGCCTTCATGACGAAGGCGTCGTTGACCGAGATGCAGGCGACCGTATCGACGCCCTTGCCCTGGATGTCGGACAGGTGATCCTTGAAGCCTGGCAGGTGGCGTGCCGAGCAGGTCGGGGTGAAGGCGCCGGGCACGGCGAACAGGGCCACGGTCTTGCCCGCGAAGATGTCGGCGGTGCTGACGGGCTTGGGCCCTTCGGCGGTCGCCTGGGCGAGGGTCGCGTTCGGGATGCGATCGCCGATCTGGATGGTCATGATTGTCTCGCTGAGGTTGGGGCTGACGGGGTTCTAGACGCCGTCAGCGACACATAGAGAGCGCCGCCGGGACCGCAAGCGTCCGCTCGACTTGCAAGCGCCGCTTTCGCGACCGATGATCGGATCATGAGCCAAGCCTCCACCCTGACCGGCCGCCTGCTGGTCGCCATGCCCGGCATCGACGACCCCCGGTTCGAACACGCCGTCATCCTGATTTGCGCCCACGGGCCGGATCACGCCATGGGCCTGCGGCTGGACCACCCGGCGCCGGGCGTGGATCTGAAGACGGTTCTAGACAAGCTGGAGGCTCCGGCCCCGGACCAGTCGATCGGCCGTGCGGTCCTGATGGGCGGGCCGGTCGAGCGCGAGCGCGGCTTCGTGCTGCACACCGACGACTGGATGATAGGGGACGACAGCCTGCCCTTCGGCGACGGCCTGGCCATGACCGGCACGCGCGAGGCCCTGGCCGCCATGACCGACGCGGTCTCGGGGCCAAGCCGTTCGGCGCTGCTGCTGGGCTATGCCGGCTGGGGCGAGGGGCAGTTGGAGGGAGAGTTGGCCGAGAACGTCTGGCTGACCGCCGACGCCGATCTCGATCTGATCTTCGACGGCGAACACACGTCGAAATGGACCCGCGCCTTGGCCCAGATGGGCGTGGACGCGGCCATGTTGTCCAGTCAGGGCGGCAGAGCCTGAGCTCAGCCGCCCCATTTTTAGGACCTAGAAGCGGTAGTTCATGCCGATGCGGAACATGTGGGTTCCGAACTTGCCGTTGCTCCGGATCATGTCGGTGCCCGTCGTGTTCGGGGCCGAGATGAAGGGGTTGGCAACCGGGGTCGTGCCATTGTTGCCGACGCGGATCACCGGGCTTTCGACGTCCAGCGAGGTGTACAGGTATTCGCCGTTGACCGTCAGGCCGCGACCCAGCGCGTATTCCACGCCGCCGCCGGCCTGCCAGCCGTCACCGTCGTCGCCTTCGCTGGTTTCGGTGAAGCTGTTGGCCTGGTTCGAGGTGCGGAACTTGTTCTCGAACTTGCCATAGGCGTAACCGCCGGTGCCGTAGATCAGGGCCGGGCCATAGGCGTAGCCCAGTTTGAGACGGGCGGCCGCCGTGCTCTCCAGTTCGCGCGTGAAGGTGTAGAAGGCCGGGGTGGTCGAGAAGCCCGTCACCGAGTCCTGCACATTGTTGACGCTGTATTCCGCCAAGGCGCCGACGACGAAGTTGCCGAACTGCATGTCGTAGCCGGCGCGGACGCCCGCTTCGACGCCGTCGTTGTCGTCACGGCAGCCGGTGCCGGGCGCAGTGCTGGTCGCCATGCCGCCGCAGAAGCCGGGGCTGAAGGCGTTGGCGCCGAGGGCGGTCGAAACCTGATCGCCGTAGCGGCCATCCAGATTGCGGTCGAAGCCGAGGTTTTCGTCGCCGTCGTCGTTCGACTGGTTGTAACCGCCGAAGATGCCGACGTAGGGGCCGGACCAGTCAGGGGCGACCGATTGCGCCAGGGCGGGGGTGGAGACCATGGCCAGCGCCAGGGCGCTGGATGCGAGAGTCTTGATCATTGGGGAGGCTTTCGTGCCAAAAGTGCGGGCGCGATATCCCCGCTCGCCGTCACAAAAGCCGAACGCGGCCACAGGTTCCCTGACGTCGCATCGCTAAATGTCGCACATCCAAACGCTTAATCTGGACGTATGGGGGCCTAACGCGTCGCCATCGACACCAGCAGCGCCAGCAACAGCAGCAGGCTGACCCCCTGCCAGAACCGCACCGGATCGCGCTCGATCAGGGACAGCTGGCGCGGTGGCGGGGCGGCGACGGCGCTGCCGGTTTCCAGCACGTGGATCAGCTCCTCCACATCCTCGAACCGCTCGTTTGGATCGACGGCGACGGCGCGCATGATGGCCGCCTCCAGCCAGGCGGGCATGTCCGGCCGATGCCGCGTCGGCGGAACGGGCGCCCGGTCGAAGCGCGGCGCATCGGCCGGATCGACCTCGCCCCACGGATAGGTGCGGGTGAACAGCCGATACAGCGTCACCCCCAGGGCGAACTGGTCGGTGGCGGCGTTGCCGCTCTCGCCCGCATACATCTCGGGCGCCTTGTAGCCGGCGGTGCCCGGCGCCTCGGCCTCTGCGAACTCCTCGGCCAGCCGCAGACGCGCCACCCCCAGATCGACCAGCTTCAGCCCGTCGTTGGTCTCCAGGATCACATTGTCCGGCTTGATGTCGCGGTGGGTCACCCCTGCCCGGTGCAGGGCCGACACCGCGCGCGACAGACGCAGGGCCACGCCGATCCCCTCTGCGATCTCGAACGGCCCCTCCTCCGCCAGCCGCGCGTGCAGGGTCTGACCGGCATAAAATGGCTGGGCGATATAGAGCCGGCTCTGGCGGCCGGCATCCAGGCTCAGCACCTTGCCGACGAAGGGGCTGTCTATGCGCCGGCCGATGAAGGCCTCGCGCAGGAAGGCGGTGCGCGCGCCATGCTCGGACACCACGGCGGGCTTGGGGAACTTCAGCACCACCATGCTCCCGTCGCCCAGCGTGTCCTTACCCAAGAACAGCCGCGTATAGCGCCCGTCCGCGACCAGCCGCTGCAAGGCGAAGCCGTCGACATTGTCGCCCACGGCGGGCGGCGGCAGGATGGCCAGCCCTTCCGCCTCGGCCGTGATCGCTTCCCAGTCGGGCGCGCCGGTGCGAACCACGTCGATGACGATGGCGGTGGCGTTGTCGCGCGCGCCCGCCGCCTCGACCTCGGCCAGGATCGCCTTGGCGTCCGCATCGGGCGAACTGCGTCGTCCCAGCAGGCCCGCGATCACCGCATCGGCCAGCACCCCATGCACCCCGTCGGTGGTCAGCAGCAGCCGGTCGTGCGGCTCCAGCCGCAGCTGACGCACGTCCAGCTTCACGTCCGCCTCTATGCCCACGGCGCGGTACAGCACATGGCTGAGCCCCTGCTGAGAACGCGTATGATCCTCCGTCAGCCGCGTCAGAACGCCGTCGCGGAAATGCCAGGCCCGGCTGTCGCCCACATGAAGCGCCGTCGCCTCGCGCCCGCGCAGGATGACCGCCGTGAATGTGGTCGCCGCCCCCTCCATCGCCGGATCGATCCTGCCGCGCGAATGGAGCCAGCGGTTGAAGCCCCTCAGCGCCTTGATCCCGTTGGCGGCGATGCCGTTCAGCGGGTTTTGGTCCAGATAGCCGTCGATGAAGCTGCGCGTCGTCAGCTCCGCCGCCATCCGCCCGGCCTTGGACCCCGACACCCCGTCGGCGATCACCGCCACGACCCCATGCTCGCGCTGCTCGGCCGCCGTGCCGATATGGACGCCGCCGAAATCCTGATTGTCCGCCTTGGGCCCCTGCAAGGTCGCAAAGCCGGCGGCGATCTCCAGTCTGGCGTCGGTCATGGCGGCTCCCCCGATCCGTCATCCTCGCCCTTGTGGCGAGGATCCAGACTCCCGGCGTCGGCCGGGGCTCACCGTCCGCGACGGAGTCTATGGATCCTAGGCACAAGGCCCAGGATGACGAAACCTGGAAAGTTAATTCTACGCCGACCGCTGCTTCAACGGCGCGGTCCCGTCGGCCAGGCTCTCGGCTAAATAGACTTCGGCCTCCTGAGCCGGCAACGCAGGCGCATAGCCGAAGCCTTGGCCGTAGTGGCATTGGGCGTCCAGCAGCAGGCGGGCCAGTTCGGCGTTCTCGACGCCTTCGGCGACGACTTCCAGCGACAGGTCGCGGCCCAGGTTGACCACCGACTTGACGATCTTGGCCGAGCCTTCGTCCTTATTCATCGTCAGCACGAAATAGCGGTCGATCTTCAGCGTATCGAACGGCAGGCGCGCCAGATAGGACAGCGACGAGAAGCCGGTGCCGAAGTCGTCCAGCGCCAGCGACGCCCCGACATCCTTCAGCGATTGCAGCACCTCGGCGGCGTGCGCGGTGTCGCGCATGATGTCGCCCTCGGTGACCTCCAGCTTCAGCGCGCCCTTGGGCAGGCCGGTTTCCTTGATGATGCGCGCCACGTCTTCGCACAGGTGCGGGCGTTCGATCTCGCCGACCGACAGGTTGACGCTGCAGAACATCTTGCCCGCCAGCGGATGGCGTTCGATCCATTCGGCCAGTTGCCGCGCCGACTGGGTCATCATCAGCAGGCCCAGGTCGTTCATCATCCCCAGATCGGCGGTCAGGCCCAGAAACTCGTCCGGCGGCACCAAGCCACGGCGCGGGTGACGCCAGCGCGCCAGGGCCTCGAAGCCCGCCACCGCCCCGGTGTTCAGGTTCACGATGGGCTGGAAGAAGGGCACGATCTCGCCGCGCACGAAGGCGTTCCTGAGGTCCGCCTCCAGCGCCAGACGGCTGAGGCTGTCGCTCTCCAGCGCCCGGCCATAGGCGGCCGATCCGCCGCGCCCGGCGCCCTTGGCCGATTCCACCGCCAGCTCGACCCGGCGCAACAGTTCGGCGGCGTCGGGCGCATCCGGCCCGCCCTCCACCATCACCGCCCCGATGGAGACGGTCGGATAGATGTCGAAGCCCGCCACCCGCAGCGGCTGCTCCAGCGCGTCACGCACGCGATAGCTGGTGTGCGAGGCGGTCTTGGGCACGATGATGGCGAACTCGTCCTCGCCGATCCGCGCCGCCGAGGCGTCCTTGTTGAAGGCGGCGGCCAGGCGCGAGCCCAGAGCCGACAACACCAGGTCGGTCCGCTCATGCCCCAGCGCCTCGTTCAGGCGCCTCAACCGGTCCACGTCGCCGACCACGATCTCGTATTCGCCCGGCTGGGTCAGAACCTCGCCCACGCGCGCAATGAAGGCGCGACGGTCCAGCAGGCCTGTCAGAGTATCGCGATCCGATCCGGCGAACTTGGTCTCCAGCGCCACGACGCCGGCGGCGCGCAGTCCGTCCTCCAGCCAGACGCCGCGCCACAGGCAGGTCTCGGACCCGCGCATCCGCAGGCGTACGGCGACCTCGGCCCCCTCGTCCTGGGGCTTCAGCATGCGTTCGGCCAGGCTGCGATCCTGCGGCATGGCCAGGGCCACGAAGCCGGCGGCCGTGCATTCCGGGGCCAGCGGCCCCAGCCCCAGCGACCGCGTCGCGCCGGTGAAGCGCAGCTCGTCCGTCGCCGGCGTCCAGACCCACAGGGCCGTGTCGGCGGCCGCCAACGCCTCGATGGCGGTCGTGGCGTCCCAGGCCAGCGATCGGGATCGTGGTGTCACGCGTCTCGCCCTTCCAGACGGCCCCCGGCCGTCAACGCTCGTCCTCGACCAGGCCGAACAGCAGATGATCTGCCCACTCGCCGTTAATTTTCAAATAAGCGCGAGCCCGACCTTCGTTGCGAAAGCCCGATTTCTCCAGAACCCGACGCGAACCGTGGTTGCTCGGCAGGCAGGCCGCCTCCAGCCGGTGCAGTTTCAGCTTCTCGAACGCATAGCCGACCACCGCCTGCACCGCCGCCGTCGCCACGCCCTGACCGGAATGGGGCTGGCCGACCCAGTAGCCCAGCGTCCCCGTCTCTGCGACGCCGCGCCGCACGTTCGACAGGGTCACCGCCCCCGCCAGGGTCTTGCCGCCGTCCACCAGCACGAAGAAGGGCCAGGCGTGGCCCAGCTCCATCTCGCGCGCATAGATGGACAGCCGGCGCCGGAACGCCGCCTTGGTCAGGTCGTCGTCGGGCCAGGCCGGCTCCCACGGTTGCAGATAGTCGCGTGATCCGTCACGCAGCGTGGACCAGGCGGCATAGTCGCCCGCGCGCGGCGGCCGCAGCAGCACGCCGTCGCCCCGGACCACCGGCCCGGCCACATCGCTCATCCAGTCCAACAGGGCCATGACGCCTCATACAACAGGACGACTGTGGCCTGAACTCACGGTTCCGCCAAGACTGTCGCCGTCAGCTTCAACGCCAGTTCGCGGCCCAGACCGTCGGGCGCGCCCAGCATCGGCGTCAATATTTCACCGATCAGCCCCTCGGCGAACGCCATATAGGCCGCCGTCATGACCAGCGACCGCGCCCGTTCGGCCGCCCGGGGATCGTCGGGCGCCATGGCCGCCAGCCGGTCGGCCAAGTCCCGCACCACCCCGCCGAAGCTTTCCGCCCGCCCCTGTTCGCGCGCCAGGGCCAGCCAGGCCGCCATCTGCGACGCCCCGCCCTTGCCGAAGGCGTCGAAGACGACGGTCATCAACCGATCCGGCTCCACGCCCTCGCGCCCTTCGCCCGATCCTTTGTTCAGGCCGGCCTCGATCCGTTCGGCCAGATCGCGCACCATCGCGTCCATCAGCGCGCCCTGAAGCCCGGCGGCCGAGCCGAAATGGTGGATCAGATTGGCGTGGCCCACGCCCATCCGCTCGCCCACCGCCTTCAGCGTCACCGCCGCCGGGCCGCCGGACAGCAGCAGGTCGCGCGCCGCTTCCAGCGCCTCTTCGCGCGCTACCGCCCCGCGTCGCCGCTTCACCGGACTATTAGTTGACATTGATGTCAGTTAACTCCATATTCCGCTCGAAATCGAGGAGCAGAACCATGGCGAAATCCGCCACCCCCGCCGACCTCCAGATCAAGCCGCGCGACCTGCATATCGACCGCGAGGCCCCGACGCCACGCTGGTGGCTGAACGGCGACCCGTTCGGCACGGCAGTGATGAACGCTCTCAGTCTGACCTTTCCCGACGGCGAGCGGTTCTTCATCCAGTCGGTCAAGCGGTTCGCCAAGGATACGCCCGCGAACCTGGCCGCCGACATCCGCGCCTTCACCGTTCAGGAAGGCGCCCATACGCGCGAACACATGGCCTTCAACGCCATCACCGCCCGCGCCGGCTACGAGACCGCCGAGATCGAGGCCTATGTCACGGCCCGCCTCGACCTCGCCCGCGCCCGCCCGGCAATCGCCCAGCTGGCCGCCACCATGGCGCTGGAGCATTTCACCGCCGCCTTCGCCCATCGGCTTCTGGCCGACCCGGACCTGCTGAAGGGCTCGCCCCCCGACCTGGCCCGCCTGTGGCGCTGGCACTCCATCGAGGAAATCGAACACAAGGGCGTGGCCTATGACGTCTTCCTGCACGCCACCCGCGACCTCAGCCCGCTGAAGCGCTGGCGGTTGCGACGCTGGGCCATGTTCCTGACGACCCTGCTGTTCACCCGAACGGTGCGCGAGACGACCCTGATGCTGCTGAAACAGGACGGCATCGTCGGCTGGAAGGCGCGGTGGGGCCTGTTCCGCTGGCTGTGGCTGAAGCCGGGCCTGTATCGCCGCATGCTCGGGGACTATGTCGCCTTCTACAAACCCGATTTCCACCCGTGGCAGGTGGACGACCGCGACCTGATCGCCGACGCCGAGGCGGGCCTGGCCCAGCCCGCCTGATCCTTTGATCCGATCTCGCGACGGAGTTTACGCACCGACTGCGTTACACTCTGCGGGGACGGACCAGGAGAAGGCCATGGCTTCATCACCGACCGACGCCGCCATCGCCCTGACCCGCCTGGGTCTCGGCGCCAGGCCTGGCGAGATCGAACGCGTCGCCGCAGATCCGCGCGGCTGGGCCACGGCTCAGATCCGGCCCCAGGGCGCGCCACAGCCGTCCGGCCAGTTTGCCGACACCGCCGAACGCGTCGCCCAGTATGTCGACTATCAGAGCGACGCCGGTCAGGTTCGCCGCGACCGGCGCCCGCCCACGTCCATGGCGTCAGACACGGCGCAGACCGCGTCCGCCGCCGATCCCCAGGCCGTCGCCCGGCGCGAGGCCCGTCAGGCCGCGCGTCGCGACATCACCCAGGACACAGCCCAGGAGTTTCTGGCCCGCGCCCAACTGGGCGCCACGACCGACGACGGGTTCGCCGAGCGGTGGGCGCTGTTCTGGGCCAACGCCGTCACCGTCTCGGCCGTCAAGTTCGCCAGCGGCGCCTTCGTCGGCCAGTACGAGCGCGAGGCCATCCGCCCCCACGTCTTCGGCCGGTTCGAGGATCTGGTCCTGGCCGCCGAACAGCATCCCGCCATGCTTCTATACCTGGACCAGGCCCGCTCGGTCGGTCCCGACAGCATGGCCGGCGCGCGCCGCAACGCCGGGCTGAACGAGAACCTGGCCCGCGAGATGATGGAGTTGCACACCGTCGGCGCGGACGGCGGCTATACCCAAGGCGACGTGACCGAACTGGCCCGCGCCCTGACCGGCTGGTCGATCCCTACTGCGCGTGACCAAGGCCAGACCGCCAACCCTTCTCCCAACAGGCCCCGTCGGGCCCGAGCGATGGCGAACCAGATCGAGCCCGGCCCCGACGGCTTCGTCTTCCGCGCCAATGTCCATGAACCGGGCGTCCGCACGGTGATGGGCAAGACCTATCCGGCGTCGGGCCTGGCCCAGGGTCAGGCCATCCTGCGCGACCTGGCTCGCCATCCGGCGACCGCCAAACGCCTGTCGCGCCGCCTCGCCGCCCATTTCGTCGCCGACGACCCGCCACCGGCCCTGGTCGCCCGGCTGGAAGACGCCTGGACCCGATCCGGCGGCGACCTGGCCCAGGTCGCCCGCGCCCTGATCGATGCGCCCGAGACCTGGACGCCCCAGCCCGCCAAGATCAAGACGCCCTACGACTTCGTCGTCTCCACCCATCGCGCCCTGGGAACCCGGCCCCAGCGGATTCAGCCGCTGCGTCAGGCCCTGCTGGACATGGGCCAGCCGCCGTTCGCCGCCCCCTCGCCCGAGGGCTGGCCCGACGCGGCCGCCGACTGGGCCGGTCCCGACGCCCTGGTCAAACGGCTGAACTGGTCGCGCACCGCCGCCGACGCAGCCCAGGCGGCGGACCCGAACGCCCTCGCCGTCGCCGCCCTCGGTGCGCGCCTCAGCGAGCGCACGCGCCTCGCCGTCGCCCGCGCCGAAAGCCGGCCCGAGGCCCTCACCCTTCTCTTCATGTCGCCGGAGTTCCAACGCCGATGACCGCCCTCAATATGAACCGCCGCCGTCTGCTGGCCGCCGCCTCGGCCGGGGTCGGCCTGGCCTTCGCCGGACGGGTCGCCGCCCAGACCAACGGCCCGGCCAACAAGCTGGTCGTCGTCATTGCGCGCGGCGCCATGGACGGCCTGTCCGTCACCGTCCCCTATGGCGACCCCAACTACGTTCCGCTACGTGGCGGCCTGGCCATCGCCGCCCCTGGCGAGGCGAACGGCGCCCTGGCGCTGGGCGAAGGTTTCGGCCTGCATCCGGCGCTGGCCGGCCTGCACGACCTGTATGGCCTGGGCCAGATGCGGTTCGCGCCCGCCGTGGCCCTGCCCGTCCGCATCCGCTCCCATTTCGATGCCCAGGACGTGTTGGAGAACGGCGGCGAGGGTCTGCGTCAACAGACCGACGGCTGGCTGAACCGCGCCATCGTCGCGGCCGGCGGCACGTCGCTGAAGGGCCTGTCGATCGGCGCCCAGACGCCGTTGATCCTGCGCGGCGACGCCCCCGTCTCCAGCTGGGCGCCGGGCGGACAGGTGCGCGGCGGCGACCGCATCGCCTCCCTGCTGCAGGATCTCTATGTCGAGGATCCGATGCTGGGCCAGAACCTGGCGCGCGGCCTGGCGACAGAGGAACTGGTCGGCCAAGGGCAGAACATGGACGGCGACGAGGCGCGCGTACGCCGCAACGACGTCCAGGGCCTGGGTCGCGCCGTCGCCCGCCTGATGACCGGCGCCGAGGGGGCCGACATCGTCGCCGTCTCGCTGGACGGCTGGGATACCCACGCAGGCCAGAAGGCGCAGCTTCAGACACGGCTGACCGGCCTGGATCAACTGGTCACGGGCCTGAAGGACGGGCTGGGCGAGACCTGGTCGCGAACCGCTGTCGTCGTTGCCACCGAGTTCGGCCGCACCGCCCGCGCCAACGGCACGCAAGGCACAGACCACGGCACCGGCTCGTCGCTGTTGCTGGCGGGCGGGGCGATCAAGCGCGGCGGCCCCATCGGCGACTGGCCGACCCTGGCCGACAACCGTCTGTTCGAGGACCGCGACCTGGCGCCGACGATGGACATCCGTTCGGTGTTCAAGGGCGTGCTGCGCGATCATATGGGCCTGGACCGCGCCGCCCTGGACGCCCGCGTCTTCCCCGCCAGCGCCGCCGAGGCGCCGGCGATGGACGGCCTGGTTTAGAGCCTGATCGGCTGAGGTGGAATCGCTTCGCGATTCCGCTGATGCCGTGAATCAGGCTCCAGATTGATGCTGGAGCGAAATCTGAGCTGAGTTGGACTGCGTCCAACTCAACCGATTTCGCTCTAGCCGCCACGCTTGCTTTTCGCGGCGCAACGCCGCATCAGGACGCCATCACCTTGGACCCGGCCCTGTTCGCAGGCGACGGGTGGCTATCCCCGCCGCCGATCCGCTGGGAAACCGAACCGCCTTGAAACCGAACCATCGGGCGCGGCTCATCCAGATGAAATCCTGAAATGTCCATCATCGCCTCCGCGCGCCAGCAATGGCTCGCCAATCCTCGCCGCGACCTGCTGGCGGGGACCGTCGTGGCCCTGGCCCTGATCCCCGAAGCCATCGCCTTTTCTATCATCGCCGGCGTCGATCCGGCCGTGGGCCTTTACGCCAGCGTGGTCATCGCGGTGACCATCGCCTTCGTCGGCGGGCGTCCGGCCATGATCTCGGCCGCGACCGGGGCCATGGCCCTGCTGATGGTTACCCTCGTGCGCGACCATGGCATCGAATATCTGTTCGCCGCCTCCATCCTGTGCGGCGTGTTCCAGATCGTCATCGGCCTGCTGAAGCTGGGCCGCTACATCAAGTTCGTCAGCCGCAGCGTCATGACCGGCTTCGTCAACTCCTTGGCGATCCTGATCTTCCTGGCCCAGATGCCCGAGCTGATCGGCAGGGGCTGGATCACCTACGCCCTGGTCGCGGCGGCTCTGGTGGTCATCTACGGCTTTCCCCGCATCACAAAGGCCGTGCCCTCGCCCCTGGTCGCCATCGTCGCCATCAGCGCGGTGGTGATCGTGATGAAGCTGGACGTGCGCACCGTCGGCGACATGGGCCAGATGCCCACGACCCTGCCGATGTTCCACCTGCCCGCCGTCCCCCTGACGTGGGAGACGTTGGCCATCATCGCCCCGATCTCGGCGACCCTGGCCTTCGTGGGTTTGCTGGAAAGCCTGCTGACCGCCAATCTGATCGACGACATCACCGACACCCCGTCGGACAAGGATCGCGAGACGCGCGGCCAGGGCATCGCCAACATCCTGTCGCCCCTGTTTGGCGGCATGGCCGGCTGCGCCATGATCGGCCAGTCGATGATCAATGTGGGGTCGGGTGCGCGCGGGCGGCTGTCCACCCTGTGGGCCGGTCTGTTCCTTCTGTTCCTGATGCTGGTGCTTCAGGACTGGGTCGCGCAGATCCCCATGGCGGCCCTGGTCGCGGTCATGATCATGGTCTCGGTCGGGACGTTCGACTGGTCCTCGTTGCGGAACCTGCGCAGCCTGCCCTTCCAGTCTTCGGTGGTCATGATCGCCACCACCGTCACGGTCGTTTTGACCCACGACCTGTCAAAGGGCGTGATCCTGGGCGTGCTGCTGTCGGCGGTCTTCTTCATGCGCAAGGTCGGCAAGACGATCACGGTCACCGAGATCGAGACGCCCGAAGACGGCGTGCTGCGCTACCGCGTGTCAGGTCAGCTCTTCTTCGCCTCGGCCGACCTGTTCGCCGCCAGCTTCGAGCACCATGGCCATCCCACACGCGTCGAGATCGATCTCAGCGACGCCCATCTGTGGGACCTGACCGGCGTCGCGGCCGTTGACAAGGTCGTCTTCCGCTATCGCCGCCAGGGCGCGCAGGTCGAGGTGGTGGGCATGAACGACGCCGCCCGCACCCTGGTCGCGCGAGTGGGGCGGTTCGAGAAGATGCATCTGCCGGACGGGGCCGGCGCGCATTGAGGTCGCGTCAGGCGGCGCCGGACGCCTGTTCCGCCTCGGCGTTGGCGGCGTCCGGCTTGGGCATCTTGCAGATGCGGTTCAGGTCGGCGCGGATCGAACTGCCCTGAAAATGCGAGATCTCGGCGCCGGAATAACCCTCTCCGGACAAGGCCTTGACGACGTCGCCGGTGTTCAGACAGTCGGGCGAACGGGCGAGCTGGTAAGCGCGCTCCACGACGTGAGTGCGGTTCATGATGGGAGCCTTTCGTGCCCCTAACAACGTCCGCCAAGCTAAACCGTTCCGGCCGTTGAATTTCCTTCACATCGCCCGCGCTTGCATCCGTCACAAATATCTGCGCACATAGGCTTCGTCGATCTCTCTGCGTAACGCCCACTCTCTCTGCGAACGCACGAGTCAAGGCCGCTCCCATTCAGACCCGACAGGCCGCAGGGGCGTTCCCTCGGTCAACTTCTAACGGAGGTCTCAAAATGGCTACCGGCACTGTTAAATGGTTCAACCCGACCAAGGGTTACGGCTTCATCCAACCCGACGACGGCGGCAAGGACGTCTTCGTCCACATCTCGGCCGTCGAAGGCGCTGGCCTGCGCGGCCTGGATGAAAACCAGAAGGTTTCCTACGAACTGGAACGCGACAAGCGTTCGGGCAAGGAATCGGCTGGCCAGCTGCAAACCATCGGCTGATTTCAGCTTCACGGCTGATATGGCGACGGCGGCTCCTCACGGAGCCGCCGTTTTCAATTCCGGGTCTAGGCGGCCTTTAGCTCGGGCTCGTCTGCGAACGACTGGTCGGCAGGCTCCGTGGTGCAATCCACAGCCCAAATCTCCTTGGGATCGACCGTCGCGGCTGGGCGGGCTGCATCTCTTCGTTTCATATGGGCGCCCAGACCTACGAGCAACGACGCAAGAAAGCCGCCGAGGTCTAGAACCTGATGGTCGAAGTGATCTTCATCTTGATAGAGAGGCACATGGGTTCGCGTCCAATAACGCTGTTCCCCATATCAGCGTTCGACAGAGTATTTCGTTCCATTTTACTTATCGGGATCGAAATTCGAACCTTTAACGGTTGTGGCTTTTAGCGCCCATTTACGCGACATCGACGACACCATTGTATTGTTACGATTGCCGCGCCGATGATTGATTTCCGGCCTCGAAGAAATACTTCCCGACGAAGGCCGACTTCCATCCCCGCTCACGACGATCGTCAGGGCAGCAGTCTGGATTGCGAAACCCGACTTCATTGACGTTGCAGACCTATACGTGCGGGCCGCTTTCGGCCTTCTGCTCGCCGACCAGTTCGAACAGGAGTTCGGTCAGATCCGTCATCGAGGGCGTTCTATCGTCGATGATCGCAACCAACCTGACCTGTCCATGAGGCGTGAAGCGCGGCGCGATCATGGCCCAGTCGGCAAAGCGCCGATGCTGGATCGGCACGCGATCCACGATCACCATGTCGCAGTGACGCGTATCCATCGCGAGCTTCAACACCAGGACATCCAGCGACCCGTGCGACCCTTCCAGGACCTGGGCGAAGCGGGATGATGTGAACGCCAGGGCTCCGGTGATGTTGTTGGCCCGGTTGTTTCGAACCGACTGCTCGACGATGTCGGAGACGCCAATCAGCGCCTCCGCAGGCCGCGTCGAGCAGCTGACGTAAGCCAGTCGTTCCAATACCATTGGCTTTCGCCCCCCGATGCAGAGACGTGGTCACCTTCCACCGAGAGAGTCGAGTCGGCGCTCAGGCCGACCTCAGCCCTTCGTCTTGTCGATCCACGCCGCAAAGGCGTCCGTGAAGCTCTTCAGGAACGCCCTCGTATCGTCCTTCTTCAGCTTGCCGTCGTCGTCCAGCAGGTCGGCGACGTTGCCGATATAGGCCTCGGGCTGCTGCATCGTGGGCATGTTCAGGAAGACCAGGGGCTGGCGCAGGTGGTGGTTGGCGCCGAAGGCTCCGATAGCGCCGGGCGAGACGCTGACGATGGCGGCGGGCTTGCCCTGCCAGATGCTGTGGCCATAGGGGCGCGAGCCGACGTCCAGGGCGTTCTTCAGCGCGCCGGGGATCGACCGATTGTATTCCGGGGTCACGAACAGCACGGCCTGCGTGGTCTCGACCTCCTCGCGGAACCGTTCCCAGGCGGGCGGCGGGCTGTCGGTTTCCAGGTCGGGATCATAGAGCGGCAGGTCGCCGATCTCGATGGGTTCGATCTCCAGCCCCGGCGCCGCGAGCGCCTTCAGCTCCAGACCGATGGCGCGGGAATAGGATCCCTTGCGCAGGCTGCCGACGATCAGGGCGACGCGGACGGGCATAGGATTCTCCGGGGATGGGGGCGGGTTCAAGCGTCAGCATAACCGATCCGCGCGCCAGGATGTTCCGTCAGGGCTTGAACAGAGCCGTCGCGAATGCCTCGCCTGCCGGTCCCGCCGACTTCGGCCCCAGCACGGCGCTGGCCGCCTGGCCCGAGGCCAGCAACCGCCCGCCGACCGCCCGCACGTCCTCGACCGTCTGGGCTTCCAGCTGTTCGGTCATCGACAGGCTGGAGCGCGGCGCGCCGAAGATCAGGGTCTGGGCGGCGTTGCGGCCTGCCCGGCTCATCGGGTTTTCGTCCGACATCCACAGACCGGCCTTCATTACCGCCTTGGCCCGCGACAGTTCCTTTTCGGTCGGGCCGGTCTCGGCCATGGCCCGCACCTCGGCCGCCGCCACCTCGGCCAATTCCTTGGCCCGGTCCGCCGCCGCGCCGGCATAGATGCCCAGCACGCCCGTGTCCTCATACGGCTCCTGATAGGCGTCGATGGCGTAGGCCAGGCCCCGCTCCTCGCGCGCGCTCTGGAACAGGCGGGAGGCCATGCCCCCGCCCAGGATTTCGCCGAACAGCCGCATGGCCGACAGGGCCGGATCGGTCGCCGACAGGGCCGGCAGTTGGAACACCAGATTGGCCTGTTCGATCTTGCGCGTCAGTTTCGCATGGCCGCCGACGAAGGCGGCCGGCGCGGGCGCCTCGACCGGGGTCGCGACCGCATCGCCGAACCAGCGCTCGGCCAGGGCCAGCAGTTCGGTCTCGTCCACTGCGCCCGACACCGACACCACCATCCGGTCGGGCGAATACAGCCGCGCGCGCCAGGCCTCGACGCTGGCCTTGTCCGCCGGCTTCAGACTGTTGATCGAGCCCAGGATCGGCCGACCCAGCGGCTGGCCGGTGAAGGCGCGGGTCTGGACCATTTCGAACACATGGTCGTCGGGCGTGTCGAAGGCCTCGGCGATCTCCTGGGCCACCACGTCCTTCTCGCGCTCGATCTCGGCGGGGTCCAGCGTGGGGCGGAACACCAGGTCCGACAGCACCTGCATCGCCAACGGCAGCGACCCGTCCAGACCCCGCACCTCGAAACTGGTCCGCTCGTATCCGGTGGAGGCGTTGATCGTGCCGCCCTCGGCCTCGATCCGCTCGACGATCTCGCGCGCGGCCATGTCATCGGCGCCCTTGAATACCAGATGTTCCAGCAGGTGCGACCAGCCGGATCGATCCAGCGGCTCCCACCGCGCCCCGCCCTTGACGGTGACGACGACAGCCAGGGTCTTGAGCCCCGGCATGGGGTCGCAGATGACGCGGACTCCGTTCGACAGGGTGTGGAGCGTAGCGGTCAGGGGGTGTCTTTCTTCATTCGGCGTCGAAGCAGGGCCACATAGAAGCCCGCCAGCGCGATCGCCAGTCCGAACCACGTTAGGGCGTATCCGAAATGATTGTTGGAAAAGGCCGCCGGCGGCGCGGACGGCCTAAGCGCCGGAAACTCGGGATTGACGGCGGTGACCGCGAACACAGCCTCGGGCCGCACCGGCCCCGTGACGTTCAGCGCCTTGGCCATGGCGGCCGTGTCGCGGGCGTAGAAGCGGCCGTCCCTCGGCGCAGGGCTCATGGCGCCCGGCTTGTCGAAGGTGCGGAACTCCCCGACCATCACCAGCGGCAGGGTCGTCTCCACCACGCGCGGCCGCGCGGTCACCCCGTCGCCGACGAAGCCCCGGTCGATCAGCAGGCTGAAATCGGCCCCCGCCGGCTTGCACGCCGAGATCAGCCGAACCCCGGCCTCGCCGTCATGGATGGACTGAAGCTCGATGAAGGGCGCGCTGGCGAGGCCCGGACAGACGATCAAGGCCTTGCGGAACTCCAGATCGCCCGCGCCCAGAACCTGGTCCAGCGGCGCAGGCGGTTTCGCCGCCGCCGCATCGGCCGCCGCGATCAGGCCTTCCTTCCACTTCAGCCGCTCGACCTGCCACACGCCCAGGCCGATCAGCAGGATCAGGGCGAGGACCGTCAGCACGGTCAGTATCCAGGGAAAACGTCTCATAAATCCTCCTCCGTGGAGCGCAGCGGAACGGGGGAGGGGGACCGCGAAGCGGTGGAGGGGGCGGAACCTCGCACCGAGTCTGGGGTCGCCCCCTCCACCACGCCAGGCGTGGTCCCCCTCCCCCGCTCCGCAGGGGAGGATCCATCCACCTGATTCCGGTATTGCAGGCCGATCATTAGCCCCCGCCCCGGCCGCATCAAGGCCAGCGACAGGGCCACGACCAGTGGCAGCCAGACGATCAGATGCACCCACATCGGCGGATGGTATTTGATCTCGACGAACAGGGCCGAGAACCCGACGATAAAGCCGGCGATCTGCATGATGAAGCTGGCCGGGCCGTCACCCGTCTGGATGGTCGTGTAATCCAGGCCGCAGACCGCGCAGGCGGGCGCCACCTTCAGAAAGCCCGCGAACAGCGCGCCCTGCCCGCACCGGGGACAGCGCCCCCGCATCGCCGCGCGAACCGGGGTGTCGCAAACGACGACGGCGCGGGACGATCCCTCGTCCCGCGCCGCCTCAAGGTCTTCAGGACCGTCTTGGATCAACCGAAGACGACATAGACGAAGGCGAACAGGAACAGCCAGACCACGTCCACGAAGTGCCAGTACCAGGCCGCCGCCTCGAAACCGAAATGCTTCTGCGGAGTGAAGTCGCCGGCTAGCAGGCGGATCAGGCAGACCGCCAGGAAGATGGTGCCGATCAAGACGTGGAAGCCGTGGAAGCCCGTCGCCATGAAGAAGATCGAGCCGTACAGACCCGAGTTGATCGCTTCTTCGTTGAAGAACAGCTTCTCGTGCAGGATGTGCTGATACTCATAGGCCTGGACGCAGGTGAAGATCACGCCCAGCGCCACGGTGATGCCCAGGGCGATCTTGGCGCCCTTGCGGTCGCCGACCTGGATCGCGTGGTGCGCCCAGGTGACGGTGCAGCCGCTGAGCAGCAGGGTCACGGTGTTCAACAGCGGCAGCTGCCACGGCGACAGCACCTCGACGCCCTTGGGCGGCCAGGTCGACCAAGCCTTGGCGGTGTCGGCCCAGGTGCCGACTTCCGGCGTCAGGGCGCGGGATTCATGGAACAGCGCCATATCGAAGAACATCCAGAAGAAGGCGACGAAGAACATCACCTCCGACGCGATGAACAGGATCATGCCGTAGCGCAGGCCGATGGACACGACCGGCGTGTGATCGCCCGCCTTGGATTCCTTGATCACGTCCGCCCACCAGCCGAAGGCTGAGATCAGCACGCCGGCCAGACCGGCGAAGAAGACGCCCGGCTTGCCCTCGGCCAAGAAGTTGGCGGCGATCGGGCCGCCATCGGCCGGGGCCAGACCCTTCATCCAGATCACCGCGCCGATGAACATGATGGTCGCAGCGGCGGACGACAGCAGCGGCCAGGGGCTGGGCGGCACCAGGTGATAGTCGTGCTGCGGAGTGGCGTGGGCGTCAGCCATGTATCGCGTCTCTTCGTCGGCCAGAGTCGGTTGTTATAGCGGCTATAGCGTCCCCGTTTGCCCGACGCCAGAGCCGCGCCGCCTTTCGGCCTTGTTCAAGGCTGGGACACGCCGACATCTTTTCTCGTCACCCTCGGGCTTGTCCCGAGGGCCCATGCTGGATGCGTCTCCTATCTCACGGATGTTGCACAAACCGGAGCTCACGACTGGCTTCGAGTCAGACCCGCCGTAGGCTCTCGGGACAAGCCCGAGAGTGACGGTGACTTTGTACTCAGGAGTGGGATGTCTTCAACGCCGCGAACGCCTTGGCGGAAAAGGCTGACAGCGGCTGGGGCAGGTCGTTCAGGTCGAACCAGCCGATATCCGACAGCTTGTCCGGTTCGGTCAGCGTCGTCTCGCCGGTGAAGTCGCGCGTGACATAGATCAGCGACACCCAGTGCTGGCCGTCGGCGGGAATGATCTCTTCGGCCAGGCACAGGAAATCGACGGCGCCGATCTTCAGCCCGCTCTCTTCCTCGGCCTCGCGGCGGGCGGCGTCGATGGATCGTTCCATCAGGTCGACCTTGCCGCCGACGATGTTCCAGAACCCGGCCTCGGGCGCCTTCAGCCGCTTGCACAGCAGCACCCGCCCATCGGCGCGCTGGATCACCAAACCGCAGCCGACGCCGGGAAAATCGACGCCGGGCCTTGCTAGAATGGGCTTGCTCAAGCTTTCGGCGCGTCCGGGGACGGATAGAAGGTGTAGCTCAGGGTGATGTCGCGCACGCCCTTGGCCTCGCGGTCGGCGGCCATTTCGGGGGCGATGAAATACTGCATCGGGAACTGCCGCGTCTCGCCGGGCGCCAGCGTCTGGTCGGTGAAGCAGAAGCATTGCAGCTTCAGGAAATACTGACCCGTCTGTTCCGGCTCGACATTGTAGCTGGCCCGCACGAAGAGCGGCTTGTCCGAGGTGTTGGTCACGTCGAAATAGGCCAGACCCGTCTCGCCGATCCGCACGCGCTGCGTCGACTGTTCGGCCTTGAAGGTCATGGGCAGGCCGCGGACATTGGTGTCGAACCGCACCAGCACCGTCTCGTCCAGAACCGTGTCCGAGGCCTTGTCCGCCTTCATCGTCGTGCCGCCGAAGCCGGTGACCTGGCAGAACATCCGATAAAGCGGCACCGCTGCGAACGCCGCCCCCGTCATCCCCATCACGCCCAGGACGCAGGCGATGGCGATCAGATTCTTGCGGTTCGCGTTCATTTCGTCGTGGTCCCCGTCGCCGCCTCCAGCAGCGCCCGCTCGGTCGCCTGGTTCTGCTGCAGCCGCAGGACGGTGGTGGTGAAGACCAGCACGATGAAGGCGACCAGCGCCGTCGCGATCCAGACGTTGCGGCGCTTGCGCGCGCGAAGTTCCTCAGGCGTCAGACGCATGGTTTTACGCTCCCAGACCGGACAAGGCCTCGACCAGAAGGGCCGAGAACAGGGCCATCAGATAGAGGATGGAAAAGGCGAACAGGTCACGCGCCGGTTTGGCCTGGGCGCGCACATCATACAATGCGGCCTCGCGTCCCACGGCCTCGGCCTTGTCTGGCTCGTCGCCCGCACGCGACCGATAAAGACGCAGCGCCAGACCCAGGAAGCCCAGGCCGCCTGCAACCGACACCACCAGATAGATCAGGCCGCCCAGGCCCACGAAGGCCGGGGCGATAGCGACCGGCACGAACACCAGGGTGTAGAGCAGGATCTGCAACCGCGTGGACTTCGCCCCGCGCGCCACCGGCATCATCGGAATGCCCGCCTTGGCGTAGTCGCCGGCCGAATAGAGCGCCAGCGCCCAGCTGTGCGGCGGGGTCCACAGGAAGATGATGGCGAACAACAGCCAGGCCTGCCACGGCGCATGGCCCGTCGCCGCCGCCCAGCCGATCACCGGCGGAAAGGCGCCCGCCGCCCCGCCGATGACGATGTTCTGCGGCGTCCGACGCTTCAGCAGCAGGGTGTAGAAACCGGCGTAATAGACGATGGTCATGGCCAGCAGGCCCGCCGCCAGCCAGTTCGCATTCATGCCCAGCAGCATGACCGAGAACAGGCTCAGGATGACGCCGAACGCCATGGCGTCGTTCTTGCGGACACGTCCCGCCGCCACCGGCCGGCCGCGCGTGCGCCGCATCAGGGCGTCGGTCTCGCCTTCCAGCGCCATGTTCAGCGCGCCGGCCGCGCCCGCGCCCACGGCGATGCACAGGACGGCGATGGCCGCCACCAGCGGATTGATCGATCCCGGCGCCACCACCAGGCCCGTCGCGGCGGTGAACACCACCAGCGACATCACGCGCGGCTTCAACAGCTGGAAGAAGTCCTCCGGCTGCGCGGTCGAGATGGCGGGTGTGTTGAGGTCAGTCGGGGTCACGATGGTCATCTTCTACACCGTCACCCTCGGGCTTGTCCCGAGGGTCCACGTCTCCGCGATACGAAAAGGGCCTCGAACATTCCGCCCGAGGCCCTTCGCAGTCTTTTGAGTCCGTTTCCGCCGTAGGCCCTCGGGACAGGCCCGAGGGTGACGGAAGGGATTTAGTGTTCTTCTTCCTTGATCACAGGCAGTTCGTTGAACTGGTGCGTCGGCGGCGGCGAGGACAGGGTCCACTCCAGGGTCGTGGCGCCTTCGCCCCACGGGTTGGCGACGCCCGGACGACGACGGATCGCCGCCTCGGCCAGCATGATCAGGAAGACCAGCACGCCGAACGCCGTGATCGCATAGCCGACCGACGAGACGTGGTTCCACAGGGTGAAGGCCTCGGGATAGTCGATGTAGCGACGCGGCATCCCCTGCAGACCCAGGAAATGCTGCGGGAAGAACACCAGGTTCACGCCCACGAACATGATCCAGAAGTGGGTCGCGCCCAGGAACTCGTTGTACTTCACGCCGAACATCTTCTCGAACCAGTAGTAGAAGCCCGCAAAGATCGCGAAGACGGCGCCCAGCGACAGCACATAGTGGAAGTGGGCCACGACGTAATAGGTGTCGTGCAGGCTGTAATCGATGCCTGCATTGGACAGGACCACGCCGGTTACGCCGCCGACGGTGAACAGGAAGATGAAGCCCATCGCCCACAGCATGGGCGTCTTGAAGCTGATGGACCCGCCCCACATGGTGGCGATCCAGCTGAAGATCTTCACGCCCGTCGGCACCGCGATGATCATGGTGGCGGCGATGAAATAGGCGCGCAGATTGATGCTCATGCCGACCGTGTACATGTGGTGCGCCCACACGATGAAGCCGACGAAGCCGATGGCCACCATGGCGTAGGCCATGGCCAGATAACCGAACACGGGCTTGCGGCTGAAGGTCGAGACGATGTGGCTGATGATGCCGAAGCCCGGCAGGATCAGGATGTACACTTCCGGGTGGCCGAAGAACCAGAACAGGTGCTGGTACATGACCGGATCGCCGCCGCCGGCGGGATCGAAGAAGTGGGTGCCGAAGTTGCGGTCCGTCAGCAGCATGGTGATGGCGCCGGCCAGGACGGGCAGGCTCAGCAGCAGCAGGAAGGCGGTGATCAGCACCGACCAGGCGAACAGCGGCATCCGGTGGATCGTCATGCCCGGCGCGCGCATGTTCAGGATGGTGGTGATGAAGTTGATCGCGCCCAGGATCGAGCTGGCGCCCGCGACGTGCAGGGCGAAGATCGCCAGGTCGAAGGCCGGCCCGACGTGGCCCGTGGTCGATAGCGGCGGATAGGCCGTCCAGCCCCCGCCGAAGCCCTTGCCCGGCCCCCCGTCGACGAACATCGACAGGATCAACAGACACCAGGCGGCGACCAGCAGCCAGAACGAGATGTTGTTCATGCGCGGGAAGGCCATGTCCGGCGCGCCGATCATGATCGGCACGAACCAGTTGCCGAAGCCGCCGATCATGGCGGGCATGACCATGAAGAAGATCATGATCAGGGCGTGGGCCGTGACCACGGCGTTGTAGCCGTGCTTGGACTGCTCGACGAGACCCAGCAGCTGGATCGACGAGCCTTCCTTGAAGATCTGGATGCCCGGCTCGGCCAGTTCCCAGCGGATCAGGCCCGACAGGGCGCCGCCCACGATGCCCGCCATGATGGCGAACATCAGGTACAGGGTGCCGATGTCCTTGTGGTTGGTGGACAGGAACCAGCGGGTGAAGAAGCCCACCTTTTGGTCGTCGTGATGATGGTCGGGGGCGTGACCGAGGTCGGTCGCGTCGCGGGTTACGGTAGCGTCAGCCATGTGTCTGCTCGCCTCTTACTGGGCGGCCGACGCGGCGGGCGCCGCGGCGGGAACGGGTTGGGCGGCGGGGACAGCCGCAGCCGCCTCCGGGGTCGCGGCGGCTTCGCCGGCGGCGGGCGTTTCGGCGGTCGCAGCAGCCGGAGCGGCGGCGGCGGCAGGCTCGGCGACCTTGGGGGTCATCGATCCGCCCTTGGAGGCGATCCACTGTTCGAACTGGGCCTGGGTCACGACCCGGATCTCCAGCGGCATGAAGGCGTGGTCGACGCCGCACAGTTCCGAACACTGGCCGTAGAAGACGCCGGTGCGCTCGGCCTTGAACCAGGTGGTGTTGATCCGGCCGGGGACGGCGTCGGTCTTCAGACCGAAGGCCGGCAGGGCGACGGCGTGGATGACGTCGGAGGCGGTGATGACCAGCTGCACGGTCTTGCCGACCGGCACGACCATCGGCTCGGTCGCGGCCAGGCGATAGGGCACGCCCTTGGCCTTGGCTTCCTCTTCCGGGAGCATGTTGGAGATGTATTCGGCGACACCCTGGTCCGGGTATTCATAGGCCCAGTTCCACTGGTTGCCGGTCACCTTCACCGTCAGGTCGGGCGACGGCATATTGTGATAGGCGAACAACAGGCGGAACGAGAACAGGGAGATGAAGACCAGGATCACCACCGGCAGCACGGTCCAGACGATTTCGACCGCAGTGTTGTGACTCCAGCGCGCAGGCGTCGGATTGGACTTCTTGTTGTAGCGGATCACGATCCAGGCCAGCAGGCCCAGCACCAGCAGGGTGATGGCCGTGATGATCGGCATCAGGATGATGTCGTGGAACCAGATGGCGTCGTGCTTCAGCGGCGCAGCGGCCGCCTGAAGACCGATGCCGTTCGGCGTCGGCTGGCCCATCAGATCCTGCGCCCACGTCGGCGTCGCAGCGAACACCGCCAGTCCGGCGCCCAGGACGATCGAAGACGCGCAAGCCGCAGCGCCCTTCAACGTCCCCCGGGCTCGCTTGCCCATCCCCATATGAGACTTCCCCATAAAACCGTTATGCAGCAGACACTTGCGAATGGTTCGCAAGAAATCACACTGGCGCGATTCCCACGCCCGGCGATCTCGGTCACCTATCGGATCGCCTTCGGCTTGCCAAGCGATCAACGCCATTGACGCCCCGAAGCGGCCGCGAACCTGCCTCGATTAAATCGCTGTCATGTTTCGCCAGCTACCTTGCGTCACAAGATACCTTGCCGTAGTCAATGGACATCAACGGGAGAGCCGAGGTGCCTGAAACCATCGAGATACAGCTGAAGAAGGGAGTGCTTGGACTGTGCGTCCTGGCGCTTCTGAACCGGGCGGACAGCTACGCCTACGAGATCGCCAGCCGCCTGTCGGACGCGATCGATATGGGGGAAGGAACCATCTATCCCCTGATGCGCCGCATGCAGTCGGACGGACAGGTGGAGACCTATCTGGTCGAATCCTCCGCCGGGCCTTCGCGCAAATACTACCGACTGACCGAAGCGGGCCGGGGGGCGCTCGCCGCCCAAACCGCCGAATGGTCCGCCTTCACCAAGGCCGTCGACGCCATCGTGGCGAACGACGCCGATCAGGGAGCCGCACAATGACGCGCGCCGAGTTCATCGACCGCTTGAAGGAAGGCCTCGTCGGCCTGCCGACCGCGACCGCCAACGACATCATCGCCGACTATCAGACCCATTTCGACGACGGCATCGCCGCCGGCCGGACCGAGGCCGAGGTCGCCACCGCCCTGGGCGATCCGATCCGCCTGGCCCGCGAGCTGAAGGCCGAGGCCGGCATCCAGCGCTGGCATCAGGAGAAGAACCCCTCCGCCGCCGCCGCCGCCGTCTTCGCGGTCCTGGGTCTGGGGGCGCTGGACATCCTGATCCTGCTGCCCCTGCTGATGGGCGTGGTCGGGACCGTGTTCGGCTTCTTCATCGCCGCCATCGCCCTGTTCATCTGCGGCGGCGTGATCATGGTCGCAGGACCCTTCGCCGGCTTCCCCGGCGGACCGTTCGCGGCGATCCTGATGGGTCTGGGCCTGATGGCCGGGGCCGTCTTCATCGGTGCCCTCTTGGCCATCTTCACCATCTGGCTGGTCAACGGCGTCGTCTGGTTCGCCCGCCTGCACTATCGCCTGCTGAAGCCGGCGCTGGAGTCCTCGCCCAATCCTTCAACATCTGGCCAATCCACCTCGACCTCGGGAGTTTCGGCATGATCCGCACATTGTTCATCATCGCCGGCGCCGCCCTGGTGCTGTGCCTGGTCACCGTCGGCGGCGCCCTCGCCATCGGCGGCCACGACCTCCAGCGCCACGGCTGGGCCTGGACCTTCAAGGACGACAACGGCGAAAGCGTCCGCTTCGAGCGGGTCAAGGGCGGCGGGACCGACGACCTCGGCCCCCTCACAACCCGCACCCTCCCCTGGACCGGCGGAGAGAGCCTGACCGTCGATTCCAGCATCGACGTCGACTACGTGCAGGGCGACGCGAACACCGTCGTGATCACCGGGCCCAAGGGCCTGACCGACCGGGTCCGCCTGGTCGACGGCCGCTTCGATCTGGGCGACGGCGACGAGCGGGTCGTGTTCGGCTGGGACAAGGGCAACTTCTCCGCCCGCTCCGAGCGCGACGAGCTGAAGGTCGTTGTCACCGCGCCCAAGGTGAACCGGTTCACCGCCAACGGTTCCGGCGACCTGCTGATCAACGGCTATGATCAGCCTTCGCTGAGGCTGGACATCTCGGGCTCGGCCGAGGTGACGGCGTCGGGTCGCACCGATGCGCTGGACCTCGACATCGCCGGCTCCGGCGAGGCCTCGCTGGCCAGCCTGACCACCCGCGACGCCACGGTGGACATCTCCGGCTCCGGCGACGCCCGCATCGCCCCCACCGGCGACGTCCGCGTCACCATCGCCGGCTCCGGCGACGTCGCCCTGGCCACCCGCCCCGCCAACCTGAACAGCACGGTTTCGGGATCGGGCGACATCTATCAGGATTGAATACGACCAAGTCTCCTCCCCGCTCTGCGGGGAGGGGGACCGCGACCCGAAGGGCGGCGCGTAGCAGCCAAGCGGTGGAGGGGCTCTTGAAGACCCACTGACATCAGGGATGTATCAAGACCCCCTCCGTCTCTCCGCTGCGCTCCGAGCCACCTCCCCGCGAGGCGGGGAGGAGACGATCAGCGACCGTCCACCCTTCACCCCCCGCCCCATTCCCGCTAAGTCACCCGCATGACTTTCGCCCCCCTTCCCGACGCCGGCGCCAACTGGGTCGACCGCCATGCGCCGGAGGGACTGAAGCCGTGGCTGAAGCTGGGGCGGTTCGACCGGCCCATCGGCATCTGGCTGCTGCTGCTGCCCGGTTGGCAGGGGATCGCCCTGGCCCTGGCCCAGTATCGGCTACCGCCCGGCCTCTATGATCTGTGGCTGTTCGTCGGCTTCGCCATCGGCGCCTGTCTGATGCGGGCGGCGGGCTGCGCCTTCAACGACATCGTCGACCGCGACTTCGACGCCCAGGTCGCCCGTACCGCCCAGCGCCCCATTCCGTCGGGCCGGATCAGCGTCAAACAGGCCTGGGCCTTCGTGGTGGCGTGCAGCCTGATCAGCCTGTTGATCCTGCTGACCCTGCCGACCATCGCCATCGGGCTGGGCGTCGGCTCGCTGGCCCTGGTTGCGGCCTATCCCTTCATGAAGCGGATCACCTGGTGGCCCCAGGCCTGGCTGGGCCTGACCTTTAACTGGGGCGCCCTGATGGGGTTCGCCGCCGCTCTGCCTCTGGCGGCCGCAGCCCTTCTGCTGCCCGCCGATATCGCCGGCGAGTTCCGTCCTTTCCTGTGGTCCCCCGCCAGCGACAGCGGCCATGCCGTCGCCCTGGCCTGGCAGGCCTATATCCCCGCCGTCCTGTTATGGATCGGCGGCGTGTTCTGGACCCTCGGCTACGACACGATCTATGCGCTTCAGGACATCGAGGACGACGCCATGATCGGGGTGAAGTCCTCGGCCCGCCGTCTGGCCTCGGCCGTGCGGCCGGGCGTGGCGATCTTCTATGTCCTGACCGTCGTCACGGCCGCCCTGACCGGCCTCGCCGCCGGCCTGGGTTTGCTGTTCTGGTTGGGCCTGGTCGCCTATGCCGCCCATCTGGCGCGTCAGGTCGCCCGGCTCGACCGCAACGACGGCGCCCTGGCGCTGAAACTGTTCAAGTCCAATCGCGAGGCCGGCTTCATCTTGCTGGCCGCCATCGCGCTCGGATCCCTGGTTTGATGAAGGAGCCTCTCATGTCTCACGCCGCCCGCCTCCTCCTGCTGTCCGTCGCCGTCGCCGCGACCCTGGCCGCCTGCCAGCGCAAGGAGGACAAGACCCAGGCCCCGGCCAAGGCGGCCCCCGCCGCCGTCGCGCCGGCCGTCTCCAACACCCCGGTCGGCTATGACAGCAAGACCCCCTACGCCACCGTCAAACTGACCCTGCCCCAGGCAGTCAAGACCACGCCCGCCCTGCACGCCGCTCTCTATGCCGACATGGTGCGCGACCTGAAGCAGTTCGAGGAAGGCGCCCAGGCCGATCTCAGCGAGGCCGGCGGCGGCCCTAACCCCTATGAGAAGACCATCGCCTTCGCCCCCGGCGCCGAGACCGCCAAACTGGTCAGCCTGGCCCGCACCGATTTCGAGTTCACCGGCGGCGCCCACCCCAACACCAGCTTCGCCTCGGTGATCTGGGACAAGACGACCAACAAGCGGCTGGGCTTCGCCGACCTGTTCCGGCCGGGCGCGGACCTGTCGGTGCTGGACAAGGCCCTGTGCGCCGCCGCCAACGCCGCCAAACAGGCCCGCTCGCCGGGGTCGGAAACCGCCACCTTGGACGGCAAGATGTGGACCTGCCCTAAGGCCGTCTCGACCCCGTTCGTCCTGACGCCGGGCACGACGCCGGGCAAGGCGGGCGGCGTCACCTTCCTGATGGGACCGTATCAGATCGGCCCCTATTCGGACGGCCCCTACTGGATCGCCCTGCCGCAATCGGCCTTCCGCGCCCTGCTCGCCCCCGCCTACGCCGACCAGTTCGACGGCGCCCCCGCCAAGGCCGGCGACGTGACGCCGAAGGTCAACTAAAGCCCGCTCATCCCGGCGAAAGCCGGGACCCAGCGCTTTGGGCGTTCCAACGAATCCTGTCTCGCAGCGCCGTCGATCCGGAACGCCGCGCCTTGCGAAAGAACTGGGTCCCAGCTTTCGCCGGGATGAGCGGATCAGGGGTGCGCCAGGAACCCGTCCACCAGCTCGGCGAACCGCTCCGGCTGGTCCGCCATGATGAAATGCCGCGATCCATCGACCCGGATCAGCGTCGCGCCCGGCAGCGGGGCGTACTGGTCACCCCAGGCTCGGTCCGCCTGGGCGGCAGACGCGCCGCCGTCGGCGTCCGCAGCATAGAGCACCGTGACCGGCAGCCGCATGGCCGCAAGGCCCGGACGGGCGTCGGTCAGGAAGACGTCCTTCATGGCCGCGCCCATGGCCTTTCGGTCCGACTTCGTGGTCCATGCGACCAGCCGCTCTCGCAGCGCCGGATCGCGCGTCATGCCCTGGGCGCCGGCGATCTGGGCCGATCGGAACGCGTCGTCCGACAGGGAAAGAATGCTTCGAACCGTCTGCTCCGCCATCGGCGCCATGGTTTCGACGGTCATATCCGGACCGCGCAGCGCGCCGAAGAAGGGCAGGCTGTCCACGCTCATCAACCGGCCGACGGCCTCGGGATGGGTCTGCGCCAGCCGCAGCCCGATCAGCGCCCCCAGGGAATGGCCGATCACCGCCGGCCTCTCCAGCCCCTGCTCGCGGACATAGCGCGCCAGATCATCCACCACCGGCTGGACGAACGGGCCGTCGCCATGACTCCAGGGCTCGCCTGCAAAGCCGGCCAACTGCACCAGATGCACCCGATGCGTCGCCTTCAAACGCTCGGCCTCGACGCGCCACACCTCGCGCGAACTCCCAAAGCCGGGGATCAGGATCACGTCAGGCCCCGCCCCCACCACCTCGACCGACAGCCGGTCCGAGACAAAGGGCGCAGCAACGGACGCCACAGGGGTCGCGGTCTGAGCGCGGGCCTGATCGTTCGCAACGGCGCAGGCGATCAGAACGCCCAGGATGACCGCCAGGCGCGGAGGGGCGAAGACGCCCCGGCAAGGGCGAATGAGGTTCGACATCACAGTCTCCAATTGTAAGGTTATTCTGACTTTTTAGTCAGCCCGCGTGCGAGTTCTCGAAGATCTCTTCGACCGGCCGTTCGAAGACGGCGGCGATGCGGTAGGCCAAATCCAGCGACGGATCGTGCCGCTCGGTCTCCAAGGCGATCACCGCCTGGCGCGACACCCCCAACGCCTGCCCCATCTGTTCCTGGGTCCAGCCGCGCTCGACCCGCAAAAGCTTCAGACGGTTCTTCATCGGCTGGTCTTTATGAAGGGCGACACGACGCCATACATCGCCCAGAACAGCGGAACGATCAGCCAGGTCTGCATATGGGGCGCTCGGGCGAAACTCTCGCCAAAGCCCCAGAAAGTGGCCACGGCCATCGCAAGGCCCGCCGCCACGATGAACTGTTTGGCGGTCACGCCGCGCACGAACTCGTCGCTCTCGCGCATCAGCGCCAGGGTCGCCCAGATCTGACCGATCACCGGCGCGGACAGCACCGCCGCCAGCCCCCACGCCGCCGGCGTGCCCACGACCTCATCGAACGCGTCCGTCGTCATCATCGACACGCAGATCGCGACATAGGGCACGGAAAACGCCATCGTGCGGATGATATAGCGTCGGTGCGCAGGCGTTCCGCTTTTCCAGGCAGCAAACATCTTGGCTCTCCTTGTGTAAGGACAACCTGACACCAACCCAATGTCATGTCAACCTGACTTTTTGTCAGGCCCGCCCCACATCCCGCTCCCGCTTTGCCGCCGCCGCCCGGACCACTAGGGTGCCCCGATGACCATTCTCGATCCCGCCGCCTTCATCCGCGCCAACACGCGGCTTCAGCCCGTGCCGCATGCGCCCGAAATCTCGTTGTGGCTCGCCGATGAGATCACCCCGATCTGGCGGCTGACGGAGGAGGAACTGGGCGAGATGGGCGTGCCGCCGCCCTTCTGGGCCTTCGCCTGGGCGGGGGGACAGGTGCTCAGCCGCTACATCCTCGATCATCCGCACGAGGTGGCAGGCAAGCGGGTGCTGGATTTCGCCGCCGGCTCGGGCCTGGTCGGCGTGGCGGCGATGCAGGCGGGCGCGGCCTCGGTGCTGTGCGCCGACATCGACCCGTTTTGCCAGGCCGCCGTCGCCGCCAATGCGCGGGCGAACGGCGTGGCGCTGGACTTCACCCAGACCGATCTGCTGGATGCCGCCCCGCCGGATGTCGAGGTCATCTGCGCGGGCGACATCTGCTACGAGCGCCCGATGACCGACGCCGTCCTGGCCTGGCTGGCCCAGGCCCGCGCCAGGGGAACGCGCGTCCTGATCGGCGATCCGGGACGTACCTATTTCCCGCGCACGGGCCTGGATTTCCTGGCCGAATACCGCGTCCCGACCTCGCGAGAACTGGAGGACCAGGAGATCAAGCGGTCCTCCGTCTGGGCCATGCCCTAGGCTGTTTGGCCGTCGTGACGCCCTTCGCCGAATTCCTCGATCATCTTGGCGTTGAAGGCCGGGATGTCGTCGGGCTTGCGGCTGGTGACCAGCCCCCGATCCACCACCACCTCTTCGTCCACGACGATCGCGCCTGCGTTCTTCAGGTCGGTGCGGATGCTCTCGAAGGACGTCATCGTCCGCCCCTTGACCACGCCCGCCTCGATCAGCAGCCACGGCGCGTGACAGATGGCGGCGACCGGCTTGCCCGCATCGAAGAAGGCCCGCACGAACTTCACCGCATCGGCGTCCGCCCGCAGCAGGTCCGGGTTGGCGACGCCGCCCGGCAGCAGCAGGGCGGAATAGGTCGAGGCGTCGACCGCCGCCACTGCCTTGTCCGCCGTCACCTTGTCGCCGGGCGTCAGGTGGTCGAAGCCCTGGAACTCGCCGGCCTTCAGCGAGACGATCTCGACCACCGCCCCCGCATCCTTCAGCGCCTTCATCGGTTCATTCAGTTCGATCAACTCGACGCCGTCGGTCGCCAGGATGGCGACGGTCTTGCCGGAAAGGGTCTGGGCCATGAGGAATACGCTTTCTGTAAAAGGGGGTCGGCGCGATGAACCCACGGCAAGTCAAAGGGTTGCGGCTCCGCTTGGCGCGAACGACCGCCCGCACCACATAATCCCCATGCGATCGATCCTGACCCTGACGGCCTTACTGGCGGCGACCGCGACACCCGCCCTGGCCCAGACCTATCCTCAGCCCGGACAGCCCTACGGCGCCTATCCGGGCGGCGTCCCCGCCGCCATCGCCGACCAGCACCGCTACGAGAACGACCGCCTGCGCTATCGGGCGCAATCGAATGCCGATCAGGCCCGCCAGCAGCAGATCGAGACCCAGCTGCGTCTGCGCGCCATCGAAACAGCGCGCGAGCCGACGCAGCCCTATGCCCTGCCCGCTCGCCCGCTCTACACCCCCGAGCAGGAGCGGGCCTTGGGCGCATCCGCCGCCGAACGCCGCCAGCAGACGGCTCAGGGCATGAGCCAGATCGACGCCTGGCTGGATCGTCGCGACTGACGCATCCCTTCCCTTCCCCCTGCGTTCCGGCCTAGCTTATCGAGGATCGGGCGGAGGGATACGACATGCGCTGGCAAGGTGGACGACAGGGCGGCGGCGGCGTCGAGGATCGGCGCGGCCTGGGCGGCGGCGCCATCGCGGGCGGCGGCGTGGGCGTGGGGGTTTTGGCCATCATCGGCTACCTCGTCTTCGGCATCGATCCGTCCACGACGACCCAGCTCGCCAGCCAGTTCGGCGGCGTCGGCGCAGAACAGCAGCAGGGTCAGACCGGCACGCCCAAGGATCAGGCGGGCCAGTTCGTCGATGTCATCGGCGGCAATATCAACGACGTCTGGGCGCAGAAGCTGAACGGCTATCAGCCGCCCAAGGTCGTCCTTTACGAACAGGGCACTCCGACCGGCTGCGGCTTCGGCCAATCGGCCATGGGGCCCTTCTATTGCCCGACTGACAAGACCGTCTATCTGGACCTCAACTTCTGGCAGGAGATGGAGACCCAGTTGGGAGCCTCCGGCGCCGACTTCGCCCGCGCCTATGTCATCGCCCATGAGTTCGGCCATCATATCCAGACCCTGACCGGCACGTCGGATCAGGTCCGCCAGGCCCAGCAGCGCGCCTCCGGTCAGGCCGAAGCCAACCAGTATTCCGTCGCGCTGGAGCTTCAAGCCGACTGCTACGCCGGCGTCTGGGCCCGGAACGCCTCGGCCGTTTCGAACGGTCAAGTCGCCCTGGATGCTGGCGAGTTCGAGGAAGGCATGAAGACCGCCCAGGCCATCGGCGACGACACCCTGCAACGGCGCAGCGGCGGCCGCGTCTCTCCCGAAAGCTTCACCCATGGCTCTTCTGCGCAGCGGGTGGAATGGCTGCAGCGCGGCTATCAGTCGGGCGACCCCGCATCCTGCGACACCTTCGGCGGCGCCTGACCGCCGCCTGTTCCCGACAACGACTGATTGACTGATTATGCATGACCGCGCCGGCCTGACCGCACGCCCCGAAGACCTGATCGACCTGGATGCCCTGCTCGGCGCCTATGAGACGACGCGGCCCGACATGACCGACCCGATGCAGCGGGTCGTGTTCGGCACCTCGGGCCACAGGGGATCCAGCTTGGACGGCGCCTTCAACGAAGCCCACATCCTGGCTATCGGCCAGGCGATTGCCGAGTATCGCGCTGCGCAAGGCATCGACGGCCCCCTGTTCGTCGGCCGCGACACCCACGGCCTGTCCGAGCCCGCTTGGCGCACGACGTTGGAAGTCCTGATCGCCAATGGGGTCGAGGTCCTGATCGACGCCCGCAACGGCTTCACCCCCACCCCAGCCGTGTCGCACGCCATCCTGACCCACAACCGCACGAACACGAGAAAAGCCGACGGCGTCCTGATCACCCCGTCGCACAATCCGCCCCGCGACGGCGGCATCAAATACAACCCCCCCTCGGGCGGTCCGGCAGGCGGGGAGGCTACCGCCGCCATCGCCGCCCGCGCCTCGGGCACAGAGGACGTCTACAAGATCTACGCCGAATCCTTCCTCGGCCCCGACCACCTGGCGACCGTCCAGGCCGAGGCCCGGGCCGTGGTGGCGACGGCGCTGGCGGGCTAAATCAGGCCCTCGACCCACGCCCTCAACGGGTTGGCGGGATCAGACAGCAGCTTGATCACCATGCCGATGCAGATCACCACCAGCAGCGGGCGGATCAGCTTGGGCCCGAACCGCATGGCCGCGTGCGACCCCAGCCACCCGCCCAGCACCTGACCCACCGCCATGATCAGGCCGATGGCCCACAGCACATGGCCGCCGATGGCGAACACCAACACCGACACCAGATTGCTGGAGAAGTTCAGCGCCTTGGTATGGGCCGTGGCGCGCGTCAGCCCCATCCCCATCAGGGTCACCAGGGCCAGGGCGAAGAACGATCCCGCGCCCGGACCGAAGAAGGCGTCATAGAAGCCGATCCCGCCCGCCACAGCCCCGAAGGCGAAGGGCGTCAGCCGCGCATGAACATCCTCGTCGCTGGCCTTGGGTCCGACTAGGAAATAGACCGCGATCCCCGCCAGCAGCAGGGGCAGCAGCACCATCAGCCAGGTCGCATCGACGAAACTGACCACCACGGCGCCCAGGGCGGCGCCGATGACCGTGGCGATCAGCGGCCATTTCAACAGGGCGAAGTCGATCCGCCCCTTGCGCCAGAAGGTCCAGGTTGCAGACGCCGTGCCGAAACTGCCCTGGATCTTGTTGGTGGCGATGGCCGCCACCGGATTGACCCCGACCGCCAGCAGCACGGGCACGGTGATCAGGCCGCCGCCCCCGGCGATGGCGTCCACGAACCCCGCCGCCACGGCTGCGGCGAACAACAGGGCTATGATTTCCGGGGCAAACTCAATCATGGCGCGGACCTAGGCCGTTCCCCCTCGCCGATCCAGCCTCGATTTCGTCAGGCTCCGACCGTAATCTCCATCGGCCGTTCCACGAACAGGCCCGGCCGGCCCAGATCCAGCGCCAGACGCCGGTTCTCGAACGCCGCCATGCCGACCAGCGCCTTTGGAAAGCCCGGCACGGCGACGTCGTCATATATGGCGACCGTCGCCTGACGATACAGTTCGTCCCCTATCGTCAGGGTGCGGACGATCACCGTCTCCGCCCCCACCACGCCGCCCAGGACGATGCTCTGGCCCGCAGTCCGTTCGCGTCCGTCCAGCAGGCCTGCCGCCTGCGCCGTCTCGCGCGTCACGGCCAGCACCGCCGACGCGCCGGTGTCGATCACCGCATTGACCATCGCCCCCTCGACCGTGATCGCCGCCTGCAACGCCTTGCCCGCTCGCGTCACAGTTATGGACGCCAGCGACGGCGGCGGTGTCCAGCCTTCGCGCGCCAGGAACCGCATCCGATGCTCGGCCGTATCCAGCTCCAGCACAAGCTCGCGCAGCACGTCCTGACCCAGGATCAGCGCCGCCCCCAGCCCCTGTTCGCTCGCTAACGGTCCCAGCCCCAGGATCGCCGCCCGCAACCCGTCCAGCCGCAGGGCACCCACAGGCCCCCCGATGACAATGTCCAGCGTCGTCCCACGCCCCACCTGCGCATCGCCGCCGACGCCGTAGGCCACCATGGGAATATTGAAGACGTTCGTCAGCCCCAGCGTCTCGACCAGCGACCGGTCGATCACCGAATATTGCGCGCCGGAATCGATCAGCGCCCGCACCGGCTTGCCGTTGACCGTCACCTCCACCGTCGGCGTCGCCGCCCGAGGCTCGGCATAGGGCAGCCAGCCGCTCGATCCGCCCGCCGCAAGGACGACCGACGGCCCCCTCCACACCACATGATCGCGCAGCCACCAGGCCCCGCCCACACCGCCGGCGACCAGCCCCAGCCGGATCAGAAGATCGCGTCGTCTCATCGCCCAGACATGGACCGTCGCGACGACCGACGCCAGCGGGGGAATGGTCGCAACGCCCTTTGGGCAAGAACATGCGCTCAACGCTTGTCAGAAGTCGAAGCCCGGCGACCAACGCGCCACAACATGCGAAAACCCGACAAAATCATCCCTGATGCAGGCAGAAACCGGATGACGCCGCCGCCCTGTCTGGCTACGACCTCAACCATCATGAGCACCTCCAGCGCCCGCTACGTCTCGACCAGAGGCCCAGTTTCGAACCTGGCGCCCGAAACCGATTTCTCCGACGCCCTGCTGCGCGGCATCGCCCCCGACGGCGGCCTCTATATGCCGAACGCCTGGCCGACCCTGTCGCCCGACGTCTGGACCGGCGCGCCCGACTACAAGTCCATCGCGCTCCAGGCCATCGCCCCCTTCATCGGCGACGCCCTGCCCGCCGGCGCCCTGGACCGCTCCCTGGACCGGCTGACCGCCGGTTTCGACCATCCGCTGGTCACGCCCCTGGTCGAGCTGGAGCCCGGCCTGTTCGTGCTGGAGCTGTTTCACGGCCCGACCGCCGCCTTCAAGGACCTGGCGATGCAGCTGGTCGCCAGCCTGACGGACGAAGCCCTGGCCGCCTCGGGCGAGCGCCTGACCATCCTGACCGCCACATCCGGCGACACCGGCGCCGCCGCCGTGCGCGCCTTCGCCGGCGCGAAATCCGTCGATCTGGTCGTGCTCCACCCGCTGGACCGCGTCTCGCCGGTGCAGCGCAAACAGATGACCACGGTCGAGGCCGACAACGTCCTGAACCTGGCCGTGCGCGGGGACTTCGACGACTGCCAGCGCCTGGTGAAGAGCCTCCTCGCGGACGAAAGCCTGCGCCAACGTGGCCGCCTGTCCTCGGTCAATTCGATCAACTGGGCGCGGCTGGCCGGCCAGATTCCCTACTATGTCTCCGCCACCGCCCAGCTTGGCGAGCCCGCGACCTTCGTCGTGCCGACCGGCAACTTCGGCGACGCCTTCGCCGGCATCGCCGCGACCAAGATGGGCCTGCCGTCCAACGGCTTCGTCGCCGCCGTGAACCAAAACGACGCCCTGGCTCGCGCCATCAACGACGGCCTCTATTCGCGCCGCGCAGCGGTCGAGAGCGGCAGCGTCTCGATGGACGTCCAGGCGCCGTCCAACTTCGAACGTCTGGTGTTCGAGGCGACCGGCCGCGACGCCGAGGCCACGCGCACCGTGTTCGAGACCTTCGCCCGCGACGGCGCCGTCGCCTTCGATCCCGCCCTGCTGGCGGCTTTGCGCACCCAGGTCGGCGCCGTCTCCATCGACGAGACCGAAACCCGCGCCGAGATCGCCCACGCCCATGAGGCCTGGGGCCGCGTCGTCTGCCCGCACACGGCCGTGGCCCTCGCCGCCGCCCGCCGCCAGGACCGCTCCAAAGGCCCTGTCGTCGCCTTGTCCACCGCCCACCCGTCCAAGTTCGGCGCCTTCGTCTCGGATGTTCTCGGCTTCGAACCCGAGTCCGCAAACGTCATCGCCGCCCTGGGCGACAAGCCCGAGCGGTTGACGGTGATTGATGGGACGATAGAGGCGGCGGTGAACGCCGTGGCGGCCTTTTCAGGCCGCCACTAAACGCTTCTAGCGACGACCGCCGCGGGTCAGCATGCCCAGCAGCATCAGGCCGACGCCGGCGACCGACAGGGTGGTGACCAGCGGACGCTTGCGCGCTTCGGCGGCAACGGTGCGGGCCTTGTCGCGGTAATCGGCGGGCACCTTGTCAACCAGGCGATCGACCGAATCCATCGCCTTGCCGAAGGTTTCCAGCGAACGGCCCTTGGCGTCGTTATAGGCGCCCTCGACCTGCATCTTCTGATCGCCGACCAGATTGCCGAAAGCCTTTTGGGCCTTGCCTTGGGCTTGCGAAGCGGCGCCGTTGATTTGTTCGTCGGTCATAGTGTCATCCTTGGGGAGAGAGCGGCGATCTCGCCGTTGCTGCATCAAAAGCCCGGTTACGCTTTCGGTTCCAGCGACGAGCGGACGCAGGGCGACGAACTCGTCTCTCCCTCCCCGTCCGGGGAGGGTGGTCGCGCAGCGACCGGGTGGGGGCGGCCCGGCAGGGACGCACTTGTTGGATCAAGCAAAAGTCTATCAGGCGTCGCCCTGCCCTCCCCACCCGACCTCGCCTGCGGCTCGGCCACCCTCCCCGTCCGGGGAGGGAGAGGGAACGTCGCACCATCCTATATCGGGAAACGAGGAGACTTGATTTCAATCACTTGCCGGCCGACAGCGACATTCGACCTTACAGCTCCGAAAACCGTGGGACACTCTCCCTCCGGTCTTTGACATCGCCGCCACGCACGCTTTCTCAAGGCGCATCCCGTCTGCAGATTGAGACGAAGTGCACACATTGCACCCTGTTTTTCAGCCCGCCTCAGGCCGGCTCCACCGCACGCCAGTGGTCCATGCGGCGCAGGAAAACCGCCGGATCCTTGGGAGTCACCAGGTTGGCCGGGTCGTGGAAGATCCGGTCGTGCAGCCGCGTCACGGTGAACCGCAACGCCGCCGCCTCGCCGAGCCGAGGCAGGGCCGCCCGCTCGGCCGCACTCAACGGCCGCACGGTCTCATAGCCGCGCCGGAACGCCGCCAAAGCCTCCGGCACGGCCCGTCCCTCGGCGTCGAACCCCCAGGCCGACAAGGCGATGGCCAGGTCGTAGGCGAAGGCGCCGGTGCAGCCGAAATAGAAGTCGATGACCGCCGATACGGCGCCGTCTTCGAACAGGATATTGTCCGGAAAATAATCGGCATGGATCGCCCCACCGGGCAGATCATCCGTAAACGGATCACCCAGACGCGCCAACGCCGCTTCGACCCGGTCCAGCAGCACCCGATCCTCTCCCGACGCCGCCGCCGCGCACCGATCCGCCAGCCTGCGCCACATGGCCGGTCCGACCGGGTTGTCGCGTCCCAGTTCGAAATCGGCCGCCATCAGATGCAGCCGCGCCAGCACCGCCCCCGCCGCCGCCTGATCGGCCGCCGACGGCGAGCGCAGCCAGGCGCCGGTCTTCCATTCGATCACCGCCGCCGCCCGCCCGTTCAGCCGCCCCAGCCAGTCGCCCGCCCGGTTCTCGATCGGCGTGGGACAAGCAAAGCCACGCGACGCCAGATGCGCCGTCAGCCCCAGGCAAAAGGGCAGCGACGCCTCGTCCGTTCGCCCCTCGAACAGGGTCAGGACGAAGCGCCCCTGTGTCGTGTCCAGCCGATAGTTGGTGTTCTCCACCCCCTCGGCGATGGCCGTCAGTTCGACCACCTCGCCGATGTCATAGCCGGCCAGGAACCCCCTGGCCTGGGCCAGGGAAACGGGGGTGAAGACGGCCATGACCTAGTTCAGGCCCGCATCGGCGCGGCGCGCCCGCACGATCTCGGCCAGGTCCGCCATGATGCTTTCGGTCGTGGCCCAGCGCCCGGCGCCTCGGCCCCGGCAGCGCCACACCCGGCCGTCGGCGCCGTAAACCTTCAGCGCATTGCCCTCGCCGCGCAGGTTGGAGAACAGGGGATCGCCGTGGTCGGCGCTCAGCGACACCGAGGGGCTGATCACCCCGTCCTTCAGGTGCGCGGCGCCGATCTGGCGCACCCCGCCCTCGGCCGAGGTGGCCTCGGTCAGGTGGTCGCGCGGCACATCGCCGTCGGGAGACCGGCCGAACGCCTCGTGGCACAGCAGCCGCACCTTGGCCGCCGCATCCAGGCCTTCCAGGTCCGACGAGGGGTCTTCCTCCGCAAAGCCCGCCGCGCGGGCGTCGGCCAGGGCCTCGTTGAAGGCCGCGCCGTCGCCCAACCGCTCCAGCATGAAGTTGACCGTGCCGTTCAGCACCGCCTCGAATCCGACCACCTCGCCGGCCGCGCGGGCGGCGCGCACCGTCTCGATCATCGGCGATCCGCCCCCGACCGAGGCCGACCAGAAGATGCGTCGGCCGTGCGCCTGGGCCAGGGCCTGCAGCCCGCCCGGATCGCGGCTGACCGCCTGCTTGTTGGCGCTGGCCACGTCGCAGCCGGCCTCCAGCGCGGCGCGGATCACCGCATGACCCGCCTCGCCTTCCGACAGGGCCTCCAGCACGATGTCGGGCTTCTTCGCCCACAGATCGTCAGCGTTCGCCGTGAACAGCGAGGCCGGACAGGCCACGTCGCGCGCCTTCTTGGGATCGCGCACCAGCACCCCGACCACGTCGTAGCGGGGATCGCTGAGCAACCGCCCCAGCACCCCGCCGCCGACCACGCCGCACCCCGCGACTGCAACCTTCAGCGGCGGCAGGGCGGGCGCGGGTCCGGGCGGAGCCGACTTGTCGCCGATGACCGTGCCGTCGGCCCGGTCCAGCGCCGCCACCTCGATCTCGACCCCCCGGCTTTCGCCCAGGTCGATGGCGTCATGCTGCACCAGCGCCCCGCCCAGTTTGCGCGCCACGTCCCAGGACGCGCGGCGATAGCGCAGGGCCGGGGCCGTATTGTCGTTGGGATCGTGGTCGTAAAGGCCGTCCACATCCTTGACCAACCGCACCTTCTTCAGCCCCAGTTCGGCCGCCAGGAAGACCGCCGTCAGGTCCGATCCGCCGCGCCCCAACAGGGCCACCTTGCCGTCCGGCCGCACCGCGCCGAAGCCGGGAACCACCACCACCTCGTGCCGGTCCAGCGCCTGTTTCAAATGGTCGGGCCGCAGGCCGCTGGGCCGCGAATGCTCGGGCTCGCCTTCCGCGACGATGCCCAGTTCGCGCACCGACAGGGCGCAGGCGTCCAGGCCGATCCGGTCGCAGGCGATGGCCACCAGGGCCGCCGACTTCTCTTCGCCCAGGGCTACATAGCCGGGCAGCAGGTCGTTGGAATGGGCCAGGCCCAGCGCCCGCGCCTCGCCCAGCAGCCGGTCCGTCGCCCCGCCGAAGGCCGAGACCACCGCCACTACCTTCCGCCCCGCCCGCACATGGCCATAGACGGCCGAGGCCACCAGCGGCGCCTCGGCCGGGCTGCGCAGGATGGACGAGCCGAACTTCAGCACGACCACTTCGGGGGCGAGCTGACTGCTGGGGTCGAGGCTCTCGGAAGGTTCTACGACGGCGAGTGAGGCGGACATTGGGGTTCTCGAAAAAAGTCGGGATGGGGTGGGGTGAAATAGAAAAACCCCGCCAGGCGGACCGGGCGGGGTTCGGGTTCTGCGGTTGCCGGGGTTCGGCGCGCTAAACTCGTCCCGCCCGTGAGGGCATGGTGATGGTGGTGGTCGTGCCGGTGGTAATCATGCCGAAACGCGTCGCGGCGAGGCCAGCGACGGTGGAAAGTTCGGCGATGATCGAGCGCTGTTGCACAGGGCTGGTCCGGTTGAAATCTGACCCTAGGGTGATTGGACCACCCCCATCCTGTCAAGCGGCCATGGATGATTTTTTCACGACAGGCTGCTTTTAGATCATTTCACACCCGCCCACATCGCCCGACGGCGACTAATGGCATGAATTTTCCGCTTGACCGGCGCCGCCTGTTTGATCAACGTAAAGTCACTCATCAAGACCAGCCGAGGGATTAGGCCCTTTGACGCTGGGGCAACCATCGGGTCTCACAGCTCGAAACGGTGCCAACTCCTGCGAGATTCTTCGGGATCGCGAGAGATGAGTGGAGCATCGGCGAGACGACGCTCCACGATCTGTCACCGCATCGAGCCTTGCTGAGCGAGAACGATGCGGAACGACGATGACCCTGGCTGAAACCTCCCTGTTCGAAGACCCCGACTGTCGCATCGCGTCAGCCAAGACGCCTGCCCGTGAACGCGGCGGCGCTCGCGATGTCATCGTGCCCATTCCCGCCGACTTCCGCCTGGCCTCGGGCGAACGGCTGAACCAGCCCAATATCGTCGGCCGCCTGCACGGCCGGATCGGCGCGCCCGTCGTCGTCGTCGCCGGCGGCATCTCGGCCGGTCGGTTCGTCCACCGCACCGAGACCAATGGCCTGGGCTGGTGGTCCGGCGCCGTGTCGGTGCGCGGCCCCATCGACCTGAGCCGGTTCCAGGTCCTGGCCGTCGACTTCGCGCCCGGCGCCGAGTTCGTCGAGACCCCCGTCACCATCACCACCCACGATCAGGCCCGCCTGCTGGCCCTGGTGCTGACCCATCTAAAGATCGAGCGCGTCTCCGCCTTCGTCGGCTGCTCCTATGGCGGCATGGTCGGTCTGGCCTTTGCAGAACTGTTCCCCGACTGGGCCGAGCAGTTGATCGTCGTGTCCGCCGCCCACCGCGCCCATCCCCAGGCCACGGCCTGGCGCGGCATCCAGCGCCGCATCCTTCAGTTCGCCGTCGCCGCCGGCCGCCCGGAAGAGGGCGTCGCCCTGGCCCGCGAGCTGGCCATGACCACCTACCGCACAGCCGAGGAATTCCACGACCGGTTCGAGACCACCGCGCCCACGGCCGTCGGCGGCGCCTATCCCGTCTGCGACTATCTGACGGCGCGCGGCCAGGCGTACCGGACCCACACCACCCCGGCCCGCTGGCTGTCGATGTCCGACTCGCTGGACCGCCACAGCGTGACGCCCGAGGCCATCACCACCCCCGTCACCCTGATCGGCTTCACCTCCGACCGGCTGGTGCCGATCGACGACATCCGCGAGCTGGCCGCGCGGTTGCCGACCCTGTGGCGCTTCGTCGAGGCGCCCTCCCTCTATGGCCACGACGCCTTTCTGAAGGAGGACGCCTTCGTCGGCGACATCCTCCGCGCCGCCTTCAAGGATATCAAAGCATGACCCGTCGTCCCCCCGAACGCTCGGCCAATCCGCACACCATCGCCGCCCGCACGGGCGTGGATACGGATACGGCCCACGGCGCGGTCATGCCGCCCCTGTATCTGTCGTCGAACTATTCCTTCGCCGGCTTCGAGCAGAAGCGGAAATACGACTACAGCCGCTCGGGCAATCCCACGCGCGACGTCCTGGCCGAGACCCTGACCGAATTGGAAGGCGGCGCCGGCGCCGTGATCACCGCCACTGGCATGGCTGCGGTGGATCTGCCCCTGACCCTGCTGGAGCCCGGCGACCTGCTGATCGCCCCGCACGACTGCTACGGCGGCACCTGTCGCCTGCTGAACGCCCGCGCCAAGAAGGGCCATTTCGAACTGCTGCTGGTCGATCAGGGCGATCCTGTCGCCTTCGAGGCGGCGCTTGCTCTGAAGCCCAAGCTGGTTCTGGTCGAGACCCCGTCCAACCCCCTGCTGCGTCTGGTCGACATCGCCGACATCTGCACCCGCGCCCATGCGGCGGGCGCCAAGGTCGTCTGCGACAACACCTTCCTGTCCCCGGCGCTGCAGAACCCGATCAAGCTGGGGGCCGACTTCGTCGTCCATTCGACCACCAAATTCATCAACGGCCATTCCGACGTGGTGGGCGGCGCCGTCATCTCGGCCGACGCCGAGGACTGCCAGACCCTGGCCTGGTGGGCCAACTGCACCGGCGTGACCGGCTCGCCCTTCGACGCCTATCTGACCCTGCGGGGCGTGCGTACCCTGTTCGCCCGTATCGAGCGGCAACAGTCCACGGCGGGCAAGATCGCCGAACTGCTGGACGCCCACCCGGCGGTCAAGGCCGTCCACTATCCCGGCCTGAAGTCCCACCCCAGCCACGCCCTGGTCGCCGCCCAGCAGGCTGGCCCCGGCGCCATGCTCAGCTTCGAACTGGAAGGCGGGACCGAGGCCGTGCGCGACCTGGTCGAGGCGCTGGAGATCTTCACCCTGGCGGAATCGCTGGGCGGGGTCGAAAGCCTGATCGCCCACCCCGCCACCATGACCCACGCCGCCATGACGCCGGAACAGCGCGCTGTCGCCGGCATCGGCGACGGCCTGGTGCGCCTGTCGGTCGGGCTGGAGCATGTCGAGGATCTGATCGCCGACCTGTTCCCGGCGCTGGACGCCGTGGTCCCGGCGAAGGCCGAAGCCGCGTAAGTTTTCGCTTGCAGGAGGGACCGAACCGGGGCAAATGCGCCGCCCCGGCCGCGGTCCCTTCGTCTATCGGTTAGGACGTCAGGTTTTCAACCTGAAAAGAGGGGTTCGACTCCCCTAGGGACTGCCACCGCGGCCGGAATCGTTAGAAATCACGCAGCTTCAGCCCAAAAGGGCTGGCTTTTTGTACGGTTCTTTCCACGATATTTCCGCTGCGTTTTCCGCGTTGACGGCGCAACCGGAGCGATACTATTCGCACGTGGATCGTCGAACTTTCGAGTCGTCGTTCTAGGTAGGCTCGGGGGAGGCCCAAGAATGGATCAAGCGATATGTCCGCGCTGCGGCGCGCATGGCAGCAACGTCTCGCATTCTGCGGAATCATGGGAGTGCAGCCTCTGCGGCTACCAGTCGAGTGGATGGGTAGATGAGGCTGCTGCGTTAGCTGAGGATGCGCGAGAAGCGCTTTCGCGAGGTGAAGCTGGCCGAGCAATGCAGCTTGTCGAGGAGGGGCTTAGACTTAAATCTGACGAAGGCGACCTTATCGCACTGAAGGCACAGGTGGAATCGCATCTCTCGGCGCTACGCCGTGGCGATGTCGTCTCGACCGAAAGTCCCGCTGCTTTGATAGAGGCGGAAAACTACCATTTGCAGGCGACCTTCGTGCTGAACGAAGTTCAGGCGAACATTCAAGTCTATGGCAGCAACTCGATGTTGACGGGGGCGAGGCCCGCCAATGTCGATCTCGGCCTTCAATACATCGACCGCAGCCTGGAGCTTTTCCCGGACAATCCAGTCTATCTCAACACGAAGGCATTGTTGCTGTCGGACGGCAAGGGGGACAAGGCAGCAGCCAAGCCGCTATTGGAGCGAGCCGCTGCACTGGCCCCGAGGGATATAAACATCCAGAACAATCTGAAGGCTATTTCGGATAGCGGGTGCTTTATCGCTACCGCCGCATTCGGGACGCCATTCGGGGAAGAGCTGCACGTCTTGCGTGGCTGGCGAGATCGAGTGTTGCTTCAGCGTCGATCAGGTCGAGCATTTGTTTCGGCTTACTATGCTGTCAGCCCAGCTATTGCCGATACGATCCGGGGAAACGGCCTCGCGAAGGCCGTAACCCGAACCCTTCTTCGACCGCTGATCGCTTATTTGAAGCGCCATTCTAAATAATCGTATGCCGGGCGAGTGGGCCATTAGAATGCGGTCACGGGCACCCTCAAAGGTAATTTGGTCTAAAGTGCTCCGATGCCGGATTAAGGTTTCAGTAACCATTCTGTCCGGAACCGGGCATTAAGTGTTTCGATTCATGGACTTTTTTCGGACGCACTCAGGAACTATCCACAGGGATTGTGGTTAACCCACCGTTAGCTCGGCGCAGAAGCGCCTCTCCCTCCTGAACCGAGACACCCATGTTCATCGCCATCGCCCGCCCGGCGGTGGAGCCCCAAGGCCCCGACGCCGTCGCCGTCCCCGGCTCTCCCGCCATCGCCGAACTGTCGCCCCGCGCCCTGCATGCGCGCCTTCTCGAAAACGCCGCCCTGCGCAGACTGCGGGGGCAGGAACGCCGCCGCGAACAGCGGATGGACGACGCCGACTATTGGCTTCACGCCGCCCCGATCGCCGTCAGGAAGGCCAGCGCCCTGCGTGAAGAGCGCAGCTTCGCGCCCTTGCCTTAATCAGCGCAGTTCGGGCGTCCGGCGCCGCAGAGAGGCCTTCAGCTTCTCCAGCTTCTGGCCCGCCGACTTGGGCCGCACGCGCTTGCGGTGCTCCAGCCCGCCGCCCCACAGGGCATGGACAGGCGCGTCCAGATGCGGATGGCGGTCGTGCTGGTGGACGATGGGGCTGACGCTTCCGTCGGGATTGACCACCTTGCCGCCCGCAAACGTCAGAGCATCGCCCGGCGTCAGGCCCAGGGTCGCCACGCGGCCGTAGTTGGCCCGGATCGACGCGCCGACCAACCCCTGATGGATCGCCATGTTGAAGCCCGCCTGATCGGCGCCGAAGGCTCCACCGAACTCCGAACGCGGCGTCGCCGCCAGCGACAGGATCAGCCGCGACAGGCGCGAGACCTCGGCGCGCGGCCCCAGGATCGTGCCGACGCACAGACAGGCCATGTCGGCTAAAGACGCCGCGATCCCGTCGCCGAACAGGGCGCGCAGATATTTCATGTTGAAGGCGTGCTCGGCCAGCGGCGCCCCGGCCTCGACGAAGGCTTCCAGACCCTCAGGCGCCGGCGCGAACGGCGCGGCCTGGAAAATCACGTCGCGCACGTCGCAGGCCAGGGCCGCGCCGGGACGATCCCCCAGCAGACCGGCGAAGGCCACGAACCGCTGCATCACCGGATGGGGCGCCCATCCGCGCCAGACGGGCGCATCAACGGCGGTCACGTCATTCTGGGCCAGGAAGGCGCGCAGGGCCGGCTCGGCGTCCACGACCAGGGCGACCGGACCGTCGAACACCGCCCGCAGGGACAGGACGAAGGGGGCGATGTCGGCGGCGTCGTATCCGGTGGCGTAGCCGACCACCACGTCGCCGTCGGGCAGGGGCGCGATCCCGCGTCCGACCTCCAGCGCCTGGGCCAGCCAGTCCAGATAGTCCGACCGGACAGCTCCCTGTTTCATGGCGTCAGCGCGGCCCCATCAGGTCGGCGAACCGGTCGAACAGATACAGGCTGTCGGTCGGTCCGGGCGAGGCCTCGGGGTGGTGCTGAACGCTGAAGATCGGCTTGTCCTTGACCGCGATGCCGCAGTTGGTGCCGTCGAACAGGCTGACGTGGGTTTCAGTCACGGCGTCGGGCAGGCTGTCGCGATCGACGGTGAAGCCGTGGTTCATCGACACGATCTCGACCTTGCCGGTGGTCAGGTCCTTGACCGGATGGTTGGCGCCGTGGTGGCCCTGATCCATCTTCACGGTCCGGGCGCCCAGGGCCAGGGCCAGCATCTGGTGACCCAGGCAGATGCCCATCAGGGGTTTTCCGCTGGCGACCAGCTTTTGAATCTCGGGGACGGCGTATTCACCGGTCGCGGCCGGATCGCCGGGGCCGTTCGACAGGACCACACCGTCGGGATTGCGGGCCAGAACCTCTTCAGCCGTCGTCGTCGCCGGAACCACCGTGATCCGCGCGCCGGTCGAGGCCAGGGCGCGCAGTATGTTGCGCTTCACGCCATAGTCGATGACGACAACGTCCTTGCGCCCTTCAGTCTTCGGGTGACCTTCCGGCCATTCCCACAGGCCCTCGTCCCATTCGAACGCCTGCAGCGTCGAGGCGGGCTTGGCCAGGTCCAGGCCGACCAGGCCGGTCCAGGCCTTCGCTTGGGCGACCAGGGCATCCAGGTCGAACTCGCCGTTCGGATCATGGGCGATGACCGCGTGGGGGGCGCCCTTGTCGCGGATGATCTTGGTCAGGGCGCGGGTGTCCACCCCGGCCAGACCCACCACGCCGCGACGCTTCATCCAGTCGTCGAAACTGGCGTCGGAACGATAGTTGGCCGGATCGGTCGGCACGTCGCGGAAGATGGCGCCCCGCGCCGAGGTGTCGGATCCGCCGCCGATCTGTTCGATGTCCTCGACATTGGTGCCGGTGTTGCCGACGTGCGGGAAGGTGAAGGCCAGAATCTGGCTCATGTAGGACGGGTCGGTCAGGATTTCCTGATAGCCGGTCATGGCGGTGTTGAAGACCACCTCGCCCAGGGCCGAGCCAGTGGCGCCGACGCCGATGCCTTGCAGGATGGTGCCGTCGGCGAGCGCGAGGACGCCCGTCGCGCCCGGAAGTAGCTTGGTCGTCATGGGCGCGCTCCTAAAACCGAATCCGGCCGATACGAAGGCCGGAGGCAAACGGCGGCGTCGTTAAGCCCTGCCGCCCATTCCGTCAACGTGTCCGGGTCAACGACCATCGGTGATCGAAGCCGGTCCGATCAGCTGGAAAGTCGCCGTCGCCCCGCCCTGGGCGTGGGGCGCCAGCCAAACGTCGAACAGGCCCGGCTCGATGCGCCAGGTCTCGTCCGCCCCGATGAAGCCCAGTTGGCGAGGGTTCAGGGTGAAGGTGACCTTCTCGCTCTGGCCCGGACGCAGCGACACCCGCTTGAAGTCCTTCAGCAACCGCCCCGGCTGGGTCAGGCTGGCGACCCGGTCGTGGATATAGAGCTGAACCAGCTCTTCGGCCGCGCGCGATCCGGTGTTGTTCACGGTCACCGCGACGTCCAGCGTGCCGGCCCACTGGAGCTTGTCGCTCTGCATCTCGATCGGCCCATAGCTGATCGCGCCATAGGTCAGGCCATAGCCGAACGGATAAAGCGCCGTATTGGGCGTCTCGCGATAGCGGGACTTGTATTCCTCGGTGGCCAGATCGGGATTGGCCGGGCGGCCGGTCGTCTTGCGGTCGTAGGAATAGGGCTGCTGGCCCGACTTGTGCGGGAAGCTGACGGGTAAGCGCGCCGACGGGCCGTGATCGCCGAACAGGACGTCGGCGACGGCATGGCCCATCTGTTCGCCCAGGAACCAGGTCACGACGATGGCCTGGGCGTTCTTCACATTGCCTTCGAGCGCCAGGGCGCGGCCGTTGCGCAGCAGGATGACCATGGGCTTGCCCAGGGCCGTCATGGCGTCGACCAGCGCCATCTGCGGCGCTGGCACCACGATCTCGGTGCGCGACTGAGCCTCGCCCGACATATTGGTCGCCTCGCCGATGGCCAGGACGATGACGTCGGCGTCGCGGGCGGCCGCGATGGCCTGGTCGATCCCGCCGGCCAGCGGCGTCTCGACGCCCGAACCGCGTGCGATGGTCAGTTTTTGCGGATCGCTCATGGCCGCACGGAACCCGGCCTCCAGCGAGACGCGACGCTCGGGCGCGCCCCAGATGGTCCACGGTCCCCAGACATTGTCCACGTCGTCGGCGAACGGGCCGATCAGGGCGATCTTCTGGCTCTTGTTCAGCGGCAGCAGGCCGTTGTCGTTCTTCAGAAGCACGACCGACTTGCGGCCCGCCTCGCGCGACAGTTCGATGTGTTCGCGCGCGCCCACCACGGCCTTCTCGCGCACCGGATCGGTGCCGCGATAGGGATCGTCGAACAGGCCCAGCGCCGCCTTGGTGTTCAGGACGCGGCGCACCGCCTCGTCCAGACGCGCCATCGACACCTCGCCACTGGCCACCAGGCCGGGCAGGTGCTCCAGATACAGGCCCGACACCATCGACACATCGACCCCGGCGTTGAACGCCAGGCGCGCGGCGTCGCGACCGTCCTCGGCGAAGCCGTGGGCCACCAGTTCCTGCTCGGAGGTGTAGTCGGAGACCACAAAGCCCTCGAAGCCCCACTCCCCGCGCAGGATGTCGGTCAGCAGCTTGCGGCTGCCCGACGCCGGCACGCCGTTCACGTCGTTGAAGGCGCTCATGATCGACAGGGCGCCGGCGTCCACCGACGCCTTGAACGGCGGCAGGAAGACCCCGCGCAGCGTCTGCTCGCTCATGTCGGTGGTGTTGTATTCCATCCCGCCGACGGCGGCGGAATAGGCGGCCATGTGTTTGGCGGTGGCCAGGACGGCGTCGCGGTCGTCCAGCCCCTTTTCACCCTGGAAGCCGCGCACGCGGGCGGCGGCCAGCAGGTTGTTCAGCAGAACGTCCTCGCCGGCGCCCTCGACGTTGCGGCCCCAACGCTGGTCGCGGGCCACGTCCACCATGGGGGCGTAGGTCTGGTGCACGGCCGACGCCGCCGTCTCGACCGCCGCCGCCCTCGCGGTGCGCCGCGCCAGTTCGGTGTCGAAGGCGGCAGCCTCCGCCAGCGGAACGGGGAAGATGGTGGACAGGCCGTGGATCACGTCCGCCGCGAACAGCAGCGGGATCTTCAGCCGGCTCTCTTCCATCGCCACCTGCTGGATCTGGCGGCCCGTCTCGGCGCCGATGCCATTGAACAGGCTGCCGACCTTGCCTTCGCGGATCAGGGCGGTGACGCGCGCGGGGTCCCCCGTGCCGTCCAGCGGGTTCACCGCCGTGGGCATCCAGCGGAACGGATCGGCCAACAGGTTCAGTTGTCCCGCCTTCTCCTCGACAGTCATGGCCGCGATCAGATCTTCGATCTTCTGGCGGTGACGCGCGACGGTGCGGGACGCTTGGGCGGATACAGGCATTGGGAACACTCCGGCGCCCATCAGGGCCAAAAGCCCCAGGCCAGACAAGAAATTTCTACGGGAAGCCGCAGGCTTGAGAGGTCGCGTCATTTAAGCTGGCGCTCATTCCGGGGGACACATCGAGCAGCGAGAACGCAGGCCTAGCCTCTCGCGCCCGACGGCTTCAACCCCCGCCGGCCATGTAAATCGATGTAACGCCCCGGTGCGCGGTCACGCCGCGTTTCATGCACGGGCCTCATTTCCCGCTTCATCCCCCGCTTCATCCCAGGGCGATGTCCAGGAACATCATCCCCACCAAGCCGATCATCAGGCCGATCATCGACCCCTCGCCCTTGGACTTCTCGCGGGTCTCGGGAATGATCTCGGCGGTGACGACATAGATCATGGCCCCGGCCGCCAGACCCAGACCCCACGGCAGGGCGCCGGGCAGCAGATCGACCACGCTGGCCCCGATCAGACCCCCGACCGGCTCGACCAGCCCCGACGCCACGGCGGCCAGGAAGGCGGGCCAACGCCCATAGCCCAGAGTCGCCATCGCCGCCGATACCGCCAGCCCCTCGGGCATGTTCTGGATGCCGATGCCCAGGGCCGTGGACAGGCCTTGATGCATGTCGCCGCCGCCGAAGCTGACGCCCACGGCCGCGCCCTCGGGGAAGTTGTGCAGGGTGATGGCGATGATGAACAGCCAGATGCGCCGCGATAGGTCGCGCGACCCCGCCGGCCCGATGGCCAGCATGTCCACCGGCGCGAACCGGTTCATCAGGCCGATCACCGTCGCCCCGATCAGCACCGCCGCCCCCATGACGCCGGCCGCCGCCGCCTGGCTGGACCCGCCGGCCTGCAGCACGTCCACGCCGGGAATGATCAGCGAGAAGAAGGACGCCGCCAGCATGACCCCGGCGGCGAAGCCCAGCAGCGCGCTCTGGGTCTGAACCCCCGGCCTCTTGACGAACAGCAGGGGCGCGGCGCCGACCGCCGTCATCATGCCCGCCGCCAGACTACCGAGACCGCCAGCGGCGATCGGGGAAAGGGATTCCATCATCCGCCTGCATTGCGGCGCGACGCGGCAAGAGACAAGCCCGAACCGCCGCGTTAGAGAAAGCTTCATGTCCCAGGCCGCCCTCCCCGCAAGCCCGGACGCTGCATCGGCGCTGAGCGCCGCCCGGCGCGTCGTGGTCAAGATCGGTTCGTCCCTGCTGATCGACGCCGCAACGCGTCAGCCGACGCACGACTGGCTGGCCGCCGTCGCCTCCGATCTGGCGGCGTTGAAGGCCGAGGGCCGCGAGGTCATCGTCGTCTCCTCCGGCTCCATCGCTCTGGGGCGCGGGCGTCTTCCCGGCCTGGGCGCCCGGCTGGAGGACAAGCAGGCGGCGGCCTCGGTCGGACAATCCCTGCTGATGGCCGCCTGGTCCGAGGCCCTGGCCCCGCATGGCCTGATCGCCGGCCAGGTGCTGCTGACGCGCGACGACACCGAACGCCGCCGTCGCTGGCTGAACGCCCGCGCGACGATCCAGGCCCTGCTGACCCACGGCGTCATCCCCATTGTCAACGAGAACGACACGGTGGCGACCGAGGAAATCCGTTACGGCGACAACGACCGGCTGGCGGCGCGCACGGCCCAACTGGCGCGGGCGGACCTGCTGATCCTGCTGTCGGACGTGGACGGCCTCTACACCGCCGATCCGCGCCGCGATCCGAACGCCGCCCACCTGCCGCTGATCGAGACCCTGAGCCCCGACATCCTGGCCATGGGCGGTGGCGCCAACGCCGAGGCGGGCGTGGGCACGGGCGGCATGGCGACCAAGCTGGCGGCGGCCCAGATCGCCCGCTCGGCCGGATGCGCCACAATCATCGCCTCGGGCCAGACCCTGTCGCCGCTCAGCGCCATTCGCGACGGCGCCCGCGCCACCCTGATCGCCGCACCCGACGGACCGATGGCCGCCTACAAACAATGGATCGCCGGCAGCCTGTCGCCCGCTGGAACCCTGACGCTGGACGCCGGGGCCGTCACGGCGCTGAAGGCGGGCAAGAGCCTGCTGCCCGCCGGGGTCACCGGTGTCTCGGGCGGCTTCGAAAAGGGCGACTGCGTGCGTCTGATCGACCCGGACGGCCGTTCGGTCGGCGTAGGCCTCGCCGCCTACGCCGCCGACGAGGCCGCGCGCCTTCGCGGCCGACGCTCGGAAGAGATCGAGACCCTGCTGGGCTATCGCGGGGCCTCGGTCCTGATCCACCGCGACGACATGGTGCTGGACGACCGATGACCGATCTGAAGACCCGAATGCTCGACCTGGGCCGGCGCGCCCGCACGGCCGCCGTGCTCCTGCGCGAAGCCCCCGCCGCCGCCCGCACCCGCGCGCTGAAAAGCCTGTCCGCAAGGCTGGCGGCGGCCGAGCCGGCCCTGCTGGCCGCCAACGCCCGTGACGTGGACGCCGCCCGCGCCAATGGCATGACCGAGGCCCTGATCGACCGGCTGTCGCTGAGCCCCGCCCGCATCGCCGGCATGGCCCAGGCCGTCGCGACCATCGCCGCCGTGCCCGACCCCCTGGGCGTCGAGACCGAACGCTGGACCCCCGCCAACGGCCTGGACATCGCCCGCGTCCGCACCCCCATCGGCGTGCTGGGCGTGATCTACGAGAGCCGGCCCAACGTCACCGCCGACGCCGCGGCCCTGTGCATCCGCTCGGGCAATGCGGCCATCCTGCGCTGCGGCTCGGACTGCCTGCAATCGTCCTTGGCCATCGCCGCCCTGATCGCCGAAGCCCTGGCCGAGGCCGGCCTGCCCGCCGATGCGATCCAGTTGGTCGACACCCCCGACCGCGAGGCCGTGGGCCTGATGCTGACCGGACTGGACGGCGCCATCGACGTCATCATCCCGCGCGGCGGCAAGAGCCTGGTCGCCCGTGTTCAGGCCGAAGCCCGCACGGCGGTGCTCAGCCACCTGGAAGGCCTGAACCACACCTACCTGCACCACGCGGCCGACCTCGACGCCGCCCGCGCCATCGTCCTGAACGCCAAGATGCGCCGCGTCTCGGTCTGCGGCGCGACCGAGACCCTGCTGGTGGACCGGACGGCGGCCGAACGCCTGCTACCCGTCGTCGCCAGCGACCTGATCGCCGCCGGCTGCGAACTGCGCGGCGACGCCGCCGCCCGCGCCCTGGTCCCCGCCATGACGCCCGCGACCGAAGCCGACTGGACCACCGAATATCTGGCGCCCATCCTGTCCGTCCGCATCGTCGATGACCTCGACGCCGCGACAGACCACATCGCCCGCTACGGCTCGGGCCACACCGAGGCCATCGTCACCACCGACACGGCCGCTGCCGAACGGTTCGCGGCGCGTGTCGACAGCGCCATCGTCCTGATCAACGCCTCGACCCAGTTCGCCGATGGCGGCGAGTTCGGCTTCGGCGGCGAAATCGGCATCTCCACCAACCGCCTGCACGCGCGGGGGCCCGTTGGGGCGGAGCAGCTGACCACCTACAAATACGTCGTGCGCGGCCAAGGCCAGATCAGGGCGTGAATTTGCATGCAGGCGGCTTTCCCCTCAACTTCGACGCATGATCACCAGCCGCCTGACATCCAAAGGCAAGACCACCATCCCGCAGCCCGTGCGCGCCGCGCTGAACCTGCGGGACGGTGACGAACTGCTGTACGAACTGCAGGGTGACCAAGTCGTGCTGACCAAGGTGCAACAAACGCCGGAAGCCTTTGCCATCTTCGACGAATGGCACAGCGAAACTGACCGCAAGGCCTACGCCACGCTTTGACTTCTCCCTCCCCGTCCCGGGAGGGTGGCTGAGCCGCAGGCGAGGCCGGGTGGGGGCGGCAGGACGTCCAGCACCAACTCCAAAAGGCAAAGGCGGCTCGTTTCCGAGCCGCCCCCACCCGGTCGCTGGCGCGACCACCCTCCCCCGAGGGGGAGGGAGATTAGTGCGTCAACTCAGCCGCGTCGCGGCAGAGCATAGGCGATCACATAGTCTCCTTCCGGCGTCTCCATGAAGTGATGGCCGGCGGCCACGATCACCAGATACTGGCGGCCGTTCTGCTCATAGATCATCGGGTTGGCCTGACCGCCGGCGGGCAGGACATCGGACCAGACGGTCTTGCCCGTCTCGATATCGATGGCGCGGATCAGGTCGTCGGTCGCTGCGGCGATGAAGATCAGACCGCCCGCCGTGACCACCGACCCGCCGTTGTTCGGCGTGCCGATCTCCAGCGGCAGCATCGAGGGGATGCCGAACGGGCCGTTCTTGCGGGCCGTGCCGAACGGACGGTCCCACAGGGTCTTGCCGCTCTGCACGTCGATGGCGCGGATCCCGCCATAGGGCGGCTCCTTGCACAGCAGGCCGGTGAAGGGCAGCCGCCAGCCCGCATTGACGTCGATGGCGTAGGGCACGCCCATCTGCGGGTCGCCGGCGCCCTCGGCCTTGGAGCCCTCGCCGGTCTTTTCTTCCTGATAGCGAGGGTCGTCGCGCGGGAACCAGCCCCGCTTGTCGGCCTCGGCGCGCGGCACCAGACGGTTGTAGTTGGGCATGTCGTTATAGTTGGCGATGATCACGCCGCGACGCGGATCCAGCGCAACGCTGCCCCAGTCCGAACCGCCGTTGTAGCCCGGATATTCGATGAAGCGACGGTCGGCGGTCGGGGGCGTGAACTGGCCCTGATAGGAGGCCTTCTTGAACTGGATGCGGCAGACCATCTGGTCGATGGGCGACATGCCCCACATGTCCGCTTCTCGCAGGTCGGGCTTGGCCAGCGAGTTGAACAGCGAATAGGGCTGGGTCGCCGCGCGCTGGGCCGGTTCGACGCCGCCGCGCGGGGCCGGACGATCCTGAACCCCGTGCAGAGGCTGGCCCGTGCGGCGATCCAGCACGAAGATCTCGCCACGCTTGGACGGCAGGATCACGGCCGGAACCACGCCGCCTGCGGTCGGCATGTCGACCAGGGTCACCTGCGAGCCCAGGTCATAATCCCACACGTCGCGACGCACGGTCTGGTAATGCCAGCGCGGCTTGCCCGTCGTGACATCCAGCGCGACCAGCGAACTGGAATACTGGTCTTCCTGAGGCCGGCGCAGGCTGGAATAATAGTCGGCGGCCGAGTTGCCCATCGGCAGATAGACCAGGCCCAGGGCCTCGTCCGCCGTCGCCGTGGTCCACATGTTGGGCGTGCCGGGGGTATAGGTCTGGCCCGCCGGCGGCGTGGTGGTGGTTTCGGGACGCATCATGTCCCAGGCGAAGCGCAGCTGGCCGGTGATGACGTCATAGCCCTGGATCACGCCCGAGGCGTTCCAGCGTTTCTGGCCGTCCAGCACCTGGTGGCCCGTCACGATGACGCCGCGCACGATGACGGGCGGCGAGGTGATCGAGACCATGCCGGGATAGGGGTCGCCCATCCCTTCCTTGATGCTGACGGCGCCGTTGGTGCCGAAGGCCGGGCAAGGCACGCCGGTCTTGGCGTCCAGCGAAATGATGCGGCCGTCCAGCGTGCCTTCGATGATGCGGGTCGCGCAGGGCTGGGCCTGATCGACGTTCGGCACGGCGTAATAGGTCACGCCGCGGCAGGCGGCCGTATAGGGGATCTGCTCGTCCGGCACCTTGGGATCATAGGTCCACTTCTGCTTGCCGGTGTTGGCGTCCAGGGCGAACATCCGGTTGCGGGCCGAACACAGATAGACGGTGTCGGCGATCTTCAGCGGCGTGGTCTCGGCGCCGAACCGCTCGCCAGGCAGGTCGCCCGTACGGAAGGTCCAGGCCCGCTCCAGCTGGCCGACATTGTCCTTGTTGATCTGATTCAGCGGCGAATAGCGCTGGGCGGCGTCCGAACCGCCATAGGCGGGCCAGTCCATGCCGGCCTTGATCAGTGCGGGATCGCCGAACGGTCCCCGCGCGCCCGGCACCGGGCTGTCGACCTGGGCCTTGTTCACCTGACCCACGACCAGGCCGCACACCACCGTCAGGACCGCCAGGCCCAGGGCGCCGACGCCAGCGGTCTTGCCCCCGCCGCGCGACCGCAGCACCGGCAGGGTCGCCAGCACCAGGAACATCAGCACCAGAGGCCCGACCAGGCGCGGCACCATGGCCCAGCCGTTCAGGCCCTTTTCCCACAGCGCCCAGATCACGGTGGCGACGAAGACCGCCCCATAGACCCAGGCCCCACGCACGTCGCGCCAGACAAGCAAAAGGCCTGCTGCGATCAGCGCCAGGCCCGCGATCAGATAATACCAGGAGCCGCCCAGCGCCGCGAGTTGCACGCCCCCGACGGTCAGGACCAGACCGATCACGGCCAGCAAAAGACCGAGAAGCAGCGTCAGCCACCCTCCCGGTCCGGTCGGGGTTGTCCATCGCGGCATGATCGCACTCTCTGGCTGCAGATTGAGCCTCGGCAACGCTTGGGCGCCGCGTGGGTTCCTAATTGTCGCACCCCGGAACAAAAGGCCGTTGCGCCGCACACGCCTCCACAGAGCAACTTTTGACGACGAAACATCCGCAATTGGACGATTTTTTCTTTTTCAACGGCTGAGAACCGCTCGCGGCAATAATATTTGCCTTGAACCGAGCGTTTGCGGCATATGCGCGGTATGCATAAGACCCTGAAGCAAGGCGGGACTTTCGTTGTCGAACCACGCCGCCTCTCGAAGGCCTCGGCCGAACTGCGCGCGCGCGGTTTCGGCGAGATCACGATTCCGCCGTCCACCGAGACGGCCGAGAAACAGGCGTCGCGCTGCACCGACTGCGGCGTGCCGTTCTGCCAGAACGCCTGCCCGCTTCAGAACAACATCCCCGACTGGCTGCGCCTGTCAGCGGAAAACGAGCCGCGCGAGGCCTGGCGCGTCGCCGCCCTGACCTCGACCATGCCCGAAATCTGCGGTCGCATCTGTCCGCAGGACCGGCTGTGCGAAGGCTCGTGCACATTAAACCAGTCCGGCTGGGACGCCGTCACCATCGGCTCGGTCGAGGCCTGGCTGGGCGATCAGGCCTTCGCCAACGGCTGGGTCGAACCGATCCGCCCGGCGGCCGAGCGTGGCGAAACCGTGGGGATCATCGGCGCCGGCCCGGCCGGTCTGGCCGCCGCCGACCGTCTGCGCACCGAGGGCTATCAGGTCACCGTCTATGACCGACACGACCGCGCCGGCGGCCTGCTGATCTACGGCATTCCCGGCTTCAAGCTGGAGAAGCACGTCGTCCAGCGCCGCGTGGACCGGCTGATCGACGGCGGCGTCCAGTTCGTGCTGGGCTGCGAGGTCGGCAAGGACGTGACCCTGACCGAACTGCGCGACCGTCATAACGTGGTCCTGCTGGCCATGGGCGTCTATCAGCCGCGCATCCTGTCGGCGCCCGGTCGCGGCGCGGACTCGACCGTCGAGGCGCTGTCCTATCTGACGCATCAGAACCGGCGCGACCTGGGCGACGCCGAACAGGACGGCTGGCACGAAGCGCGCGGCAAGCGAGTGGTCGTGATCGGCGGCGGCGACACCGCCATGGATTGCGTCCGCACCGCCGTGCGCCAGGGCGCGGCTTCCGTCACCTGCCTGTATCGTCGCGACAGGGAGAACATGCCCGGCTCGGCCCGCGAGGTCGTCAACGCCGAGGAGGAAGGCGTCGTCTTCGAATGGCTGGGCGCGCCCAAGGCCCTGCTGTCGCAAGGCGACAAGGTCACTGGCGTCCGCGCCGCGCGCATGCAACTGACCGAGGCCGCCCCCGGCCAGCGTCGCGACATCGTCCCGGTGCCCGGCGCCGACTTCGACATTCCCGCCGACATCGTCATCGAGGCCCTGGGCTTCTCGCCCGAGCCGTTCGCGGCGCACGAGCCCGATCTGCGCCTGCGCGACGACGGCACCATCAAGGTCGGCTCCATCAGCTTCGCCACCAGCCTGCCCGGCGTCTTCGCCGCCGGCGACGCGGTGCGCGGCGCCTCCCTGGTCGTCTGGGCCGTCCGCGAAGGCCAGGACGCCGCCGCCGAGATCGACCGCTACTTCAAGACCCGCACCGAGGAGGTCGCAGCATGAGCGCTCATGCAGGCCAAGGGCCGATAGCGCCCCAAGAGGGTGACTGGCTGACCAAGTACGAAGAAACCCGCGACCGACTGGAAGCCGGCAACGCCTATGACCGCAGCTCCGAGCGCGACGCCTGCGGCGTGGGTCTGGTCTGCTCCATCGACGGCACGCCCCGCCGCGACGTGGTCGAATATGCGATCCGCAGCCTGAAGGCCGTGGCCCACCGCGGCGCGGTCGATCCCGACGGCCTGTCGGGCGACGGCGCCGGCATCATGGCCGAACTGCCCCAGGGCTTCTTCGCCGAACAGGTGGCCTCGATCGGCCAAAGCTTGCGTCCCGGCCCGATCTGCGTCGGCCAGGTCTTCCTGCCGCGCACCGACCTGGGCGCCCAGGACCGCGCCCGCGCCATCGTCGAGACCGAGGCCCTGCGCGCCGGCTTCTGGATCTATGGCTGGCGCCAGACGCCCATCGACCTGTCGGTCGTGGGCACCAAGGCCGGCGCGACCCGGCCCGAGATCGAACAGATCATGCTGGCCCCGCCGCTGGACGACGCAGGACAGCCGCTGGACGGCGAGGCGCTGGAGCGCGAGCTGTACCTGTGCCGCCGCCGCATCGAAAAGACGGTCAAGACCGAGAACCTGGCCGCCGTCTATATCTGCACCCTGTCCGCGCGCTCCATCGCCTACAAGGGGATGGTGCGGGCCGAGCTGCTGGGCGACCTGTATCCCGACCTGGAGGACCCGCGCTTCGTCTCGGCCTACGCCGTCTTCCACCAGCGCTATTCGACCAACACCTTCCCCGAATGGAAGCTGGCCCAGCCCTTCCGCATGATGGCCCACAACGGCGAGATCAACACGCTGAAGGGCAATCTGAACTGGATGAAGTCGCACGAGATCCGCATGGCCGCCCAGGCCTTCGGCGACCGCGACCGCGAAGTGAAGCCGGTGGTCCAGCCGGGCGGGTCCGACAGCGCCGCCCTCGACAATGTCATGGAGGTGCTGGTCCATGCCGGTCGCCCCGCGCCGATGGCCAAGGCCCTGCTGATCCCCGAGGCCTGGTCCAAGGACGACGTGGTCATGCCCGAGGCGCACCGCGCCTTCTACGCCTATTGCAACGCGGTGATGGAGCCGTGGGACGGCCCGGCCGCCATCTGCGCCGCCGACGGTCGCTGGATCGTGGCGGGCAAGGACCGCAACGGCCTGCGTCCCTTGCGCGCCGTAGAGACCGTCGATGGTCTGCTGATGGCCGGGTCGGAAGCCGGCCTGGTGCCGATCCCCGAGAGCCGGGTGAAGCGCCGCCTGCACATCGGCCCCGGCAAGCTGATCGCCGTCGATATGAAGCACGGCCGTCTGTACGACGAGCATGAGGCCATCGACGCCCTGTCCGCCGCCCACCCCTATACCGAGTGGCTGGACAATATGGTCGATCTGGAGCCGATCATCGGCCCCGGACCCGAACCGCGCTCGGCCTCGGGCGAGGCCCTGACCCGCCGTCAGATCGCCGCCGGATACAGCCGCGAGGACCTGGACCTGCTGCTGGACGCCCTGGTGCGCGACGGCAAGGAGGCGGTCGGCTCCATGGGCGACGACGCGCCGCCGGCGGTCCTGTCGGCCCTGCCGCGTCCCTTGTCGCATTACTTCCGCCAGAACTTCAGCCAGGTCACCAACCCGCCCATCGACCCGCTGCGTGAAGCGGGCGCCATGAGCCTGAAGACCCGGTTCAAGAACCTGGGCAACATCCTGGCCGAGGAAGCGGCCCAGACGGATGTCTTCGTTCTGGACAGCCCCGTCCTGACCAACGGCATGTACGAGCGGATGGTCGAGACGATCGGCGCAGGTTCGACCGTGGTCATCGACTGCAGCTATGACGTGCCGGGCGAAGACGCCCAAAAAACCTACAAGGCGGGCGCCGGCCTGCGCGCGGCCCTGGACCGGATCATGGACGAGGCCGAGGCCGCCGCCCGCGACGGCGCGGCCCTGATCGTACTGACGGATCAGGCGGGGGCCGTCGATCGTCTGGCCGCGCCGATGATCCTGGCCACAGCCGGGGTCCACGGCCGCCTGACCAAGGCGGGCCTGCGTTCCTACTGCTCCATCGTGGTGCGCACCGCCGAGACGCTGGACCCGCACGGTTTCGCCGTCCTGGTCGGGGTCGGCGCCACCACCGTCAACGCCTGGCTGGCCCAGGACCTGTTCCAGGAGCGTCTGGACCGGGGCCTGTATCCCGGCCTGACGCTGCGCGACGCCTGTCTGAACTACAAGGCCGGCATCGAGGCGGGCCTGTTGAAGACCCTGGCCCGCAAGGGGATCAGCGTCATCTCCGCCTATCGCGGCGGCTGCGAGTTCGAGGTGCTGGGCCTGTCGCGCGCCCTGACGGCCGAGTTCTTCCCCGGCGCCCCGTCGCGCATCTCCGGCATCGGTTTGGCCGGTCTGGAGCAGGCGGCGATGAAGCGGCACAAGGTCGCCTGGGGCGAGGCCCTGCCCTCCCCCGCCATCGGCGGCTTCTTCAAGATCCGCTCGGGCGGCGAGGCCCACGCCCATGAGGCGAAGACCATCCACCTGTTGCAGGATGCCTGCAACCGCGGCGACTACCGCCGCTTCAAGCAGTTCTCCGAGGTCGTCCGCGCCCAGGCCGACCTGTCCCTGCGCGACCTGCTGGACTTCCGCGAAGGCGTCGCCATTCCGCTGGATCAGGTCGAGAGCGTGTCGGACATCCGCCGCCGCTTCCTGACCCAGGCCATGTCGCTGGGCGCGCTCGGCCCCGAGGCGCACGAGACGCTGAACATCGCCATGAACCGCATCGGCGCCCGCTCGGTGTCCGGCGAAGGCGGCGAGGATCCCGAGCGCTATCACCCGCGCCCCAACGGCGACGACGCCAACTCGGCGGTAAAGCAAGTCGCCTCGGGCCGGTTCGGCGTCACCGCCGAATATCTGAACCAGTGTCGCGAGATCGAGATCAAGGTGGCCCAGGGCGCCAAGCCCGGCGAGGGCGGGCAACTGCCCGGCTTCAAGGTGACCGAGTTCATCGCCCGGATGCGCCACGCCGTGCCCGGCACCACCCTGATCTCGCCGCCCCCGCACCACGACATCTATTCGATCGAGGACCTGGCCCAGCTCATCTACGACCTGAAGGCCATCAACCCCGATGCGCGGGTGACGGTGAAACTGGTGTCCGCCTCGGGCATCGGCGCCATCGCGTCCGGGGTAGCCAAGGCCAACGCCGACGCCATCCTGATCGCCGGCCACAACGGCGGCACCGGCGCCTCGCCCCAGACCTCGATCAAACACGCCGGCCTGCCATGGGAGATCGGCCTGGCCGAAGCCCACCAGGTGCTGACGCTGAACAACCTGCGCGGCTCGGTCACCCTGCGCACCGACGGCGGGGTCCGCACCGGCCGCGACGTGGTCATCGCCGCCATGCTGGGGGCGGAAGAATACGGCGTCGGCACCGCTGCCCTGATCGCCATGGGCTGTCTGATGGTGCGCCAGTGCCATTCGAACACCTGTCCCGTCGGCGTCTGCTCACAGGACGAGCGCCTGCGCGAGAAGTTTACCGGCACCCCCGACAAGGTGGTCAATCTGTTCACCTTCATCGCCGAGGAGACCCGCGAGATCCTGGCCTCCATCGGCGCGCGCACGATGGACGAGATCATCGGCCGCACCGACCTGCTGCGTCAGGTCCGTCGCGGCGGCTCGCACCTGGACGACCTCGACCTGAACCCTCTGCTGGTTCAGGTGGACGAGGGCGCGGCCGGCAAATGGGCCGACAAGACGACCCGCAAGCCCATCGCCGACAGCCTGGATGCCCGGGTGCTGCAGGACGCGGTCCGCTTCCTGGATCGCGGCCAGACGCTGGAGCTGTCCTATCCGCTGAACAACACCCAGCGCACGGTCGGCGCCGCCATCTCGTCCGCCATCGTGCGGCGCTTCGGCCCGCAAGGTCCGGCCGGTCGCCTGAAGCTGCGTCTGGAAGGCATCGCGGGTCAGAGCTTCGGCGCCTTCGCCGCCAAGGGTCTGGAACTGCACCTGACGGGCGAGGCCAACGACTATGTCGGCAAGGGCCTGTCGGGCGCCGAGATCTCGGTCCGCACGCCCGAATGGCGCGAGGATCAGCTGATCTGCGGCAACACCACCCTGTATGGCGCAACCTCCGGCCGGCTGTTCGTGGCCGGCGCGGCGGGCGAGCGGTTTGCGGTGCGCAACTCGGGCGCCGAGGCTGTGGTCGAGGGCCTCGGCGCGCACGGCTGCGAATATATGACCGGCGGTCGTGTGGTCGTGCTGGGCTCGGTCGGCTGGAACCTGGCGGCGGGCATGAGCGGCGGCGAGCTGTTCGTGCTGGACCAGCCTGGCTTTGCAGAACGGGCGCTGAACGGCGACTTGGCGGGCGTGTCCGACATCGACGCGGCGGCGGCCGAACGGCTGCGTGAGCTGATAGAGGCGCATCTGGCGGCAACGGCATCGCCCCTGGCGCGGCGTCTACTGGCGGATTGGGACAACAGCCTGAACCGCTTCGTCCGCATCGTGCCCCTGACCGACATCGTCGCCCGCACGGAACGCCTCAAGACCTCCGCCTGATCGCCACCCGTCCGCTCCAGAAAGACGCCATGACCCGACACGCCGCCCTCGCCGCCACACTCGTCGCGGGGGCGGCGTCGCTGGCGTCGCCCGTCCTGGCGTCGCCCGCCCTGCTGGCGCACCAGGCGCCGCTGGTCATCGACACGGCTGCGACGGCCTGGATCCTGACCTCGACGGCGCTGGTGCTGCTGATGACCCTACCGGGCCTGGCGCTGTTCTACGGCGGCATGGTGCGCAAGAAGAACATCATCAGCGTCATCGCCCAGTCGGCCGCCGCCTTCGCCATCGTCTCGGTGCTTTGGTTCCTGGTCGGCTACAGCCTGTCGTTCGGCAAGGGGCCGGACGCGATCAACGGCTTCATCGGCGGGGTCCAGGCGGCCTTACTGAACGGGGTGACGGCCCAGACGGCCCACAGCCTGCTGCCCGGCCTGCCCGAACTGCTGTTCGTCAGCTTCCAGATGACCTTCGCCATCATCACCCCCGCCCTGATCGCCGGCGCCTTCGCCGAGCGGATGAAGTTCTCGGCCAGCCTGCTGTTCTTCGCCCTGTGGCATCTGATCGTCTATGCGCCGATCTGTCATCAGGTCTGGGGCGGCGGCTATCTGGGCGGGCTGGGCGTGCTCGACTTCGCGGGCGGGGCGGTGGTCCACGTCAATGCGGGCGTCGCCGGCCTGGTCTGCGCCCTGGTGCTGGGGCCGCGTCACGGCTTCGGGCGCGACAACATGGCCCCCGCCAACCTGGTCTATAGCGCCATCGGCACCGGCCTGCTGCTGGTCGGCTGGCTGGGCTTCAACGCCGGTTCGGCAGGCGCAGCCGACGCTCTGGCCGCCACCGCCGCCTTCAACACCATCCTGGCCGCCGGCGCTGCGGCCCTGGGCTGGATGACCATCGAATGGTTCGACCGCAAGCGTCCGACCCTGCTGGGCCTGCTGTCCGGTATCGTCGGAGGTCTGGTCGCCATCACCCCCGCGGCCGGTTTCGTCGATCCCAAGGGCGCCTTCTTCATCGGCCTGATCGCCGGCCCGGCCTGCTATGCGGGCGCGGTCTGGCTGAAGCACGCGCTGAAATACGACGACAGCCTGGATGCGTTCGGCGTTCACGGGGTCGGCGGCATCGTCGGCGCCCTGCTGACCGGCGTCTTCGCCACCACGACCGTCAACGCCCTGTCGGACGGGGCCACGGTGTGGAAACAGGCCATCGGCCTGGGCGGCGTCATCGTCTGGAGCGCGGCGGGCACCTTCGTCGTCCTGATGATCTGCAAGTTCACCACAGGCCTGCGCGTGACCAGAGACGAAGAGGTCGAGGGGCTGGACTATACCCAGCACGGCGAGGCCATCCACTAACCGGCCCACAGGGCGCCGGACGGGGGCGGTTGATCCCGCCCCCATCCGCCCCCATCTTCATCTGTGACGGAAGGTCTTGCCGATTGCGGGAGACCGGCCGCTCGGTCGCTTTATGCAAGGACCCCAGATGACGACGACGCGCACCATCCTGTTCGACAGTCCCTTCCTGCTGGGCTTCGACCACACCCGCGCCCTTATCGACCGCGCCGCCAAGGCTGCGGCTGAAAGCTATCCGCCCTATAATGTCGAACAGATCGGCGAGGCGGGCGTCCGCATCAGCCTGGCCGTCGCCGGCTTCGCGCCCGACGAACTGGCCATCACCCTGGACGGTCGCCAACTGACCATCGCCGGCAAGCGCGAAGACGCGGGCAAGGGAGAACAGGCTTTCCTGCACCGGGGCATCGCGGCGCGCGGCTTCGTGCGCAACTTCGTGTTGGCCGACGGCCTGGAGGTCGAAGGCGCCCGGCTGGAGCACGGCCTGCTGCACGTCGACCTGATCCGCCCCGAAGCCGAACGCCAGGTGCGGCGCATTCCGATCACGGCCGGCTGAAAAGCGCGACTGTCAGAACCGCCCGTCGATATGGGCGTTGTAAAATATGAAGGAGGCGGTCCTAATGACGCCGATGACGATGACCAAGGAAGATTTTGCAGGACTGGGCGCCCCCGACCTCGTCTATGTGCGGGAGATCAAGGCCTCGGACCTGCTTGAAGAGGCTGTCGAGATCAAGGACGTGGACCTGAACCCCGGCCAGTCCCTCTATGCCGTCCACAGCGCCGACGGCGAGCGTCTGGCCGTCATGATCGACCGCGACACTGCCTTCGCCGCCGCCGTGGCGCACGAGCTGGAGCCGGTTTCGGTTCACTGATTTCAATGACGGGCGGCGCCGAACACGCCGCCTGTTTCAGGCTGCCGTGGCAGCCGTATCCTTGACGAACAGCGCCCGGATCGCATCTGTCGTGCGCGCCTGACGCAGCTGTTCGCGCAGTTCGGGCGACCGCATGGCGCGCGACACCGCCGCCAGCGCCCGCAGATGCTCCGCGCCCGCCTTGGACGGGGCGTACAGCCCAAAGATCAGGTCCACCGGACGATCGTCCACGGCGTCATAGGCCACGGGCGTATCCAGCCGCACGAAGACCGCCGTCACCTGGCTCACCTCGTCCAGACGGGCATGCGGCACGGCCACGCCGGATCCCAGTCCGGTCGATCCCAGCGCCTCGCGCTCCATCAGAGCGTCGAAAATCCGGGATTCGTTGATGCCCAGGGCGTGAGACGTCGCCTCGGCCAGCGCATGCAACGCCTGTCGCTTGGACGACGCGCCACCGCGCAGCACCACGCCCTTGGGCGCGAGCAGATCACCGATGTCCATCAGACAACCTCGATACACGCAGAGACACGGCGCGGGCGCCCGTTTAGAGGCTCCCGCGCCGAAGTCAAACTTGGCCGTTAGTTCACTGAGCCGTTGGTCTTGGCCTTGCCGTTGGCGGCGCTGGCGATTTCAGGGTCGATCCACCCCACATTACCGTCCGGGCGACGATAGACGACCGCCAGGCCGCCATGCGCGGCATTGCGGAACAGCACGACGGGATAACCCGTCATATCCAGCTCCAGCACCGCGCGTCCGACCGTGATGGTGCGGATTTCGTGCTCGGTTTCGGCGATAACCATGCCCACAGGCGGCGGGCCGTCGTTATCGCCGGTGTCGCCGAAGACATCGTCCTCCACGCTATCGGGATCACGCAGCACGATGCTGCGTGCGACTTCGCGGGCGGCGTTCTCGGTCTTCTCAGGCGACAGACCCTTGGGTCCGATGTGGTGATCCTTGAGCCGACGCTTGTAGCGACGGACCCGCTTTTCGAGCCGATCCAGCGCCTCGGTGAAGGCGGAATGAGCGTCGCCGCCCATGCCGGTCGTCACCAAGGTCTGGCCCGACGCGAGGCGAACCCAACAGTCCACCTTGAAGTTGTGGCCGTCCTTGGACACCACGACCTCGGCGTCTTCACCGCCTCGGGCGAAGTATTTTCCGACCCCGTCTTCGAGTTCCTGGGAGATGCGCGAGCCTAACGCTTCGCCGACATCCACTTGCTTGCCGCTCACTTGGACTTGCATATGGATAGAACGCTCCCGACCGGATTTGGTGTCAATCGGGATCACCGTTTTGTGGTTACGCTTCAGGCGGTCTTCATCATCCGGCGGCGTTCGACAGAGGAAGGAATCCTCAAGGCTTCCCGGTACTTGGCCACGGTTCGACGGGCGATGTCGATGCCGGTTTCCTTCAGGATTTCGACGATCCGGTCATCGGACAAAACGTCGCCCCCCAGCTCCTCGCCGTCGATCATGATCTTGATCCGGTGACGGACGGCCTCGGCCGAATGGGTCGATGCGCCGTCCACCGACTGGATGGCGGCGGTGAAGAAGAATTTCAGCTCGAACACGCCGCGCGGGGTGGCGATATATTTGTTCGAGGTGACCCGACTGACGGTCGATTCGTGCATGCCGATGGCGTCGGCGACGGTCTTCAAATTGAGCGGTCTCAGGAACTCGACGCCGAAGGCCAGGAAGGCGTCCTGCTGGCGCACGATTTCGGACGACACCTTCAGGATGGTCTTGGCCCGCTGGTCCAGCGACTTGACCAGCCAGTTGGCCTGGGCGGCGCAGTCGGCGACGAAGGTCTTTTCCGTATCGGACCGCGCGCCCGCCTGAACCAGCCCGTGATAGCGCTTGTCCACCAGCAGACGCGGCAGGGTGTCGGCGTTCAACTCGACCCGCCATCCCCCGGCCGGGTCGGGCCGCACATGAACGTCGGGCACCACCGTCTGGGCCGGCTCGCCGCCGAACCCCGCGCCCGGGCGCGGCGTCAGCGCCTTCAGCTCGGCGATCATGTCGGTCAGGTCCTCGCCGTCGACGTCGCAGACCTTCTTCAGCCCCGCCAGGTCGCGCCTTGCCAACAGGTCCAGATTGTCCAGCAAGGCCGCCATGGCCGGATCGAAGCGATTGCGCTCGATCAGCTGCAGCTTCAGACATTCCGGCACCGACCGCGCCATGATCCCCGTCGGCTCGAACCCGTGGCAAACGGCCAGCACGGCCTCGATCCGTTCCAGCGGCACGCCCAGCCGGTCGGCGAATTCGGTCAACTCGCCGCGCAGATAGCCGCCCTCGTCTGTCGCATCGATCAGGGTCAGGACGATGCCGTGGTCAGCGAAGCTGAACCCGGCCGAGGAGGCCTGGGCCTGAAGATGTTCCCACAATGTCAGTTCGTGCGTGTCCGGGCGCTCGCCGTCGCCCTCGAACATCTGGCCGCCCTTGCCGGCGCTGGACCAGTCCGACAGACCCGGCTGGGCCTCGTCGGTCATCCGGTCGCTGGTGCGCTCGCCCGGCGCGGCGTCGCCATAGACATCGTCCGAGCCTGCATCCATCGAGGCCACGGATTCATGCCCGACCCCGTCGCCAAACGACATTTCTCCATCGGACGCCGCCTCGACGCGCTCGACCGGCTCGGGCGTGTCGCCCTCAGGTTCCTCGCGTTGCAGCAGCGGATTGCGTTCCAGCTCGGCCTCGACGAAGTCGTCCAGCTCAAGATTCGACAGTTGCAGCAGCTTGATCGCCTGCTGCAGCTGGGGCGTGATGACCAGCCCCTGCCCCTGCCTGACCTCTAACCTTTGCCCGATCACGTTCGAAATCTTCCCGCCCGGCCGCCGAGTGGCCCGGAACTTGCTGGGGCAGAATGTCGCCTAACCGGTTAACGTGAGACGAACGTCACATCGTCTCCTCCCTGTCGCGTAGTGATGGGGAGGTGGCGCGGCGCTCTTCGCGCCGTGACGGAGGGGTTCTTCACCGCATCACAGGTGCCCGTGGGACTTCAAGAGCCCCTCCACCACTTCGTGGTCCGCCTCCCCTCTTAGCAGGGAGGAGACGACGTAGATCAAACGTAGTTTTCGCCCAGATACACCCTGCGCACTTCGGCGTCGTGGACCGCCTCGTCCGACGTGCCTTCGAACAGCACGGCGCCGTTCGAAATGATCGAGACGCGGTCGGTGATGTCCAGGGTCTCGCGCACATTGTGGTCGGTGATCAGCACGCCGATGCCCTGGCTGGCCAGGTAGCGGATCACGGTGCGGATGTCGGCGATGGCCAGGGGGTCGATGCCGGCGAACGGTTCGTCCAGCAGCATGAAGGACGGCCGGCCCGCCAGCGCGCGCGCGATCTCGACCCGACGCCGCTCGCCGCCCGACAGGCCGGTGGCGGGGGCGTGCCGCAGGTGGTCGATGTGCAGTTCGTTCAGCAGGCGGTCGGTCTCGGCGCGGATCTGGTCGCGCGGATAGTTCAGCTCGACCACCGCCTTGACGTTCTGCTCGACGGTCATGCCACGGAAGATCGAGGCTTCCTGCGCCAGATAGCCCAGCCCCATGCGGCTGCGCTGGTACATCGGCTGGCCGGTGATGTCCTCGCCGTCCAGCCAGATCGTGCCCGAGTCCGGCGGGATCAGGCCGGTGATCATGTAGAAGCAGGTGGTCTTGCCGGCGCCGTTGGGGCCTAGCAGGCCCGCGACCTCGCCCCGCTGCACCGTCAGGGACACGTCGCGCACCACCTGACGCGGCCCGAAGGACCGGGCGAGGTTCAGCACCCGCAGACCCTTTTCCGCAGGCGAAACGACGGGCGCCAGTTGGGGCCGGTCGTCCAGGTTCAGGGCTGACAGTTCCTTGCGCGCCAAATGCTCAGGTCCGTAAAGGCCGACGGCCTCAGTTTGCGTTGGGGTAGAAGACGCCTTGCACACGGCTTCCGGCCGCGCCGCGGGGCGCTCCCGCCATGGTCGCCGCGTCCGTATTGACGTTGTAGTTCAACCGACCGCCGGTCAGGACGTTTTGACCCTGCGTCAGCACCACATTGCCGCTAACCACGAGTTCACCGTTGCCGAGCGTATAGACGGCGCGGTCGCCGCGCATGGATTGGTTGGGAGTGACGAAATAGACCGTCCCCGTGGCCTCGACCCGTTCGGGATCACCGGCAGCGTTACGATACAGGGTGATAGCATCCGCCCGCAATCGGTTCTGACCTTGCGCGACCTCTGCCCGCCCACGAAGGCTGATGCGATCGGCACTCTGTTCGCCAGAATCGGCGCCGAAAGCGATGGGCTGGTTCGAACTCCCGCGATTGGTTTGAGCATCGCCCACAGCGGGCAGCGACACGACGATCAACGCCGCCAACACGCCGAGAGATTTCACGCCCAGGAATTTCGATGTCATCGCCGTCATTCGCTTGATCCTGCGGGGGTTATGGTCCCGCTTATCTTGGTATCGCCAGAGCCGTTGAAAACCACCCGCTGTCCCTGATCATAGATCGCATAGGACGATGCGTTGATGGTTCCAATAGGGCCTGAACCCTGAACGCCCTTTGAACCGGTGACGTTTCCGGTCGAGGTGTCGACCACCGCCTCGGGCGTGGTCAGAACGAAGCCCGTGCCGCCGTCCGAAATTCGCACGTTCGGGCCGATGGTCACCGTCTTGGCCTGCTCATTGTACGTACCGCCGTCGGCGGTCAGTTCGGTGACCTTGCGTCCGCCCAGGTTCAGCTTCAGCGCCGGGCCGATCAGACGGAAATGGCCAGTCGCCGGATCGCGCACCGCCCCCTGGGCGCCGACGGTGAAGGCGCGGCCCTGCGCGTCCTGGCCGTGGAACAGGGGGCTGTCCAGACGGACCTCCTGGCTCTGGCTGGCCTTGCGCTCCACCCCCGACATGACGGTGCGGAACACGGTCCAGGTCAGGGCGCCGCCCGCCAGCACCAGAATGACGATCGGCAGCACCCGACGCAGCAGCTTGACCCGCCGCGAGCGCGCACGCCAGCGGGCGCCGGCCAGGGCGACCCTGGCCTCGTCGGCCTCGATGCGGGACTGTTCGCCGGGTTCGGTCAAGCGCGCCTCAGCTATGGGCGAAGATGTCGATCTCGTCCCAGCCGGCGAGATCGAGCGCCGACCGCGTCGGCAGGAAGTCGAAACATCTGGCGGCCAGTTCGGCGCGCCCCTCGCGCGCCAGCATCAGGTCCAGCTTGGCCTTGGCCGCGTGAAGATAGAGAACGTCCGACGCGGCGTAATCCAGCTGCGCCTGGGTCAAGGTCTCGGCGCCCCAGTCCGACGACTGCTGGGCCTTGGACAGGTCCACGCCCACCGTCTCGCGCACCACGTCCTTCAGGCCGTGCCGGTCGGTATAGGTCCGCGCCAGCTTGGAGGCGATCTTGGTGCAATAGACAGGCCGCGTCTCGACCCCCAGGTGCAGCAGGAACATGCCGATATCGAACCGGCCGAAGTGGAAGATCTTGGTCACCGCCGGATCGGTCAGCACCCGCTTCAGGTTCGGACAGTCGTAGGCGGGCCGGTTCAGCCGCACGACATGGGCGTCGCCGTCGCCGGACGACAGTTGCACCACGCACAGCGGATCGCGGCGAAAGCGCAGGCCCATGGTCTCGGAATCGATGGCGACCTCGGACCCCAGGTCCAGGTCGTCTGGCAGGTCGCCCTCGTGCAGGTAAACGGTCATGCTCTGGCTCTTACACGGCGAACGCGCCGCGCGAAACGGGCTACAGCCTTACAGCGCAACACGCTTCACGCCTTCACAGAACGGCCTCAAGCAGTCGAGCGCCGCGCGCGAGACGATAGGCCACAAAAAATGCCGCCGCGCGCGACGCGGTAGGCCAAAACAAAGAAAGCGCCGCACCGTTCGGCGCGACGCTTTCAATAATATGGTGCCCAGAAGAGGACTCGAACCTCCACGGCCGTTAAGCCACTGGCACCTGAAGCCAGCGCGTCTACCAATTCCGCCATCTGGGCCCCGTCGGCAGCGCCTTGCGGCGTTTCCATCGGGAAGGCGCGGACCTCTAAGGGAGGCTCCGGGCGGGGTCAACAAGGATTTTTCTCGCCATGTCGTTTTATTCCGCAAGCGGCGCTTCAAGCCTTGCCGCACGGCCTTTCGGACCCGCGTTCGGCTGGGACTTAACGTGCGCTAAGCCTCTTTTCTAACCCCGTCTTGAGAGCCGACCGCCTAGAAGCGCGCCATGGCGGACCCCTCCTTCAGCCCCCACACGCCCGAACGCCGCGCCAAGCCGCGCGCGCCGTTCCGTCAGCGTCGCCGCGCCCACGAACGCGTGTCCATGCTCGGCCAGCCGGTCGATCTGGTAAAGCCGGAAGAGGTTCTGCACCATGTGCAGCAGGCGGTGCTGCAGGGCGCAAAGAGCCTGATCGCCAATCACAATCTGCACAGCCTGTATCTGATTCAGAAACGCCCCGAGCTGGCGGCCTTCTATGACCGCGCCGACCTGGTCGAGGTCGATTCCACCCCCCTGCTGTGGTTCTCGCGCGCCCTGGGCCTGCACAGCCGGGGCTTTCACCGCTGCACCTATCTGGACTGGCGCGACCATTTCTGGAGCGTGGCGAACCGCGAGGGCTGGCGCGTCATGTCCATCGGCGGCGCGCCCGGCGTCGGCGACGAGGCGGCCCGCAGGCTGAAGGCCCGCTATCCCGGCGCCGACATCGCCATCCATCACGGCTTCTTCGACGCCCATCGCGATGGGCCCGAGAACGCGGCCGTCCTCGCTCAGATCACGGCCTTCCAGCCGCACATCCTGTTCGTCGGCATGGGGATGCCGCGCCAGGAACTGTGGATCGACGACAATTTCGACGCTCTGCCCGATTGCGTCGTCCTGTCGGTCGGCGCCGCCTTCGACTATGAGGCGGGCGTCCAGAGCGCCGCACCGCGCTGGATGGGGCGGGCCGGAATCGAATGGGCCTATCGTCTGGTTCACGATCCGAAACGCCTGTTCGTTCGCTACTGCGTCGAGCCCTGGACCCTGCTGCCCCTGGCTTTGCGTGACATCCGCGACGCCCGACGCCGCCGGTCTCCGTCCGCCTGATCACGTTATTCCTACTGACCAGATAGTTATTTATCGCCATGATCCGCCCCGCTCGTCGTGTGTTATCGACACGGACGGAAACGGAAACGGGGACGTGAGTGGCACAGCAGAATGGACCGCACGTCGCCATCGTCGGCGCTGGATTCAGCGGCCTGCTGACCGCCGTCAATCTGCTGAAGGCCTCGCCAGACGTGCGCGTCACCCTGATCGAACGGCGCGGCGTCTTCGGTCCCGGCACCGCCTATGACACCGGCAATCCCAACCACCTGCTGAACGTGCGGCTGGACAATATGAGCGCCTTTCCCGACCGGCCGGGCCACCTCGCCGACTGGCTGGCGGAACAGCCGTCGTGGCGCGCTCAGGACGGCTTCATCACCCGCGGCGTCTATGGCGAATATCTGCGCTTCCTGCTGGACGAGGCGCTGGACGACGCACCCGACCGGCTGAACCTCATCGGCGGCGAGGCCCGCTCCATCGATCGCCAGGACGACGGCTGGCATATCGTTACCAGCGACGGCGAGGTCACGGCCGATCAGGTGGTGCTGGCCCTGGGTAATCTGGAACCCGCCTCGCCCCCCGGCGTCGAGGCCGATGTTCGGAACTCTGCCGCCTATGTCGAGAACCCCTGGCGGTTCGACCCCCAGTCGGCCGGCGACGCGCGCAACGTCCTGCTGATCGGTTCGGGCCTGACGATGGTGGATGCCGCCCTGACGCTGCGCCGGCCGGGACGACGGCTGACCGCCCTGTCGCGTCACGGCCTCTTGCCCCGCGCCCACGCCACCGTTCCGCCGGGCGCCTATGCCGGGACCTTTGCCGGCAGCCCGGCCCAGATCCTGAAACAGGTCCGCGCCGCGACGGCGCAGGCCGACTGGCGCGCCGTCTTCGATACGTTGCGCCACTCGGCCCGCGACATCTGGCGCAGTTGGTCCCAAGTCGAGCGCAGCCGCTTCCTGCGTCACCTGCGCCCCCTGTGGGACGTGCATCGCCACCGGCTGTCGCCCGGCCCGGCGCGCGACATCCACTCCATGCTGGCGGGCGGCGAGCTGACCATTTTGGCGGGCAAGCTGACCGAGCTGAAGACTACCGACGTGATCGAGGTCTCCTGGCGTCCGCGCGGAAAAAAGCGCGCCATCAAGGAGCGGTTCGACCTGGTGGTGAACTGCACCGGGCCGCTGGGCGTGATCTCAAAGAGCACCGAGCCGATGATCCGCGACATCCTGGACAAGGGTTACGGCCGCCCCGATCCTCTTGGTTTGGGCTTGCAGGTCGATGACGAGGGCGGTCTGCTGGACGGCGCAGGCGCCCCGGCGCGTGGCCTTCACGCCATCGGCCCCCTGACGCGCGGCGCCTTTTGGGAGATGACGGCCGTGCCCGACCTGCGCGGCCAGGCCCGCGATCTGGCCGCACGCATCCTCGTGGACCGGCCCTAGACCCGAACAACCGACGCGTTTACCCTCCACACCCAACGCAATTGGGGAGGGCGACATGCAAGGACTGCGCACCGGCATGATCGGCCTGGCCCTGGCGTTCGCCTTGTCCGGCTTCACGCCCCAAACGGTCTCGGATTATCGCCTCGCCTCCGCCGACAAGGTGCGCATCGACGTCTTCGGCGAGGACGCCCTGGGCGGCGAGTTCGTGATCGAGGCGAACGGCCGGATCACCCTGCCGCTAATCGGTGAAATCCCGGCCGCCGGCCTGACGGTCGCCCAACTTCAGGACGCCGTCGCCCACGCCCTGCGCCAGGGTTATCTGAACCAGCCCCGCGTCACGGCCCAGGTCCTGACCTACCGCCCCATCTACATCCTGGGCGAGGTCAACCGGCCGGGCGAATACCCCTATGTCCCGGACCTGACTGTGCTGAACGCCGTGGCCACGGCCCAGGGCTTCACCTACCGCGCCAACACCCGCCGCATCTTCGTGCGCCGCGCAGGCTCGCAGACCGAAGAGCCCCAGCCGCTGACGGCCGACACGCGCGTCTCGCCCGGCGACACTCTGCGGATCGGGGAACGGTATTTCTGAAGTTCAGGCGTAGTTCCGCCCCTTACCGCCCCATAGCCGTCATCCTAGGCCTTGTGCCTAGGATCCAGAATCCCGGTCGGTGGTTATGGAACACGGACGGCGCCGTTCGTCTGTCCACGTCCATGTCTGAGTCTATGGACCTGGGCACAAGGCCTAGGATGACGGACTGGAAGAAGCCGCCCTCAGATCGGCATCGCCATGATTTCCTTGTAGGCGGAAATCACCTGGTCCCGGACCGAGATCACCGTCTCCAACGACGCCTCGGCCGAGCTCAGGGCCGTCACCACGTCGATCAGATTGCCCTGGCCCTGGACCGACTTCGTCATCTGGGTCTCGGCCGCGCGCGACTGCTGGGTCATGTCGGTCATGGCGTTCTTGACCAGGTCGGCGAAGCCGCCGTCTCCGGCGCCGGGCGCCTGCGCGGCTGTCGGCATGGCGCCGCCCTGGACGGCGGCATAGGCCTTGGCGGCCATCATCGGGTTCATGGCCTAGTCCTCAGCGCTTGATGATGTCGAGAGTGCGGCTCTCCATCACCCCCGCCGTCTCGATGACGTTCAGATTGGCCTCGTAGGCGCGCTGGGCCTCGCGCATGTCCATGGCCTCGACCAGGGTGTCGACATTGGGCCGCATGACGTAGCCCTGGGCGTTGGCCGCAGGATGCGACGGGTCGTAGTCCATTTTGAAGTCGCCCTGGTCGGGCCGCACCTCGGCCAGGGCCACGCCGGTCGCGCCGTCGATATCGCGTGCCTGGAATACCGGAATCTGGCGGCGATAGGGCTCGCCGCCGGGCGTGCGAGCCGTCGACTGGGCGTTGGCGATGTTCTCGGCGATGACGCGCATCCGCGACTGCTGGGCCTTCAGGGCCGAGGCGGCGACGGCCATGGCGCCGGCGTTCGGTGAAACGACGCGATCGGGCATTGATCAATCCTCCTCAGCCGCCGGGCCGCTTGGCGGCCATGCGGATCATGGACATGGATTTCTGGTAGAAGCCGATGGCGGCGTCATAGGACGAGCGGCTTTCGGCCATCTTCAGCATCTGCTCTTCGACCACGACCGAGTTGCCGTCCAGCGTGGTTTCCGAATCGGGCGACTTGGTCGGATCGAACCGCACCGGCGACCCCGCGGGCGCGATGTGGGCGGCGTTGGTGCGAACCATCTGCAGCCCCCCGCCCGACCGCATGGCGGCGGCGAAGTCGGTCGGCTGCTTCAGGTCGCGGCCGACGAAGCCGGGCGTGTCGGCGTTGGCCACGTTCTCGGCGATCACCCGCTGGCGCTCGTCCAGCCAGTTCAGCCGGCCCTTGATCTGGCTGATCAGGGAAATGTCGGCGACGCCCATAGCGATCTCCCGTGCGACGCGGATGCGTGCGATGGGCAGAAAATGCCGCCTCCATGGTTAATAACCCCTTATCTCAACGCCTCGTTAACCGTGGTGGTTAACATTCGCCGCCTAAGCGCCGACTGCGCGGGGCCTCAAAGCGTCATGAATTTCCTCGATCTCGTCCGGGCGGTCTTCGGCCTGGCCTTCACCCTCGGCCTGATCGGGATCGTGGCCTGGGCCGCGCGCCGCTATGCGCCCCAGCTCATGGCCAAGCTCAGCGCCGAACGCGGCGCCCGCCGGCTTCAGGTCGTCGAGACCCTGGTGCTGGACCCCGCCCGCCGCCTGGTCCTGGTCCGCGTCGATGACGAGGAACGGCTGATCCTGCTGGGCGAAGGCCGCGAGTTGATCGAGCCGCGCCAGCAGGGGTCAGAAAAATGAGCCGCCGCAACACCCCTCTCCCTCCCCGCTCCGGGGAGGGTCGTCGCGCAGCGACGGGGTGGGGGCGGCCTGGCAAGGCCGCACTGCCAGATGCCGGACAGGTCGGTGGGGCGTCGCCCTGCCGCCCCCACCCGACCTCGCTCCGCTCGGCCACTCTCCCCCGTCGGGGGAGGGAGAGCATCTTCAACACCCCCACCGGCGCCGAGCTGAAACGCGCGGCCCTGCTGTCGCTGTTCACCACCCTGGTCTGCCTTGCCTGGCCCGTCGCGGCCCTGGCCCAGCAGGCGGCCCAGTCCGGTTCGGCGCTCAACATCGACCTGGGCACCGGCGCCGGCCTGACCCAGCGCGTGGTCCAGCTGGTCGGGCTGATGACCGTGCTGTCGCTGGCCCCGTCCATCGTCATAATGACCACCAGCTTCGTGCGGATCATCGTGGTCCTGTCGCTGCTGCGCACGGCGCTCGGCCTTCAGCAGTCGCCGCCGAACGCCGTCCTGGTGTCCCTGTCGCTTTTCCTTTCCGCCATCGTCATGGCCCCGACCTGGCAGGACGCCTATGATTCGGGCATCCGTCCGCTGCTGGATCAGCAGATCGAACTGCCCCAGGCCTTCGATCAGGCGTCCGAACCTGTGAAAACCTTCATGCTGGCCCAGGTGGACCGCGGCGACCTCGCCCTGTTCACCCGCCTCAGCAAGATCGAGCCGCCCCAGAACGTTCAGGAACTGCCGCTGCGCGTGGTCACGCCGGCCTTCATGATCAGCGAGCTGAAGAAGGCGTTCGAAATCGGATTTCTTCTTTTCGTTCCGTTCCTTGTGATCGATCTGGTGGTGGCCAGCGTGCTGATGTCCATGGGCATGATGATGCTGCCTCCGGTGGTGGTCTCCCTACCGTTCAAGTTGATCTTCTTCGTGCTGGTGGACGGCTGGCGACTGGTCGCCGGAAGCCTGGTCGAGAGCTTCCAGCGGGCGTCCGGTACCGGATAATCCCCCGCCCCATATGGCTTTCCGCGTCATAGGCGCTTGCAAAGCTAATCAAAATCCGTGTTGATCCCCCGGTCCTCGCCCTGAATCGGGCGACTAACACTGGAAACGCTTCTTATGACCACTCAAGCCGAACTGATCGCCGCCGTCGCCAAAGACGCCGGTGTCTCGCAGGCCGACGCCGGCAAGGTGCTGACCGCCATCGTCGAAAACATCCACTCGACCCTGAAGTCGGGCGGCGACATCCGCATCTCGAACCTGGGCGTCTTCGACACCGCCGCCCGCGCCGAGCGCGAAGGCCGCAACCCGGCCACCGGCGCGACCATCAAGATCGCCGCCTCCAAGGCCGTGCGCTTCCGCGTCTCCAAGCCGCTGAAGGACGCCGTCAACGGCTAAGCCTTTTCGGTCCCGCCAGGCGGGATCGGCGATGCAAGACGGGCGGGGGTCGCGATGCGATCTCCGCCCGTTTCAATTTTAGGCGGCGGCCTTGGCGTCGGCTTCCTTGCGGAACGCCTGTTTGGCGCTGTTGACCCAGCCGACGAAGGTGTCCGCCTGACTGGACAGGTTGGCGAAATCGCCCGCACCCGCCACGCCAGACAGATTGTCGTCCAGGGCCACGCGAAGCGCTGCGGCCGACCGCGCTCCGGCGACAAAGGGCCCATAGCGCGCGTTCAGCCTTTGCAGGGCCGCCCGGTCGCCCGCCAGCGAATAGCCGACGCCCGCCCGGATCAGCCAGCTTTCCTCGGCCGGCGTCAGCGCCCCCGCCGTCTTGTAGCGTTCGCCCAGCCGCGCCTCGTACACCGGCGCCGCGTCGGCCCACTTCTGCTGCTTCCAGAAGATGTCGGCCCGCACCTCGCGCGCCGGGTTCGACTGGTCGCGGTCCAGCACCTCCAGCGCATGGTCGAACCGGCCCAGGTCCATCAGGGCGCGCGCTTCCAGCGCCCGGCGCTCGCTGTTCATCGCATTGGGCAACAGGGTGGTGCGCGAGCCCCAGATGGCCTGCAACGCCTTCTCCGGCTGGCGGTCCATCAGATAGACGGTAGCCAGGTTGGTGGCGACCTGGGCCTTGGCCACCCCGTCCAACCGCTCGTCCACCTGGTGTTTCAGCAGTTCGGCGGCCTGGTCCAGCAGGTCGACGTCGATCAGGCGGCGCGACAGGCGGCGCACCATCTCGTCCCCGTCGGCCCCGATGGGCGTCAGTTCGCGGAAATCATAGAACAGCGCCAGCGCCTGCACCGGCTGCAACCCGTCCGCCGCCCCTTCCAGGAACAGGGCGCGGAAGGCGTTGGATTGATCGGCCTGGACCTCGGCCGCGCCCGGTACGCCCGCCATCCGCTTGCCCGCCCCGCGCAACGCATCCAGCGCCTCGCGGTATCGCCCCTGTTGCAGATAGATGCCCGACAGCTTGCGCACGACCGCCATCTCGGTCGCATCCCCGCGCCAGCGCCACTTCAGCTGCTCCAGCTGCGCCGTCGCCTGATCCGGCGTGATCGCGCCCTTGTCCAGCTCCAGGCTGATGGCGCCCAGTTTGGCCGGCGTGGCGATCCCGTCCAGCGGCGCGCGGGCCACGGCCTTGTAGACCGCCAGCGCCCGGTCCTTGTCGCCGTTCAGGTCGAACATACGCGCCTGCACCAGCCGCGCCGTCAACTGATCGACGGCCGGGGCGTCCTGGCTGAACACATAGGCCAGCAACTGCTGGGCGGCGGGCAGGTCGTTCAACTGGATGGCGGCCATGGCGTGGGCGGCGCCGAAACGCGCGCGCCATTCCTTGGGGAAGTCGTCGATGACCGAGGCCCCAGCGGCGAAGTTGCGCCGCGCCCCCTCCCAGTCGCCCATCTCCGAGGCGATATAGCCCAGCCAGACCTTGGTCGCCGGGTCGTTGGTCAGGGCGGCGCCCGAGAAATCGACCTGGGCCTCTTCCAGCCGCCCGATGCCGACGCGCGCCACGCCGCGCAGGCCCCGCACCTCGGGCTCGCCCTGCAGATTGGGCGCCTTGGCGATCAGGGCGTTCAGCACGCCGATGGCCTCATAGTTCAGGCCCGACCCGACCAGGAACCGCGCCAGCGCCATCCGCGCCTCGATCGGCGCGCGCGGATTGTCGCTCGCCGCGATCGTCTCCAGCCCCGCCGCATCCTGCAGCCGGCGATAGCGATCCGAGAACCCCGCCTCGCCCGTCGTCGCCCAAGTCTCGTCGATCAGGGCCGGATGGGCCGCCCGCTTGGGCGCGTCGGCCGCATGGTCGCCGGTCTCCAGCCCCGCCGTCGGCGCCGACAGCGTCAGCCCCTTGGGCCGGCTCAGCGTCACCAGATCGCCCGCCGCCTCGATCTTCAGATCGTCGGCCCCGGTCTCGACCGCCAGGCCTTGCGCCGTCGGGATCAAGGCCAGATCGACCGTGCGGCGTCCCCCGGCATACCCCTTGCCGGGCGCCAGCGCCGTCACCGCCGCAAATCGGTCTCCGACCAGCGGATCGGTCAGCCAGATCGCCTTGGTCGCCCCGGCCATCTGCGCCACCAGCACCGGCGCGCCGTCGTCGGATCGGCCGACATCGACGCCCTCGACCGCCGCCTGGACCCCGCCAATGGTCACAGTCCAGGTTCCGCCCTGGCCCTGGGCCGAAACGCCCAGACCTTCCGGCGCGGTGATCCGCATGGCGGTATAGCCCGGCCCCGCCGCCCAGTGCGCGTCCTTGGCCGGCCCCAGAGCCTTGGCACCGGTCATATCCATGCGCGCGGCCGTGTCGAACACGATCCAGACCGCATCGCCCCGACGGAAGACGGCGGCCCCCACAGGCGCGCCCCAGTCGAAGGTCAGGACGGTCTTTTGTTCGCTGGATTCTGCCTTGACCGGCACCACGGCCTTGGTCGTCTCGGGCTTGGCCGCATCCGGCCCCTGCGGCGCCTTGCCCGGCGCATAGAGGTTCAGCCACACCGCCCCGTCCGCGACGCCGGAGCGGGCGTCCGCCCCCTCCTCCAGCGTCAGGATCAGGTCCGTGCCGCCCGCCCGCGCCATCCGCGTCTCGACCGACTTCACCCCGGCGGGCGGATCGACCCTCAGGCGCGACACGTCGGGCGCGGCGGTCGTGCCCATCCGCACCACGACCTTGTCGCCCTCGCGGCTGATGCGCGACCGCACTCCGATGACGCCGCCGAATTCGACCCGTGTGAAGGTGTCGTTCTGGCCGATGCTGATCGACAGCGGGTCGCGCGACCGGCCGACTTCCTGGGCCAGCGGCGCCATGGGCGCGAACACGACGGCGCCCGCCGTGGCGGCGGCCACAGTCGTCTTCAGCATGCGCTTGGTCGGCGAGGCCCCGGACATATCTCCCGACCCATGCCCCACAAGGCCTTTAATCGCGGTTAACCGCCGTTCACCGTAGTTCTACGGATCTGACCGCTTTTTTCCTTTCGTCATCCTCCGGCAAGCCGCGTCTTCGCGGCGCAGACCGGGGGAGCCAGCGGCGCCGAAGGCGATGCGTCCGCCCCACCACGTTTGAAAGATCGCACCGCGACAACTTCGCGCTCCCGCGCGCCGCTGGCTCCCCCGGTCTCGCTGCGCTCGCCGGAGGATGACGAAAGAAAAGGAAACCCTTGCCCGCTAGGACAACCGGTCCACGCGACAACGTCATCTCAAACGCCCATATTGACCCCATGACCGATTACCCCCGCCTCAGCACTCTCAAGACCGGCCTGGCCTGTCGTTGCCCGCGCTGTGGCAAGGGGCCGCTGTTCAAGGGGTATCTGACGCTTCAGACCGACTGTCCCGCGTGCGGTCTCAGCTACGCCTTCGCCGACCCGGCGGACGGCCCGGCCTTCTTCGTCATGTCGGCGGTGGGGATCATCGGCATGATCCTGCTGATGGTGTTCGACTTCACCGTCCACCCGCCGATCTGGGTCCATCTGGTGGTCACCCTGCCGATCCTGATCGCCATGTGCCTGGGCTGCCTGCGCCCCTTCAAGGCCTGGCTGGTCGCCGAACAATACATCCACAAGGCCGCCCCGCCCGAGTTCTCCTCGAACGGCAAGCACGGCCCCTTCTAGGGTTCGATCACCGTCAGCTCGGGCCAGCGCCCTCGGGCATTCTTGACGGTCTTCGCCCACCCCTTGGCCAGCGGCCTGTTCGGATTGGGCCGGATGGTCATCGAAAAAACGTCGTCCAGCCCGAACGGCGCGGCGACGCTGATCGTATCGTCCCCTTCCAGCCGCACCCCGACCGCGAAGGTCGGCGCCACGAACCGCCCCAAGGCCTCATCCGTCGATTCCAGCGCCTCATAGGGTTCGCCGAACCGATCCTGGAACCACAGGTGCACCCGCGCCTGGTTGCGCACCTCGACCTGGCTGCGGAACGGTTCGTCGAAGGCGGCGGCGACCCGTTTGATGACGACGTCCTCGGCGTCGTAGGACAGGTCCGACCCGTCGAAATAGGCCAGGTCGTAGTCCTTGATCCCGTACCTCGCCGGCCGCCCCGTCTTCACATTCCAAACCGCCTGATACACCGCCCCCGACACCAGCCGCCAATCCGGCAGGTCCAGCGCCCGCACCGTCGTCAGCACATGCATCAGCCCGGCGTCGGCGCGCACGAGGTCGGTCAGCCGCGCCTCCAGAGCGCTCACCCCCGCACAGGCCAGCCGTGGTCCAGCGGCCCGTGTCCGCCGCCCAGGCCCGGCGCGCGGCGGATCGCCTCGCCGACATAGGCCCAGGCCTCGGCCACCGCGACCTCCAGCGGCCGGCCCAGCGCCAGCCCGGCCGCGCAGGCGCTGGCCAGGGTGCAGCCGGTGCCGTGGGTGTGGCGGGTGTCGATCCGTTCGGCCTCCAGCACCGTCTCGCCGTCTGCGGTCATCAGCAGGTCGATCACCGTCGGCCCCGACACATGGCCGCCCTTCATCAGCACCGCCCGCGCGCCCATGGCCAGCAGGGCCTCGCCCGCCCGCCTCTGGCCGTCCAGATCGTGGACCGCGAACCCCGTCAGGGCCTCGGCCTCGGGCGCATTGGGTGTCAACAGGGCCGCGCGCGGGATCATCAGCGCCTTCACCGCCTCGACCGCCGCATCGGGCAACAGCGGATGGCCGCCCTTGGCCACCATGACCGGATCGACCACGGCCGGGGCGTCGGCTTCGTCCAGCAGGGCCGCGACCGTCTCGACCACCTCGACCGAGCCCAGCATGCCGGTCTTGAACGCATCCGTGCCGATGTCTTCCAGCACCGCCCGCGCCTGGGCCGCGATCAGGTCCAGCGGCAACGGATAGACCCCGTGGACCCCCAATGTGTTCTGCACCGTGATCGCCGTGATTGCCGTGGCGGCGTAGCCCCCCATCATCGTCACGGCCTTGATGTCGGCCTGAATGCCTGCGCCGCCGCCGCTGTCGGACCCGGCCAGGATCAAGACGCGTCCTTGATGAAGCGCACTCATGCCGCCGCTCCCGAAAACAGTTTCAGCCCGACGATGCCCGCCACGATCAGCAGGATGCACACCCCCCGCACCGCCGTCGCCGGCTCGCCATAGACCAGGACGCCCACCACGGCCGCGCCCACCGCCCCGATCCCGGTCCAGACCGCATAGGCCGTGCCGATCGGCAGCTTCTGCGTCGCCACCCACAACAGGACCATGCTGCCTGCCAGCGCGACCAGAACCCCCAGCGACGTCCACGGTCGGCTGACGCCAACGTTCTTGAGACCCGACGCCCACAGGACCTCCAGCAGACCGGCGACGACCAGCGTCGCCCACGGATTGATCGACATCACCCAGGACATGACGACCAGATGGAACAGGCCGCCGTCATGAGCAAGCCGCGATCAGACCCCGAGAGGCCCCTTGAAGATGAAGAAGGCGCCCAGGCCGATGAAGGCGAACCCGACCAGATGGTTCACCGTCAGCTTCTCGCCCAGATACAGCACCGAGAACCCGGCGAAGACCAAGAGGGTGATCACCTCCTGCATCGTCTTCAGCTCGGCCGGCGAATAGACCTGGATGCCGATCCGGTTGGCCGGCACCGCCAGCCAGTATTCGAAGAAGGCGATCCCCCAGCTGGCCATGACCAGCAGCCACAGCGGCTTGTGCTCGAACTTCAGATGCCCGTACCAGGCGAAGGTCATGAAGACGTTCGACAGGGCCAGCATGACGACGGGGGCGATATAGGAACCGAGGTTCATGGCGGCAGACCGAGGTTGTTGCTGTCGTCGCCTCTACACCGGCTGCGACCGTCCGTCGCGGGGCTTCAACCCGCCGCCCTGACCGCCGCCTGAACCTTCAACGCCTGCACCGTCTCGCGCACGTCATGGACCCGCACCATCCGCGCCCCGCGCCGCACGCCTTCCAGCGCGAGCGCCAGCGACCCGCCCAGCCGGTCGGTCGCCTCGACCGCCGTCTGATCTATGGCCTGGATCGTGCGCTTGCGGCTGGCGGCGTAGAGCACCGGGAACCCCAGATCGACCAGCGCCCCCAACCCCGCCGTCAGCGCCATATTGTGCGCCAGGGTCTTGCCGAAGCCGATGCCCGGATCCAGCCAGATGCGCTCGCGCGCCACCCCCGCCGCTATCGCCTCCTCGGCCCGCCCGCGCAGATAGTCCCGCACCTCGCCGACCACGTCGTCGTATCGCGGGTCCGCCTGCATCGTCCGCGGCTCGCCCTTCATATGCATCAGCACCACGTCGCAGCCCAGGTCGGCCGCGACGGCCAGACTGTCCGGCGCATGGCTCAAGGCCGTCACGTCGTTCCACATCGTCGCCCCGGCCGCGACGGCGGCGCGGGCCACGGCCGGCTTCATCGTGTCGACGCTGATCATCCCATCCCACCGCGCGCGAACGCCGGCGATGACCGGCGCGACCCGGTCGATCTCCTCGCCCTCGCCCACCGGCTCGGCGCCCGGCCGCGTGCTCTCGCCGCCGATGTCCAGCACGTCCGCCCCTTCGGCGACCAGCCGAATGGCCCGATCCACCGCGCCTTGCGTCGAGGCCCACCGCCCCCCGTCAGAGAAACTGTCGGGCGTCACGTTGACGATCCCCATCACCTGAACCGTCATGGCGTCCTCCCGATCAGTCCGCCCAGCGCCTCCAGATAGGCCGCGAAGGCCTTGCGCCCCGCAGCCGTGATCGACACTCGCGTCAGGGGCTTGTTGTTCACGAAGCTCTTGGCCACGGCGACATAGCCCGCCTCTTCCAGCTTCTTGATATGGACCGACAGATTGCCCTGCGTCGCCTCCAGCACCGTCTTCAGCTCGGTGAAGTCGGCGGCCTCGGCGTCGGCCAGATAGACCATGATCCCAAGCCGCATCCGGCCGTGGATGACCTCGTCGATCTTGCCGAGATCGTTCAGCCCCATGGATCAGCCGACGTCCGCATCGACGGCGCGCGTCTGCAAGGCCGCGCGCGTCATGATCCAGCCCGGCCCGGCGAAGAGCAGGAACAGGGCGGCGGTGCAGACATAGAGGTAGATTTCGCCATGCCGCACCAGCAGGCCCAGCGCCACCGCCGTGATCCAGCCGCCGATCGACGCCGCCAGCATCCAGGGCTTCTTCTTCAGGTTCCAGGCCACGAACCAGGCCGCCGACTGCAGGGCGAAGATCATGGCGGGATAATAGAGCCAGATAGCGAAGTCCCCGTCCCGCCGCGCGCCGAAGCCGAAGACGATGACGATGGCCAGATTGGCCATGCCCGCGCCGCTGAAGGCCGCGTTCAGCGTCCGCGTCACGATCGGCCCCGCCGTGCCCGCCTTGCGGTCCTCGCGCACGGCCCACATCAGCACGATGAAGAAGACCACGGTGATCGCGACGATGAAGGCCAGGTTGGCCAGGTCGGGCCAGCGCACGACGCCCCACATCTGGCCGACATGGAACAGGCACTGAAGCCCATACAGCAGGCCGCCGGCTAAATAGGCCACGCCCAGCGTCAGGGTCGCCTTGGGATTGTTCCCGCCCTGGACGATGGCCTTCAGAAAGGCCAGGTCGGCTTCGGGCGTGCTGCGAGAGTTGTCGGACATCGGGTGATTCCTGTGCGACCGGCGCACGTTCTCGGATGAACGCCGCCGTCGGGGTTGGCAAGCTATTCGGCGGTGACCAGGGCGGGCGTCGGCTTTCTGCGCCACGGCACGCGTCGCCCGTTCAGCCAGCGCCCCATGAAACTGTGGCGGATCAGCAGTTCATAGCTGGCGACGGATACGGCCAGCACGCCGCCGACGACGAGCACCAGCTTGACCGCCCACGGCAGGGTCCAGTCCTGCACCAGCACCTGCGCCGCCATCACCAGCGGCAGATGGACGATGTAGATCCAGTAGGAGGCGTCGGCGACATAGCGCCGCGCCGCGCTGTGACCCGAGCAGAACCGCAGGGCCAGCCCCATGGCTGCAAGGGCCGAGGCGTAGGTCGCCACGCCGAACGCCGCCGCCGTCATGGCCTTGGTCACGGGATCGGTCATCGGGGTCAGCACCGGGTTCGGCCCGCCCGCCAGCATCAGGGCCGCAACCCCGGCGGCGACCGCCAGCCCCAGATGGAGCGCCCACAGGCGCTTGATCCGCTCCAGCAGATCACGCCGACGATCCAGCAGGGCGCCGAGCCCGAACGCCAGGCCGAACGCGACCAGGGCCGCCGGATTGGGAACCAGCCCCGCATCCGGCGTCGGCACGCCGAAGAAGGCGAGCCACTTCGGATGCAGCCACAGCGCCACGGCCAGGGGCGCGCCCAGAACGAACGGTCCCAACGGCCCGATCAGGCCGCCTGTCGCCCGATCCACCGCCCGGCCCCACGCCCCGTTGCGATCCAGCGCCTTGAACGACGCGCGCAGGATCAGCATGCCGGCATAGAGGATCAGCAGCACCCACAGGAACCACAGGTGGGTCAGCGGCATGTTGGTCCAGTCATATTTGGGCGGCGGCGGCGCATCGGCGGCCGTCAGACCGTTCAGCGACGCATTCCAGATCACCACGGCGATGATGGCCGCCAGGGCCACGCCCCAGAAGACGCTCAGCGGCCCGGCGATGCGGATCATGCGGTTCTTGATGAACTGCCACACCCCCATCCGCCTAACCATCATGTGCGCGAACAGACCCGCGATCACGAAGAAGGTCGTCATCCGAAACAGGTGGATGGCGAAGAAAAGACCGCTGGCCCAGACGGACCTCTGGTCGTCCGCGACGATCCAGATCTGCGTCGGAAAGAACGACAGGGCGCCATGCAGCACCACCCCAAGCAGCAGCGCCCCACCCCTCAGCGCATCGAGCCCGTGCAGGCGCTCGGATTGACCCGTTTCAAATGCCGACATGACGACCCTCCCACTATGGAAGCCGCCATATCTCACAGACTTGTCTGTGATTCAAACTTGTTCGCTATATCACCACACAGCCCTCATCCTAGGCCTTGTGCCTAGGATCCAGACTCCCGGTGCGTGAAGTGAGGCAGGGGCGGCGACGTGCAGTCATCACCACCGCCTGAGTCTCTGGATCCTAGGCACAAGGCCTAGGATGACGGCGTGGGGAGCAGAGCCTCGTCCCGACGTCGCCGCCACGCACCGGCTCTCCACCCCAACGAAAAACCCGCCGGGAGATCGCTCTCCCGGCGGGTCCATCTTCAGATCAGGCTTCGGCTCAGTGAACCGTCGGCACGCTCGTCGCGGCCGGCGCGGCGACCGGGACCTCGATGTCGGTTCCGTCCGACACCGGCGTCACCGGCACCGAGACCGAAGGCCCGGCGTTGGGGAAGTTGTTCTCGTCGCGGTTCGGCGCGACACCCTTCTCCAGCAGGTCCTTGATCTCTTCGCCAGACAGGGTCTCGTATTCCAAGAGGGCCTGCGACAGCTTCTCGTGGTGATCGGCCTTGGTCGTCAGGATGGTGCGCGCCTCGTCCCAGCCCGAGGCGACCAGGCGACGGACCTCCTCGTCGATGGTGCGGGCCGTCTCTTCCGAGACGTTCTGGCTGCGCGCGACCGAGTGGCCCAGGAAGACTTCTTCCTGGTTCTCGCCGTAGGCCACCGTGCCCAGCTTCTCGGAGAAGCCCCAGCGCGTGACCATGGCGCGCGCCAGCTTGGTCGCCTGTTCGATGTCCGACGAGGCGCCCGAGGTGATGTTCTCCTTGCCGAAGATCAGCTCCTCGGCGACGCGGCCGCCGGCCATGATGGCGATCCGGTCGATCATCTGCTGGTATTTCATCGAATAGCGGTCGCCTTCCGGCAACTGCATCACCATGCCCAGCGCCCGACCGCGCGGAACGATGGTCGCCTTGTGCACCGGGTCGGCCATCTTGACGTTCATGGCGACGATGGCGTGACCGGCCTCGTGATAGGCGGTCAGGCGCTTTTCTTCCTCGTTCATGGCCATGGAGCGACGCTCGGCGCCCATCAGCACCTTGTCCTTGGCGTCCTCGAAGTCGCGCTGGGTGACCATGCGACGGTCCTTGCGGGCCGCCGTCAGAGCCGCCTCATTGACCAGATTGGCCAGGTCGGCGCCCGAGAAACCGGGCGTGCCGCGCGCAATGGTCTTGGTGTTGACGTCGGCGGCGAGCGGCACATCCTTCATGTGGACGCGCAGGATGCGTTCGCGACCCGAAACATCCGGGTTCGGCACCACCACCTGGCGGTCGAAACGGCCGGGACGCAGCAGGGCCGGGTCCAGCACGTCGGGACGGTTGGTGGCGGCGATCAGGATGATGTTCTCGGACGCTTCAAAGCCGTCCATCTCGACCAGCAGCTGGTTCAGCGTCTGTTCGCGCTCGTCGTTGCCGCCGCCCAGGCCGGCGCCGCGATGGCGACCCACGGCGTCGATCTCATCGATGAAGATGATGCACGGCGCGTTCTTCTTGGCCTGTTCGAACATGTCGCGCACGCGGCTGGCGCCGACGCCGACGAACATCTCGACGAAATCCGAACCCGAAATGGAGAAGAAGGGCACGCCGGCCTCGCCTGCGACCGCACGGGCCAGCAGCGTCTTGCCGGTGCCGGGAGGGCCCACCAACAGGGCGCCCTTGGGGATCTTGCCGCCCAGGCGCTGGAACTTGCCCGGATCCTTCAGGAAGTCGACGACCTCCTGCAGTTCGTCCTTGGCCTCGTCCACGCCGGCGACGTCGTCGAAGGTCTTCCTACCCTTGTGCTCGGTCAGCAGCTTGGCCTTGGACTTGCCGAAGCCCATGGCGCCCTTCGCCCCGCCCTGCATCTGGCGCATGAAGAAGATCCACACCCCGATCAGCAGGGCGATGGGCAGGATGCCCAGCAGCAGGCTCATCCAGATCGACTGGCCGCCCGACTTGGCGTCGATCTCGACGTTGGCCGCCAGCATCTGGGCCACCAGCTGTTCGTTGGGATAGACGGTGGTGGAGGTGAAGCGTTCGCCGCTCTTCAGCTCGCCGTTCACCTTGTCCAGACGAATGGTGACTTGCTTGACGTCGCCGGCGTTCACCCGCTGCACCAGTTGGGAATAGCTCATCACTTCGGGTTTGCCGCCGGCCGGCTGGCCCGCAACGCCGTTCATGGCCCCGCCCTGGGACAGGGCCGCATAGCCCGCCAGAAGCGCCAGGATGATCACGCCGGTGATCGCCAGATTACGCAGATTCATTGAGGTCCTCGGTCGTCCGCGAACCCGGATGGGTCGACGGTCTGGATGTGTCTGTCTGGGAAAATAGGAGCTTAATCAGCGTTACGCTATCGGGTGGCGGAAATCAGGTCGTCTTCGTGCGTCGTTTCGTCCAGCGCTAGCCTGAGCCGTTCCGCGACAAGCGCGCGCCGTTCGACCCCTTCGCCTGCAAGAACCGGCGCCAGAGCCCCGTCCCTGATCAACACAGGCCAGGCCCCGCGCGTCGCCGCCGGCAGGCGATTTATCTCGGTTCGGTCGGCGTCCGACAGGCTCGCCAACCGCCCCCGCGCCGCCTCGACCGACCAGCCGGGGTGTTCGGCGCGAAAGGTGAACCGCCCGTCCCACACCGCCTCGACGCCGGGCGTCAGCACCTGCGGCGCCGTCCCCCGCCGCCCCAGATCGCCCGCCTCGCGCATGACCCGCACCGCGTCGCCGGCCGCCTCGATCCGCGCGCCGCACAGGGTCGCGGCGAAATTTTCGCCCGCCCTCAGCCGCGCCGTCAGAGCCTGCAACCGCGCCCCACGCGGCGGCGTCGCCCCGCCGCCGACACAGACCAGGGCCGCCGCCAGCGCCCGCGCCCCTATGTCGCGGCGCACATTCACCATCGCCTCGCCGTCCATCGTCGGCCGGCCGCCAGCCAGAGCCCGCGCCTCTTCCGGTGCCGGGGGCGCCGCACCCGCCAACGCCTGCCGCGCCCGGCTGCGCCCAAATTTAGGATCGACGTTGGCGGGATCCTCGATCCAGTCCGCCCCCTGCCCGGCCAGCCAGTCCCGCAACACCGCCCGCCGCTCGCCCAACAGGGGCCGCAGCAACATCAGCCCTCGTCCCTGCGGCCAGGCCGGCGACGGCGACCATTCGCGCACCCGCCCCAGCGTCGAGCCTTCGCTTCGCATCAAGTCGGCCTCGGCGATATCGTCGGCAGTCTGGGCAAACAGCACGACCCGCGCCCCCGCCTCGCGCGCCGCCTGCGCGATCAGCCCATGCCGCGCCGCCCGCGCCGCCGCCGTCAGCCCGGTCTGCGGCTTGTCCCCATCCCAGCTCAGCCCGCACCAGTCCGCCCCCGCCGCCCGAGCAGCCTCAGCCGCGAACGCGGTCCAGCCGCCGCTCTCGGGGTTCAGCCCATGATCCACGGTCAGGGCCAGCACCGACCGCCCGCGCGCCCGCGCCCACTCGGTCGCCAGTCGCAACAGGGCGATGGAATCTCCGCCCCCCGACAGGGCCAACGCCACCGGCCGCCCCGTATCCCGCGTCAGTCGTGCATCCAGCCGCGCGAACGCCCGCGCCGTCAGATCGCCTTCGTCGGGCGTCAGGCGCACCCGCCCGTGGTCTTCAACTGCGCCGCGCGCGCCTTCTGCGGGTCAGAGGCGGCGGGTGCATAGCGGCGCGTGAACTCACCCAGGGCGGCGCAGCCCTGCGGTTTCCTCTGTGTCGCGAACAGGGCGTCGGCCAGTTTCAACGTCGTATCCGCCGCCCAGCCGATACGCGGCCAGTCCTTCAGCGCGGCGGCGTAATAGGGCACCGCCCCCGCCTTGTCGTTGGCCGCGACCCGCAGGTCGCCCAGGCGAGAGTTCGCCTCGCGCGATTGCGGCGTATCGGGCCAGGCCGCGATCACCGTCTCCAGCGCCCGCTCGCCCCGCGGCCGGTCGCTGGACAGCAAGGCCACCGCCGCCGCCAGATCCCGCGTCGCATCCCCGGTCGGCGAGGTCGCCTCGATCGGCGCATTCAGCTCGGCCGCCGTCTCCAGCTTCTGCATCCGGGTCTCGGCGTCTCTCAGACGGGTCTGCAGGGCCTGGTTGTCGCGCGTCGCCTCATCCAGCTGGAAGGTCAGCCGTTCGTTGTCGCCATTGATCCGGCGCACCGTGGCCTCCAGATCGCCCAGCCGCCGGTCCATCAGGGCGAACTGTCCTTGCAGGGTCACCACCTCCGGGTCCGGCTCGACCAGCACGGGCTGACCTGCGGCGTTCCTCTGGGTCAGGGCCCGCTCCAGCCGGCGCACATTGCGGTCCAGCTGGTCCAGGCGGCGATTGTCCCACTCGGTCCGCTCCATGATGTTGGGCTGAACCTGTTGCGCGACGGCGCCGCCGCCGATCAGGACGACCCCGAGGGCGGCGGCGGCGAGAAGGTGAACACGAGAGATCGAGAGCTTGGTCATACCTCTAGCTTTCACCGATTTGGGGCCGCCGCAAGGCCGAGCTAATGCCCCAGCCCCAGATAGACGATGGCCGTGACGAACAGGCCCACCACGATGTTGCAGAACATCAGCAGCGCCGCCGTCCGCCACAGGGCCGAGAACCAGGACAGCGAATAGGCGCCCTTCATCTGGGCGAACATATGCACTGGCACCGCCAGCACCCCGACCGTGATCACGATCCGCCCCAGCCAGCCCGCCAGCGTCGCCGAAAGCACCATCAACATCAGCAGCATGGCCATGAAGGTCAGCGAATACAGGACATAGACCCCGTGGTCGTACAGGGTGAACCCGCGCTTCCACAGGAACAGCAGGGCCACGAACGGGATCGACAAGGGCACCAGCAGGAAGGCGAACTTGTACATCGTCTGCTGCAACTTGTAGAGCGCCAGGTCCGGGTTCTGCAGCTTCTTCAGCACCGTGGCGCCGACGCCGTGGCCTTGCTTCTCGGCATCCTGGCCCATGACCTTCAGCTTGGTCTCGCCGCCCTGGCCGGTCGCCATATCCTTGATGCTGGCCTGCCAGCTTCCGGGCTTCAGCCCGTCCGCGCGTCCGTCGCGCTGTTCCGCTTCCAGCCGTGTCAGCGCCGCGCGCCGATCCTGAACCAGCTTCTGAGCCGTACCCAGCGCCATCTGCGTCGCTGAATCCGGCCGGGCGCCGCTATCGGCCCGCACCTGGGCCAGGGCCGTTTCGGCCTCCGTCAGGTTTTCGCGCTGGGCGGCGATCCGTTCGCTCATGTCCGCCCCTTCGCCGGTCTTGGATTCCGGGTGCGGCATGAAGCTGAGCGCGAAGAACATCACGAACAGGGTGAACAGGAAGATCGCCAGCGGCGAGACATAGCGCGACCGCTTGCCCTCGACCCATTCGCGCGTCAGCCGGCCAGGGTTCAGCCACAGCAGCGGCAGGGTGCGCCAGATGCGGGCGTCGAAATGCATGACCCCGTGCAGCAGCTCTTCGCCCAAATGCAGCAGGGTGCGGTGGACATGGGTCGGCTGACCGCAATTGGCGCAGAAGTTGCCGCTGGTCTCGGCGCCGCAGTCGGAACAGACGCCACGGGCGTGGTCCTCGCCCGCCTTGCCCGTCGGCATCTCGATCGCGCCCGCGACCAGGCCGCCCGTGACGACGGCGCCCGCCCCTTCGATGTCCATGTCCTGATCCCCCGATCCCTGTGGCCACGTTCTTGCCGCTCGCCCGGCGTCAGGACAAGCGCCGAAACGAAAAGAGGCGCCGGCCTTTCAGCCGACGCCCCTTCGCTCAGTCTTGCCAGCCGGTGGTTAGCGCGGCGCGCCCGACACGATGGCGGTGTGGGCGTTGCGGTTGCGCGCGAACGAATCCTCGCTCGACCCTTCGGCGATGGGCCGTTCCTTGCCGAAGCTGATGGTGTCGATCCGGCCCGCCGGAATGCCGCGGTTGATCAGATAGGTCCGAACCGATTCGGCGCGGCGGGCGCCGAGCGCGAGGTTGTATTCGCGCGTGCCGCGTTCGTCGGCGTTGCCTTCGATGCGGATCGTCACCGACGGATAGCGTTGCAGCCACTGGGCCTGGGCGTCCAGGCGCGGCATGGCCTCAGGACGGACCTCATAGGAATCCAGGTCGAAATAGATGCGGTCGCCCACGTTGACGACGAAGTCCTGTTCCGAGCCGGGGACCGACGAACCCAGGTTTCCGCCCGACACGGGGCCGGTCGGGGCGGTCGGATAGGCCGGACCCGTCGGTTGCGTCGTGCCGTCGTTGGGGCCAGGCACGCCGGTCTCGACCGGGGGCTTGCGGGTGCAGGCGGCCATGGCGGCGACGGCGCAGCCCACCATCGCCAGCTTCAGAATGCGGGAAGTCTTCATGGGGTCGTCTCCTGACGGTGTTTCTTATGCGAGGCGGCGGTCCTCAAGCTTGGCGTTACTGTCTGCCTTGGGCGATTTTTCGGCGCCAGAGGCGATAACGCACAGTTGAGCTTTAAGGCTCCGACGTGATCGGGATGGGGTGGCTCAGGCCGGGCAGCTGTCCGCGCCCTGCCCAAAGCCCAGATTGGTCGGCGGGCGGTCCAGCAACGGCGACCAGGCGGGGTCGGTGCCGCGCCCGTTATAGCCCGCCTGGGACACCACCCGACCCGACAGGTCCACGGTCCACAGACGCGTGTCGCCGCCGCGTGTCTGGCGCGCGAACATGACGTAACGGCCGTTGGGCGCCCAGTTCGGGCCTTCCTCGAAATAGCTGGACGACAGGATGCGCTCGCCCGATCCGTCGGCGTTCATCACCCCGGTCGAGAACTGGCCCCCGCCCTGTTTGGTGAAGGCGATCAGATTGCCTGTCGGGCTCCAAGACGGCGCCGTATAGAGACCGCCGCCGCGCGAGATCGGCCGCTGGCCCGATCCGTCCGAGCGCATGACATACAGGCGCGCCGACCCCGAACGGTCCGAGGTGAAGACGATCTGGCTGCCGTCCGGGCTGAACGAGGGCGAGGTGTCGATGCCGGGATCGGACGTCAGTCGCGTGATCTGACGGCTGCGCAGGTCCATCACATAGACGTCGGTATTGCCGCCCCGGATGATCGAGAACGCGATCTTGTTGCCGTCGTTGGAGAAGCGCGGCGCCAGCACCTGCCCGTCGAACTCGCCCAGGCTCTCGCGCCGGCCGGTCGTCAGATTGTACAGATAGATGCGGCTGTAATCCTTGCCCAGCGCCACATAGGTGATCTCGTCCGGCTGCGACAGCGAGAAGCGCGGCGACATGATCACCTCGTCGCCCTGCGTCAGATAGGTCGGGTTGAACCCGTCCTGGTCGGCGATGGTCAGGCGGTTGATGCGGTTCAACTGCGTGCCCTCCTCGGACACGAAGATCACGCGGGAATCGAAGAAGCCGCTCTCGCCCGTCATCCGCTGATAGATGACGTCGGAAATCTTGTGCGCGATCCGGCGCCACTGTTCCTGGGTCGCGGTGAACTGATAGCTGACCAGCTGGCACTGGCGATACGGGTCATACAGGCGAAAGCCCACGTCCAGCCGCCCGTCGCCGCGCGTCGTCACACCGCCGTACAGCACCGCCTGCGCCCCGATCTGGGTCCACTGCGGAAAGTTCGGCGCATTGGCCAGCGTCAGGCCGGTCTCGATGAAGCTGGACGGATTCAGCGGCTCGAAGAAGCCCGACCGCTTCAAATTGCCGCTGACCACGTTGGAAATGTCCGACCCGTGTGTCCCCGCAAACGGCGCGACCGCGATCTGAAGCGGCCGCAGCACGCCCTGATCGATCTCGACCTCGACGGGCTGGCTTTGCTGAGGCGTCTGGGCCGCCGTCGTCAGAGGCGCGGCCAAGGCCAGGGCCGTCACGGAGGCCAGAAGAAGGTTCAGACGCATCAGATGCTCCCATAAGTCTCGAAGGATCGCCGCCCCTTATCGCCGGGCCGTTCGACTTTCGCCAGCTTCACGGGGAATGGGGCGACATTCGGGACGGCGACGATCACATTGATGCTTGATGCGTGATGCATTATGTTGTGGTTATGCGCACCACCCTCGCCATCGACGACGACGTGCTGAACGCGGCGCGAGCCATCGCGGTCCAGACCCGCACCTCCGTGGGCGAAGTCATCTCCGATCTCGCTCGCCGCTCGATTACCCAGGCCAAACCCGAAAAGCCGCCCGAGTTCCGCAACGGGATTCTCCTGCTGCCGCACCGCAAAGGCGTCGTTGTGACGACCGAGCAGATCAACGCCTTGCGCGACGAACTGCCTTGATCGCGCTGCTGGACGTCAGCGTCCTCATCGCACTGATCGATCCGTCGCACACAGAGCATCTTAACGCCCACGCCTGGTTCGCACGTGAGCACAGGGCCGGTTGGGCGACCTGTCCTCTGACCGAGAACGGCGTCCTTCGAATCCTCAGCAATCCCAAATATCCGAACTCGCCGGGCGCACCGGCTCAGGTCCTGCCCGCGCTTCACTCCCTGCTGAGCCAACCCGGCCATGCCTTCTGGCCCGACGACATCAGCCTGCTCGGCGACGCATTGATCGCACAGGACCGCCTGCTCACATCAGGCCAGTTGACGGACACCTACCTGCTCGCCTTGGCCGTCTCGAACGGCGGTCGGCTGGCGACATTCGACCGCCGCCTGGCGCCCGACGCGGTCACAGGCGGCAAGTCGGCGCTGCATCTCATCGCACCTGACGCCTAACGATTTCGGCACGCCCGTTCTGTGTTGAACGTCGGGCGATAGACGCCGCCGGGGAAGCCCTGCGGCACGTCGAACGGCGCGGTCTGGCGCAGGGCGCGCAGGGCGCCGTCGGCGGCGGCGCGATAGACGCTGGTGGACTGGGCGTTGATCAGGCTGGGTCCGCGCGTGATCCGCCCATCCGCCGACAGGGTCAGCTCGACCTGGATCCGCAGCTGGTCCGCGCCGGGGATGTCGCAGGGCAGGATCCAGTTCGGATAGACCTGATTGAAGATGGCCGTGATCTGCGGCCCGGTCGCCTGTGACGCCGTGCCCGCTCCCTGTTGTCCCGTCGCCGGTCGTCCGCGATTGTTGGTCGGGCGCGTGGGCCCGGCCAGGGCGTCCAGATCCAGACTCGGCTCGGGGCGTTGCGGCGCCGGGCGGGCGGGCGCGGGCGTCGCCGGGCGTGGATTGGTCGGGGCCTTGGTCGGCGGCGTGGGCGTCGCAGGCTGAGGCCGGGGGGGCGTAGGGCGCGGCGGGGTCGGACGCGGCGTAGGGGTCGGTGTCGGCGCGGGCGTGGGGCGCGCGGGCGTCGGACGGGGTGGCGTGGGCGTCGGACGTGGCGCAGGCTGGGGCGGCGTCGGTTGGGGCGTGGGCGGCACGGGGTCGGGCTGCTGCACCGGCGCGGTCGCGGCGTCGTCGGGCGAGGGTTCGGGCTGCGGATTGTCGGCCGGCGCCGCCTGGATCACCTCTTCGGATACGATGGTCACCGGCACCGAGGCGACCAGCGGCGTCTCCTCTTCGTCCGCCTTATGCGAGAACGTCACGAAGGCGAGCGCGATCACCCCGGCGTGCAGGGCGAGGGATCCGAGGATGGCCGGGCTCGGACGACGCAAGGGGCTCAGGCCTCCGGCGCCGTGTCGGTGATCAGGTTCAGCTTGGTGAAGCCGGACGCGCTCAACCGCGCCATCACCCGCGCCACCGCCTGATAGGGCGCACGCCCATCGGCCCGCACGAACACCGGCCGCTCGGACGCCTGTTCCGCGCCCCCGGCCTCGGTCTGCAAGCGCGCCGACAGGGCGTCGAACGCCGTCTCGCTGTCGCCCACGAAGATGGCGCCCTGCTGGTCGATGCTGACCGACAGGGGTTCCGACTTGATCTCGACCGCGCTGGCCTCGGTCTTGGGCAGTTCGACCGGAACCCCCACCGTCAGCAACGGCGCCGAGATCATGAAGATGATCAGCAGCACCAGCATCACATCCACCAAGGGCGTGACGTTGATCTCGGTCAGCGGGCCTTTGCGCCCCCGCCGTCCCCCCCCTCTGGCGCGACGCCCGCCGCCGCTCGAACCACCGCCCAGCGCCATGGCTCAGCCGCCCCGCTTCAGGCTGAGGTCGCTGGACGGCGCGGGCGGGGGCGGCGGAGCCGACGGGCTGCCCAGGCGGCGCGCCACGGCGGCCTGCAGGTCGTCCGCAAACGCCTCCAGCCGGTTCGAGAACTTGCCCGCATCGATCGAGAACTTGTTGTAGGCGATATAGGCCGGGATGGCCGCCGCCAGGCCGATGGCCGTCGCGAACAAAGCTTCCGCAATGGCCGGCGCCACGGTCGTCAGATTGGTGTTGCCCGCCGCCGCGATCCGCCCGAACGCATTCATGATGCCCCAGACCGTGCCGAACAGGCCGATGAAGGGCGAGGCCGTCGCCACGACCGACAGCACGCCCAGCCCGTTCTCGATCCGCTGGCTCTCGCGCGAGATCAGGCTGTTCATCGCCCGGTCGATGCGGGTCATCAGCAGGTCGCCCTGGTGTTCGTTCAGCGCCCCGCGCTGACGCGCCTCGCGCCAGTCAGACAGGGCGATCACCAGCATGCGCGGCAGGGCGTGGTCCGGCGCAGGCCCGGCCTGGGCCGCCACGTCCTCCAGCGACCGACCCGACTGCACCGCCTTTTCGAAGTCGTCGGCCTGTTTGTTCAGCGCCGTGAACCGCACCGCCTTGTCGATGATGATGGTCCACGACCAGATCGAGGCCGCCGCCAGCCCGATCATCACCGTCTTCACCACCCAGTCGGCGGTCACGAACAGCTCGACGGGGTTCATCATCGAGGCGTCGACGGGCATTGTCATTCAGGCGCTCCGGGCGGAATCGAGTGGGTTCACGTTCTCTTCGACCCAGCGGACGTGACCATTGTGTGGCGTCCGGCCCGTTTAGCTCCGACCCGACCGCCCGTCATCTGACAGGCGCGTCATAACGGTTAACAGAGGGTTATTCCGTGCCCGATCTGCGGCTCGGATCGACCGCTACCGACACCGGGGCCCCGACGCTGATGATCACGCCCTCGTGGCCTTCCTTGGCGATGGAATAGGTGGCGGCGTCGCGCAGCAGCTGCTCTTCGCACAGACGGTCTCCGGCCCGGCCCAGTTCAGCGCAGCCCCGCTTGGCCGCATCGGTCCAGCCCAGCACCCGGCGCGTCGCCGCCTCGGCCCGTTTGATCGCCGCCTCGTCCTCTGCGGCGGCTTGCGCGATCAAGGCCTGACGCGCCCCCTGCTGATATTGCAGCTCGGCCTGGCCCGCCATCTTGCGTTCCCAGACCTTGTAATACGGACAGCCCACCAGCCCGCCGCCGACCAGCAGCAGGAACAGCAGGACCGTGACGATCACCGCGCTAGTGGACATCTTGTAGGTTTCTGTGGCCACGACATTTCCCCCTCGTTTCGGAACGATTTTAGAGGAATCAGCGACGCCCGACAGCCCCCTCTCTTCCGCTCATCCCGGCGAAAGCCGGGACCCAGCGCTTTGGGCGAAGGTTGTCTGAGATCAAAAGTCGGTGGTCATCCGACGCACTGGAGATGCGACAGAACTGGGGCCCGGCTTTCGCCGGGATGAGCGGGAAGGGAAAGTCTAAACCTTGCCCGCGCCCCCGCCCGCCGCCAGCCAAGGCGTCACCTTCTCGACCAGCCCCTTCGAAGGCCGGCGCGGCCGGCCGTCCAGATGAATGCAGACCGCCGTCACCTCGGCCCGGCAAAGCACCTCGCCCGCCCGCTCCACGCTCTGGCGGATGATCAACCGCACCCCCTTCACGCTCTCGTAGATGGTCCGAACCACCAGGGCGTCGTCGATCCGCGCGGGCTTCAGATATTTGATGTTCATCTCGGCCACCACGAAGGCCAGCGGCTCGGCCTCTTCCAGCAGGTCAGCGTGCCCCACACCGATGGCGCGCAGGAAGTCCGACCGCCCACGCTCGAAATAGCGCACATAGTTGGCGTGATAGACCAGGCCGGTGAAATCGGTGTCCTCGTAATAGACGCGCACCGGCAACAGGTGGTCGCGCCCCTCGAAACGGCCGGCGGTGGGTTGGTCGATGCTCATCCGGCTACTCTAGGGCATTCGGCGGTTGAATTGGACCGGCCAACTCATCAGCGCCGTTCAGAACAAGGTTCATCACAGCGATCACGACGAGAGCACGAAGAACACGACGGAGCCATGCCGGTTCGGCAAAGGCTTGATGGCCTGCGGCGGCGAAGCCGCAGATCGATGGACGGCCTGGATATGGAGCTGCGAGCCGACGCGCGTTCGGTCCCGTCGTGTTCTCCGTGGCCTCGTCGTGCCCGTTCTGATGGAACGCCTTTCAGGACCGCACCAACTCAATCGTCCATGGCTCTAGCGCACCGCCTGCGACGAAGGCCTCTCCAAAAATCCGGGGCAATACCGCTGACGCATTTCACGAAATTCGGTCGGCAGGGGATCGTCGCTGAACAGGATGCGGTTGGGGATGGACACGAAGCCGACCGCCGGACCGCCCGCGACCCGCCCGATATAGCCGCACACCGCCCGCCTCTGACCGTTCTCCGCGTAACGCAGCTCGGCGGCGTGTCCGGCCTGGACATGGATCTGGCGCGTGACCCGCGTCGAGGCCGGCTCGGGCGACGGCGTGTTCGCCGGCCGCATCGCGACCCACGCCCCGATGGCGCACAGGGCCAGCACGACCGCCGCCGCGATCATCGTCCACCGCTGTCGCGGGCTGCGATGCGGCGTCATCCTCATGCGGCGGGCGCATCCAGGGTGAAGTCCAGCGGCGCGTCGGCGACCGGCAGGCAACTGCGATCCACCGGCTGTGACGGATCACGCAGGAAGTCGCGCGCCATCTTGCGTGTGCAGGGGCTGGCGTTGATCACGCCGTGGGTGGCGTTGGTCACGATCACCACCTGACTGTGGGAATAGCCCTTGGCGGCGGCCTCGGTCAGGGGCGGCGGACAACCGGGATCGATCTCGGCGGCGACGAACAGGGTCGGGATGTCGGTCTGGACCGGCAGGTTCTCGATCGGCTTGGCCGGCCGCTCGCCCACCGCCGCACAGACGTCGAACAGCCGCGACAGCGACGGAACCAGAACCTCCGCCACCGGATCGCCCGCAGCGCCGGCCGCCAGCCGCGCCCTGGATTCGAACGGCAGCTCCTCCTTGCACAGATGGGCCATGTGCTGGCCCTCGAAATAATATGTCCGGTCCTCGGCGATCTCGGCGACGGGGCTCAGGTCGCCGGCGATGATCTTGTCCAGATCGACCGGCAGCCCCCGCACCCCCATCGCGCTATAGGTCGTGTCCATCAGAAAGGCCGACAGGTCGTCGACGATAAACGTTCGCCCATCCTGGCCCGTCACCGGCCCCGCCAGCCATTTGCGCGCCTCGGTCTCGAACCGCGCCTGAAGGTTCGGATGCTGCGCCGCGCATGCGACTTGCGCCGTGCATTTGGCCAGGATGATCCTCACCGCCGCCGACACCTGTTCCGGCGTGCCGACGGCCCAGTTGCCCTCGGGCGGCCAGGGGCTGTCCATTACGGCGGCGCGCACGATCTGGGGCTGATGCGTGATGACGGCGGCCTCGATACGCGGCCCGTACGATCCGCCCCACAGGTCGATCTTCGCCAGGCCCAGCGCCTGGACCATGTCCTTCACATCGTCGGCGATGGCGGCGGCGTTGTACTGGTTCAGATCGATCCCTTGCGCCTGATACCCCTTCAGACAGGCGATCAGACCGTCGCGATCCGCGTCGGACGGCGGCCCGGCGTCGGTCAGTTGCACGCCCGGACAGTCCATCGACGGCTTGCTCGCCCCGCCGCCGCGCTGATCGAACAGGATCACGTCCTGATCCACAGCGAAGGCGTCGGGCCGGCGCGTCAGGGCCTGCAACATCCGCCCTACGCCGGGCGTCAGATCCCCGCCGGGTCCGCCATGGAACATCACGATCGGCGGCAGCGCCTGTCCCGAGGCGTCCTTGAACGGCGCGCTGGCCTTGACGATCACCACGGCGATGTCGATGCGCCGGTCGCTGACCGACCCATCGCGCGCCTCATCCACCGTCAGGGCGCCGCAGAGCACCTCGCGCAGACCCGTCGGCCAGTCGCTGGGGCAAGCCTTGTCGGTGAACACCGGCGCCGCCGCCTTCGCAGGCGGAGCCAACGCCGTCAGGCCGGACATGACCGCCACGACGGCCAGGGTGCGCAAGATCATGGGACGGCTCCGGTTCGCCCCCAGCAAACCCCCGCCCGCCCCGCTTGGCAACCGCCTATCGGAGATCAGGCCCCGATCAGCCCCCGATCAGCCCTGCATCAGGCCGCGCGCTTCTTTCGCGCCGCTTCCGTCAACGCCTCGGCCATCCGCTCGCGCCAGTCCTCGCCCTCTTCGACGAAGGCGCGAATGGTGGCGGCGGGCAGCGTCAACTCGACTTCGCTCACCCCGGTCAGACGCGCATAGGCGGCCGAAGACAGCACCTCGCGCGCCGGGCGCATGCGCGCGATGTCGGCGTCGGTCAGTTCGGGGTTGTCGTCGTCGACCGGGTCAACGATTGCGGAGTTCGTCATACTTTCTGACCTCGCGGGGATTGGCCCGCCTGAGACTGATCATCCAGGTCGCGTCGCCGCGTTCGGTATAGACGGCGACGTGAACCCGACCATCGATCGGTAGATAAGCATACCACCGAAGCTCGCCGTAGTCGCGGCGGTCGTCCAAAGCGACGAAGGCGGCCGTCCAATCTGCATCCTCGGCGGAGGCCAGCGACAGTCCATGCTTGTCTTGATTGCTCGCATCCTTGCCCGGATCGAACGCGACCTTCACTCGAACAGGTCGCCCGGCACGGGACCAGCCGCAGGGGGAGCTGGCGCGCTCAAGCCCAGGTGCGCATAGGCCTTGTCGCAGGCGACGCGTCCGCGCGGGGTGCGCATGATGAAGCCCTGTTGCAGCAGATAGGGTTCGATCACGTCCTCGACCGCGTCGCGCGCCTCGGCGATGGCGGCCGCCAATGTGTCCATCCCCACCGGCCCGCCGCCGTAGTTCTCGATCAGCGCCCTCAGGAACCGCCGGTCCAGACTGTCCAGCCCGGCCTCGTCCACCTCCAGCCGCGCCAGCGCCCGCGCCGCCACCAGTTTGGTGATCGTCTCCGCCCCCTCGGCCGACGCAAAATCCCGCACCCGGCGCAGCAGCCGCCCGGCGATCCGCGGCGTGCCCCGCGCCCGCGACGCGATCTCGCGCGCGCCTTCTTCGTCGATGGCCGCGCCCATCTTGCGCGCCGTGCCGCGCACCACGGCCGTCAGTTCGTCGGCCGAATAGAACTCCAGCCGCAGCGGGATCCCGAACCGGTCCCGCAACGGTGTGGCCAGCAGCCCCGCCCGCGTCGTCGCCCCCACCAGCGTAAACGGCGCCAGATCGATCCGCACCGAGCGCGCCGAGGGCCCTTCGCCGATGATCAGGTCCAGCACATGGTCCTCCATGGCCGGATACAGGATCTCCTCGACGTTGGGGCTCAGTCGGTGGATCTCGTCGATGAACAGGACGTCGCGGGGCTCCAGGTTCGTCAGGATCGCCGCCAGATCGCCGGCCTTGGCCAGGATCGGACCGGATGTGGCCCGGAACCCCACCCCCAGCTCGCGCGCCACGATCTGCGCCAGCGTCGTCTTGCCCAGTCCGGGCGGCCCGAACAGCAGCACATGGTCCAGCGCCTCGGCCCGCCCCCGCGCCGCGTCGATGAAGACTTTCAGATTGCCCTTGGCCTGCGACTGCCCGACGAACTCGGACAGCGTCTGCGGTCGCAATGCGCGATCAAACGCTTCGCCGGTTTCGGCCTCTGGAGAGATGACGCGGGTCATGCGGTTTTCCAGCTGTGAGTCGTGAGGCGTGACTCGTGATTCATAGTCGCCGACGACTCACGACTCACGAATCCCCACTCACGCCCCTTCACCGCCCCAGCTCCTGCAGTGCCGCCCGGATCACGGCCGGCAGTTCGGCTTCCTCGCCCAGCCGGATCAGCGCCTGATCCACGGCCCGGCGCGCATTCACCTCGGCCACGCCCAGCCCCAGCAGCGCCGACACGGCCTCGCCGGTGATGGACGGCGGCGGCGGCGCGATTTCGACATGCATGCCCGGCGCGGTCGGCGCAAAACTGACGTCGCCCAGCGGCTTGCCCTTCAGCTCGGTCACGATCCTCAGCGCCAGTTTCGGCCCCACCCCATTGGCCCGCGCCACGGCAGCCTTGTCCTCGCGCGCCACGGCCCCGGCCAGTTCGCCCGGCGGCAGCACGTCCAGCACCGCCAGCGCCGCCTTGGGCCCCACGCCCTGGATCGCCAGCAGGGTCGTAAACGCCCGCCGCTCGTCGCGCGTCAGAAATCCGTACAGGCGCGGCCCCGCGTCCTCGCTCCACTGCGAATGCACATGCACCGTCGCCTCGTCGCCCGGCGCCGGCAACCGCCCCAGCGTCCGCGCCCCGCACGCCACGACATAGCCCACGCCGGCGCAGTCGATCAGGCATTCCGCCTCCCCGACCTCGGCCAAGACGCCCCGCAAACGTCCTATCATGACTGTCTCCTCCCCATCTTGATGGGGAGGGGGACCGCGAAGCGGTGGAGGGGCTCTTGACGCCCCACGGACGCCAAACGTGCGGAAAGAACCCCTCCGTCACGGCGCGAAGCCGCGCCGCGCCACCTCCCCATCTGCGATGGGGAGGAGACCTGATCCGCCCCCCTCACGCCGCCCCCCGATGCATGGCTTCCAGCAAGGACCGCTTCCTCAGTTGCGCATGGGTGACCGCCACGGCCAGGGCATCCGCCGCATCCGCCTTCACGTCCCCCGCGGTCGGCAGCAGCCGCTTGATCATGAAGGCGATCTGGCTCTTGTCCGCATGACCCGCGCCCACCACCGCCTTCTTGATCAGGTTCGGCGAATATTCCGCCACCGTCAGCCCCAGCTTGGCCGGGGCCAGCATCACCGCCGCCCGCGCATGACCCAGCTTCAGGGTCGAGGACGGATTCACGTTCACGAACACCTCTTCCACTGCCGCCTCCTCGCAGCCGTGGTCGGCGCAGATGACGCCCAGCGCCTCGAACAGATGCAGCAGCCGCTCGCTGAACGGCGCGCTCTCCGGCGGGGCCACCACCCCGTGCGCGACCCACCTCAGGCGCGCGCCGTCGGACACGATCACCCCCCAGCCGGTGCGTCGCAGACCGGGGTCCAGGCCGATGATTCTGACAGGTTCGTTCGCCATCCGTTCCCCTCATGCCGCAAAGAGGGTTATCGGGCAATGAACGGTTTCGGCCGTCGCGCTCAGCGCTGCATCAACAAGGGCCGCCGACGCTCGGTTTGCGGCGCCACAGGCGCAGGCGGCTCCGGCGGGGGCGGATCCGCTTCGACCGTCTCGACGCTCACAGGAACGGTCACGGGCGGTGGCGCCGGCTGCAGCGTCGGCACGACCGAAGGGCCCTCGACGACCAGCCGTTCAGGCTCAGCCGCCTCCGGTCGATCCACTAGCGCCGTCTGTACACGCGAAACCAGCCAGGTCGCCACGGCGGCGGCGCACAACAGCACGACGACCGCCCCGCCCCAGGCGCAGACCTTCACCCACGCCCACTGCCGTCCCTCCACCGGCGGACCGGCGGCGCCCGGCAGATCGGACCTCGGATCGCGATCCTGCGGCATCGTCCGTCTCTCCCCGCCCCGCCTCAGCCGTGCTTCTCGATATAGGTCTCGGGATCCTTGTTGACCGGCTTGACCCCGGTGATGTGCTCGGCCTCGAAGGCGGCGAACCTGACCGCCAGCGCATGGCGCGTCTCGATGTCCGCATTCATGCGGAAGTCGGTCAAGCCCTGCCGCTCCTCCTCGCCCATATGTTTGGAGTTGACGACGTTCGCCTCGCCCACGGCGTCGAACCAGGCCTTGCTCCCGACCTTGTGCTTCTCGACCGCCTTGACCGCATCGCGCAGCTTGTTGTGATCCTCGATGGCGTCTTCGGTCTCGCCCTCGACCGTGCCGTCCTCGGCGTCGTTGGCGCCTTCGCCCTGTTTCAGCAGCTCGGGATAGAAGAACCGCTCCTCGGCCTCGGCGTGCACATCCAGGAACGCCGACAACCGCGACCAGACGGCGCTCAGCGCGTCGGTGTCCTTGGGATCGATCTGTTCGATGATCGCGAACAGCCGGCGCTGTTCGGCATGGTCGTCGAGGATGAGCTGGGTGATGTCCATGGGGCGCTCCAGGCGTAACGGTGAAGCCTCGTTACGCCTGCGCCGCCCCCCGGTTCCGTGCGAACGACTCGCGGCCTATTTCGGGCGCTGGTCTCGCATCGGCTCGTCGCCCAAAACCGCTGTTGCAGCGTCGATCAGATCGTTCAGTTCGCCATGCACGATGGCCCAGACACGGCTTTCAGCGACGTTCTGATAGACGTGCCGAAACACATTGCCCGAGTCCTCGATCTGCCGCCAACGGATCGAGGGATAATCGGCCTGCTGGGCGCCACGCAGACGCCGCGCCGCTTCCGACACGATCTCCAGACACCGCGTGACCGCATAGAAGGTCTTGCGATCCGCTGCGAACTCGTCGGCCGACAGGGCCGCGCAGAAGCTTTGCGCCAGCAGGCAGTTGTCCAGAACAGCCCGCCAGGCCAGGCGTTCGCGGCGATCCGGCTCAGAAGGCAAAGATCGCCTCGCGTTCGGCCTCGCGGCGGACGGGTTCGATCAGCATCTCGCGATCCGACACGTCCGCGCGACCGGCGAACAGGTCGCCGATGAACTGGGTGATGCCGACATAGTCGTATAGGTTCACGTCCGCTGCGGGATCGATCTGGACCATGATGTCCAGATCGCTGTCGGGACCGTCATCTCCCCGCGCGACCGATCCGAACAGGGCGGCGTGCGTGACGCCCTGACGACGCAACTCGCGTTCGTGCTCGCGCAGGACGGCAATGACGGCGGCGCTGTTCATGCAGACAGATTAGCGCGAACGCCGCTCCGACGCGAGAGCGGCGAAATTCGGCCGGAAATCACCCCGCGTATTTCGCCGCGTCCTCGTCGGAGACAGCCTCGTTGGAATAGACCGACGACACGTCGTCCTCGGCGTCCAGCGCGTCCAGCAGCTTGAACAGCGTGCCCACCGCGTCGCCGGTGACCGGCACGTCCGACTGCGGTTTCCAGACGATGGCCGTGGATTTCGGATCGCCCAGAACCTTGGACATGGCCTCGGCGACCTCGTTCAGGTCCTCGAAGGCGGTCCAGATCGTATGGCCCGGCGCGTCCTCATAGATGTCGGGCTTGACCAGGTCGCTCTCGACGTCCTGGGCGCCGGCCTCGATGGCGGCTTCCATGACTTCGTCCTCGGTCCCGGCCTCGGCCTTGTAGATGATCTGGCCGACCTTATCCCACATGAAGGCGACCGAGTTCATCTCGCTCAGGGCGCCGCCGTTCTTCTTGAACGCCGCGCCGATGTTGGACGCCGCGCGGTTGCGGTTGTCGGTCAGGGCTTCGACGATGATGCCCACGCCGCCCGGCCCCCGGCCCTCGTAGCGGACCTCTTCCATTGTATCGACGTCGCCGCCCGAGGCCTTGTTGATGGCCCGCTGGATCACGTCCTTGGGCAGGCTTTCGGCCTTGGCGTTGTTGACCGCCAGACGCAGGCGCGGGTTCAGCGCCGGATCGGGCATGCCGTTCTTGGCCGCCACGGTGATGTCGCGCGACAGTTTGGAGAACAGCTTGGAGCGCTGCGCATCGGCGCGCCCCTTGCGGTGCATGATGTTCTTGAATTTCGAGTGGCCGGCCATGGGATCGTCTTCGTGCGTTCTGGAACCTGAGCGGGCCTCCTAAACGATGAGCGGCATCCTGTCACGATGGGTGACAGGGGTGGAACCTCGACCGTTTGCGCGTATTGATCCCCCGCAAGACAGACGGAGCGCAGCCATGACCGCAGACGACACCATCTACGAGGCCGAAGGCTTCATGGACGAAGACCTGCACGAGGCCGACATCGTGGAATGGTACGAGGCCCGCCCCGTCACCGTCCCCGCCGCCGTCGCCGCCGGCTCCATCATCGCCGCCTTCACCCTGGGCGCCCTGACCGCCGTCGGCGCCCTGTTCCTCATCGGCCGTCTGGACGACTGAGAGTTCAAACTCCGCTCATCCTTCGCGAAAGCGGGGACTCAGTCCTTTGGGCGGGCAGATCAGAATGCGCGGATGAGGTCTACTCGATCGGTTAGCGAATAGATTCGTACACCCTCTCGAACCCGTCGAGCGCCGCCGTGTTCGGCAGCACCCCTGGCTTAGACTCCTCGTCAAGCATTATCACGCGCTCGTCGCCGGTTTCGAACACGGGCCAGGCCGGGCGGCTGTCGCCGTTGGGATCGCCATGGCTGGCGAAGGCCACCCAATAGCCCGCCATATCGTCCGCAAGCCGCCGATCGGCCGGTGTCCACGGCCAAGGCTGTTGATCGAGATGATCGAACATGTACCAGAGCTCGGCGAAATGTCCGGCTCCCCAAGCTTGTTGGATAGAGCCTTCGGCATACGGTGGACACCGAGTGAAATAGTAGGCGTAAACAGGCGACCGGCCTTGAGAGGCCGCGAGGCGCGCCCAGGCGCGGATGTCCCAGCCGAACCGCAGATCGCGCTCGAAGTCGGCTCGGGCCTTGCGAGCCTCGGCATCGGTGGCGAAGGGGTAAGGCTCAAGCAAGGCTGGCGGCAGCGCTCCCCACCGCTTGTTCAACCGCTCATGAAAGTTTTGCGCCGTCACCTCAGAGACATCTGTCAGCGAAAGCGCCTCTTCAGCATTGAAGCCCACGAGCAGCGGCACGTCGTTGTGGCGCCCAGCGGCAAAGACATCATAAGGCGGCTCCGGCAGCATGCGCGGTTCGATGACGGGATGGATCACCGCATCGGCACGACGATCGCCTAGGAACCGCTCGACCGGCAGGCCGCGAAGCGCGGCCAGCGTCGGCGCTCCCAAAGCCGCGCCATACGCGGCCCCGTCAGCCTCTGCCTTCTCCAACACATAGCGCGGCGCGAGGGCTAATGGCTCGAACAGACCGCCACTCTGGCCGATGGCGCGCTGAAACAGACCTTTGGTCCGGGGCGAGGCCATCAGAATGCTGACCGATGTCGCACCCGCCGACTGACCTGCAACCGTAACTCGGTCGGGATCCCCGCCGAAGGCCGCAATGTTTTCCCGAACCCACTGGAGAGCTGCGACCTGATCCATCAGGCCATAGTTGCCCGAGCCGCCCGCCCCGGATTCTGCGGTCAGCTCCGGATGGGCAAGGAACCCCAGCACGCCAAGACGATAGGCCACCGTCACGACGATCACGCCTCGCTGCGTCAATGCGGTCCCATCGTAGAGAGGGATCGAAGTCGAGCCGTTCGTCAGCCCGCCGCCTGGAATCCAGACGATGACGGGATACGACCGATCGTCGCGGACCGCAGCCTCCGGCGCCCAGATGTTGAGATAGAGACAGTCTTCATCCGTCGGAGAGGGCGGCTCGCCGGGCATGGAGACGCCGACCTGTGGGCAGGCTGGAGCAAAGCGGGTGGCGTCGCGGATTCCGCTCCAGCCCTCCATCGACTGCGGATCGCGCCAACGAAGGTCACCGACGGGCGCCCGCGCATAGGGCACGCCGAGATACCGTGTGGTCCCGGCGTCGCGGCTTCCCTGGAGCCGTCCCTTCGTGGTGACAGCTTCCTGCGCCAAGGCTGCACCGGTCGCAACCGCCATGGCGGTTGCGACGCAGAGGATGATGAGTGAGTCGACGAAGAAGACTCTGGAACGGCTAAGCATGCGCCATAGAGGCTTCGACGCAGCTCAGCGGATGCAGTCGCCGATAAAAATACAGTCGACCTTCATCTTCACGTGGCGGCATTGCGTCAGGCCCGGTCATCCAGACTCGACTATCGCAAGGTCCGCTAGGGTCAAAAGCCGGCGCCGACACCTTGCCTAATCGCCCCCTCACCCCGCTCTTAGGTTCTCCACCACCGCCTTCAGCTTGGCCGGCAGCGGCTTGGGCCGACGGGTCTCCGCGTCGACATAGACGTGGACGAAATGGCCGATGGCGGCAGGGACGTCGGCGCTGCGCTTGAACACGGCGAAGCCGTAGGTGACGCTGGATGTGCCGATCTTGTCGACCTTGATCCCGACCTCGATCACGTCGGGGAACTTCAGCGACGAGGTATAGCGGCAGCCCGAATCCACCACCAGGCCGATGGACTCGTCCAGCGCATTGGCGATCAGCAGGTGGGCGTTCACCGCCGAGTCGACGAACTCGTAGAATTTGGCGTTGTTGATGTGCCCGTACTGGTCGTTGTCGGCCCAGCGCGTCGAGACCATGTGAAAGGCCTTGTAGGTCGCGCGGTGGGCCAGGGCGCCCTCGTCTCGTTTCGGCATCGTCGTCTCCCTCGGCGACGCGAACCGTCGCTCTGGATCACGACGCTCTAGCTTGGACGACGTTAGGTCAAGCGCCTATCGATAGGAGTCTGATCACGAACGCGCTGGCCGACAGCGCCCCAGAGGGCCGACCGATATGAGCCTCCAGACCCGCGCCGCCGTTCTGTTCCGCATGGGCGCCGCCCAACCCTACGCCGACAGCCGCCCCCTGTCGGTCGAGACCGTGACGCTGGACCCGCCCGGCCCCGGCGAGGTCCTGGTCGCCATCAAGGCCGCCGGCCTGTGCCACTCGGACCTCAGCGTCATCAACGGCGACCGCCCCCGCCCCCTGCCCATGGCCCTGGGACACGAGGCGGCCGGCGTGGTCGAGGCGCTGGGGGACGGCGTCACGGACCTCAGTATCGGCGATCACGTCGTCATGGTCTTCATGCCGTCGTGCGGCCATTGCGACCCGTGCGCCGGCGGCCGTCCCGCTCTGTGCGAACCCGGCGCCGCCGCCAACGGCCGGGGCGAACTGCTCTCCGGCGGCCGTCGCCTCTTCCGCGAGGGTCAGCCGGTCAACCACCACCTCGGCTGCTCCGCCTTCGCCGAACACGCCGTCGTCTCTCGCCGCTCGCTGGTGAAGATCGACCCGGATCTGTCGTTCGAGGAGGCGGCCCTGTTCGGCTGCGCCGTCCTGACCGGCGTCGGGGCCGTGGTGAACACCGCCGGGGTCAAGGCGGGCCAGAGCGTCGCCGTCATCGGCCTGGGCGGCGTGGGCCTCGCCAGCGTCCTGGGCGCCCTCGCCTCCGGCGCCTCCCCCGTCGTCGCCGTCGATCTGTCGCAGGACAAGCTGGCCTTGGCCCGCACCCTGGGTCCGGTCCAGACCGTCGACGGCGCCGCCCCCGACGCGGTGGATCAGGTCCGCGCCCTGACCAACGGCGGCGCGGATTTCGCCTTCGAAATGGCCGGCTCGGTCCGGGCGCTGGAAAACGCCTGGAAAATGACCCGGCGCGGCGGAACCACCGTCACCGCCGGCCTGCCGCCCGCCGACGCCACCCTCGCCGTCAACGTCGTCTCACTGGTCGCCGAGGAGCGCACGCTGAAGGGCTCCTACATCGGAACCTGCGTCCCCAGCCGCGACATCCCCCGCTACGTCGCCCTATATCGCCAGGGCCGCCTGCCGGTGGACCGCCTGATGAGCGGGGTCATCCCGCTCGACGACATCAACGCCGGCTTCGACCGCCTGCACGCCGGCGAGGTGGTCCGGCTGATCGTCAGACCGTGACGGCCAGCCCAGACCTCACTCCGCCGGCTTCGGCGGCGCGTTCTTCACATAGTGGTCCAGCCAGCGGGTCATCTTCCACAGGGTGTGGCCCAGCGATTCCTGCGCGCGACAGCCGTGCGCCTCCAGCCGCGGGGTGACGTAACGCGCAGTCGCCTCCAGCCCCTTCGGCGCCGCATAGTGACGACGTCACATGGACGCTGCTGAAGATAGGGGTTCCGCCTGCCTTTCGACCGCCACTGGCAGGCGACGCAGATTGCGTTCGATCTTCACCAGAACGAAGACGAACACCAGCAACAGGAACATCATGAAGAAGCCGGCTGCGGCGGTTCCGGCAAGGATCGCCGTCTGGCGCCGCGCGCCCTCTTCGATGGCGCGTGTCGTGTCCTGTTGCATCGCCGTTTCCGCCGCCGCGCTGAACTGGTCGAAATGCCATTGGATCAATTGATCGACGTCCACGGACGTCGTGGCAGGAGCCCGCACGAGGTCTTGCGACAGCGAAAGCAGGCTGTCGGCATAACGGTCCTGCAAACTCGCGGGCAGGCCGTCCGACAAGGTCTGGATGTAGTCGATCACCCCCGCTTCAGGCGGCGCCATCCCCATCTTGGCCTTGACGTAGCGGACGATGTTCGCGGCCGCGTCCTTGAACCGCCGGTCGGCGTCTCGCGTCCGGTTTTCCAGCTCCGCCTGATCCGGCGCCGACATCCCCTGACCGCCAGAGTTCCGGTTCAGATAGTCGTTCAGACTGTCGTTGCGGACCAGGCGCGCGGCATCCGCGTCCTTGCCCCCGAACGACGACAGCAGCATGGGCGCCGCCACGACGACCCCGACCGCTGCGACCGCCAGCAGCACCGTCGCCAGGACGATGATCACTACCCGCAGGATGTTGAGATAGAGGGCTTCGAGCTTGTTCAGCATGGGATCATCCAATCGAGCGAGGCGACGGCCTCAGTCTGTTGTCCAAGAGAGATTGAGCGTCACGGAAGACTCAACGGGTTGACCGTCGATGGTCCGGGGGCTGACGCGATAACGCGACTCCAGCGCGACGGCGGCCTGGCCGAAGCGCTGGCCGGGCGGCGACTCCGATTGCGTCATGCAGTCGCTCAGCACACCTTCGACAGTGGCGGTGCAGGACATCGTCGCCCGTCCAGGAATGTTTTGGCCAAGCGCGCGCGGCGGATAGACGGCTCTCATTTCGGCTTCCGTCGGCTGGCGCAGAAGCCGGGCGTTCGTGACGACCGGAGCCTGGCTTGCGGCTGGCTTTGTCGGCGCGGCGTTCTGCGCCGTTACGGCTTGGCGCTCGGGGACGTAGGGGTCTATCTTGGATGGAGCGGGCTCTTGCGTCGGCGCCTGACGCCGTTGCAACTGAAAGCGGATCGCCTCGAAGAACCGACGGCGCGGTTCGACGGCCATTTCCGGCGTCCCGAAGATCGCGGTGCGCGCCACGTCGCGTGGCGCTTCTCCGTCCACCGACAGCTGTGACACCGACCAGCCTTCGCTCGGCGAGAACGCCGCTTCCAGATTGGCCGATGATGCGGGAACCGCGACGCGAGCCAGGTCGCCGCCAGGCGTCAGACCGACCGAATAGGCGACGCTGGCCGTGCACACGGCGCGGGTCAGCCCGCCCGCCGACTGGCATTCCATGTTCGGCGCGCCTTCGCTCTTGGCGCTCAGCCAGACCGGCTGCGGCCCACCGACGAACCGCCCGCCCTTGTCGGACAGGACCAGATACGGGCCGTAATACTCGTCCTCGGACAGGCGCAGATAGCCCTTGTTCCAAAGCCACCAGTCGATGGGTATCGGGCCAGACACCCCCTGGATTGTCAGTTCGTCCGGATCGATACGACCGTCTTGCGCCGCGCGTGTCAGAACCGCGTGCAGCTCGGCCAGGGGCGCGTTAAGATCGCCCGTGATCATCGCGACCGCCTGGTCGCGGGCCGCATCATTCAGGGCAGGCGTATTTGTGGTCCCCGTCTGTACGGGCGCCTCTTCGGTCTTCTTGCGATCACAACTCGCCAAGATCTGGCTAGCGGCCAGAACCAGCAAAACGGCGCAGACGCGCCTCGCGTTTGAATACATTCGCACTCCCCCGCCCGCACACTCGCAACGCGAAGGGATTTCGTCAATGACAGGTTGTGTTCCTGACGGACTTCACTCGGCCAGCAGCGCCTCGACCTCATCCCGCTCGGGCGCAGACGGCTGAGCCCCCGCTCGCGTCGCCGCCAACGCCCCGGCCGCACAGGCGAACTTCAACGCCTCGGCCGGGTCCATCCCCTCCAGCAGGGCCACGACGATGGCCGCCACGAAGGCGTCGCCTGCCCCCGTCGCATCGACCGCCTCGACCACGGGCGGGGTGGCCCAGGCCATTTCGACGCCGCGCTGGTACATGGCCGCACCCTTGGCGCCCTTGGTCACCACCACCCGGCCGCCACCCCGGTGCAGGCTGTCGCCATAGTAGGCGGCCTCGATCTCGTTGACCACGATCAGGTCGCAGCGGCCCAGCAGCATTTCCGACACCGGCGCGGCGGGCGCCAGATTGGCGCAGACGAAGCCCGTCGCCCGCCCGACCGCCGCCTCCACCGTCTCGATCGGCAGCTCCAACTGAACGATCAGCGCGCTCTCGATCCGCTGCGGCAGCTGTTCGGGCGTCACGAAATGATTGGCCCCCGCCGCCACCACGATCTGGTTCTCGCCGCCGGGATCGACGGCGATCAGGGCCACGCCCGTCGGCGCCGCCAAGTCCGTCTCCACCCCCGACAGATCGACGCCCATGTTCGCCATCAGTGCCAGGGCCTCGCCCGACATGGCGTCGTCGCCGACCCGTCCGATCAGGCAGACCTCGGCCCCCAGCTTCTCCGCCGCCAGCGCCTGGTTCGCGCCCTTGCCGCCGGGGTGGCGCGCCAGGGTCGCCCCCGTCACCGTCTCGCCCGGCGCCGGCAACTGGGGCGCGGTCGTCACCAGGTCCAGGTTGATCGAGCCGACGACGGTGATCCTCATGCTGCAGCCCTCAAGGTCTCCACGATCAGGTCGAACACCCCCTGCCCATCCGCAGACACGGCCCAGCGATGCCGCGCCGTCGCCGGATCGATCCGGAACTCCACCGCCGTATGGCCGCGCGTCAGTTCCGATGTGGTCTCGACCTCGATACGGCACGCCCGCGTCTCGAACAGGTCGGGCCGCATCAGCCAGGCCACGGTGCAGGGATCATGCAGCGGGGCGGAATCCCAACCGACCACCTCGCGCTCGACCCGCTGCGAGAACCGCAGCATCGCCGCCGTCGTCCGCGCCGCCTCGCTGTCGATTGCCTCTATCGCCGCGATCCGATCCTCGGTCGCGCGCACCTGATGGGTCGCGTCCAGCCCCAGGGCGATTACCTCGCATCCCGATCCGAACACCACCGCCGCCGCATCCGGGTCGGCCCAGATGTTGAACTCGGCCGAGGCGGTGATATTGCCGCCCTCCGACCGCGCGCCGCCCATGATCACCACCGGCCCCAGCCAGTCGGCCAGCCGCCGTTCGCGCCGCATCGCCAGCGCCAGATTGGTCATCGGCCCCATGACGGCGACCGCCACCGAACCCTGCGGCCGGCTCATGACCAGGTCGACGATGGCGCCCGCCGCCGGCCCGTCCGAAACCCTGCCCGTCGGCTCGAACGGCTCCAGATCGCCCAGACCTTCGGCGCCGTGAAACTCGCCCGCCCCCGCCGGCGGACGCTTCAGCGGCCGCTCGGCCCCGATGAATACCGGCACATCCTCGCGCCCGGCGATCTGGCGCACGATCCGCGCATTGCGCTGGGTCAGGGCGCCGGGAACATTGCCCCCCACCGTGGTGACCGCCAGCAGGTTCAGGTCAGGCGCCGCAAAGGCCAGGAACAACGCCACGGCGTCATCCACGCCGGGGTCGCAATCGATGATAAGGGACTGAATAGACACCCGCTTCGTTTGACGCCCCAAACGCCGGCTAGCAAGCCCCGTTCGGCTTTCGTCAACACCCCCGACGGATGAGATCGGAGGTCAGAGACACGCCCCCACGCACGCCCGCGCCAGCACCTCGGCCGAGTCCGTCAGTCTCACCGGCGCATCCTCCGCCCGCAGCAGCAACGGAACCTCCGTACATCCCGCGATCAAGGCCTGCGCCCCCGCATCCGCCAACACGCCCGCCAGCCGCAACATCTCCGCCCGCGCCGCCTCGCCCACATCGCCGCGCTTGACCCCATAGACCAGCGCCATGAAGGCCTCGCGATCCGCGCCGTCCAGCAGCACCGCCTCGACCCCGCGCGACGCCAACCCCGCCTGATAAAGCCGCTCGCCCCCCGGCGTCGCCAGCACCCCGATCCGCTGCACACCGTCATTTAGGTCATGGGCCGCGACCGCCGCATCCGCCGTCGCCGCGATCATGTCGATGAAGCTCAACCCCTCCGCCTCGCACACCGCTCGGATTCCCGCCGCCTGGGCATGAGCCGTGTTGCACGGCATGGCGATCACTTGCGCCCCCGCCGCCGCCAGCCGCGCCGCCATCCGACCCAGCACCACCTCCGCCTCGCCCGGCCACGTGTTCCGATCCGGCACCTGAGGATTCATATCCATCACCACCCGGATATGGTCCGCATCTCCCTGAGCAGGTGTGAGCGCCTGCACCCGCTCCAGAAACGCCACCGTCGCCGCTGGCCCCATACCCCCGATGACGCCCAGGATCTTGGTCATGTCGCTATTCCAGATGAAGCTTCGGCGTTTCGACGCAGCAAGACGACATCTCGCCTGAACGAAGTTGCGCTTAGCGGACAGTCCCAGGATCCGCCATGGGTGGGAAGCGGACGTTTGCTTCATTTTGACGCTGGGTCGCGCGGTAAGGTTGCCGGTGGCGAAGCGGTGGTCTGCCCTACCGCCAGCACGCCGTCATACGCTCCCTCACTCACTGTCCCGAGAATTACGCCTTTGGCCTGAGGATCGTAATCCGTCACTGTCGTCTGCAACCCGCAAACATCCTGGCAGCCCCAACTCTCGCCGCCCTGCTGCGCGAAGTGCAGCGAGAGAGTGTCCGGTGCGGGCAAATGACCTGCTGCCGGAATGCCTATTTCGGGGAAACCTGCCATCGGCGTTTTTCGGGCGTGCAGGTCGCCAACAAGCACTAGAAGTCGCGCATCGGGACGAGAAACAAAGGCGCGGCTCATCGAGTAACCCATCTCCAGCTCTCGCCACGCTTGATCACTCAGTTGAACACGCGAGATCAGCGGCAAAAATGGGTGCAACGTGATATCGCGACCCGCATCTCGCAGCCGCCAGAACCCGAGCATCATGTCCATCATCGCGCGGCTGTGACGCCCGTCGCGCCGGCCGGGATGACCGAAATCTCCGTACTGGAGGACTCGTCGGGCGCCAGCTTCGTCTGGCGCCGCCATAAACTGGTCCATCAATGGGCGGTCAGATTCCGACATCTCCAGTCCGATCGTAACGGGACCTCGTCTGACAGCCTCGCAAACCACACCCAAGAAAGCGGCGGGAGCCTCGACCGTTCCGTGGGCCTCCCCAACCACGATGACGCGTTGCGGTTGGTCTAGAAGGCGGGTCGTTCCATCGGGCGCGGAGCATGATGGGGAAGCGCCGACGAGCAAGGCAGAAGCGAGCAATGTGATCATCGTCATGTCCAGTCAGCTTTCGGTGGTGGTTAGTTACATGACGGTTAGGGGTCCGCTAAGGGTCGGTTTGCGAAGTTAGCGCTTGGCCCAAAAGCGGACCCCACGCCGCTGCATCATTTGATGGAGCTCATTGGCGATCCTTCCGTCGCCGGGTGCGACGCCTTTCGACAAGGACAGTGAAGACCACGACGACCAGCTCGGACACGAGAAACAGAACGCCGACCCACGTTTAGTAGGACAGAAACTGAAGCCAATCGGTTCTGGTCATAGCGTCTCTCCTATCCGCCGCGCCCGATCCGATACGGCCCCGCCCTGACCGCCAGCCTGCGTCCCTTCCAGCTCAGGCGCACCAGTCCGTCGCTCACCATCTGATCGACCGCCGCATGAACCTCCGGCATCGCCTCACGCCATTCCCCGCCCGTCGCGGTCACCGCCCGCGCCATTTCGCTGGGGCAGACGGTCGCGTCGTGCGCGCGGGCGTCGAGCAGCGCCAAGATCGCCTCGCGCGCGTCCACCCGGCGCGCTGCCTCTACAGCGCGCCCTCGATCTCGGTCTGGTAGCCGAACAACCCCTGCGCCCCGCCCGTATGCAGGAAGACCACCGTCTCGCCCCGGAACCGACCCGCCCGCGCTAGGGCGATCAGCCCCTTCATCGCCTTGCCGGAATAGACCGGGTCCAGCACGATTCCGTCTAGGCGGGCGGCCAGGGTCAGGGCGTCGATCACCCCCTGGTCGATCAGGCCGTAGCCCTCGCCGACATAGTCGCAGTCGGCGACCACCCTCTCGCGCTTCACCCGTCCCGGATGGCCCAGCAGGGCGGCCGTCTCCTCGGCCAGTTTGAAGACGTTGGCCTCCTGCTTCTCCCTGGGCGCCCGCACCCCGATGCCCAGCACCGGAATGTCGGCGCCCATGACCGCCAGCCCGGCGACCAGGCCGGCGTGGGTGCCCGCGCTGCCCGTCGCCGTCACGATGCGGTGGACCTCCAGGTCCATCTCGTCGGCCTGGACCACGATCTCGCGCGCGCAGTCGACATAGCCCAGCGCCCCCACCGGGTTCGAGCCGCCGCCGGGGATGACATAGGGTTTGCCGCCCCGCGCCCGCACGGCGTCCGCCGTCGTCTCCAGCTCAGCGACCATGTCTGTCCCGCCCGGCACGGTGCGGATCGTCGCCCCGAACAGCCGGTCCAGCAGGACATTGCCGTTGCCGACATAGTCGCTGGCCTTCGATCCCGTCCGCTCTTCCAGAATGATCTCGCAGGCCAGGCCGTGCGCCGCCGCCGCCGCCGCCGTCTGGCGCACATGGTTCGACTGCACCGCCCCTTGCGTCACCAGCGTATCGGCGTCCTGCTCGAACGCCGCGCCCAGCAGGAACTCCAGCTTGCGCGTCTTGTTGCCGCCACCCGCCAGGCCTGTGCAGTCGTCGCGCTTGATCCACAGATCCACGCCCAACTCCTCCGACAGCCGCGGCAACGGCTCCAGCGGCGTCGGCAGATGGGCCAGGCGGATACGGGCGAAACGGGCGAGATGCATGGGGTCGGCTCCTGTTCGCCGCCTTGATAGCGCGCCTGCATGACAGGCCCAAGCGACGCCGCTTGACGCCGCCTTCACGCGGCGTCACCCTGATCCTCGTTCTCCGGGGGGTCGCACAGCGCGCCTTCAGCGAGCGGTTCCAGCGAGCGGTTCGAAGGCGCGCCACTTAAGTGGGCGCTTTCCGGGCGGCGAACCGGCGACCACTTCGCCTGAAAGCGCCCAGCGGCTGAGATTGGCGTAGCCGCCTGACCCGTCGAACCTGATCCGGGTCATGCCGGCGAAGGGATGGGAAACGCTACGGGTCCGCGCGACAGGACCGTTCCGCCCGACGTCGGCAGACCTCAACCGTTTGAGGCCGCCATGAACATCCAAGTCACGCCCCCCGCCCTGCCCGAAGAGCCCAATGTCGAATTGGCTCTGAAAGACGCGCGCGACGAAGTCATGCGCGAGACCGGAACCATCCCCACCGGCGAACGGGCGGGCAGCCGCAAGGTCTATGTCGCCGGCGAGCTTTACCCCGACATCCGCGTCCCCTTCCGCGAGGTCGCCGTCCACCCCAGCGCCAACGAGCCGCCGGTGACCATCTATGACAGCTCCGGCCCCTACACCGACCCGACCGTGACCATCGACATCAAGCGCGGCCTGCCCCTGGTCAAGTCCAGCTGGCAGCTGGATCGCGGCGACATCGCCCCCGTGGCGAACCCGCGCGAGGTCAAGCCCGAGGACAACGGCCACGCCTCGGGCCGCCACCTCGCCCCCCGTTTCGACGTCTCCAACCACCGCGTCTTCAAGGGCGTCGAGGGTCGCCCGGTCACCCAGTACGAATACGCCCAGGCGGGCGTCATCACCCCCGAGATGGAATATGTCGCCATCCGCGAGAACCTGCGCCGCGAGCAGAACAGCCCCTGCATCCGCGACGGCGAGGACTTCGGCGCCGCCATCCCCGACTTCGTGACGCCCGAGTTCGTCCGGCAAGAAATCGCCCGCGGCCGCGCCATCATCCCGCACAACATCAACCACCCCGAGGTCGAGCCGATGATCATCGGCCGCAACTTCCTGGTGAAGATCAATGCGAACATCGGCAACTCGGCGGTGCTGTCCAGCGTCGATGACGAGGTCGACAAGCTGGTCTGGGCCACCCGCTGGGGCGCCGACAACGTCATGGACCTGTCGACGGGCCGCAACATCCACAACATCCGCGACTGGATCATCCGCAACTCCAGCGTCCCCATCGGCACGGTTCCCATCTATCAGGCGCTGGAGAAGGTGAACGGCGTCGCCGAGGACCTGACGTGGGAGGTGTTCCGCGACACCCTGATCGAACAGGCCGAACAGGGCGTCGACTATTTCACCATCCACGCGGGCGTGCGCCTGCCCTTCGTGCCGATGACGGCCAAGCGCGTCACCGGCATCGTCTCGCGCGGCGGCTCCATCATGGCCAAATGGTGCCTGTCCCACCACAGGGAGAGCTTCCTCTACGAGCATTTCGAGGACATCTGCGACATCATGCGGGCCTATGATGTCAGCTTCTCATTGGGCGACGGCCTGCGCCCCGGCTCCATCGCTGACGCCAATGACGAGGCCCAGTTCGCCGAGCTGCGCACCCTCGGCGAGCTGACCAAGATCGCCTGGGCCAAGGGCTGCCAGGTCATGATCGAGGGCCCCGGCCACGTGCCGATGCACAAGATCAAGGCCAATATGGATGAGCAGCTGAAACACTGCCACGAGGCGCCCTTCTATACGCTTGGCCCGCTGACCACCGACATCGCCCCCGGCTACGACCACATCACCAGCGCCATCGGCGCGGCCATGATCGGCTGGTTCGGCACGGCCATGCTCTGCTACGTCACGCCCAAGGAGCACCTGGGCCTGCCGGATCGTCAGGACGTCAAGGACGGCGTCATCACCTACAAGATCGCCGCCCACGCCGCCGACCTGGCCAAGGGCCACCCCGCCGCCCGCCTGCACGACGACGCCCTGTCACGCGCCCGGTTCGAGTTCCGCTGGGAGGACCAGTTCAACCTGGGGCTAGACCCCGAAACCGCCCGCAAATACCACGACGCCACCCTGCCCAAGGAAGCCCACAAGACCGCCCACTTCTGCTCCATGTGCGGCCCCAAGTTCTGCAGCATGAAGATCAGCCAGGACATCCGCCGCGACGCCCAGGCCCAGAACGACGCGGGCGGCTCGCTGGCGGAAGCCGAGGCTGGGATGGCGGAGATGAGCGCGAAGTTCCGCGCCGGCGGCGGGGTGGTGGAGGTGAAAGTGTGAGGATCGTCTTGCGAGCCGAGCTGCGCAGTTCCGGCTCGCAACTTCCTTAGGATTGTGCACAATCACAACGAGATTGGGTCGGGGGGCCGACTAAAGCGCGTTATCTTGGATTTTGGAGACGAGTGTGGCGATTCCTAAGGCTTACCTCACCAGCACCAAAAACTTGGCTGCCCTACTGGATGCCATCAAGACCGCGCAAGCACCCGATACATTCAACCTTCGATTTCTAGAAGGACTAGGATTTCCATCAAGTAATGATCGACTATTCGTTGGAGTTTTGCAATCGCTAGGATTTTTGAACTCAGACAAGAAGCCTACAGATAGGTATTTTCAGTTTTTAGATCAAACTCAGTCGGATATCGTTCTAGCCGAGGGCATCCGAGATGCCTACGATGACCTCTTTAAGGTCAATACTAGCGCTAACAAACTATCTAAGCCTGATGTAATCAATAAATTTAAGACATTGAGCCAAGGCCAATATTCCGAATCCGTTTTAGACAAAATGGGTCTGACATTTTGTGAGCTGGTGAAGCTGGCAGATTTTGACGCCAAACCGGCACCCCGTGATTCGCCTGTCATTGCAGACGAAGAGCCAGAGCCCGAAGTTGAGAAAATTTCGGATAACCGCCGACCAAAATTAGGGCTCGGTGGGCTGCATTATAACATTCAAATTATCATGCCGGAATCACGCGACCCAAAAGTTTACGATGCTCTATTTCGTAGTCTCAAAGAGCATCTTCTGTGAGCGACAACCTAGACGCTTACAGCTTCATTTATCGCGGAATGCTCACGCAAGAGGCATTGGATTCTGCTGGCCGGACTAAGGCCAAAACGCATGATATGGCTGACGCAGAGATCGGCGGCCTGCTTTCACTTGATACCCTCAATGAAGATTTTGTAGCTGATGCTAGAGGAATGGCAATTGTTTACACGGCGATAGCAGCTTTCGAAAATTCAGTGCGAAACCTAGTCTCAAGCACCCTACTCGAAAACAAAGGCGCTAATTGGTGGACGGAGTGCGTGTCTGAAAAAATTCGAACTGCCGCCGAGAAGAGACTAGAAGAAGAGAGAAAAGTTCGATGGCACGTTCAGCGTGGCGATGACCCCATACAATTCACCATGCTTCCCAATCTATTGAATATAATCCGGCAAAACACAGATTGTTTTGAGCCTTTCATACCGGATGTGGAATGGGCGGCCTCTATATTTGATGTTATTGAAAAATCGCGCAACGTTATTATGCACAGCGGTCGCCTGAATCGCCGCGATGTGGCTAGATTAGGAACCCACTTAAGAGACTGGTCGGCACAGATCACTGTCTAACCGTTTAGGTGGTTGAAATGCCCACTCTCGTCCTCCTCGCCGGGCCGAACGGTGCCGGGAAAACCACCTTCATCAACGGCTTCCTGCGGGAGCGGACGGAGACGTTTCAGTTCGTCAACCCGGATGAAGTCGCCCGTGGCCTGACCGGTGAAGGTCCGGCACGCGATCTGGCGGCCGGGCGTCTGGTGCTGGAGCGGCTGGACGCGCTGACGCGCGCCGGGTCAGACGTGATCCTTGAGACCACTCTGGCGACGCGCTCGCACGCCGTGCGCATTCGCCATTGGCGGGCGCTCGGCTATCGGGTGGAACTGGTCTATCTGCGCCTGCCCAACGCCGACTATTCGGTTGCGCGCGTCGCGCGCCGGGTTTCTCACGGCGGACACGGCATTCCCGAGGACACGCTGCGCCGCCGCTTCCTGCTCAGCGCCGAGTATCTCGAAACGACCTACAAGCCTGCTGTCGATGCCTGGAAAATCTATGCCAATGGCGACGACGGCCTCGATCTGCTAGATTGGGGACCGCGATGAACAAGATGCTGATCGACCACGAAACCGCGCTGAAGGCCGCGCGCCGCGCCGCCGAGATGGCGAAGCACGGCACACGCGAGGAGCAGTCCGGCAAGTTCCTGCCGCCGCCCGGCTGGAAGGGGCATCTGGTCACCGCCGCCGACGCCCCGGCTGCGCCGAAGAAGAAGCGGGCTTAGGCTTCCCTCTCCCGTTGGGAGAGGGCTTGAGCGTCCGAGAGCGAAGCGATTGGAAACGCGAAAGGGTGAGGGTCGGACCTCGCCGTTGACGCACGACCCTCACCCTTTTCGGCTGGCGCATCGCTGACGCTCTGCGAGCCTCAAGCCCTCTCCCACCGGGAGAGGGAAAAGGCGCCCCTTCCTATACACGACGTCCCCTCCCGGACCGTTGAAATCCCTCGGCTTTCGGGAAATCGACGGCCTCTACCCTATCACGGTTCGGGACGGCCTTAGACTGGGGGCGCGTCCTGGGATCGGGCGTGGGCGACAGCCGGGGGACGGGATGCACGACGATCAGGCCTATGACGACGGCGAGGGCGGCGGGTTCGATGGGCCGCGAGACCCGCTTTACGATGCAGCCACGCAGCAAGGGCTGGATCAGATCCGCGTCCTGCGCGCGGCGGGTCTGGAACAGGCGTATCGCGACGCGCTTCACCTGGACTGCTCGGCCGAGGCCGAGGTGCGGTTCTGGCGCACGCACGGCCTGCCGATGCATCTGTTGCGGCCGCCGGCCCTCGCCGCCTCGGACGCCGCCGCGCGCGGCGCCGACCGGGTCCGGAATCGCGGCTATCGCCGCCTGTCGCAAGAGGCCTGGCAGGCGGCAGGCGAGGCCTATCTGGAGGGCGACACGGCCGAGGCGGTCAGCGCCCGTTACGGCATGGGGGTCAGCACCTTTCGCGCCCGCGCCAGAGAAAAAGGCTGGCGGCGCGAGGATCAGGACGATCCCTCTCCCCTGCCTCTGGATGGGCCGATCGACCTGCCGTTCGAGACGGCGCAGGGCCTGCCCGACTTCGCGGAGATGGCGGCCCACGCCCTGGTGCGGATGGGCCGGGCGGTCCAGGCCGGGCGCGCGATGGAGGCGGCGCGGTGGGTGCGGCTGCACGCCCACCTGACCCGCCTGGCGCGCGAGGCGGAGCCGCCTGCTGCCCCGTCCGCTGCAAAGCCCGAGCCGAAACCGAAGGAACCCGACATGGCCGAACGCGCCACGGCCGTCGCGCGGGAGATCGGCGTCATCGCCCTGGAGGCCGCCGCCCTGACCCCCGGCGATTACGCCGGCCGCGACGCCCTGATGGCCCGTGTGGAGGCGCTCGACGACCTGAAACCGCCCCCGATTTCAGACGAATTGCACCATTCAGACGGTGTTTTTTCGGAGGGGGAGTCTGAAACCGAGCCACAGGCTTCGCCGTGACGCGTGACGGGTGAATCGTGAGTGAAGAAGCGGCCGCGTAAATAACTCCACTCACCAATCACCCTTCACTACTCACCCGCTAAACCTCCGACGCGATCTTCCTCAAGGCGTCCTCGAACGCCTGCGCCGGCTGGCCGCCGCTGATCAGGTATTTGCCCTCCACCACCACGGCGGGGACCGAAGTGATGCCGCGCGATCGCCACAGGTCCTCTGACGCCCGCACCGCCTGGGCGTAGCGGCCCGAGGCCAGCACCTCGGCCGCCTCGGCCCGGTCCAGCCCGGCGGCCTCAGCGGCGGCGGTCAGCACCCCGGCGTCGGTCAGGTTGCGGTTCTCGGTGAAGTGGGCGGTGAACAGCGCCTGTTTCAGGGCCTTCTGCTTGTCCGGCGCCGTCTCGTGCGCCCAGTGCAGCAGGCGGTGGGCGTCGAAGGTGTTCCAGATCCGGCTGTCGTCGGTCATGCGCATGTCGAAGCCGACCTCCCCCGCCCGCTCGCGGATCATGGCGCGATTGGCGGCGGACTGCTCAGGCGACGCGCCGTATTTGCGGCCGATGTGTTCGACGATGTTCTCGCCTTCGGGCGCCATCTGGGGGTTCAGCTCGAACGGCTGGAAGGCGATGTCGGCGGCGATCCCCTCGCCCTTGAGGGCGTCCAGCGCGGTCTCCAGCCCGCCCAGGCCCACGACGCACCAGGGGCAGACGACATCGGAAACGAAGTCGATCTTCAGGGTCTTGAGCGGAGCGGTCATCGGCACGGCCTCTTCTGGAACAGCAGGTGTTGCGAACCATATGGCGACGCTGCACCAGGCGACAAGCCCTACCCCAGCAGATCACGCGCCAGGTTCTTGGGCGGGCGGATCCGGCGCCAGCGCGCCTCCACGAAGGCGAAGGCGCCGAAGGCCATCAGCCCGGCCGCCGTCAGCCCCAGGATCCACGATCCGCCCGGCTGGGCCTCCAGCGCGTCCAGCGCTGACGCCGTCGTCGTGACGTCGCCGGAGCTTGCATGCAGCCCCGCCAGAACCACGAACACGCCCAGCGGCAGATAGGCGAACCCCCGCGCCGCATAGCCCGTCCGCGCCAGGGCCGTCGCCGTCCCGCAGAAGGCCTTGGGACAGGCCAGGGCGTCGTCGAAATCGTCCCGGAACGCCCTGACGATATTGCCGATCCCGACGCCCAGCACGACCAGCCCCGCCCCGATCAGCAACGCCTCGCCGAACGGCAAGCCCAGCAGCAGGTCCGCCTTCTGCTGGTTCTCGGCCACGCTCTCGGCCTGGGCCGAGGAGGCGCTGGTCGCCTCGCCGAACTCGTCCAGATATTCGAACACCCCCGACGCCAGCACGCCGTAGAACAGGCCGCTGACCGCCTGGCCCGCCCGCGTCGCCCAGCCCTTCAGGTCCGTCCCCTCATGGTCCGCGTCGAACACCGCCTGCAGCACCCGCCAGCCGACGAAGGCCCACAGGCCCAGCCCCAGCAGCACGAGCCAGACCTTGCCGAACGGCTGTTCTGCCAGCCAGCCCGCCGCCCCGCTGGTCCCCACCGCCGCCCCGATCCGGTCGGTCGCCGCCAGCAGGGTCAGGGCCCCGGCCGACAGATAGACGAAGCCTCGCGCGCCATATCCGACCCGCGCCGCCCACTCGACCAGCGTCGCCAGCGGCGGCAGGCGAAAGGCGCGGCCCAGGTCGGCGGCGGCGTGGCGAAGGGTCTTGGCGGCGGTCATCGCGTCTCCGGCGGCGAGAGGCTGCCTAACGCCTGTCGCACAGCAAAGGCTCCCGAACCTGCGCTGTGTCGACATCCGACAGACGCCGGCCCGCGTATGCCGCTACGGTCAAGCCTCAGGAGCCAAGCTTGCGCATCTACGAGTTTCATTTCTTCGACGAAGCCGACCGCCGCCCCCTGCTCGACTTCTTCGACGGAGCCGACGACGACATCGCCGTGGCCGCCGCTCGCAAGCGCCTGGCCGACCACGCCTCCTGCATCGGGGTCGAGGTTCATCAGGCGGAACGTCTCGTGGCCCGGCTGGAACGCCCCGCAGCCGACGCCGGCTGACCGGTTTCGTACATATCTCGGTAAAATCAGGGCTTTTCCCCAGAAACCGGCGCCAGATACAGCCACGCTGTGTCGGGTTCCGACAGACGAGGCCGACGGATCGCCTTATGCGCGAACTCATGCGCAGCCTCCCGCCGGGCAACCGGTTGATCCACGACCTGAATCCCGAAGATCGCGACGCCCTTGCGGCGATCGCTGCGCCCGTCGAATTCGCCCTGGGCCATGTGTTCAACGAGCCGGACGACGCCATCGAACACCTGTATTTCATCGACAGCGGCTTCTGCTCCTCGGTGGCGGTGCTGGAGGATGGGCGCACGGTGGAGACGGTGATGATCGGGCGCGAGGGCGTGCTGGGCGTCGTCGCCTCGGTCGTGCCGCACCACGCCCACACCCGCAGCGTGGCCCAGGTCGCCGGCACGGCGCGGCGGGTGGATGCCGCGCGCTTTCGCGCCCTGTCGGCCCAGCGGCCGGGCGTGCGCGACGCCGTGGGCGACTATATGGCGCGGCTTCAGGGCGAGTTGGAGCAATCCACCGCCTGCAACGCCCTGCACCACGCCGGCCAGCGGTTCGCCAAATGGCTGCTGCGCTGCCACGATCGGGTCGAGGGCGATACGCTCAGCCTGACGCAGGAGTATCTGGCGTCGATGCTGGGGTCGCAGCGGACCACGGTGAACGAGGCGGCGCAGGGGCTGCAGAAGGCCGGCGCCATCGCCTATTCGCGCGGCCGGATCACCGTTCTGGACCGGGCGGCGCTGGAACGGGCGGCCTGCGAATGCCACCGTCGCGGCGGCGACCAACCCTAGTCCGCCTGGGCGGCCGGCAGTTCCAGCACGGCCTTCAGCCCGCCCATGTCGCTGTCCGCCAGCGTCAATCGACCGCCATAGGCGCGGGTCAGGTCGTCCACGATCGACAGGCCCAGGCCCGAGCCCGGCGCACTCTCGTCCAGCCGCGCGCCGCGTTGCATGACCGTGTCGCGCTGATCGGCGGGAAGACCCTGGCCGTCGTCCTCGACCACCAGGACCATCTGCCCCAGGCCGTTGCCGCCGGCCGAGATGCGAACCCGGCGTTTGGAGAACTTCGCGGCGTTCTCGATCAGATTGCCCAGGATTTCCTGCAGATCCTGACGCTCGCCCAGAAAGGACAGACTGTCGGGCGCACGCCAGTCGATCTCGACGTCCTTGGCGCGGAACACCTGTTCGATCATCACAGCCAGCTCGTCCAGCACCTCGGCGACAGGCGTGGTCTCGCCCAGGCCGTGGGCGGCGCGGGCGGCGGCGCGGGCGCGACGCAGGTGGTGATCGACCTGGCCCTGCATGACCTTGGTCTGACGCCGCACCAGTTCGGGCAGGTCGCCCTGGGTGGTCCCCGCCTCGGCCAGCATGACGGAGATCGGCGTCTTCAGCGCATGGGCCAGGTTGCCGACGTGGGTGCGCTGGCGGTCCACGACCTCCTGGTTGTGGTCCAGCAGACGATTGACCTGTTCGGCCAGGGGCTTGATCTCCAGCGGATAGGATCGTCCGATCCGGGCCGACTTGCCCTTGCGCACATCGGCGATCTCGTCGCGCAGGTCGAACAGGGGGCGCAGGCCGATCCGAACCTGGATGAAGACCGCCGACACCAGGCCCAGGCCCAGGATCAACAGCGCCGTCAAGGTGACGCGGGCGAACTGGCGCGTGTCGGCGTCCACCTCGGATCGGTCGATTGCGGCGATGAAGATTACCGGATGTTCGTGCCGTGGGATGGACTTCATGCTGGCGGCGACGCGCAACGGCTCGCGTGTCTCGGCGTCGCCCTTGGGGCCGGTGGTGTTGAAGGTGATGACGTCCCCGAACGCCGCATTCAGCCGTTCGGGCAGGTCGGGCGGCAGGGTCAGATCATAGCTCCACAGCGAGTTGGAGCGCGCCAGGCTGACCAGCCGCCCATCCGGCCGCACCTCCATGATCTGCCAGTATTTGCCCGACAGCAGGCGCAGCGTGCGGGCGTCCTGGATCTGGGGCGCCAAGCCCCCGTGAGGCGTGCGGCTGGCGCCGACCACGATCTCGTCGATGGTCTCGTTCAGCATGGCCCCCAGACGCCGCAACGCCGATTCCTGGAAGGCCTGGGTCAGGACCAGGGCGGCGACGACCAGGGCCACCAGGATCCAGGCCGAGGCCAGCCAGATCAGCCGCCGGGTCAGCGAACGGCCGGGCCGCCCGAACCAGCGGCCCCAATCCTGGGGTCGTTTGGCTCGTCGGTTCGAAGCCGCCTGGCCGGTCACGCCGCTTCGGATTCGCCCGCCAGAGGCGTCAGCCGATAGCCGAGGCCGCGCACGGTCTCGATCCGGTCCGATCCGACCTTCTTGCGCACCCGGCCGATGAAGACCTCGATGGTGTTGGAGTCGCGGTCGAAGTCCTGATCGTACAGATGTTCGACCAGTTCGGTGCGACTGATGACCCGCCCCTGGTGCATCATCATATAGTGCAGCAGCCGGTATTCCAGCGAGGTCAGGCGCAGGGGTTCGCCGTTGACGCTGGCCCGCGCCGCGCGTGGATCCAGTCTTAAACCGCCGCACGCCAGGGTCGCCGAGGCGATGCCGGCCGACCGGCGCAGAAGCGCCCTGAGGCGCGCCAGCAGCTCCTCGGTATGGAAGGGCTTGGTCAGATAGTCGTCGGCGCCGGCGTCGAAGCCCGCCACCTTGTCCGACCAAGCGCCGCGCGCCGTCAGGATCAGGACCGGCGTGGCCTTGCCTTCGCGGCGCCAGCGTTCCAGCACCGACACCCCGTCGATCTTGGGCAGGCCCAGGTCCAGGACGATGACGTCATAGGGTTCGTTCTGGCCCAGATAATGGGCTTCCTCGCCGTCCGGGGCGTGATCCACGGCATAGCCCGCGTCGCCCAACGCCGCCTTCAGCTGACGCGACAGGTCCGCGTCGTCCTCGACCAGAAGCACGCGCATCAGTTGGGCCTGCGACGTTGATTGTTGTTGTCGTCCGAGCCGCCCTGACGGGCCTGGCCGGTCCGGCCGTCGACCACGACCTCGCGCACGCGGCCGTCGCGCTCGACCAGGACGGAATAGTTGCCGTCGCGGCGCGGCTGGGTGTCGATCGGTCGGCCGCCCCCGGCCTCGCCGCCACGACGACGCGCCTCGTCCGGGCTGACGCGGGGGCCGCGGTCCTGCGAGCGAGGATCCGGGTCGCGCGACTGGGCGAGCGCCTGCGTCGTCATGACGGGAGCAAAGGCCAGGGTCAAAGCCAAGGCCAGGGCCGGGGGAGCGAGGATAAGACTGGCGGGTTTACGGGACATGGCGACCGATCTAGGCCCAATCATCTGAACGGGCGCTGAATACGTCGTATAGTTTAAAGCGACCTTCGCGCCAAACCGGCGAACGCCGATCCTGTCGTCCTTGTCATGCCGATGAACCGAACCTGATCGTCGCTGTTCAGAACCGGCTCAGTCGCCGGGTGGTCAACTTTCCTCATCGCTGGTCACCCCGACCGATAGAACATTTGAGGAGATCGCTATGCGCAAGCTCATCGTCCCCGCCCTCGTCCTGGCCGCCGCCTCGGTCGCCGCCCCGTCCTTCGCCCAGTCCTACAACCGTCCGCCCCCGCCCCATCATGGCGCCCAGCACGCCGGCTATGGCTCGTGGCAGTCGATCAACGCCCGTCAGGCCAACCTGGACCGCCGCATCGACCAGAGCGTCCGCAATGGTCAGATCAGCCGTCGTGAATCCACCCGCCTGCGCGGCGAGTTCAACAGCCTGCTGCGCCTGGAAGCCAACTATCGCCGCGGCGGCCTGACCGCCTGGGAGCGCCAGGACCTGGACCGTCGCTTCGACCGCCTGTCGGCCCAGATCCGCAACGAGCGCAACGACCGCGACCACCGTCGCGGCTGAGGCCCCGTCCCGTTGACGCCCTGAGGGCGCGGCCGAAAAGTCGCGCCCTTTTGCGTTCACGCGGCGCCTGTCACGCCGCTGTTGAGGAAGCGTGGTTCACGGTCGTTGTCTGAAGGACGCGCGATTTCCAGCGGCGTCCCCCCGGAGATCGATCATGAGCGCTCTTGTCATCGCCCTGCTTCTGGGCGCGTCGTCCTGCGATCCGGCCGCCGCCGATGTGGGCGCGGCGGGCGGGGATGGCTGTGCTCGGGTCTGGATGGATCGGTCGCTGCGGATGAACGACATCGCCGCGGTCGGCACCCACAACAGCTACAAACTGGCCATTCCCGAGGCGGAACTGGCGGCGATGACGGCGGTCGATCCGCGCGCGATGGGGCTGGACTACGCTCATCGTCCGTTGACGGAGCAACTGGACGCCGGCGCGCGTCAGCTGGAGATCGACGTGCTGAACGATCCCCAGGGCGGGCGTTATGCGCGTCCGGCCTCGGCTTTGGGTCAGGCGGACCACAGCGCGCCGACGAGCGCGCGCTTCCAGGACGCCATGTCGCGGCCCGGGATGAAGGTGCTGCATATGCCCGACGTGGATTTTCGCAGTTCCTGCCTGACCTTCGTCGCCTGTCTGACGCAGGTTCGCGACTGGTCGACCGCCCATCCCGATCACGCGCCGATCCTGATCATGCTGAACGCCAAGACGGGCGCGGCCTCCATGCCGGGCGGCGTGTCGCCGATGGCTTTCGACGCGGCGGCCTGGGACGCGCTGGACGCCGAGATTCGCGCGGTGTTCGACGCCGGTCGCCTGATCACGCCGGACCAGGTGCGCGGCGACCACGCCACCCTGCGCGAGGGCGTGCTGGCAGGCGGATGGCCGACGGTGGGCGAGGCGCGCGGCAAGGTCTTCTTCGCCCTGGACGAAAGCCCGGAAAAGGTCGCGGCCTATGCGGCCGGCCGGCCGTCGCTTCAGGGCCGGGCGATGTTCGTCAACACCGACGAGGCCAGCCCCGCCGCCGCCTATCTGACGCTGAACGATCCGGTGGCCCAGCAGGATCGCATCCGCGCGGCCGTGCGCCAGGGCTTCATCGTACGCACCCGCGCCGACGCCGACACGGTCGAGGCCAGGGCTGCCGACGTGGCGCGCCGCACCGCCGCCTTCGCCAGCGGGGCGCAATATGTGTCGACCGACTACTATTGGGCCGATCCACGCTTCCCGACCTATGAGGTGCGACTGCCGGGCGCCCAGGCGGCGGCGTGCAATCCGGTGCGGGCTGCGGCGCGCTGCGACGGGCTGGCGGTCGAGATGATCACGGGCGCGCCCGTGCGCGGCTATCTGGCGCCAGGGGATCGGCCGGACCTGACGATGGTGCTGGCCCCGCCGCCCGAGCCGGGCTCGCCCCGCGACCGCGCCAACGCCGAGGTGTTCCTCGAGACCCGCGCGCTTCAGGGCACGGCGCGCTGGGACGTAGCGACCGCCGATGTCACGGGTGACAAATACGACCATTTCGCCCAGGCGCTGGGCGTGCGCCTGACGCCGGAACAGGCGCCGGTGCTGACGGCCCTGCTGGACCGATCGGGCGATGACCGGTCAGTCGTCGGCGTGGCCAAGGAATACTGGGGAACCAAGCGGCCCTATATCGGCACTGAACTGCCGATCTGCGAGGCGAAGAGCAATCACCTGGCGGGCAATCCCGACTATCCGTCGGGCCATTCGGCGCATGGGATGCACATCGCCATGATCCTGGCCGAACTGGCGCCCCAGCGGGCCGACGCCCTGTATGCCCGCGGTCGTGAGTTCGCCGAAAGCCGCTTCATCTGCGGCTCCCACAGCTACAGCGCTGCCGAAGCCGGCATCCTGTCGGGCGCGGTCATCTATGGCGCCGAACAACGCTCGGAGACCTTCCGTCGCGACATGGAGGCGGCGCGCGCGGAGGTGCAGGCGGCGCTGGCCTGGGGCCGTCCAGAGGCTGTTGCGGGGTCGAACGCGACAGCGCCGTGAACATTGGATGAAATCGGCTGTCACACGCTGAGGGGCGGGGTGACGCCGTCGTTGAGGGCGGTAGATCGGCCGGCGTGACGCCATGGGCCGGTCGACGTGTTTCGCGGGTGAAACGCGTCAAGCTCTCTGGGGGTAGTCCAAATGAAGAACCGAATTCTCGGCACGACGGCGCTGGTCGTCGCGGCCGTCTCGCCGTTCGCCGCGTTCGCGCAAACGGCCGATCAAGTCGCGACGCAGTCTGATGTGTCCCAGGTCGACGAGATCATCGTCACCGGCAGCTATCGCCGCAGCCTGGAAGAGGCCGTCGACATCAAGCGCAAGACGGTCGGCTTCTCCGACTCGATCGTGGCGACCGACGTGGCCAACTTCCCCGAGCAGAACCTGGCGGAGGCGCTGCAGCGCATCCCCGGCGTGACCATCGAACGCAACCGGGGCCTGGGCCAGCGCGTGTCGGTGCGCGGCCTGCCCAGCGAGTTCACCTTCGTCTCCATCAACGGCCTGGCGACCGCCTCGGGCAGCGGCGGCCGCGATGTCGAGTTCGACATCTTCGCCTCTGAAATCATCCAGCAGGTCACGGTCCAGAAGTCCCCGCGCGCGGCGGACGAGGAAGGCGGCATCGCCGGTTCGGTCAACATCTCGACCGCGCGTCCGTTCGACTATGAGGGGCGTCGCGTCGTGGCGTCGGCCGAGGGCGCCTACAACTCCATCTCCGAAAAGACCGATCCCAAATTGTCGTTCCTGGCCAGCGACACCTGGGGCGACTGGGGCGCGCTGGTGTCCTTCTCGACCGCACGTCGGACCAACCGCACGGATTCGGAATCGGGCATCAACTTCCGTCCCCTGACGCGTTTCCTGAACGCCAGCGGCACGCGAGGCAACCAGGCCCAGGCCGTCTTGGCGCGCGACGCCGGCGTCATCGTCAACAATCGTCTGAACGCCGCCGAGACCGACCGGATCATCTTCCAGGACAAGGTGGGCGACCGCGCCTATCTGAACACCCAGGACCAGTGGGGCGGCTCTCTGTCGCTGCAATATCGTCCGTCGGCCAACTTCAGCCTGGCGTTCGACGCCCTGATCGGCCGCTACGAGACCACCGAAGACCAGTATGATGCGGCGGCCTATTCGGCCTCCAGCCGTTCGACGCTTGAGACGATCCACGAGTTCGACAAGACCACCCTGGCCGACTACGGCATGGTGGTGCTGCGCGACGTTTCCTACACCGCCACCCAGCACGAGATGCTAAGCAAGGAGCAGATCAACGAGACCGACTATCGCCAGTTCGGGACCGAGCTGAACTGGAGCGGCGACAGCTGGAAACTGCACGCCCTGGCCGGCTATTCCGGCGCCGAGAAGACGCTGGACTACGCCAACCTGAAGCACGTCGCCTATGCGCCGTCGCGGACGCGCTGGACCGCCGACGGCGGCGAGACGATCAAGAGCGCCAACCCCGCCTCGATCGACATGTACAACTCGCCTCAGCGCTATCTGTTCGAAGCCTATGAGACGACGCTGGAACAGATCACCGACGACAAATACGCCGCCCAGATCGACTTCACCAAATACCTGGGCCTGGATTTCTTCCCGGCCCTGACCAGTGTCCAGGTCGGCGCGCGCTATACCGACAAGTCCAAGGAGCGTCAGTACGGCGCCCTGAACATCCAGGGGACCGGGCCGGGCCGCGTCGACTATCTGAACCGTCCGATGTCGCAAAGCGAACTGACGCCGATCGGCGACCTGGTTCCCGGCGGCGCCTTCAGCATTCGCGATCTGAACTGGAGCCAGGTGTCGAACGACTATGCCCGTCGCACCTTCCGCTACGACGGCTTCTCCACGCCGTTCACGCCCGGCGACTATTACGAAGTTTCGGAAAAGGTCCTGTCGCTCTACGCCATGGCGGATCTGAACTTCGACATCGGCCCGGTTCCGGTCTCGGTCAACGGCGGCGCGCGTTATGTCGACACCTCGATCACCTCGTCAGGCTATCACCAGATCCAGAACCCCAACGGTTCGACCGGTTTCACGCCTGCGCCGATTTCCAGCGACGGCGGCTATGACAAGGTCCTGCCCAGCCTGAACGTCACGGCCGAACTGACCGACAGCCTGGTGTTCCGCGCAGCGGCGTCCGAGACCCTGATCCGCCCGGCCCTGACCGACCTGGCCTACAAGCGCACGGCCAGCTTCAACTCGTTCCGCTTCACCGACGGCAACCCCAACCTGAAGCCGACCTACGCCAAACAGTGGGAAGTCGGGCTGGAGCAATATCTGGGCGACGGCGGCCTGCTGGCGGTCTCGTACTTCTGGAAGGAAATCGAGGGCGTGGTGCGTCAGGCCCTGACGGGCACCGTGCCGAACGTGACCAAATACAACGCCAACGGTACGATCGACGGCGTCTATACCTTCGACGTCTATCAGCCGATCAACGAGCCGGGCTCCTATGAGGTCAGCGGGGTCGAGCTGGTCGCCGTGGTGCCGTTCGGCCAGTTCTACGCGCCGCTGGAAGGGTTCGGGATCAACGCCAACTATACCGTTCTGGACAGCTCGCTGACCGGCACGTCGAAGCTGGGTATTCCCACCCCGCCGGTCGGCCTGGCCGACAACACCTACAACGTCACCCTGTTCTACGAGAACGCCAGGTTCCAGGCGCGGGCGTCCTACAACTTCAAGGACAAATACGTCGAAGCCATCGGCTACGAAATGTATCCGATCTGGCGCGAGGGTTATGGCCAGGTCGATCTGTCGGCCAGCTACCGCGTGACCGACGCCATCCAGATCAACCTGGAAGGCATCAACGTCACCGACGAGGCGACCAAGGGCTACACGATGGACCCGTCCTTCCCCACGATGTACGAAATGTCGGGACGCCGGATCAATCTGGGCCTGCGGATGGAGTTCTGATCCGTTCGTGGACCTGAACCTCTGCCCTGACTGTCAGGCGAGCGCGTGATCCCCGCGCGTTCGCCTCGCCGTGACGCCTCCTCCTGTTCAGGAGGGGGCGTCTTTGCGCCTGCGCCGGACACCGGCGTCGAGGCCGAGGTGAACCGTCTGCGGGCCGATCTGGTCGCCTATCTGCTGCGCAAGACCCGCGGCGCCGGCGACGCCGAGGACGTGGTTCAGGAGGCCTTCGTGCGCTTCCACCGCGCTGGCCACGACCTGAACAGCGCCGACGCCCGGCCCCTGCTGTTCGTCATCGCGCGCAACATCCAGCTGGACCGATGGAAGTCCGACGGACGCGAGAGCGCCCGACGCAGCGCCCATGACATCCATGACCTGGACAACGGACCGCGCGCGATCGCCAGCGAGACGCCCGACGCCGAGACGGGCCTGATCCGCCGCCAGGACCTGGCCGCCGCCGCCGCCGTGATCTGCGCCCTGCCGCCCAAGACACGCGACGCCTTTCTGCTGCACCGGTTCGAAGCCCTGACCTATCGCCAGATCGCCGGACGGCTGGGCGTCTCGGTCAGTATGGTCGAAAAACATATCGCCGAAGCCCTCCGTCAACTGAAGAAATCGCGGGGCGACTGAGGTGTCTCGCATCTGGATCGTTGTGCTTTTTGAGGCGGGCCGCAAAGGCGACCTGCACCGCGCATTGAAGAGGAAATCGCCACGCTGATGCTGGAGCGCCTGAACATCCTGATCGCCGCTGGTCCACGGACGGCCGAAGCGTGGCTGGCTCGTATGGCGAGGCCGGGCGCGGGCGCGCGCGAACAGGCGGGCTTGATGGCGTGGCTGGAGGCCGACCCCGACCATCTGCGTCAATATGAACAGGCCAAGGCCGACCAGGCCGCGCTGGAACCGCTGCGGGGCGCCTTCGCCGGCGACCTGGCGGCCCTGCGTCGCACCGAGCGGAAGACCGCCGTGACGCGCCGTCCTCTGTTTGCGGGCGGTCTCGCGATGGCGGCCGTCGCCGCAGCGGTGGTGCTGGTCCCGATGTTGAACGGCGCCGAACAGGGTCGGCTTTACGAGGCCGCACCCGGCCGGATCACCGACATCGCCCTGGACGACGGGTCGCGGGTGACGCTGGACGCCGGGTCCGCAATCCGCGTGAAAATGGCAGACGATGCGCGCCGTGCGACGCTGGAGCGGGGCGCGGCCTATTTCGAGGTGGCCCACAACACCGCCCGTCCTTTCCAGGTGGCGGTCGGGGATCGTCGGGTGATCGTGACCGGCACGCGCTTCGTCACCGCCCTGACAGGCGACGGCGCGCAGATTTCGCTGTTGCAGGGGCGGGTCGCGGTGGGGACGCGCGACGTGACGGCCAAGGCTGCGCTGGACGGCGCCCTGACGCTGTCGCCGGGCGAGCGCGCGGACTTTCAGCCGGGCAAGCCGGGCATCCGCAAGACCGCCGCCGATGTCGAGATCGCCACGGCCTGGCGCAAGCGTCGCCTGGTGTTTCAGGATGCGCCCCTGTCGGCCGTGGTCGCCGCTGTGGCCCGCTACTCGGACCATCCCCTGATCCTGGCCGATCCTGTGCTTGGCCGGACGCGCGTGACGGTGGTCCTGCCGCTTGAAGGTGAGGACGCGCTGGAGGACCGGATGGCGGCCCTGCTGCCGATCCGCATCGTACAGGATCAGGACGGTCGCCGGCTGATCCGCGCGGAGTGAGGCGGCCGTATCGCAGACCTGTCATGGGACTGCGCTAAGGGCTTCACGGAACATCTCCCCGAGGCTCGTTGTTTGAAACCGCCCGCTGCATCGCTGCCCGCCGGCGTGCGACGCAAGCCACGGCGCGTCGTCTGCGGGTTTGCGACCGTCGCCGTGATGTCGGCGCTCGCACAACCGGCCTTGGCACACCCGGCTTGGGCGCAGTCCGGGTCGCGCATTCAAGCCTTCGACATCGCCAGCCAGGACGCCTCGGCCGCCCTGTTGCGTCTGTGCCTGGAGGCTGGGTGCGAACTGGCCTTTGTGCAACGTCCAGGGCGAGACGTGCGGACACGCCCGGTCAACGGGCGGATGAGCTGGCGCGCAGCACTGGCGCGGATGCTGGAGGGGACCGACCTGCGCTATCGCTTCGTCGGGTCGCGGGGCGTGCGTATCTGGGCCGTCGCCCCGACAGTCCCCCCGGCCGCGCCGCCCCCGCCCGAAACGACCGAACTGGAAGCGGTCGAGGTCGTCGGCCGTCTGTCGGACCGGATCGACGAAGCCTTGCGGCGCAAGCGCGACGCCGACGTCATCTCCGACGGACTGTCGTCCGAACGGATCGGCGACCTGCCTTCCGCCAATCTGGCCGAGGCCCTGCAGCGCGTGCCGGGCGTGGCCATCGAGCGCGAGGTCGGCGAGGGTCAGTTCGTCAGCGTGCGGGGTCTGGGGCCGCTGTTCCAGTCCGTGACCCTGAACGGCGCGCCCGTGGCCTTCAACGAGAATATCCGCAACTCGACCCAGAGCGGACGGCAGTTCCGGTTTCGCGCCCTGTCGGTCGATCTGCTGGCGGGCGCGCGCCTGACCAAGTCCGCGACGGCGGACATGACCGAGGGCGGCATAGGCTCCAACATCGACATCGAAACGGCCGGCGGGCTGGACGGCGATCCTTTCCTGACGCTTCGGCTGGGCGGCGAGGCGACAACGCGCGACGGACGCATCAGCCCCGATCTGTCCGTAGGCGGACGATGGGTCTCATCGAGCGGTTTCGCTGGCCTGGTCGCCGGTCTTTCACAGGAGCACAGGTCGGTCCGCTATGATCGGTTTCAGGTCATGCGCTATGGAGATATCGTCGTGGACGGCCGCACCCTGGCGGTTCCCAACGACCTGCGCACTACGGTCGAAAGCGAGGATCGACGCCGCCGCAGCGGTTTCGTCGGCGCGGACTGGCAGGTGTCGCCCGACCTTCGCCTGGATCTCGACGCCCTGGTCTCGACCTTCGACAACGCCATCCGCGAGGACCGGCTGGTCTTCGGCCTGGGCGAGCGGTTGGCGACGCCGGGCGCGATCCAGCGAGTTCAGGACGGGGTCGTAACGGCGGGGCGAATCGCCGCCGGACGGATCGACAACAACACCGAGTTCTCGGACCAGTCGCACCTGAACATCGCCACATCGCTGGGGGCCGAACTGAAGCTCGGGAACTGGCGGCTGACCTCACGGCTCAGCGTCTCCAGCGCTCACTCCGTGCTCGACACGCCGCTGGAGCGACTGTCGGTCCAGTCACCGGAAGGCGTCGCCTACGTTTTCGATCTGAACGGCGCCGCCGACGCCCGTCGAACGGACCGACTGACGACTGACTTCGACCTGCTCGATCCCTCTCGGCTCGTCCTGGCCCAGTTGAACATCAGGGCGGTCCAGTCCCGCGACGAGGACGTGACCGCAGTTCTGGACGTCCGCCGCACCCTGGACCGAACCTGGGGCGGCCTTCGGCTTTCGACCGTTCGGATGGGGGGTCAGTTCAGCACGCGCAGCCGCGATTATCAGCGCCGCGACCGACGCGCGGCCTTGCGCCCCGGCCATGGCGACATCGCCGAACTCTATGACAGCGCCACGCCGGGGGATGTGTTTTCCGACCTGATCGCGGCGCGTCCGGGCCCCTGGATCACGCCGGCGTTCGACCGGCTGCGCGCCGCCTTCGTCCTGCCCGGCGAACGCGACGACGTGGTCTTTCGGCCCGACGACCTGACGCCGACCGGCTCGGACCTCCAGAATTCCTACGGCGTCGAGGAGCGGGTTGCGGCGGCCTATGTCCGGGCGGACTTCGACGGGCGCGGGGGCGGCCTGTCCTATTTCGGCAACGCCGGGCTGCGGCTGGTCGGGACACGCACCTATGTCCAGGGCGCGCGCATGTCTGCCGTCGGCGGCGTGGCGCAAGTCACGCCCCTGACCCACGACGGCGAGGATGCGATCCTGTTGCCCAGTCTGAACCTGGCCTTCGACATCGCGGACGACGCCGTCGTGCGCCTGGCGGCGTCGCGCACAATCACCCGCCCGTCCCTGGCCGACCTGCGCGCCTCCACAGTGCCCGCCAGCGTTCTGGTCTCGGCCATCTACCAATATGGGCAGGCGGCCGTCGACAGTCCCGAGCCAGGCGTGATCTTCAGCGGCATCGGCGGCAACCCCGAACTGACGCCATACATCTCGACCAATCTGGATCTGTCCTATGAGGTCACCGGCCGCCGGACCAGTTTCAGCCTGGCCCTGTTCCACAAGACGATCCGCGACTTCATCCAGGCGACCTGGGCGACCGAGACCCTGACGTTCGAGACCCAGACCGGCGCGGCGGTCCAGGCGCCGGTCCTGATGTCGCGACCGCGCAATGTCGGTCACGCCCGGATCGACGGACTGGAGGCCGGCCTGCACCACCGATTGGGCGGCGGACTAGGCGTCTGGGCCAGCGCGACCTGGACCGACAGCCGCCTGGCGGACGGTGAGCGGCTGACCGGCGTCTCGGACCTGGCCTGGTCGATCAATCCCTACCTGGAACGCGGCCCCTTTGCGCTGAACCTGTCCTGGTCGTGGCGGTCCGCCTTCCGCTCCGAGGCCGACCTGCAAGGCGGCGGCGTATCGGCCTTCATCGTCGGCCCCGCAGGCTATCTGGACGCGCAGGCCACCTACCGGATCGACGCCCGCACCCGACTTTCCATCGCCGCCGTCAACCTGACCGACACGCGCGACCTGGCCTATGAGCGCACGCCCGCCCGCCTGCTCCAGATCGGCTCGGCCGGCCGACAGCTTTCGTTCGGCCTGGAGCTGAACTGGTAGCTGTCGGCGCGGCGTACGACGGGGTCAGTCCGCCTGATCCTCCTCCTTGCGACGCCGCACCGCCGCACCGCCGCACCGCCGCACCGCCTTGGCGGCAAACGTCGGCAGCACGAGCAGGGTCAAGAGCGGACGTCGAGGCGCCCTTCACCTGGCCGGCATCTGCCTTGCTCTGACGAACGCGCTACTCCCGCTCCTCATCCAGCGGCTGGTGGGTGAAGCCTTTCACGCCGCTCATGGGTTTGGCGTCACGGCCGATTTCGACGTCGCTTTCGGCATAGGCGATCAGCAGGCGCGAGAGGTCTTCCAGCGCGCTTTCGTGGATGCGTTCGTAGCCGTGGCTGGCGTCGATGCCGAAGGTGACCAGGGCCGTGCGGATGTCGGCGCCCGCCTCCAGCGCCGAGGCCGAGTCCGAGCGGTAATAGCGGAACACGTCCTTTTGGTGCGGGATGTTGTGGTCGCGGGCCAGCTGGACCAGTTTGCGCGACAGGTGCCAGTCGAAGGGCCCTGTCTGGTCGGCCATGGCGATGGTGACGCCGAACTCGGACGAGTTCTGGCCCGGCGCGGTCGTGCCATTGTCCACCGTGACCATGGCGGCCACATCCGGGATCAGCACGGACGAGGCGCCCAGCCCGACCTCCTCGGCGATGGTGAACAGCCACCAGGTGTCGACCGTGGGCGTCCGCTCCTCGCGGATCATGCATTCCAGCGCGGCCAGCAGGGTGGCGACGCCCGCCTTGTCGTCCAGATGGCGCGAGACGATGAAGCCAGTGTCGATGAACTCGGGCTGGGGGTCGATGGCGACGATGTCGCCGACGTCCACGCCCAGGGCCAGGGTGTCGTCTCGGCCATGGGTCACGGCGTCGATGCGCAGTTCGACCTGGGGCCAGTTCACCGGCTGGGTGTCCACCTCCTCGTTGAAGGTGTGGCCCGACGCCTTCAGCGGCAGGATGGTCCCGCGATAGGCGCCGCCTTCGGAAAAGATCGTCGCCCGCGCGCCCTCGGCGAAACGCGAGGACCAGTGACCGATGGCGACCAGTTCCAGCCGACCGTTGGCCTTCACCTGTTTGACCTGGGCGCCCAGGGTATCGACGTGGGCGACGATGGCCCGCGCCGGCTTTGGCACACGGCCCGGCAGGCGCGCGCGGATGGCGCCGCGTCGGGTCATTTCATAGTCGAGGCCCAGCCGATCCAGCTCGCGGCACAAGAGCCAGACGGCCTCGTCCGTATAGCCGGTCGGGCTGGGCGTGTTCAGCAGGTCCGCCAGGCGGGCCTTCAGGTAGTCGAGGTCTATCGCGGGGCGGGCCAAGGGGCCTCCTTCAGGCTTCGGATCTCGGGAATGTCCGCGCGGCGGCCGGCGCGGACAGGGGAAACAGCAGATCGACGAAACGCTCTGCGGTCGGTTGGGGTTCGTGGTTGGCCAGGCCGGGACGTTCGTTCGCCTCGATGAAGGCGTAGTCAGGCTCGCGCGGCGACTTCACCATCAGGTCGATGCCGGTGACCGGAATGTCGATGGCGCGGGCGGCGGCGATGGCGGCGCGGATCAGGGCGGGATGCACCTCCTCCGTCACATCGTGGATGGTGCCGCCCAGGTGAAGATTGGCCGCCTTGCGCACCAGCACCTCGGCCCCCTCAGGCGCCACGTCGTCGAGACCATAGCCCGCCTCGGCCAGGGTGCGTTCGGTCTCGCCGTCGATGGGGATGGTGGATTCCCCGCCGGTCGCGGCGGCGCGGCGGCGGCTCTGATGTTCGATCAGGGTGCGCAGAGTCGAGCGCCCGTCGCCGATGACGCGCGGCGGACGACGCAGGGCGCAGGCGACGACCTTGTAGTCGATCACCACCAGACGCAGGTCCTCGCCCTGGACCTGTTCCTCGATCAGAACCTCGGAACAGATGCGGCGCGCGCGGGTCAGGGCCGTCTGGACTTCGTTCATCGTCGTCAGGCCCACCGCGACGCCCTGCCCCTGTTCGCCGCGCGCCGGCTTGACGACCAGGGCGCCGAAGCGGGCCAGAGCCGCATCGATGGCCGAGGGGTTTTCGGGGTCGATCCGCTCGGGCACGCGCACCCCGGCCGCCTCGACGATGCGCCGCGTCATGCGCTTGTCGTCGCAGATGCTGAGCGCCACGGCCGAAGTCAGTTCCGACAGGCTTTCGCGACACCGCACCGACCGACCGCCCCAGTTCAGGCGGAACAGCCCGCCCTCGGCGTCGATGATCTCGGTGTGGATGCCGCGCCGACGCGCCTCGTCGACGATGATCCGGGCATAGGGGTTCAGGTCGTGATCGTCGGTCGGGCCGACGAACAGGGCCTCATTGATCGGGTTCTTGCGCTTGACCCCGAAGAAGGAGACGCGGCGAAAACCCAGCTTCTCATACAGGGCGATGGCCTGGTCGTTGTCGTGCATGACCGACAGGTCCATGTGCGCCAGGCCTTGCGTCTTGAAATGCTCGGCCAGACGTCGGACCAGAGCCTCGCCGACGCCGGGCTGGGTCGCCTGGGGATCGACCGCCAGACACCAGAGAGACGAGCCGCACTCGGGATCCTGAAACGCGCGGGCATGGTTGACGCCCGTCACGGTGCCGATGACCACGCCGGTCGCCGTATCCTCGGCGACGAAATAGGTGATGGTCCGGTCGTCGCGATGGGACCAGAAGAAGTCGGGCGGAACCGGCACCATCTTGCGCTTGGCGTAGATGTCGTTGACCGCCTGGGCGTCCATTTCCGACGTCAGCCGGCGCACGGTGAAGCCCCGCGGCTGGCGGCGGCTGGCGCGATAGGTGGCCAGTTCCAGCCGATAGGTGTGCGACGGATCCAGGAACAGCTCCTGCGGCGCCGAGGCCAGCAGGACGTGCGGATTGCGAACATAGAAGGCGATGTCGCGCCGGTCCGGCCCCTCGGCGCGCAAGGCCTCAACCAGAGGCTCGGCCGTCTCGAAGGTCTGGGCGAACAGCAGCCGCCCCCAGCCGCAATCCAGCACGGCGTCGGGCTCAGGTCCATCGCCGGACTGGACCGGGGGCTTCAGGCCTTCGTGGCGCAGGCGTTTGAGCCGGTGCGCCTTTGACCGCTCGGGGCGGATGTCAGACGCCATGCTGCTGCATCCACATTTCGAGGACCGCGACCTGCCACAGCTCCGACCCGCGCAGGGGCGTGATGTGCTCGGTCGGATTGGCGAACAGGGTATCCAGATAGGCGGGCTCGAACAGGCCTCGGTCGCGCGCCGCCTGGTTGGTCAGGGCCTCGCGCACCATCTCCAGATAAGGGCCCTGGATGTATTTTAGCGCCGGGACGGGGAAATAGCCCTTCTTGCGGTCGATCACCTCGGACGGGATCACCAGGCGGGCGGCCTCCTTCAGCACCCCCTTGCCGCCCTGAGACAGCTTGTGCTCGGGCGGGATGCGGCCCGCCAGTTCGACCAACTCGTGGTCGAGGAAGGGCACGCGCGCCTCCAGACCCCAGGCCATGGTCATATTGTCCACGCGCTTCACCGGATCGTCGACCAGCATCACCTGGCTGTCCAGACGCAGGGCCTGATCGACCGGGGTCGCCGCGCGACCTTGGGCGAAATGAGCCTCGACCAGGGCGCGGCTGACGTCGGTGTCGGCCATATAGGCGCCGTTCAGCTGGGTCTTCAGCGTCGCGTGGCTGCGGTCGAAGAAGGCCTTGGCGTAGGTCTCGACCGGGTCGGTCGCGCCCAGCATCGGCGGATACCAGTGATAGCCGGCGAAGACCTCGTCGGCGCCCTGGCCCGACTGCACCACCTTGATATGTTTCGAGACTTCCTGGCTCAGCAGATAGAAGCCCACGTTGTCGTAAGAAACCATCGGCTCGGACATGGCGCCGATGGTGCCGGGCAGGGCCTCCATCAGGCGCTGGTGCGGCACGAAGATCTGGTGGTGTTTGGTGCCATAGTGTTTGGCGATCAGGTCGGAATAGACGAACTCGTCGCCCTTCTCGCCATTGGCTTCCTCGAAGCCGACCGAGAAGGTCATCAGATCCTTCTGGCCCAGTTCGGCCAGCAGGCCGACGATCAGGCTGGAATCCACACCGCCCGACAACAGGACGCCGACCGGCACGTCCGCGACCATGCGGCGCTTCACCGCCTCGCGCAGGCTGTCCAGAACCCGGTCGCGCCAGTCATCGGCCGTCATGGACGCGTCCTCGGCGTGGCGGATCATGTCGGGCTGCCAGTAGAGGCGGTCCTTGGCCGTTCCGTCCGCCTCGATCACGCGGATGGTCGCCGGCGGGAACTTCTTCACGCCCTTCAGGATGGTGTGCGGCGGCGGCACCACGGCGTGGAAGGTCATGTAGTGGTGCAGGCCGACCGGATCGATGGTCTTGTCCACATCGCCCGCCACCAGCAGGGCCGGCAGGGTCGAGGCGAAGCGCAGCCGCTGGCCCTGCTCGGCCAGATACAGCGGCTTGATGCCGAACCGGTCGCGGGCGATCACGGTGCGGCCGGTGTCGCGTTCATGCAGGACGAAGGCGAACATGCCCTTGAATCGCTCGACGCAGGCCTCGCCCCAGGCCTTCCAGGCCTTGATGATGACCTCGGTGTCGCCGTGCGAAAAGAAGCGGAAGCCCATCCCCTGCAGCTCTTCGCGCAGTTCGGGATAGTTGTAGATGCAGCCGTTGAACGCCAGGGTCACGCCCAGGTCGGCGTCCACCATCGGCTGCTGCGCCTTTTCCGACAGGTCGATGATCTTCAGGCGGCGGTGACCCAGCCCCACCGGGCCGCGCATCACGATGCCGGACCCGTCCGGTCCACGCGGCGAGAGCGCATCGGTCATGCGTTGAACGGCGCCGGCGTCGGCCGGTCGTCCGTCGAAATTGATCTCGCCGCTAAGACCGCACATGGGTCCTCCTTGAATTGTGGAAGCAGCGCGTACAAATGGTTCGGACACGAAAGAGTTCAACCGAATGAGCGATTTTCCGACCGCGCCGACCGCCGATGCGCCCGTCGATCCCACGGCATCCCTGGTCCGGTCGGTCCGGCGCATCGCCCAGGCGATCGACGTCCGGTCACGAGAAATCGCGCGCCTGACGGGCCTGACATTGCCGCAACTTCTTGTGCTGCAATCCATTCGCGCTTTGGGCGAAGTCAGCACCAGCGCCATCTCGCGCGACGTCTCCATGTCGCCCCCGACCGTGGTCGCCGTGCTGGACAAGCTGGAGGCCAAGGGGATGGCTGTCCGCTATCGCTCCACCATCGACCGCCGCGTCGTCCATATGCGGCTGACGGATGCGGGACGACAGGCGCTGAGCACCTCTCCCGGCCTGCTCGGCGACGGCTTCATCACTGGCTTGGCCCGCCTGTCCCTGGAAGACCAGGCCGCCATGGCGATGGCCGTGGATCGCCTGGCGACGATGATGCAGGTGCGGACATCGCCGGCTTCGGGGCAAGGCGGCGTGGATGACGGACCTGCCTCGCCGCACGATCAGGCTTGAAACCCTCCCGTGCCTCTTAACCCCTCGGAGCGATGCGCCACACCGTGTTGGACAGGTCGTCGGCGACCAGCAGAACGCGCTTGTTCGGGTCGAACGCCACGCCGACGGGGCGGCCGCGCGCCTCGCCGTTCTTCAGGAAGCCCGTGGCGAAATCGACCGGCGGGCCGGCGGGGCGACCACCGTTGAAGGGCACCCAGGCGACCTTGTAGCCGGACGGGTCCTGGCGGTTCCAGCTGCCGTGCATGCCGATGAAGGCGCCGTTCGAGAACGCGCCGCCAAAGCCGCCATTGCGGGCGAAGTCGATACCCAACGCCGCCACGTGCGAACCCAGGGCGTAGTCAGGCGGGATGGCCCTGGCGACCATCTCCGGGTTCTGCGGCATCACGCGCGGATCGCGGTTCTGGCCCCAATAGCTGTAGGGCCAGCCGTAGAAGGCGCCGTCCTTCACCTGGGTCAGGTAGTCCGGCACCAGTTGCGGACCCAGTTCGTCACGCTCGTTGACCACCGACCACAACAGGCTGGTCGTCGGCTCGATCGCCAGGGCGGTCGGGTTGCGGATGCCGGTGGCGAGGGTGCGGCGCGCGCCGGTCGCGCGGTCGATTTCCCAGACCACGGCCCGCTCTTCCTCCACGGCCATGCCGCGTTCGCCGATGTTGGAGTTGGAGCCGATGCCGACATACAGCTTGGTCCCGTCGGCGCTCACGGTCAGGGACTTGGTCCAGTGGTGGTTGATCCGCGAGGGCAACGCGGTGACCCGCTGGGCCGGCGTCGCGATGCCGGTCTGGCCCGGCTGGAAGGCGAAGCGAACCAGCGCCCCCTGTTCGGCGACGTAGAGGAAGCCGTCCACATAGGCCATGCCGTAGGGTGCATCCAGGTTCTCGACCAGAACGGTGCGCAGTTCTGGCACGCCGTCGTTATTGGCGTCGCGCAGCAGGGTGATGCGGTTGCCGCCGGCGATCTTGGTGTTGCCCTGTTTCTTGATAACGCCGGCGATCACGTCCTTGGGCCGCATGGCCGGAGCGTGGCCGCCGCGCCCCTCGGCGATCAGGACGTCGCCGTTGGGCAGGACCAGCATCTGGCGCGGGATTTTGAGGTCTGTGGCGAAGGCGCTGACGGTGAAGCCGGCAGGCACGATCGGCGTCTCGCCGTTCCAGCCGGCAGGCGGGCTGATCTTCATCGCCGGAACCAGGGTCTCGTTGACCTGGGGCAGGTCGGGCGTGGCGCCGGTCTGGTTCAGCTTGGGATCGCTGGCGTTCCCGCACGAGGCGACGGTCAGGGCCATGGCGAGGGTCGCGGCGCTGGCGGCGAGAAGGTTCTTGTTCATCGGACGCTTTCCCGCGCGGCATAGGCGGTCCAGCCGGCGACCAGAACCAGGATTGTGCAGAGGATGGACAGGATCAGGCCGAAGGCGCCGACCGAGCTCCAGGCATCCTGACTGTGCTTGAAGGCGTTCACCAGGCCCAACATCCAGGCCAGGGCCAGGGCGATGACATGGATCAGCGCGCGACGCGACCGGCCGAAAATGAAATCGAGGATAGAAAAGACCCCCGCCAACCCGCCGAACACCAGAGCGCCGGTGATCAACCAGGCCGAGAAGTTGGTCCACTGAACCTCGGCCGTCTTCAGATAGGCGATGTCGGTGAACAGGGCGAAGATGAACAAGGCGATCGGAAACGCCAGCAACAGGCCGTGCAGCGGTCGGACGACCGCGCCTGATAGTCCGTGGGTGCTCATGCCGCCCTCTCCCTGAAGTCAGCTTGGCTAACCGTCTGATCGCGAAATGGTTCAAACGCCTGAGATATCGGCGCTGCGTCGTTGCGCGTGACCGTGGCTGAAGCAGCACGAGAAGCATCAAGGATACCGACGCCTCGCCAATGAACGCCCAGGTCAACATCGCCAGCCGCGTCTAAACGGTTAGACGCCTCACCATTAGCGGCATGATTTTATTGACGAGATTAGTAGGGGTGGCGACCCCGGAGGGACTCCAACCCCCGACCTCGGCTTTAGGAACAGGTAAATCGTCTATTTCACGTTGTTTCAACTGTTCTCAATCTTATTCACTTGCCCATGTAATCAACAATTTGGTTGTTTTCCGTTTATCACGGCGTAACCTCGAGTTTCTGCACGCTGCACCCCCAGCGTACCCCAGATCCTGCGGAGGGATTCTGTGTCATGCCGACCATAGCGCTGACCGACCGATACATCCACGCCATCAAAGGCGTCCCCAATCAGCGACTGGAAATCTTCGATCAAAACTGTCCGGGCCTGCATCTGCGGGTCACTGGGACAACCAAGTCATGGGCGATGCGATATCGTGCCGCAGATGGACGACACGCCCGTCATCGCCTTGGAGAGTTTCCGACGGTGAACCTTCGCACAGCGCGACTTGAAGCGGGTCGTCTGCGCGAAATGATCGGACATGGCGGCGATCCCGTTCGCGAACGTCAGCTGATCAAGGAACAGGCGAGGCTTGAGGCCCTGGACACGTTTGGCAAGCTGCTCGCAGCCTACTGGGTCGCGTGCGAAACCGGTGAGTGGCAGCCTAAACGCAAGCGGAAGCGCGCGACGACCCTCAAATATGAAAAGCGTCTGTCTGAGCGGCATATTGAACCTGTCCTCTCAAACCAGCCACTTGCGAGCATCAAGCGCTCGACGATCAAGGCGCTGCTTCGCGACATGACGGCGAAAGGGATCGGGGCGCAAACCAACCGTGTCCAGGCGCTCATTCGTCAAGTCTTCAACTTCGGCATTGGCGAGGAGTTGGTCGAGATCAACCCAGCCATGGGGTTCGCGGCGCTGCACTCCGCCAAGCCTCGCCGCCGAGTCTGGAAGGACCCGGAGCTGCGACTGCTCTGGAAAGCCTTAGCTGGCCACACTCCATTGCGTACACCCCGAGGCGACAGCGTCTATGTAAGCAGACCCGTCCGCATCGCCTTGCAGCTTGCGCTCCTGCTCTTGCAGCGCCGGACCGAAATCGCAGGCATGGACCTG
>NZ_JBAZPR010000007.1:0-182003 GCF_041648115.1 Brevundimonas sp.
GCTTTAACAAGCTCAAGCACTTCCGACGCTTCGCCACACGGTTCGACAGGCTGGCGCGTCACTACCTCTCCTTCGTCCACATCGCCGCCTCCATGCTCTGGATGCGGTGAATGTCGATTCGTCCTAGGCCTGCGCCGTCTGCGCCGCGTTCCACGCCGTTACGAACTGAACCGCCTGCCGACCGACCTGATCGGCGGTCTGACCCGGTTTGAACACGGCCGAGCCGATGCCGAAGCCCGATGCGCCGGCGCCCAGCCATGTGGCCATGCTGTCGGGATCGACGCCGCCGACCGGATAGACGCGCGTGGCGGCGGGCAGGACGGCGCGAACGGCCTTCAGTCCCTTCGGACCGGCGATCTCGGCGGGGAACAGCTTCAACGCATCGGCGCCGGCGTCCAGGGCGGCGAAGGCTTCGGACGGTGTGAAGAAGCCGGGCAGGGACAGCAGGCCCAGGGTCTTGGTCTCGCGGATCACGTCGGTGTTGGTGTTGGGCGAGATGATCAGCTGGCCACCGGCCTCTGCGACCTCGCGGGCTGCCGTGATGTTCAGCACCGTGCCCGCCCCGACCAGGGCGCGACCGCCCAGCGCCTGACGCAGGCGGCGAATGCTCTCCAGCGGCTCGGGCGAGTTCAGCGGTACTTCCAGGCAGAGAAAGCCTGCGGCGATGATGGCTTCGCCCACGTCCACCGCTTCGTCGGGCGTGAGGCCCCGCAGGATGGCGATCAGCGGCAGGGCGTCCAGGCTTTCGATAGAGACAGGGGTCATCGGGATAGGGCCTCGTGAATGCGCCACAGACCCTTGGCCGTGGCGGCGGCGCCGTCCGCGATGCGAACGTCGTGGAAACCGCCCTGCGCCAGGGCGGCGGCATAGCGGCGGCTCAGGGCCTCGGCGCCGATCAGGATGACGGGGCGGTGGTTGGCGTCGATCTGCGCGGCCACCTCGGCCCCGATCAGCAGGCCCGACAGATAGTCGGCCGCCGACGCGGGCGAAAGGCGTCCGGCCAGGCCCTCGACCCGCACCGAGAACAGGGCGGCGGTGACGGCGGGATCGCGCAAGGCTCGCTCCACGCCGTCCGCAAAGGCGTCGTCGTCCACGCCGGGATCGCCCATGTCGGCGCCCAGGATCGTGCCCTTGCGGATGGCGGCGAACAGTTCGCCGGTCATGAAGGTGCGAAAACCCGTGATCCGGCCGCCTGCGGTGCGGATCCATTTGCTGTGGGTGCCGGGGCCGACGACCACCGCGTCGTCCGGCGCGTCCAGGCCGAAGACCTGGGTCTCCTCGCCGCGCACCACGTCCTGAAGGCGGCCGTCCTCGAACACGGCGACGCCGGGCACGATGGAGACGTGGGGCGCGTCGTCAGGGCTGGCCACGGCCGTCGCCAGGTCCGCGACGCCGGCCGGGCAGGGCAGATAGGCCATCTCGCGCCACCGGCCCCGCGCCCCGGCCATGCCGCTGACGAGGACCAGCAGGCCGTCGTTCAGCCAGTCGCCGGCGACCTCGTCCAGTACGCCGCGAAACCGATCCGGCGTCAGGCCGCCCGCACCACGAGGGTCGGAACGGCTGTCCAGCACCGCGCCGCCCTCGGCGATCCGCATGACGCGCAGATTGCTGGTGCCCCAGTCGACTCCGATGAGGCGCGCACCGCTCACCTCACCACCAGATCGAATAGACCAGGATCAGGAAGGCGATCACGCCGACCCCGGCCAGGTTGAAGCCCCACGAGGTCTTGTAGCTGATCTTGTCCAGCTTGATCTTCATCGCGTCGGGCTTGGCCGGGACCAGCAGGGACACGATCACCGCCGCGATCAGCGAGACGACGAACACCACCGCGACCCGGTTCATGAACGGGAAGATGAACTGACCCGTCTCCTGCAACCACCAGAAGACGGCCGACAGCACCACCGAGCCGATGGCAGCGGTCAGGGCGCCCGCTTCGGACGCGCGCTTCCAGAACAGGCCCAGCATGAAGATGACCACGATGCCGGGGGTGAAGAAGCCGGTGAACTCCTGGATGAACTGGAACGCCTGGTCGAAGCCGCCCAGCAGCGGGCGGGCGGTCAGGATGCCGATGATCACGGCGACCACGGCGGCGATACGTCCGACCGTGACCAACTGATGCTCGGGCGTGTCCTTCCGGATCTTGGCGTAGAGATCCAGGGTGAAGATGGTCGAGATCGAGTTCACCTTGGACGCCAGCGAGGCGATGATGGCGGCGATCAGGGCCGCGAACACCAGACCCTTCAGGCCCACCGGCAGCAGGTTCATCATCGTTGGATAGGCCTGGTCCGGCGCCGACAGGTTGGGAGCCAGGATCAGGGCGGCCATGCCCGGCAGCACCACGATCACCGGCATCAGCAGCTTCAGATAGGCGGCGAAGGCGATGCCCTTCTGCGCTTCCGGCAGCGATTTGGCGGCCAGCGCCCGCTGGATGATGTACTGGTTGAACCCCCAGTAGCTGATGTTCATGACCCACAGCCCGCCCAGCAGCACGGCGATGCCCGGCAGCTCCTGATAGTGGGGGCTGTCCTTGGACAGGATCATGTCGAACTTGTCCGGGAACTCGGTCAGCAGGGTCTGGAAGCCGGCGACGGCGCCGCCCGCGCCGCCGATAGTCGACAGGGCGATGAAGCCGATGATCAGCCCGCCGCAGACCAGCAGGGCCACCTGCACGATGTCGGTCAGGGCCACGGCCTTCAGACCGCCCCACAGTTGATAGGCCAGGGCGAAGACGCCGATGGCGACGATGGCGTAATCCTGGTTGAACCCGGTCACGGTGTGGACGGCGATGGCGCCCAGCCACAGGATCGAGGTCACGTTCACGAAGACGTAGAGCAGCAGCCAGAAGACGGCCATCACGTTACGGATCGTCGGCCCGTACCGCTGCTGCAGGAACTGCGGCATGGTCACGATCTCGTTGCGCAGGAAGATCGGCAGGAAGAACTTGCCCACGATCAACAGGGTCAGCGCCGCCATCCACTCATAGGAGGCGATGCCCAGGCCGATCACATAGCCCGATCCGCTCATGCCGATGATCTGTTCGGCCGAGATGTTGGCCGCGATCAGCGAGGCGCCGATGGCCCACCAGGGCAGGCTCTTGGACGCCATGAAATAGTCGGTGGAGGTCTTCTGCTCGCCCTTCTTGGTGCGCGAGACCCACTGGGCCAGGCCGAAGATGAAGACGGCGTAGATCGCCAGGATCGCCAGATCGATGCCCGCAAGCGACATGGTGCATTCCCCCACATGGCCCTTTGGTTCGGGCTCGCGCAGAAGCCTAGGTTAGGCGTCAGTCTGTCGCAACGGCTTTTTATATGTGCGTAGCGATTTCACCCGCGATAATGTAATCTCGCTTGCGCCGCAGGCTTCACCGAGGCGAGCGCCGCCGTTAGCCTATGGACCTCGCCACAGGATTCTCATGACCGACCAAGATCCGACCGACGACCGCAAATATCGCGCCCCCGCCCTCGAAAAGGGCCTGGACGTGCTCGAACTGCTGTCGTCCCAAGGCGAGGCGATGACGCCGTCGCAGATGTCGGTCACTCTGGGCCGGTCGGTCAGCGAACTGTTCCGCATGATCCAGGTGCTGGAGTTCCGAGGCTATATCGAACAGTCGTCGGACGGCTATCGCCTGACCAACCGCCTGTTCACCCTCGGCATGACCCAGGCGCCGATCAAGTCGTTGGTGGATGTCGCCATGCCGGCCATGCGGGATCTGGCGTCTGGCACCATGCAGTCCTGCCACCTTGTGGTGCCGTCGGGCGATCAGATCGTGGTCATCGCCCGGATCGAGAGCCCGGGCGACCTCGGCTATTCGGTGCGGATCGGTTACCGGCGCAGCATTCTGCACGCCACCTCCGGCCTGATGTTCTATTCGCGGGCCAACGAACGGGCCCGGGCGCATCTGCAAGAGACATTGGTCGGATTGTTCGGCGTCAAGGCGGTGGAGGACTTCGCCAGTCGGTCCAAGGCGATGACCCAGGGCCCCTACGTCGAGAGGGCCAGCGATTTCGTGAAGGGTGTGACCGATCTGGTGGCGCCCATAATGGGGTCGGACGGCGTGATCGCCACCCTGATCACCCCCTTCATCGAGCAAGCGCCGATGCTGTGCACCAAGGACGAGGCCGCCGCCCAACTGGTGCGCGCGACCACGATCATCTCGACACAGATGGGCGCCGTCTCCCAGGCCTGACCGGGCGAGATTCACTCCCTCGTTGACAGAGGCCCCGACCAACGCCATTTTTGTGGACGGTAACGACTTTCATTTGTGAAAGATTGCAAATCACCAATCAACGGTGAGGCGTCTGGGAGGCGCGCGAACGATCATGGCCGCCATCTACTCCGACCTGAAGGACAAGACCGTCATCGTCACCGGCGGCGCCGGCGGCATCGGCGAAGGCATCGTCCGCGCCTTCCACGCCCAAGGCGCCCGCGTCGGCTTTCTGGATATCGACACGGTGCGCGGTCCCAAGTTGCAATCCGAGCTGGGGCAGGGCGCCCTGTTCGTCGCCTGCGACCTGACCGACATTCCGGCGCTGAAGGCTGCGATCGCCACGGTGCGCGGCGCCTTCGGTCCCATCGACATCCTGGTCAACAACGCCGCCCACGACGAGCGTCACGCCACGCTGGAGGTGACCGAAGCGTATTGGGACGGCCGCATGGCCGTGAACCTGAAGCACCAGTTCTTCGCCGCCCAAGCCGTGCTGCCGGACATGCAGGCAAGGGGCAAGGGGGCGATCGTCAACCTGGGTTCGACCTCTTGGATCATCGGCCAGGGTGGAATGCCCGCCTATACGGCGTCCAAATCGGCGGTGATCGGCCTGACCCGTTCGCTGGCCCGCGACTTCGGCCCGTTCGGCGTGCGTGTGAACGCGGTCGCCCCCGGCTGGATCATGACCGAGCGCCAGCTTGCGCTGTGGGTCACGCCAGAGACCGAGAAAGACATTTACGAGAACCAGTGCCTGAAGCGTCGGCTCGTGCCCGACGACATCGCTCGCGTCGTCGTCTTCATGTGCTCGGATGAAGCCGGGGCCATCACCAACCAGCATTACGTCGTCGACGGCGGCTGGACCTGATCAAGGGTTGAACTGCGCCTGCACGATTTGTAATATTATATGCCGCATTGTCCTCGCGGCCCGAGAACCTGATCAATGACCAAGACACTTCGCAGCCGCGCCTGGTTCGACAACCCGGAAAACCCCGACATGACGGCGCTCTATCTGGAGCGCTATCTGAACTACGGCCTGACGCGAAAAGAGCTGCAGTCGGACAAGCCGATTATCGGCATCGCCCAGACCGGCTCGGACCTGTCGCCGTGCAACCGCCACCACCTGGTCCTGGCCGAACGGGTGCGCGAGGGCATTCGCGAGGCAGGCGGCATCGCCATGGAGTTCCCGGTTCACCCGATCCAGGAAACCGGCAAACGTCCCACCGCCGGCCTGGACCGCAACCTCGCCTATCTGGGTCTGGTCGAGAGCCTTTACGGCTATCCGCTGGACGGCGTCGTCCTGACCATCGGCTGCGACAAGACCACGCCGGCCTGTCTGATGGCCGCCGCCACCGTGGACATTCCCGCCATCGCCCTGTCCGTCGGCCCGATGCTGAACGGCTGGCACAAGGGCGAGCGCACCGGGTCGGGCACGATCATCTGGAAGGCGCGCCAGATGATGGCGGCCGGCGAGATCGACTACGACGGCTTCATCGAACTGGTGGCCTCGTCGGCGCCGTCGGTCGGCTATTGCAACACCATGGGCACGGCGACGACGATGAACTCGCTGGCCGAGGCGCTGGGCATGTCGCTGCCCGGCTCGGCCGCCATTCCCGCCCCCTATCGCGAGCGCGCCCAGGTCGCCTATCAGACCGGCCTGCGCATTGTGGAGATGGTGCGCGAGGATCTGAAACCGTCCGACATCCTGACCAAGGAGGCGTTCCACAACGCCATCGTCGTCAACTCGGCCATCGGCGGTTCGACCAACGCCCCGATCCACCTGACGGCGCTTGCCCGCCACGCCCACGTCGATGTGCCGCTGCAGGATTGGCAGACGCAAGGCCTGCACGTGCCGCTGCTGGTCAATCTTCAGCCCGCCGGAGACTATCTGGGCGAAGATTACTTCCATGCCGGCGGCGTGCCCGCCGTGATGGCCGAACTGATGAAACAGGGGCTGATCAACGAGGACGCCCTGACCGTCACCGGCAAGTCCATCGGCGAGAACTGCAAGGGCGCCGAGATCGTCCTGCCCGACGTCATCAAGACCTTCGACGCCCCGATGAAGACAAACGCCGGCTTCGTCGTCTTCACCGGCAACCTGTTCAACTCGGCCATCATGAAGCTGAGCGTGATCTCGCCTGAGTTCCGCGAACGCTACCTGTCCAACCCCGACGACCTGAACGCCTTCGAAGGCCCGGCCGTCGTCTTCGACGGGCCGGAGGACTATCACCACCGCATCGACGACGAGAGCCTGGGCATCACCGAACAGACCCTGCTGTTCATGCGCGGCGCCGGCCCCATCGGCTATCCGGGCGCGGCCGAGGTCGTGAACATGCGGCCGCCCGCCTACCTGATCAAGAAGGGCGTCAGCGCCCTGGCCTGTATCGGCGACGGGCGTCAGTCCGGCACCTCCGGCTCGCCCTCGATCCTGAACGCCTCGCCGGAAGCGGCGGCGGGCGGCAACATCGCCCTGCTGAAGACCGGCGACCGGGTGCGCATCGACCTGAACACCGGCCGCGCCGACATCCTGATCCCGGACGGGGAACTGGCCGAGCGCCGCCAGGCGTTCGAGGCGGCGGGCGGCTACAAATACCCCGCTTCGCAGACGCCGTGGCAGGAGATGCAGCGCGCGGTTGTCGGCCAGTTGGAGACCGGCGCCGTGCTGGAGCCGGCCGTCAAATACCACCGCATCGTCGACACCATCGGCATGCCGCGCGACAACCACTGATCCGCTGAGGGCGTCGCCGCTATTGCAGCGGCGGCGCCTTGGCGTGGGCGGCGATGAAGGCGTCGTGGGTCGGCATCCGCTCGACGCCCTGCCAGATCATCGCCTTCATCTGTTGAAGGCGATGGCGGATGTGATCCAGCGGGATGGTTTCCGTGATCGGATCGTGGCGTTCCGGGACCACCCCCTGGCCCAGGAGGACGGCGATCCAGTTCGTCTCCTGGAACAGTTCGTCGTCATAACGGAAGACGCGGCCCCGGCTGCGGAACTGATCCATCTTCTGTTTCAGGGTCTCGGGCACGTCCATGGACCGCACGTGCCGCCACAGGGGCGAATCGTCCCGCGCCGTGGCGTGATAGTGCAGGATGATGAAGTCCCTGATCCGCTCGACCTCGACCTGCATTTGGCGGTTGTAGTTGTCGATGTCGGCCTGGGCGAAGCCCGTGTCCGGGAAATGCAGCAGCAGTTTTGAGATGCCGGACTGCACCAGATGGATGCTGGTCGATTCCAGCGGCTCCAGGAAGCCTGACGCCAGGCCCAGGGCCAGGCAGTTCTTGTTCCAGGTCTTCTTACGCCGTCCGGTGGTGAACCGCAGGAAATTCGGATCCGCCATGGCCTCGCCGTCCAGTGAGGCGCGCAGTTTCGCTTGGGCCTCATCGTCCGAGATGAAGGGGCTGCAATAGACATAGCCGTTGCCGGTGCGATGCTGCAGCGGGATGCGCCAGCGCCATCCGGCCTCCAGCGCCGTCGATTGGGTATAGGGCGTAGGGTCGCCCACGCGCGCGCAGGGCATGGCCACGGCCCGGTCGGCGGGCAGCCAGTGAGTCCAGTCCTCATAGCCCGTCTTCAGCGCGCCCTCGATCAGCAGCCCCCGGAAGCCCGAGCAGTCGATGAAGAAGTCCGCCTCCAGCTCGCGCCCGTCATCCAGCCGCACCGACTGGATGAAGCCGTCGCCGTCGCGCAGCACCACGTCGGCGATCTTGCCCTCATGGCGCACCACGCCTTGCGCCTCGGCGCGCTGACGCAGGAACTTGGCGTAAAGGCCGGCGTCGAAATGAAAGGCGTAGGTCATCTGTGACGCCACGCCGCGCGGATCGCTGTCGGGCCGGGTGAAACGGCCCATCTGCGACGCCACCGTCGTGACCGAATAGGCCCCCAGGTCGTCGTCCAGCCCCGCCTTGTTCAGCCGCAGCCAGTACTGGTGGAACGACGCCGCATCGATGCGCGTCCCATAGACGCCGAACGGATGGAAATAGCTCTCACCCTTTCGGAACCAGTCATGGAACTGGATGCCCAGCTTGTAGGTCGCCTGGGTGGCGCGGACGAACGCGTCCTCGTCGATGCCCAGCAACTGGTTGAACAGCAGGATCGGCGGGATGGTCGCCTCGCCGACGCCGACCGTGCCGATGGCCTCGGACTCGACCAACTCGACCTTCACCGTGCCCCGCGTCACGTGCGACAGGGCGGCCGCCGCCATCCAGCCTGCCGTGCCGCCTCCGACGATCAGGATGCGCTTCAGCGGGGCAGGGGTCATCGGGCGTAACCGGTGAAATAGTTGGAATGGGCGGGCAGAGCGGCGGCGGCGCGTTCGATCAGCTGTGCGAACTGTCGCGCCTGGCGATCCACGTCGTCGAGATCGTCGATACAGGCCAAGGGCGACGCCCGTCTCGGCCATGTCCCCAGGCCCGTGAAGACGGCGGTCCAGCTATCCTCGCGGAAGGATTCGTCTTCCAGCAGCCCGATCTCGCCCCGCGCACGGAACAGTTCGATCTTCTCCATCAGCGTATCGGGCGGCGCCGTCTCTCGGCATCGGTCCCACATCGCCCCTGCGCGACCCGCCAGGTGATAGTGCAGGATGATGAAGTCGCGGATGCGCTCGAACTCCTGGGCCGAACGCCGATTGTATTCACGGATGAGGGCCGGATCGAAACTGCGGTCGGGGAACATCTCCAGCAGTCGCCCGATGCCGGTCTGGATCAGGTTGATACTGGTCGATTCCAGCGGCTCGACGAAGCCCGACGCCAGGCCCAGCGATACTACATTGCCCTTCCAGGCCTCGCGCCGGCGGCCGGTGACGAACCTCAGGCGATTGGGCTCGGCCAGCGGTTCCGATTCGATCTGACCCAGCAGGTCGTCAAGCGCCGTCTGGTCGTCCACATGGTCGCTGGAATAGACATAGCCGTTGCCGACCCGGTGCTGCAGCGGAATGCGCCATTGCCAGCCGGCCTCGCGGGCGCGGGCGGTGGTGATGGGCTCGGGCGCCAGGGTCGAACTGCACGGCACGGCGACGGCGCGGTCGCACGGCAGCCATTGCGTCCATTCCTCGTATCCGGCCTGCATCGCCTGTTCGATAAGCAGTCCCCTGAAGCCGGAGCAGTCGATGAACAGGTCGGCCCCGACTTCGCCACCGTCTTCCAGCTTCACGGCCCGCACCAGGCCGGTCTCGCCGTCGCGATCCACACCCGTGATCCGCCCTTCGCGCCGCACGACGCCCAACGTCTCCGACAGCATCCTCAGCCGCTGCGCGAACAGGCCCGCGTCGAACTGATACGCGTATGAATAGTGGGACAGCACCGAACGGCTGTCCTCGACCGGCGGGGCGAACTTGCAGGCGCGGGCCATGGCGGTGGGCATGGACCAGGCGTCCAGGCCGTCGATCCGGCCGGCGGCCTTCAGGCGAAACAGATATTGCCGCCAGGCCTGTCCGGCGACGATGGGACCATAGTCGCCGAAGCCATGGAAATATTCCGAACCCGGCGCCGTCCAGTCCTTGAAGGCGATGCCCAGTTTCGCGGTCGCGGCCGTGGAACGAATGAAATCCTCTTCGGACAGGCCCACCATCTGCACGAACTGACGGATGGGCGGGATCGTCGCCTCGCCGACGCCCACCGTGCCGATGGCCTCGGATTCGATCAGGGTGATCTTCAGCGCCAGATCCGACGAGCGCGTGAACGCCCGGCCCAGCGCGGCCGCAGCCATCCATCCCGCCGTGCCGCCGCCGACAATCGTGACGTGGCGCACCTGTTCTGTCCGTGCGTCCATTCCTGTCCTCCCGACGCCGGCTTTTCGCCGATCGTGCTTCATCGTATCCTAGCCGAACGTTGACCATTCGCCATCTGTGGTAGCGCTATCAGAAAACACTTTTCAACGCATGAAAACTTGTGCATCCTTGAAAGGTGGTCATGACACCGAATGGTGCACGACCTCACTTCGGGAGGGATGTCGTCCCCAGTCGCCAATAAGCGACGGGCGCGACCAGCAGGAAGGTTCTGAGACACATGTCTCGTCAAAATCACGTGCGTCGCGTCGCTCTGTTGTGCGGAGCATCGTTGCTTACAGTCGCGGCGACGCTGCCGACTGGTGCGTTGGCCCAACAGAATCCGGCCCAGTCGGATGACGCGACTACGGTCGATGAAGTGGTCGTCACCGGCATCCGCGCCCAGCTTCGTTCGGCCCAGGCCATCAAGAAGAATTCCGAGGTCATCGTCGATTCGGTGACCGCCGTGGATATCGGCGCCCTGCCGGACCGTTCGGTGTCCGAGGCGCTGCAACGTATCCCGGGCATCACCCTGCAACGCACCAACTCCGCCCGCGACCCCGCCCGTCTGGCTGCCGAAGGCGGCGGTGTCTTCGTGCGCGGCCTGTCGGGCGTGCGTTCCGAAACCAACGGTCGCGACATCTTCTCCGCCGCCAGCGGTCGCGGCCTCAGCTTTGAGGATGTCTCGGCCGACCTGCTGTCCGGCGTGGATGTTTACAAGAACGTCGCCGCCAACATGATCGAAGGCGGCATCGCCGGCACGATCAACCTGCGCACCCGCGTACCGTTCGACAACGCCGACCGCCTGTTCGCCGTCAACGCCGATTACAACTACGGCGACCTGTCGGAAAAAGGCTTCTGGTCCGGCAGCGTCATTGGCTCGGACCGTTGGGACACTCGCTTCGGCGAGTTCGGCCTCCTGGCCAACGTCAGCGTCTCCAACGTCGGCAACCGCACCGACAGCATCTCCACAGACCGCTATGATCCTATCGTCCTGAACGCCGGCAACGCCAGCGCGGACGGCACGGGTACGGCGGGCGAGACCGTCTATGTTCCAAAGAACATGGGCTGGCGCACGATCGACTGGGAGCAGAAGCGCACCGCCGTGGCGCTGGCCGCCCAATGGCGCCCCAATGACCAATGGCTGTTCACCCTGCAGGCCCTGGGTTCGCAGGCTGACACCTACAACGTCGAATACGCCATGGGCACCGAGACGATCGCCTCGCCCAACTCGACCTATTCCTATGACGCCGACAACGTCTTCAAGTCGGGCAGCATCGTCGACGCCAACTACAACACTGACACCCGTATCGGCGACGACACCAAGAAGACCGGCGATGTCGCGCTGAATTTCAAATATACGCCTGGCGGCGCCTGGTCGTTCAGCGGCGATCTGCAATATGTGAAGTCGACGGCCAAAATCTATTCGATGACCGCCTTCACGCAGTTGCAGGATCGTCCTGACATGCGGATCACCATCGATGGAGACCTGCCCACCATCACCTCCACCGGCGGGTCGATGGAAGACAAGTCGCAATATTGGTGGGCCGCTGCAATGGACCACATCGAGGATAACGAGGCCAATGAGCTGGCCGGTCGCCTGGACGCCCGCTACGACTTCCAGAACAACAACTTCTTCCGTTCGGTCGAGTTCGGCGTCCGTGCCACAGACAAGAACTACACAAACCGTCAGACCGGCTTTAACTGGGGTCTGCTGTCCAACCAGTATTGGGGCAACGGCGGCGGCGCCGTGGTCTATCTGGACGACACCGGCTTCCCCGGCGGCGTGCAGGACCCGCGCCTCGTGGACTCCTCGACCCTGTATCGCTTCGACAACTTCTTCCGTGGCGACACGGTCGTTCCGGGCGTCGCCTGGTTCCCGACCGCCGGCCTGCTCAACCAGGGTACGGCCTATGCCTATGATGTCCTGAAGAATACCCAGAGTTCGGGCTGGGGTTGGACGCCGCTATCCAATGACTTCAGCACGTATCGTCTGGGCAGCGGTAACGGCGGCGTCACGGACCTGCAGGAGAAAACCGAGGCGGCCTACGTCTATACCCGCTTCGGCAACGACACGGCCTTCTTCGGTCGCGGTCTGGATGGCAACATCGGTCTGCGCGTCGTCAAGACCCAGACGGATTCCAACCGGATCATCACCCTGCCGTCGATCACCACCTCCTGCCCTCCGGCCAACAATCCGGCCGCCGACTGCACCGCCTTCAACCGAGCGCGTCAATTCGTGAACGGTGGTCCGCTGGGTGGATCCGACATCAGCAAGGAATACACGAACGTCCTGCCCAGCCTGAACCTGCGGGCCTTCTTGACGGATACGCTTCAGGCGCGCTTCGCCGTGTCGCGCGCCATCCTGCGGCCCGAGATGTATCAGCTGCAGCCGTTCACCAATCTGTCGATCAACTTCCAGCCCGACGGCGTCACCCTGAACCCGACGACGCCCTATACGGGCACGGGCGGCAACCCGAACCTGGAGCCGTTGAAATCGACCAACTACGATTTCAGCCTGGAGTGGTACTTCGCCCCGACCGGGAGCATCACCTTCGCCGCCTTCCACAAGGATCTGAAGGACTACATCTTCTCGGGCAACTCGACCGAGACCTTCACCAATGGCGGTGTGACCAACGACTTCTTGATCACGCGTTACACCAATGGCGACAAGGGCAAGATCGACGGCTTCGAACTGGCCTATCAGCAGTTCTACGACTTCCTGCCAGGGCCGCTCAGCGGACTGGGCGTCCAGGCCAACTTCACCTACGTCGACAGCAGCGGTGGACGGAATACCAGCCAGGACATCCTCAGCGGCGACCAGAATGCCGGAGCCAGCGCCGTTCTGCCGCTCGAAGGTTTGTCGCGGACCAGCTACAATGCCGCGCTTCTGTATGAGAAATACGGCATTTCGGCGCGCCTCGCCTACAACTGGCGCGAGGAGTATCTGATGACCACCTCGGCGGCGAACATCAACGCCCCGGTATGGGCCAGCGACTATGGCCAGCTGGACGGCTCGATCTTCTACAACCTGACTTCGCGCGTTAAGATCGGCATCCAATCGACCAACATTCTGAACGAACGGACCGTGTTGAAGGTGGGCAACGAGACCCGCAAGCCGCCGTACAACTGGGTGGATACCGATCGCCGGGTCGCGGTGGTGCTTCGCGCCGCCTTCTGATCCCGGTCTGATCTTGCGGGGCGTCGGCAGTCGTCGGCGCCCCGATTGTTTTTCTTGTCGACGTTGGGAGGCGGCGATGGGCCTTTTCGCACGCAGATTGACCGCAACCCTGTCCGTGGCGGCCTTTGTTGCCGCAGCGGCCTCGCCGGTTCTTGCTCAGTCGCCGATCCCGCAACTGGTCGAGCAGAACGGTCGTCACGCCCTGATGGTCGACGGTGCGCCCTTCACCATTCTCGGCGCCCAGGTCAATAACTCGACCAACTATCCCGCGCCCCTGGTCGAGGCCTGGCCGGCGATCCGCTACGTGGGCGCCAATACGGTTCAGGTTCCCATCGCCTGGGAGCAGATCGAGCCCGTCGAGGGCCGGTTCGATTTCTCCTTCGTCGATCACCTGGTGCAGGAGGCGCGTCGCAATGACGTGCGCCTGGTCATCCTGTGGTTCGGCACCTGGAAGAACACCTCGCCCAAATATGCGCCGGCCTGGGTCAAGCTGAACCCGACGCGGTTCCCGCACCTGATCCAGAAGGACGGGACGGAATCCTACGCCATGTCGCCCTATGGACATGAAACGCTGGCCGCCGACGCCCGCGCCTTCGCCGCCCTGATGCGCCATATCCGCCAGATCGACGAGCGCCAGCGCACCGTCATCATGGCCCAGCCAGAGAACGAGGTCGGCACCTACGGTTCGGTGCGCGACTATTCTCCCGCCGCCCAGGCCGCCTTCGACGGCCCCGTGCCACAGACGCTGCTGGACCGGACGGGCAGGGCGGCCGGAACCTGGTCCGCTGTCTTCGGCGAAGAGGCGGAAGAGTTCTTCCACGCATGGTCCATCGGAACCTACGTCAACACGGTCGCCGAGGCGGGCTTGCGCGAATATCCGCTGCCGATGTACGTCAACGCCGCGCTGCCCGATCCGCATGAGCGCACCGCGCCCACCAACTATGCCTCGGGCGGCCCGGTCTGGCCCGTGTTCGATGTCTGGAAGGCGGCTGCGCCGTCCATCGCTATGCTGAGCCCCGACATCTACAATCGCGATTCCCGCACTTACGAAGGCCATCTGGATCGCTATGCGCGGCCCGACAACGCCCTGTTCGTGGCCGAGACGGGCAATGACGCGCCCTACGCCCGCTATCTGTTCTCGGTGTTGGGCCGGGGCGGCATAGGCTTCTCGCCGTTCGGCATCGACTACACCGGCTACGCCAACTATCCGCTGGGCGCACCTGTCGTCGACGAGAAGGCCCTGACGCCGTTCCGCGACGCCTATCGCCTGATCGCGCCGTGGCAGCGGGTGTGGGCGCGCGCCGCCTTTGCCGGCAAGGTCTGGGGCGTTTCCGAACCCGACGACCGCGCCTCCCAGACACTGGACCTGGGCGACTGGACCGCCACTGTCGGCTATCGCCGCTGGCAGTTCGGTCAGCCCGACTGGACCTGGCTCGGCCCGCTCGCCGACGTTCCGGGTACGGACAAGCCCAACGGCGGCGCCCTGATCGCCGAGGTCGCGCCGGGTGAGTTCATCGTCACGGCCCATCGCGCCCGTATCGACTTCGCCGCCAAGCCCTCGACCGACGGCAAGCGCCGCATGGTCGTTCGCTATGAGGAGGGCCGTTTCGACGACGCCGGCAAATGGGTCTTCGAACGCATCTGGAACGGCGACCAGACGGACTACGGCCTGAATTTCACCGATCGACCGCGCCTGCTGCGCGTCGTCACCGCCACCTACTGATCCCTTGAAAATGCGAGCGCCCGCCATGATCCCGACCCTCGCCCGCCGCCTGTTCCTGGCCGCCTTGATGACCGCTCCCCTGGCCGCCTGCGCGGGGCAGGGCCTGATGAACGGCGCCTCCGCCGGCGCGATCCAGCAGGCGGCGTTCGAACGCACCGCCAGCGGCATCGTCGTTACCCCGGCCGAGGGCGCCGCCCGCCGCGTGCGTCTGGAGGTCTATGGCCCCGAGACCATCCGCGTCACCGCGACCGAGAACGCGAACCTCGAACTGCCCGCCAGCCTGATGGTCACGGCCCAGCCCTCGACCACCACACCGTTCCAGGTCGAGACGCACGGCGACGTGGTTGTGCTGAAGACCGCCGAGGCCACCGCCGAGGTTTCGCGCGAGACCGGCGCCGTCCGCTTCCTCGATGAGAACGGCCAGGAGGTGCTGAAGGAGCGCCCCGGCAGCCGCGAGCTCAGCCCCGTCACCGTCGAGGACCAGAAGGGCGACCACCGCTTCCTGGCCACGCGCCAGGTCTGGGAAAGCCCGGCGGACGAGGCCTTCTACGGCCTGGGGCAGCACCAGCAGGGCGTGATGAACTACAAGGGCCACGACGTCCTGCTGGCCCAGCACAATATCGACGTCGGCATTCCGCTGGTCGTGTCCAGCCGCAACTACGGCGTCCTGTGGGACAACAACTCGATCACCCGTTTCGGCGACCCGCGCCCCTACGGCATGATCGCCGACCAGTTCATCGTGCGCGACGCCACGGGCCGGTTCGGCGGCCTGACCGCCAGCTACTATCAGAACGACCAGCTGAAGGTTCAGCGCCAGGAGACCGAGGTGAACTACGAGTTCATCCGCGAATGGTCGCGCTGGCCCGAGGGCCTCAAGTCGCAGCCGGGCCAGCCGGTCCAGACCGGCGACATGGGCAAGCCCGGCCAGGCCGGCGTCAAGGTCGTCTGGGAAGGCACGCTGGAGACTTCGACGGCCGGCCTGCACAAGTTCCGCCTCTATTCGTCCGGCTATGTGAAGGTCTGGATCGACGGCCAGATGGTCGAGGATAACTGGCGCCAGAACTGGAACCCGTTCGACCACGACTTCCAGGTCCAGATGGCCGCCGATACCCGCGTGCCGATCAAGATCGAATGGATCCCTGAGGACGGCTATATCTCGCTGCGCCACCAGGACCCGCTGCCTGACGCCGATCAGGGCGCGCTCAGCCTGGCGTCCGAAGTCGGCACGGCCATCGACTACTACTATATCGGCGGCGACGATCTTGACGGCGTCATCTCCAACTATCGCGGCCTGACCGGCAAGTCGGTGATGCTGCCCCGCTGGGCCTACGGCTTCTGGCAGAGCCGCCAGCGCTACAACACCCAGGCCGAGGTGGTGGACACCGTCCGCCGCTATCGCGAGTTGGGCCTGCCGATCGACAACGTGGTCCAGGACTGGTTCTACTGGCCCGAGAACGCCTGGGGCTCGCACCAGTTCGACCCCGCGCGCTTCCCGAACCCGACCCAGATGGTCAAGGACGTTCACGACATGAACGCCAACATCATCATTTCGGTCTGGCCGAAATTCTATCCGACGACCGACCATTACAAGCAGCTGGACGCCATCGGCGGCATGTACACCCGTAACGTCGACGTCGGCGCGCGCGACTGGGTCGGACCCGGCTACGCCAACAGCTTCTACGACCCCTATCTGCCCGCCGCCCGCGACCTGTACTGGAAGCAGATGTCCGACAGCTTCAAGGGCATGGGCTTCGACGGCTGGTGGCTGGATTCGGTCGAGCCGGACATGCACTCCAACCTGGACATCCCCGAACGGACCCTGCGCATGGGACCGACGGCCATCGGCCCAGGCGCCTATGTCTTCAACTCCTATCCGCTGATCAACGCCGAGAACGTCTACAACAACTTCAGGCGCGAGAAGGGCGACGAGCGGACCTATATCCTGACCCGCTCGGCCTGGGGCGGCCTGCAACGCACCGGTTCGACCCTGTGGTCGGGCGACGTGGTGGCGCGCTGGGACAATCTGAAGGATCAGATCTCGGCGGGCGTGAACACCGGCCTGTCCGGTCTGGCCAACTGGACCCACGACATCGGCGGCTTCTCGGTCGAGGCCCGCTACTCCAACCCCAACGGCATGAAGCCCGAGGACAAGGCCGAGTGGGACGAGCTGAACCTGCGCTGGTTCCAGTTCGGCGCCTTCTCGCCGGTCTTCCGCTCGCACGGCGAGTTCCCGCTGCGCGAGGTCTATAATCTGGCCCAGCCCGGCACGCCGATGTACGACGCCTATGCCGAGCAGATGCGCACCCGTTATCGGCTGATGCCCTACATCTACAGCGTGGCGGGCGACGTCTATCAGCGCGACGGCACCATCATGCGCGGCCTGGTCATGGACTTCCCGTCCGACCTGAAGGCGCGCGACATCAACGACCAGTATCTGTTCGGCCGCGCCCTGCTGGTCGCGCCGGTGACGGAATACAAGGCGCGCAGCCGCCCGGTCTATTTCCCGCAAGGGGCCGACTGGTACGACATGCTGACGGGCCAGAAATACGCAGGCGGCCGTTCGGTCACGGTCCAGGCCGCGGTCGACAAGATTCCGGTCTTCGTGCGCGCCGGCTCGATCCTGCCCACCGGCCCGGCGATCCAGTACACGGCCGAGAAGCTGGACGGCCCGCTGACCCTGGTGATCTACACCGGCGCGAACGGGACCTTCTCCCTCTATGAGGATCAGGGCACGACCTACGCTTACGAGCGTGGCGAGTTCTCCAACATCCCCATGACCTGGAACGATGCGACCGGCGTCCTGACCATCGGCGCGCGCACGGGTTCGTATCCCACCATGCCGGCGAACCGCACCATCAATGTGCGCTTCGTCAGCGGACCGGGCGCCGATGTCGGAAACTTCGACGCCGCCCCGGCCAGGACGATCCAGTACGACGGACAGGCGGTCGAGGTCCGCCGCTAGGGACCACGCGAGCATCGACATCTGACACGATGTCGATGCTCAACCCCTTGTCGTCGAACGTGTTTTCTAAAAGATCGGGTCTTCTTCCATACAGGGCGCCGAGCGGCCTTATAATCGCGGCTCGGTCTTTGAAATCGCCAGCCCCGACCTTGCGAAGTTGGACTCGTTGGACTGTTTTTTCGTTGGACAGTCCAAGTCTGCGGCGAAACTGCACCTTCTTGCACTTTGCACTCGTTTTTGGGGTGCAGTGCAGTTTCGGACCCTCCGCCTGAGGCGGAACATCAGGAGGCGCAGATGCGCTCGTTCTTGCTCGCCGCTGTCGCCATGGGCGTCCTCGCCACAGCCGCCCCCGCCCTGGCCCAGAGCCCGGCGGAGATACAGACGGTTCCCGCCGCCCTGTTCGACGCCATGTTCCAGGACCACGCCGTCCTGCAACGCGGTCGCCCGATCACTGTGTGGGGCAGGGCGGCCCCCGGTGCGGCCGTCTCGGTCAGCCTCGGCCAGGCCCAGGTCCAGGCGACCGCCGACCCCGACGGCGCCTGGCGCGCCGCTCTTCCAACCCTGACCGCCGGCGGCCCCTATGTCCTGACGGCCCAGTCCGGCGGCGCGACCCAGACCGTGTCGGATGTCATGGTCGGCGACGTCTGGCTGTGCTCGGGCCAGTCGAACATGGAGTTCGCCGTTCGTCAGGCGACGAATGCCGAGAGCGAGATCGGCAATGCTGACGACGCCAAGATCCGCCTGTTCCTGGTCGGCCGCTCCAGCCTGCCGGCGCCGTCATCGACCCCGCATTCGGTCGGCCAGTGGCGCACCACCAGCCCGCAAAGCGTGCGCGACTTCTCGGCCGCCTGCTATTTCATGGGCCGCGATCTACGCCGCACCGAAGACGTGCCCGTCGGCCTGATCGCGGCCTCCTGGGGCGGGTCGATCATCGAGGACTGGCTCAGCCGCGACGCCATCGAAAAACTGGGCGGCCATCAGGAGGCGCTGAACGCCCTGGATGCCTACGCCCGCGATCCGTCGCGGGGCGACGCCATCTGGCGCCAGGTCACGCAGGCCTGGTGGACCGCCAACGACCCTGGCACGAAGCAGGGTTGGCATCTGCCCCGCACCAATGCCGCCGATTGGGCGCCCATCCCGGCCGAAGGCTTCTGGGAATCCACCGTGCCTGGCCTCGCCACCTTCGACGGCATTGTCTGGCTGAGAAAAGAGGTCGAGCTGACCGCCGCCCAGGCGCGCCAGGGCGCGACGCTTGAGCTGGGTCCGGTGGACGACGCCGACGTGACCTGGGTCAACGGTAAATATGTCGGCGGCCAGCAGGGCTGGGACACGCCCCGCACCTACGCCATTCCCGCCGGCACGCTGAAGGCGGGGCGCAACCTGATCGCGGTCGGGGTGCTGGACACCAACGGCGGCGGCGGCGCCTGGGGACCGGCGGCGAACAAGCGGCTGGTGCTGGCGGACGGCACGGCCGTGGCCCTGTCCTCGGGCTGGCGTCACCGCGTCGCCGCGCCCCTGGCCGACCTGCCCAATCCGCCGCGCACGCCCTGGATCGGCGGCAGCGGCACCACCACTCTCTACAACGGCATGATCGCGCCCCTTGGCCCCTACGGCCTGAAGGGCATGGCCTGGTATCAGGGCGAGTCGAACGTCGGCGACTACGTCGGCTATCGCCGCCTGCTGCCGGCCCTGTTCGCCGACTGGCGCGCCCGGTTCGAGAATCCCGAGATGCGGATGCTGGTGGTGCAACTGGCCGACTTCGGTCCCGCCGCCGCCCAGCCGACCAACTCCTGGTGGGCCGCCCTGCGCGAGAGCCAACGGACGGTGGTCAATGCCGATCCCCTGGCGGGCCTAGCGGTCGCCATCGACATCGGCGACCGCTACGACATCCACCCGACCAACAAGCTGGAGGTCGGCCGCCGCTTGGCGCTGGAGGCCCGTCGTCTGGACGACCAGGTCCAGCCTGTCTCGCCCCAGCCGATCGCCGTGACCCGCGCCGCCGACGGCGTCCACATCCGCTATTCCGCCTCGGCCCAACTGGTCGCCCATGGCTCCAACCGCCCGGTCGGGTTCGAACTGTGCGGGGCCGACAGCGCCTGCCGCTTCGTCGATGCGACGCTGGCGACCGACGAAGTCGTGCTCGCCTCGGCCATGGCGACCGATCTCAAGGTCCGCTTCTGCTGGGCCGACAGCCCGGTCTGCAACCTCTACGGCCCCGCCGGTCTCCCGGCGGTTCCGTTCGAGGCCGAGATCCGCTGATCAGGGGTTCTGGGGCAGGCGCATCCGGTCGTAGTCGGGGCCGAAGTCGAACAGCAGCGCCGGACCCAGCTCAAGCCTGTGTCGCGCCTGGCCCATCTGCAGGATGATGCTGCTCTGGCCCGCCGCGACATCCTTGGCGGCGACGCCCGACGCGTAGAGCATCGTCCACGCTTCTCCGACGGCGACGTTGCTGGCCTGGGCCAGGGCGACCTTCGGCTCGCCCTGCGCCTCCAGCAGGATGACGGGCATCCGGGTTTCGGTCTGGCCCTCGGGCAGGCTGCTCGCGCGGACCCAGACGCCCAGCAGCAGCACGTCGCCCGCCTTGATGGCTCCGCTGTTGGGCATGACGGCCCCGACTGACCAGGGATCGCCCGCCTGTTTGACGTCGATGGTCAGGGCCTTGCCCCCCGTCACGCCCTGGGCGTCATGCGGCGTCGGATTGGGCGTCAGGCCCCAGGTGCTCCAGTTCTGCACGAAGGGCGAGTTGATCAGCTTGTCGATCATGCTCGCGCGAGGCGCTTGCGGCGCAGGCGTCGTCTGGGCCAGCGCGGGCGTCCCAAGCATCAGGCCGATGCTCAGAGCGATGGACAGGGTCTTCATGGCGTTTCTCCTCCCGTTTTCGCCTTGTGAAATTCAGACCAGACCCGCGCCCCTCAGCCGCACGGCGGGCGCCGTGGCCACGGGCCGCTCGGCCGGCAGGTCGATGACCAGGCCCTCGGCCGTCTGGCGGAAGGGCAGGGCGCCGCCGCCCAGCAGTTCGACCGTCTCGACCCGGCCCGCCTGCGGGTTCAGCGCGCGCACCACCATTCGCCCATCCTCGGGCCAGTCCAGCGCGAAGGCGTAGAGCGTCTGGCCCTTGGTGGTGAAGCGGATGTCCTGGCTGGTCCACGGTCGCGCCGCACCCTCGCCGTGCATGCCGCCCACGACCGTCGTCGGCCCCTCGCCATAGATGCGCCAGGGCCGGGTGTCGAAGATGGCCTCGCCGTTGACCCTCATCCAGGCGGCGATGTCCGTCAGGATCTGGCGCTCGTCGCTGTCGATCGACCCATCGCCCCGCTGTGGGATGTTCAGCATCAGATTGCCGTTCTTGGAGACCACATCCACCAGCCGCTGCACCACGCTGTGGGCCGGGACATAATAGTGGCCGGTGAAGCGGGCGCGGTTGTAGTGCCAGTCGCCGATACAGGTGTCGGTCTGCCACGGCTCGGGCTTCAGACTGTCGGAGAAGCCGCGCTCGACCGTCTCCGTGATCGCCTTGCGCTGCCGGTCGTCCAGCCGCTTGCCGTTCACCACCGGCAGCTCGCCGCGCCAGGCCAGCGAGGCGTTGTAGAACTCCGCCGTCGCCTCCAGCCCGTACCGCCCCAGCGGCAGGCCGTAGTTGTCGAAATAGACCATGTCCGGCCTGTATTTGGTGATCAGGTCGCGCTGACGCGCCACCCAGGACCGCACGAAGGCCGGGTTGTTGGCGGGCGGCGTCTCGATCCACTGACCGTCGCGCGCATCGTGCCAGGCGTTCATCTCGGCGATGGAGTTGATCCCGTCCGGCGGGGCGAAGGTCGGGCCGGTGTAGAGTTCCTGCGGGTCCAGCCCCTCCCACCACTTGCCGGCCCCGTCCGCCCTGGTCAGCCGCGCCGCGTCATAGCGCACGCCCTTCAGCGGCCCCTCGGCGTCATAGCCATAGGCCGTCTGCCACCAGTGCCAGGCGTGGGCCGCGTGGTTCGACACGGCGAACCTCAGGCCGCGCGCACGCACCGCCTTCTCCCAGGCGCCGACGATGTCGCGTTTCGGCCCGACCCGCATCACGTTCCAGTCGTGATGGGCGCTGTCGAACAGGTCCAGATTGTCGTGATGGTTGGCCATCGACATGATGTAGCGGGCGCCCGCCGCCTGATAGAGGTCCAGCAGCCCCTCGGGATCCCACCGGTCGCCCTTGAACTGGTCGATGAACTCCATGAAGCCGAACCGGCTGGGGTGGCCGTAGGTCGCGACGTGGTGGTCGTAGAAGGGGTTGCCCTGGATATACATCTGGCGGCCGTACCAGTCGCCGAACTCCGGCACGCATTGCGGCCCCCAGTGCGACCAGATGCCGAACTTGGCGTCCCGGAACCAGTCCGGCGTCTTGTAGCCTGCGGCCAGGCTGTCCCAGGTCGGCTTGAACGGCCCAGCCGCCGTCGTCGCTTCCGGCGTGGTGGCGCACGCCCCCAGCATCGAGGCTGAGGCGCCGGCTCCCAGAAGTCCGCGTCGCGACAGGTTCATGCCGGTTCTCCATAGACGACGCCGCGTCCGTCGGTGGCCACATAGACGCGGCCGAAGACGCGGGGATCGCCCGCGATGGCGCGGAAGCGGCGCCCATACTCATGCTGGTCGTCATTGACCCGGACCCAGACCCGGCCCCGGTTGTCGGATCGGAAGACGCCTCTGATGTCACCCCGCGTGCCGATGGCGAACAGGGCCGGGTAGGTCGAACCGGCGGGCGGCTTGCCGAAGTCCAGCATCTCGACGCTCAAGCCCCCATCGATCCTGTCGAACCGCTGACCCCCGTCGCGACTGTTGTAAAGGCCGCTGTGCGACACGAACCACAGGTCGCCCTCGTGGTCGGGCGTCGCCTTCAGCGGGAAGGCGACCTCGCGCCAGATCGGCCGGTCCTCGGCGCTGGTCGCGGGCAGGCCTGTCGATGGCACGACGGCAAAGCTCTCGGCCCCATCAACGCTGACGTACCAGGCGCCCGTGCGGAAATCCAAGGCGTAGAACAGCATCGGATCCTTGCGATCCGCCACAGGTCTCAACAGCATCGGCAGACCGGCGCAGGCCTTCCACGTCGCGCCCCGATCCCGCGACCAGACGACCTGCGGCGTGGCCAGTACGAATTTCGAGCCGTCCGCCGACACCATGATCGGCGCGTCGCGATACAGGTCCATGCGCGGATTGTCGGCCGCGACCGGCGTCTCGCCCGAGGCCGGCCGGGGACGACCCAGCGGCTTCCAGCTCAGCCCCGCATTGTCGGACCACGCGAGGGTCGAACCATCGTGACCTTCCGAGGCCACACCCTCATGCGGCGTGCCGCTGCGCACCACGGTGTCGGGCGCGGCGCCGGCATAGTCGATCTGGTTGGTGTTGGCGAAGACGGGGGTGGTGAACTGGCGCTGCGGCGAGTGGCTCAGGTCTTCATGTGCGAAGCCGGAGATGTCGCCGAACCCGGTCAGCAACTGCGGTCCCTTCGGCGGGCTGACCAGGGTGATTACGGCCGTCTGTTCGATGCCCTCGACCCACGGCGTCCAGTCGGTCGGCTTGCGGTCGTCGGCGGCGGACAGGTCGCGCGTCTCATAGACGGTGGCTCCGGTCGCATAGATCAGCCGGTCGCTGTCGAATGGATCCAGCGCCAGGGCCGCGATCCACCAGCCGAAGTCCGGCTTGTCGTTGCCCCAGTTCAGATAGGGGGTGGCGCTGACGTCGTGCCGCGCCTTTTCCCGCAGGCTGGTCCAGCTTCGCCCGTCGTCGGTGCTGCGCCAGATCGTATCGCCGGGCTGCCAGCGGTTCAGGGTCGAGACCATGATCACGCCTGGCCGTTTGCGATCCAGCGCCACCCCCATGAAGCCGCCGCCTTGTGTGGTCTGGGGGCGGGGCGGGCTGATGTCGCTCCAGGCGCCGGTATTGGTATCCAGCCGCCAGACCGCGCCGTCCGTCACCCCATTGGGACCGATGCCCAGGGTGCAGGTGACATAGAGGATGCCCCGGTCGTCCAACTCGGCCTTGGCCGCCGATAGTTCGGCGCGCGGCCCGCCCTCGACCAGTCGCCAGGTTCGCCCGGCGTCGTCCGAGCGATAGAGGGCATGTTCGTGCGGATCGGCGACGCCGACGAACAGCGTCCGCGACGGCTGGCCCCTCTGGCCGCTGCGGGGATCGAAGACCACGAAGCTGAGCCCGCCGTGGGTGCTGCGGTCGGTGGGCGTGCCCAGCCCCTTCAGAGGAAAGGCCTCGACCTTGCCCCAGCTCTCGCCGCCGTCGGTCGAGCGTTGCAGGCCGTCGTGGCGCGATCCGAAATAGAGGACGCGGTTGTCGTTCGGGTCGATGGCCAGCCGCTCGCCCAGGCCGCGTCCGTCCTCGTTGCCGCCCATGCGGAAAGGCACTTCGGTCCGTTGCCACGTCTCGCCCCGGTCGGAGGAGCGCAGCATGGCGCCGGGATCGGCCTTGTGAACACCGACCGCTGCATGGACGACATCGGCGTCGATGGGATCGGCGGCGATGCTCTCGATGCCGAAATCGCCGGCACGGGGGCTGGAATCCATCAGCGGCGACCAGCGACCGGTGGCCGCATCGAAACGATAGGCCCCGCCCATGTCCGAGCGCGCATAGGCCAGACCGCGCTCGACGGGGCTGAAGACGATGCCGGGAATGAAGCCGCCCGCGCCGACCACGACGTTGCGCCAGACATAGGGGGCGGCTTCCTGCGCCTGCGCCCTCGTGGTCATCCCTAGCCCGCCGAAGGAGAGGGCCAATAGGCCGGCCGTGCGTCGTGTCACGCCTGTCGTCATGCCGCCGTCTCTCCCTGGGTCGGAAACGTTATCCCGTCTCTCGATGTTAGCGCTAACGTGAGCAGTTGACATGATTGTCATAGGTGCATCAAGTTGCGTCTGTAAAAATCAGGGCGTCGGTCAACGACGTGTCGGGAGCGAACCTCGGGTTCAAACGGATTTCGCCGCTGTCGGCGCGTCGAGCGACGCCTGGATTTTTGCAGACCCTGAGCGAACTTCCGGTGCGACCCTTGTGGTCGCGCCGGGTTTTTCGCCGCATAGTTTTCGCCGCCACACTGACGGACACCGACATGACCCTGCGTATTTCGACCTCGCGCTGCAGCGCCGTTTCCGCCCTTGCTCTGGGCGTTGCGCTCGCGACCGGCGCCTGCGCCGTGGCTACGGCCTCGACCCGTCAGGCGCCGGTTCAGGCCGTTACCGCCCAGGCCTCCATCGTCACCGACGCCACGCGCGCCCATCCCGCCCTGTGGCCTCATGCCGCATCGCCGGCGGCTATGACGGATGCGGCGACCGAGGCCTTCGTCACCGAACTGATGAGCCGAATGACGATCGAGGAAAAGGTCGGCCAGACGATCCAGGCCGACATCGCCTCCATCAAGCCCGAAGACCTGCTGGCCTATCCGCTGGGCTCGATCCTGGCGGGCGGCAATTCCTCGCCCGGCGGCGACGAGCGCGCCTCGGCCCGGAAATGGGTCGAACTGGCCCAGGCCTTCCGCGCGGCGGCGGCCCAGCGTCCGGGCGCCAAGGTTCCGTTGATCTACGGCATCGACGCCGTCCACGGTCACAACAACATCGTCGGCGCCACCATCTTCCCGCACAACGTTGGCTTGGGCGCCGCGCGCGACCCCGACCTGATCCGCCGCATCGGCCAGGCGACCGCGCTGGAAGTCGCCGTCACCGGCGCCGACTGGACCTTCGGCCCGACCCTGGCCGTGCCGCAGGACGACCGCTGGGGCCGCGCCTTCGAAGGCTATGCCGAAAACCCGGAAGTGGCCCAGAGCTACGCCGGGCCGATGACCCTGGGCCTGCAAGGCGCGCTGTCGGCCGACCATCCGCTGACCCCCGGCCATATCGCCGGCTCGGCCAAACACTTCCTGGCCGACGGCGGCACCACCGGCGGCAAGGATCAGGGGAACTTCGCCGGGACGGAGCAGGAGCTGATCCGCACCCACCTGTCCGGCTATCCCCAGGCCATCGACGCCGGCATCCTGTCGATCATGGCCAGCTTCTCCAGCTGGAACGGCGTCAAACATTCGGGCAACGAGACCATTCTGACGGACGTGCTACGCGGCCCGCTGGGCTTCGACGGTTTCGTGGTGTCCGACTGGAACGCCCACGGCCAGCTGCCGGGCTGCTCCAACGAAAGCTGCGCCCTGGCCTTCAACGCCGGCATCGACATGTTCATGGCGCCCGACAGCTGGAAGCCGCTGTATGAGAACACCCTGGCCCAGGCCAAGTCGGGCGAGATCCCTATGGCGCGCCTGGACGAGGCCGTGCATCGCATCCTGCGGGCCAAGGTCAAGACCGGCCTGTTCGTCGACGCTCGTCCGGTCGAGGGGCATTTCAATGAGCTGGGCTCGCCCGCGCACCGCGCCCTGGCCCGCGAGGCGGTTCGCAAGTCGCTGGTCCTGTTGAAGAACGACGGCGTCCTGCCGATCCGCGCCGGCGCGCGGGTGCTGGTCGCCGGTCATGCCGACGACATCGGCCAGGCCTCGGGCGGCTGGACCCTGACGTGGCAGGGCACGGGCAACTCCAACGCCGACTTCCCCAACGGCCAGTCGATCTGGGGCGGCATCCAGGAAGCCGTCGCCGCCGGCGGTGGTCAGGCGACCCTCAGCGCCGACGGGTCGTTCACGCAAAAGCCCGATGTCGCCATCGTCGTCTTCGGCGAGACGCCCTATGCCGAGTTCCAGGGCGACGTGGACACGCTGGACTTCCTGCCGATCGAACCGCTGGAGACGCTGAAGCGCCTCAAGGCGGCGGGCATTCCGACCGTGTCGGTCTTCCTGTCGGGCCGCCCGATGTGGACCAATCCCGAGATCAACCAGTCCGACGCCTTCGTCGCCGCCTGGCTGCCGGGCACGGAAGGCGCAGGCGTGTCCGACGTTCTGATCGGCGATGCGGCCGGCAAACCGCGCAACGACTTCACCGGCAAGCTGTCGTTCAGCTGGCCCAAGGACGCCAAGGGCGAACCCCTGAACGTCGGCCAGCCCGGCTATGACCCGCAGTTCGCCTACGGCTATGGCCTGACCTATGCCCACGGCGCCCGCGTCGGAGCCCTGTCGGAAGACAGCGGCGTGGTCGGCGAGATCGGCAGCCTGGATCGCTACTTCGTCGATGGCCGCTTCGTCGCGCCCTGGTCGCTGATGCTGCGTGACGACGGCGGCGAGATGCGTCTGGGGACCAAGATCACCGGCGCCAGCCCGCGAGGCGGCGTGTCCGTGCGCTCCACCGACGGCGCGGGCCAGGAATCGGCGCGCGCACTCACCTTCGCCCAAGGCGGCGGCCATGCGGTCATCGCCGCCAGCCCGGTCGATCTGACGCGTCAGTCGAATGGCGAGATGGCCATCGCCTTCCGTTACCGCGTCGACGCCCGTGCGCGCGGCCCCGTCTTCCTAACTCTGGGCGCGGGGTCTGTGGACATCACCAGCCTGGTGAACGCTGCGCCTGTCGGCGAATGGCGGACGCTGAAGGTGCGCCTGTCGTGCCTGCGTGATCACGGCACCGACATCGCCGCTGTCGATCAGCCCTGGGGCCTACGCACCGCCGCCGACTTCATCGTCACCGTCGAGGACATCCGCCTGGCCTCCAACGAGGGCGACGCGGTCTGTCCGACGCGCTAGGCTTAGGGTGAACGGGGGGAAGGCGGATGACGAACGCGGAACTGAGCGTGGCCTTCTTCCTGCAAATGGCGGTGATCATCGCCGTCTGCCGCATCGTCGGCTGGCTGGCCAAACGCTACCTGGGCCAGCCGCAGGTGGTGGGCGAGATGATCGCCGGGGTGATCCTGGGTCCGTCGCTGTTCGGCCTGCTGGCGCCCGATCTTCAGGCGGCCCTTTTCCCCAAGGATTCGAAGTCGATCCTGTTCGTCGGCGCCCAGCTGGGCGTCGGCCTTTACATGTTCCTGGTCGGGCTGGGCTTCCAGCGCGACCACTTCAAGACCAACGCCAGAAGCGCGGCGGCCGTGTCGCTGGCGGGGATGGCGGCGCCCTTCCTGGTCGCCGTCGCCATCGCGCCCTGGCTGGTCAGCCAAGGGCTGTTCGGCGCGGGCATCCAGACCTGGCAGGCCATGCTGTTCATGGGCGCGGCCATCTCGATCACCGCCTTCCCCATGCTGGCGCGCATCATCCATGAGCGGGGCCTGAGCGGCACGCGGCTGGGCTCGCTGTCGCTGGCGGCCGGGGCCATCGACGACGCCGGCGCCTGGTGCGTCCTGGCCATCGTCCTGGCCAGCTTCGGCGACGGGCCGCCAGTCGCGATCAAGGCCATCGCCGGGGGCGGCGCCTTCGCCATCCTGATGCTGACGGTCGGACCGAAACTGCTGGCGCCGCTGGGCCGCATCGTCGAGCGGGAGAGACGACTTAGCCCCACGGTGCTGGGGATCGTGCTGATCCTTTTCATGCTCAGCGCCTGGGCCATGGACGCGGTCGGCATCCACGCCGTCTTCGGCGGCTTCATCCTGGGCGTCGCCATGCCGCGCGGCCTTCTGAGCCAAGAGGTCAAGCGTCAGCTTGAGCCGTTCGCCGTGCTGGTGCTGCTGCCGATGTTCTTCACCTTCTCGGGTCTGAACACCCAACTGACCATGGTCAACAGCCTGGGCCTGCTGGCGGTGACCGCCGTCATCCTGCTGGGGTCGATCCTGGCCAAGGGCGGGGCCTGCTGGGCCGCCGCGCGCCTGACGGGCCAGGACAAGGCCACGGCCCTGGGCATCGGCGCCCTGATGAACGCCCGTGGCCTGATGGAGCTGATCATCATCAACATCGGTCTGCAGCGCGGCATCATCGGTCCGGCCCTGTTCTCGATCCTGGTGCTGATGGCCATCATCACCACCCTGATGGCATCGCCCCTGTTCGAATGGGTCTATGGCAAGAAGGCCCGCGAGCGGGGCGAACTGGGACAGGTCAACGAGGCGGACGCGGCGCCGCCTGCGCGTCTCCAGCCGATCCAGCCCTGAGGTTCAGTTCGTCAGTTGAAACTTGGGCGGATCATGTCCGATCGGCTGATATGTTGAACGCCAAGCTTTGACGGAGCCGCGCCAGCCCCTAGTGACGGCGCATGATCCAGGACGCTCCTCCCCCCGTCGTCGCCCCCACCGTCGCCTCTGTCGCCTTGCCCGAGATCGTCGTCACCGCCGCCCGCCTGCCGCCGGCGGCGGCCGAGGCTGCGTTTTCGGTGGTGAGGATCGATCAGAAAATCCTGTCGCGATCCGCGCGACTGGACGAGGCGCTGCGGTCTGTGCCGGCCGTCTCGCTGTTTCGACGCACGACCAGCGCGGCGGCCAATCCGACGACGCAAGGCATATCGTTGAGGGCTATCGCGCCGTCGGGGGCGGGGCGGACGCTGGTGCTGCTGGACGGCGTGCCGCTGAACGATCCGTTCGGGGGCTGGGTGATCTGGTCCCAGGCCACGCCGGAATCGCTGGAAAGCCTGGACGTGATCCGGGGGGCGGGGTCGGGACCGTATGGGGCGGGCGCCCTGACCGGCACGATCACGCTGCGCGAACGTGGGCCAGACAGCGAGGGTGTGGGCGGAGTGCTGGATGTCTCGGCGGCCGAACGCGGCGGCCTGCGCGCGGCGGGGTCGGCCTCGACGCGGTTAGGGCCGGTGGCGGTGACGCTGAGCGGACTGCGTGAGGTCAGTGACGGCTATGTGCCCGTGCGAGGATCGGCGGCGGGGGCGGCGGATACGCCCCTGGACCTCGACAGTCGCAGCGCGGCTCTGCGGGTCGATACGGCGCTTGGACAGGCGAATCTGTCGGTGCGGGCGGCGACCTGGGAGGAGGATCGCGGATCGGGCCTGGCCGGAACGCGCGCCAACGCCAGCGGCCACAGCCTCAGCGCCACGGCGGCCCAGGCCCCGACAACCGACGGCTATGGCTGGCGGCTGCAGGCGTGGCGCATCGACAGCAACCTGGCCAACAGTTCGGCCTCGGTGTCGGCCGACCGGGCGACGACCACGCCGGCCAACGACCAGTACAAGACGCCCGCAACGGGATGGGGGCTGAACGCCGCCCTACGCCGTCGCATGGCGGAGTTCGCGGGTGGCCGGCTGGAGTGGGAAGTGGGCGCCGACGCGCGTTTCAACGATGGCGAGACCAACGAACTGTTCAGCAATCCCACGGGCGCCGGCTTCGCCAGAGGCCGTCGCGCGGGCGGCGAGACGGCGGTGGCGGGCGCCTATATCGACGCGTCCTGGACAGCGGCCGAATGGCTGGTGGCGGGCGGTCTGCGGGTGGATCGGTGGGAGAATACGGGCGGCTTCCGCAACGAATACACGCTGGCGACCGGGGCCGTTCTGCTGAACGAGAACGACCCGGATCGGTCGGGCGAGGTGGTCAGTGCGCGCCTGGCCGTGCGGCGTGATCTGGGCGGCGGCTATGCGGCACGGGCGGCGGCCTATTCCGGCTTCCGGCCGGCGACGCTTAACGAACTGCACCGGCCGTTCCGCGTCGGCAACGACATCACCGAGGCCAACGCCGCCCTGACGCCCGAGACGCTGAAGGGGATCGAGACCGGGCTGGCCTTCGACCGCGACGGCGTGCGCTGGGGCGCGACTGTGTTCTGGAACCAGATCGAGGACGCCATCGTCAATGTGACCCTCGGCGCCGGTCCGGCGACCTTCCCTCGCGCCGGGTTCGTGCCGGCGGGCGGGGTGCTGCGTCAGCGTCAGAACGCCGGGACCATAGACGCCTGGGGCGTGGAACTGACCGGGGCGGTGGACCTGTCGCCGAGCCTGTCGCTGAACGCGGCCGTGTCGTGGACGGACGCCGAGATCGACGGGGGATCGGCCGCCGCGCAATTGACGGGCCTGCGTCCCGCCCAGGCGCCGGAATGGAGCGCGGCAGCCGGGTTGGACTGGCGGGCCTCCGACCGACTGACCCTAGCCCTTGCAGCGCGTTACGAATCCAGTCGGTTCGACGACGATCTGAACAGCCGCGTCCTGGATGCCGCCGTGACGCTGGACGCACGGGGAGAGTGGGCTCTGAACCCGCGCACGACCCTGTGGGTGGCGGCGGACAATCTGTTCGACACCGATGTCGAGGTGTCGAAAACGGGGACGGGCGTCGCCGGTTATGGTCCGCCGCAAACCGTTAGTGCGGGGTTTCGTCTGAGCTATTGATCGCAACGGGATATGCCTTTTCCGACCGCGTTTTTGCGTGAAGCACAGATTTCGTCCGTTCAGCGGGTGAAAATTACCTTCAACGCTGTTGCGCGGGGCCGCAGGCGCGCTAATCGCTAGAGACGGCCGACCCCCGGCCCAAGACCCCGAACGACGAGCCTGTCATGTCCGAAGAATTCTACCGCATGAAGCGGTTGCCGCCCTATGTCATCGCCGAGACCAATGCGATGCGCGCGGCGGCCCGTGCGGCGGGCGAGGATGTGATCGACCTGGGGATGGGCAACCCCGATCTGCCGCCGCCCCAGCATGTGATCGACAAGCTGATCGAGGTGGCGCGCAAGCCCGACGCGCACGGCTATTCGGCCTCACGGGGCATTCCTGGCCTGCGTCGCGCCCAGGCCAACTACTATGGTCGCCGCTTCGGCGTCGATCTGGACCCCGAGACCGAGGTGATCGTCACCATGGGCTCCAAGGAGGGTCTGGCCAGCCTGGCCACGGCCATCACCGAGCCGGGCGACGTGATCCTGGCGCCCAATCCGTCCTATCCGATCCACACCTTCGGCTTCATCATCGCCGGCGCCGCGATCCGCAGCGTGCCGACCACGCCGGACGAGAAATATTTCGAGGCGTTGGAGCGGGCCATGGCCTTCACCGTGCCCCGGCCCAAGATCCTGGTGATGAACTATCCGTCGAACCCGACGGCGGAGACGGTGGACCTGGCCTTCTACGAACGCGTCGTGGACTTCGCCAAGTCGAACGACCTGTGGATCATCAGCGACCTGGCCTATTCGGAGCTGTATTACGACGGCAAGCCGACGGTCTCGATCCTGCAGGCGCCGGGGGCCAAGGACGTGGCGATCGAGTTCACCTCGCTGTCCAAGACTTACAGCATGGCGGGCTGGCGCATGGGTTTTGCGGTCGGCAACAAGAAGCTGATCGCGGCGATGACGCGGGTGAAATCCTACCTCGACTACGGCGCCTTCACGCCGATCCAGGCGGCGGCGTGCGCGGCGCTGAACGGGCCGCAGGACATCGTCGAGCAGAACCGCAAGCTCTATCATCGCCGCCGCGACGTGCTGGTCGAGAGCTTCGGCCGCGCGGGCTGGGACATTCCCAAGCCCGCCGCCTCGATGTTCGCCTGGGCGCCGTTGCCGCCCGCCTTGGCGCATCTGGGCAGCCTTGAGTTCTCCAAGCAGTTGCTGACCCACGCCAAGGTCGCGGTGGCGGCTGGCGTCGGTTATGGCGAGAACGGCGAGGGCTTCGTCCGCATCGCCATGGTCGAGAACGAGCAGCGCATCCGCCAGGCCGCCCGCAACATCAAATCCTACCTTAAATCGCAGGGCGTCAATGTGCCGCCCAGCCGGGAAGACTAAGCCATGCCGTCCGGATTGATCGCGCTGCTCGACGATGTCGCGGGCATCGCAAAGCTGGCCGCCGCCTCGCTGGACGACGTGGGCGCGGCGGCGGGCAAGGCGTCGACCAAGGCGGTCGGGGTCGTGGTGGACGATACGGCGGTGACGCCGCGCTACGTCATGGGCCTGTCGCCCAGCCGGGAGTTGCCGATCATCGGCAAGATCGCCCTGGGGTCGTTCCGCAACAAGCTGATCTTCATCCTGCCGGCGGCCTTGGTGCTGAGCGCCTTCGCGCCGTGGGCGATCACGCCCATACTGATGTGCGGCGGCGTCTACCTATGCTTCGAGGGGGCGGAGAAGCTGCTTGAGGCCTTTGGGCGCAACGCGCAAGAGGACGTGGCTTCGGTCACAGGTGATGCGACGGCGCTGGAGAAAAAGACGGTAGCGGGGGCGGTGCGGACAGACTTGATCCTGTCGGCCGAGATCATGACCATCGCCTTGGCCGATGTGGCGGATCAGACGATCCTGAACCAGGCGGCGGTGCTGGCCGTGGTCGGGATCGGCATGACCATCGTCGTCTATGGCGCGGTCGGCCTGATCGTGAAGATGGACGACATCGGCCTGGTGCTGGCGAAACGCCCGAACGGCGGCGTGCGGGCTCTGGGACGGGGGCTGGTCAAGGGCATGCCGGTGGTGATGAGCGCCCTGTCCGCCATCGGCACCGCCGCCATGCTGTGGGTCGGCGGGGGCATTCTGGTGCATGGCTCGCTTAAGCTGGGGCTGCAATGGCCGGCCGTGCCGCTGGAACACCTGGCCAATGCGGTTGGCGCGGTTTTCGGGCCTCTGGGCGGGGTGATGAGTTGGCTGACGACCGCCGTGGCCTCGGCCTTGGTGGGATTGATCGTCGGCGGCTTGGTCGTGCTGGTCCTGCATCAGGTCGCAAGGCTGCGGCCGACGGAATCGCACTAGGAGGGAGTGGTTCGGGCTGTCATGCGGATGCAATCCGCGACAGCTAAGGGCCGTTCGCCCCCGTCGTCGGAGTTTTCGCATGTCCCTGTCGCGCATCGCTGCTCTCGCGACCGTCGCTGCTCTTTCGACCGCAGGCGTCGTCACACCGTCTGTGGCGCAGCAGGCTGCAGCTGTTCCGGTCGCCCAGGCATCGACGGCGGCCTTGGCGCCGCCCAAGCTGATCGTGACCATCGTGGTGGATCAGTTCAGCGCCAACCTCTTCAACCAGTATCGCGGTCGATACAGCAGCGGCCTGCGTCGGATGGCCGATCAGGGGCTGGTGTCGATCAACGGCTATCAGACACACGGCCTGACCGAGACCTGCCCCGGCCACTCGACCGTTCTGACAGGCATGCATCCGGTCGAAACCGGCATCCCGGCCAATGACTGGATCGACGCCAAGACCGGCAAGGAGGTCTATTGCCTGGCCGCACCGCAGAACCATCTGGCGCACGGTCGCGACGATAGCGACAACGGGCCTGTGGGGCCGGATCAACTGCGGGTCACGACCTTGGGCGACTGGCTGAAGGCCGTCAGTCCCGACAGCAAGGTCATGGCGGTGTCGGGCAAGGATCGCGGCGCTATCAACCTGGCCGGCCATCAGGGGCAGGCCTTCTGGTTCACCGACGGGTTCGGCCTGACGACCTATGTCAAGCCGGGCCAGACGGCGCAGGACAGGCTGGCGCCGGTCGCTGCCTTCAACGCCGACTTCAACGCCTGGATGGCGGCGACGCCGACAGCCTGGGACTATCAGAACGAAGAGTGCCGGGCGCTGGCCGGCGACTGGACCATTCGCGGCCAGACCTTCCATTCGGTGCTGCCGCCGGCGGGGCTGAAGTTCGACAGCTCGCCGCTGCTGGACGAACAGACGCTGAAGGCGGCGGAATATCTGCTGGACAGCCAGAAGCTGGGGCAGGGCGCGACTACCGACATGTTGGGCGTCAGCCTGTCGGCGACGGACCGGATCGGCCACATGTACGGCACACAGGGGCCGGAGATGTGCGAGCAGATGCACCGGCTGGACGCGGCGCTGGGCGCATTCCTGGACAAGTTGGCCCAGGTTCCGGGCGGGGCGATGGTGGTGCTGACGGCCGACCATGGCGGGTCGGACTTCGTCGAGCGGCTGCATGAGCACGGCTATCCCCAGGCGCACCGGGCAGACATGGATGCGATCAAGGGCGTCAATGCCGCGCTGAAGACGCGCTTCAATCTGGACGTCGATCCGCTTCAGTCCGGCGGCAGCGGCTGGATGGTCGCCGACGCCGAGCACAGGTCGCTGCCCAACCCGCTGCGCACCCAGGTCGCGGAGGCAGCGGTCGAGATGCTGCGCGCCCTACCGGACGTGGCCTTCGCCGAGACGCGCGACCGCCTGTTGACCGAGCCTCTTCCCGACAGCCGCCAGCCGGAGATGATGACGGTGCGCGAGCGCATGCGCCTGTCGACCGTGGCCGAGCGTTCGCCCGATATCCAGTTCGCCTGGACCCAGAACACCACGGCCGGCGGCCGCGTCGGTTCGACCCTGGCCGGTCACGGCACGCCGTGGGAATATGATCGTCGCGTGCCGATCATCTTCTGGTGGCCCGGCGCCCATGGCGAAGAGCGGTTCCTGTCCATCCGCACGGTCGATATCGCTCCGACCCTGGCCCATGTCATCGGCGTGCCGGCCCCCCAGGTCGAGGGCCGTTGCATGGACCTGAACGGGTTCGCGGTGGCGGCCTGTTCGACAACGGTCGAGGCCTTGGCCCGATAAACTCCTGTTTCGGGGTCGTAAACTCGTGTTTCCCGGCAGGGCTGCGGCCTTACGTGGAAAAGGTTTCGTTGGCAGAAGGGTGCAAAGCGCCCAAGCCGTCCATACGGATGGCGATCAGAGCCAACAGGAAACGTCCATGAACAGAGCCCGCCGCGCCCGCATCGTCGCGACCCTGGGGCCCGCTAGCCGTGCGCCAGGTACAGTCAAGGCTCTGGCCCAGGCCGGGGTGGACGTGTTCCGCCTGAACTTCAGCCACGGTTCGCATGAGGATCACGCCGCCGCCCTGAAGGCCGTGCGTGGCGCCGAGGCGGCCTTGCAGCGCCCGCTGGGCGTGCTGGCCGACCTGCAGGGGCCCAAGTTGCGGCTCGGTCGGTTCAAGGACGTCGAGATCTCGGTCAAGCCGGGCCACACCATGCGTTTCGACCTGGACCCGACGCCCGGCGACGAGACGCGGGTGCAGATGCCGCACCCGGAAATCTTCAAGGCCCTGCGCAAGGGCATGCTGCTGCTGCTGGACGACGGCCGGGTGCGGCTGCGCGTCGGCGAGCGCGCTGACGACTGGGCCGATGTGACGGTCGAGAGCGGCTCGAAACTGTCGGATCGCAAGGGCGTGGCGGTGCCGGAGGCGGTGATCCCGGTCTCGGCCCTGACGCCCAAGGACCGCGAGGATCTGGCCTTCGCCCTGCGGATGGGCGTGGACTGGGTGGCGCTCAGCTTCGTGCAGAAGCCGGAGGACATGGCAGAGCTGAAGCGGATCGTGAACGGCCAGGCGGCCTGCCTGGCCAAGATCGAGAAGCCGGCGGCGTTGGCCGATCTGGAGGCCATTCTCGACTATTGCGACGGCGTCATGGTGGCGCGTGGCGACCTGGGGGTCGAGCTGGACCCCGAGGACGTGCCGGTGGCGCAAAAGCAGATTGTGCGCGCCGCCCGCAATCGCGGCGTACCGGTGATCGTGGCGACCCAGATGCTGGAATCCATGACCAGTGCGCCGGCCCCGACCCGCGCCGAGGCGACCGACGTGGCCAATGCGGTCTATGAGGGCGCCGACGCCCTGATGCTGTCGGCCGAGACGGCGTCGGGCGACTATCCGCTGGAATCCGTCAGCATGATGAGCCGGATCATCGAGCGGGTCGAACGCGATCCGATGTGGCCCAGCCTGATGCGGGCCGAGCACGCCGGCATGGACGAGCATGACGTGGACGCCCTGGTCGGAGCCGCAGCCATGGCGGCGAACGCGCCGTCGACCGGCTGTATGGTGGTGTTCACGACCCTGGGCGGGACGGCGCGGCGCATGGCGCGCGAGCGGCCGCTGAAACCCATCCTGGCGCTGACGCCCAATCCCAACACCGCACGTCGCCTGGCCCTGGTCTGGGGGCTGGAGCCGCGTCTGGGCGATCAGCCGGACTCGCTGGAGGCCGTCACCGACGATGCCGTGAACAGCGCGGTCAAATACGGCCTGGCCGAGCCGGGCCAGCGCATCCTGATCCTGGCCGGCACGCCGTTCGGGGCGCCGGGCGCGGCCAACCTGCTGCGACTGGCCCATGCGCCGGCGGCGGCGCCCAAGGCTCGCAAGAAAAGCTAGAGGGCGATCTCGCGACGCTCGGCCGCGCTGCGTCGGCCGGCGTCGATGATCCGCATGACCGTCAGGGCCTGATCCGCCGTCACCGGCGGCGAACCCTTGCCCAGGATCGCATCGCGCATGGCGGCGTAGAAGGCGGGGTAGTCGCCGCGTTCGGGTTTCGGCGTCGTGCGGGTCGTTTCGTCACCGACCTGTTTGGTCAGGACGCCGGGCGACGGATCCACGCCCCAGTCGGCGTCGCCGGGGCGCAGGCCGGCCTTGGACTGGCCCTCCTGGGCGTCCAGGCCGTGCTTGATGAAACTGCCGCCCGTGCCGTGGACGACGTAGCGCAGGCTGGATTCGGCGGCCAGATGCCCGGCGTTCAGGATCACCCGCAGTCGGTCGTAGCGCAGCAGGACGTGGGCGTAGTCGATGGCCGTCGCGCCCTGACGCTGGGCCTGGAGGTCGGCGTAGACGCCCAATGGCATGCCGAACAGTTGCACCGCCTGGTCGATCAGGTGCGGCCCCAGGTCGGCCCAGACGCCGCCGTCGCGCTTGTCTTTCCAGCGGTCGGTGACGGTTGGGCGGAAGCGGTCGTAGTGGCTTTCGAACACCGCGATCTCGCCCAGCTCGCCTTCTGCGATCAGACGGCGCAGGGTCAGGAAGTCGGCGTCCCAGCGGCGGTTCTGGAAGACGCTGAACACGCCCGGCGCCTGGGCCGCGACAGCGGCGACGGCTTCAGCGTCGGCCAGAGTGGCGGCAAAGGGCTTGTCCACCACCACCGATTTGCCGGCCTTCAGCGCGGTGATCGACTGTTCGGCGTGCAGGGCGTCCGGCGTGGCGACGACGATCAGGCGGATGTCCTCGCGCACCAGGGCCGCGTCCAGATCGGGCAGGATTTCCACGTCGGGCAGGTCGGCATGCACCGCCTCGGGCCGCGACGAGACGACGGCGGTCAGGGTCAGGCCGGGCGTAGCGGCGATGAGCGGCGCGTGGAAGGTCTGGCCCGCCAGGCCATAGCCGACGACTGCGACGCCGATGGGATCGTTTGTGGTCATGCCCCGATCAATAGCGGTCCGGGCGCGGGCCATCCAGCACATAGGGCACCACGCCGCGCTCGTTTTCGGGCACGTGCAGGGTGCGGTCGATGGGCGGGAAGGCGCGCTGGGTGCAGTCGGTGCGCTCGCAGATGCGGCAACTGACGCCGATCCGCGTCGCCGGGCCGTTCAGATCGAGCCCGGCGGCATAGACCAGGGCGCCCGCATGCTCGACCTCGCACCCCAGCGACAGGGCGTAGCGTCGGTCGTTCGCCAGATAGGAACCGCTGGGCTTGGACACTGAGCGTGCAATGGAAATGTAGCGCGAGCCGTCCGGCATCTCGGCCAGTTGCACGCCGATCCGGTCGGGCGCGGCGAAGGCCTCGTGCACGTTCCACAGGGGGCAGGCGCCGCCGAACCGGGCGAACTGGAAGCGGGTGGCGCTGTGGCGTTTGGTGATGTTGCCGGCCATGTCCACGCGGGCGAAATAGAAGGGTACGCCGCGCCAGCCGGGCCGTTGCAGGGTCGAGAGCCGGTGGCAGACCTGTTCGAAGCTGACCTGGAACCGGGTGCGCAGCCGGTCGATGTCGTGCTTTTCCTCCCGCGCCGCCTCCAGGAAGGCGCGGTAAGGCAACATCAGCGCGCCTGCCGCATAGTTGGCCAGGCCGACACGGGCCACGTCGCGCGCCGCCTGGGTGCGGAAGGCGGCCTGGTCCAGTTCGGCCTCGATCAGGTCGCGGAAGGACAGCAGGGCCAACTGGTGCGCCAACTGGAACGAGCGGGTCGCGCCGGGCTGCCAGGCGTCCAGGGTCAGCACCCGACTGGCGGTGTCGTAGCGGCGCAGCGCCTCCTGTCCCGCGACATTGACCACGCGTACGCCGTGCAGATCGGCCAGCACCGTCTCCAGCGCCCGCTCGATCTGACCGTCCTTAGCCAGGGTCGCGGCCAGCGCCTCGGCCGCCGTGTCCAGGGCGTCGATATAGTTGTCGCGATAGTGGAAGAAGTCGCGCACCTCTTCATAGGGCAGCAGGGCGACGCTGGCGCCCCGTTCGTCGCGACCCAGGGTATCGTCCAGTGCCTTCACCCGCTCGTCCAGGCGGCGGAAGGTCTGGTGCAGGGCCAGGAACTGGCGGGCCAGGCGAGGCGTGTTGGCGACCGCCTGTTTCAGCTCGGCGGCGGTCGGCGGCTCGGCTTGCCCTGCGATGTCGGTGGTGGCCTCGCGCAGGTCGGCGATCAGGCGGGCGTCGCCCTCCAGGTCGAACAGGCTGGCGTCCACGTGAAAGGCGCGCGTCAGGGCGATCAGGACGCGGGCTGTCGCCGGCCTCTGGTTGGTCTCGATCTGCGACAGATAGGACGGCGACAGGCCAAGCCGCTCGGCGCAGGCCTCCAGCGTCCAGCCACGCGCCTCGCGCAGCTTGCGCAATTTGGCGCCCAAGAAAAGCTTCTCAGCCATTCGCAACTTTGCAGATCATATCGCCATCCTTTGCAAGCCCGCGCAGTTCCACACTTTTTGCAAAGTTGCGTTTGCCTATTTGCGATGAAGGCGCCACGCCTTGCGCGAACGAGAGGCGAAGATCCATCATGACTCAAGCCATCCTTGAAGAACTGGAGCGCCGTCGCGCCGCCGCCAAACTGGGCGGTGGGGAAAAGCGTATCGCCGCCCAGCACGCCAAGGGCAAGCTGACGGCGCGCGAACGCATCGACGTGCTGCTGGATGAGGGCTCCTTCGAGGAGACCGACATGTTCGTCGAACACCGCAGTCATGACTTCGGGATGCAGGACCAGCGCATTCCCGGCGACGGCGTGGTGACGGGGCGCGGCACCATCGGCGGGCGGCTGGTCTATGTCTTCTCCAAGGATTTCACTGTGTTCGGCGGGTCGCTGTCGGGCGCCCATGCGGCCAAGATCGTCAAGCTGCAGAAGATGGCCCTGACGACCGGCGCGCCGATCATCGGCCTGTTCGACGCCGGTGGCGCGCGCATCCAGGAGGGGGTGGAGAGCCTGGCCGGATACGCCGACATCTTCCTGCAGAACACCCTGGCCAGCGGCGTCATCCCTCAGATCAGCGTGATCATGGGGCCGTGCGCGGGGGGCGACGTCTATTCGCCGGCCATCACAGACTTCATCTTCATGGTGAAGGACACGAGCTATATGTACGTGACTGGCCCCGACGTGGTGAAGACGGTCACCAACGAGGTGGTGAGCCACGAGGATTTGGGCGGCGCCCGCGTCCATGCCGGCAAGTCGGGCGTGGCGGACGGGGCGTTCGAGAACGATCTGGAGGCCCTGTCGGAGGTGCGCCGCCTGATCGGCTTCCTGCCGTTGACAAACCGCGAAAAGCCGCCGGTGCGCGAAAGCTATGACGAGCCCGAGCGGGACGAGCCCTCGCTGGACACCCTGATCCCGGCCAATCCGAACCAGCCCTATGACATGAAGGAGCTGATCCTGAAGGTGGTCGACGAGGCCGACTTCTTCGAGATTGGCGCCGACTTCGCCAGGAACATCATCTGCGGCTTCGGCCGGCTGGACGGCCAGACGGTCGGCATCGTCGCCAACCAGCCCCAGGTGCTGGCGGGCGTGCTGGACATCGATTCAAGCCGCAAGGCCGCGCGGTTCGTGCGCTTCTGCGACGCCTTCGACATCGCGCTGGTGACCCTGGTGGACGTGCCGGGCTTCATGCCGGGCACCAAACAGGAGTACGGCGCCCTGATCAAACACGGGGCCAAGCTGCTGTTCGCCTATGCCGAGGCGACCGTGCCGAAACTGACCCTGATCACGCGTAAGGCTTATGGCGGCGCCTATGACGTCATGAGCTCCAAACACCTGCGCGGCGACGTCAACTACGCCTGGCCCACCGCCGAGATCGCCGTCATGGGCGCCAAGGGGGCGGTCGAGATCATCTTCCGCAAGGAGGCCGGAGATCCGGCGGCGCTGGCGGCGCGCGAGGCCGAATACAAGGACCGGTTCGCCAATCCGTTCGTGGCGGCGGGCCTGGGCTACATCGACGACGTCATCATGCCGCACGGGACGCGGCGGCGGCTGGTGAAGGCGTTGCGGACGCTGAAGAACAAGGTCCAGGAGAACCCCTGGAAGAAGCACAATAATATTCCGCTATGAAGTTTCGAAAGGGCCTTCGAGAGGACGTCGAGTCTTTCTCCTTCAGCAACTCGGATATTCGGCCGCTGGATCGACTATGGTTTGATGGCTATCGCGCTTATCTGGGATACTTCGCGGATTTGAAATTTGAGCCTGATGTTTCCCTTAGGGAGCACGGCGCACTTGCAATGGCTTGGAGTTGGATGGGCCGTGCGCCCTTCGGCGACACTCGAGCGCACTACAATGAAGCTGCCACAGCAATCCGAGTAATGCGGTTTTCTGAGCCAACAGTCGAGCACCTTGAATCAGTGGCGATTTGGTCGGGAAACTCGATGGTAGGGGCGTCAAAATTCCTACACTTCCTGCTGCCAGACAAGTTTGCGGTTTGGGACTCTCGGGTTGCGAGAGAAGCTTACGCAATTGCAGGGACAAATTATTCCAAGCGTCGGAAAGCGGAGAGCTACCTTCAGTATTTGAAGGACTTACCGTCTCTTAAACCCGCAATTGCATCCCGCCGGTTCCTGGAGGATCAAGCTGGGCCGCTATCAGATCTCCGCGTTGCCGAACTGACGATTTTCATGATGGACCGTCGAAACGACACGAAGCGCAAAGCTGCTGAAGCGGCAAAAAGGGCTTAGACATGTTCTCCAAAATCCTCATCGCCAACCGGGGCGAGATCGCGGTTCGGATCATCAAGACCTGCCGCCGCATGGGCATCCAGACGGTGCAGGTCTATTCGGAGGCCGACGCCGGGTCGCTGGCGGTCGAGATGGCCGACGAGGCGGTGCTGATCGGGCCGGCGCCGGCGGCGCAGTCCTATTTGCTGGCCGACAAGATCGTCGAGGCGGTGCGCCAGACGGAGGCGCAGGCCGTGCATCCGGGCTTTGGTTTCCTGAGCGAGAACGCCGGCTTCGCGCGGCGTCTGAGGGACGAGGGCATCGCCTTCATCGGCCCGAACCCCGAGGCCATCGACGCCATGGGCGACAAGATCAGCTCCAAGAAGCTGGCGGCCGAGGCGGGGGTCTCGACCGTGCCGGGCCATATGGGCCTGATCGAGACGCCGGAAGAGGCGGTCAGGATCGCCAATGAGATCGGCTATCCGATCATGATCAAGGCCTCGGCCGGTGGCGGCGGCAAAGGCATTCGCGTCGCCCATTCGGACGCCGACATGGCCGAAGGGTTCGCCGCGGTGAAGGCCGAGGCGCTGAACGCCTTCGGCGACGACCGGGTCTTCCTGGAAAAGTTCATCATCGATCCGCGCCATATCGAAATCCAGGTGCTGGGCGACAAGCACGGCCATGTGGTCCACCTGTTCGAGCGCGAATGCTCGATCCAGCGCCGCAACCAGAAGGTCATCGAGGAAGCGCCGTCCCCCCTGCTGGACGAGGCGACCCGCATGGCCATGGGGGCGCAGGCCGTCGCCCTGGCCCAGGCCGTGAACTATGACAGCGCCGGCACGGTCGAGTTCGTCGCCGGTCAGGACAAGAGCTTCTACTTCCTGGAGATGAACACCCGGCTGCAGGTCGAGCATCCGGTGACGGAGCTGATCACCGGGGTCGATCTGGTCGAACAGATGATCCGTTCGGCGTGGGGCGAGGCCCTGGCCTTCGAACAGAAGGACCTGTCGATCAACGGCTGGGCCATCGAGAGCCGCATCTATGCCGAAGACCCCTATCGAGGCTTCCTGCCGTCCACCGGGCGGCTGGTCCGATACGAGCAGCCGGAAGAGGGCGATCACTCCAGTTCTGGGGGAGACTACACCGTCCGCAACGATTCCGGCGTCCGCGAGGGCGACGAGATCAGCATGTTCTACGACCCGATGATCGCCAAGCTGTGCGCCTGGGGCGAGACGCGCGAGGACGCGGTGGAGGGCATGGCCCGCGCGCTGGAGGACACCCATCTGTCGGGCCTAGGCCACAATGTGCCCTTCCTGGCGGCGGTGATGGATCAGGACCGGTTCAAGTCGGGCGAACTGTCGACCAGCTATATCAAGGATGAATTCCCGGATGGCTTCAACGGCCTGCGTCCGACGAAGGCGCAGGAGCGCATCCTGATCGCCTCAGCGCTCGCCATGCACGAGGTCATCGCCGAGCAGGACGGCGACCCGTCGGACCGCACCGACTGGATCGTGATGATCGACAAGACGCCACACGGCGTCGGCCTGTCCTATGACGAGGACGAGGAGATGATCCTGACCCTGACGGGCGGGGGCGACATCCGCCTGTCGGACATCGACTGGCGGCCCGGCCTGGCCCAGTTCAAGGCCGAGCTGGACGGCGAGGCCTTCACCGCCGAGGTCAAGCGCGTCGCCGACGGCTTCGACATCCGCCACCGCGCGGCCAGGGCGCGCGTGCGGGTGCTGAGACCGCACGTCGCCGAGCTGTATGCGCGCCTGCCGGAGAAGGTCGCGGCGGATACGTCGAAACTGGTGCTGTCGCCGATGCCGGGGCTGGTGGTCTCGATCCCGGTGGTGGTGGGCCAGGAGGTCAAGACCGGGGAGACGGTGGCCATCATCGAGGCCATGAAGATGCAGAACATTCTGAAGGCCGAACGCGACGGGGTGGTGAAGGCGGTCGGCGCCAAGGACGGGGATCCGGTGGCGGCGGACGACGTGCTGGTGGAGTTCGGGTGATGCGGCAGAGCCCCTCCGTCTCTCCGCTTCGCTGTGAGCCACCTCTCCATTACATGGGGAGGAGACAGGCGGTCGATCCGTCTCCTCCCTGCGAAGCGGGGAGGGGGACCGCGAAGTGGTGGAGGGGCTCTTCACGCCGCACAGGCGATATGGCCGCATGACCTTCCCCACCCCCACACCCCTCGAATGGCGCGAGTCCGCCCAGAAGGCGCTGAAGGACCGGCCGATCGAGTCGCTGATGCATCTCGATGCGGACCAGCTGGTGACGCGGCCTCTCTACGCAGGGGCGACCGGCGTGCAGCCGATCTTCGCCCCGCGCCCGTCCGACTCCGAAGGCCGGGCCTGGGATCTGCGAACGTTGGTGGAGGGCGACGATGCCGAGGCGGTCAACGCCGCCGTCCTGACCGATCTGGAAAACGGCGCGGCCTCGGTGGTGCTGAAGGGCCGTGTGTTGGCGGATTCCGCGCCGCTGGGCCGTGCGCTGGAAGGCGTGGCTCTGGAGCTGGCGCCGGTCGCGCTGGACGCCGAGATCGACGGGCCTGATGCGGCCAATGCCTTAGCCGTCGTCGCCAAGGGTTCGCCGCGCGCGCAGTTGCGGTTTCATATGGACCCCATCTCGGCCTTCGCAGAGGCAGGCGGATCGCCGCGCCCGGTCGAGGAGCATTTGAGCCTGGCGGCCAATACGGCGGCGCGTCATGCGGGCGCCTATCCCGAGGCCAGCTTCTTCATGGCCAGCGGGCGCGTGGCGCACGAGGCAGGCGGATCGGCGGCGCAGGAGCTGGCATTTGCGGCCGCCAGTGTGGTGGCCCATGCGAAGGCGGCGGTCGAGGCCGGGATGTCGGTCGAGGCGGCCCTTCGCGGGACGGTGGTCGGCCTGTCGGTCGATGCGGAATATTTCGACAGCCTGGCCAAGGTCCGGGCCATGCGGCTGATCTGGGCGGCGTTGGCGCGGGCGTTCGGAGTGCAGGCGCCAGCCGTGATCGAGGCGCGATCGTCGCGGCGGATGCTGTCGGCGCGCGATCCCTGGCCCAATCTGCTGCGGCTGACAGCGGCAGGGTTTGCAGGCGCGGTCGGCGGGGCGGACGTGGTGGTGCTGGACGGCTTCACCCGCGCTTCAGGCCGGTCCGACGCTTTTGCCCGGCGTCAGGCGAGGAACACCCAGCTGGTGCTGATGGAGGAGGCCAATCTGGGCCGGGTCGATGATCCCGCCGCCGGTTCCTGGTATCTGGACGCCCGCACCCGCGACCTCGCCGAGGCCGGCTGGGCCGAGTTCCAGATGATCGAGGCCGAGGGTGGCTTGGTCGAGGCCCTGAAGGGCTCGGTCATCCAGCCCCGCATCGCCCGCGCCCGCGCGGTCCGCGAGGCCGCGCTGACGAACGGCGCAGCGCAGATCATCGGCGTGACCAAATATGTCGATGCCGACGTGCGGCCGGCGCCGGTCGAGGCGGCTGATCAGGCGACCGTGGCGGTCGAACGAGTGTGCGAACCCCTGATCCCGATCCGGTTTGCCGCAGCCTTCGAGGAGGCGGCCCAGTGAGCTTTCCAGACTTCAGCAAGATCGCCCTGAACCTCGATGCGACGGGGCGGGGGCCGATGCGCGATCCTTGGTTGACCCCCGAGGGGCTGACGGTCGAGACCGCCTATGGCCCCGACAGCTCGGACGCGCTGGATCACCCGCATGGCCTGCCGGGTTTCGCGCCGTTCGTTCGTGGTCCCTATCCGACCATGTATGCGGGCAATCCCTGGACCATTCGGCAATACGCCGGCTTCTCGACCGCCGAGGAATCCAACGCCTTCTATCGCCGCAACCTTGCGGCGGGGCAGAAGGGCCTGTCCATCGCCTTCGATCTGGCGACGCACCGGGGCTATGACAGCGACCATCCGCGGGTGAAAGGCGACGTCGGCATGGCGGGCGTCGCCATCGACAGCATCTATGACATGCGGACCCTGTTCGACGGCATTCCGCTGGACCAGATGTCGGTGTCGATGACGATGAACGGGGCGGTCCTGCCGATCCTGGCCCTCTATGTCGTCGCGGCCGAGGAACAGGGCGTGCCGCACGCCAAGCTGACCGGGACCATTCAGAACGACATTCTGAAGGAGTTCATGGTCAGGAACACCTACATCTATCCGCCCGAACCCTCGATGCGGATTATCGCCGACATTTTCGCCTGGACGGCGCAGGAGACACCGAAGTTCAACTCGATCTCGATTAGCGGCTATCACATGCAGGAGGCCGGGGCCTCGGCGGACATCGAACTGGCCTACACCCTGGCCGACGGGATCGAATATCTGCGGGCGGGCATAGCGGCCGGAATGCCCATCGACCGCTTCGCGCCGCGCCTGAGCTTCTTCTGGGCCATCGGCATGAACTATTTCATGGAGGTGGCCAAGATGCGGGCCGGCCGCCTTCTGTGGGCCGAGGCGGTGAGGAAAGAGGGCGGGGTCGATCCCAAGTCGCTGAGCCTGCGCGCCCACTGCCAGACCTCGGGCTGGTCGTTGGCTGCCCAAGACGTGTTCAATAATGTGCCCCGCACCATGGTCGAGGCCATGGCGGCGGCGGGCGGCCAGACGCAGAGCCTGCACACCAATGCGCTGGACGAGGCGCTGGCCTTGCCGACCGATTTCTCGGCCCGGATCGCACGCAATACCCAGATCTTGTTGCAGCAAGAAACCGGCCTGACCAAGGTCATCGACCCTTGGGGCGGCAGCTTCTATGTCGAGCGGCTGACCCACGAACTGGCCGAACGCGCCCGCGCCCACATGGCCGAGGTCGAGGGCCTGGGCGGCATGGCCAAGGCCATCGAGGCCGGCATCCCCAAGCTACGGATCGAGGAATCCGCCGCCAAGACCCAGGCCCGGATCGACACCGGTCAGCAGACGGTGGTCGGGGTGAACAAATATCTGAACCCCGTCGTCGACGACATTCCGATGCTAAAGGTCGATAACGCCGCTGTTCTCGCCGCCCAGATCGACAAGCTGAACCGCCTGCGAGCCGAACGGGATCATGCGGCGACCGATGCGGCGTTGAATGCCCTGACCGAGGGGGCGCGCGGGAACGCCAACCTGCTCGAACTCGCGGTTCAGGCCGCGCGCGCCAAGGCGACGGTGGGCGAAATCTCCGACGCGCTGGAGGCCGCCTTCGGCCGCCATGTGGCGACGGTCCAGACCGTTTCGGGCGTCTATGCGAAGGAGGCGGGCGCCGATCCCCGCTTCGCCCGCGCCCGCGAGATGGTGGCGACCTTCGTCGAGAACGACGGCGGCCCGCCGCGCATCCTGATCGCCAAACTGGGCCAGGACGGCCACGACCGGGGCCAGAAGGTCGTCGCCACCGGCTACGGCGACCTGGGCTTCGACGTCACCGCCGGCAGCCTGTTCCAGACCCCGTCCGAAGCCGCGCGCGACGCGGTAGATAAGGGTGTCCATGCAGTCGGCGCCTCGTCTCTGGCCGCCGGCCACCTGACGCTGGTCCCCGAGCTGAAGGCCGAGCTGGAGAAGCTGGGCCGGCCCGACATCATGATCGTGGTCGGGGGGGTCATTCCCCCGTCCGACGTCCAGCCCCTGCTCGATATGGGCGCCGCCGCCGTCTATCTGCCCGGTTCGGCCATCGCCGACACGGCGGTGGACCTGATCGAGAAGCTGAACCAGCGGCTGGGTTACGCCCAGCCCGCGCCCGCCCTAACGAAGATAGAGGACAAGCCATGATCGGCGCCCTGAACCATGTCGGCGTCGCCACGCCCTCCATCGCGGATTCGATCAAACTCTATCGCGATATCCTCGGGGCCACGAAGATCGGCGAACCCTTCGACCTGCCCGCCCAAGGGGTGAAGGTTTGTTTCGTCGATACCCCGACGGCCCAGATCGAGCTGATCGAACCCTATGACGAGACCAGCCCCATCGTCGGCTTCCTCGCCAAGAACCCCAAGGGCGGCCAGCATCACGTCTGTTTCGAGGTCGCCGACATTCACGTCGCCGTCGCCGAAATGCGGGCCAAGGGCGTGACCATCCTGGGCACGGGCGAGCCGCGCATCGGGGCGCATGGGACGCCGGTCGTCTTCCTGCATCCGCGCGACATGGGCGGCGTGCTGATCGAACTGATGGAAACGCCGAAAGGCGATCACTGACGCCAAGCGGAGCCTTTCGACGGTGTCGCCCGTTGAGGACGAAACGGGAGAAGCCTGATGATGCCACGTCGCCTGACCGCTTTCGTCGCCATCGCCGCCCTGACCGGCATGTCCGCCTGTTCGCAGGGCGAACCGGAGCAGCCCACTGCGCCGGTCGAGCCGCAACCGGCGCCGGCGTCCAGCGCGCCATCGGTCGGCTACGCCTGCGAAAGCGGTGCGACGCTCCAGGTGCAATATGCCGACAGCGACGCCGGGCAGCTGACGTACAAGACCCAGACCTACGCCCTGCGCTCGGTCCAGGCGGCCAGCGGCGCGCGCTACGTCGGGGCGGGCGTGGAATGGTGGACGGCGACGCGCGACGGGCAAGAGAGCGGCACGCTGAGCCGCCTTGGCCCTGACGGCACGACTGGCGTGGCGGTGCTGGAGCGGTGCTCGCGGCCGATCCCGACGACGGGGCCCGGCATGACGCCGGGGCCGATGCCGATCCCCGGCCAGACGCCGACGCCCGCGCCTGGCGGCGTGCTGCCGGCCTCCCTGCCGTGCAAGGGGCCGCAGTTGAAGCTGGCGGCCGAGGGCGGCGACGCCGGCGCGGGCAATCGCGTGCGCAACTTCAGCCTCCAGAACGTCGGGACACAGGCGTGCAGCCTGACCGGCTATCCGGGCGTGACCCTGCAGGATGCGCGGGGCCGCGCCGTGACCTCGATCCGCGCCGACCAGAGCCCCGGCAGCTATTTCCGTCAGGGCCAGGCGCCGACGCCGGTCGAGATCGCGCCGCAGGCCAAGGCCTATTTTGAAACGGCCTGGAACGTGGTGCCGGACGAAACGATGCAGAAATCCTGCCCCAGCGTGACGATCCTGCGCGTGACCGCGCCGGGCGATACCGCCGCGGTCAGCCTGCCGTTCGAGTTCCAGCCGTGCGGAGGCAAGATCCGCGTCAGCCCGATCCGCGCCGAGGCGGACCCCCAACCGGCGACCTGATGCGGGTGGAAACGGATCGGAAATCGGCGTAGGTCGCGACCATGACTCAGACATTCTATGACCGCGTCTCCGCCGAGCTGACCGACATCGACGCCCAGGGCCTGACCAAGCCAGAACGCATCATCGCTTCGCGGCAAGGGCCGGTGATCAAGGTCGCCGGCCGCGACGTGCTGAACTTCTGCGCCAACAACTATCTGGGCCTGGCCGGAGACGAGCGCGTCGCCCAGGCCGGGATCGCGGCGCAGCAGAAGTGGGGTGCGGGCACCGCCTCGGTCCGTTTCATCTGCGGCACGCTGGAAATCCACAAGGCGCTTGAGGCCGCCATCGCTGGCTATCTCGGTTTCGAGGACGCCATCCTGTTCGCCGCCGCCTTCGACGCCAACGGGGGCCTGTTCGAACCTTTGCTGGGCGAGAACGACGCCATCGTGTCGGACAGTCTGAACCACGCCTCGATCATCGACGGCGTGCGGCTGTGCAAGGCCAAACGCTATCGCTTCGCCAACTCCGACATGGACGAGCTGGAGACGCGGCTGAAGGAGGCCCGCGCCGCCGGCGCCCGCGACATCATCATCGCCACCGACGGCGCCTTCTCGATGGACGGCTATATCGCCAAGCTGGACGAGATCCGGGTGCTGGCCGACAAATACGACGCCCTGATCATGGTCGATGACTGTCATGCGACGGGCTTCCTGGGGTCGCAGGGCAAGGGGTCGTTCGCGCATCACGGGGTCGAGGTGGACTTCGTCACCGGCACCTTCGGCAAGGCGCTGGGCGGAGCCATGGGCGGCTTCATCTGCGCGAAGAAGTCGGTGGTTGAACTGCTGAAACAGCGGGCGCGGCCGTATCTGTTCTCCAACGCCCTGGCGCCGGCCGTGTGCGGATCCAGCCTTGAGGCCATCCGCATCGCCCAGGGGGGCGAGGGCGATGCTTTGCGCACCCGCTTGTCGGCCAACGCCCATCGCTATCGCGGCGCGATGTCGGACGCGGGCTTCACGCTACTGGACGGCGAACATCCGATCATTCCGGTGATGTTGGGAGACGCCAAGCTGGCGCAGGATTTCGCGGCGAGGGCGCTGGAGCTTGGCGTCTATGTGATCGGGTTTAGCTTCCCCGTGGTGCCGCGCGGCCAAGCCCGCATCCGGACCCAGATGTCGGCGGCGCACAGCTTCGAGCAGATCGACCGGACGGTCGAGGCGTTTACGCTGGCGGGCCGTGAACTGGGCGTGATCTAGTTTTCTCCCTCTCCCGCCGGGAGAGGGATCAGGTTGTAGGAGAGACGGCATGACCGACACGATGAAGGCCCTGGCCAAGACCGCGCCCGGCATCGGCCTTGAACTGATCGACGCGCCGGTCCCCGAGGCGGGACCGGAGGATGTGCTGATCCGGGTGCACCGCACCGCCGTCTGCGGCACCGACATCCATATCTGGAACTGGGACGAGTGGTCCCAGAAGAACGTCCCGACCCCGATGATCACCGGCCACGAGTTCGCCGGCGAGATCGTCGCCATCGGCAAGGACGTGGATCGCCCGCTGAAGATCGGTCAGCGCGTCTCGGCCGAGGGCCACGTCATCGATCTGAACTCCGAGGCGGCCCGCGCGGGTCATTTCCACCTGGACCCCAAGACGCGCGGCATCGGCGTGAACCGCCAGGGCGCCTTCGCAGAGTTCGTCGTGGCCCCGGCCTTCAACGTGATCGAACTGCCTGACGACGTGCCCTACGAGATCGGCTCGATCCTGGATCCGTTCGGCAATGCGGTTCACACGGCGCAGCAGTTCGACCTGCTGGGCGAAGACGTTCTGGTCACCGGCGCCGGCCCTATCGGCATGATGGCGGCCGCCGTGGCGCGTCACGCGGGGGCGCGCACCGTGGTCCTGACCGACATCAACGACTTCCGGCTGGAGCTGGCGCAGAAGGTGGCCCCGGGCGTCCGCACCGTGAACACGACCAAGGAGGACATCCACGACGTCATGAAGGAGCTGGGCCTCAAGGTCGGCTTCGACGTGGCGCTGGAAATGTCGGGCTCGCCCATCGCCTTCAAACAGTGCGTCGACACCCTGATCATGGGCGGCGGCATGGCGATGCTGGGCATTCCCAGCAAACCCATGGAGACCGACTGGGGCGCGATCATCCTGAAGGCCCTGACGATCAAGGGCGTCTATGGCCGCGAAATGTTCACCACCTGGCGCAAGATGCTGGGCCTGTTGAAGGCCGGTCTGGATCTGAGCCCGCTGATCACCCACCGTTTGGGCTATGCCGACTACCGCGAAGGCTTCGAGGCCATGAAGTCGGGTCAGTCGGGCAAGGTGGTGCTGGACTGGGACAAGGCGGCCTGAGTCAGGCGAACAAAGATAAAAGGGGCGGCCGGTCGGCCGCCCCTTTTTCGTGGTCAGTATCTGGCCCGCAGGGTGATCCCCACGGTGCGCGGATCGCCGGGCGTGCCCAGCACCAGGCCCGAGTTGCCGGCCTGGACCGTCAGCAGCTGGAGATAGTCTTCGTCGAAGGCGTTCTTGACGAAGACGAAGGCTTCCCAGCCGTTTTCGGATCGGAAGCCGGCGCGCAGGTTGACGATGCTGTAGCCCTCGATCTCGGTATGACGCGACACCGCTGCATCGGCGTTGTAGGTCGAGCGATAACTGGCGTCGGCGCCGAAATAGGCCTCTCCGGCTTGACCCAGGCCTTGCACGTCACGATGCAGTTCGCCGCCGATCGATCCGGCCCAGGGCGAAACGCCCGGCAGATCCTAGCCCGACAGGTCGCAGGCCAGGGTGGATGTGCCGATCGACTCCAGCGGGCAGGGGCCGTTGGTGAAGCTGGCGTATTTGGCGTCCGTCCAGGCGATGTTGGCATAGGCGTCCAGCCACGGCGTCGGCCGGGCGAAGGCGTCGAGTTCGATGCCCTGAATCTCCGCCTTGTCCGCATTGGCCAGGTAGCCGCGCAGGGCGCCGGGGCCGGTGTCGACGACATTGGCCTGATAGTCTTCGACGTCGGTGCGGTAGGCGGCCAGGTTGGCGGTCAGGCGCTTGTCGAGCAGCTGGGTCTTTAGGCCCAGCTCATAGGTGGTGACCACCTCCGGCTCGACCACGGCGTTGGTCAGGGACGGCGAGCCGTTCGGCAGGTTCGGGATGCCGGCCATATTGATGCCGCCGGATTTGTAGCCCCTCGCGAACGAGCCATAGGCCAGGACCGTGTCGGAGACGTCATAGGACAGCGCCACCTGTCCCGACAGATCGCCGTCGGAGATGTCGGCGGCATAGGCCTGGGGCCGGGCGACGCCGAGGCGGCGGGTCAGATCGGCGGCGCTACCGGGGCCGCCGCCGGTGACGGTTGAGACATAGGCACCGTCCTTTTCCTCATGGGTGTAGCGCAGGCCGGGTGTCAGATGCAGCCGGTCGGTGATGTTCCAGGTCAACTGACCAAAAACCGCCAGCGAGTCGGTCTCGATCCGGGAGTCGTTGAACACCGTGTAGCCTTCGAGCAGGCCGGGGTTCGTTCCTGGGACGAGGGCGTTGGTGACCGGATCGCGCACGGTCGTCAGCCAGTAGGAGGCGTTGCGGCCATATTCCGTGACACCGTGGGTTTCGACCGCCTGGTGAAAGGCGTAGGCGCCGACGGTCCAGTCAATGCGGTTGGCGCCGTTGGAGGACAGGCGGAACTCCTGGCTCCACTGGTCCTGGTCCGACGGGTTGGCGGACTGCCGCGTGATGTCCAGCGCCGTGTAGTCGCGGTCGTTGGCGGGACGCCAGTCCCAGGCCCGCCAGGCCGAGACCGAGGTCAGGGTGGCCCAGCCGAAATCATAATCGACGATGGCCGAGAAGCCGCGCTGGATCTGGTCGGCGGCGATCGCGCCATCGACATCGGCGAGCCGGTCGTAAGGATTGGTGCTGCCGGGCGTATAGCCCAGACCGGCGGCAAGGGCCGGGAACCGCAGATTGACCGGCTTGGCCGTGTCGCCGACGCGGACATAAAGCTGGGTGCAGCAGTCGGGCGTCTGGTCCGAATAGTCGCCGAACAGGCGGATGGTCAGCTTGTCCGTCGGCTGGAACAGCAGTTGGCCGCGCAGGCTGATGGAATCCTGGGCGTTCTGCTTGCGGCCGACGGTGACATTGTCCACCAGGCCGTCGCGGCGGGTCGAGACGAAGGACAGGCGGGCGGCCAGCTTGTCGGCGATCAGAGGCCCCGACACCGACGTCTTGGCCTGCAGGAAACCGTAGTCGCCGATGCTGACCTCGCCCTGCGCCTCGGGCGTGAAGCTGGGCGCGCGGGTGATGATGTTCAGGGCGCCGGCGGTCGTGTTCTTGCCGAACAGCGTGCCCTGTGGCCCGCGCAGGATCTCGATCCGTTCGATGTCCACGAAGTCCAGCGTCGCCGTCGCCGGACGGCTGTAATAGACCTGATCGATATAGATGCCGACGCCCTGTTCCAGCCCGTCGTTGGCCAGGCCGTAGCTGGCGCCCAGGCCCCGGATGGTGATGGCGGTGTTGCGGGCGTTGGGGCTGAGCAGCTGGACGCTGGGCGAAAGCTGGGTGATTTGGCCGACATTATAGGCGCCGGTGCGGTCCAGCAGTTCCTCGTTTACGACGGTCAGGGCGATGGGCACGTCCTGGGCCCGCTCGTCGCGGCGTCTGGCGGTGACGACGATGTCGCCGACGCTGGCCACGCTGGGCGTCTGGATCTGAGGCTCGATGGCGTCATCGGGCGCGGCGAAGGCAACGGCGGGCGCGCCCAGGCAGGCGAGGATGGCCGTGGCGGACAGCAGGCGTCTGGCGGTTGTGGATGTCATCGTGCTCCCCCTCTGGCGACGTGATGCGCCCAAAAGGAAGAGGAGGGCTTTAAATCCTACCGATCAAATGGGGATTTCTAACGCCAGCGTTGAGAACCGCTGAGATCAGACGGCAAGCAACTGTTTGATCAACGCCTTTTCGAAACCCTTAGTCTCCGAACCCGGCAGGACATCGGCGATGGCGCCGCTTTCGAACAGGGCAAAGACCTTGGGGTGGACATAGGAGGCGCGGCAGACGGTGGGGGTATTGCCCAGCAGGCCCGCGACGGCCTTGACGCAGACGGTGATCTTTCGCTTGGCGTCGGTGGGGGAGGTCGCGGCCTCCGCATCGCGCAGCGCCCGCGCCGCCGAGACGGTTCCGGCCCAGGTGCGGAAGTCCTTGGCCGAGAATTGTTCGCCCATCGCCTCGCGGATGTAGGCGTTCACCTCGTCCGAATCGACGGGGCATAGCGTCCCGTCGGCCGAGCGATACTTGAAAAGCTGTTGGCCCGGCAGGCCCTCCAACTCGCGCACGACGCGGGCGAGGCGGCGGTCCTTGACGCTGACGCTGTGGTCCTTGCCGCTCTTGCCGCGAAACTCGAATGTCAGGGCCGAACCGTCCACCTCCAGATGGCGCTTGTGCAGGGTGGTCAGGCCGTAGCTGCGGTTCTGTTTGGCGTAGATGGAGTTGCCGACGCGGATCAGGGTGATCTCCAGCAGGCGTACGGCGGTGGCCAGCACCTTGTCGCGACAGACGCCGCGTAGGCTCAGATCATGTTCGACCTTGTCGCGCAGTTTCGGCAGGGCGCGAGAGAAGGCGGGCAGCTTGTCGAACTTGTTCTCGGACCGGGCCGTGCTCCAGTCGTTGTGATAGCGATACTGTTTGCGGCCCTTAACGTCGCGGCCGGTGGCCTGGATATGGCCGTTGGCCTTGGGGCAGATCCAGACGTCGGTCCAGGCGGGCGGGATGGCGAGGGCGCGGATGCGGGCCACGACCTTGGCGTCGCTGATCGCCTTGCCCTTGGCGTCGCGATAGGACCAGCCCTTGCCGGCGCGGCGGCGAGTCAGTCCCGCGAACTCGTCGCTGCAGTAACTGAGCCCTTGCGGAACCTCGACGGCGATGTCGAAGGCGTGCGATCCGTCGGCCATCCGCCGCGTTTCCTTTTCACTGGTCTTTCAGCCGCTTGCTGAAGACAAGCGACGAACGCGGGGCCGGGGCGGCGAGTTCCGCTTGACCGCGGGAACGGGGCGCGAGACGAGGCGGCATGAACTATCGCCACAGCTTTCACGCCGGAAACTTCGCCGACCTGCTCAAGCACGCCCTGGTGCTGTGGCTGGTGAAGACGCGGCAGGCGGCGGGGCCGCTGACGGTGTTCGACACCCATGCGGGGGCAGGGCTGTATGACCTGTCGGGAGACGGGACGCGGTCCAGGGAGGCCGAGGCCGGGGTCGCGCGTCTGATGACGGCCGAGGGGCGTACACCGTTGATGGACGCGCTGGCGGCCGAGGTGGCGGCGATCAATCCCGATGGCGGCGCGCGCTACTATCCGGGGTCGCCGTTGCTGATCGCGGACGCCCTGACGCCCGGCGGTCGTTATGTCGGGTTCGAGCTGAACCCGCCCGTTCGGGCCATGCTGGCCGAGGCGCTGGCGGGACGAACGAATGCTCAGGCGCGCGAGGGTGACGGCTATGGGGCGGTGGTCGCGGAGGCGGCGAAGGTGCGCGGGCCGCTGGTGCTGATCGATCCGCCGTTCGAGAAGCCCGACGACTATGTCCGTTCGGCCGAGACCGCGATCGCCGTGGTGAAGCGCGACCTCACGGCGACAGTCGCGATCTGGACCCCGCTGAAGGATCTGGAGACGTTCGACGGCTTCATTCGGCGTCTTCAGGGCAAGGCCGGGCCGACCCTGGTCGCCGAGGCGCGGCTGAGGCCGTTGACCAATCCCATGAAGATGAACGGCTGCGCCCTGGTGGTGGTCAATCCGCCGGAGGGAGCGGCGGCCGCCGCGATCGAGATCTGCGGCTGGGTCGCCGGGGCGTTGGGCGAGGCCGGCGGGCGGGCCGAGGTCTGGACCTTCTGACCGCAGCCACTAGGTTGGTCGCATGACGCGCATCGCTATTCTGGAAACCGGCCACCCGCCCGAGCATCTGAAAAACGACTTCGACGACTATCCGGCGCGGTTCCGGGCGCTGCTGGGTGAGGGCGTGCCGACGACGCGGTTCGACGTGCAGTCGGGGCATTTGCCGGAAGATCCATCGGCGTTTCAGGGGGCCATCGTCACCGGGTCCGCAGCGGGGGTCTATGACGACCTGCCGTGGATCCCGCTGTTGGTGGACTGGCTGAGGGCGGCGCGCGGACGCACGCGTCTGGTCGGCATCTGCTTCGGGCATCAGGCGTTGGCCCATGCGTTCGGCGGGGCTGTGGAGAAGTCGGACAAGGGCTGGGGCGTGGGGCTGCATCGCTATGAGGTGCAGGCCGACGAGCCGTGGATGCATCCGCGCGCGCGGACGATTTCGATCCCCGTTTCGCACCAGGATCAGGTGACGGCGATCTCGGAGGACGCGCGGGTGATCGCCTCCAGCGGGTTCACGCCCTATGCGGGGCTGGCCTGGGGGCAGGACGCGATCTCGTTCCAGTGCCACCCGGAGTTTCAGCCGGACTATGCGGCGGCCCTGATCGAGGGACGGCGCGGGACTCGCATTCCGCATCCGTTAGCGGACGAGGCGATAGACAGTCTGAAACGGCCCAACGACCGGGCCGTGCTGACGGCCTGGATCCGCGCCTTCCTGCTGCTGACCCCGCCGCCGGTCGAGGACTACGGCAGCGGGATTTGACGTGTCGCTTTCTTCTTTCGTCATCCTCCGGGCCGCGAAACGGAGCCGGGGGACCGAGCGGCGCCGTCAGGCGATGGGGCCCCGCAGAATGTTGAAAGACTGACTCGGTGACAGGTTCGCGCTCACGCGCGCCGCTGGGTCCCCCGATCTCGCTACGCTCGTCGGAGCATGACGAAAGGAAACGGATCTAGAGGCCCAGCAGCCGGATCAGCACCATCGCCAGAACCACCAGGGCGCCCAGCGACAGGATGACGGCGGCGATGACGCGGCCGCCGGCGCGGGCGACGGCGCGGATGTCGGTCTGGAGGCCCAGGGCGGCCATGGCGACAACGGTCAGCAAGCTGGAGGCGGCGGCCATCGGCGCGAGGGCGGCCTGCGGGATCAGATCAAACGAGCGCAGGCCGATCATGACCAGGAAGCCGACTATGAACCAGGGCAGCAGGCGGGAAAGCCCCGGCTTGGCCGTCGTCGGCGCACAATCGCGGAAAATCAGCGACAGGGCCAGGATGACCGGCCCCAGCATCAGCACCCGCACCAGCTTGACCACCGTGCCGGTCTGGGTGGCGACGGCGCCGAACGGGGCGGCGGCGGCCAGGACTTGCGGCACGGCATAGACGGTCAGGCCGGCAAGGGCGCCGTATTGCAGACCGTTCAGATGGATCAGGCCGCCCAGCAGGGGCAGGGCCAGGACCACGATCACGCCCAGCACGGCGGTGAAGGCGATGGAGGCGGCGACCTCTTCTCCATCCGCATCAATGACCGGGGCCACGGCCGCGATGGCGGAGTTGCCGCAGATGGCGTTGCCACAGGCGACCAGCAGGGCCATGCGTGAGTTCAGCCCCAGAGCGCGGCCGACGCCGAAACCGACGACGATGGCGAGCGCGACGAGGGCGAAGATGCTCAGGACGAAGCTGACGCCCAGCGATGACAGTGTCGCCGCGCTGACCGAGGCGCCCAGCAGGACCACCGCGACCTCCAGCAGGATCTTGGCAGAGAAGTCGATCCCGGCCTTGAATCGCACATCGGGCGTCCAGGCGGTGCGGACGGCCGCGCCCAGCAGGATGGCCAGCACCAGCGGCTCCAGCCAGACATGGCCGATGACGTCGCGCTCGATGCTGGTCAGGCCGATGGCCGCCAGGGTCACCAGCAGGCACAGCATGACGCCGGGCCGGATCCTGCGCCCGAACGCGGTCGCTGACGCAAGGCTGGGCATATTGGCGGGCGCGGGCAGGGCGGCGGACTTCATATGTGGGCAATGCGCCCGCTCTCGACGGCGGTCCAACGGATAGTTATGGTCGTTTCAATCCGATTTGGAGATCGATTGTGACCCTGGAACGCCTGCGCATCTTTGTGGCCGTGGCCGAACGCGACCATGTGACGGCGGCGGCACGGGCGCTGAACCTGACTCAGTCGGCGGTGTCGAACGCTCTGGCGGCGCTTGAGGCCGAGCATGACGTGCGGCTGTTCGACCGGGTCGGGCGGGGCGTCGTCCTGAACGAGACCGGCCGGGCCTTCCTGCCCGAGGCGCGGGCGGTGCTGGCGCGTGCGGCGGCCGCGGAAGCCGCGCTGGCGGACATGAGCGCCCTGAGACGCGGGCGGTTGGCGGTGTTCGCCAGCCAGACCATCGCCAGCTACTGGCTGCCGCGCCGGCTGGTGGATTTCCATAAGGCCTATCCCGGCGTCGAACTGGCGGTCGAGATCGGAAATACGCGCGAGGCGGCGCAGGCCGTGCTGAGCGGCGCGGCCGAGATCGGCCTGGTCGAGGGGGCGGTGGACGAGCCGGCCCTGTCGCAGGTCCAGGTGGGGTCGGATCGGCTGGCGGTGCTGGTGACGCCGGACCATCCCTGGGCGACGCGGCGGCGGCTGGAGGCGCGCGATCTGGCAGGCCAGCCGTGGGTGTTGCGCGAGGTCGGGTCGGGAACGCGTTCGACGCTGGAGGCGGCGGTGCGGGACATGGGCGTCGATCCCGCGACCCTGTCTGTGTCGATGACCTTGCCCTCGAACGAGGCCGTGCTGGCGGCGGCCGAGGCCGGAGCGGGGGCCACGGCCCTGTCGGAAAGCGTGGCCTATGCGTCCGTGGCGGCCGGGCGGCTGGTGACGGCGCCCTTCACCCTGCCGGAACGGCCGTTCCGGCTGTTGCGGCACAGGGAGCGGTATCGCAGCCGGGCGGGGGACGTGTTCGTGGAGGCGATGGGCTAGGGCCACTTCACCGTGGGCGGCATGGAGCTGAGGATGGACTCCACATTCCCGCCCGTCTTCAGGCCGAACATGGTGCCGCGGTCGTAGAGCAGGTTGAACTCGACGTAGCGGCCGCGGCGGATCAGCTGTTCCTCGCGCTCTTCTTCCGTCCAGGGCTCGGCCATGCGGGCGGCGACGATGCGGGGATAGACGTCCAGGAAGGCCAGGCCGATGTCGCGAGTGAAGGCGAAGTCGCGGTCATAGTCGCCGCTGTCGTGATGGTCGTAGAAGACGCCGCCGGTGCCGCGCGGCTCCTTGCGGTGGGGCAGATAGAAATACTCGTCGCACCAGGCCTTGTATTTGGCGTGCCAGGTCGGGTCGTGGGCGTCGCAGGCGGCCTGCATGGCGGCGTGGAAGGCGACGGTGTCGGAGTGGTCCTGGCGACGATCCGCCATCAGCACCGGCGTCAGGTCGCCGCCGCCGCCAAACCAGCTCTTGGTCGTGGCGATGAAACGGGTGTTCATATGAACGGCCGGAATGCGCGGGCTGACGGGATGGCAGATCAGGCTGACGCCGGTGGCGAAGAAACGGGGATCGACGTCGGCGCCGGGCACGTTTTTGGCGTAGTCGGCGGGGAAAGAACCATGCACGGTCGAGACGTGGACGCCGACCTTTTCGAACAGGCGGCCGTGCATCATGCCCATGACGCCGCCGCCGCCTTCCGCGCGGTCCCAGGCCGTGCGGACGAAGCGGCCGGGTTCGCCGGGAAACAGGTCGGCGGGGGCGGCGTCCTCCAAGGCCTCGAAGGCGGCGTGGATGCGGTCGCGCAGATGTTCGAACCAGGCGCGGGTCTCGACCTTCTTGAGGTCGAGCGGATCGGAAAAGACGACGTCGCTCATGGCGCGCTTGAACCACGTCGCGCGCGCGGCGTCATCCGGGCAGGTTGTCATGGAGGCTTTTAGAGACGCTGCTGGAGCCCGCTGTTCAGGACTGATCGATCCCGCCCGTCTGGCGCAGGCCTTCCCAGAGCGCGATGCCGGCGGTGACGGACAGGTTCAGCGAGCGGGCCTGGGGGCGCAGCGGCACGACGACGCGGGCGTCGGCGGCGGCGTGGACGTAGTCGGGGGCTCCGGCGCTCTCCTTGCCGAACACCAGCACGTCTTCAGGCTGGAAGACGAAGTCGGGCAGGGGCGTGGCGCCGCGCGTGGTGAACAGCACCAGCCGCCCGGCGGGGCGGTCGGCCTGGAAAGCCTCCCAATCGGCATGACGGGTCATGTGCGACAGGGGGCCGTAATCAAGGGCGGCGCGCTTCATGGCACGGTCGTCGAAACGGAAGCCCGTGGGCTCGATGACATGCAGATCGACGCCGAAACAGGCCGACAATCGGATGCAAGCTCCGACGTTCTGAGGAATGTCCGGTTGAAAAAGGGCGAGACGCATTCTAAGGCCTGACATACGCGCGGCGAGGGGGTTTGTCGCGGTCTGTTTGCGAGCGTTTCGCAAGAAACGTCAGCAGCTTGCGCCGAACGGGCGCAAGTCTCGGGCCGTCGGGGATTTCCGGCGTCTTTTGTTGGTTCGTGCCGTGGCTGGGGGAGGCTCCTGGGCTTCTTCTGCGGCGTTCGAGAGGTGGAAACGTGGCCGAATCGGTCGTGCATACGGAAGACACTCACAGCCCCGAGGGCGGTGATCCCAATCGTCGTGACTTCATCTACATCGCAGCGGGCGCTGCGGCGGTCGGCGCGGGGGCGATGATCGCCTGGCCGCTGATCAATCAGATGAACCCGGCCGCCGACACATTGGCGCTGGCGTCGATCGAGTTCGACCTGACCAAGGTTCAGGAAGGCCAGCAGGTCGTCATCAAATGGCAGGGCAAGCCGGTGTTCGTGCGTTACCGCACCCCGGCCGAGCTGCAGAAGGTCATCGCCGACGATCAGGCGCCGGACCTGAAACAACCCCAGACGGACGCCGAGCGGACCAAGCCGGGGCACGAAAAATATCTGGTCGTCATCGGTTCCTGCACCCACCTGGGCTGCGTTCCGACGTTCGGCGCGGGCGACTACGGCGGCTGGTTCTGCCCCTGTCACGGCTCGCACTACGACGCGTCCGGCCGTATTCGCAAGGGGCCTGCGCCCCTGAACCTGGTTGTGCCGGACTACGATTACCTGTCCGACACCCGCGTCAAGATCGGCTGAGGACCAAGGGGGGATCATGAGCGATCACGAGAGCACCTACGTCCCGAAAACGGGCGTCGAGAAGTGGCTGGACACCCGGCTGCCGATCATCCGTTTCGGCGCGGACTACATGTCCCTGCCGACGCCGCGGAACCTGAACTACTGGTGGACCTTCGGCGGCATCCTGGCCCTGTGCCTGATGACGCAGATCGTTACCGGCATCGTTCTGGCCATGCACTATACGCCGAGCGTCGACCTGGCCTTCGCCTCGGTCGAGCGCATCATGCGCGACGTCAACGGCGGCTGGCTGATCCGCTATGTCCACGCCAACGGCGCGTCGATGTTCTTCATCGCCGTGTATCTGCACATGCTGCGGGGGCTCTACTATGGCTCCTACAAGGCGCCGCGCGAGATGATCTGGATCATCGGCTGCGTGATCTTCTTCCTGATGATCGCCACCGCCTTCCTGGGCTACGTCTTGCCGTGGGGCCAGATGTCGTTCTGGGGCGCGGAGGTCATCACCAACCTGATCGGCGCGATCCCGGTGCTGGGCGAGCCGATCCTGATCTGGCTGCGTGGCGGACCGGCGATCGACAATGCGACGCTGAACCGTTTCTTCTCGCTGCACTATCTGCTGCCGTTCGCCATCCTGGGCTGCGTCGTGCTGCACCTTTGGGCGCTGCATGCGGCCGGTCAGAACAATCCGGTCGGCATCCTGATCCCCAAAGATCGGGAGAAGAAGGACATGTTGCCCTTCCACCCGTATTTCACGGTCAAGGACGGGTTCGCCATCATCCTGTTCCTGATCCTGTTCGCGATCTTCGTCTTCTATCAGCCGAACGCCCTGGGCCACGCCGACAACTACATCCCGGCCAACCCGCTGGTGACGCCGGCGCAAATCGTGCCAGAGTGGTACATGCTGCCCTTCTACGCCATCCTGCGCGCCATCCCGGACAAGTTCGGCGGCGTGGTGGCGATGTTCAGCGCCATCGGCGTGCTGTTCGTCCTGCCCTGGCTGGATACGTCAAAGGTGCGCTCGATGCGCTATCGCCCGACGATGCGGACCTTCTTCATCATCTTTCTGGTGGTGGGCTTTGGTCTGGGCTGGTGCGGCGGTCAGCTGCCGGACGCGCCGGTGCTGGGGTCGTTCAAGACCTTCACCCTGGTTGACGGCGACCTGAACTCGTACCTGTGGCTAACGCGCGTTCTGACGGCCTACTACTTCATCTTCTTCCTGATCATCATGCCGCTGGTCGGATTGAAGGAGCAACCGCTGCCGATCCCGGCGACGATCTCCGAACCGGTCCTGACCGGCGCGGACGCCGTCGAGCAGAAGGGCTGAGGGTCATGACGATTGGAATGAAGACCGTGTCGATCAAGACGATCCTCGCCTCGGCCGCCATTGCGCTGGGCCTGATGAGCGCGGCCCCCGCCTTGGCGTCGGGCGTCGCCGCGACCCCGCGCTCGGGCGGTTTCAGCTTTGAGGGGCCGTTCGGAACCTATGACCAGGGCCAGCTGCAACGCGGCTACAAGGTCTATCACGAGGTCTGCGCCGCCTGTCACAGCATGAACCTGATGCACTATCGGAACCTGGGCGACCGTCATGGGCCGTTCTGGAATCCGAAATATCCGAACCCGAACGACAACCCGGTCGTGAAGGCTCTGGCCAAGGAAGTGCAGGTCGGCGACATCGACAGCGAGACCGGCGAGGCGATCCAGCGTGACGCCACGCCGGCCGACAAGTTCCGTTCGCCCTATCCGAACGCCACGGCGGCGGCGGCGGGCAACGGCGGCGCCGCGCCCCCCGACCTGTCGGTGATGGCCAAGGCTCGTGAAGGCGGCGCCGACTACATCTATTCGCTGCTGTCGGGCTACAAGGCGGCCCCGGCCGGACTGCAGATCCGCGACGGTCAGCACTACAACCCCTATATGGCGGGCGACCTGACGCCGTTCTGGACCGGCGACCACAAGCGCGTCCCGCCCGGCGGCTTCATCGCCATGCCGCCGCCGTTGCAGAACGGCCAGGTCACCTATGACGACGGTTCGCCCCAGACTGTGGATCAATACGCCAAGGACGTCGCGGCCTTCATCGCATGGACGTCGGAACCCAAGATGGTCGAGCGCAAACAGGCCGGCCTGGGCGTGCTGATCTACCTGTTCATCTTCGCGGGCATCACCTACGTCGCCTATCGCCGGATCTGGAAAGGCGTGGCGCACTAAGCGTCTTCCGAGCACCGAAACATCAACCCGTCGAAGCTTGCTTCGGCGGGTTTTTCGTTTGCGACGAATGGTCCGTGACACGGAATCGACATGGTAGGTTTCGCCGCCTAGGGTCGCCTATCGTTTCCGGCTGTGGGGCCTTCAGTTCATGCGTCTTGTCTCTTCGTTCGCCGCCGTCCTGTTGGCGGGCGCCGCGCTGTCGGCCTGCGCCACGGCGCCCAATGCCGGCGCTGTTCACACCGTCCCGGCGTTCGACGCCGCGCGGATTTCACAGGACATCAAGACGCTGTCGGACGACAGCTATGAGGGACGCGGCATCGCCACCCCGGCGGAAGACAAGGTCGTGCGCTATCTGAGGGAAGGCTATGCCGACGCCGGGTTCGAGCCGGGCGGGCCGAACGGTCAGTGGACGCAGGACGTGGTCCTGAACCGCTTCGTGCAGTCTAACGTCCAGGCCTCCCTGAAACTGGGCGACTGGACCCTGCCGATGACGCAGGGGCGCGAGGTCGCCATCTCGACCCGTCGCCCGGCCGAGCACGTCAGCCTGAAGGACGCGCCTTTGGTCTTCGTCGGCTACGGCATCAATGCGCCCGAGCGCCAGTGGAACGACTTCAAGGGTCAGGACCTGCGCGGCAAGATCCTGGTCGTTCTGGTCAATGACGCCGATTTCGAGGAGCCGGCGCTGAACACCTTCGGCGGCAAGGCCATGACCTATTACGGCCGCTGGACCTACAAATACGAAGAGGCGGCCAAGCATGGTGCGGCGGGCGTTCTGATCGTCCACGAGACGGCGCCGGCGTCCTATGGCTGGCAGACGGTGGCCAACTCTTGGGGCGTGCCTCAGTTCGACATTTTGAGGCCTAATGCAGCAGCCGAGCGGGTGCCGATGGAAGGCTGGATCCAGCGGGACGTGGCGGTCGATCTGTTCCGCCGCGCCGGTCTCGATTTCGAAGCGCTGAAGGTCCAGGCGCGCAGCCGCGATTTCCAGCCCATCGCCTTGCCCGGCGCCGGCTTCTCGACCGAGTTCGACGTGGGGACCAATCAGGTCACCAGCCATAATGTCATCGCCCGCCTGCCGGGCATGACCCACCCGGACGAGACCGTCCTCTACACCGCCCACTGGGATCACATCGGCATGGGCGAGCCGGACGCCACGGGCGACCGTATCTTCAACGGTGCGGTCGATAACGCCTCGGGCACGGCTGGCCTGCTGGAGCTGGCGCGCATGTTCGGCGGCGCGCCACGCACCGAACGGTCCATCGTGATCGTCAGCTTCACCGCCGAGGAAAGCGGCCTGCTGGGCTCGGAATACTACGCCGTCAATCCGGTCTATCCGCTGGCCAAGACGGTCGGCGGCTTCAACATGGATTCGATGAACGTCTATGGCCGCGTCACGGGCCTGGGCGTCACCGGCTATGGTCAGTCGGACTTCGACGAGCGTCTGGCGGCGGCGATCCAGCCGCAGGGGCGGTCGCTGGTCCCGGATTACGAGAATGCGGCCGGCACCTACTATCGCTCCGACCACTTCCCCTTGGCCAAGCGCGGCGTGCCGATGGCCTATGCCGGCAGCCGGGGCGAGTTCCGCGACGCGCCCATCGCCGAGCGCGAGGCGGCGCGGGCGGAATACGGCGCCAAACGCTATCACCAGGCGGCGGACGAATGGTCGCCGGATTGGGACTATCGCGGCATGATCGAGGATCTGACGGTCTTCTATGACGTCGGTCGCGCCCTGGCGAACGGTCGCGACTGGCCGGAATGGAAGCCGGGGTCGGAGTTCGGGCCTGTACGCGCGACCACCGCGTCGGAACGCCGCTGATCCTTATTGACCAACGAGGGCGGGGAGACATCCCCGTCCTTTCGCGTTTCCACGTTTCGAGTGCGCCTGAATGATCCTTCGCCGTTCGTCCTTCGTCGGCCTTGCGGCGCTTGCCCTGGCCGCCTGTGCGACCGCCCCGGTCGCGCCGCCTGCTCCGCAGATGGACGCCTTCGCCGTGGCCTCGGCTGCGACGCCGCAGTTCAGCGCTCAGAAGCTGTCGGACCACATCAAATATCTGGCGTCGGACGAGCTGGAGGGGCGGTTCCCCGGCCTAGTCGGGGAGGGTCTGACGCTGGCCTATCTGCAACGGCAGTATGAGGCGATTGGGCTGGAGCCGGGCGGCCGAGACGGATCGTGGCTGCAGCCCGTCGAACTGGTGCGGTTTACGCCGCAGCGGGCGCCGACGGCGTCGTGGACCGGGGCGGACGGGGCGTCGCATCCGCTGGTCTCGGGGACGGACATCACCCTGCGTGCGGGCCCGGCCGATCCGGCGGTCAAGGTCGAGGGCGCGCCGCTGGTCTTTGCCGGCTACGGCATCTCGGCTCCGCAGTGGGACGACTATGGATCGGCCGACCTGACCGGCAAGGTGGTGGTCGTGCTGCGCGGGCAACCGGACAGCATGGGGGCCGACCCCAACTTCTATGGTTCAGGCGCGCACAAGACGCAGGAGGCGTTGAGACGCGGCGCCCTTGGCGTCATCAGCCTTCAGGACGTCGATGGCCGCTGGCGACGCGCCGTCGCCGGGGCGAACCGGCCGCAGATGACGGTGAAAGGCGCCCGCGACGCCCGGTTCACCGGTTCGATCAATATGGCGACGGGAGCGGCGATCGGCGGAGAGATGCTGTCCGCCGCTCTGGCGCGGGCCAAGACGGCGGGTCTGGGCGGCGTCGTCGATCTGAATGCACGGCTGAGCGTGGATATCGCCGAGACGACCGAGGTCATCCATTCCAACAATCTGCTGGCCAAGATCCCCGGCACGGAGCGGCCGAACGAATACGTCTTCTATTCCGCCCACTGGGACCACATCGGCAAGGCGAAGACCCCGAACGCCGAGGGCGACGATATCTTCAACGGCGCCTGGGACAATGCGTCGGGGACGGCGGGCCTGATCGAGATGGCGCGGGCGTTCAAGGCGGGGCCGGCGCCGAAACGCACCGTAGTCTTCCTGCACGTCACGGCCGAGGAGCAGGGATTGCTGGGGTCCGAGGCCTATGCCGCCGATCCGGTCTATCCGCTGGCGAAGACGGCGGCGGACATCAACATCGACATGCTGCCCTTCACGCCCGCAACGCGAGACGTGGCGGTGTTCGGCGTGGGCAAGTCCGAGCTGGAGGATATCCTGGGTCGGTTCGCCGCCGTGCAGGGGCGGGTGGTGACGGGCGACGGCTATCCTGAGGAAGGCTTCTACTACCGCTCGGACCACTTCAACTTCGCGGCGGGCGGGGCGCCGGCCCTGATGCCGTGGACCGGACGCGATTTCGTCGAGGGCGGGATCGAGGCGGGCAAGCCCTATTACGAGGCGGCGATGGCGAAAGACTATCACGAGCTCAGCGACGAATGGCGGGCCGACTATGACTTCACGGCGGCGCTGCAGAACCTGGACCTGCTGTATCGGCTGGGTCTGACGGTGGCCGACAGCGAGAGCTGGCCGGCGTGGAAGCCGACCGCCGAGTTCAACGCCATTCGCGACCGCACGGCCGATCAGCGGCGCTAGACGTCAGGCCGCGCCGAACGGGTAAGGGCTGACGGACTTCGACCAGTCATCGACGGCCAGCGGGCGGTCGATGGGGGCGGCGGCGCGTTCGGCGCAGGGGTGGCGGTGGCACAGGCGGCAGGCCGGGCCGATGGGGGTGACCTCGGGGTTCTGCAGGTCGATGCCGTGGGCGTAGGCCAGGCGGGACGCGTGGCGGAGTTCGCAGCCCAGGCCCACGGCGAGGTCGTGGCTCTCGCCATAGCCGTCGTGACCCTGACGCTCGACGGTGCGGGCGAAGGTGAACCAGCGGCCCCCGGGCTTTCCGTTCTCGGGGGGCGTCTCGATGATCTGGGTGACGATGCGGCTGGGCGTGCGGAAGGCGGAATGCAGTCGCCAGCGCGGGCAGGCGCCGCCGAAGCGCGAGAAGGGGAAGGCGCCGGCGGCATAACGTTTGGAGATGTTGCCGGCCTGATCCACGCGCATCAGGAAGAAGGGCACGCCACGCGCGGTCGGGCGTGACAGGGTGGTCAGGCGGTGGGCGGCCTGTTCATAGCTGACGCCGAACCGGGCCTGGAGCCGGGCCAGGTCGTAGCCGGTCTCCTCGGCCGTGCGCTGGAAGGCGGCGTAGGGCATCAGGGTTGCTGCGGCGAGGGTGTTGGTCAGGGCGACCTTCAGCAAGGATCGCGTCGTGTCGTCGGGCGCGTTCGCGGCTTGGGCCATGTCGTGCAGGGCAGAGCCGTGCTCGGCCAGGGCCAGTTGATAGGCGACGGCGAAGGCGCGTGAGGACGGGCCAAGCGTCTCGGACAGCAGCAGGCGGCGGCGATGCAGGTCGTAGCGGCGGGTCCATTCGACCATGACCTCGGCCGGCAGGGTGCGGACGCCCAGGTCGTGTTTCGCCGCCAGGCGATGGCGGGCGGCGGGCTCGAAGCCGTCGGCGTGGACGGGGGCCTCGGCTGTCAGGGCGTCGGACAGGGCCTCGCCCATCTGGTCCAGTTCGGGAAAGTGGTTGCCGCGCGACTGGATGTATTCGCGCACCCATTCTGCGGGGCTGGTCTCGATCAGGCTCTCGCCCGTCTCGGCGGCGGCACGGGCGCGGGTGCGGCCGTCGTCGAAGGCCTGATACAGGCGCAGAAGGGCGTCGGCGACGCCGGGCGCCTCTTCGAGCAGTTGCACCAGTTCGTGGCGCGGGGCGGCCAGGCCCTTGAACAGGGGGTCGGCCAGAATCTCTGTGAGCCGGGCCTCGTCCGCAGCGCCGCCCTGGTTCAGGGCGCGCAGATCGACATCGTATGTGTCGGCCAGACGCAGCAGCAACTGGGCCGAGACAGGGCGCTGGTTGCGTTCTATGTGATTGAGATAGCTTGGGGAAACGTCCAGGTCAGCGGCCATAGCCGTCTGGGTCAAGCCCAGGTCGCGTCGTAGTCGCTTGAGCCGGGCGCCCAAAAACAGCTTGCGATCAGCGGCGGCTTTCATGGCTGCATGATGTCACAACATGACCGATCTGGCAAAGTCATATTATGACAAGATGACTTTGTTGATGCGGCTCAAGCTGTGTCAGTTTTGACCTTCACGTGTTCTTGTCCCTGAGACGGCGGCTGCGGCCGCGCCCTTCAGAGACCGAGTTCGACCATGACCACCTTCGCCGATCTGGTGCCTTCCCCCGCCGGCCGTTTCGACGGTATCGAACGCCCGTACACGCCTGAGGACGTTCTGCGCCTGCGCGGCTCGGTGCCGGTCACCCATACGCTCGCCGAGCGCGGCGCCAACCGTCTGTGGCAGTTGCTGCACGACGAGCCCTTCATCAACGCCCTGGGGGCCGTCACCGGCAACCAGGCCATGCAGATGGTCCGTGCGGGGCTGAAGGCCATCTATCTGTCGGGCTGGCAGGTCGCGGCGGACGCCAATACGGCCGGGGCCATGTATCCCGACCAGTCGCTGTACCCGGCCAACGCCGCGCCGGAACTGTGCCGCCGTATCAACCGCACCCTGCAACGCGCCGATCAGATCGAGCACGCGGAGGGCGGGGCCAAGCGCGACTGGTTCGTTCCCATCGTCGCCGACGCCGAGGCCGGCTTCGGCGGGCCGCTGAACAGCTTTGAGATCATGAAGGCCTTCATCGAGGCGGGCGCAGCCGGTGTCCACTTCGAGGACCAGCTGGCTTCGGAGAAGAAGTGCGGACACCTGGGCGGCAAGGTGCTGATCCCAACCCAGGCGCACGAGCGCAACCTGGTCGCCGCGCGCTTGGCGGCCGACGTCATGGGCACGCCGACCATCACGGTGGCCCGCACCGACGCCGAGAGCGCCCAGCTGATCACCTCGGACATCGACGAGCGCGACCAGCCCTTCATCGACCGCGACAACCGCACGCCCGAGGGCTTTTTCCGCCTGAAAGAGGGCACGGGCCTGGACCACTGCATCGCGCGCGGCCTGTCCTACGCCAATATCGCCGACCTCTTGTGGTGGGAAACCTCGCACCCCGATCTGGATGACGCCAAGAAGTTCGCTGAGGCCGTGCAGAAAGAGCATCCGGGCAAGCTGATGGCCTACAACTGCTCGCCCTCCTTCAACTGGAAGGCCAAGCTGGACGACGCCACCATCGCCAAATTCCAGCGCGAGTTGGGGGCCATGGGCTACAAGTTCCAGTTCGTGACCCTGGCCGGCTTCCACAGCCTGAACAACTCCATGTTCGAGCTGGCGGACGGTTACCGCGATCGCGGCATGGCGGCTTATTCGGAGCTGCAGCAGCGCGAGTTCGCCAACGAGGCCATCGGCTACACTGCCACGCGTCACCAGCGCGAAGTCGGCACCGGCTATTTCGACCAGGTCGCCACGGTAATCTCCAACGGTCAGTCGTCCACGACGGCGCTGAAGGACTCGACCGAGACCGCCCAGTTCACCCACGCGGCTTAATCAGAAAAGGAACCCGCAAAATGGAACCTCTGACCCGAACCGAAGCCATCATCGACTTCTGCCTGGCGCCCCTGGCGCTCGACACCGGCACGGAGGCCGAACGAGAGGTGCGCCGCCGCATGATGCACGTGCTGCGGACCTATCAGGCCAAGACAGCCACGCCGGTCGCCGTGGACTTCTCGTCCATGCCGTCCCAGGTGATAAACGAGGCGGCGCACGGCTACGAATAGGTCGTCCGCTCAAAGAAAAAGGCCCGCTCCGATCGCTCGGGGCGGGCCTTGTTTCGTGCCGGATGCGGTTTAACGCGGGCCGGACGGCGTCGTGTTCAGCGACTGTGTCGCCGTACTGGCGGCGGCCGGAACGGGCGTCTGGGGAACCGAGACCGAGATGGGCGTGCGCGCCGGAGCGGCGCCGGTTTCCTGGGGATCACCGACGATGATGGTGGTGATCTGGGTTGCTTCGGTCGTGCAGGTGGCCAGGTCGCGGGTCACGTGGCGGCCCAGGCAGAAGACGTCCTCGTAGCTGGGGCGCGAGGCGGCCAGGCACTGGAACAGCATCAGCTTGGACATGTTAAGGCAGAACTCGCTGTTCGGCTCGTGCGTCAGTGCCTCCGTATTGGCCCGCGCCTCATCGCCGCCTGATCCAAGGGCCGCAAGGGCGGCGATGGCCAACGAGCGGACCACGGCGGGGGTGTAGGGCGGCGCCTTGCGCGACGGTTCGATGGCCAGGCCCGTGCCGCTGTTGGCGGCGGCGAACAGCAGATTGGCTTCATCGGCGGAGGGCAGCATGTCCACGTCCGACAGGGTCTTGGCGCTTTCCAGGCGAACTTCGCGATGCGGGATCGGCACGATGGCCCAGCTGCGACGCGGGTCGCTGCGGCCCTGGATGGTATAGGCGTCCTGCTCGATGGCCTCGGCGATGCCGCGCATGGCCACGGCGTCCTTGCCGATGGTGCTGGAAATCAGGCCGGCGGCGGCGTCGGCGCCGGGCAGGGTGGCGGCATAGGCCGGGTCGGCGACGATCTGGGCCACCATCTGCTGGCGCTGGACCGGATCAATGGCGAACTGGCGCACGCCGGCGACGAACTCGGGCGACTGCAGGGCGATGATCGAGCCATAGGCGATCAGGCCGCGCGACAGCTGGTTGGGATCATAGGATGCACCCTTGCGCAGGGCGGCCTGGATCGATTCGGCGTCGGGGAAGCCGCCCGGCTGGATCGTGCGGGCCTCGCGCAGGAAGGCGACGTAGATCGAGGCGGCGTCCGCCACGTCCTTGTTCAGCGAAATGGGCGGGGGCTGGCGCGCCGCTAGCTCGGCCGCGAGACGTTGCGCTTCCAGCTCAGCCTTCGACGGTCCGCTCTCGCAGCTGGCGAGCAGGACGGCGACGGCGAGGGCGGCGGCGGAGAGGCCGCGGCTCAGTAGGGCCGATTTCATGAAGACTTCCTCAGGCGATCACGCGCGCACAAAGCGCCAACACTGTTGGCGCTTATAAGGCGGGCCTTATGGTTATCCGAAGGTTAATCGAACAGCTTTGAAACCGATTCCTCGTTCGCGATCCGTCGGATAGCTTCACCGACGAGCGGAGCCACGGAAACCGTTCGGATTTTCGGGCAGTTCAAAACTTCGTGGGGTTGCTCGATGGAGTTGGTGATCACCAGCTCCTTCAGCGGGCCGTCAGTGATCCGCTGGACGGCCGGGCCGGAGAGGACGCCGTGGCTGATATAGGCCGAGACCTCGGTCGCGCCCTGGTCGATCAGGGCCTTGGCGGCGTTGACCAGGGTGCCGCCCGAATCGACGATGTCGTCGAACAGGATGCAGCGGCGGCCCTGAACGTCGCCGATGATGTTCATGACTTCGCTCTCGCCCGCCTTTGGCCGGCGCTTGTCGACGATGGCCAGGTCGGCGTCCAGGCGACTGGCCAGCGAACGGGCGCGCACCACGCCGCCGACGTCGGGCGAGACGATCATCAGGTCGTCGCCGCGGGCGTATCGCTCCTTGATGTCCTGCGCCAGCACGGGCGTGGCCACCAGATTGTCGGTCGGAATGTCGAAGAAGCCCTGAATCTGGCCCGCATGGAGATCCATCGTCAGGACGCGGTCGGCGCCGGCGCGCGTGATCAGATTGGCGACCAGCTTGGCCGAGATCGGCGTGCGGCCGCCGGTCTTACGATCCTGACGCGCATAGCCGAAATAGGGGATGACGGCCGTGATCCGCCGCGCCGAGGCCCGCACCAGGGCGTCGGTGATGATCAGCAGCTCCATCAGATTGTCGTTTGCCGGATAGGAGGTCGACTGCAGGATGAAGACATCCTCGCCGCGCACGTTTTCCTCGATGATGGCGAAGACTTCGTTGTCGGCGAAACGCTTGACCTGAGCCTTGGTGAGGGGCGCATCCAGGTGGTCGGCGATCGCCTGGGACAGTGCGCGGTTGGAGTTGCCTGAGAGCAGCTTCATCGGCCGGTCATCCTTTCGCCGTCATCCGCCCCCCATGAACGGCGGTCGGTTGGCGCGCTCTTTACCAGTGGAGCCGGGCAGGGCAAGTCGTATGCTGAGATTTCCTCGGCATGGCGCGGCTCGGTCGCGGGTGCTAGAGGTCGCCGCGTTGGTTTCCGGGGGGAACGGCTCAGGGCCTTTCCTTCACACGTCATGGGGTCGTCCTTGTCCGCTTCTAAGTTCCGTTCCGGCATGGTGCTGATGGCCGCGGCGATCGCCGCAGTGACGATTTCAGGCTGCGCAGGCAAAGAGCGCCCGCGCCTCGCCTACGAAGAACGTCCGGTCGAGGCCTTGTACAACACCGGCTATGAGCGTCTGCAGCAGCGCCGCTGGTCCGACGCCATCGACTATTTCCAGGAAGTCGAACGTCAGCACCCCTATTCGGACTGGGCGCGTCGCGCGATCCTGATGCAGGTCTACGCCTATTATCAGAACAACGCCTACACCGACGCTATCGCGGCGGCCGACCGGTTCATCCAGCTGTTTCCCGGCAATCCGTCGGCGTCCTACGCCTTCTACATGAAGGCGGTTTGCAACTTTGAGCAGATCACGGACGTGGGCCGCGACCAGGGTTACGCCACCGCCGCCCTGGCCGGCTTGAAGGATGTGTCGCGCCGCTATCCCGGCACGCCCTACGCCTCGGACGCCGCCGTCAAGATCGATATGGTCAACGACCAGCTGGCCGGCAAGGAAATGAACATCGGCCGCTACTATCAGCGCGCCAACCAGCCGCTGGCGGCCGTCAACCGCTACAAGTCCGTCATCGCCAATCCCGACTTCCAGCGCACCTCGCACACCCCTGAGGCCCTGTATCGTCTGGTCGAGGTGAACCTGCAGCTGGGTCTGAAGGAAGAGGCGACCCGCAACGGCGCGGTTCTGGGCTATAACTTCCCAGGCAGCCCCTGGTACGCTGAAGCCTACGCCCTGCTGACCGAGAACGGCCAGACGCCGGAGAAGGCCCCCGAGGGCAAGCGCGAGAGCTGGCTGCAACGGATCATTCCGGGCTGAGGCCGATCTTGACGATCTGAGTTTGTGTAGCTACATAAATTATCGTCTTCGACCCGGGCAAGAACGCCGCCAATATCGCTAAGCATGGCGTCTCGCTTTTGCGGGCCGACGACCTGCAAATGGATGAAGCCTTGATCGAGGTGGATGATCGATTCGATTACGGTGAACCGCGATGGATCGCCTATGGCGAACTGGACGAGCGACTGCACGTTTTGGCGTTCACCCTTCGAGACAGAAACGTGCGGGCGATCAGCCTGCGCAAGGCCAATGATCGGGAGCAGAGATATGTCCGAAAACAAAGGCGTGGCCGAAGCACCGACTGAACCCTTTCTCGACGACGACGATGCGCCGGAGCTGACCGCAGAGCGCGCGGCCAAACTGCGTCCCGCTCGGGAGGTACTGCCCGACGACATCATTAATCAGTTCAAGCGGTCGCCCGGCAGACCGAAGGCTGAAACGCCCAAGCAGCAGGTGACCCTGCGGTTGGATGCTGACGTTGTCGAGCACTGGCGCGCGCAGGGGCCGGGGTGGCAGTCCGGCATCAATGCGGCCCTGCGTCGGGCGTCCGGGCTGTAATTCCTGATTTGTTCCTTGATCAGGCGCGCTAGAGTGGCGTCGATGTCGAATCGCGTGCGCCAATGCTGACCGCCCTTTCCATTCGCGATGTCGTCCTGGTGGACGTGCTCGATCTTGAGGTCGAAAGCGGCTTGACTGTGCTGACCGGCGAGACCGGGGCCGGCAAGTCGATCATTCTGGACGCCCTGGGCCTGGCGCTGGGCGGACGGGGCGATGCGGGTCTGGTCAGGAATGGCGCCAAACAGGCGGTCGCGACGGCCATCTTCTCCGCGCCCGACGATCCCGATCTTCTGGCCCTGGTCGCCGAGAAGGGGTTCGAGGTCAGGCCTGGCGAGGATCTGATCCTGCGCCGCGTGCTGGGCGCCGACGGCCGCAGCCGGGCCTATGTCAACGATCAGCCGGCCGGGGTGACGGCGTTGCGCGAGATCGGCGCGGCCCTGGTCGAGGTGCATGGACAGCACGAGACGGTCGGCCTGCTGGACTGGCGCACCCATCGGGGTTCGCTGGACGCCTATGGCGGCTTGCAACCGCAACTGCTGGCGGTCGCAGCGGCCTCGATCAAGCTGAAGGCCGCCGAGGCCAGGCTGGCCGAGCTGAAGGTCCAGGCCGCCGACGCTGCTGCACGACTGGAAGAGATCAGCCTGAACCTGTCCGAACTGGACGCGCTGGATCCGCGCGCCGACGAGGAGACGGAGCTGGCGGGTGAGCGGGCGCTGCTGGGGGCGGCGGAAAAGGCGATCGCCGATCTGGCCGACGCCCGCATCCAGCTGGGCGGCGACAAGCTGAGCCAGAAACTGGGCGCGGCCCTGCGCGCCGTCGAACATGCGCGCCAGCGGGCCGGGCAGGCGGGCGCCGAGGGCGATCACCCCGTCATCCTGAAACTGTCCGCCGCCGTAGACGCCATCGACCGCACCATGGTCGAGGCCGCTGAGGCCGTCGCCGCCGTAGACGCCGCCGCCGGCGCCTTCGACTATGAGCCCGGCCGATTGGACAAGGCGGAAGAGCGACTGTTCGCCTTGCGGGCCACGGCGCGAAAGCTGAACACCACCGTCGACGCCCTGCCGACCCTGCGCATCCGCCTGCGCGAGCAGCTTCGGCTGATCGAGGACGGGGCAGAGGCCTTGACCAATGCGAGGCGCGAGGCAGCGGAAGCGGCCGAATCCTACGATCTGGCGGCCGAGTTCCTGACCTCGGCGCGCGAAGCGGCGGCCGATCGTCTGACCGCCGCCGTCATGGGCGAGTTGGGGCCTCTGAAGCTGGAGCGGGCGCGGTTCCGCGTGGCGCTGGAGCCGATCGAGGGCCGGCGCGGGCCGGACGGGGGCGAGACCGTCCGGTTCCAGATCGCCACCAACGCCGGAACCGACTTCGGCCCGCTGGACGCCATCGCCTCGGGCGGCGAACTGGCCCGTTTCGCCCTGGCGATGAAGGCGGCCCTGGCCAGCCGCGAGGACACGCGCCAGCCGGTCATGATCTTCGACGAAGTGGACCAGGGCGTGGGCGGGGCCGTAGCCGAGGCCGTCGGATCGCGTCTGAAACGCCTGTCGAACGGCGCCCAGGTTCTGGTGGTCACGCACAGCCCGCAGGTGGCGTCGCGCGGTCACGCCCACTGGAAGGTGATGAAGGCCGACCGCGACGGACTGACGACCACCACGGTCGTCACCCTGGACGACCAGCGCCGCCAGGAAGAGATCGCCCGGATGCTGTCCGGCGCCGAGATCACCGACGAGGCGCGCGCGGCGGCGCGGGCGCTGATCGGCTGAGATCCGGAAACTTACCTACCGCTGGGTAACGTTAAAGTAGGCAAGTTCGCGCATTTTCGGACCCAGTCAGTGTCCGGGTGCCGCGTCGATGAACGAAAGCCAGCGTCTCTCCAGTGTTCGTTCGTTGCATGCCGTCGGCGCCGCACCCGATGCGACGACAGACGCCGCCGCGCGTCTGGCCGCCAATCTGCTGGGTTGTCCCATCGCCCTGGTGACGCTGCTGGATGACGACATTCAGTGGTTCAAGGCCAGCATCGGCATGGACGGCTGTTCCACGTCGCGCGATGTGTCGTTCTGCACCTATGCGCTCGATCTGCCCGCCAATGACGTGATGGTGGTGGAGGATGCGACGAAGGACGTGCGCTTCGCCCAAAATCCTTTCGTGACCGGCGAACAGCACGTCCGCTTCTACGCCGGCGCCTTGCTGACCGGCTCGGACGGCGCAAACTACGGCACCCTGTGCGTCATCGACACTCAAGTCCGCCCCCGACCAGACGATGCGACGCTGGACAGGTTGCGCGACCTCGCCCGGCTGGTGGTGGCGGAGTTGGAACGTGCGCGTGCCGAACGTCAGCGTGGCGAGCAGCAGCATATGCTGGGCATGATCGAGAGCCTGTCCGGTGTCGGTCACTGGCGGGTGGACATGGTCGATCAGACTGTCTTCTGGTCGGACGAGGTCTATGCCATCCACGGCGTATCTCCCGATACCTACAAGCCCGACATGGAGAAGGCGTCGGCCTTCTACCCCGAGGATGAACGCGAGCAGTTGAACGCGCACTGGCTCAGGACGCTGGAGGGCGCGGGGCCTTTCGAACTGGACCTGCGTATCCATCGCCACGACGGTGTCATCCGTCAGGTTGTAAGCAAGGGCGCGGCGGAGTTCTCGCCGGACGGCACGCCTCTGGCCATGTTCGGCGTCTTTCAGGACGTGACCGACCAGCGCGCGGCCATGGAAGTGCTGGCGCGCAGCCATAATCGGTTCAAGCTGTTGGCCGACAACGCCGCCGACGTCATCGCCCGCATCCAGCTGGATGGGCATTCCAACTATATCTCCCCGGCCGTCGAGCGTCTGCTGGGCTGGAAGCCGCACGAGATGGCGGGACGGACGGCCGAATCCTTCGTCCATCCCGACGATCATGTTCGTCTGGCCCAGACCTTCGCCCAAATGGCGCGCGGACGGGGTTCGGCGACGCTGGAACATCGCCTTCTGCACCGCGACGGCCGCGCCGTCTGGGGCGAGACGCGGATGCGGCTGGTGCGCGACGAGACCGGCCGTCCGGTCGAGACCGTGGTCGTCATCCGCGACATCTCGCGCCGCAAGGCGCTGGAAGTCCAGCTGGAACAGGCCCGCGCCGAGGCCGAGGCCGCCGCCGCCGTGAAGGCCGAGTTCCTGGCCAATATGAGCCACGAGCTGCGCACGCCCCTGACCAGCATCATCGGCTTCACCGGCCTGACGCTGGAACAGACCTTGCCGGATCTGGCGCGCAACTATGTCGGCCGGGTGGACAATGCCGGTCGTGCCTTGCTGTGCACGGTCAACGACATTCTGGACTTTTCAAAGCTGGAGGCCGGTCAGGTCGCCATCCGGCCCGAGCCGACCGACATCGAGACCCTGGCCCGTTCGACCCTGCAGCTGTTCACACCCCAGGCGGGCGCCAAGGATTTGGATCTGGAGCTCGAACTGACCACGGATCGGTCGTCCGTCATCGCCGACCCCGACCGTCTGCGTCAGATCCTGTTGAACCTGATCGGCAATGCAGTGAAGTTCACCAGCCAGGGCGGGGTCCGGCTGGCCGTGCGCTGGAGCGCCGCCGACGAACGGCTGCACGTCGCGGTCCATGACACCGGCGACGGCATCGCCGCCGACAAGCTGGACCAGCTGTTCCGCCGCTTCTCCCAGGTGGACGGGTCGCAGACGCGCTCGCACGGCGGCACCGGCCTGGGCCTGGCCATCTGCAAGGGGCTGGTCGAAGCCATGGACGGAACAATCGGCGCCGACAGCGTCGAGGGCCAGGGCAGCGTCTTCTGGTTCGAAATCCCGGCGCCTGCTGCAGAAGAAGAGGTCGCGGTCGGCGCCACGCCGATGGGCGGCGCCGATGTCGGGGGGCTGCGGGTGCTGGTCGCCGACGACCATCCCGCCAACCGCGAACTGGCCCGCGCCTTCCTGAACGGTATGGGGGCGACGGTCGAGGATGTGGTGGACGGCGCCGACGCGGTCGAACGCGCCGAACGCACCGCCTATGATGTGATCCTGATGGACATGCGGATGCCCAAGATGGGCGGGGTCGAGGCCCTGAACCAGATCAGAGCGAGTTCCGGCCCCAACCGTCTGACCCCGATCCTGGCCTATACGGCGGACGCAGGCGAGGGAATGGAGGCGGAGCTTTTGGCTCAGGGCTTCTGCGGCGCGGTGTCCAAGCCAGTGGCGGCCGAGGCCCTGATCCGCGCCGTCTCCGACGCGATGCAGGCCCTGCCGGTCGCCGCCTGATTTAGCCGACGAAGCCTAGGCTCAGACGCCCAGGATCCAGCCTTCTTCCTGCTCGACCTGGGCGATCAGCTCGGGTGTGGCGTCCTTGGGCGGACCGAAGGCCTTGGCCAAATTGCCGGCCTCGTCCATCTGGGCTAGGGCCTCGGCGGTCGAACGGACCTGGGCCTGGTCCTTAAACTCGCCTTCGTTGGGCTTGGTCTCGTGCATCGAGGGCCAGACCTCGACGACCAGGGCCGACAGGGGCTCGACGTCGTCGGGCGTCAGTTCACGCCAGCCGGTGCCGAAAGGCCAGACGGCGCCGGACGGGCCGAGGCTTTCCAACAGACGGCGCACGGCCGGAATGCCGACCAGCGTCTGGCCGCCGACGGCGCCGGCGCCGTGCATCTGCCACACGCTCTTGGGCTGAAGCCGGCCCTTGCGGACGGCGTTCTCGGTGGCGCGGAACTCGGGGATGTCGGCGCCGGAGCCTGCGGGAGGCTTGGTCGTGGTCAGCCAGCGCTGCGCCTGTTTGGCCGGAGCGCCCCACAGGGGCCACGCCTCGTCGGTCATCAGCCGGTTCATCTTGGCCGCGACCTGGTAGCGGTTGTTGGTGTTGTCGGCCTTATCCACGACGTTCGACGCTATGAACTTCCACATCGCTTGCCACGGATTTCCGTCAAGCTTCAGCCGCGCGGCCGTGCCGGCGGGATAGCCGAAGTTGAAGTCCAGCCCGACCAGCACCCGGTCGCCACGTTTCCTGTGATCCGCCAGGATCGAGGCCAGCAGAGCTTCGCCCTCGGCGCGGGTCGCGACGTTGTGCGTCTCGGTATAGAGGCGGAACCGCACGTCGCGCTTGGCCACGCCGATCCACAGCGAGGTGTCGCCGAGCTTCTTGGTTTCGGCGGCGGTCCAATCGGCGACGATATAGGCGTCGAAAAGGCGGGCCAAGGCGGCCTCCTTGATAAGGCGTGTCGTTAGGAATGAGCGGGGCTTCTACCGCCCCATCGCGGCGACCGAAAGGCCCTGTCGCGTATCAGCCCTTCAGCAGAGCTTCCAGATGCGATAGCCAGCGGCGACCAAGGCGCAGCGCCTCGCCGGGCGAGCCGGTCTGGGCGGGCAGGGCGGCGTCCCACAGGGCCAGTTCGAACTCGGGATGGCGAGCGTCGGCGAACATCAGGCGCAGCACCACCTGTTCAGCGTCGGGGGCCAGAACGTCCAGAGACTTGCGCGCCTCACCCCGGCGTATGCGGGCGACGACATGACCGTCGACGATGATCTCGCCGCCCTCGACCTCGTCGAAGGCATAAACCAGGCCGTGGGCGCCGTTGGCCCACAGCACGACCACCTGTTCGATGTCGAAGTTCAGCGCGCAGGCGCGGCCTTCGCCCGGCGAAAGGGCCTCGACCTCGGGTGCGGCGCCTAGGGTCTTGAGCATGGCGCGGTGCAGGCGACGCGGCGGCTCCATCCACCACGACAGGGCCAAGGCCAGCGTCGTCAGCAGGGCTGCCGCCAAGGCGATCAGCAGAACCACCCGCAAGGCGTCGGCCATGGGCGTCAGGCCTCCTCGTCCTTGGCAAGATCGATATCGACCACCACGGGAACGTGGTCGCTGGGCTTTTCCATGTCGCGGGCGTCGCGGTGGGTTTCGATGCCCCGGAACCGGTCGGCGGCCTGAGGCGACAGCAGGGCGAAGTCGATGCGGATGCCGTGGTCGCGCTGCCAGGCGCCGGCCTGATAATCCCAGAAGCTATAGGTGCCGGCCGGTTCGCCGCCGATCTCGTGGGCGTCGGCCAGGCCCAGGTTCTTCAGCGTGCGGAAGGCCTGGCGGGTCTGGGGCTGGAACAGAGCGTCGTCGGTCCAGGCGGCCGGGTTCTTGGCGTCCTCGGCTTCGGGGATGACATTGTAGTCGCCGCAAAGGGCCAACGGCTCCTCGAACGCCATTAGCTCGCGGGCGTGGCGGTTAAGACGCTCGAACCAAGCGAGCTTGTAGTCGAACTTCTCGGTTCCGATCGGATTGCCGTTGGGCAAATAGATGGCCCCAACACGGATGGGCCGGGGCGCCTCGACCAAGGCCTCGATATAGCGGGCCTGTTCGTCCGTATCGTCGCCGGGCAGGCCGCGCCGGATGTCGGACAGCGGAAACTTCGACAGTAGGGCGACGCCGTTGTAGCTCTTCTGCCCGTGGGTCTCGACATTGTAGCCCAGGCTCTCGAAGGCTTCGCGCGGGAACTTCTCGTCCACGCATTTGATCTCCTGAAAACAGGCGACGTCGGGGGCGGCCTGCTCCAGCCACGCCAGCACGGTGGGCAGGCGGGCGTTGACGGAGTTCACGTTCCAGGTGGCGATGCGCATGACGGCGACGCTAGGCTGCGTCTCCCTTTCGGAAAAGAGGGCGCGCAAAACAAAAGGGCCGCCGGATCGCTCCGACGGCCCTTCGTTCAGTCTGAAGCGTCGCTTACGGGCGACCGCCGGCCGGCGCAGCCGCAGCGGCCGGAGCCGTCGTCAGCTTGCAGCCGCCGCCGATGGCTTGAGCGGTGGCGCACGGATAGACCTGCTGGACGGCGTTTTCGGCGTTCAGACGGGCGATGACGCCGTCGGCGCCGGCGCACTTGGCTTCATAGAAGACCCCGTTAGCGTTCTGGCCCATCAGACGGGCTTCGGTCACGTCGCAGGACGCCGCCTCGGAGCCGGCGAAAAGGGTCTTCACGAACGCGGCGTTTTCGGCCGGCGTGGTGAAGGCGCAGGTTCCGTTTTCGGCTAGAACCTGAATGCATGGGGTCTTGGACCAGGCGTTGTTCAGCTTCTTGATCCAGAAACCCGCCGTGTCGGAACAGCCGACTTCGTAGGTAATGCCGCCGTCAGAGGCGCGCCCCAAAACCTTTGCTTCGTCCACGGTGCAGGCGACGCCGGCTTGCCGGGCGTATTCGCGAAGGAACTTCTGTGTGTCCGTGTTCGCCTCGATCGTGCATTGCGGACCGACGTCGGCTTCCGGGTTGGCGGCGCGCATTTTCGCGGCCGAGTCCGCCAGAACGACGCAATCGGTCACGACCGGAGGGGTCTTGGATTCGATGATGTAGCCGGGGCCGGCGGCGCAGGCCATTTCGTAGACCGAGGTCTTCTCGGCGGTCGTTCCCAGAAGCTTGGCTTCGGTGACCTGACAACCGGTGTTGCCGAGGGTCGCCTGCTCCTGGGCGGCGGCCAGCACCTGTTCGGGCGCCGGCGCGGCGGGTTGTCGATCACGGCGTGAACGGCCAGCGCCTGCGCGGGAGGTGCCTTCGGTCGCCACCGGGCGACCGTTGTCGTCCGTTTCGCGCGTTGTCTGCGCAGCGGCGGGGACGATTGAGATTGCACTGAACAGAAGCGCCGCGAGGGCGGCGCCGAAGCGGGCTTTCATGGGTACACCTCGAACTATTGGAACGGCTGAAGGCTTTCGTGGCGATCTAATCGGGCGGGGTCAAGGCGGCGGTGGACGTCAAAGGCAAGAACGGACTAGTGTCTGCGCGTTTCGATTGGAGACTGACTTGGCCGACGGCAGCATGCGAACGACGGGGGCGAAGGACGCGCGGGGTCTGATCTATCCGTTCGACGCCGTGCCGATGCCCGGCGAGGCGATCGAGGTTGCGCGCGGGGTGTTGTGGCTACGCTTCGCCCTGCCGTTTCAACTGGATCATGTGAATGTCTATGTGATCCGCGACGGCGAGGGCTGGGTCGTGGTCGACACCGGCTTGAAGACGGGCGCGACGATTATGGCGTGGGAAACGGCGCTGGCGGGCGCCTTGGAGGGGCGGCCGGTGACGCGGCTGATCTGCACCCACATGCATCCCGACCATATCGGCCTGGCCGGCTGGCTGTGCGAACGGACGGGCGCGCCCCTGCTGATGTCGCAGATCGAATACATCACGGGCCGGATGCTGATGGCCGAGCAGGCAGGCGATGCGCCGGCCGACGGCGAGGTCTTCTATCGCGCGGCGGGCTGGGACGAGGCCCAGATCGAGCGCTGGCGCGCGGACTACGGCGGGTTCGCCAAGAGTGTCAGCCCGATGCCGCGCAGCTATCGCCGGCTGTCGGAGGGTGATGCGCTGAGCATCGACGGCGACGATTGGACCGTGGTGGTCGGGTCGGGCCACAGCCCGGAGCATGTCTGTCTGTGGCGGCGGTCGGACGATGTTTTCATCGCCGGGGATCAGATCCTGCCGCGCATATCGTCGAACGTGTCGGTTTGGTCGACGGAGCCGGAAGCCGATCCGCTGGGCGACTGGCTGGACTCTCTGGCCAAGCTGCGGGCCTTGCTGCCGGAAGGGACGTTCACCCTGCCGGCGCATGGCGAGCCCTTCTACGGCGTTCATGCTCGGCTCGACGCCTTGAAGCGTGGACACGAGGTGGCGCTGAAACGGCTTGAGCGGACGTTGCGTCAACCGTCTAGGGTCGTCGATGGCTTCCCCGCCGTCTTCGGTCGGGCGGTCAGTGACGGGGTGCTCGGCATGGCCACGGGCGAGGCCCAGGCGCACCTGAACTATCTGAAACGACGCGGCCGCGCCCAACGGACGCGGGACGAGAACGGCGTCGACTGGTGGAGCGCCGTCGAACAGGACGAGGAAACGACGTGAGCGAACATATCCGCAGCGAACTGATCGACGGCGTCCTGAGCGTCACCCTGGACCGGGCCGACAAGAAGAACGCCATCACCCAGGCCATGTATTCGGCCCTGGCCGAAGCGACCGAGCGGGCGCGGACCGACGATGCGGTGCGGGTGCTGCTGCTGCGCGCCGAGGGCGACAGCTTCTCGGCCGGCAACGACATTCAGGACTTCATCGCCCTGGGATCGCAGGGCGCGGGACCGGGGGACATGCCGGTGTTCCGCTTCCTGAAAGCGCTGGCGGATCTGGACAAGCCGGCCGTGGCGGCGGTGAAGGGGCGGGCGGTCGGGATCGGCCTGACCATGCTTTTGCACTGCGATCTGGTCGTGGTGGCGGAAGACGCGCTTCTGTCCGTGCCCTTCGTCAACCTGGCCCTGGCGCCCGAGGCGGCGTCCAGCCTGCTGCTGCCGGCCGTGATCGGTCATCAGCGGGCCTTTGAACTGTTCGCGCTGGGCGAGCCTCTGGACGGGCGCACGGCCCTGGCCTGGGGCATCGCCAATCGCGCGGTCCCGGCCGATCAGGTCGAGGCGACGGCGGCAGACCTGGCCGCAAGGGTGGCGGGCCGTGCGCCCAACTCCATCCGCAAGACCAAGCGGCTGATGCGTGACGCGGAAGGTCTGTGGGCCCTGATGCAGCGCGAGGGCGAGGCCTTCGGCTCGCAGATGAAAAGCCCCGAAGCCATGGAGGCCTTCATGGCCTTTACGCAAAAGCGTGCGCCGGACTTTTCAAAGGCAGGCTGACGGTCATCGAACCGCGCCTTGATTTGGCGCAGCTTTGCTTCTAGGTGCCCGCGCCTACTGGAGCGCCGATGTCGCACGCCCTCGCCATTTCCCCGGCCGTAAGCCGTATCGAAGCCGAGACGCCGGCCGACGCCGAAGGCGTGGAGGCGCTGGTCATGGCGGCCTTCGGACCGGGCCGGTTCGCCAAGACGGCCGAGCGCCTGCGTGAAGGCTCGCACGCCGCCGTCGGCTTCGTCGCGCGGCTGGACGGGCGGGTGATCGGCTCGGTGCGGCTTTGGCCCGTCACGGTCGGCGAAACTGCGGCCCTGTTCCTCGGTCCCATCGCGGTGGACGCCGGCCGACGCAGCGACGGTCTGGGCGCCGAATTGGTGCAGGCCTGTCTTGACCAGGCGCGGACGCTGGATGTCGGCGGGGTGCTGCTGGTCGGCGACGCCGCCTATTTCGAGCGGTTCGGCTTTGCCCATGCGCCCGAGGCGATCCTGCCGGGACCAGTGGATCGCCGCCGCGTCCTGTGGCTGGCGACGGGCGTGGATCAGGTTTCGGGTCCGGTTCGCATCGGCTGACCTTTCCCGCACGGTTCGCGGGGCTTAAGTCAGAGGGATGGATGATCCCAAGTCAGGACTGAACGCCGTCGCCGAGGCGGCGAAACAGGCGCCCGGCAAAGGGCTGCCGCCGGTTCACCTGTGGCATCCCGAGCATTGCGGCGAGATCGACATCGTCATCCGGGCAGATGGCGTCTGGATGCACGAAGGCTCGCCCATCGGGCGTAAGGAGCTGGTGCGGCTGTTCTCGACCGTGTTGCGCAAAGACCCGGACGGCTATCACCTGGTCACGCCGGTCGAGAAGCTGAAGATCCAGGTCGAGGATCTGCCGTTTCGGGCCGTGGCGATGGCGCGCGATGGCGACGACTTGGTGTTCACGACCGATGTCGGGGACGAGGTGGCGGCGAGCGAGGCCGATCCCATCGTGGTCGAGACCGATCCGACGACGGGCGAACCGGCGCCGCGCGTCCATGTGCGGCGAGACCTGTGGGCGCGAATCGCGCGCCCTGTCTTCTACGAACTGGTCGAGATGGCCGAGGAGGTCGATGGGCGGCTGGTGGTGCGTTCAGGGGGTAAGGCCTTCTCGCTGGGAACCGTGACGTGAGCCTGGAGACACTGAGAAACCGGCTGGTCGAACGGCTGGCGCCGGTCGAGACTTGGCGGCCGGAGCTGGTCGCGGCGCGATCGGACTTCGACCTGAACCCCCAGGCGACACGGACGGCCAAGGAGCTTCGGCCGGCGGCGGTGCTGATCCCCATCGTGGCCCGGCCCGAGGGGGCGACGGTTCTGCTGACGCGGCGGGCCGACACCCTGGCGCGACACACAGGCCAGATCGCCTTTCCGGGCGGGCGGCTGGACCCCGGCGAAAACGCGGTCCAGGCGGCCCTGCGTGAGGCGGACGAGGAGGTGGCGCTGAACCCGGCTGCAGTCGAGGTGCTGGGCCTGTCCGACGCCTATGAGACCGGCACGGGCTTTCTGGTGACGCCGGTGATCGGCTGGTTGCGCGAGGCGCCGGTCACGACGCCCTCGCCGGACGAGGTGGCTGAGGTCTTCGAGACGCCTTGGGACTTTCTGATGGACGCCGCTAACCACAGGCGCGACTTCTACGACATGGATGAGGGACTGCGGCGCTGGTTCTGGGCCATGCCCTGGGGCGAGCGTTATATCTGGGGCGTGACGGCGGGAATCCTGAAGGCTTTGCACGTCCGGCTTTATGGCGATGAGGCCGCGCCCGAAGCAGCGGCGGACGAGGACGCAGCATGAGCGTCTCGATGGCGGGGCAGCCATGGCTGGCAAGCCAAGCGACGCGGGCGGTTATCGCGGCGCTGGAGGCGGCGGGCGGTCCGGGCTGCGCGCGGTTCGTCGGCGGCTGCGTGCGCAACAGCCTGCTGGGCCAGTCGGTCGACGACATCGACATCGCCACGCGGTTGCGGCCGCAAGAGACTATTGCGGCGCTGAAGGCGGCGGGGCTGAAGGCCGTGCCGACCGGGGTGGAGCACGGCACGGTGACCGGGGTGTCGGAGCGGCGGCCTTATGAGATCACGACCCTGCGCCGCGACGTCGAGACGGACGGACGCCGCGCGGTCGTCGCCTTCACCGAGGACTGGGCCGAGGATGCGGCGCGGCGGGATTTCCGGCTGAACGCCCTCTATGCCGATGCGGCCGGGACGGTGTTCGACCCGACCGGCGGCGGGCTGGACGACGCGGCGGCGGGGCGGATCGTCTTCGTCGGCGAGGCGGAGACGCGCATCCGCGAAGACTATCTGCGTATCCTGCGCTTCTTCCGGTTCTACGCCTGGTACGGGCGGGGCGCGCCTGACGCGGTCGGGCTGGCGGCCTGTGCGGCGTTGAAGGCGGGCATGGCGCAGTTGTCGGCCGAACGGGTGTCCAAGGAGCTGCTGAAACTGCTGGCGGCGCGCGATCCGCGTGCGGCGGTGCGGGCGATGGCCGAAACGGGCGTGCTGGCCCAGGTGCTGCCGCAGGTGCAGCCGCTGCCGCTGTTTGAGGCGATGTGCGGTCTGACCGACGATCCGGTGATGCGGCTGTCGGCTTTGCTGCCCGCCGATGCGGCGGCAGTTGTTGGGATCGCAAGCACTCTACGCCTGTCGAACGCGGTGCGGGACCGGCTGTCGGCGGCGGTTGGGGACGGGCAGGCTGTGTCGCCGCGCATGAGCGACGCCGAGGCCCGGGCGGCGATCTATCGGCTGGGACGCAGGGCGTTCGAGGATCGGCTGATGCGCGCCGAGGCGGCAGGCGAGGGCGACGGGGCGCGGCTGCGTTCGCTGGCCGCCGAGTGGACGCCGCCGAAGATGCCGGTCGGCGGCCGCGATCTGGCGCGGCTGGGCCTCGCCGCAGGGCCTGAGACGGGCCGGCTGATCAAGGCGTTCGAGGACGGCTGGGTCGCTGACGACTTTCCGGCCGACGGGCATGAGGCGCGGCTGAAGGCGCTTATCGCGGCGGATGGGCGCGTGTGAACTCTGTAATGACTGGGCGGTGGTCGGACCCCGTCGGCTGGCCCAGGTGTCGCGTGATCAGGGCCAGATCCGGCGAGCGATAGACCTGATCGATGGTGATGCCGGCGAAGGCCGGGGCCTGACTGGGCCAGGTCGCGGGCCAGCCGGGCGCGGGGATCAGGCCCATGTCCGCCTGGATCTGACGACCGATGCGGGCGGTCGAGACGCTGTTGAAATCGCCGGCGGCGATGACCGGGTGATCCGGCGCGGCCTTGCGACGCTCGGTCAGGGCCATGACCTGGCTGATCTGCCCCCACTGATACTGATAGGGCCAGGGCCGGGTCAGGTGGACGCCGAAGACGTTGATCGGGCCGATGGGCGTCTGGACGACCGCGCCAACGGCGCTGAGGCCGTCGTTGCGGTCGGGCAGTCGTTGCAGGATCGGATAGCGCGAGGCGATGATTGAGCGCGCATGATCGCCCGGCCGAGCTTGGCCGATTAGGGCGCGGTGAGGATAGTCCGGCAGCAGCGTCTCCAACTGCGACGCCGGCGCCTGGCCCATTTCGACCAGCACCAGAATGTCGGCGTCGGCGGCGGAAATGGACCGGCGCATCGCCTCTACATCCGTGTTGAACACCCACAGATTGGCGGAATAGACCCGCACGATGGGCTGGTCGGGCACGGCCGCGCCCTTCTTCGGCGTCCACTGGGGCCAGACGGCGATGGCCAGCACCAGACAGGCCAATCCTCCGATGATCGAGGCCGGCCACAGTCGCAGAATCAGACAGACCAGGGTCACGCCGACGGCCGCAAGCAGCATTGGCGACGTGAACTGGGCCAGGATGTCGACCCAGCGATGTCCGATCCCGCTGAGGGCCGCCACGCCGAACGCCGCCAGCCCCAGCAGAAGGGCGCTTGCCGTCGCATTCGCCGCCAGCTTGATCAGGGTCATCGAAGACGTATCTCTCGGATTGAACGGGAAGCGTCGCGCCGCGTTAAGGCGACGCTTTGGAGGGCGACATGGCCAGACGGTCGATCCGGGATATCGAGAACATCTGGTCCAATGTCGAGGGCGTAAAGAAGCTGTCCGACCGTGTGATCGGCATCGGGCCGTTCGGCCTTGGGCTGGACGCCATGCTGACCTGGGTGCCGGTGGTCGGCACGGTCTATACGGTCGGAACCGGGGGCTGGCTGATGCTTCAGGCCGTGCGGGCCAGGGCGACGCCGGCGACCCTGGCGCGGATGGGGGCCTATATGGCCATCGATACGGCGACCGGCACGGTGCCCATTGCGGGCGACATCGTGGATACCTTTTTTCCCGGCCAGCTGATGGCGGCGCGGGCGCTGCAGAAGCACATCGAAAGCACCCATTGGGTCGAGGACACCGAGGCCAATGCGCGGACCAGCGGCGATCACGAGATGCACGAGGCGCGGGTTGAGAACGACAAGACGCTGAAGCGGATCGTCTATCTGCACGACTGAAATAGGATGGCTGGGCAGGCCCAGCCATCCTATTCGCCGAGACGAAATCACATGAAATCAAAAGCCTGATAGACGGCATCGACCGTCTTCCGGCCTGAGGTAGGGCCGCGCCCAGACTGATCTCCGACGACAACGGAGAGAAGAATGAGCGACGATTTCAGCGCGCGTCTGGCCCTGCCTTATCTGGCGGCGGGGCAGATGCAGAAACATGTGACCCTGAACACCGCCCTGACCCGGCTGGACGCTCTGTTGCAGACGGCGGTGGTCAGCCGGACGACAGCGGTTCAGCCGGGCGATGCGTCCGACGGCGACCTCTATATCCTGCCGGACGATGCGGAGGGCACGGCCTGGGCCGGGCGAGCAGTCGGAACCCTGATGCGGTTCGAGGCGGACGGCTGGACCATCGTGCCGACCCCCGACGGCGTGATCGCCGTCGTGCTGGACGAAGGCGTCGCGGTGGTGCGGGCCGACGCAGGCTGGGTCGCGCTGGGCGAACGGCTGGGCGAGGTGCAGGGGCTGGCGCTGCTGGGCCTGGGCACGACCGCCGATGCGGACACCCCCCTGGCGGCCAAGATCAACGCCGCCCTGTTCACCGCGCGTGGTGTGGACGAGGGCGGCGACGGCGACCTCCGTCTGACGCTGAACAAGCAGGCGGCGGGCGATGTCCTGTCGTTGCTGTTCCAGAGCGGATACGCCGCCCGAGCGGAGTTGGGCCTGATCGGCGATGACGATCTGGGCCTCAAGGCCTGCGACGACGCCGGGACGTGGCGGCCTGTGTTCCGCGTGGACCGCACGACGGGCCGCATCGCCTTTGATCAAGGCGCGGTCAGGCGCGAGACGGTCCTGCTCACCAACGACGGTGAGTACGCTCCGCCACCCTGGGCGCGATGGATCGAAGTCGCCTGCGTCGGCGGCGGAGGAGGCGGAGGCGCAGGACTGTCGGGACCGGAGGGAACCGCACGTTTCGGCGGTGGCGGGGGCGGCGCGGGCGGTCTGACGCATGGCCGTTGGTCCATCGAAGACCTGGACGACGCGCTGGCGATCACTGTCGGGACGGGCGGCGCAGGCGGCGCCGCGGGCGGCGAGAGCCGGATCGCGTCGGGCGGGACCGTCCTGTTGCGCGCGTCGGGCGGGGCCGGTGGAGCCACGGGAACGTCCAGCGAGGGTCTGGGCGGCGCCGGCGGACATGGCCTGCGCGCCGCCAATCCCGGCGGCGGTTCGTCGATCACGATGGCGGGGGCGACGGGCGGCGAAACCGCCTGTGCCGATGGGCCGGGCGGGGGAGGCGGGGGCGGCGGACTGAGCGCGGCCAATGTCTCGCGATCCGGGGGACCGGGCGGCGCCGGCGGCTGGTCGGGCCTTCGCGCGGCCGGGGGCGTCGCTGGCGCTGCGGGTCAGGCCTCTACGAGGCCGTCTCTGTCGATGGTCGGCGGAGGCGGCGGGGGCGGAAACGCTTCGGCGAGCGGCGCCGGAAGTCCCGGCGGCGCAGGCGCGACCTTTGGCGCAGGCGGAGGTGGAGGAGGCGCTGGCCTGACCGTCGCCGGCCAGGGCGGTTCAGGCGCTGCGGGCGTCGTTCGCATCACGGCCGTCGGATGAGCCGGCGGCGACATCCGGCCGAGCCGGTCGAAGTGCTGGAGGCCGAGGCGTGGGAAGCGCCCGACAGCCTCAGCGACGGGGAATGGCGCGCCCATTCCGGCTGGGACGGGCGCTGCGCCGTCGAAACCTATGACGAGGAGGACGAACGATGACCCGACGTGTGCAGGGGCCGATCCCCTTGGCTGAAGGACGCTGGCTGTTTCGGCGGCTCTATGCCTTCGCCGTCAGCGCGGGGCTGTGGGTGCTGCTGATGCGCACCGTCGGGCGAATGCCGCCCGAGATGCTGCCCAAAATGACGGATGGGCTGATGGGGCTGCTGGCCCTGATCCTGGTGCTGTATCTGGTGGCGCCCACCGCCCAGCAACTGGTCGCCCTGATCGCCAACGCCCGTCTGAAGATCACGGGAGGCCAGCCATGAGCTTTCGGCTGTCCAGCCGGTCGCGCACGCGGCTTGAGGGCGTGCATCCGGCGCTGACGGCGGTGGTCGAGGCGGCCATCGCCCGCACGCCCGTGGACTTCATGATCACCGAGGGGGTGCGCACGGCGGTGCGCCAGGCGGCGCTGGTCAAGGCCGGGGCCAGCCGCACGATGCGCTCGCGCCACCTGACCGGCCATGCCGTCGATGTCGCCGCATTGGTTGACGGGCAGGTGCGGTGGGACTGGCCCTTGTATGGCCGGATCGCCGAGGCGTTCAAGGCGGCGGCGCTTGACCTGAAGACGCCTCTGATCTGGGGTGGCGACTGGAAGACGCTGCGCGACGGCCCGCATTTCGAGCTGGATCGAAAGGCCTTTCCATGAGCGTCGGGTCGATCTTGCGCGCGCTGACGCCGCTGGGCTGGCTGGCGACGGGCGCAGTGGTGCTGACGCTGGGGTTCGCCCTGTTGGGCGGCCTCGGCTTTCGCTGGGATCCGCTGAATCTTCAGCAGAAGCGTCTGGAGACCGCCCGGACCCAGGCGCGTGACGCCGGCACCATCGCGACCGCGGAAGCCAACGCCCGGCGGCTCGAAACCGAAGGCGCGGCGGCTCAGGCCCGGCGCGTCGATCACTATCAACACAGGACGACGGCGGCCGAGCGTGCGACCGCAACCGCCGTCGCACAGGCCAGGAGCGCCGATGACGCCAACAATCCTTTGGAAGACCGCCGCGCTGATCGCCTGCGCGGCCATGACGACGAGCTGTGCCGGCTCGCCCCCGATCTCGACGGTTGCGCCGGCGCGGCTGGTGCTGCCGGAGGCGGCGAAGCGGTCTTGCGCTCTGGCGATTCTGCCGGCTGAGCCTACGGCAGGCGATCTGGACACGGCCTATGTGCTGCGGGGCGCCCAGATCATGGCCTGTGACGGGGCGCGGCGGCTGGCGGTGGAAACGCTACTGGCCGAACGGGCGATGCAGGATGCGCAATACGGCCTGAAACGATCTGGCGACTGACGCCCTGCAGAAACGACTCGGCAACTTCTGCCGCCTCAGGTGCAGGTTTGCCGGGTCGTTTCACAAAACGCCGAGATAAGTTCAATGAAATCAGTAACAGCGTCGGGTTGGCGCCCCGTTTCTGACTGGCCCCGCCCTTGCTCTTAGAGAGACCGAGCAAAACGCTCCTGGCGCTAAAATGGCGCCGGACATCACACGAAGTGAACAGGAAAGCCAAAATGGCTACGAGCATCAATACGAACTACGGCGCAGCTGTCGCCCTGCAAAACCTCAATGCGACCAACGCCATGTTGGAGCGCACGCAAAACCGTGTGAACACGGGACTGAAAGTCGCGACCGCCAAGGATAGCGGCGCAATCTTCGCCATCGCCACGACGCAGCGCGCCAACATGGGCGCCATGGACGCCGTGAAGAATTCGCTTCAGCGCGGACAATCGATCGTCGACGTGGCCCTGGCGGCCGGCGACACGGTCACCACTGCGCTGGAAGAAATGAAGTCTCTGGCCGTGTCCATCCAATCGTCGACGGGCGCCGCCCAGACGTCTTATCTGGATGAATTCAAGGCTATGGGCGCCGAGATCACCGCCGCACTGGCAGGCGCCGCCTTCGACGGCGTCAACCTGTGGACCGCCGCGACGCCGACGAACCTGATCAAGGATGTCGCAGGCGGCACGACCGCCATCGGCTTCACCGCTGCGGGTGGCAAGGCCGCCGACACGGACATCACCACCATCACCAACCAGTCGATCGCCGCCACGGCCGCTACCGTCGCCGCTGTCGATGCCGCCATCGCCGAAGTCACCGCTTCCTTGTCGACCCTGGGCACCCAGTCCAAGTCGGTCGGTCGTCAACTGACCTTCGTCGGCAAGCTGCAGGACGCCACCGAAGCCGGCATCGGCAACCTGGTTGACGCCGACCTGGCCAAGGAAAGCGCCAAGCTGACCGCCTTGCAGACCAAGCAACAGTTGGGCGTGCAGGCGCTGTCGATCGCCAACTCGTCCAGCCAGATCCTGCTGAGCCTGTTCCGTAACTAAGGCGAGGGATCCCGTCTCGTCAGTTCGCACCCGGGCGCATCTTCACGCCGTCCGCCTCATCCAACTTGAAGCAAGCCCGGCAGTTCTTGCCGGGTAAGCGACCCCGCACGGCAAGAACTGCCGGGCGGAAAGGAGGGTAAATCAATAGTAAATACATGAAATCAGATAGTTACCCTGATAATTGTTCGGGCTGACTGGCCCGGCAATTGCTTCTTACCCACTGAGCAAAAAGCTCCTGTCGCCAAAACGGCGACAGCCCTCACGAAGTGAAAAGGACCGGCCAAAATGGCTTCTATCAATACGAACTACGGCGCCGCCATCGCGCTGCAAAACCTGAACAAGACCAACTCGGAGCTGGAGCGGACGCAAAACCGCATCAACACCGGCATGAAGGTCTCGACCGCCAAGGACAGCGGGGCGATCTTCTCGATCGCCACGGCCCAACGCGCCAACGCCGCTTCGCAAGACGCGGTTCGTTCCACCCTCCAACGTACGCAATCGATCACCGACGTGGCTCTGGCCGCCGGCGACACCATCACGACCGCTCTGGAAGAGATGAAGTCCCTGGCCGTCTCGATCCAGTCGTCGGCTGCCGGTTCCAGCGCCGAGACCTCCTATCTGGCCGAATACAATGCGCTGGGTCTGGAAATCACCGCTGCGGTCTCCGGCGCCTCATTCGATGGCGTCAACAGCCTGACGACGCCCCTGGGCGTGGCCGGCCTGACCGATGTCAGCGGCGGCGGCAAGGCCCGTGCGGCCGCCACCACCGCCAATGTCGACACCGCCATCGCCACCGTCACCGGCGCCCTGTCGACCCTGGGCACCCAGTCCAAGTCGCTGGGTCGTCAGATCACCTTCGTCAACAAGCTTCAGGACGCTCTTGAAGCCGGCGTGGGCAATCTGGTGGACGCCGATCTGGCCAAGGAAAGCGCCAAGCTGACCGCCCTGCAAACCAAGCAACAGCTGGGTGTGCAGGCGCTGTCGATCGCCAACTCATCCAGCCAAGTGCTGTTGAGCCTGTTCCGCTAAGGGCCGGGAAGGGGGTCGCCTAGGCGGTTCCCCTTTCATGGCTTTCAGTAACGGCCGGCGGTTCCTGACCGTCGTCCATCCCCGAGCAAAACGCTCACGTCGCCCGATCACGGCGACGATCACGAAGTGAGTAAGGAACGCCCCCATGGCGAGTATCAACACCAACTACGGCGCCGCCATCGCGCTGCAAAACCTGAACAAGACCAACTCGGAGCTGGAGCGGACGCAAAACCGCATCAACACCGGCATGAAGGTCTCGACCGCCAAGGACAGCGGGGCGATCTTCTCGATCGCCACGTCGCAACGGGCCAATGCTTCGGCCCAGGACGCCGTTCGCACTTCGCTGCAACGCGGTCAGTCCATCGTCGATGTGGCCCTGGCCGCCGGCGACACCATCACCTCCGCCCTGGAAGAGATGAAGTCCCTGGCCGTCAGCATCGCCTCCTCGACAGGTGCAGCCAAGACCTCCTACGAGTCGGAGTTCACCGCCCTCGGCAAGGAAATCAAATCTGCTCTGGACGGCGCCAGCTTCGACGGCGTCAACCTGCTGACCACCGCGTCCACGGGCGCCACCGAGGTCAAGGTCCAGACGGGTACGGGCGCTGCCGACACCAAGACCGTCGGCACCACGGCGGCGTTGAGTGCGAACACGGACCTGGCCAAGTTCACCGCGGCCACCCCTGCGGTCGCCGACTTCACTGTCGCCAACGTGGATCTGGTCATCTCGGCCGTGACCACGGCCATGTCCACCATCGGCACCCAGTCCAAGTCGATCGGTCGTAGCGTCACCTTCGTCAACAAGCTCCAGGACTCCCTGGAAGCCGGCGTGGGCAACCTGGTCGATGCCGATCTGGCCAAGGAAAGCGCCAAGCTGAGCGCCCTGCAGACCAAGCAACAACTGGGCGTGCAGGCGCTGTCGATCGCCAACTCCTCCAGCCAGGTGCTGCTGAGCCTCTTCCGCTAAGGCCCGGAGGGCGCGGGTCGCTTCGGCGGCGCGCGCCCAAGGTCTTGAACCGGCGTCGGTCTCCGACCGTCGCCATCGCCTGAGCAAAACGCTCCCGCCGCCAAAATGGCGTCGGCCATCACGAAGTGAAGAAGGACAGCCAAAATGGCTTCGATCAATACGAACTACGGCGCCGCCATCGCGCTGCAAAACCTGAACAAGACCAACTCGGAGCTGGAGCGGACGCAAAACCGCATCAACACCGGCATGAAGGTCTCGTCGGCCAAGGACAGCGGGGCGATCTTCTCGATCGCCACGTCACAACGGGCCAACGCCGCCTCGCAAGACGCGGTTCGCTCCGGCCTGCAACGCACGCAATCGATCACCGACGTGGCTCTGGCCGCCGGCGACACCGTCACGACCGCTTTGGAAGAGATGAAGTCTCTGGCAGTCAGCATCGCATCGTCGACCGGTGCTGCGCAGACTTCCTACCTGGCGGAATACAATGCGCTGGGCACAGAAATCTCCGGCGCGATTTCGGGCGCGAGCTTCGATGGCGTCAACAGCCTGACGACGCTGGGTGCGAATGCGGCGATCACCGCCGTGAACACTGGCTCCGTCACCGCCGCCAACGCCACGACCGCCAACGTCGATGCGGCCATCACGGCCACGACCGGCGCCCTGGCCACCTTGGGCACCCAGTCCAAGTCGCTGGGTCGTCAGATCACCTTCGTCAACAAGCTTCAGGACGCTCTTGAAGCCGGCGTGGGCAATCTGGTGGACGCCGACCTGGCCAAGGAAAGCGCCAAGCTGACCGCCCTGCAAACCAAGCAACAGCTGGGTGTGCAGGCGCTGTCGATCGCCAACTCGTCGAGCCAGGTTCTGCTCGGCCTGTTCCGCTAAGGCCCGGAGATCCGGTCGCCCCGGCGGCCGGATCGCAGGTCTCGACCCCGAGCAAAATGCTCCCGTCATCAAAACGACGACGGCCATCACGAAGTGAAGAAGGACAGCCAAAATGGCTTCGATCAATACGAACTACGGCGCCGCTATCGCGCTGCAAAATCTGAACAAGACCAACTCGGAGCTGGAGCGGACGCAAAACCGCATCAACACCGGCATGAAGGTCTCGTCGGCCAAGGACAGCGGGGCGATCTTCTCGATCGCCACGTCGCAACGGTCCAACGCTTCGGCCCAGGACGCCGTTCGCACTTCGCTGCAACGCGGTCAGTCCATCGTCGATGTGGCCCTGGCCGCCGGCGACACCATCACGACGGCCCTGGAAGAGCAAAAGTCCCTGGCCGTCAGCATCGCGTCTTCCACGGGCACGGCTCAGGCGTCGTATCTGGCGGAATACAATGCGCTGGGCACTGAAATCTCCAGCGCCCTGGGCGGCGCCACCTTCGACGGGGTCAACCTGTTCAAAGCCAACGCCGCGGCCATCACCGTGCAGACCGGCACATCGTCGACCTCCACGTTGAAGGCCATCGCAGCCACCGATACAGCGGTCGCGACCACGGCGACGGCTGCGGCCGGCGATGCGGCCACCCTGGTCGCCACCGTCGATAGCGCCATCTCGGCCTTCTCGGCGGTCCTGTCCGACTTCGGCACCAAGTCCAAGTCGGTGGGACGCAGCATCACCTTCGCCAACAAGCTTCAGGACGCTCTTGAAGCCGGCGTGGGCAATCTGGTGGACGCCGACCTGGCCAAGGAAAGCGCCAAGCTGACCGCCCTGCAAACCAAGCAACAGCTGGGTGTGCAGGCGCTGTCGATCGCCAACTCGTCGAGCCAGGTTCTGCTCGGCCTGTTCCGCTAAGCGAGCGGCCGGAGCGGTTTTTCGACCGCTCCGGCTGACCGTTCAATCCTCAAGGGAGCGTGGGCCGACCCGCGCATGGAGCCATGACAGACAATGTCGCGAGATTAGTAAGCGTACCTCAGCCACCCGCCGCCGACGCCGTTTCGCCCAATTCGGCCTTGCCTGAGCCGACGCATCGGAACGACAACGACGACGCCAGCCGTTATCGCCTGACCATCGAGGCGATCGGGGACAATCGTTTCGTCTACAAGGTCCTGGACCGCGTGACGGGTGAAGTGATCCGTCAGTTGCCGCGCGAGGATGTCGAGAAACTGCACAGCGATCCGACCTATCGTGGAGGAAGGGTGGTCGACACCGCGGTCTGACGGCCGTCTGTCGGTTCTGGTATCGTTAACGCCGCCGGCTCGCCGGGCGGCGGATTTATGGTTTCTGGCGCGTTAACCCTCCGCTCACGACTCATGGTTAATACTGACGGGAACAGAACGTCCGGGGCTTGAAGCCATGACCACCAGCATCCACACCAATACCTCGGCGATGATCGCCCTGCAGAATCTGAACAGGACCAACGAACAGTTGGCTTCGACGCAGAGCCGGGTGAACACGGGCCTGAAGGTCCAGGGCGCCAGAGACAACGCCGCAGTCTGGGCCGTCGCCCAGGGACAGCGCGCCGATCGCGGCTCGCTGGAAGCGGTGGCCACCAGTTTGAACCGCGCCACATCCATCGCAGACGTGACACTGGCGGCGGGGCAGCAGATTTCGGACCTGCTGATCGAGCTGAAGGGCAAGGCCACCGCCGCTTCCGACGAAAGCGCCACCCTGGCGATGCGGACGTCGTACAACGACGAGTTCCAGTCGCTGTTGAAGTCGATCCAGTCGTTCGCGGACAACGCGATCTTCGACGGTTCGAACATTCTGGACGGCTCGGCCACCGCCGGCATCAACTTCCTGGCCAGCGCCGACGGCGCCGAGACCATCACCCTGAACCGTCAGAACCTGACGCTGGCGGGCCTGGGCCTGGCGGCCTCCACCACTCCGGTTGCAGCGGCGCCGGACCTCCTGACCAAGGCCAAGGCCGACGACGCCCTGACGCGGATCAACACCGCCATCTCCACAAGCACGGCGCGGCTGGCCGAACTGGGCGCCCAGTCCAAGCAGATCGAACGCCACACCACCTATGTCGGCAAGCTGTCCGACGCGCTGGAAGCCGGCATCGGCAATCTGGTGGACGCGGACCTGGCCAAGGAAAGCGCGCGCCTTCAGGCCCTGCAGGTTCAGCAGCAGCTGGGCGTCCAGGCCCTGTCGATCGCCAACCAGGCGCCGCAGGTCATACTGTCCCTGTTTAAGGGCTAACCGCGCCGCTTAACGGTTCGTTATCGGGCGCCGCCGCACGATAGGGGTGGAGCCGTCTGAATGATCAACAACAGCTATTTGCTGGGTCTTTACGGGGCGTCGACGGACTCGTCGTCGCTGACCGGAGCCACCACGTCCGCCGCCGCCAAGAAGAAGACCCAGCCGACGGCGCCGTGGTCCTCGACGACGACCCCGGCCAAGGCCAGCGATCTTGTGCGCGCCGCACTGGCCGGTCGCAAGCTGATCGACGAGAACAATGTCAGCCTGGATCTGGCCGGCACCTCGGGCGACTACCGCAAGATGTTCGCCCTGTATCAGGGCCTGAATACGCTGGGCGCCCTGGCTGACCGGGCCGGGGTCAAGGGGCTGACCGCGTCTGAGTCCACCCAGTTGTCCAAGCGGTTCGGCGAAGGCCTGGCCGACCTGTCCGCCTACCTCGGCGCGGCGAAATTCGAGGACGTTCGCCTGGTCCAGGGCGTGGCCCAGACGGCGGTGAAGAGCACATTCGCGGTCGAGCGCGCGCCGACCACCTTCGTCACCGCGCCCGTCCACGACGGCGCCGCGGCTTCCCCGGTCAAGGCGTTTCAGGGCGACGTGAAGTTCGCCATGACGGTCAAGACCACGGCGGGAACCCGGACGATCAACATGGACCTGTCCGAGATGGGCGCGACCGACCGTTCGATGATGACCGTCGTCGATTATATGAACGGCAAGCTGGAGGCCGCGGGCGTCTCCGCACGCATCAGCAACCAGTTGATCCCCGCCGAACCCCGCACGATCAAGAGCGGCGCAAAGACCATCACCCTGCCGGCCGGGCCGGACAAATGGGCGCTGAAGGTGACGGGCGGGACCGGCGAGGCGATCAGCTTCCAGGCCGTCGATACCTCCGACGCCGTCTATGTGACGCAAGGGGTCGGCAAGACCGGCGCGGGTCAGTTGCTGAAATTCCAGGCCGATGGCGGCGCCGCCCCCGCCGCCCAGCAGGGCGTGGACGATCCGTTCTGGGTCGAGGGCAGGGTGGGTCAGACCGACCTGCCCGACGGCGTCGCCGCCGTGAAGGCCAGCGCCGTGGCGCCCGACGGCTCCGTCTGGGTTGTCGCCGAACTGACGGCGGGCGACGCCAATCAGCCGATCAAGGGCGCGCGCGACGTGGCCCTGGTGAAATACGATTCCGCCGGCAACCTGATGCAGACCAAGCTGCTGGGCGCGGCGTCCAGCGCCAACGGCTTCTCCATCGCCATCGACGATGACGGACGGGTGGCTCTGGCTGGGTCCGTCACCGGCGCCCTGGAACCGGGCAAGAGCGGCGATAGCCCCGCCGTCGCCGACAGTTTCGTCTCGGTCTTCGACAGTTCAGGCCAGGAGCTGTGGACCCAGCGTCGCGGGGCCAAGGCGGCCGACGAGGCGACCGAGGTTCGGTTCGGCGCCGACGGCATGGTCTATGTCGCCGGTCGCTCGAAATCGGCCATGCCGGGCAATGCGGCCATCGGCGGCTGGGATTCCTATCTTCAAGCGTTCCAGGAAAAGCCGACCAGGATCAATGGCCCGGATGTCGGGGTGAACGTCTCGACGCTTCAGTTCGGCACGGCTGGCGACGACTCGGTCCAGGCCATGACGGTGTCTGGTTCCAATCTCTATACGGCGGGTGTCGAGAACGGGAAGGCGGTCGTGCGTCGCTTCACCCTGAACGCCGACGGCGCGCCGACCCTGGCCTCGACCCGCGACCTCGGTTTCGCCAGCGGCGCCATCGCCGGCATTTCGGTCGAGAACGGCAAGGTCGTCGTCACCGGCCAGACCGAGAATGCGGCCCTGGATATCGGCACGGTCACCAACGCCCACGCGGGCGGCAGCGACGTCTTCGTCGCCACGCTGTCGGAGGATCTTCAGGCGTCCGGCGACGACCGCCTGACCTATTTCGGCGGGGCGGGCGCGGACACGGCCGCCGATGTCGCGATCAAGGACGGCAAGGTCTGGATCACGGGCACGAACCGCACCGAGGGTGCGGGCAAGGACGACCCGACCTCGGCCTATCTGGCGCGCATCGACCTGGCCACTGGGGCGGTGGAGTCCAACAAGACCTGGCGCGCCGACGGCGACCAGGCCAAGCCGACCAGCCTCAGCCTCGCGGCGGGCGGCGCAAGTGTTCTCGACCGGCTGGGCTTGCCGCAAGGCCAGATCATGCAGGCGGATTCCAAACTTCTGACCGTCGCCACCTCGGCCAGGGTCGGGGATCAGTTCACCATCACGCCCGCCGCCGGCGGCCGCGCCGTCACCGTGACCATCGACGCCAAGGACACGCTGGAATCCCTTGCCAAGAAGATCGGAACCGCGTCTGGCCGACAGCTCGAAGCCAAGGTGATCACGGACCTCAAGGCCAGGCCCGTCGTCCAGCGGCTTGAGATCAAGACGGCCGCCAACAAGGAGGGGGCCATCATCTCCGCCGGCGCTATCGGCAAGGACGCTTTGGGCGCTCTGGGCCTGTCGCCCGGCTTCGTCGGCCCGGTCAAGCCGGACAAGGACGCGACCAAGACCTTCGGCCTGAACCTGTCGAACAAGCTGACCCTGAACGACTCGGCCTCGATCAAGGCGGCCATCGATTCGCTGGCCCAGGCGATGACGGCGGTGCGCTCGTCCTATCGCTCGCTGGCGCCGTCGACGGGCACGATCACCAATACCCAGACCGGCAAGGGTTCGTCGAACGCCTATCAGCAGACGCAGCTGGCCAACTATCAGGCCGCCCTCAACCGCCTCATGGCTTGATCCGTCGTCCTTCGCGGTTGACGCCCGGCGCCCGCTCGGGGTTATTGACCTCCTCATCCGCGAAAGCCCCTTCATGGCCCTTCCGAAAGACAACCGCGTCATCATCGTGGTCGGCGCTGGTCTGGTGATCATCGCCGCCGTCGTGCTGGCCCTGATCTTCACCGGCGGCGGCGACAAGACTCCGGAGGCGCCGCCCGCGTCCAAGGGCGGACTGGTGGTCAATCTGGCCGACGCTCCCTCGCTGGAGCCGACGCGCGAGCTGCGCTGCTTCGTTGATGGTCAGTTTGTCGGCATGGCGACCCTGGCCGTCTGCGCCCAACGCAACGGCCTGGCGACCGACGCCCTGGACGTGGGGCTGGACGCCACGGGCGCCCTGGCCGCTGCGCCCACGGCCGCCTTCGCTCCGCCCCCCGAACTGCCCGCCGTCGAGATGGCCGAGACCACGCCGCCCGCCTATGTCGAGCAGAGCCCGGCGCCGCGCCCCACGCCGGTCGCCAACGGCAGCCCCTGCCTGCGCCACAGCGGATCGGACTGGCGCACCCTGTCGCCGAACATGAGCCTGAACGCCTGCGTCCAGGCCCTATACGCCGGGACCTGTGTCGGACCGGGCGACGCCCAGTACGGCCGCTGGGGCGACACGACGCTGCGTCTGGTGCCGCGCCGGGTGGAACAGTCGGGCGACAATTCTCGTTTCCGGACCCTGGCCGAGCAGGATCGCAACTGCCAATTTCCTGGGATGAACTGATGCGCCTCGTCGTTCTCGCCGCCGTCGCCGGGACCGCCCTGCTGGGGGCCTGCTCGAATGAACCCAAGTATGAGTTCGCCCAAGGCGCCTGCTATTTCGTGGCGACGCCGGACAACGCCCCGCCGCGCCTGCAGAAGATCGCCGACGATCAGCCCCAGCTGGAACAGTGCGCCGCCCGCCTGGAGGAGATGCGTCTGCGCTTCCTGCGCATGGGCGGTTCGAACCAGGAGTTGGCGGGCGCCTATCAGGGTCGGTTCATCTTCATCGACCGCGAGGGGGTCAAGATCGGCAAGAGCCTGACCGGCAGCCGCTTCTTCGCCATGGCCCGCACAGGCGACGGCCGCCTGGCCATCCCCGGCGCCATCCAGCGCGACGAGACGGGGCGCCCCATCGCCATCGCAGCGGACCCCGCCGCGAAGTAAGACTTGCGCGATGTGAACAAAGGTGGAACATTTCATTAATGATCCACCGATTTGGCGGGTCGGATGTCGAAAGCGGCTGGCGGTGACGCGTCGCCCCGGTCAGACATCGGACTGAATTGACGGGGCAGGCGAGGGACTCGTCGCTCCACACGAGAAGGAAGTTTCCATGGCGGGCAGCGTCAACAAGGTCATTCTGGTCGGCAACCTGGGTCGCGACCCCGAAATCCGGTCCATGCCGAACGGCGACCGTATCGCCAACCTGTCGATCGCGACCTCGGAAACTTGGCGCGACAAGTCCTCGGGCGAGCGCAAGGAAAAGACCGAGTGGCACCGCGTCGTCATCTTCAACGACAACATCGTCAAGGTGGTCGAGAACTATGTGAAGAAGGGCTCGACCGTCTATATCGAGGGCGCGCTCCAAACCCGCAAATGGACCGACCAGCAGGGCGTTGAGAAATATTCGACCGAGATCGTGGTCAGCCGCTTCAAGGGTGAACTGACCATGCTGGGCGGCCGCTCGGAAGGCGGATCGCAAGGCGGCGGCTATGCCAGCGGCGGCGGCGGCGGCGGCGGCGGCGGTCGCGGCGACGACGACTATTCCTCGGGCTTCTCCACCGGCGGCGCCAACAAGCCCAGCGGACCCAAGGAAAGCTACGACCTGAACGACGACATTCCGTTCTAAGGGTTCGGCCGTTCTAGGGGTTCGGAAATGGGGCGGGGGCCTTACAGCTATCGTGAGGATCCCGCCGTTCCGGCCTTCATGGACGACCGGCCCCTGGTTCTGTTTGACGGCGATTGCGCGCTCTGCTCCGGTTCTGCGCGCAAGATCCTGAAGCACGACCGGGGCGGGCGTATCCGGCTCGCGCCGACGCAGTCGCCGCTGGGCCGGGCCTTGTTGGTCCACTACGGCGTCGATCCCGACGATCCCTATGCGATGCTGCTGATCCAGGACGGCGTGGCGCGAGTGCGTTCGGACGGCGTTCTGGGCATCGCGGTCCTGCTGCCGCCACCTTATCGTCTGGCGATCCTGGGGCGGATCGTGCCGCGGATCGTCCGCGACACCCTCTATGATTTCATCGCACGCCGTCGCCGCCGCTTTCCCGGCGCGACCTGGTGCGCCACTCCTGCGGCTGGGGTCGATCTGACGGACCGGGTGCTGGAATGAGTAGACGCGTGCTGGTGCTAGGCGCCAACGGCTTCATCGGCTCGCATGTCGCGGCGGCTTTATCGTCTGCGGGCTGGTCCGTGCGCGCTGGCGCGCGCCGCATCGCCGAACCGTCCCGTCGCGCGCCCAGCTTCGTGTGGGTCGTCGCCGACTTCGCCAAGCTGACCACGGCCGAGGCCTGGGCGCCGCTGCTGGCCGGCGTCGATGCGGTGCTGAACTGCGTCGGCGTGCTCCAGAACGGCGCGGGCGACAGCACCCGCGCCGCCCACGTCGACGGCCCGCGCGCCCTGATCGAAGCCTGCGAGGCGGCGGGCGTAAAACGGCTCGTGCATCTTTCAGCCGTCGGGGCGGACGATGACGCCGGCACCGACTACGCTCGGACAAAGGCCGAGACAGAGCGGATGGTCGCCGCCAGCACGCTCGACTGGCTCATCCTGCGGCCGTCGCTGGTGGTGGATCGTGCGGCCTTCGGCGGCACGGGCCTGATCCGCGCGCTGGCGGCCTTTCCGCTGTTCAGCCCGGTGGTGGGCGGCGACCAGACTTTCCGTCCGATCCCGCTGGGCGACCTGTCCGCCGCCGTCGTGGCGGCGCTGAAGCCCGGCGCTCCGTCGCGCCAGTCGTTCGACATGCCTGGGCCTGAACCGGTCAGCATGGCCGAGACGGTGCGTCTGTATCGCGGCTGGATGGGATTGAGCCCGGCGCCGGTCGTTCGCGTGCCGCGCGCTCTGGCCGCGCCCGCACTGGCGATCGGCGACCTCTTGGGTCGGCTGGGCTGGTCCTCGCCGATCCGCACGACGGCGATCAAGCAGATGGATCATGATGTGTCGGGTCAGGACAGCGGCTGGGCCCAGGCATTGGGCGTTACGTCGCGCGGCTTCACCCGGTTTTTGGCCGAGACCCCGGCCTCGGTTCAGGATGTTTGGCACGCGCGGCTGTGGTTCGTGCGGCCGGTCTCCATTGTGACCCTGGGCCTGTTCTGGCTGATCACCGGCCTGATCAGTTTCGGGCCAGGCTGGGACCGCGCCGTCGCCATCCTGCATGAGGGCGGTTACGGCCGCATGGCCGGACCCATCGCCTGGTGGGGCGCGCTGCTGGACGTGGTCCTGGGGCTGATGCTGTTCGTGCGCCCGTGGACGGCACAGGTGGCGATCTTCATGTGCCTGGCCACCGTCGGCTATCTGACGGCCGCGACGCTCAGCCTGCCGCACTTCTGGATCGACCCGCTGGGGCCGTGGCTCAAGGTGCTGCCGATGATGGCCCTGTGCCTGTTCGTGGCGTCGACGGATGCGCGCCGATGAGCCTGTATATCCTGCTTAAGATCGTCCACATCTTGTCCGGCGCCGTGCTGTTCGGGACCGGCGCGGGCATCGCCTTCTTCATGCTGCGCGCCCACTCGACCAAGGATGCGAAGACGGTCGCCGAGGTCGGTCGCATCGTCGTCCTGGCCGATTTTGTCTTCACCGCCACGGCCGTCGTGATCCAGCCGATCAGCGGCCTGGCCCTGATCCACCTGCAGGGTTGGTCCCTGACCAGTTCGTGGCTGCTGGCCGCCTATGGGCTCTATGTCCTGATCGGCTTCTGCTGGCTGCCGGTGGTATGGATCCAGTACCGGATGATGAAGCTGGCCGAACAGGCGGCAGGGCAGGGCGCACCCTTGCCGGCCGCCTATCATCGCCTGTTCCGCTGGTGGTTTGCCCTGGGCTGGCCCGCCTTCGCCGGCGTCCTGGCCATCTACTGGCTGATGGTCGCCAAGCCGGCGTTCTGAGCCGTCACCAGACTGCCTGGTCGAAGTGACGCAGGATTACCTGATCGGCCGTGATCAACTGCGCCCCGTCGGCCATGGCGTTGGCGACGATCAGCCGGTCGAACGGATCGCGCGTCCAGGCGAAGCGGCAGGCGGCGTCCGATACGGCGGCGGTCGAGGCGTCAGATAAGGACAGGTCGAGCCGGTCCTGAAGGTCCGTCAGGAGAAGATCGGCGGTCGGCAGCTTCACCCGTCCGATCTCGATCAGGATTTCGATCTCGACCAACACAAGCGGCGACAGGCAAAGCTCGCGCCCGCGCGCCAATTCCCGCTGCGCACGACGGCTGATCTGCCGCTCCAGACGATAATAGAGCCAGAGGGCGACCTGGGTATCGAGGTGGATCACTTGTCGCCGAAGTCGAACTTGGCGTCCGGATCCCAGGTCCAGTGGCTCTTGTTGGTGTCGATGTCGTCAGGACAGTCGTCGGCGCCTTCGCGAACGCCTTGCGCCATATAGGCGTCCCAGCGCTCCTCCGGCGTGATCTTGCGTTCGACCGCCTCGGCGACCAGCGTCAGCCGCCGTTCGCCGCGCCGGATCACCAGCGGCTCGCCGGTCGCGAGGACGCTGTCGACCAGCCGGAACAGGTCCTTGCGTAGAGCGGTCAGGGTGACTTCGGTCATATGTACATGTTGGTTGTGGAAGACGTACATGTCAATGCAACGCCCGGACATGGCATGTGAAGGGCGCACAGGCCCGCGCCGTGCCATAGGGCAAGTATGACCGACGCCAATCCTGAAGTTGGGCCCGCACCCGCGCCATTTCCTGCAAAGCCCCACGCCCTGACCGGGCTGGAGATCGGCGCCATCGTGGCGATCATCGTCGTGTGGGGCGTCAACAACGCCGGGGCCAAGCTGGCGACCGAGCATCTGTCGCCTCTGCTGGTCGGGGCCATCCGGTTCGGCATCGCCAGCGCCTGTCTGATCGCCTTCGTGCGGCCGCCGTTCCCGGACTGGAAGAGCCTGATGCTGATCGTCATCGTCGGCGGCCCGATCCAGTACGGCCTGGCCTATACCGCCTACTGGCTGGCGACCGACGTCAGCCCGGTGACGGTCGCCAACCAGCTGTGGATACCCTTCACCACCCTGTTCGCCTTCCTGATCCTGGGCGAGCGGCTGTCCAAGGCGGCCCTGGTCGGTATGGGCGTGGCCTTCGTCGGCGTGGCCTGGATGACGCTGGACGCCCATGCCTTGCAGGACTGGAAGGCTATTCTGGTCGCCATCGCTGCCGGCGCAGCCTGGGGCGTGACCACGGTGGTGGCGCGCCGCACGACCTCCATCCCGCCGCTGAAGATGCAGGGCCTGCTGGCGCTGGGCGCCTTTCCGGTCATGGCCTTTGGCTCGGCCGTGTTCGAACACGGGCAATGGGAGGCGGTGAAGACCGCCACGCCCATGGTCTGGGCCTCGCTGCTGTGGGCTGGGATCGTCTCGTCGGTTCTGGCGACGACCCTGCTGTTCTGGCTGGTTCAGCGACGCGAGGCGGGGCGGGTGACGCCCTATCTGCTGGTCACGCCGGTGGTGTCGATGCTGATCGGCTGGGGCTTCATGGGCGACATCCTGACGCCTCAGATCCTGACAGGTTCTGCCATCGCCATGGGTGGGGTGGCGCTGGTTGCTCTTGCTGAACGGGGCTTGCGCGCGGGGGCCGCCAAGGCTTGATCTGTTCCTGACCGTTTCAGGAGACAATCATGCCCCACGCCCCCCTCGACGCCGACCATGTCTCCCGCCGCTGGCTGGGCAAGGCGACGCACGACCTGCCGGCGAACGAAGCCAGCGTGGTCCGCAGCGCCGCCGAACGCCGCCCGATCTCCGAGGATATCAACGAGACCTTCGACGACCGCCAGACCTTCGGCGAGAGGCTGGCGGACCGGGTCGCCGAGTTCGGCGGGTCCTGGACCTTCCTGATCGCCTTTGGTGTGTTCCTCGCGGTCTGGACCGTGCTGAACCTGATCCTGCGGCGCGACGCCTTCGACCCCTATCCCTTCATCTTCCTGAACCTGATGCTGTCGATGATCGCGGCAGCGCAAGCGCCGATCATCATGATGAGCCAGAACCGTCAGGCGCAGAAGGATCGGCTGGACGCCGGCAACGACTATCAGGTCAACCTGAAAGCCGAGATCGAGATCATGGCCTTGCTGGAAAAGGTCGAGCACCTGACCGCACGCCAGGAAGAGCAGACGGAGCTGATCCGTCATCTGCTGGCGCAAAAAGAAGCCCGCTGAACGGCGTTCAGCGGGCCATCTTCAACGTTTAGGGAAGGCTCAGCTCGCGCTGAGCGCCGCGCAGGCGACCCGGTCGCCCGCGCCGCCGATGGGCTGGGTCGAATGGTCGTCGGGGTTGGCGTGGATGATGATGGCCGAGCCGTCGGCGTCCCACAGCCATTGGCCGGGGCCTTCCGAAGAGATGCGGGCGCGAGGGGTGAACAGTTCGGCGTTCATCTTGCCGTCCGCGCCGGCATAGATGTTGGGCAGGTCGCCATCGTCCGGGCCTGCCGCGTTCAGCAGGCCGTGAGGGGCCTTGGGCTCGCCGTGGTTGATGTGAGCGCCGGACGAGGTGAAGGGTGCGGCGCATTCGCCGGTCGCGTGGATGTGGATGCCGTGCCAGCCGGGCGTCAGGCCCGAGGCCTCGATCTTGATTACCAGGCCGGTCGGCCCCTGGCGCAGGTCGACGCGGCCGATGTTGGCGCCCGAGGCGTTGATCAGGATCGCCTGTCCTGTCGCGCCGACAGGGGCGCGCTCGGCGACGGCGCCAGGCGCGTTTCCGGTCGCGGCGCAGGCCGTGGTCAGGGCCAGCGGCGAGGCGATCGCGAGGGCGGCGGCGAGGGTGTGGAGGCGCATAAGGAAAGTCCTTTCAGAGACGGGCTTTCACGGCGACGTCGCTTTGCCACCGAGCCCCTGGAATGCTAGAAATCGTCACAGCGGATCACGTTCCGATTCCGGCCGCATAAAGCCACGCTTCATTGACCGACGACAGCTACGAAAACGCCGCAACTCCAATCAACGGCCGGGGCGGCGGCTCCGACATTTCCACGATCACGATCGAGGACGAACTGAAGCGTTCGTACCTCGACTACGCCATGAGCGTGATCGTCTCGCGCGCGCTTCCCGACGCCCGTGACGGGCTGAAGCCGGTTCACCGTCGCATCCTGTATTCGATGCACGACCTGAACATGACGCCTGAGCGAAGCTATTCGAAGTGCGCCCGCGTGGTCGGCGATGTGCTGGGCCGGTTCCACCCCCACGGCGACGCCTCGGTCTATATGGCGTTGGTTCGCATGGCCCAGCCCTTCTCGATGGGGCTGATGCTGGTCGATGGCCAGGGCAACTTCGGCTCGGTCGACGGCGATATGCCTGCCTCGATGCGTTACACCGAGGCCAAGATGGCCCCGGCGGCCGTCGCGCTGATGGCGGACATCGACAAGGACACCGTCGATTTCCAGCCCAACTACGACGAGAAGGAGCTGGAGCCGGTCGTCCTGCCCGCCCGGATCCCGAACCTGTTGGTCAACGGCGCAGGCGGCATCGCCGTCGGCATGGCGACCAATATCCCGCCGCATAACCTGGGCGAGGTCGTCGATGCGGCTCTGGCCCTGCTGGACGATCCCAACGTCACCGACGACGCCCTGCTGGACATCGTGCCCGGTCCCGACTTCCCGACCGGCGGCGAGATCATGGGCCGCACGGCGCCGCGCAATGCGCTGCGCGACGGTCGCGGCTCAGTCATCGTGCGCGGTCGCGCCTCTGTCGAGGAAATCCGAAAGGATCGCGAGGCCATCGTCGTCACGGAGCTGCCGTTCCAGGTCAACAAACAGACCCTGATCGAGCGTATCGCCGAAATGGTGCGCGAAAAGCGTCTGGAAGGCATCTCAGACGTCCGCGACGAATCCGACCGCCAGGGCATGCGGATCGTCATCGAGCTGAAGCGCGACGCCTCGGGCGACGTGATCCTGAACCAGCTGTGGCGCTATACCGCGATGCAGAGCTCGTTCGGCGTCAACATGCTGGCGCTGAACCACGGCCGGCCCGAGCAGATGGGTCTGCGCGACCTGTTGCAGATCTTCCTCGACTTCCGTGAGGAAGTCGTCGTCCGCCGCGTCAAGTTCGAGCTGAACAAGGCCCGTGACCGCGGCCACGTCCTGGTCGGTCTCGCCGTCGCCGTCGCCAATATCGACGAGGTCATCCACATTATCCGCTCCTCGGCCGATCCGACCGAGGCGCGCGAGCGGTTGCAGGCCAAGTCCTGGCCCGTCGGCGACATGATGGCGCTGATCGAACTGATCGCCGACCCCCGCTCGGTCATCGTCGAGGATGACAAGATTCGCCTGACCGACGAACAGGCGCGCGCTATCCTGGCCCTGACTCTGTCGCGTCTGACCGGCCTGGGCCGTGACGACATCTTCGGAGAGGCGCGCGGCCTGGCCGATACGATTCAGGGCCACCTGACCATCCTGTCGGACCGCAAGAACGTCCTGGCCATCATTCGCGACGACCTGATCGCGGTGAAGGATCAGTTCGCCACGCCCCGCCGCACGCTCATTGGGGAAGGCGACGGCGAGATGGAGGACGAGGACCTGATCCCGCGCGAGGACATGGTCGTCACCGTCACCCATGGCGGCTACGTCAAGCGCGTCGCCCTGAACGCCTATCGGACCCAGCATCGCGGCGGCAAGGGCAAGTCCGGGATGACGATGAAGGACGAGGACGCCATCACCGGCGTCTTCTCGGCCTCGACCCACACCCCGGTCCTGTTCTTCGCCACCAACGGCAAGGCCTACAAGCTGAAGACCTGGCGTCTGCCGCTGGGCAATCCGACCTCGCGCGGCAAGGCCTTCGTCAACCTGCTGCCCATCGAGCCGGGCGACAGCATCATGAACGTCCTGCCCCTGCCCGAGGACGAGACGACCTGGGGCGACTACGACATCATGTTCGCCACCCAGGCGGGCGACGTGCGCCGCAACAAGCTGTCGGACTTCGCCACGGTCAACCGCGCCGGCAAGATCGCGATGAAGCTGGAAGGCGAGGACCGGATGGTCGGCGTCGGCCTGTGCACCGCCGACGACGACATCCTGCTGACCACGGCCATGGGCCGCGCGATCCGGTTCAAGGCCGACGACGTGCGCGTGTTCAAGGGCCGGGATTCGACCGGCGTCCGGGGCGTTCGCCTGCAAGACGGCGACGAAGTCATCTCCATGGCCATCCTGAGCCGCGTCGATGCGACACCGGAGGAACGTTCGGCCTACGTCAAACACGCCAACGCCGCACGGAAAGCCCTGTTGGGGGCTGATGCGGAAGAGGATGCTGCGGTTCCCGCCGAGGCTGAAGACGATGTTGCTGATGCGCCGATCTCGCTTGAGCGGATCGCCCAACTGGGCGCCGCCGAACAGTTCATCCTGACGGTCACCGAGACCGGCTTCGGCAAGCGATCCTCGGCCTACGAGTATCGTCGCACGGGTCGCGGCGGTCAGGGCCTGACGGCCCACGGCCTGGGCGGTCGCGCGGGCACACGCCTGGCGGCGGCCTTCCCGGTCGAGGAAACCGACGACCTGCTGCTGGTCACCTCGGGCGGTCAGATGATCCGCACCCGCATCGACCAGGTCCGCATCGTCGGCCGCTCCAGCCAGGGCGTCACCATCTTCCGCACCGGCAAGGACGAAAAGGTCGTCTCGGTCGAACGCCTGCCCGACAGTGGCGGGTCGGATGACGTGGATGTCGCAGACGAGGGCGGCGAGACTGAAGCCTGAGACCAAGACCCTCTTCCAGCGGGAAAGGGCTTGAGCGCCCGAGAGCGAAGCGATCGGCCTTGTGCGACCCGAAGGGCGGCGCGTAGCAGCCAAAGGGTGAGGGGCAGGTGGTGCGACTTGGCCCACCGGCCGACCCTCATCCGGCCCTTCGGACCACCTTCTCCCAACGGGAGAAGGAAAGACTTGAACGGGAGCGCCCAGTGGACATCCTGATCGACGGCCGTCCCGCCACGCCTGAAGACCTGGCCCACCAGGCCCTGGTCAACTACGGCGCCTACACCTCCTTCCGCGTCGAGAACGGCGCCGCTCGCGGCCTTGACCTCCACCTCGCACGCCTGGACCTGGCCGCCATCGAACTGTTCGGCGAAAGCCCAGGCGAGGCAGAGTTCCGGCGTCTACTGGCGCTCGCCGTCGTTGGCCGCGACAAGGCATGGCTACGGGTCAGCCTGTTCTCGCCCGAGATCGGCCATCGCAACCCGTCCTTCGTCGGTCGCCCCAAGGTGATGACCGTCGTCTCACCGCCTCCGCCGCCGCTGGCCACCCAAATGCGGGTGACGGCTGTGCCCCATGGCCGCGAAACGCCCCATCTGAAGCATGTCGCCACCTTCGGTCAGACGCGTGTGCGCCGGGCCGCGCGTGCGGCCGGGTTCGACGACGCCCTGTTCGTCGACGATCAGGGCCATGTGTCCGAAGGCGTGACCTGGAACATCGGCTTCGTCCAAGGGAATCGCATCGTCTGGCCCCAGGCGCCGATGCTGGCGGGTGTGACCCAGATCCTGATCGCGCGCGGCTTGGCCGGACTGGGCCTATCGTCGCAGACACAGCCAGTGCATCGTTCCGAACTTGCCGCCTTCGACGCCGCCTTCCTGTGCAACAGCGCCACGCCCGTCTGCCCCATCGCGGCCATCGACGATGTCGCCTTCGCCAATGATCCGGCTTTGCTGGCCCGGATCGAGACCGCCTGGTCCGCCCAGCCGCCACAGCCCATCGCGATCCGCGACGATGACGCCCGCGACGATGACGATGGCGTCAGCCGGCTAGGCCGCTGATTTCGCACCTGCTAAACGACGCGGACGGCACGCGACAGGCTGGGGAGACACGCATGCGCATCGGGCTTTATCCGGGCACCTTCGACCCGGTGACGAACGGGCATACCGACATCATCAAGCGCGCGCTGAAGCTGGTGGACCGGCTGGTCATCGGCGTGGCCCAGAACGACGACAAGGGCCCGCTGTTCTCCACCGCTGAGCGCGTCGAGATGCTGAAGGCCGAGGTTGCGGGCTTCGGCGGCGACATCGTGGTCCAGCCCTTTTCGACCCTGCTGATGCATTTTGCGGAAGAGCTGGACGCCAACGTCATCATCCGGGGGCTGCGCGCCGTCGCCGACTTCGAATATGAATTCCAGATGACGGCCATGAACCAGCGCCTCAATCAGGACATCGAGACGGTATTTCTGATGGCAGACCCCCGGCATCAGGCCATCGCCTCGCGGCTGGTCAAGGAAATCGCCCGGCTGGACGGCGCGATCGACAGTTTCGTCAGCCCCGCCATCGCCGAGCGCGTGCGGGCCAAGGTCAAGAACGGGATTTGAGAGATTATGCGTAAAGCGATCATCGCGGCGACCGCCGCCGCCCTTATGGCCAGCGGCGCGGCCCAGGTTCCGGCTTTGGCTCAGACCGCGCCGGCGGCCTCCGACTGGCGCACCGTCGCGCCGGAAAACCTGCTGGTCATCGACACGTCGAAGGGCCGCGTCTTGGTCGAACTGGTCCCGGTCGCCGCGCCCAACCATGCCGAACGCATCCGCACCCTGGCCAACCAAGGGTTCTACGACGGTCTGAAGTTCCACCGCGTCATCCCTAATTTCATGGCGCAAACCGGCGACCCGCAAGGCACCGGCGCGGGCGGCAGCGCGCTTCCCGACCTGAAGGCCGAGTTCAACTTCCGGCGTGGTCGCGACGCCGGTTTCGTCGCCGTGCCCAGTACCGGCCCCGGCGTGCGCGGCCTGGTCGGCGACCTGCCGGTCCAGACCCAGCCCGACGCCCAGATGATGGTCACCGCCGACTTCAAGGTCGACGCCCACGGCCTGTTCTGCCCCGGCGTTCTGGGCATGGCCCGCTCGGGCGCGCCCGACAGCGCCAACAGCCAGTTCTTCCTGATGATGGGCGCCCGCGACCAACTGGACGGCGTCTATACCGCCTTCGGCCGCGTGGTTTCCGGCCTGGATGTCGTCGGCAAGCTGAAGAAGGGCTCGGACGCCGAGGACGGCAAGGTGACCGACCCCGACCCCATGACCCACGTTCGCATGGCCTCGGCGATGCCGGAAGCCAGTCGCCCGACGGTGCGTGTCCTGAACGCAAGCAGCGCCGCCTTCGCCGAACGGATCGCCGCCACCCGCGCTGCGCGCGGTAACGGCTTCAGCATCTGTGACGTTCAGCCGGTCGCTGAGGTCACTGGCGGCTGACGCTTTTCAACACGACGGGGGAGGGGACGATGACCATTCGCACACTGATGATCGCCACGGCCATGCTGACCACAACGGCCGGGGCCGCCCCGGCCCAGGACGCGACCGCCGTGCCAACGCCCCCACCGCCTCCGGCCGAATGGCGCACCATCGCGCCCGAGAACCTGCTGGTGATCGACACCAACAAAGGTCAGGTGTTGGTCGAACTGGCGCCCCAGATCGCCCCGGCCCATGTCGAGCGCATCCGCCTGCTGGCCTCGCGCGGCTTCTTCGACAACCTGGTCTGGCACAGGGTGATCGACTGGTTCATGGCCCAGACGGGCGATCCGCTTGGCACGGGCGAGGGGCAGAGCTGGTATCCCGACCTGAAGGACGAGTTCACCTTCCGCCGCGGGGCGGACATGGCCTTTACGCCGGTCGCGGCTCCCGTCGGCGCTCTGGTCGGCTTCATCGACTCTATTCCCGTCCAGACCCAGCCCGACGCCCTGATGTCGGGCACCGGCGATCACAAGGTCCACGGCTGGGCACTCTACTGCCCCGGCGTCGCGGGCATGGCCCGCGACGAAGGCAATGATACCGCCAACAGCCAGTTCTTCCTGATGCGCCAGGCCTATCCGGCATTGGACAAGCGCTACACCGTCTGGGGCCGCGTCGTCTCCGGGCTGGACGTGGTGCGGTCGCTGAAGGCGAGCGGCACGCCCGACGGTCTGGTCCAGGGGCCGGATCAGATGACCCGCGTCCGTGTCGCTTCGGATCTGCCGGCTGCCGAACGCCCCACAGCGGCCGTGCTGAACACCAACTCCGCGACATTCCAGACCCTGGTGCAGCAGGCGCGTCAGGCGCGCGGCGCGGACTTCTCGGTCTGTGACATTGAACTGCCGGTGCGGATCACGCCTGCGAGCTAAATCTTCTCCTCCCCATGAAATGGGAGGGGGACCACGAAGTGGTGGAGGGGCTCTTAAAGTCCCACAGGCGTCTGTGATGCGGTGAAGAACCCCTCCGTCACGGCGCGAAGGCGCGCCGCGCCACCTCCCCATGAAATGGGGAGGGGACAGGTTGCTTCAGCTCGCCGCCATCCCTCTGCCCCGACCGCGCCGGCGCCTGCGGCTCTTCGCCGGCTTCTTGTCTGCTCTCATCTGCTGCAGCAGTAGCCCCTCGCGCAGGCCCCGATCCGCGACCCGCACCCGCTCCGACGGCCAGGCCCGCTGAACCGCTTCCAGTATAGCCGCTCCCGCCAGTACCAAGTCCGCCCGGTCGGGACCGATGCAGGCCTCGCTCGCGCGCCCGTCCGGCCCCAGGGCCTTCAGCCGATCCGCCGCCGCCTCACAGTCGCCGCGCGTCATCCATAACCCGTCCACCCGGTCGCGATTGTAGCGCGGCAGGTTCAGGTGAATGCCCGCAAGGCTGGTGATCGCCCCCGAGGTGCCGACCAGATGCGCCCGGTCCTGGCGAAACAGCTCCAGCATGGGGTCGTCGACGATCCCACCGGCCGCGATGGCCTCGCCCATGTCCGCGACCATGGCCTCGTACCAGGCCTCCCCCGAGTTCTCGGGCTCCGGGTGCCGCTCGGCCAAGGTCACGACCCCCACCGGCGCCGACATCCAGGCGCTGGTGGTCCAGTCGGCCCCGCTGCGTTTCAGCCAAGACATCTCGGTCGAGCCGCCGCCAACGTCGATCACCAGCACCGCTTCGGCTTTGGGATCGATCAGGTTCAGACACCCCTCGACCGCCAGTTTCGCCTCTTCCGATGGGTCGATGATCCGCAGGCGCAGACCCGTTCCCTTGCGCACCCGGTCGATAAACTCGGCGCCGTTCTCGGCCGCGCGGCAGGCCTGGGTGGCGACGGCGCTCAGGCGGGCCGAGTCCACACCCTTCCTGACGATCCGTTCGGCGCACAGGGCAAGCGCGTCATAGGCCCGGTCCATGGCGCGCGGGTCCAGCAATCCGGTGCGCGACAGGCCTTCGCCCAGGCGCACGATGCGGCTGAAGCTATCGACGACACGAAAGCCTTCGCGCGACGGCCGCGCGATCAGCAGCCGACAATTGTTGGTCCCCAGATCGAGCGCGCCATACAGCGGCGCATCCCGACCCGACGCATCCCGCGAACGGGAAGGCTGGGACCGCTCGTCGCGCCGTCGGGGCGCGCCGTGGGTCTCCGGCATGGGTCGTCATTCCGATGTGGGCGGTCCAAAACGGCGCCCGTCCCGATCAGCCTAACCCGCGAAGATCGTCCGCGCCAAGCCATTCTGTCAGGAAGATGAACAGACCAGCAAGCGTCTGGGTCATCCACTGGGTCGTATCAGGACCGATGACCCAGATTCACACAGCCCGCTTCGCCATCGGCCAGATCGTCCGCCATCGCGACGACGCCTTTCGCGGCGTGGTGATGGACGTGGATCACGCCTATGACGGCCCGGCCGGCGAGACCGGCCTGGTCGCGCCGGATCAGCCCTTCTACCGCGTCTATGCTTTGGGCGACGATGGCGGTTTCGTCGCCTATGCCGCCGAGGGCGTGCTGGAAGACGGTCAATCCGTCCTGTTGCCCGACGACGCCGATCGCTGGTTCACGACAGACGGCCTGGGCCACCACGCGCCTCTGGACGAACAACTGCACTGACAGTTGGAAGGCGCGGCCGGGCCGGGCTAGAATGCCGCCAAAAGAGGAACGCCCCATGTCAGACTTCGAACACGTCTTCGAACAACCGCCCGAGGGCGCGGCCGCCGACTGGACCATTCCCCAGAACTGGGCCGCCTATACCGAGGTCGAGCACCAGACCTGGGACACCCTGTACGCCCGCCAGATGAAGATCCTGCCGGGCCGTGCGTGCGACGCCTTCCTGCGTGGCCTCGACGCGCTGGATCTGAACGCCGGTGGCATACCCGACTTCGACGTGATCAATCCCAAGCTTCAGGCCCTGACCGGCTGGACCGTGGTCTGCGTGCCGGGCCTTGTGCCGGACGAAGTCTTCTTCGACCATCTGGCCAACCGCCGCTTCGTCTCGGGCCAGTTCATCAGGAAGCCGGACCAGCTGGACTACCTCCAGGAACCCGACATCTTCCACGACGTCTTCGGCCACGTGCCCATGCTGACCGACCCCGATTTCGCCGCCTATATGGAGGCCTATGGCAAGGGCGGCCAACGCGCGGCGGGTTTGGGCATGCTGCCCAATCTGGCGCGTCTGTATTGGTATACGGTGGAGTTCGGCCTCATGCAGGACACGGACGGCCTGCGCATCTATGGCGCCGGCATCGTGTCTTCGGCGACCGAGAGCGTCTTCGCTCTGGACGACCCATCACCCAACCGTCTGGGCTTCGATCTGGAGCGGGTGATGCGCACCCTCTACCGGATCGACGACTTCCAGCAGGTCTATTTCGTCATCGACAGCCTGGAAGCCCTCAAGGACGAGACGCTCAAGGACTTCGGCCCGGTCTATGCGGCGCTGAAGGGCCAGGACGACCTGCCCATCGAAACCGTCCTGCCGACCGATCAGGTCTTCACGCGCGGCACCCAGGCCTACGCACAGCGCGGTGGCCGGTTCGCGGCCTGATCTCTTTCTAAATCCGTCATCCTCGCCCTTGTGGCGAGGATCCAGACTTCCGGAGTTGGGCGCCGCGCACCGCTTTTGAAACCGGGAATGGTGATCGTTGTTCGCTCTAAGCGTCCTGGAACGGATAGAAGTCGCTACCCAATTCCAGAATGCCCGTCAGTTCGTCCAACGCCCCCCGGCTCTCGGTGAGCAGGTCGGGATCGGCCAGGTCGGCGGGCCGCAGTTCGTCGCGATACCAGCGCCCGGCCCAGTCCGACAGCCGTGCGTGTAGGGCGTCGGTCAGCCGCATTGCCTGATTGGTCGCCGCCAGCTCGGCCGAGTTCAACACGACCCGCAGACGCAGGCAGGCCGGCCCGCCGCCGTTTCGCATCGACTGGCGCACATCGACATACTGAACCCGGCCGATGGGACCATTGGAGGCGGCCAGCGATTGCGCCACCGCATGGCTGCGGGGATCGTCGCGGGTCTCGGTCGGACAGATCAGGGTCAGGCGATCCTCGCCCGGAATCTGGATCAGCATGGAGTTGAACAGATAGCTGCTGATCGCATCGCCCAGCGGCAGGTCGGCGGACGAGACCTCGACGAAGATCGGCTCGAACAGGCCATCCGCCGCGCGGCGGATGGCGTCCTGCGTCCCGGCCGTGTCCTCGAACGCCAGGTCGTGGAAGAACAGGGTCTCCAGCGCCCCCACGCAGACCACGTCGTTGTGGAAGGTCCCGCCCGCGATGGCGGCCTTGGACTGCTGGGCCAGGACCACGCCCGACGCCTCATGGCGACGCGCGACGGCCTGCGACGCCTCGCGCGTCTGACGTGCGGGGTAGGGGCCGTCCCAGGGCTCGAACGCCTCGCGGCCCCAGACCAGCAGATTGACGCCCGCCGCCCCATGCTCGGCGCACAGCCGCACATGGTTGGCGGCGCCTTCGTCGGCCAGATGCGCGACCGAGGGCAGGGCGTCGTGTACGGCGAAACGTGACGGATCGGGGAACAGGGCGTCCAGCGCCCGCTTGGTCTGCCAGTGCTCCAGCGACCGATGCAGGTTGGTGATCAGATTGGCGGGCGTGAAATGCACACGGCCATCCGCCGCGTCCACGCTGGGCGTCACCGTCGCGGCGTTGGCGGCCCACATGGGCGAGGCCGAGCAGGCGGCGGCGGCGAAGGAAGGCGCATCCTTCCAGGCCCGCTCCAGCACCTGGGCGTCGGAACCGGTGAATCCCAGCGTCCGCAGGAAGGGGATGTTCGGCCGCTCATGCGGCGGCAGAACGAACTGGGGCAGGCCCAGGTCCGCCAGGGTCTTCATCTTGTCGAGCCCCTGCAGCACCGCCGCCCGTGGATTCGACGCCTCGCCCTTGTTCAGGCTGGACGCCAGATTGCCTGGCGACAGACCGGCGTAGGAGTGCGTCGGCCCGATCAGGCCGTCGGCATTGGCTTCGACGGCGACAGTCATCGCAACCCCTTGATCTCGCCTTCGATGTTCGAGACCGCATCCGCTTCGAAGCTCGCCACCGGATAGGCGCAGTAGTCGGCGGCGTAATAGGCGCTGGGCCGGTGGTTTCCGCTGGCGCCCAGCCCGCCGAACGGCATGTCACCCGCCGCCCCGGTGGTCGGGCGGTTGAAGTTGACCACGCCCGCGCGGATGCGGCGGATGAAGTGATCCCAGTTGGCCGGGTCGTCGCTGACCAGGCCGGCCGACAAACCATATCGGGTCGCATTGGCCGTCTGGATCGCGGCGTCGAAGGTCGCCACGCGCGTCACTGACAGGAAGGGGGCGAACATCTCCTCGTCCGGCACGTCGATCCCGGTCACGTCGATGATGGCCGGCTTGACGAAGGCGCCGGGAAGGTTGGCGACCGGACCCGAGGCGCGGATGACCTTTGCCCCCATCTCGATCCGTTCCTGCAACGCCTTCAGCGCCGCCTCCGCCGCGCGGGCCGAGATCAGCGGGCCGGCATAGGGTTCGGGATCGCTGTCCCACGGGCCAAACACCAGCCTGTCGGACAGGGCGGCGATGGCTTCGATGATGGCGTCGCCCTGAGGCCCTTCCGGCACGATCAGGCGACGGGCGCACGAGCAGCGCTGGCCAGTGGTGATGAAGGCGGACTGGACCGCGATGCCTGCTGCGGCTTCCGCATCCGCCGCATCCCAGACGACCAGAGGATTGTTGCCGCCCAGCTCCAGCGCCAGGATGACGTGCGGATCGTCGGCGAACTTCCTGCGGAAATGCGCGCCCGCCGCGCCCGAGCCGGTGAACATCAGGGCGTCGATCCCGGCGTCCAGCAGGGCCGCCCCCGTCTCGCGACCGCCCTGAACCACATTGACCACGCCGGTCGGCAGGTCGGCGGCGGCGAAGGCCTCGGCCATCACCTGACCGACCAGGGGCGTCTCCTCCGACGGCTTGAACACCACCGTGTCGCCCGCCAGCAGGGCCGGGACGATATGGCCGTTGGGCAGGTGTCCGGGGAAGTTGAACGGGCCCAGCACCGCCGCCACCCCGTGCGGACGATGCCGCAGGGTGGCGCGCCCAAAGGCCGTATCGGACGACCGCTCGCCTGTGCGCTCGTCATAGGCGCGGATCGAGATGTCCACCTTGCCGATCATGGCGGCGGCCTCAGTTTTCGTCTCCCACAGCGGCTTGCCGGTCTCGCGGGCGATGGCCTCGGCGATCTGGGGCGCGCGGTCCTTCAGCACGGCCTGATAGCGTTTGACGGCGTCGATCCGCTCGGCGCGTGGCGCGTCGGCCCAGGCGGGTAAGGCGGCGCGGGCGGCGTCAACGGCGGCCTGGACTTGGGCCGGGCTGGCGGCCTCGCCCTCCCAGTTGGTGGCTTCGGTGGCGGGGTCGATGGATTTGAATGTGGTCATGATTTCACGCGGACGGTGGCGCCGGCCTTGATCTTCAGCACAGCAGCGGTTTCAGCGGTCAGGCGCACGGTGTCGCCCTCGATGTCGGCCTTGCACCGCACGGCCCGGAAGGCGGCGATGCTGTCTGTCGAGATCAGGGCCGGCAACTCGGCCTCGACCGATCCGACGATCTCGACCGTCAGGCGGCGGGCGTCGCGCACAGTGCGGATGTTGTCGCGCCCGCACGACACGGTCGGCCCGGCGTCGAAGATGTCCACCAGACCATTGGGCCTGAAGCCTTCGCTCTCCAGCAGGGCCATGGCCGGCACCCCTTGCGGGTGCACCTTGCCGATCACGGCGCGGGCGGGTTCGGGCAGAAGCTCGGTATAGATCGGGTGGCGCGGCGCCAGGTCCAGGATGAACTGCTTGTCGGTCGAGCCGCTCATCCGGTCGGCGTGGTCGAACTCCATCGGAAAGAACTTGTGCGCCACATGGTCCCAGAAGGGGCAGGCGCCGTCGGGCGTGAACACCCCGCGCAACTCGGCCAGCACATTCTCGGCGAACAGCTCCGGCTGGGCGCCGATCAGCATATAGCGCGACTGGCTGAGCAGACGCCCCGCACCGCCCTTCCTCCGGTCGGCCTTCAGGAACAGCGACCCGACTTCGGTCCAGCCTGTGCACTCGTTGACCAGCACCAAGGTCTGGTGATCCAGCTTGACCCCCAGCGACGGCGACGAGGCGGTGTTGTTCACCACCCGGAACGAGAAGAACGGCCGCTTCAGCCCCACCGTCGCCTTGACCGATCCGACCCCGTCGATGTCGCCGGTGTCGCCGTCCTCCAGCATCAAGGTGTACCAGGCCTCCTGCGGCGTAACCTCGCCCCGGAAACTGGCCTGGCTAAGCTCCAGCCGGTCGGACAGGGCGTCGGGGTCTTCAGGCAGGCTGGTGAAGCCGGGGCCGGACAGGATGGCCAGCTCCAGCAGATGGTCGAGATCGGCAGGGCCGGCGGGACGGACGACGAGCATTCTAGAGAGTTTCCATCCGCAGGGATTTCAGTTTGGCCGCATCGATCTCGCCCGAGGCGATCTTGCACAGGATCAGGGCGCTCAGCTGGGCGCGTTCGACGAAGCTGTCGGGCCAGGCGAACTCCTGGTTCGAATGGATCTCGCCGCCCCGCACCCCCAGGGTGTCGATATTGGGCAGGCCGGCGGCGTGCAGATTGTTGCCCTCGCACACTCCGCCCGACGGCTTCCACGCGATGGGCTGGCCCAGCAGGGCGCCGGCCTGTTTCACCGCCTCGAACAGCGCGGTCTGGGCCGCGTCCATCGGCTTGGGCGCGCGGGTGAAGCCGCCGTGCAGGTCCAGCGTCAGTCCCTCGAACGGCGGCGCGGCCGCGATGGCCTGCACCGAGGCGTCGATCCAGTCGGCGGCGGCCTTGTCGGGGACGCGCACGTTGAAGCGCACCACGGCGTTGTCGGCGACGACGTTCAGCGCGCCGCCGCCCGAGATCTTGGCCACATTGACGGTGACGCCCTCGTGCCGGCCGTTCAACCCATGCAGGGCGGCGGCGATGATGGCCGCGCCCGCCACTGCATTGCGGCCCTCTTCGAAAGCCCGCCCGGCGTGGGCCGCGCGACCCGTCACGATCAGATGATAGTTGCCGCTGCCCTTGCGCGCCCCCGCCAGCGTCCCGTCAGCCAGCGCCGGCTCATAGGTCAGGCCCACATGACCCCGCGCGCCTAGCTCGGCCAGCAGCGGTGCGGAGGCGGGCGAACCGATCTCCTCGTCCGGGCTCAGCAGCACGGTCCAGCCGACGCCGTGTCGATCAGGATGGGTCTCGAACGCCTCCAGCGCCGCCAGCAGCACGCTGATCCCGCCCTTCATGTCCGCCACGCCCGGCCCGTTCAAGGCGCCGTCCGCCCGCGTCGTCACGGTCTGGAACCTGCTGTCGGCGGGGAAGACGGTGTCATAGTGGCCAGTCAGCACGACCTGGATCGGCGCATTCGGCCGCGCAGTGATCTTCAGGGCATCGGCATGGGCCTCGGTCCGCACCGAACCGTCGTCGCCGACGGTGGTCGAGCTTTGCGTCGAGATACGCTCGACCGTGGCGGGCAGCGCGCGCGCCTCCGCTTCCAGCGCATCCAGCACGGCGTTCAGACCGGCCGCGTTTCTGCTGCCGGAGTTGATGTTGGCCCAGTCGATTGTGCGGCCGATGATCGTCTCGCGTCGCGCGGCGACGTGGTCGAGGACGGCCTGGTCAGAGGTCAGAATCCGCATCGGCCGGACCCTAGACGCCCAGACTGCAAAGGTGAAGGTGGGGGTCTGTAAGTCATCGCCGATCACCGCTAGTTTCCGCCCGAACAGGGACGCGACATGACACGCACGACGATCGATCTGTGGCTTCGGGCCATGAACCCGCTGATGTTGCCGCGCGGCATGGCCGAGGCGCAACGGTCCGCGCGGTCGATGGTGATCGGCCTGGGCATCGCCCTGATTGTTGGTCTGATTCCGACCTGGTGGATGTTCACCTCGGGCTGGTTCGAGACCGCGATGAGCGCAGAATACGCCCGCATGGGCCTGTCGGCCGATCAGGTCGCCATGCAGCGCGAGTTCATGAAGGTCATCTGGCCCTTCGCCATCGGCATTGGCGCGGTCTTCTCCGTCGCGCTCTATGGCGTACTGGCGGTGGTTCAGTGGCGGATGATGACGCGCGCGATTCCGATCATCATGCTGGCCCTGGTCGCCTATAGTCTGGTGGCCAATATGGGCATGCGGTTGCTGGGCACGATGCCGACGCCGGAACTGCCGCTGTGGATGCTCTTGACCACTTGGCCGGCCGCCGCCGTCTCGGCCGTCATCTATGTCGCGTCCCTGCAAGGGGCCATGCTGCTTCACCGTCTGCGCAGCGAGCCCTGAATGACCGTCGTCATCTTCCACAACCCGAAATGCGGCACGTCGCGCAACGCCCTGGCGCTGCTGCGCGAGCAAGGCGTCGAACCGACCGTGGTCGAATATCTGAAGACCGGCTGGGACCGCGCGACGCTTGAGCGCCTGGCGGCGCGGACCGGCGTCGGGCTGGCGGGCCTGCTGCGCAAGAAGGAGGCCGACGCCAAGGCCCTGTTGGACGCCGGCGCTGACGATGAAACCATCCTGGCCGCCGCGATCGCCCAACCGATCCTGATCGAACGCCCCATCGTCGAGACCGAAAAGGGCGCCGTCATCGGCCGCCCGACGGAGCGGGTGCTGGAGGTTCTCTAGCCACCGTCGCGCCCTAGCGGGTGCGACGGTCCCGGTTCGGACGACGGTCGCCGGCCTCGCGGCTTTCGTGGCGCCAGCGGATCGAAAGGCTGGTCTGGCCCTGGCCGCCGAACCGCGAGGCGACGGCGATGTTGCGTCGGGGCTGCCATTCGACCTTGACCGCCGCGCCGTTCTGACCGCCGCCGATGACCTCCAGGTAGACGTCGTCGGTGATGTAGCGACCGCCGGCCACCGTCACCGCCGAGGCGTCGCCGCCGAAGGACAGCCGGTCCAGACCCGCCAGTTCGCGCAGATTGCCGATCACGTCGAACCCGCCGCCGCCGGCCAGGGCCGCAACCCCGGCCGCCAGCTGCGCCGCCTCGAAGGCCGACAGCTGCGACGCCGAGCGCCCGAACAGCACCTGCGACAGGATTTCGTCCTGGGGCAGGGAGGGAGTCGAGGTCAGGGCGATCTTCGGCTCGGCCGCCGTGCCGGTCACGTTGATGGAGGCGGTCAGGGCCGCATCCTCTCGCGTCGCCGCCAGGTTCAGCCGGATCTGTTTCGGATCGGTGGACAGGGTGACCCGGCCGGTGTCTTTGAACACGAACCGCTTGCCCGCGAACTCATAATCGCCGCGCACCACATTGGCTGTGCCGGTCAATTGCGGCTGGGCGATCGTGCCGCGCACGCGGGCGTTTATGTCCAGCACCACGTTCAGGCCGCGCCCATCGACCCGCACCTTGCCGCCGGTCGATCGCAGGGCGATGTCCATGCCGATCTGCGGGCCGCGCGCCTTCTGTTCGGTCTCTACGGGGTCGCCGCCGGGTCGGTTGACCTCGACCACGTCCATCGAGACGATGCCGGTGGCGCCAGGCAGTTCCGGCTCGATCTTGGCTTCGTCGACGTTGATCTGACCGCCCAGCTGGATATTGCCGTCCGCCCCGCGAACGATGGTGATCGGCCCCGAGGCGCGGGCTTCGGCGATGTCGTTGTCGATGACGCGGAAGCGGTTCAGCGTCAGTTGCGCGTTCGATCCCGATCCCTGGCGCAGGCCGATGCGGCCCTGACCGGACACGGTCCCGCCCGAGCCGTCATTGGCCGAGAAGGTCTCGATCTGGGCCGTCGTGTCGTCGAACCGCGTCCTCAGCGTCAGGTCGCTGAGCACCAGTCCCACCGCATTCTCGCGATACGAACCCTGGCTCAGGTCGAACCGGCCGTTCAGGCGCGGCGCGTTCAGGGTGCCTGCTAGGGTCGCTTGACCGTTGACCTGGCCCGCCAGACTGCGTTCACCGCCCAGGAACAGGTCCCAGATCGGCTGGATCTGGCCGTTGATCGACACCCGGCCCGACATCTCGCGCGTCCGGGCGATGGCTAGGCGCAGCGGCGCGGCCGAGGCCTCGACCGGCAGGACGATGTCGGCGGAAGCTTGCACCGCCCCTTCGTCCACAGCCGTCGCCTTGATGGTCAGCCGGTCGCCTGCCAGGGTGGCGTCCACCCGTCCGTCCACGGCCAGGCCGCGCGGCGCATCTATGCTGCGCACGTTCTGAAGCGCAATGTTGGCCGTGCCCGACAGATCGCTGCCGGCGCCGCGCAGGGCGACCTGGCCCGTCACGCTGCCCCGCAGCTCGGGCGAGATGGACCCCAGATTCACGCTGGTCAGATCGGCCTGGATCGCGGCCCCCCGCGCGTCCTGACGCAGGTCGGCCAGCAACACGCCGCCCCCGACGCCCAGGTCCAGATGGGCCGTGCGGTCGGCGCCGTTCAGGGTGATCGAGGCCGGGCTGCGGGTGGTGAAGGCCACCTCGCGCACCCGACCGCCGCCGCGCAGCGTCAGGCCGTGCGTCTCGTTCTGGCGCGAATAGACGCCCGTGCCGTTGAACTGGGCCGGGTTCGGCCCGCCCACATCCAGCGCCAGGGTGAAAGGCAGGTTGCTCAGCGTGCCGCGCCCGTCCAGGTCCAGGGTGCGGATGATCCAGCTCTGGCCAGCCAGGCGCACATTGCGTCCGCTGACGTCCAGGATGGCGCTGTCCGATCCGCCGCCGTCCGTCAGCCGCACCCTGCCGTTGGCCTCGCCCGAGGCCAGGAAGGCCCCGGCGCGCGCCGTGAACGTCAGGTCCGCGCTGGACGGGATATTGTCCGACAGGGCGACGGCGCCCTTGGCCGTCACGCCGCCTGCATCCACGTCCAGATCACTCAGGCGGATGCGTTTGCCGCCGAGAAAGAAGTTGCCCGAGGCGCGTGCGGGACCATAGTTCGAGCCGCTGACGACCGTGATCCGCCCATCCGACGCATCCGCGCCCTTGCGGAAGCTCAGCGTCAGGTCGGCGTTGTTCAGCGTCAGGGCGCCGGCCGTCACCTGCTGGAAGCCAGCTGTCAGATCGACGCGCGGTTGGGACAGGGTGCCTGTCAGGGCGCCGCGTCCGTTCATGTCGCCGCCGATCTCGACCGGCCCGGCCGCGAACGGCCCGCGCGCGTTCCAGTCCAGCGCTAGCCTCAGATTGCCCGCCGTCTCGATGATGCCCTTGGCGCCCGCGCGCCCGGCCGCGCCGGTCAGTTCGCCGCGCTCGATCTCGATCCGGCCGCCGTTCAGCTGGCCGGCCAGTTGCAGGCGGGGCGTCTTGCCCAGCAGGCGATCCAGCTCGGACATGCCGATGGTCAGGTTTCGTCCCCGCCCGTCGAAGTTCAGCACCCAGGGCGCGCCCGTCCGCGCCGACGACGCCCGGATCGGCCCGCCGAAGGCGCCGCGCGCCTCGGGCAGGACGCGCGAGGCGTCCGTCAGTTGCGCATTCCCGCGGAAGCTCATTCCGCCCAGCAGGTTGCGCGAACCCGATCCGTTCAGCGCTAGTCCCTGGCCTTGCAGATCGACCTTCTCCAGCAGGATGGCGCCGTCCTTCATCCGCGCCGCCTGCATCTGCACGCGCGGCGCCGAACCCAAGAGGCCGCCAATGATGCCTTCGCCCGAACCGCCCGTCGCGCGGATGTCGCCGTCGAAGTCCATACGGCCGTTCTTGACCGCGACGTTCAGCGGCCCGGCGATGCGGGTCGCGCGATAGCTGGCGACGTTTGCGTTCAGCAGGGTCGCCTGACCATTCAGGCTCCAGGTCTGAGCGTCGCCCTTGAACAGGCCGGAGTAGGCGGCCGGCCCGGCGATGTCCGATCCGACCAGCCGGCTCAGCGACGCGGTCTGGATGTTCAGGGTGATACCGTCCGGGGAACTGCGGTCAGAGTTTCGGATCAGGCCGCGCGCTTCGGACTGGACGTTGTCGGAGATCAGCTTCCACGCCACGCCTTGACTGGCCTTGTCCGGCGTCGGAACCATAGCGAAGCCGAACCGCGCCGTGCGCCCAATGCGGGTGACGAAGGGCGCCAGCAGGTCCGACCCGCTGAAGTCAGCAAAGCCCGAAACGCGCGATCCCTTGTCGCCGAAATGCCCCTGAACGATCAGGGGGACGAACTGCCCCGTCTGGACGCGGGCATTGACGACATCGGCGTTCAGGACGGCGGCCGCCGAGAACGGCTGATCGGGCGAGTAGCCCAATGCGCCGGCCAGCGGCCCGCCCTGAACCTCGTTGGCGCGCAGGTTGAGGCGCGTGTCTTCCAGCTTGCCGCCGAAGGTCGCCGCGAGGCGCAGATAGTCGCCGGGCCGGTTCAGGCTGTCGGCGTTGACGGTGGCGCTCTTGGCCCCGGCGCGCGGCAGGCTGGCGTCGCCCGACAAGCTCCAGCGGCCGTACTCCTTGGAGAAGCCCTCCATCAGTTCGATATTGGCCGAGAACTTGTCGATCCGAACCGAGATCGGCTGCGGGCTGGGCGGTTCGCCGCTGGGCGGCTCAACCACGGGCCGACGCAGGACGCGAATGGTCTCGGCCTTGATGTCGTTTGCGTGGAGGCTGCGACCCACCAGCGCCAGATAGGACCAATCCATGCTGAGGTTGTTCGCCTCCAGCCAGACGCCCTGACTGTCGGCCAGGGTGATGCGATCAATGCTGAAATCGCTCAGCAGGTCGCCCTTCAGCCCATAGACCTTCAGCCGGCCATAGCGGCTGATCTTCAGGTCTTGGATCCGCTGCAACACCATCTCGCGACCGCCGTCCGAGGCGATGTAGTAGCGCCCGCCCACCAGGGCGGCGGCGATCAGCACCAGCAGGCCAGCCAGGATCGCTCCGGTGAAGATGACGATGCGTTTGATCAGCCCGCGACGCGTCTTCGCCGGCCGCGCGGCCTTGGTCGGCGTCGTCTCTTCAGGCGTGGTTTCAGGCGGTGTGTCGGTCAAAACGCCTGCCCGATGCTGATGTAGATCTGGAAGGCCGAGTCGCCCTCACGCTTGCTCAACGGCATGGCCACGTCCGCCCGGATCGGCCCGAACGGCAGCATGTAGCGCACGCCCACGCCCGCGCCGTAACGCATGTTGGTCAGGTTCGGCGTCTCCTGGAAACCGATGGCCCCGGCATCGACGAAGGCGACGGCCTGGAAGCTCTGACCGATCGACTGGCGCACCTCGAACGAGGTCTCGAACAGCGACAGTCCTCCGCGCGGCGTCCCGTCCGGCAGTTCGGGATTGACGCCCTGATAGGAATAGCCCCGCACAGATCCGCCGCCGCCGGAATAGAACAGGCGGTCCGACGGCACGTTCAACTCGCTGCCGCCGACGATGGAGCCGATCCGCAGCCGCCCGGCCAGGATTGTGCGATCCTTCGCCAGCGGGAAATAGGCCGTGCCTTGCGTTTCCGTACGCAGGAACAGGATGTTGCTTTCGCCCGTCACGGCCGTCGGCTGGACAGCGACGTTGACGCGCCAGCCCTTGGTCGGGTTCAGCGGATTGTTCGAGTGGTCGATGTAGGCGCTGGTCCGCGCGGTGACGATCGCCAGGTCGCGGTCGAAGGTCACGCGCTGGGCAGGCAGGGTGGTGAAGTCGTAGCGCGTCTCGCTGTACCGCCCCGCGTCCAGCCCGATGCCATAGTTGAAATAGGAGGTCTTGCCGATCCGCTGCTGCAGGTCGGCATAGAGGGCGACGGCGGTGCGCAGATAGGCGTCGGTGTCCTCGTTGACGATGGCCGCGCCCAGCTTCAGCGTGCGGCCGGGCCGGCGCCAATGCGGCAGGGACAGGTCCGCGCCGACCCGGCTGTTGATGTCCGCCAGCCGTGCTTCAAGCCGCAGGGTGTCGGCCCGGCCGAAGCGATTGTAGCGGGTCTGGATCACGTCTACGCCCGCCCCTTCGGCCGTGGACCAGGTGGCGCCAGCTTCCAGCACGCGGCGCGGCCGGTCCTGCAGGCTGACGATCACGGGACGCAGACCGCCGGCGGTGACCTGGTCCAGCGGCGAAAGGGCCACGCCGATGCCGTCATAGACGCCGGTGTCCAGCAGCCGACGCTCCAGCTCCGCGACCTGATCGGGATCGTAGCGGTCGCCTTCCTTCCACGGCGCGAGGCCTGCGACCCAGTCGGGATTGGTCCGGCCGCGCGTCGACAGTCTCACGCCGTCCAGCCGCACCAAGGCTCCCGAGGCGATGCGGTATTCCGGCGCGACGGTGAAGGCGGCGTGGTCCACCACCACCCGGCGCGGATCGGCCTTGGCGTCGGCGTAACCGTCGCGAACCAGGGCCGCGACCAGCCGCCCCTCGCCCGAGATGACATCCACCGCCCGACCGGGATCGCCGGCTTTCAGGGCGATGGCGGTTTTGGCCTTGTCCACGGTCTCGGTTTCGGGCGCGGGATCCACCCACTGGATGGTCGGGTCGGTCAGCAGGAAGCGGCGACCCGGCTGGACCGAGACGATGGCGACCGGCGTCTCCTCGCCCTCGACGATGTCTTCCACGACCGGCTGGTAATAGGCTTCAGAGCGCAGCAGGGCCGTCGCCGAGGTCACGGCGCTTTCCGCACGGCGGCGAGCCTCGAAACGGCTGGCCGGCGCCCCATCGACTTCGCCCACGGCGCGTTCCAGGGCCCGGCGTAGTTCGGCGTCCATGTCGCCGCGGATCTGGGCGCGGGGGTCCGCCGCCGCCGCATGGGCGCAGGCCGAAAAGGCCGCGAGGGTCGCGACCAGCAGGTTAGGCCTGAACGTCAAACTCGATCTCTCGTCAAAACTGCGCCCCCCGGCAAACCTGTCCTTCTTAGTAGAACAGGGTCTCGCTCTCGGGTTGGACCGTCTGTTCGGACGTGCGTTCATCAGGCGGAAGGCTGCTGGACGGCGGGGGCGTGGGGGTCGGGTCCTGCACCTCGGGCGCAGGCGGGGGGACTTCTTCCTTGACGGGAGGCGGCGCCGTCTCGACCGGCATCTCACGATAATCGTCGTCCGAGCGCGACGGCCGGTCGTCGCAGGCCGAGAGCGCAAGCACGCTCAACGCAGCGGCGGCCAGAACGAATGTCGAGCGTGTCATGGAAAGTCCCCGGGTCTTCGCCGATGCAACGCCTGTGGCGCTAAGCCGTTCCCTTAGCGCCGAAAACTGCGCCGGTCATCCCGCGTGATCGGACCATTTTGTGACCATTTGCTCCAACGTCATTGCGGACTTGGGTCCGGGCTCCGCCGCCTTGCCGTCGAACAGGGGCGAGGGGCGCGGCAGGCCGTCCTTGAACGTCCCCCTGGCCTGATTGTGCGGATGGTCGGGCGCCTCGGCCAGGCTGAGGACCGGGGTCACGCAGGCCTCGGTTCCGGCGAAATGGGCGCTCCAGTCGTCACGGTCGCGGCTCGCGAACAGGGCGGCGAGCCGCGCCTGCAAGGCCGGCCAGGCGGCGATATCATACTGAACCGCCTCGTCCGGATCGATGTTCAATCCCGCCAGCAGGGCGGCGTAGAACCGCGGCTCCAGCGCCGCCACGGCCACGAACTTCCCGTCGCGACAGGTGTAGCAGCGATAGAAGGGCGCGCCGCCGTCCAGCAGATTGGCCCCGCGCCGCTCGCTCCACATTCCCTGACCGCGCAGGGCCTGGAACAGCCCGCCCAGCAGGGCCGCGCCGTCGGTCATGGCCGCATCCACCACCCGACCCCGCCCGGTGGTCCTGGCCTCCACAAGCGCCGCCAGCACCCCGACGACCAGCAGCATGGCCCCGCCGCCATAGTCGCCCACCAGGTTCAACGGCGGGGAGGGCGGACGATCCGCCTCGCCCATGGCGTGCAGCACCCCCGACAGGCCGATGTAGTTCAGATCATGCCCCACCGCATGCGCCAGCGGTCCCGTCTGACCCCAGCCCGTCACCCGACCGAACACCAGCGCGGGCTTTTTCGCCTGAAGAACCTCCGGCCCATAGCCCAATCGCTCCATCACGCCGGGCCTGAACCCCTCGATCACCGCGTCCGCGCCATCGACCAATGTCAGAATACGCTCGCGATCGTCGGGCGATTTCAGATCGACCGGCACGGCGACGCGCCCCCGATGCATCACCGCACCGCCGACCTCGTCGAACGCCGCAGGCCCGGCCGAGGCGTCGCGCGTCAGCCGCACCACCTCCGCCCCCAGGTCAGCCAGCATCATCCCGGCGAAGGTGACCGGCCCCAGGCCGTCGATTTCGATGATGCGGACGCCATTTAACGGTTGCATCGCACATGAGTAGCAGACCGGGTCTTGACCGGAAGGCCGGATTACAACAGAAGGCGCCCTTCGACGGTTCGGGCCAGCCCGGACGTCGCGCGGTGCGCCCTTAGCTCAGTTGGTTAGAGCATCTGACTTTTAATCAGAGGGTCCTCGGTTCGAGCCCGAGAGGGCGTACCATTTAAAGCCCGCTTCGGCGGGCTTTTTGCTGTTTAGGACGCAGAACAAAAGCGAACTTTTGTGACTTTCAGAAAGTCACACGTGTGACTTCGGTCAGTTCAGGGAATCGCGCATCTGTATGGCCGGATCGTCCGTGGCGACGACCTCGACCGCCGCGAGGTGTTTCGACAGGGCCGCGACCAGGGCGGGCAGTTGCAGCGGCTTGGCCAGGTGATCGTCCATGCCGGCCTCGCGGCACAGGACGATCTGGTCCGGCTGGACGTTGGCGGACAGGGCGATGATCGCGAGCCGACGGCCGGTTCCCTGTTCCAGGCGCCGGATCTCCCGTGTCGCCGTCAGCCCGTCCATGACCGGCATCTGCATATCCATCAGGACCACGTCGTAGGCCTTGGACTGGACGGCGTGCACGGCCTCGGCGCCGTCGCAGGCGGTCGTGACCTCAAGCCCCAGGCCGCTGAGGATGACATTGATCAGCTCGCGGTTGGCCGGCGAATCGTCCGCCACCAGGATCCGGCCCTCCGGCATGACGGAGAGTTGGGGGCTTTCCGTCCGCGCTTCGCCGTCCGCGATCAGCAGGGGCGCCGTCAGATGGAAGGTCGAGCCCTGGCCCGGCTGGCTGGTGACCAGGATATCGCCGCCCATCGCCCGCGCCAGCCGCCGCGAGATCGCCAGCCCCAGCCCTGTGCCGCCATACAGACGCGTCGTCGAGCGGTCTGCCTGCGAGAATCGCTCGAACAGATGAGCCAGGGCTTCCGGGCTCATGCCGATGCCCGTGTCCGTCACCGCCGCCGTCAACCGCCACACGCCGTCCTCGCCCTGATCGCCGCCCAGCGACAGGCCCACCGATCCCTTGGCGGTGAACTTCACGGCGTTGCCCAGCAGGTTCAGCAGAATCTGCCGCAACCGCGCCTCGTCGCCCATCAGGCACGGGGGCATGTCCGGCGCCAGCTCGACCTGAAGCGACAAGCCCTTGGCGAGGCATTGCGCCTCCATCATCTGGGCCGTCTCGCGCGCCAGGGCGACCGGATCGAACGGCTGGGGCTCCAGCTCGATGGCGCCGGCCTCCAGCTTGGAATAGTCCAGCACGTCGTTGATCACCGACAGCAGGGCCTCGCTGGCGGTGGCGATGCGGGCGACATATCCGCGTTCCTCGTCAGGCAGGGCCTGGCTGGCCTTCAGCAGGTTGGAAAAGCCGATGACGCTGGTCAGGGGTGTGCGCAGCTCATGGCTCATGTTGGCCAGGAACTCGCTCTTGGCCGCAGCCGCCGCCTCGGCGCGGTCCCTGGCTTCGAGCAGTTCGTCGGCCAGAACCTTGCGGTCGGTCATGTCGCGGATGACGGCGACGACTTCCGAAGGTTGACCCGGTTTTGCGGCCAGGGCGCGGAAGGTGCATTCGACCCACACGGTGGAGCCGTCGCGGTGGACGGCGCGGTGCTCCAGCCGGCATTGCTTGCCGGTGTGCATGGTCTCCAGCACGGACCGGGCCACCCGCTCCTGATCGTCGGGGTGGATATAGTCCAGCGCTGTGCCGCTCATCTCCTCGAAGGTCCAGCCCAGCAGGGCCTCGATGGCGGGCGAGATGTATTTGCTGGTGCCGTCCGGGCGGATGCGGGTGATGACATCGCCGATGTTGTCGGCCAGAAGCCGATAGCGCGCCTCGTCCCGCTTGGCCTGTGCGATCTGGTTCTGCTGGTCCGTGATGTCCTGAAAGACGCCGTAGAGGGCCTTCACCACGCCCGCGTCGTCGCGTTCGGCGCGCGCCTGGCTCAGGACGATGCGTTCCTCGCCATCCGCGCGGATCAGCCGAAGGCGGCGATCATAGCCCTCGCCCGTCGCCACGGTCTTCTCGATGGCGGCCAGCAATTCGGCGCGGTCTTCGGGATGATAGAAGTCTATGGCGGAATCGACGTGGGGATCGAAGCTGGCTCGGTCGAGGCCGTGGATGCGAAACACCTGATCGGACCATTCGACGGCGCCGCTGGCCAGATCCAGCCGCCAGTGGCCGACCCCGGCTATCTGCTCGACCAGTTCGAGAGTGCCGTGCCGCTCTTCGCTGATCCGGCTGATTTCCAGCGTGGCGATGATGTCCTCGGCCATTCGGCCCAGCGTCTTCAGCGTGGCCATGTCCGCGTCCGACGGATGCGCGCGGGGCTGGCGGTCCATCACGCCGAACGCGCCGACAGGCCGGCCGTCCGGTCCGCATATCGTCACACCTGCGTAGAAGCGCAGGTTGTAGGGCGCGGCGACCAGAAAATGATCGCGGGCGACGGGATCGGCCAGGCCGTCCTCCACCACCATGACGGCGCCCGCGCCCTGCCGCATGAGGCGGTCGCCCAGGGTTCTTTCGCGCGGCATCGTCTGGACGATCGTGCAGTCACTGCACCAAAGCACGGCCTTGTCGCCGGTGATCAGGGTGACTACGGCCGACGGGGCATCGAACAGCCGGCACGCCAGTTCCGTAAGGCGCTGAAACGGGCCGGCGGGCGCGTTCAGGGCTTCGAGACTCTTGGCGATATACGGCACGGTGAACTCCAACGACTGCGCTCAAAGTGCCATCGATCAGAGAATTCTTTGTTACCGAAATGCTAAATCGCCAAGCTTTGATTGCAGCACGCGACATGTTCTAAGCCCGCCCATGAAGACTGTTTTCCTACCCGCCGTCCTCTTGCTCGCGCTATCGGGCTGCAACGCCGGACGGTCGGCCGTCGGCGGGGCAGAGCAGATGGGGGCGGGGTTCGCGGCGGCGGCGTCCGCGCCGCTGGAGGATTTCAACCTGCGCCGCCAGATCATTCCGACGGTGCTGTTGCAGGCCGAAGCCAACCCCTATGACCTGCGCAACCTGAACCAGTGCGCCACCATCGGCGCCGAGGTGGCGCGGCTGAACGAAGCGCTGGGGCCGGACACGGACGAGCCGCCGCGTCAGGACGGTTCGTTTCTGAGCGAGCGCGCCGCCGATGCGGCCGCCAAGGCGGCGCTGAACGCCATCCGCGACACCACGACCGACTTCATTCCCGGCCGCAGCTGGATCCGCCGCCTGAGCGGCGCCGAGCAGCACAGCCGCCACGTCCAGTCCGCCATTCAGTCCGGCCGGATGCGTCGCGCCTTCCTGAAGGGGATGGGGATGCAGCGGAACTGCGCGCCGCCGGCGGCGCCCAGCTGGTTCAGACCCGCCGGACGGTCGCAGCCTTGACAGCCGGATCCATGGGCGGCTTTAGCGGCCGGAGGTGCGGCGCCGGTCGCGACGGTCGCCCCTGATCTGGATCGTGCCGTCCTTGGCGAAGGCTTCGAACGAGGGCTTGTCGATGTTGCGGAACTCGCCGGTGCGATCCCAGTCCCAGTCGAACGAGATGCGCTCGCCCTTGTGCGCGAACTTGCCGGACCAGTGGGCGAAGAACGCATATTTGTCGCCGCCGATGATGATGACGTGGCGATGGAGCGCCGTCTCGTTCCCCTCGTCACGGGGCGGCTCTTCCAGATAGGTATTGTAGGCGTGGAAGCCTGACTTCTCGATGCGCATGTCAGTTCGACATGTGGCGGGCGTGGAAGTCGCGACGGAAGGCTTCGAACCGGCCCCCCGAAATCGCGGCGCGCATGGCCGCGGTCAGCGCCTGGTAGAAGGCGATATTGTGCCAGCTCAGCAGCACCTTGCCGAGGATTTCATCGGCGCGGATCAGGTGGTGCAGATAGGCCTTCGAATACTGCGATGACGGGCCGTCGATGCTCGGGTCCAGCGGATCATGATCCTCGGCGAAGCGAGCGTTCTTCAGGTTCAGTGGGCCGTCCCAGGTCCAGGCCTGGCCGTGGCGACCGGCGCGGGTCGGCAGGACGCAGTCGAACATGTCCACGCCGCGATACACCGCCTCGACCAGATCGACCGGCTTGCCCACGCCCATCAGATAACGGGGGCGGTCCCTGGGCAGAAACTCGGGCGCATAGTCCAGCACCTCGCACATGGCTTGGTGACCTTCGCCCACAGCCAGGCCGCCGATGGCGTAGCCGTCGAACCCGATCTCTTGCAGTTGTTCCGACGACTGGCGGCGCAGGTCCTCGAAGGTCGAACCCTGCTGGATACCGAACAGGGCCTGGTTCTCACGCTCGCCGAACCGGGCCTTGGAGCGGGCGCCCCAGCGGATCGATAGCTCCATCGCCTTCTTGGCCGCATCCTTCTCGGCCGGATAGGCGACGCACTGGTCCAACTGCATCGAAATGTCGGCGCCGATCCGGTCGGCCTGGATCTCGATCGAGCGTTCCGGCGTCAGCACGTGTTTGGAGCCGTCGATGTGGCTGGAGAAGGTCACAGCCTCCTCTTTCACCTTCGAAATCCCGGCCAGGGACATGACCTGGAACCCGCCGCTGTCGGTCAGGATCGGCTTGTCCCAGCCCATGAATTTGTGGAGCCCGCCCAGACGCTCCATCCGCTCGGGGCCGGGGCGCAGCATCAGGTGATAGGTGTTGCCCAGAAGGATGTCGGCGCCGGTCGCCTTGACCTGATCCGCCGTCATCGCCTTGACCGTCGCGGCGGTGCCCACCGGCATGAAGGCGGGGGTGCGAATGTCGCCGCGCGCGGTCTTCAACACCCCGGTGCGGGCGCGGCCTTCGGTGGCGGATATGTCGAAAGGAAAGGGCATTCAGGCGATCAGTCGTTCAAGCTGCTCGACCCGCACCAGATCCTTGGGGCGGCCGAACAGGCGGTACAGGTTGATATGGTCCCGGATGTCGGGCACGAACAGCGGGATATCGTCGATGAAGACGCGACGCCGCGACGTAAAGCCGACGGCCTGCCATTCGGCGCCGTCGCGGGTCTCCAAATCGGCCATGACCTCGACCAGGATCGGCTGGTCCGGCGCGCGACCGAAGACGGCCGAGCGGAACAGGCCTTCACCCGGATCGGCCACCACCTCGCCGTCCAGCGCGGCCAGCAGGGCGCGTGCGTCGCGGGGCGAACACAGGACGTCGATATCCGGCACATGCAGATCGGTCAGGCCATACAGGGCCATGGCCGCTCCGCCGAAGATCCACCACGGGTCACGCAAATCGTGCGCGGCCTCGCCGACGGCGACCAGGCCGTCCTGAAGCTCATGCGGGAGGTCGTCGGTTGACACGGTCGCGCTCGTTTTCGTCAGGAGGCGGCATTTAGGCGTTCCGGCGGCGATTGACCACCCGAGCGCCGCGTCGGATCACCAGTCCAGCGCCGCCTCGCCGCGCAGGATGGCCTCGGCCTGCTCGGTGTGCTTGCCGCCCTCGCGGTCGTGCAGCACCAGCGGCGGCAGCAGTCGCAGCGGCGCCCTCCCGGTCTTGATGGCGTGGACCAGCACCCGCTTGGCCGGCTCGTCGGCGAAGGGATGGATGGGGCGTATGGCCAAGGATCCGGCCTTCTCTCCCAGCAGCGCCAGCAGGTCCGCCAGCCGATCCGCCCGGTGAACGACCACGATCCGCCCGCCTTCCTTCACCGCCTTCAGCAGGAAGTCGGTCCAGGCCTTCAGTCCGTCGTCGGCCATCCACGCCCCGCGCTTGCCCTCGGCCGGCACACGCAAAGCCCCTGCGTCGTCGAAGAAGGGCGGATTGGACACGGTCCAGTCGCCCGGTTCGACGCCCAGCGCCCTGAACCCCGCCGCCACGTCGCCCTGTCGAATCGCGGTGGTCGCGGCAACGCCGTTCAGGACCGCGTTCTCCACCGCCAGCGCCGCCATGGTCGGATCGCGCTCCAGCCCCGTCAGCATTACGCCCGGCCTCCGCGCCGCGATCTGCATCAGGACGGCGCCGGCGCCGCATCCGGCCTCGATCACACTCTGGCCCGCTTGGGCCGGGACCGCCGCCGCCAGAAGGGCCGCATCCATCCCGGCGCGATAGCCGCGCGCGGGTTGACGCAGGCGCACCCGGCCGTTCAACAGGCCGTTCTCGACGATTTCCGTCGGCAGGGTTTCGACTGCGTCCAAGCCTCAATCTCCTTGACCCTCAAGGGGGCGAACATCATTGTGCGCCGCAACTCGCGGGGGCAAGACGGCCCGTCTGCAAAATCCTTCGACGCGGTCCGCCGCGCCAGTGAAAGAGTATCCGCTTGGACGTCGCCATCGCCGCCGCTCCCCGCCCGAAGGGGGACGTCAACGCCCTTGTCCGGCTGGCTGAGGTCGACATGGCCGCCGTGGACGCCCTGATCCTGGACCGGATGCAGTCGGACGTGCCAATCATCCCCAGGCTGGCGGAGCATCTGGTGTCGGCGGGCGGCAAGCGTCTGCGCCCGCTGATGACCGTCGCCGCCGCCCGCGCTGTGGGCGCCCAGGGCGACATCGACGCCCCGCTGAAGCTGGCCGCCGCGGTCGAGTTCATTCACACCGCCACCCTGTTGCATGACGACATCGTGGATGCGTCCGAGCTGCGTCGTGGCAAGGTCGCGGCCCACCTGATCTGGGGCGCCCCCACCAGCGTTCTCGTCGGCGACTTCCTGTTCGCCCGCGCCTTCGAACTGATGGTCGAGACCGATTCGATGCGCGCCCTGGGCATTCTGGCCGAGGCCTCGCGCGTGATCTCCGAGGGCGAGGTGCTGCAACTGACCCGCGCCCACGACCTGAACCTGGACCAGGCCACCTATCTGCAGATCATTTCGGCCAAGACCGCCGAACTGTTCGCCGCCGCCGCCGAGGCGGGCGCCGTGGGCGTCGGCGCAGATCCGGTCGCGATCAAGGCTTTGCGCGACTATGGCATGGCGCTGGGTATCGCCTTCCAGCTGGCCGACGACGCGCTGGATTACGGCGCCACGGCCGAGGCCCTGGGCAAGAACGCCGGCGACGACTTCAACGAGGGCAAGGCGACCCTGCCGCTGCTGCTCGCCGTCGCCCGCACCAAGGGCCGCGAAGAGGCCTTCTGGGAGCGCACCGTGACCAAGGGCGAGCGCACGCCCGAGGACTTCACCCGCGCCCGCGAACTAATCATCGGCTCGGGCGCCATCGGCGCGACTCTGGACCTGGCCGGCGACTATGCCGATCAGGCCAAGGCGGCCCTGTCGGTTCTGCCGCTCAGCGACTGGCGCATCGCGCTGGAAGACCTCGCCGATTTCGCGGTGTCGCGCGCCGCTTGACCGAGTCTGCGGATACGCTCGACCAACAGGTCCGCACCGCCGACCTCGACCGCTGGCTGTCCAGCCGCCTGGTCACGGACGACCGCGCTCGCGCCGACCTGATCGCGCTCTACGCCTTTGAAGCCGAGCTGATGACCATCCCGACGCGTGTCACCCAGCCCCTGCTGGCCGAGATGCGCTACACCTGGTGGGCGGAACAGATGGACGGCGTCTTCGCGGGTGTGCCGCGCAAGGGCCATCCGGTGCTTGAAGCCCTGACCGACCTCGTCGCCCGCCACGGCCTGAACCGCGCGCCCTTCGACGCCCTGATCGAGGCCCATATCGGCCGTGTCCGTGAAGAACCGCACGACCTTGACGCCTTCTATGTCGGTCCGATGCAGGTCGCGGTGCGTATCCTGGCGGGCGAAGGCCATGATGCGGCCGTCGCGGATGCGGGCCGTGTCTGGGGGCTGACACAGACCGGCCGGTCCCAAGAGGCGTCGGCCTTGCGATCCGCAGCCAATGCCGCGCTGAAACGCCTGCCGCCCGTCGGCTTCCCGGCCGTGGCCCACGCCGCCCTGACCGATCCCGATCGGCCCGAGCCGCTGAAGCGGCTGCGCCTGCTGTGGGCCGTGCTGCGCGGCCGGATCTGACCTAGCCGTTCAGGCTCGCGATCAGGCGCGCCAGCAGGGTGTTCAGCGTCTTCTGTTCATCAGGCGACAGGCCGGCCAGCGCCTCTCGCGCCGTGTCCTGATGGCTGGGCATGATCGAATCGATCAGCTCGAACCCCTTGTCCGTCAGGCGGACCAGCGTCGCCCGGCGGTCGCTCGGATGCGGGCGACGCTCGACCAAGTCCGCCTTTTCCAGCCGGTCGATGCGGGCGGTCATGCCACCGGACGACATCATGGCCGCCTCGAACAGCGCCGTCGGCGTCAGGCCCTCGCGCTCGTCGGAGCGACGCAGCGTCGCCAGCACATCGAACTCGCCATGCTGCAAGCCATAGCGCGCGAACAGCGGCGTCTGGCGCTCGCGGATCACCAACTGCGACGCTTCGTTCAATCGGCCAAGCACCTCCATCGGCAGCATGTCCAGATCGGGGCATTGCACGGCCCATTGGGCGGCGGCGCGAGAGGCTCTGTCGGGCATGGTTATCTTGACATCGAGATACTTGAGGTCGAGAGACTAGCGCGATTTTCAGTTGGAGTCCTCATCATGACCGCACGACCTGACGCCGCGCCCATGCGTGGCGCGTCGCTGCTGTTGCTGGCGGCCATCGTCGCCTTGGCGCTGAACCTGCGCCCAGCGATGGCGGCGGTCGGGCCGCTGCTGGACCTGATCGAAAGTGCGACAGGCATGGGCTCGACCGCCGCCAGCCTGCTGACCACCTTGCCCGTGCTGATGATCGGTCTCGGCGCCCTTTCGATCCGGCCGTTGCGTCGTCGGTTGGGCGAGCGGCGCGGGGTCTTGCTGGGCGCGCTGTTGATCGGCGGGGCCTGCCTGGTGCGGGCGGTACTGAGCGATACGGCGGGGCTGATCGCCAGCGCGGCGGTCGTCGGCGTCGGGGTGGCCTTGATCCAGGCCTTGGCGCCGGTCGTCATCAAGCGGGCTTTCACGGCTCAGTTCGGCACGGTCATGGCGCTCTATACCACCGGCATCATGGGCGGTGCGGCCATCGCGGCGGCGACGGCGGCGGGCCTGGCCGATGCGGTCGGCTGGGCCGGGACGCTGGCGCTTTGGAGCGTGCCGGCCTTCGTCGCGGGGCTGATCTGGCTGGCGGCTTCACGCGATCCGGCGGCCGAGGAGCCGAACCGCGCCGCCGTGGTCGAGGCGACGGACCCGGAGCTTCCCTTCTGGCGTCAGGGGCGGGCGTGGCGGCTGATCCTGATCATGGGGCTGGGCACATCGGCCTATACGCTGGTGCTGGCCTGGCTGCCGCCCTTCTATATCGATCTGGGTCAGCCGAGGGCGACGGCGGGCTATCTGCTCAGCGGCATGACCGGCGCCGAGGTCGCGGCGGGCCTTCTGGTGTCGCTGACCATAGGGCGTTTCCCGGATCGACGCGGGCCGATCCTGACGGCGCTGGTGTTGGCCCTGATCGGTTTGGCCGGACTGGTGGTCGCGCCGGTCAGCCTGGCGGTTCCGGTGGTGCTGGTGCTTGGGCTGGGGATCGGCGCCGTCTTCCCGCTGAGCCTGATCCTGGCGATGGATCAGATCGACGATCCCGCGCGCTCCGGCGACCTGCTCGCCTTCGTCCAGGGCGGCGGCTACATCATCGCCAGCCTGTCGCCGCTGGGCGCCGGCCTGTTGCGGGACCACATGGCCGATCTGACCCAGGCCTGGGTGCTGATGGGCGTCGGCGTGGTGCTGCTGGGCGTGATGACGCTGGGGTTCCGGCCGGGCTTGCCAAAGCTGCGCTGAGCGACCCGGCCTGGGGTCAGCCCGCGTCGCGCCAGGCCTTCAGGCTTTCCATCGCCCGGATGCTCATCAGGCGCTTCTTGGCCCGGCCGCGTTCCTTGAGCGGAATCTTGACGCCGGCCTCGTCCACCTTGGGCGCTTCCAGTGGCGGCAGCAGGCCATAGTTGATGTTCATCGGCTGGAACTTCGAACCTGCCAGGTGCCCGCCGGTGATGTGCTCGACCAGGGCGCCCATGGCGGTCTCCGGCGGCGGGGGCGACAGGTCGCGACCGAGCGCCTGGGCGGCGGCGAGGCGGCCGGTCAACAGGCCCATGGCGGCGCTTTCGACATAGCCTTCGACGCCTGTGACCTGACCGGCGAAACGCAGGCGCGGCATGGCCTTGAGGCGCAGTTGCCTGTCCAGCAGGTGCGGGCTGTTCAGATAAGTGTTGCGGTGCAGGCCGCCGAGGCGCGCGAACTGGGCGTTCTGCAAGCCGGGGATCATGCGGAAGGTCTCGGCCTGCGCGCCGTGCTTCAGCTTGGTCTGGAAGCCGACCATGTTGAACAGGGTGCCCAGGGCGTTGTCCTGGCGCAGTTGCACGATGGCGTAGGCCTTGACCAGGGGATCGCGCGGGTTGGTCAGGCCGACAGGCTTCATCGGGCCGTGACGCAAGGTCTCGCGACCACGTTCGGCCATGACCTCGATGGGCAGGCAGCCGTCGAAATAGGGGACGTTCTCCCACTCCTTGAACTCGGCTTTCGGCCCGCCCAGCAGGGCGTCGATGAAGGCCTCGTACTGGGCCTTGTCCATCGGGCAGTTGACGTAGGCGGCGGCGTCGCCGCCCGGACCTTCCTTGTCATAGCGCGACTGACGCCAGGCGATGTCGAAGTCGATCGAGTCGGCGTGGACGATGGGGGCGATGGCGTCGAAGAAGCTGAGGCTCTCCTCGCCGGTCGCTTTCAGGATGGCGTCGGCCAAGGCGGGCGAGGTCAGGGGGCCGGTGGCGACGATGACATTGTGCCAGTCTTCCGGCGGCAGGCCGGCGATCTCTTCGCGCACGATAGTGATCAGGGGATGGGCCGACAGCTTTGCGGTCACGGCCTGGGAGAAGGCGTCGCGATCCACGGCCAGGGCGCCTCCGGCCGGCACCTGATTGATGTCGCCGCAGGCCATGATGATCGAATCCAGCGCGCGCATCTCGGCGTGCAGCAGGCCGACCGCATTGAACTGCCAGTCGTCCGAGCGGAAGGAGTTGGAGCAGACCAGCTCGGCCAGACCATCGGTGTGGTGGGCGTCGGTCTTTACGCCCGGAACGCCGCGCATCTCGTGCAGGATGACGGGCACGCCGGCCTGGGCGATCTGCCAGGCAGCCTCGGAGCCGGCCAGGCCGCCGCCGATGACGTGGATGGGGGAGGGGGAGGTGGAGGAAGCGCTCATCGCGGCCTTCTAGCGGGCGGGTGGCGTGGTGTCATGGTCCCCTGCTATATCCGCCGCCGGTAATCGGGGGCGAGATTTGAACGGGCATCGGGTTCTGCGACTGGGCGAGACGCTGTCGGCGACGGTTTCGGCTCTGCCTCGGCTGTGGCGCGGGGCCTGGGGCGCGATCCTACTGGCGGCCGTGGTCTGGAGCATCCAGCCGCTGGCGGTCGGTGTGGGCGGTCTGATCTGGGCGCCGTTCGGCCTCGTCGCGACGCTGGTGCTGGTCGGCGCGCTCGGCCGGATCGCCATCACGGAGGACTTGCCGCAGGCTCGGCGGCTGGGCCTTGGTCGGGCAGGGTTTCAACTGGGGCGGCCGGAGCTTCGGCTGCTGGGCGCGGGCCTGCTGTGCGCGGTCTTCCTGGCCATGATCCTGTCGGTCGTCGCCCTGGTTCTGCTGGCCCTGTTCGGCATGGCCGAGCTGAATGCCCAAGCCATCGAGATGCGCCAGTGGAGCGCGGTCGGTCCGGTCTGGAAGCTGGCCCTGCTGGGGCTGGTGACGGCCTTCGCCCTGTTCGCCGTCGTCGCCTTCACCGTGCGGCTGTCCCTGTTCGCGCCGGCGACGATCGGGCGCGGGCATATGGTGTCGCTGCAAAGCATGAGCATCGCGCGCGGGGCCTTCTGGCCCTTGCTGGTCGGTCTGATCGTGACGGCGGCGCCCAAGATCGCTCTGGCGCTGCTGTGGGGCGCGGGACTGCTGTCCGGAACGACGGGCTGGATCGTATTCGCCGTCGTGCTGACGGGCCTGCAGGCGCCGCTGACGATGGCCTTCGTCGGCGCGGCCTATCGCCGGCTGGAGCCTGCGCCGCCCCGGTAGTCCCGAGGCGGCGGCAGGTGTGTCAGGCGGCCTGCAAGCCCGCCGCGACGGTGTAGGCGGCCTCGGTCTTGGCGGCGACCTCGTCCAAAGTGACGCCGTCGGCCAGTTCGACCAGCTCAAGACCTGCACCATCCGGCTTGACGTCGAAGGTCGCCAGGTCGGTGATGATGCGGCTGACGACGCCCGTGCCGGTCAGGGGAAGGGTGCAGGATTTCAGCACCTTGGACTGGCCGTGCTTGTTGGCGTGTTCCATGACCACGACCACGCGCTTGACGCCCGCGACCAGGTCCATCGCGCCGCCCATGCCCTTCACCAGCTTGCCGGGGATCATCCAGTTGGCGATGTCGCCGTTCTGGGCCACCTCCATCGCGCCCAGGATCGACAGGTTGATGTGGCCGCCGCGGATCATGGCGAAGCTGTCGGCGCTGCTGAAATAGGACGACTCCTGGATCTCGGTGATCGTCTGCTTGCCGGCGTTGATCAGGTCGGGGTCCTCGTCGCCTTCATAGGGGAAGGGGCCCATGCCCAGCATGCCGTTCTCGGACTGCAGGGTCACGGTCATGCCGGACGGGATGTAGTTGGCGACCAGGGTCGGGATGCCGATGCCGAGGTTCACATAGAAGCCGTCCTGCAGCTCCTGGGCGGCGCGTTCGGCGAGTTGTTCGCGGGTGCGGGGCATTATGCTTGCTCCTTGCGGGCTACCGCTTCGCTACTTGAGCCCGCCGTCGCGCGGGGACGCACGGTGCGCTGTTCGATGCGCTTCTCGGACACGGTCTGGACCAGGCGGTCGACGTAGACGCCCGGCGTGTGGATGTGGTCGGGATCAAGCGAGCCGACCGGGACGATCTCTTCCACCTCGACGACCGTGACCTTGCCGGCAGTGGCCATCATCGGGTTGAAGTTGCGGGCGGTCTTGCGGAACACCAGGTTGCCGCGCTCGTCGGCCTTCCACGCCTTGACGATGGACAGGTCGGCGACCAGGCCGGTCTCCATGACGTAGTCGCGGCCGTCGAAGTTGCGGACCTCCTTGCCCTCGGCGACCAGGGTGCCGACGCCGGTGGCGGTGAAGAAGGCGGGGATGCCGGCGCCGCCGGCGCGGATGCGCTCGGCCAGGGTGCCCTGCGGATTGAACTCCAGCTCCAGCTCGCCGGCCAGGTACTGGCGCTCGAACTCCTTGTTCTCACCGACGTAGGACGAGATCATCTTGGCGATCTGGCGGGTGCCGAGCAGCTGGCCCAGGCCGAAGCCATCGACGCCGGCATTGTTGGAGATGACCGTCAGGCCCCTGACGCCGCTGTCGCGCAGGGCGGCGATCAGGTTCTCGGGGATGCCGCACAGGCCGAAGCCGCCGGACATGACCGTCATGCCGTCGAAGGTCAGGCCCTCCAGCGCGGACGTGACGTCAGCGTAGATCTTTCCCATCGCTCTCCCTTTTTCATTGCCTGATGAATATCGGCGCTTTGGACCACGCCTAACGCGGGGGAAGGCGAGGGGCAAGACGCGGCGTCGATCCGACGCGGCGATTTCAGACAGTCGACACGAAAAACAGAGTCTAATTCGTCTAATTGGTCCGAAACGATGGCGACCTGGCTTCGTAAAAACAGAGTGCAAAGTGTGCACTTCGTCTGAAATCATGCAGGCTCGGACCTGATGTCGGCATCGTCGGCGCGTCGTTCAAGAGCGGATGCATCCGCCGAGGGCGGGGCGGCGTATTCCATGACATCTGCACGCTGCGCCTGATCGCCAAGGACGTCTTTATGAACCTGACCAATGTCGCCATTCGCCAGCTTCAGGACGCGCCGTTTCCGGATTTCGTGACGCGGCCGGCGATCGACAGCCTGGTGACGGAGGCGAGGAAGCGGCTGGATCGCGACGGTCCGCATGACGAGGCGGCGTTCGCGCATGAGATGGCCCAGCGCGCCATCGCCGAACACACCGATGCGGCGAACGAACAGCATTACGAACTGCCGCCCGAGTTCTTTCAGCTGTGCCTGGGCAAGCGGCTGAAATACTCGTGCTGCCTTTATCCCACCGGGGGCGAAACGCTGGATCAGGCCGAGGAGGCGGCGCTGGCCGAGACCTGCGCCCATGCCGAACTGATGGACGGGCAGACGATCCTGGAGATGGGCTGCGGCTGGGGCTCGCTGTCGCTGTGGATGGCCGAGAACTATCCCAATGCGAAGATCACGGCGGTGTCGAACAGCCATGGGCAGCGCGGCCATATCGAGGCCCAGGCGGAGCAGCGGGGCCTGACCAACCTGACCGTCATCACGCGCGACATGAACGCCTTCGAGACCGAGCAACGTTTCGACCGCATCGTTTCGGTGGAGATGTTCGAGCATATGGCGAACTGGCGCGCCCTGCTGACCAAGGCGCGGGGCTGGCTGAAGGACGACGGGCGGATGTTCATCCACGTCTTCACCCACCGCGACGCCCCCTATCGGTTCGACCATACCGACAGCGGCGACTTCATCGCCCAGCATTTCTTCACCGGCGGGGTGATGCCCAGCCATGGTTTGATCCGTCAGTTCCCAGACCTGTTCGCGGTCGAGCAGGAATGGACCTGGAACGGCGGGCACTACGCCAAGACGGCGAACGACTGGCTGGCCAACATGGATCGGAACGCGGCGCGGGTCGCGGTGTTGATGCGTGAGACATATGGCGACGACGCCAAGCTGTGGACCCGTCGCTGGCGGCGGTTCTACCTGGCGACGGCCGGTCTGTTCGGCAACGACGAAGGCCGCACCTGGGCGGTCAGCCACTATCGCCTGAAACCGGCCGCCTGAAACCCAAATGAGGATACGAGCATGATCAAATATGTCGCGGCATACCTCGGGGCGGGCCTGACGTTCGCAGCCATCGACTTCGTCTGGCTGACAACCATGACCGACCGGCTCTACAAGCCGGTGCTGGGGCCGATCATGCTGGACAAGCCGGACATGAAGGCGGCGGTGGCCTTTTACCTGATCTCCATCGCGGGGACGGTGTTCCTGGCCATCGCACCTGCCCTGAAAGAAGGGAACTGGACGCGGGCGGCGATCAATGGGGCGGTCCTGGGGTTCGTGGCCTATGCCACCTACGACCTGACCAATCAGGCGACGCTGGCGGTGTGGCAGACCAGGCTGACGATCATCGACCTGATCTGGGGCACGACCTTGACGATGGTGTCGGCGACGGGCGGCTATTTCGCCGCGCGCTGGGCCGAAGGCCGTTTCGGCTGAAGACCCCGTCTGACACCGTGCTTGCGAACATGGTTATGCGTGTCTAAAGCTCATCCCTGAGTTGATCGCGGGGGCGGCAGTTGGGAGAAGGCGGTCACCGATTGCTGTCTGCGCGCGGCGTGGCCGACGCCGGCTGGCTGTATGGCGCGCATGTCGCTCGGTATGTTTCGCCCCTGTTGCTCTATCCCGTTCTGACACGGCGGCTGGGGCTGGATGGGTTCGGGGTCTATGCGGCGGGGATCGCGCTGGCGCTGATCGTGGCGGTGGTGGTCGATTACGGGCTTTCGATCTCGGGTCCGCGCGACATCGCCGGGACGGTCGAGGGGCGGGGCGCCATCGTTGGACAGGCGTTGGCGATGCGCGGCGTGCTGGCGGCGCAGGCTGTCGTCGTCGGCGTCAGTTTGGCGATGATCAATCCTGTTCTGGACGGCGCGGGCGTCGTCGTGGCGATGGCGATCCTGCTGGGTGTGGGCCAGGGCGCCAGCCTGTTGTGGTTCTTTCAAGGGATTCGCGACCCGGCGCCGGCGGCGATGCTGGAGGTCGGGTTCGCCCTGGCGGCGACGGTCGTAGTGCTGGCGTGGCCCAGCCTGACGGTCGGCGGGGTGATGGCGGTTCAGGCGGTGGGCGTTTGGGCTGGGCTGGCAGCAGGCGCCGTGCTGCTGTTTCGACGTCATGAGGTGACGGCCCCCGGGCGCGGGTTCGTGCGGCGGGCGCTGGTCGAGGGGGCGCCTCTGTTCGCCAGCCGGGCGGCAGTCGTCGCCTATACCGGGGCCGGGGTTCTGATGGTCGCGGCGCTCGCCGGGCCTATGCAGGCGGCGCTGTATGGCGTGGCGGACCGGCTGGTAGCGGCGTCGGGGTCATTGATGCGGCCGCTGGGCGGACTGATCGCGCCCCGGATCGCGGGGCTGCTGGTCGAGGACATGGGGGCGGCCTTTCGAACGGCGCGTTGGGTGTTGGGGCTGTCGGTGGCGGCGTTCGTCGTGCTGGCGGCGGGTCTGACGCTGGGGGCTCCGGTCTTGGTGCGGCTGCTGTTCGGGGAGGGGTTCGCGCCGGCGGTGGAGGTGTTGAAGCTGCTGGCCTGGGTCTTGCCGCTGGTGGCGATCAGCCAGGTGCTGGGGCTTCAGCTGATGACGCCGCTACGCATGGACCGGCGGTTCGCCCTGATCGTCGGGGTGGGGTGCGTCGCGACGCTGGGACCGGCGGTTTTGCTGGCGCCGACCTCTGGCGCCGCGGGCATGGCCTGGGCGCGGATCGTCGGCGAGGCGGCGGTGGTGGTCGCCTGTCTGATCTGCCTGAAGCCGCACTGGGCGTCGCTGTTCCAGAGCGGCGGGAGGCGTGATGTCCCGGCGGTATGACTGGCTGATCGTCGGGGCGGGATTCACCGGGGCTGTGGTCGCCGAGCGTTTGGCGCGCGGGCTGGATCAGACCGTGCTAGTGATCGACCGGCGCGATCATGTCGGCGGCAATGCGCATGACCGCCGCGACGAATGCGGGCGGCTGATCCATCCCTATGGGCCGCATGTGTTCCATACCAACAGCGGGCGCATCTTCGACTATCTGAGCCAGTTCACGGCGTGGCGGCCCTATTTCCATCGGGTCCGGGGTCATGTGGACGGGCGGATGGTTCCCGTGCCGTTCAACCTGGATTCGATACGGCTGTTGTTCCCCGAACGGATGGCGGACCGGCTGTCCGACACCTTGGTCCAGAGGTTCGGGTTCGGCGCGCGACCCAGCATTCATGATCTGAGACAGGCGGCGGACGACGCGGATCTGAGGTTCCTGGCGGACTATGTGTTCGACAAGCTGTTCGCGAACTACACCGCCAAACAGTGGGGCGTGGCCGCCGACGCCCTGGACGCGTCGGTCCTGGCGCGCGTGCCGGTCGCGATCAGTCGGGACGACCGATATTTCGTCGATCGTTATCAGGCCATGCCGCGCGACGGGTATGGGGCCTTGTTCGACCGGCTGCTGGATCACCCCAACATCCATGTGTCGCTGAATACCGGCATGGATCAGGTCGGGGCGCAGACGTGGGACCGGATGGTCTATTGCGGGGCGCTGGACGACTATTTCGGGCGGTCGGCGGGGGACTTGCCCTATCGCAGCGTGCGGTTCGAGCATCAGGTCGTCGATGTTGAGGACGGCTTGCCGGTCGGGACCGTCAACTATCCGAACGAGTTCGATTTCACGCGGATCACCGACTTTCGCCATCTGACCGGCGAACGCGGGGCGACGACGGCGACGGTGACCGAGTATCCGGTCGCGCATCAGGCGGGGGTGAACGCGCCCTATTATCCAGTCCTGACCGAGGCGTCGCGCGGGCTGGCGGCGCAGTATCGCGAGATGGCGGCGACGCTGGCGGGCAAGGTCTGGTTCGCCGGGCGGCTGGCGGACTTCCAGTATTACAACATGGACCAGGCGGTGGGGCGGGCGCTGAGCCTGGTCGAGAAGTCGCTGGCGCCGGCCATCGCCAGGATGGCGGCGTGAAGCGTTCGGTCTGGGCGGTGGTGGTGACGTGGAACCGGCGCACGCTGCTGGAGCGGTGTCTGGCGCATCTGATCGCCCAGACGCGTCCGTGCGACGGGGTGGTGGTGGTCGACAACGCCAGCGACGACGGCACGGCAGAGATGCTGGCCGACGCCTGGGCGGGCAAGGCGCTGGTTGTGCGGATGCCGGTCAACACCGGCGGGGCGGGCGGGTTCAACGCGGGGATCCGGGCGGCGGTTGAGGCCGGGGCGGACCGGGTCTGGCTGATGGACGACGATGTGCTGGCCGCACCCGATTCGCTGGAGGCGCTGTTGCGCGCGGAGACGATCCTGGAGGGCGAGGGGGTGACGCCGGCATTTATGTGCTCCAGCGTGCGCTCGCCGGATGGGCATCTGACCAATACGCCGGAGATCGACCGGCGCTGGAATGTGTTGGGCTATCCCGACTGGAGTGAGCGGCTGGAGCAGGGGGTGATCCCGGTGCGCCAGGCGACCTTCGTGTCGGTTATGGTCAGCCGGGCGGCGGTGGCGCGGCACGGCCTGCCGCTGGCGCCCATGTTCATCTGGGGCGACGATACGGAATATACGCTGCGGCTGACGCGGGATGGGCCGGGCTATCTGGTGGCCGCTAGTCGGGTGGTGCATGTGCGCGCGGCGCCGGGACATCTGACCATCGAGACCGAGGCCGATCCGGGGCGCGAGCGTCTGCACCGGTATCTGACCCGCAACGTCATCCTGGCCAAGCGACGGCATGAGGGGCAGGCGTCGGCCCTGCGCTATGTCGCGTCGCGTTTGCGGATCGCCGGCCGGCTGGCGTTGCAGGGGCGGTGGCGCAAGGCCGGGGTGCTGATGGCCGGCGTCGTGGACGGGGCGCGGTTCGATCCGAAGGTCGAGCATTGCACGCCGTCCTAGGGCCAAGGCGGCGCACGGGCCTGCGATGGTCGCAGGTGAGCGCGGCCTATCAACGGGCGGTGCTGGTCCTGCTCGGGTTGGGCGTCACGCTGCCGATCTTTCTGGCGCCGGGTCATGTCAGCGGGCCGCGTTTGGGCGATTTGGCGCTGCTGCTTGCCCTGCCGTTGATCGGTGTGGAATGGCGGCGGATGACGGCTGTGCTGAAGGCGGCGGGGGCGGTCGCGGTCTTCTTTCTGATCGTCACGCTGTTGCTTCAAGCGTCGCGGGTCGGTGAGCGGTTGAATGCGTCGGACGCGGCCTTCTGGTTTCGCTGGATTTTGTCGGCGGCGGTCGCCCCGGCGGTGGCGAACCTGATCCTGAGAGAAGAGGGGCGGCGTCGGCTGTTGTTTGCGGCGATCCTGATCGGGGCGGCGGGGCATCTGGCGACCTATGGGCTGACGCTGCTGGTCGGGTTGGAGACGCTGCAGGGGATCGGGCTGGCGTCGCCGCGGGCGGTGGTCACCACGGCGTCCGCTCAGGTTCGGATCACGACCCTCGCCGAGCATCCTAACGCGGCCATGGCGATGATCGGCCTTGCGGTTCCGGCCGGGGTGATCCTGGCGGGTCGGCGTTGGATGGCAGGAACGACGACATGGGGCGGAGGCGCCCTGGCGATCATGGGCTTCGTCAGCACCCTGTCGCGGGGCGGGATTGTGGCAGGCGTTCTGGCGGCTCTGGCCCGCATCGTCGTGGGATGGCGGTGGCGGCAGCGGATCAAGCCCCTGTCGGCGGTTCTGGCGGTTTGCATGCTTATTTCGGGAGTGTTGGTGCTGCAACTCGGGCGGTCCGAGATCGACACCGGCCGGTTTGCAGAGCGGTTCGACCGGGCGGCGCTGGAGGAGAACCTGGCGGGGCGGATGGCGACGTGGGGCGAACCGTCGATCTGGTGCTGGAACGGCCGCTGGGCGCGGGGTGGGTGTCGGCGGACGAGATGGGGGCGTTTCGGGCGCTGTCGGTCAGCCACAACGGGTATCTGTTCATGGCGCGGACGGTGGGGGTGATCGCGGCCCTGGTCATGCTGGGGCTGCATCTGTGGTCGGCGGCGCGGTTGGACGTTTTGACGCCGCTGTCGGTCTATCTGCTGGCGACGCTGTTCAGCGAGGATCTGACGCAGGGCGCGGGGTTCGTCTTCCTGTCGTGCCTGGTCGGGGCGCTGGCGTGGCGACGGCCGGTGGCGCCGTGAGGGTGCTGATCGTCAACACTCTTTATCCCCCGGCCCAGGTCGGGGGCGCAGAACGCAGCGTGGCGCAGTTGGCGCAAGGGCTGACGCGGGCGGGGACCGATGTGTCGGTGCTGACGCTTCAGTCGGGACGGGAAGCTGTCGAGGCGGTGGTCGGGGGCGTTCCGGTGCATCGCCTGCCGTTGAACAACGTCTATTGGCCCTATGACGGCGCGCGCAGATCGGTGGTTCGGCGCGCCGTGTGGCACGGGCTGGAGGCCGCCAATCCGTGGATGGACGGGGCGGTCGATCGAGTGGTGGAGCGGGTGCGTCCCGACCTGGTCCATCTGCATCTGACGACGGGGTTTTCGTTGTCGGTCTATCGGGCGGCGGCGCGGCGAGACCTGCCGCTGGTGCAGACGTTGCGGGACTGGTCGATGATGTGCGCGCGGGCGTCGATGTTTCGGCGTGGGCGGCGCTGCGAGCGGCGGTGCAGGTCGTGCGTGGTGCTGACGGCGGCGAAGCGCGCGCAGGCGGTGGATCATGTGATCGGGCTGAGCCAGCCGGTGCTGGAGGCGCATAGGAACGCCGGATATTTTCGGGGCGCGGCGGTGTCTGTGATCGGCAATGCGGCGGAGGAGGCGGTGGTTTCCGCTCGGCAGTCGCTGGCGGACGATCCTGTCGTGACGTTCGGCTTCATGGGGCGGGTCGAGCCGGAGAAGGGGATCGAAGTCCTGTTGCGTGCGGCGACGGGGCTGGAGGGCGACTGGCGGCTGAGGATCGCGGGGCGGGGCGAGGCCGCCTATGTGGAGCGGCTGCGGCGGGCCTATGCCGATCCGCGCATCGTCTGGCTGGGGCAGGCGGAGGCGGCGGATTTCTGGCCTACCGTCGATGTCCTGGTCGCGCCGTCCGTCTGGGCCGAGCCGTTCGGGCGGGTCGTGGTCGAGGCGGTGCAGCAGGGGCGGGGCGTGATTGCGTCACGCATCGGCGGTCTACCCGAGGCGGCCAGCGGGGCGGGGGCGGCGACCCTGGTGGAGCCGAGCGACGAAGGCGCGTTGGCGCGGGCCATGGGCGAGGTGCTGGCCGCGCCGGAGCGTTGGCGGTTCGCCGGGGGTGGCGCGCCGATGTGGACCGAGGCCTCCATCGTCGAGGCCCACAGGGCGATCTATCGCCAGGTGCTGGTCAGAAGATCGTCGAGGATTTCAGCCGAACGGGACCAGGAATAGAGCACGGCGCGGCGCAGGCCGGCGTTGCGGCGGGCGGGGTCTGTTGCGGTCAGCAGACGGGTCATGTGGACGGCCAGGGTCGCGTCGTCGTGGGGGGCGAAGTAGAGAGCGTTGTCGGCGCAGACCTCTCGCGTCGCGACGATGTCCGAGGCGATGACCGGGCAGCCGTGGACGAAGGCTTCCAGCGGAGGGATGCCGAAACCTTCATAGAGGCTGGGGAATATCAGGCCGCGCGCGCCCCCAAGCAGGGCTGCGACCTCGGCGTCGGAACGCCGCCCGGCGAAGACCAGGCGCGGGTCGGTCTGGATGGCGGGCTGGTCGAAGATCTTGGACGGGCGTGCGCCGATCAGGACCAGTCGAACGGTCGTGTCGGCAAGGCGGGCGAGGGCGCGGACTGCGACGGCCAGATTCTTGTTCGGCGTCAGATTGCCGAGGGCCACGAAATAGGGGTGGCCCGTCAGGTCGAGGCCGTCGATGACGGCGGGGTCAGGCGTGACGGCGCTCAGGTGGTCGGCGCTGTTCGGGGCCACGGTGATGTCGGCGGGCGACAGGCTCAGCACGGTCGCCAATTCTTGGCGAGAGAACTCGGACACGGTGGCCAGTTGAGCCTGCTGCGCCAGCAGCCGGCCGAGGATGCGGTGGAAGGCGGCGTAGCCGCGACGGAAATGATCGGGATGACGGAAGACGGCGGCGTCGTGGATGACGACGACCTGACGGGGATGCAGAACGGGGCCTGAGCCGCCCAACGACAAGAGGCGGCCGTGGCGCGCGGCCCAGGCAAGGGCGGTCTGCTCCCACAGATGGCCGCATCCGCCCGGCACGGTCTGGACCGGGATGTTCGTAAGCTTGAGATCGTCGGCGCCGACGGGCGTCAGCAGGACGTAGCGGTCGGCGGCGCCGGGCCGATGGTCCAGGGCGCGGACGATCTCGCGGGCATAGCGTTGCACCCCGCTCATGGGCTGGGTCAGGAAGCGGCCGTTGACGAAGATCGGCTCAGCCACCGAGGCGCTTCAGGGCGAAGGCGTCGCGGTAGATCTGGACCGTCTGTTCGGCCATGCGCGACGCGCACAGGGCGGTCTTCGCAACAGGCAAGGGGACGACCCGACTTTCGAGCGCGGCGAGCATCGCCTGGGCCAGATCGTCCGGCGCGGCGTCCTGGGGCAGGCGGTCGATGCGGGCGCCGGCCTGGATCAGGTGAGCAATGCCGCCGACATCGGTGGTCACGATCGGCAAGCCCAGGGCGGCGGCCTCGATCATGGCGTAGGAACCAGCCTCGTAGCGGCTGGTCATGGCGAACAGGTCGAAGCCAGCCATCAAAGATCGAGCGTCGCGGCCGCCCTTCAGCCGCACGGCCCGGCCACCGGCGGCCTTGACGGACTGGGCCAGATCGCCGTCGCCGATCAACACGCCGACGACGCGCGGATCGGCGGCGTTCGCCAGACGCACGGCCTGGGCGAAGCGGATGGGATCCTTCTGCGCGCAAAGCCGACCGACGAAACCGACCGCGAGGGCGTCGTCGGGGAGGTCCAACGCACGTCGCGCCGCCTGACGATCGGTGGACGGCAGGGCGGCAAGGCCGTTGGGCACGACGTGGAGGCGATGGGAAGGCAGACCCCAGCGGCGCGCGACGGCGGCTTCCTCTTCGGAGACCGCGATGACGGCGTCGCCGCCCGCTTGCGTCAACAGGAACTCCGCGATGCCGGCGACGGTCTTCGACAGGCCGGGCGGACTCATCATCGGTAGAGCGTGGGGGGTGTAGACGCGGGCGGCGCCGGGCGCGTGGGCCAGGCGAACCAGGGCGCCGGCCTTGGCGCTATGGCCGTGCACGATCTCGAACGGGCCGAGACGCGCGATCAGACTGTTGAGCGCGTGAAGACAGGCGATGTCCCACGGACCGACGCCGCGTCGCATCGGCAGGCGTTCGAGGGCGTGCAGGGAAAGGGCGGCGACCTCGATCTGAAACCAGGCGTCGGCGCGTCGCGGGGAATAGATCAGGGAGACCTGATGGCCGCTCTGGATCAGGACGCGGGCCAGATCGACCACATGACGCCCCGAGCCGCCGCCAGACGGCTCGATGACTAGAAGTATGCGCAAGGATGGCGTCCCCCGACGATGGTTCAGTCTCGCAACTGAAGGCCATCATCGAGAAACGTCAAGATTGTAGTCTTAGTTGACCGTCGCCTTGACGATCTTGCCGGGCGCGCGCGGCGGCTCGCCCTTGGGCAGGGCGTCGACGTGGTCCATGCCCGATTCGACTTCGCCCCAGACGGTGTACTGGCGATCCAGGAAGGTGGCGTCGTCCAGGCAGATGAAGAACTGCGAGTTGGCGCTGTTGGGATCCGAGGTGCGGGCCATCGAGCAGACGCCGCGCACGTGCGGCTCGGCCGAGAATTCGGCCTTGAGGTTGGGTTTCTTGGAGCCCGAGGTGCCGGTGCCGGTCGGGTCGCCGCCCTGGGCCATGAAGCCCGGGATCACGCGGTGGAAGACGACGCCGTCATAGAAGCCTTCCGAGGCCAGTTCGGTGATGCGTTCGACGTGGCCGGGAGCCAGGTCCGAGCGCAGCTTGATGACCACGTCGCGGGCTTCGCCGTCGCCGGTGTCCAGGGTGAAGGTCAGGGTTTCGGCCATTTCGGTCGTCCTCTTGGGGGTTGATTTGAGGCGGGACATAGCCCGCAACGCCGGTCGGGGCTATGTGGGAACGATGAGTGAAGACGAAAAGCCCGCGAATCAAAAGTCTGGGGAACGCCGCCGCATGGTCAAACCGCCCACCGGCGGGACCGCCGCCGGGCGCGGCATGGGCACCAAGATGAAGACGGCCGACACCAAGTCCATGTCGAGCCAGCAGTGGATCAAGCGCCAGCTCGCCGACAAATGGTCCGAGAAGGCGCGGGCCGAGGGCTGGCGTTCGCGCGCGGCCTTCAAGCTGATCGAGATCGACGACAAATTCCACCTGATCAAGCGTGGGTCCAAGGTGATCGACCTGGGCGCCGCGCCGGGCGGCTGGATCCAGGTGGCGGTCAATCGCGGCGCGGGGGCCGTGGCGGGCGTGGACCTGTTGATGATCGAGCCGATCCCCGGTTCGACCCTGTTGCAGGCCGATTTCACCCATCCGGGCGTGGACCAGCAACTGATCGACGCCATCGGCGGGGCGCCGGACCTGGTGCTGTCGGACATGGCGCACAACACGGTCGGCCACCGCCAGACCGACCACCTGAAGATCATCGCCCTAATCGAGATCGCCGCCGACTTCGCCATCCGCACCCTGCGGCCGGGCGGGAATTTCGTGTCCAAGAACTTCCAGGGCGGCGACGCCGGAGGGGTTCTGGCGCGGTTGCGCGAGGAGTTCGAGACGGTGAAATACGTCAAGCCGGAATCGAGCCGCAAGAATAGCGCCGAGGTCTTCCTGGTGGCGCTGAACAGGCGATGAGCGAGGCGAGGTCGTCAGGCTTGAGCGTTTGTCCGAACACCCCGCAAGCGTAGCCATAAAGCCACTTTCGGCGACCGTTTGCGTGTCAAACGTCGCTGTCATGAAATCCAAGTGAAACGGTAGCGACGTCGTCATGGCGCGCCATTAGCCCGAACGCGGCGCGACGTGCGCTGACACAGGGCCCGACATGACTTCCAATCAATTTCTTTCGGGCGCGTCGCTTCTGACGCTGGCCCTTTTCATGGTTCCGGGCGTCGCTGCAGCGCAGGACGCCGCTGTCGCCGTCGTCAAGACAGGCGCGCAGGTTTCAGAAATCGATGAGATCATCGTCTTCGGTCGAGGCCAAACGCGCCAGCAGGCGTCCGTCACCGCCGAAGCCATCGCCGTTGAAGCGCCGGGAAGCAGCCCGTTGAAGGCTATCGAACGCCTGCCTGGCGTCAGTTTCCAATCGGCCGACGCCTTCGGCGCGTATGAATGGTCGGCGCGCATCACGCTGCGCAGCTTCAACCAGAATCAGCTGGGCTTCACCCTGGACGGCGTGCCGCTGGGCGACATGAGCTATGGCAACCACAACGGCCTGCACATCTCGCGCGCCATCATCTCCGAGAACGTCGGCCGCGTGGATGTGGCCCAGGGATCGGGCGCGCTGGGCACGGCGTCGAGCAGCAACCTGGGCGGCACGGTCCAGTTCAACAGCCGCCGTCCGACCCAAGACTTCGGCGTAGACGTCGCCGGCGCCTTTGGCAGCGACAACACCCTGCGCGGCTTCGTGCGCCTGGACACCGGCGTGCTGGGTTCGATGGGGACGCGCCTGTCGCTGTCCTACGCCGATCAGAGCGCCGACAAATGGAAGGGCGTGGGCGAGCAGAAGCAACGGCAAATCAACGCCAGCTTCGTACAGCCTGTCGGCGCCGGCGAACTGCGCGGCTTCATCAACCGTTCCGAACGCCGCGAGAACGACTATCAGGACATGTCGCTGGGCATGATCAACCGGCTGGGTCGCGACTGGGACAACATCTCGGGCGACTATGGGTTGGCGGTTCGGGTCGCCGATATCTATCAGGCCAATCCGGGCGGCGACTGCACCACCAACGCCTATCCCAGCCCGATCACCTGCGTCGACGACGCCTATTATGACGCCGCCGGCCTGCGTGACGACACGCTGGGCGCCGTGACGCTGGACTATCCGATCACCGACATTCTCAGGGTCTCGCTGACCGGCTATGGTCACACGAACAAGGGTCAGGGCCTGTGGTGGACGCCCTATGTGGCGACGCCCGTCGGCGCCAAGGGGCAAGACGGTTCAACCATCGCCAGCCCCGGTCCGATCGCCGTTCGCACCACCGAATACAATATCGACCGCAAGGGCGCGATCGGTTCGGTGACGTTGGACCTGGGTGCGCACAGCATCGAGGCCGGCTTCTGGGTCGAGAACAACGACTTCAACCACGCCCGCCGCTTCTACGGCCTGAGCCGGTCCGGCAACGGAGGACGGGACTCTCTGGAGTTCCAATCCAATCCGTTTTCCACGCAGTGGCAGTACGAGTTCAACACCAAGACCACGAACCTCTATGTGCAGGACAGCTGGTCGGTCACCGAGGCCCTGACAATCAATGCGGGCTTTAAATCGCTGAAGGTCGAGAATGAGGCCGCCACCGTCGTCGGGGAAAACAAGACCGGCTCGATCAAGGCTGAAGACAACTTCCTGCCGCAGGTCGGCGTGAGCTACGATCTGAACGCCGACCACCAGCTGTTCGCCTCCTATGCGGAGAACATGCGCGCCTTCGAATCCTCGAACACAGGCGGACCTTTCTCGGCCTCGGCGGCGGGCTTCGCGGCGATCAAGAACACCCTGAAGCCGGAAAGCTCGCGCACCATCGAAGCCGGCTGGCGTTTCCGCTTCAACGGCGGTTTGCAAGGCTCGGTGGCAGCCTATGACGTCCAGTTCGAAGACCGCCTGCTGACCGTCGCCCTGGGTGCTCCGATCCTGGGTCTGGGCAACGGCATCCAGAACGTCGGCGCCGTGAAGAGCCGTGGTTTCGAAGCCGCCGCACTATGGAACTTCGCCTCCGACTGGTCAGCCTTCGGCTCGTACAGCTATAACGACTCGACCTATCAGGATGACGTGCGCGACGGCGCCGGCGTTTTGGTCGCCTCGACGGCCGGAAAGCGGACCGTCGCCACGCCGGAAAACCTGTTCCGGGCCGAGCTGTCCTACGACAACGGCGCTGTGTTCGGAACCCTGGCCGCCGCCTACACCGGCGAGCGTTTCTCGTCCTATCTGAACGACGAAAAGGCCGACGCCTACACCACGGTCGAACTGACTGCAGGCTATCGCTTCGACGGGATGGGCGGCTGGCTGGACGGGACGCAGATCCAGATCAATGTCGTGAACCTGACGAACGAGGACTATATTTCGACGGTTGGGTCGGGCGGGTTCCAGAACGGGGCAGGTCGTCAGACCTTCCTGCCGGGCGCGCCGCGTCAGGTGTTCGCGAGCATCCGCCGTCGCTTTTAAATCACGGGCATGGGACGCGCCTTCGGGTGCGTCCCTAACTCTCGTCAGACCGCAGCGCTCTGCTGACGGGCACGGCGTTGGTCGATTCGAGACCAGATGCGGTCGTGCAGGGTGAAGAAGAGCGTCTGGACCACAGGCTCGATCGTGCCGATGGCGAGGGCGGTGCGAATGTCGTTGGTCAGGGCGAAGGCCACCGTGACGGCGACGGTGAAATGCATGACGCCGTAGGTCGCCGTCTTCAGCGCGACTTGATTGAAGGATCCGGGCAGGGCGTGGGTGTGGCCATGATGGGCGTCGTGGGAGCGGCGCTGTTCCTGCGGCGACATGATGTCGAGACGGGCGGTGAAGGCCTCGGTCGCTTCTTCGATGTTGGAGGCCATGCGGCGCCGCTCGACCCGGTGCCAGACGCGGTCGTGGACCGTATAGGCGATGGTCTGGAAGATCGGCTCGACCATGCCGACGGCCAGGGCGATGCGCCAATCGCGCGTGATGGCGAAGGCCACCAGGATGGCCACGACCAGGTGCATGACACCGTAGCTGGCGATCTTCAGAGCCAGTTTGCGTGCGGTGCTGAGGATGACGCCGACCATGCGAAAAGAATGGTGGTCGGCCCTGCGGGTTGCAAAGCAATAAAATCTATTGGGTCCATAAGCCGCAAGACCCTTGCCGTTGACCCCTCCTGACCGTTATACGCGGCCCGCAAAACGGAGACTCCCTATGGAGATACGCGAAGGACTGACCTTCGACGATGTTTTGCTCGAACCCGGCCCGTCCGAGTTCATGCCGGCGATGGTCGATGTCTCGACCCAGCTGACACGCGACATCAGACTGAACATCCCGCTGCTGTCGTCCGCCATGGACACGGTGACGGAAAGCCGCCTGGCCATCGCCATGGCCCAGTCCGGCGGCCTGGGCGTGCTGCACCGCAACATGACCATCGAGGAGCAGGCCGACGAGGTCCGCGCCGTCAAACGCTATGAGAGCGGGATGGTGGTCAACCCGGTCACCGTAGGCCCGAAGACGACGTTGGGCGAAGTGCGCGAGATCGTGGCGCGCAAGAAGATCACCGGCTTCCCGGTCGTCGATCCGGCGACGGGCAAGCTGGTCGGGATGCTGACCCACCGCGACATGCGGTTCGAGAGCGATCTGAGCCTCACGGCGGCCTCGCTGATGACCACGGGCGATCTGATCACGGTGCGCGAAGGCGCCGGTCGCGACGAGGCGCGCGACTTGCTGAAGACCCGCAAGATCGAGCGGGTCATCGTGGTGGACGAGGATTATCGGGCCGTCGGCCTGATCACCATGAAGGACATCGAGAAGGCCCAGGCCTTCCCCCATGCGGCCAAGGACGATCAGGGTCGTCTGCTGGTGGGCGCAGCCTCGACGGTCGGCGACGCCGGCTATGAGCGGGCGATGGCCCTGGCCGACGCGGGTTGCGACGTGGTGGTGATCGATACCGCCCACGGCCATTCGGCCTCGGTCGCCCAGGTGGTCGAGCGCATCAAGCGCGAGAACAATCGGCTGCAGATCATCGCCGGCAATGTCGCCACCTATGATGCGACGCGCGCCCTGATCGACGCGGGCGCCGATGCGGTGAAGGTCGGCATCGGTCCCGGCTCCATCTGCACGACCCGCATCGTCGCGGGCGTGGGCGTGCCGCAGCTGACGGCCGTGATGGACTCGGCGCGGGCGGCACGCGGCACGGGCGCCTCGGTCATCGCCGACGGCGGCATCAAATATTCGGGCGACCTGGCCAAGGCCATCGCGGCCGGCGCGAACGTGGCCATGATGGGCTCGATGCTCGCCGGAACCGACGAAAGCCCCGGCGAGGTGTTCCTGTACCAGGGGCGCAGCTACAAGTCGTATCGCGGCATGGGTTCGGTCGGCGCGATGGCGCGCGGCTCGGCGGATCGCTACTTCCAGAAGGAAGTCTCGTCCGAGAAGCTGGTGCCCGAAGGCATCGAGGGTCAGACGCCGTACAAGGGGCCGATCAGCCCCGTCCTGCACCAGATGGTCGGCGGCTTGCGCGCCTCCATGGGCTATGTGGGCGCTGGCACCATCGCCGACTTCCAGGAGCGCGCGCGCTTCGTTCGCATCACCGGCGCGGGCCTGCGGGAGAGCCACGTCCACGACGTGATGATCACGCGTGAGGCGCCGAACTACAGACAGGGATAAGGCCATGACGACCGAACTGACCTATCTGGCCCTGACGTTGATCCTGGCGCTGGTGCAGGTCTTCCTGCCGGCCGGGGCGCGGACGGTCGAGTTCGGCTCGAAGTGGAATGCGGGTGCGCGCGACGAGACGCCGGCGGCGAAGAAGCCGCTGACCGGCCGCCTGGAACGCGCCCAGGCCAACCTGTATGAGACCCTGCCGCTGTTTATCGGCGCCGTGCTGATTGCCCATGTGATCGGCGCGGCCGGTCCGCTGACCCTGTGGGGGACGGCGCTCTATTTCTGGGCGCGCGTCGTCTATGTGCCCCTTTACGCCTTTGGCGTTCCCTATGTCCGGTCGCTGGTCTGGGTGGTCTCGCTTGCGGGACTGGTCATGGTGCTGGCGTCCCTGTTTTTCCTGAAAGCCTGACTTGACCCCAGCCGCCCGCCTCGCCGCCGCCGCCTCCGTCCTGGACTCCATGGCCCAGGGTCGCCAACCGGCCGAAACCGTCCTGAAGGCCTGGGGGGCCGCCAACCGATACGCCGGGTCCAAGGACCGTCGGGCCATCGCCGATCATGTCTACAAGGTGCTGCGTGCGCGCGGCCGGCTGTCGTGGATCATGGGGGGGCGTGAGGACGGCCGGGCCCTGGTGATCGGCTCGCTGCACGCCATCGACGGCCTGTCGGTGGAAGAGATCGAGGCCCTGCACTCAGGCGACGGCTATGGCCCGCGCCCGCTGTCGAAACAGGAACGCAGTCGTATCATGGGCGGGCAGGGCGAACTGCCCGGCTGGGTCGCCGCCGGCCTGCCCGAGTTCGTGGTCGAGGATTTCAAGGCCACCTTCGGCGAGCGTTGGACCGAAGAGGCCCACGCCCTGATGGCCCCGCGCGCGCCCATCGACCTGCGCGTCAATGACGCCAAGGCCAACCTGGACGAGGTCGAGGCCGAGCTGAAGGCGGCAGGTCTTGAGGTTTCGCGCACGCCCTGGTCCACGCTGGGCCTGCGCGTGCCGTCGGAGCCGCCGCCCAACATCCAGGCGCTGGACGGCTTCAAGGCCGGCAAGTTCGAGATTCAGGACGAAGGCAGCCAGGTCGTCTGCTGGCTGGCTGGGGCGCAACCCGGCACGACGGTGGTGGACTATTGCGCCGGCGGCGGCGGCAAGACCCTGGGTCTGGCCCAGGCGATGCAGGGGCAGGGCAAGCTGATCGCCGCCGACGTCGTCAACAAGCGGCTGGGGAACATCCGTCCCCGCCTGCAACGCGCGGGCGTCGAGGCGGACCTGGTCCTGATCGGCCAGAACGGCGGCGGGCTGGAAGCCGTCAACGGCCAGGCCGACCTGGTCTTCGTCGATGCGCCCTGTTCGGGTTCCGGCACCTGGCGGCGTCGCCCCGAGGACGCCTGGCGGCTGACGGCCGAAGAAGTCGAGAAGCTGCACGGGTTGCAGGTCCGTATTTTGGGCCAGGCCGCCAAGCTGGTGAAGCCGGGCGGCCGTCTGGTCTATGTCACCTGTTCGATGCTGGCGCGCGAGAACGAGGCCAGCGCCGACGCCTTTGAGGCCGCCAATCCCGAGTTCCGCCCCGTCCCCGTCGCCGATGTCCTGTCGGCGCCGCAATTGACCGACGCCGCCCGCGCGAGGTTCGCCGAACTGGCGTCCGGCGCGCGTCTGCGCCTGTCGCCAGCCTCGGCCGACACCGACGGCTTCTTCGCCGCCGTTTACGAGCGCACGGCATGATCCTGTCTCTGGTTCTGGCCCTGATCACCGGCCCCATGGCGGTTCAGGATCGTTCGGATACCTATTTCACCTGTCAGGCGCAGTCCAAGGGCGCGGGTTTTCAGACCTGTCTCGACAATGCCCTGGCGGACGAGGATCGCGCGCTGAACGCGACCTACCGCGCCGCGCGGCAGGGTCTGGACCGGGCTGAGACGCTGCAACTGCGCGACCGCCAACGCGCCTGGATTCGGGCGCGCGACGCGGCCTGCGACAGTCGCGCGGCGGATCAGTCGGAGCCGGCAGCGGCGATGGCTACGCGCACCGACTGCCTGCTGACCTGGACGGCGGAGCGAAGCCTGTGGCTTGAGAACACCTATCTGACGGGGTCGCGCAAGTGAGCCACGGCCTGCACCGGTTCGGACCCGTGTCCGTCCTGTGCGTCATGGCCGCGCCCGCCGAATACGGCCTGCATCTTCAGGCCCGCATCCAGCCGCTGATGACCGGCGTCGGCCCGGTCGAGGCCGCCGTGGCCCTGACCGCCGCCCTGGCGCTACTGGAGGCGGCGGGCGATCTGCCGGACCTGATCGTGTCGCTGGGGTCGTGCGGGTCGAGGGTGCTGGAACACGCCTGCGTCTATCAAGCCGCGTCGGTCGCCTATCGCGACATGGACGCCAGCGCTCTGGGGTTCGCCAAGGGCGTGACGCCGCTGCTGAACCAGCCTGCGGTCCTGTCCTTGCCGTGCCCCATTCCCGGCGTGCCGACCGCTGCGCTGTCTACGGGGGCCAACGTCGTCTCCGGCGCCGCCTATGACGCCATCGACGCCGAGATGGTGGACATGGAGACCTGGGCCCTGGTCCGGTCGGCACAGACCTTTGGTGTGCCCCTAATCGCCTTGCGCGGCGTGTCGGACGGCCGCGCCGAGCTGAAGGCGCTGGAGGACTGGACCTCGACCCTGCACCATGTGGACGAAAACCTGGCCGCCGCTCTCGACCGCCTGATCGCCGCGCTGGAGGCCGACGGCCTCGCCGCTCTTGAAATCCCGGCCCTACACGGCCAAGACCCCGCCCATCTCTCCCCGGATTCGATCACGCCATGACCACGCCGCACCAGAAGGTTCTCATCGTCGATTTCGGCAGCCAGGTGACGCAGCTGATCGCACGCCGACTGCGCGAGGCCAGCGTCTATTGCGAGATCCATCCCTTCCAGAAGGCCGAAGCGGCCCTGACTGCCATGAAGCCGGCGGCCATCATCCTGTCGGGCGGCCCGGAAAGCGTCCATGAAGAGGGCAGCCCCCGCGCGCCGCAGGCCGTGTTCGAGGCCGGCGTGCCGGTGCTGGGCATCTGCTACGGCGAGATGACCATGTGCGAGCAACTGGGCGGCAAGGTCGAGGGCGGCCACACCCGCGAGTTCGGTCGCGCCGAGATCACCGTCGAGAAGGCTTCGCCCCTGCTGGCCGACCTGGCCCCGGTCGGCGAGGAGGAGACCGTCTGGATGAGCCACGGCGACAAGATCGTCGCCATCCCGGAAGGCTTTGACGTCGTCGCCTCCTCGGCGGGCTCGCCCTATGCGGTGATCGCCGACGAGACCCGCCGCTTCTACGGCGTCCAGTTCCACCCCGAGGTGATGCACACCCCGCGCGGCCATCAGATGCTGAAGAACTTCACCCACGGCATCGCCGGGCTGAAGGGCGACTGGACCATGGCCGCCTATCGCGACGAGAAGATCGCCCAGATCCGCGAACAGGTCGGCGACGCCAAGGTGATCTGCGGCCTGTCCGGCGGCGTCGACAGTTCGGTCGCGGCCGTGCTGATCCACGAGGCGATCGGCGATCAGCTGACCTGTGTCTTCGTCGACACCGGGCTGCTGAGGAAGGACGAGGCCACCCAGGTCACCACCCTGTTCCGCGAGCACTACAACATCCCGCTGGTTCATGTTGATGCGTCGAAAGAATTCCTCAGCGAACTGGCCGGTCAATCGGACCCCGAGACCAAGCGCAAGATCATCGGCCGCGTCTTCATCGAGATCTTCGATCGCGAGGCCGGCAAGATCGAGGGCGCCGAATTCCTGGCCCAGGGCACGCTTTACCCCGACGTGATCGAGAGCGTGTCGTCGTCCAGCGGCAAGGCCCACGTGATCAAGAGCCACCACAATGTCGGCGGCCTGCCCGACTATATGAAGCTGAAACTGGTCGAACCCCTGCGCGAACTGTTCAAGGACGAGGTTCGGGCCCTCGGCCGCGAGCTGGGCCTGACCGACGCCTTCGTGGGCCGCCACCCCTTCCCCGGACCGGGTCTGGCCATCCGCATCCCCGGTGAGATCACGCCCGAGGCCGTTGAGACCCTGCAGCAGGCCGACGCCATCTATCTGGACGAAATCCGCAAGGCCGGTCTCTACGACCAGATCTGGCAGGCCTTCGCCGTCCTGCTGCCCGTCAAGACCGTCGGCGTCATGGGCGACGCCCGCACCTACGAAAAGGTCCTGGCTCTCCGCGCCGTCTCCTCCACCGACGGCATGACCGCCGACTTCTACCAATTCCCCTGGGATGTCCTGGGCAAGACCGCGACGCGCATCATCAACGAGGTCCGTGGGGTGAACCGGGTCGTCTACGACGTCACGTCCAAGCCGCCTGGGACGATCGAGTGGGAATAGTCCCGACCCTTCGGTAGCATTCGGTATCGCTTCCGAAACAGCCTCTAAAGGCCTGACAACATTGTGAATTCTGTCGAGACCCTTCGGAGCCATTCGGAGGGTCTTTTTCCGTTTTGTCGGACTGCGCGACGGTACGCGGCTGCATTGATCTGGCGGACTCGGGCTCATACCGTTGTGACATCGGGCCCCGCCCTGACGGTATTTATTCCCAGCAAGTCGTTGAGATAACTAGGAAAAAACCGTCTCGGCGTGACCGAATTCGAGGATCGACGGACAGAGGCGATTATACCGTGCTTACCGACACCGCACTGAAGAATTTGCGTCCGAAAGCAAGGGCTTACAAGATTACCGACAGGGACGGCATGTACGTCTATGTCTCGACGGGCGGCGCAATCTCATTCCGCTACGACTATCGCTTCAACGGCCGTCGAGAGACCTTGACGCTCGGTCGCTACGGTCGGGCCGGACTGACGCTGGCCCAAGCCCGCGAGCGGCTTATCGAGGTGAAGAAGGCGATCGCGGACGGGGTGTCGCCCGCAGTCGAAAAGCAGCGCGCCAAACGTCGCCTGAAGGAAGCTCAGGATTTCGCACAGGTCGCCCAAGGCTGGATGGACCGCGCGCCGATGGCGGACAGCACCCGCGACATGCGCCGGGCCATCTTCAATCGGGACGTTCTGCCAAAGTGGAAGAACCGCCTGCTGAGCGAGATCACACCTGACGACCTGCGGGCGCACTGCAAGACGATTGTGGATCGCGGGGCGCCCGCCACGGCGATCCACGTCCGGGATATCGTCAAACAGATCTACGGCTGGGCCATCCTCCACGGTGAGAAGATCGACAACCCTGCGGATGACGTGGGTCCGGCTTCGATCGCCACCTTCCGACCGCGCGATCGGTCACTCAACCCAGCCGAAATCCGGATCATGCTGATGCTCTTGGGTGAGGTGGCGACCCTGCCGACCATCAGGCTCGGCTTGAAGTTCATCCTGCTCAGCATGGTTCGGAAGAGCGAACTTCAGGACGGGGTCTGGACCGAGGTGGATTTCGACATTGCGGTCTGGTCGATCCCGGCTGCGCGCATGAAGCGCTCACGCCCTCACAACGTCTACCTCTCCACCCAGATGCTCGACATCCTCGTCGCTCTGAAGACCTGCGCCGGCAACTCGAAATACATCCTGCCGTCGCGCTATGACGCCGATGCGCCGATGTCGCGGGCGACTTTCAACCGCGTCACCAGTGCGATCGCTGAAAGGGCCGGAAAAGGTAACCTTCCGCTCGAGCCCTTCACCGTGCACGACCTGCGGCGGACGGCCTCGACCCTGCTGCACGAGATGGGCTTCAACTCGGACTGGATCGAGAAAGGGCTCGCTCACGAAGAGCGATCTTCGCGAGGCGTCTACAACAAGGCGGAGTTCGAGACCCAGCGCCGCCACATGGCGCAGGAATGGTCGAACGCCGTGGACGCCTGGGAAGCGGGCCGCGCCTACACGCCGGTTCTGACCGTGTCAGAGGTCAGCGCACCGCGTTTTGATCCGAAATTTTGAAATGCGTCGGGATGCCAGCAGAAAATGCAGGAAGCAGGACATGATCGACGCGCGGGATAAGGCTGCCGCCACCAAGCGCACGGCCGTCCGGCCGGGACTGCGCAAGCGGTCGCCGGACCTGTTGGGACTGTAGGCCATGGCCGGGCCGTATTTTCCGCCGCTGGAAGTCGCGGGGCAGACGCTCGCGTTCGACCATCTCGAGCCCTTCGTGCTGGAGATGGCCACCCAGTCGCGTCCGAACGGCGTGAAGATCGATGTCCGGTTCAGCAACCACTGCTTCAGTGAAACCTTCGACGCCGCCCAGCACGACGAAACTGCGGTCACGGTCTGGGATGGTCCGAGGCGGCGCGTCTTCTGTCCGATCCGCTATGGGCTGTCGCAGGCGCTCCCGCATATCCTGAAGGGTCTGCCGACGGCGCACGTCTATCAGACCCCGGAGGCGAACTTCCTGCGGATCGGCGTGCGCAACGACGGCGGAGCAGGGGACTACAGGGTCTTCTTTCGGGTCAAGCGCGGCGCCGACGCCGGCGTCGATCTCAAGCTCTTCGTGGAAAGCGCCTACAGCCCGGAGCCGGCGCAGGCGCTCGCCATCGCCCACATGAGCAAGGTTCGTTTCGCCGTCCTGATCGACAAGACGCTGAAAGGCGAGAAGCTGAAGTTTCACCGCAAAAGATAAGGGCGCCTGGAGGCGCCCTTATCAGAAGTCACTCGGTAGCCGCTTCCGGGATCGAAATCCCTATCTCGCTCACGCGTGGACCTCCGAAGAGGCGGGTGAGGCTGTTTCAACCGATCTGGCCTCGGGACGACATATAGCTCGCGGGGGTGAAGAAATCAATTATCGGCCATGGACGCCCCTGTCCCGTCGTCCGGGGCTCAACCATCCCCGGCTGAAGCAAGCTATGACCCGCTCGCCGCTTTCTGAATCGAGGCGCGGCTTACAGGTGCGGTCGGGAGGCGCTCGCCCCGTGGTGGACGGGGCGTGATCGGCGCAGGCGCACATCCGGAGCCTTGGCCGGCGTGACGGGGGTGCGGCGGCGTTTTTCCAGCCAGGACTGCACCTCCGACAGATCCCAGACCACGCATCGCGGCGTCAGTCGGAAGCGTTTGGGGAATTCTCCGCGCTGCTCCATCTCCCAGATGGTGCTGTCTGCGAGTGGCACCATCTGGCGCAGTTCCGGTTTCTTGATCGTTCGCGGGAGGGAATCTGAGCGGGCCATCTTTCGATCTCCATCGGCTATCCAGTCCGATAGAATCGAACCGAAACGCACCGAAGGCGAAACCCGACAGGATGCGATGTGACGTTTGCGGGACGAACCCGCCCGGACACTTCATCGCCGACCGCCGTAGACGAGGCCGCACCACACGCCGTTTAGGTCGAGGTTCAGCCGCCAAATCGTCGATGTGACGGCGGCAATCGGAACCTGACGGGGGGCTACCTGCCCGGCCTGATCGCACGGACCTTCTGAGCGAGACTGGGCCGGCCTGCCGCCGCTGCGCCGTCGACGAAGGCGTCCAGAAGGTTGGTCTTGCTGAAAACGTCGTCCAGACGCCCCATGGGTCTCCCAGAGACGCCGTACGTGCGCTGGGTTTGCTCGAGATTGGCGTCGTAGTGTTCGCCGTCTTCGCGGTTGCGCCCCAGGTAATACACCGTCTCAAGATCGGCGAGTTCCTCCGATGTCAGAAGAGCGGTCATCGCGGCATTCAGGCTCTGACGCCTTTGCTGATGCGTGGCGATAGCCTCCGGGTCCCGAGGGAAGAATGACGATCCGAGATCCGCTGTTCGGTCCTTGACAGGGTGAGCCTCTGCCCAAGCCGAAAGCGCTGCGACCGCCTTGTCGTCACTGAGGTGCTTCAGGGAGGTCTCAATCCCGACGAGCGTCGCCAGCGGACGCGAGTTTCGAATGGTCGTCAACGCTTGGCTGAACTTCCGACTCCCGAGACCAAAGCTCTCCATGACCTTTGCCTTGCGGTCGGAAAATTCGGCGTCGCCCCACCCGGAATGGGGCCCCACCATCGCCGCGACCCGCTTGAGATCCTCTCGTGAACACTCGCCGGTGTGTGCGCCGGTCAGGCGCTCCTGCTCGAGCTCCAGCACGCGGATCTTCATCTGACCCAATATCGCTTCCAACGCTTCGATACTGGTCCTGATATGCGGGAGATTGACGACCGCGAAGCCGCCCAGGCTTTTCACGCCGGCACAGTTGCTGGCGTAACGCAGTTCCTGTCCGTCGTCGTCCACGGCCGCCAGGCTCGCCACATAGGGTTCGAGCTGAGCCACCAGATCCACGATCCGCGCGTCTCCGACCTTGGCGTCCCTCAAATGCGTCCACTGGGAGCGGATGTCGTGGTCCGGCTTGTGACGCTCGGCGACCATGCCGGCGTCATGCAGCCGGTTTATCGCGAACTTCAGGGACAGTTCGATCGCATGTCGGCAGTTGTACAGGATCGGCATGGCGAGAGAGTCCCGACTGCCGAACATCTTCTTGTCGATGACGGCCACAACGAGTTCGCGCGCAGCCTCGATGTAGCCGTCGATATAGGCCTCCTCGCTGCCCTGAACGCCGATACAGGCGTTCCAGAGCCCATCGGGGATCGTCTCGAAGAAGGGGTCGGGGTTTGGAGCAGGTTCGGGCTGGGCGACGTCGGTCATGAAATCCGAATGGGCCAACGTCGGCAAGTCGGCAAGCGCGCCGAATGTCGTATCGCAATCTTCGCTCCATCGAATACGACGATGCCCCTGAAGCGCTAAGGGCTCCGCCCTCGCGCGGGCCAGGGTGAAGCGGCTGCGCCGCCGGACCGGCCGGTCTCCCCGACCTTCCGCGCCGGCGATCGTCATCATGATCATCATCAAGGTCAGGCTTGTGCAGGTCGGGCGATCCCCCTCCGGCCGGTCCGCCCTGGCCCTTGCTACCCCGGTCTCGCCGACGGGCAGGGTTTCAGGCGCGCAGTTCGCGTGCCTGCAACCCATACCGTCAAACCGGCTCAAGACGAAGACGTCCCGATACAGCGGCGGCATGGTCAGGAGAACCTGCTTGAGGTGCAGCCGGTCGACAGGCGCGTCGGCCGCTGTGACCCACATAGGAATCGCCCCTTGCATCGCCCGGTCCCGGAGGGCCATCCGGCGTCGCTCGTCGCGAACCAGGTTTAGCGCGACGCGAAGAAGCAGAGCCTTGGGGTGGCGGATATCTTCGAGGAGATAGGGAGCCAGGCGAAGATAGGTTTCCTGCACCACATCGGCGGCTTCATCGGCGCCCACACGTCCGCGCAGCCGCCTTCCCAACCACCCCGAATAGCGTCGGTAGAGCCCATTCAGGCTCGCCGCAGCGCCCGGATCCATCTCCTTCACATCGCTCAAGGCGACCTCCCGCCGGTTTTCAGGAGGCAGGAATCCGAGAGAGCGCCCGCCACGACCGGGCGCACACAGGGGTGCGCCGCGGTCACCAGCGGACGGACGCCGCGCGTCGAGGCGCGGTCGTAAAGATTGAGCTTCGCACAGGGGATTCCCGGCCCCTTCGACGCAAGCGCCGACGGCCGACAATGAATCAAAGCGAGTCCCGGTGCAAGGCGGAGGGGTCGGGCGAGGAATCCTCTGCGAAGAGGCCCGCTACTTCAGGGCGAAACGCCGCCTCCGCCACTGACGGACCCCGGCTCAAGTTGCGCCCGTATCTGACGGCGCCCGACGCCGGACTGTGTAAGCGGTCGCCAAAGCAGGGGCAATCAGTCTCTGGCGCTGGCTTCGATCCTAAGGGGCGGCGGGCCGACGTCGATTCTCCGCAACTTTCTTGCGGAGAATGCGCAACTCGCCTGTGTTGCTCGTGGCTGCTGGTCCGTTCAGCCTTCACCGGTCAATCGCGAGTGAAATCATGGCTCCGAACCTCCAACCGAATGTCGGCTCTCGAGTTTTCGCCTTGAGCCCGCGAGAGCTTGAGTGCCTGTTGTGGGTCAGTCGCGGCAAGAGCTCGGGAGATATCGGCGCCATCCTCGGATTGTCGCCGCGCACGGTCGACAGCTACCTTGAGAAGGTGTGCTCGAAGCTGCGCGTGCGCACCCGGATAGAGGCCGTCGCGGTCGCGGTGGGGGCCGGGGTTATCGAACCGGAGTGACATCGTTGGTCACACGCGATACGCGAGTTTTCCACTGAGAATCGGATCATGATTGCGCACCTGAACGGTGATCATGTCGCTTATGCCCGGAGACGTCGTCCAAGCTTTCGCCGGGGAGATCGCATCACGCGATGTGCGTCGCCTCGAATCCTATCTGTCGGAGCAGGTCGCGGCCCAGTTCGACATCGCGGGCGAACTTGTCGGACGTACGGCGCTTCTCGGCTTCTGGCGTCGGCTCTTCCAGAGCTATTCGCTGTTCGAACTTCACATCCTCAAGTCCGTCACCCAGGGCGAGCTGGTCATCGCCGAAAGCCTCTATCTGCTGGCCGCGAACCGTGGCCTCGTCATGAACGTCCGCGCTATCAACGTTTTCGAGGTTGAGAAGGGCGTGATCACTCGGTGGCGCGATCACGCCGATCTGGCCGAGGTGCCTCTGGTAGAGAAGGATCGTTGGCGTCGCCTCAGCGTCGCCCGTTGGTGAGGAGGGGAGGGGGCGGGCCGGGAACTTCTGTGTGAAGCTCGACGTCTTCACCCGTGATCGCCGCCGACGCAGAACGTCCCCTGGCTCAAGATCAAAGGCTATCCGGTCGAGGCCCGCCGGGGACCATCTTAGCCGCAGTAGGAACCAAGCCAAACCCCTGAGTGCGGTGCGCGCGCCAGAGCTTGCGGGCGCGCTCCGACGCCGCTCGAACGCCGCCAGTTGATCGGTCCACCCTCTGAGCCGCGGAACGCAGGACGAGGCTTGACAGGCCGGGGTGGTCGCGGCCGGTAGGGGGGGTGCAGTGCGAAGTCAGGATCCGGGATGAACACGTCTGAACTTCGCGACGGCCTCGAAGCCCAACAGGTCTGGATCTATTTCGCCGCCGTGATCGTCGCGACGGCCATTGGGTTCGTGATCCCGGGCACGGCGGTGCTGGAATCGGCGATCAATCCGGCGCTGGCCCTGATGCTGTTCGTCACCTTCCTGCAGGTGCCCGTCGCCGCCCTCGGCCGGGCGCTTCAGGAGTTGCGGTTCCTGGGCACCTTGCTGGCGGTGAACTTCATCGCCGTGCCCCTGCTCGTCCTGGGCCTGATGCAGTTCCTGCCGGCCGATCCCCTGATCCGTCTCGGCGTGCTGATGGTGCTGCTCTGTCCATGCATCGACTATGTCGTGACCTTCGCTCATCTGGGTCGCGCGGACGCCCGGTTGCTCCTGGCCTCGACCCCGGTGCTGCTGATCGCCCAGATGGCGCTCCTGCCCATCTATCTGCGTCTGTTCCTCGGCGCCGAGGCGGCGGCCTATGTGCAGCCAGGTCCGTTCATCCACGCCTTCGTCTGGCTGATCGCCATCCCGTTCGTTCTGGCGGCGCTGGTCCAGACCTGGGCGGCCCGCAGCAAAATGGGCGAGCGAGTCTCGTCTGGTCTCGGCCTGGCGCCGGTGCCGGCCACGGCCTTGGTGCTCTTCATCGTCGTCGCCGCGGTCATGCCGCAACTCGGACAGACCCTCGACCGGACCCTGAGTGTCGTGCCGGTCTATGTCGCCTTCTCCGTGCTGGCGCCGCTCATCGGATGGGCCGTGTCGCGGCTCGCACGGCTGACGCCGGAAGCCGGCCGCGCCGTCGCCTTCAGCGCGGGGACCCGCAACTCGCTCGTGGTCCTGCCGCTAGCCCTGGTCGTGCCCGGCGCCATCCCCCTGGTCCCGGCCATCATCGTCACCCAGACCCTGATCGAGCTCCTGGCGGAGTTGGTCTACATCCGCGGCATCCCCGGGCTGGGACGTCGGCCAGCCTGATCAGGGGAAGTTAAACCTTGATTGTTTCCATAGTTCGACTAATTCGGAATTATGGAAACGGAAGCCTCGATTCTCGCTCTCGCCGCCTTGGCGCAGTCCACGCGGCTGGAGGCGTTTCGCCTCCTCGTGCGGCACGAACCCGAAGGTCTGGCGGCCGGTGACATCTCGAACCATCTGGCGATCCCGCCCAACACTCTGTCGTCCCATCTCGGCGTCCTGACCCGCGCGGGGCTGATCAGGTCGGAGCGGCGCAGCCGCTCGATCATTTACCGGGCCGACCTGGACCGGTTCCGCGACCTGGTCCTGTTCCTGCTCAAGGACTGCTGCGGGGGCAGGGCGGACCTCTGCGAGCCCCTGCTGGCCGAACTCGCACCCTGCCGCCCCTGAGGATCCCATGGACGTCGTCATCTATCACAATCCCGCCTGCGGGACGTCGCGCAACGCGCTCGAGCTGATCCGCCATGTCGGCATCGAGCCGCACGTCGTCGAGTATCTGAAGACCCCGCCGTCGCGGGCCATGATCGCCCAGCTGGCCGAACGCACCAGCGCGCCGCTGCGCGACCTGTTGCGCGAAAAGGGCACGCCCTTCGCCGAACTGGGCCTCGGTGATCCAGGCCTCAGGGACGATCAACTGCTCGACGCGATCGAGGCCCATCCGATACTTCTCAACCGCCCGATCGTCGTCAGTCCCATGGGCGTTCGACTCTGCCGGCCATCGGAGGCCGTGCTCGATCTTTTGCCCGACGACGATCTCAAACCCTTCACCAAGGAGGACGGCGAGGTCGTCATCGACGCCGCCGGCCAGCGGGTGAAGCGATGATCGACACCCCCGTGACGACTACGTCGCCGCGTCGCCTGTCCTTCCTCGACCGCTGGCTGACGCTGTGGATCTTCGTGGCCATGGGTCTCGGCGTGGCTCTGGGGACGCTGGCGCCGGGTCTGCCCGCCTGGATCAATAGCCTCTCGATCGGCACGACCAACATCCCAATCGCCGTCGGTCTCATCCTGATGATGTACCCGCCGCTGGCCAGGGTCCGGTACGAGGCGCTGCCGCGTGTCTTCGCCGACAAGCGGGTGCTGGCCCTGTCGCTGTTCCAGAATTGGGTGCTGGGCCCGGTGCTGATGTTCGCGCTGGCGGTGATCTTTCTGCGCGATCAGCCGGAATACATGACCGGCGTCATCCTGATCGGACTGGCGCGCTGCATCGCCATGGTGCTGGTGTGGAACCAGCTGGCGCGGGGCGATAACCAGTATGTCGCCGGTCTCGTCGCCTTCAACTCGATCTTCCAGATCCTGTTCTTCAGCCTCTACGCCTGGATCTTCCTCACCGTCCTGCCGCCCCTGTTCGGCCTGCAGGGCAGTGTGGTGGACGTCAGCGTCTGGACCATCGCCGGGGCGGTCCTGGTCTACCTCGGTCTTCCCTTCCTGGCCGGCTTCCTGACCCGTCGCAGCCTGATCGCCCGCCGGGGCGCCGATTGGTACGAGCGGCGCTTTCTGCCGCGCATCGGACCGATCACCCTGATCGCCCTGCTGTTCACCATCGTGGTCATGTTCAGCCTCAAGGGCGGGGAGGTGGTGGCCCTGCCGCTGGACGCCCTGCGCATCGCCATTCCGCTGACGATCTACTTCCTTGTGATGTTCGTGGTCAGCTTCCTCATGGGCAAGCTGATCGAGACCGACTATCCGCGCACCACCGCCCTGGCCTTCACCGCGGCCTCGAACAATTTCGAACTGGCCATTGCCGTCGCCATCGCGGCCTTCGGCCTGACCTCGCCGGTCGCCTTTGCGGCCGTCATCGGTCCCTTGGTCGAGGTGCCGGTGCTGATCCTGCTGGTGTCGGTCGCGCTGTGGATGGGACGCCGCTGGTTCCCGGATACGGCTCCGCCGGCGGACGCGGCCTGATGGTCGTCCTGCATCTCCTGGACGCGGATGACGTCGGCCTGATCGCGGCCCTGCGCGGCGCGGGTCTGCCCGAGCCTGGCGCTGGTCGATACTTCGCCGCCCACGAACACGGCGGCATCGCCGGCTATGTCGGCCTGGAAGGGGAGGGGCAGGATCTCCTGCTGCGCTCCCTGGTCGTGCTCGCCGACCTGAAGGCCCAAGGGATCGGGAGCCGCATACTGACCGCCGTCGAGGCCATGGCGAGCGATCTGGGTAGCGAACGGCTTCACCTGCTCACCACGACGGCCGAGCTATTCTTCGCCCGGCGTGCTTTCGTCTCCGCCGAACGGGCGTCCGCGCCCCTTGCGATCCGGCAAACCCGCGAGTTCGCGGACGTCTGCCCGGCGTCAGCGGCCTATCTCATCAAGGACCTCTGATGACTTTCGCCCGCCTGCGGCCGCTGCCGGATCCGGATCACCTGCCGGCTCTGGATGCAGCCTATCTGTCCGCCGACCCCGCCCGGGGGCTAGGTCCGACCGATCCGGCGCCGCGGATCCTTCTCTTGTACGGCTCGCTGCGCGAGCGGTCGTATTCGCGGCTCTGTGTCGAGGAGGCGGCCCGTCTGCTGCAGCGAATGGGATGCGAGACCCGCATCTTCGACCCCTCCGACCTGCCCCTGCCGGGCGCGCCCGGCGACGACGACCACCCGGCGGTGCGCGAGCACGCTTTCTGGTCGGAGGGCATGGTCTGGTGCAGTCCGGAACGGCATGGCCAGGTCTCCGGCCTGATGAAGCTGCAGATCGACCATCTGCCGCTCAGCCTGGGCGGCCTGCGCCCGACCCAGGGCCGCACCCTGGCGGTGATGCAGGTGTCGGGCGGGTCGCAGAGCTTCAACGCCGTCAACACCCTGCGCCTGCTGGGCCGCTGGATGCGGATGATCACCATCCCCAACCAGTCCAGCGTGGCCAAGGCCTTCCAGGAGTTCGACGAGGCCGGCCGGATGAAGCCCTCGGCCTACTATGAGCGGATCGTCGATGTGATGGAGGAATTGGTGCGTTTCACCATCCTCACCCGGCCGCACGCGGCCCAGCTGGTGGACCGCTATTCCGAGCGCAAGGCGGCCGGGATTCCCCTCGACGCCGCCTCCGATCTGTCGGGGATCGTCATCGCGCGCCAGGCGTGACCTCCCCTCGACCACGCGAACACGCCTCGCATTCCTCCCGCCTTAATACGGACCTTGACGCCATGGCCGCGGCGGCCGCCGAGCATCGCGATGGCCGTAACTCGCCAGAAGTGGCGAAAGGCTATTCTCCGGGTGACGTTCTCATCCTGACGAACCTCCAGGCCCTTGCCGCGCTTAGCAAGGGGGACCAGGCGCGGGCCGTCCGGCCGAGAACAGTAATGCCCGAAGCGGAATAGGAGCAGGACGTGCCTCGCAACGCAGCCGATTTCCTGTCGATTTACCAGCAAGGCTTCGCGAGGGTCGCTGCGTGCCGTCCCGTTTGCAGGATCGCGGATCCGGCGTTCAATCTGGAGCAGACCCTGAGGCTCGCCCGTGAGGGGAACGAGGCCGGGACCGCGTTGATGGTTTTCCCGGAGCTCGGCCTGTCGGGCTATTCCATCGACGACCTGTTTCTGCAGCGGGCGTTGCTGGACGAGGTCGAGCGGCAACTCGTGAACCTCGTGGCCGAAAGCCGCGATCTCCACCCGGTCATACTGGTCGGCGCGCCCCTCCGTCGTGAGGGACGGCTGTACAATTGTGCGGTGGCTATCCACCGGGGGCGGATCCTTGGCGTGGTGCCAAAGGGCCATCTGCCCAACTACCGCGAGTTCTATGAAAAGCGATGGTTCGCCTCCGGGCGGGATGTGGAAGGCGAGATTACGATCGGGGGCGAGACCGTTCCATTCGGAATGGATCTGCTGTTCCAGGCCGACGACGTCGATGGCCTGATCTTTCATGTCGAAATTTGCGAGGATGTTTGGGCGCCCGCGCCGCCCAGCGACTTCGCCGCGCTCGCCGGCGCGCTGATTCTGACGAACCTGTCGGCAAGCAACATCGTGGTGGGAAAAGCCGACACGCGGCGAAGACTTTGCGAACTGCAGTCCGGCCGCTGTTGGGCGGCCTACATCTACTCCGCGGCCGGGTATGGAGAATCGACGACCGACCTGGCCTGGGACGGACAGGCCTGTATCTACGAGCTGGGGGCGCAGCTCGCGGAGACCGAGCGCTTCAGCCTGGGGTCCCAGATGGCCGTCGCGGACATAGACGTGGAACGGCTGCAGCTGGAACGTATGCGTACCGGCACCTTTAACGAGGCCGCGATCGCCAACGGGATGCCCGACCGGCGCTTTCGCCGGGTGACCTTCCATCTTGATCCGCCAGTTCACAACCTCGGCCTGCAACGACGCATCGACCGTTTTCCCTTTGTGCCCAACGATCCCTCCCGCCTCGACCAGGACTGCTACGAGGCGTTCAACATACAGTTGAGCGGGCTGGCCAAGAGGCTTGAGGCGACCGGAACAGCCAAGATCTGCATCGGCGTGTCCGGAGGGCTGGATTCCGCGCACGCCTTGATCGTCGCGGCCAAGGTCTTCGATCTGCTTGGACGTCCGCGCACGGACATTCTCGGGATCACAATGCCCGGCTTCGGCACGAGCGCGAGGACCAAGTCTAACGCCTACGCCTTGATGAACGGGCTCGGCGTGACCGTCGAGGAAATCGACATCAAGCCGCTCGCCCAGCAGATGCTGCAGGACCTGCGCCATCCGTTCGCGAGGGGCGAACCTGTGTACGACACGACGTTCGAGAATGTGCAGGCCGGGCTCCGGACAGACCTCCTGTTCAGGGCCGCCAATCAGCGGAACGGCATGGTGCTCGGCACCGGCAACATGTCCGAGCTCGCGCTCGGCTGGTGCACCTACGGCGTCGGCGACCAGATGAGCCACTACAACGTCAACGGCTCGCTCCCGAAAACCCTCATTCAACACCTCGTCCGTTGGACAGCGGCGAACCGCCTGTTCGACCCCGCGGTGTCCGACGTCCTGCTCGACATCCTGGCGACAACGATTTCACCGGAGCTCATCCCGCAGACGGCCGAGGGCGAGTCGCAGAGCACCGAAGGCAAGATCGGCCCCTACGAGCTCCACGACTTCTGGATCTACTATCTCACCCGGTTCGGGCTGCGGCCCTCCAAGATCGCCTTCCTGGCCTTGCACGCCTGGCAGGACGCCGCCGCCGGGCACTGGCCGCCGCGCTTTCCGGACGAGCAAAAGCGGGCCTACCCCATCGGGGCCATTCGCAGCTGGCTGGAGGTGTTCCTGCAGCGCTTCTTCGCCAATCAGTTCAAGCGCTCGGCCATGCCGAACGGACCCAAGGTCACAACAGGCGGTTCACTGTCGCCGCGGGGCGACTGGCGCATGCCCTCGGACGCTCATGGCCAGGTCTGGATCGACGAGCTGCAGCGCAACGTGCCGGAGGTTCTTGATCCCGCAAGCGACGATCTTCCTGCGAAAGAACCCAAGGCGCCGCCCGCCGGGGGCAAACCCATCGTCCGATAAGGCCGTCGCCCGGCTGCGAACTCCGGGGTCGGAGGGGCGGTTCAGGAACCGGAAGCCGGCGCCTGCCCATCCGGCGCCCGGCGGGGCGGAAGATTAGGTGAAGGGCTGGCGACCCTAGCCGATGTCCGCCGGCCGCGCGCCCTTCGGCGCCGCATGCCGGGAGAAGCCGACCACGAGGATGGCGATCGTCAGCAGCTGAACGGCGACGCCTTCGACCGTCGGGTAGAGGCCGAGGATTTCGATCCGGGGGATCCAGGCCAGCGGGTGGACATCGAGCCAGCCTGCCTCCTGCAACGCCGCCACCCCCTTCCCGACGAGGACGACCGACAGGATGGCCATGAGGATCGAGCTCAGGGAGAAGAACCGGCCGATCGGCAGGCGCTTGCTGTAGGCCAGCAGGGCCCAGGCCACTACGGCCAGGATGACCACCGCCGTCAGGGCGCCGGCCAGCATGCCGAGGTGGCCGCCTTGGCTCCAGATCGCCGCATAGAAGAGGATGGTCTCGAACACCTCCCGGTAGACCACGACGAAAGACAGCAGGAACAGGAACCAGGCTGACCGTTTCGACAGCGCGTGGGAGAGCTTGTCGCGGATATAGGTCTGCCAGGCGTCGGCGTGCGACTTGCCGTGCATCCAGATGCCCACCGAGACGAGCACGACGGCGGCCAGAAGCGAACCGAACCCTTCGGTCAGTTCCCGGCTGGCGCCGCTGATGGAGATGAAGAAGGTCGCGGCCGCCCAGGTGGCCCCGCCGGCGACCAGCGCGGCGACCCAGCCGCCGTGGACGTAGCGCAGCACCTCGGGCCGTTCGGCCTTCCTGAGGAAGGCGATCATCGCCACCACGATGAGAAGGGCCTCTAGGCCTTCGCGCAGGAGGATGGTGAAGGCGCCGAGGAAGCTGGCGACATTGTCCGCCTCCTGGGGCGCGAGGGCCCGCTCGGCCGTGTCCAGCAGGGCGTTCGCACGCGCGACCCGACCGGCGACCTCCTCGGCGGGCGCACCCCGGCTGATCGAGACGCGCAGCTCGGTCATGGCGGTCTCGACCCGGCGCAGCAGGGCGCCGTCCCGGGCGCCGAGGGCCGGCTCGATCGGCTCGACGCCGTCGAGGTAGGCGGACAGCGCCGCGTCGGTGGCGGCCTTGCGATCGCCCCGTCGATAGGCGGCCTCGCTCTCCGCCAGGCGCGTCCGCGCCAGGGTCAGCGTCGATCCGGCCGGGCGCGCCGCGGCCTCGGGATGACGTCGCAGATAGGCGGTCAGGGCCCGCGCCCGGGGTTCGCCGAGGCGGGTGGCCAGCTCGGCCGGCGTGGTCTGGGTGAGGGCTGCCAGGTCGGGGAAGGCCGCGCGGACCGCCGGATCGCCGTCCCACAGGCGCTTGCCCTCGGCGGCTTCGGCGTCGGTGAAGGCGAAGCGGCCGACATAGAAGGCCAGCGCCCAGCGGTCCTCGGCCGGCAGGTGCGAGAAGCTGGCCATCGCCGTGCCCTCCAGCCCCTGGTCGATCACCTGGTAGAGCCCGAAGACGCTGCGCTGGCGCGCGCGCTCCACGTCGGCGAAGGCGATCGCCGGCGGATCGAGCCCTTCGGCGCCGGGGCCGTCGGCGCGCCCGGTCACGCCGTGGCAGACCGCGCACTGCTCGGCGTAGAGGGCGGCGCCGCGGGCCAGGTCGGGCGGGAACGAAGGCGCAAGCGGGCTCGGATAGGCCGCCAGCACCGCGCCGGCCAGGGCCTTGGCCCGGGCGCCGACGACGGCCGGATCCGCCTTGTCCCGGATGGCCGCCTGCAGGCCCTCGGCGTCGCGCATCAGGGCGGCCTTGGCCGGGTTGGCCGGCAGGGCGTCCAGACGCGTCCGGATCTGGGTGCTGAACTCGATCATCTCGCCGTATTCGGCCGGGTTGACGACCTCGCCGTCGGCCACTGCGCCGGCGTAGTCGACCGCCACATAATCCAGCAGCCGCCAGGCGACCTGGGCCTCCGAGGCGGACGGCGCCTGGGCGAGGGCCGGGGCGGCCAGCCCTAGGGCGAACAGCAGGGTGAGCAGACGGAGCAGAGGACGCATGGGAGACCTAGTTGTGAGCGGCTCGCAATAGCATTCAAGCGACGCCGCTGTCGCGTCTAAACCGCGGACGCGCCCGGGCCCGCAGAGGCGGCCGCGATCGCGGCTTCCGGCGGGTCAGACCTCGTAACGCGCGGCCGTCAGAGGTGGATCGTGCGCTCGGCTACCGCCAGGCAGGCTTCGCGCAGGGCTTCCGGCAGGGTCGGATGGGCGTGGCTTGTCCGCGCCAGATCCTCGGCCGCCGCGCCGAACTGCATGGCGGCGACCGCTTCATGGATCAACCCGCCGGCCTCAGGGCCCAGGATGTGCACGCCGAGGATCTTGTCCGTCGCGGCGTCGGCCAGAACCTTGACCAGACCGTTCTTCTCCAGACGCGCCTTGGCCATGGCGTTGGCGGAGAAGGGGAAGCGCCCCACGCGGTAGGCCACGCAGGCCGCCTTGAGGTCGTCCTCGGTGCGGCCGACCGAAGCCAGTTCCGGCCAGGTATAGACGACCGCCGGAATCGTTCCGTAGTCCACATGGCCCGCGCCCCCCGCCAGGCGTTCGGCCAGGGCGATCCCTTCCTCCTCCGCCTTGTGGGCCAGCATGGCGCCGCCGATGACGTCGCCGATGGCGTAGACCCCGTCGGCGCTGGTCCGGAACCCTTCGTCCACCGGAATAAAGCCCCTGCGGTCGGGCGCAATGCCGACCGTTTCCAGATCGAGCCTGGCGGTTGCGGGCCGTCGGCCGATGGAGACCAGCACGACATCGGCCTTGATGGTTCCTCGCGCGCCATCGCCCATGGGCTCGACGTCGAGGACGACGTCGTCGCCCTCCATCCGCGATCCGACCACCTTATGCCCAAGGCAGAACTGGAAGCCCTGGGCCTCGAGCACCTTGTGCAGCGCCGCCGACATCTCCGAGTCGACGCCGGAGGCGATCCGGTCGAGCACCTCGATGACCGTGACCTCGCTGCCGAGCCGACGCCAGACCGACCCCAGCTCCAGTCCGACGTAGCCGCCGCCGATCACCGCCAGATGGCGCGGCGCCGCCGTCAGGCTCAGGGCGCCGGCGGAGGTGACGATCCGCCGCTCGTCGATGGGCAGGTCGGGCAAGGTCGCCGCTTCCGATCCGCTGGCGATGACCACCGCCTTGCTGGCCTGCACCTCGAAAGCGCCGTCCGCGGCGCGCACCTCCACCCGGTCGCGCGCCAGCAGCCGCCCGCGGCCCTGGAAGCGGGCGACCTTGTGCTTGCGCAGGAGGTAGGCGACCCCTTCGCCAAGCTCGGTCACCACCTTGCCCTTGTGCCGCATGACACCGTCAAGATCGGCCCGCACATTGTCTACCATGACGCCGAACGCTTCGAGATTGCGCGCCATCTCCAGCCGCTCGGTGGCCTGGAGCAGCGCCTTGGACGGAATGCACCCGATGTTCAGGCAGGTCCCCCCGAGCAGTTCGCGGTCGTCGATGACCGCCACCGACAGGCCGAGCTGGCTCGCCCGGATCGCACACGGGTATCCGCCCGGCCCGCCGCCGATGATCACCAGGTCGTAGGAGGTCGTCGAACGGCTCATGGCGTCAGCCTTTGCTGCGAGTGGATGGGAGAGAAGGGCCCCGGCCAGCCCGAGGAACCGGCATCAGGCGCCCCCCTCATTGAGGGCCGCGTCGCGCGTCTCCATTCGGAACCCGCTTCCGGGGAGGGCCGGCAGGCGGCGGAAGTCGATCTCCAGATCCTGATCCGGCAGCCGGTAGTTCAGGTCGGCGAGCAGGCCGACGGCGCGCTCCATCAGCTCCACGACGATCCCTTCGCCAGGGCAACGGTGACCGGTCGCCGCATCCCCACCGCCCTGGGGGATGAGACCGAACGGATCTCCGGAGCCGTCGCTGAACCGCTCCGGCCGGAACGCCTCGGGATCAGTCCAGTGTGCGGGATCGTGATTGGAGCCATAGAGGTCGAGGACCACCTGACGGCCCTCCGGGAAGACCAGGTCGCGCCAGCGAAACGGCGCGCGCACACGCCCGATCACTGCCGGGAAGAACGGATAGAAGCGTCGGACTTCCTGGACGAAGGCGCGGCGACGTCCGGCGTCGGCGTCGGCCAGACGGGCCGCATCCGGGTGAGCCTGCATCGCGTGCGCCACAAACACGATGTAGACCGAGGTCGCGACAGTCGGCCGCAATACATTGGCCAGTTCGACCGCCGCCGTGTGGATCGGCAACGGTTCGCCGTCCGCGGCGCGGGTCCAGGCCCAGGCGTGGGCGGCCGTGTCCGGATCCGGCGACAGACGGCCGGCGCGAATGTCTTCAATGATCGAGCCCAGCCAGGCGTCGACGCGGCGACGCGCGTGCCTCGACCACAGATGCCGGGGGCCCCGCGATCCCGCCGCGTCGAACAGCGCCCTCAGGTGACGGACCCGCTTCGCTTCGTCGTGCGGCTCAAGCGGCACGCCGGCCCAGCCGCAGACAGCCCGCGTCAGCACCGGCTGCAGGGCGTCATAGAGCACGATGTCCTCCTCGCCGGCCCATTCGACGGTCGCGCGCCGCCACTCCGCTTCGAACAGTTCGCCCAGCCGCGCGACACGGGCTGGCGACATCAGGGAGATGAACACGCCCTTGCGGGCGCGGTGGGCCTCGCCGTCCAGTCCCTGAACGCCGCCCTCGCCGAGCAGCGTGCGGCGGACCGGCGCCGGCATGGCGCCCGCCCGCACGATGCGGGTCTCGTCATAGAAAATCCGCGCCGCCTCGCGGCCTCTCAGACAGGTCGTCTCCTTCAACGCCAGGCGGGTCTCGACGACGTCGGCGCCGGCCTGCCCGAACAAGTGGGAAAGGCGCCGATAAGGGTCCATCAGCAGGGCCAAGGTCTGGTCGCTGTGTCGCGAGGTCGGCCGATGCGTCATCAAATCCTCCAGAAGGACGGGTGGTCCGCGACGGGAGCCGTCAATCGCCTCAAAACGTCACGGTGGGCCAATGGCTCCGGGGTCTTTGCGCCTTCCGATCTTCCACAGGGTCAAGGCGGCGCGGACGGATCGTGCAACGCCTCGATCACCTTGCAGGCGGAGACCCGGCCCCCGGCGCATTCCGTCGTCATCCGTGAGAGTTCGCGCTGGAGGGCGCGGAGCCGGGCGATCTTCTGCTTCACATCGGCGAGATGACGTTCGGCCAGGGTGCTGGCCTCGGCGCAGGGCCGATCGGGGTGATCCGACAGATCAAGCAAGGAGCGGATCGAATCCAGATCGAAGCCCAACTGGCGGGCATGCCGGATGAATGACAGGCGGCGCTCCGCCGCGTCGTCATACATGCGCCGGTCGCTGGCGGTGCGCGGCGGCGCCGGGAGCAGGCCGATCTCTTCATAGAAGCGGATGGTCGGAACCTTGACGCCCGTGGCGGCGGCCAGCTTGCCGATGGGGCGCAACCCGGACGAGGCGGGAGAGGGGAGGGGCATCGCGTCAGCTCGCAACGGCGGGTGAAAGGCAGAAGTCGGCGGGGCGAGGAGGGGTCATCGGCCCAGCCCCATCAGCGCGAGGGCGATGCCGAAGGCGGCGATCGTGGAGGCGCCGGTGAGCGCCATGCCGAAGGCGCGGGCCGCCGCGCCCCGCGCGTAACCCAGGGCGAAGAACACCCGTCCGACCAGATAGAGGGCCACCAGCACCGGCAGCAGTACCATCTCCTCGCCGCGCAGCACGGTGGCGAGGACCAGGTGGGCGCCGACCGCCAGGACCGTCTGTTCGAGCGAGTTCTGCAGCACGGCGGCGGGCACCGCGAGCCTGGCGCTGGGCGCCGCGTAGGCGGAGCCGGGCCGGTCGGCATCGGACCGGAACCGGAGGCTGGCCACCACCCTCAAACACCCCGCGAGCCAGAGGAAGACCGGGAGATCCGCCTTCAGGGCATAGGCCAGGCGATCGGCCGTCGCCATGTCCCGCGCCGCGCCCAGAAGCGGCGGCGGGAGCCAGAGCCAGGCCGAGGCCAACGCTGCGACCGTGATGACGATCGCCGGCGCCGAGCGGACGGCGATCGCCTTCTGTTCGGCGGAAAACCTCATCGCGCCGCCCGTCCCAGGGTCGGGGACGCCGCGCGGCTGTCCGAGCCCCGGACGGTCAGGAGGAGCAGCGCGACGCCGCAGACAATGGCCGCATCGGCGAGGTTGAAGGTCGGCCAGTGCGCCTCGCCCCAATGCAGGTCGATGAAGTCAGTGACCGCGCCGAAGCGCAGCCGGTCGAGCAGGTTGCCGATCGCTCCGCCGGCGATGAGGCCCGCGGCGGTCGCCGTTAGGGCGCTGCGCGTGCGCCAGATCCAGGCGAGCAGGGCGCCGATGATCACGAAGGCCACGGCGCTCAGCGCCCATCGTCCCACGTCGCCCGAGCCGGCGAACAGGCCGAAGGTGACGCCGGGGTTGAACCCGAGACGCAGCGCGAGAAACGGCGTGAGGTCGATCGGAGCGTCCAGCTGAGCGCGCGCTGCGGCCTTGGCGGCCTGATCCACGACGGCGACCACCGCCGCGAGCGCGAAGGCGATCGTCTGCAGGCGGCGGGGAACGCGTCGGGTCGGGTGCATGGTGATCATGAAGCCTCCAATGGATTTCAACTGATTTTGGGCCCTCTAGTTACTAGAGGATCAAGCGGGTTTTATCTGACGGGCGTTTCTTTCATGGAAGCCATGCATTCTCGGCATGATCGTCTAGCCAATGGGAGATGCATGCTTCTCGCGAAAGGGTAATCCGATGACTGAACCCCCTCTCGTCCTGTGCACTTCCTCGCCCGGCTGCAGTTGCGGCGTGGCCTCCAGGTTCGACGGCGCCACCCCGCCTACCGGCGCATCCTGATGGCGGTGATCGCCGTCAACGGCGCCGCCTTTATGGCCATAGCCAGCGGCGCCTCCCTGCAAGGCTCGGCGCCCCCTGGGCGCCAATGTGCTCGACTTCCTGGCCGACGCGCCACCTACGGCATCAGCCTGGCCGTGATCGGACGTTCGGTCGCCGTGCAGTCCGGGGCGGCCAATGGCCAAGGCGCCAGCCTCGTTGCGTTGGTGCTGTTATTCCTCAGC
>NZ_JBAZPR010000008.1:0-178930 GCF_041648115.1 Brevundimonas sp.
GCAGCTGGGCGTCGCTCACCGTCGTTCTCCTAGCTGGTTGGACAGCCAAATGTTGCGTCTCGAGCGCCATCCTAAACACAGCCTAGAGGGTATTGGACCCGTGTCAGGAGATAACGGACTCTGACATTGAAAACACCTGACCCCCAGTGGGGACCATTAGGAATATCATCCTGTGGAGGATGATGCACACACTACGCACACCTGCGGCCCACCTAAACATTTGTTTTAAAACAAAAAATCTCGGGCGCACCCGACACCAAAGTGGTGCCAACACTGTCACACTTCCTTCATATTCCGAATACCTCAGTAAAGTCATGCACTTGGCCGGAGCCAACTTGGCGCCAACTTCGCTGCAGATCACTGCGTTAGAAGCGCGTAAAAAACGACGGCAGGTGGCCCAGCTCTGGCTTTGGCGCGGCCTCTTTCGAGGCCGTTTCCGGCATCGGGGACGTCGGGTCCGCAGGCATACCCTCCCCCTCCTGCTCCGAACGTTCCGGGACGGTTTGATTGGGCGCCTCGGCCGTGTCGGTTTGGACGACCTCCGTCCTCGGCGAAGGGCACGGCAAGTCCCCAGCCGGCTCCAAAGGTTCAGTTGCTTCGACCAAGACCTCCGGCGGCAATGGAGCGGAACCCTGGCCCCGACCCTGGCGCCGCAGGACCTTTGATCGCGCCCCTACGACTGCGACCGACCCAAGCCTCAACAACCCGTTTACGGCGCCCGCAACACTCGCTTCGAATTGGTCGAGCGCGCGGTCGATGCGGACACGAAACTGAGGATCCGTCTTTGACCTTTGTCGCCCCAAATAGGCGAGCGACCCCAGCCAGATCAGAACCGACAGCCAAGCGCCCTGGACGAAGCAGAGGCCGGCCCAGTCGAGGTGAGGCGCAATCCAATAGGCGGATCGCAGCTCCTCCGCAGCGAGCTCGACCACCCCTCCGTAGGGATGGCGAAGCGGAACGGTATGGATCGGCGCGCTGCTCAGGAGCGACTGGAGATCGGCCTCAAATGCACGGAGACTGTAGCCGATCGCCGTCGGCCCAGCGCGCCACGCCACGACGACCCAGACCACCACCAACCCTACGCGCAGCCACCGTGTGGCCTGGCGCTTCGCGGCGACGTAGGACCGCATGGTCAGCGACCGTTCAGGGAATTCAGGTGGTCTTCGCGCTTCAGGTGGTGTGCGACAAATGCATTGTAGAGGCCCCAAAGACGTTCATCGCCATCGGGATAAAACCTTCTGAAAGGTGACGGCGGTTGTAGACCAAACATTTCCGCTGCGCCCTTGGTGATGTCCTCTTTGATTTCTGTGAGCGGGCGCGTCGGGGCCAATTCCGGCTCAAAGATCTTCGCAGCGATCAGCAGCGACAGGCTCGTGTTCACGAAGCCGAAATAGGCGGCGCTCTTGGTGAAGTAGTTCTCCTCCGTAGCGCGATATTCCCGGATAATGAGCTCGGCGAGCTCGCTGATGGTGCAGTGTGACTTCGCGGAATAGCGGCGAAGGAAGTCTGCACTCTCCTCCGACAGACGGAGGTTCAGGCGGTGTTTGTGCAGTTTTCTGGACGGCTTGGGGTGTGACGGCATGGCTCTCTCCTGCGACCTAAGTCACCCCTACTAGCACCATAAACGGAAAACGTAATCCGGCTCCGCTTTTTGTTATTGACCTGAAATCTACCGGCACATACGGTTTCTCCATGAGCGATTATTTCCCCCCGTCCCACCTCGAAGCGGAGCATTTCCAAGCTTCGGAAGCGACCGTAATCACCGATGTTAACCCTCCGGTGCAGCGCTTATGGCGTCGCCGAGGCCTTTTGCCTGAATCCGAGGGGTGGGCAATGTTTAGCCCTCAAGAACTCCTACAAATGTCTTTGAGAAAAGTGATGCGCGAGATGGGCATGCCGCATGTAGACATTCTCATAGATTTGAGCGACGTCGTACTACAGGCAGAGGCTTGGGCGGCTACACATCCTGGAGCCATGAATTATCAGGACGGTCTCGATCCGGAGGTTCATCCTGGAACGCTATTTATTAAACCTCCACGGAGCCGTTACGCATGGTCAAGCACACCTTGGGATGACAGCTTCGACCTTAAGCTTGCCGCTGACTTAGAAAGTCTCGGCGAAATGCTGGCCAGCGAGGATAAGGAGCTATCCAACGGTATCGCGCTAATCGATCTCAAGGCGCTTGGTTTGGGCGTCGCTGAACGGGCTGGTACGGCGCTCTGGAATGTTAAGGCCGGCCCTGGTGACCATGACATCAACTTCGCTCGGATGGCAGCAAGCCAAGGCGACAAAGTAGCTCAGAAGGCCGTCGAAGCCATCGGTTATGAGTGGGACGTCAGCAAGCTATGAGCAGGCGCATTCCAGCGCGACCCACCATTCTGGAACCACGCGGCCTGAACCGCGAGCAAGCCAGCCTGTACGTCGGCATCAGCGTCTCAAAGTTCGACCAACTCGTGCTCGACGGTCGAATGCCAGCGCCCAAGCGCATCGACGCTCGAAAAGTCTGGGACCGACACGCCTTGGACACCGCATTCTGGGCTCTTCCGGACGATGGACCCGACCGCAACGAGAATCCTTGGGACGCGGCAGCGTGAAGAAAAAGCCCACTCACGTCAGCTACTACCACGACAAACACGGCAAACTTCGATGGCGATATCGGCGTGCCGGCTGCCCCGAGTCTCAGACGACTGAGCCGTTCGGATCGGAAGCTTGGTGGGCTTGGTATAATGCCGCGTCTATGGCTCAGCCTAGGCCAGTTGCGGAGAGCCGTAGTGCGCCGGGCTCCATCCATGCTCTCGGCGTCGCCTATTATGCATCGGCCGATTTCAACCGGCTCCGGCCCAGCACCCAGCGCACCTACAAGGGCATCTTCGACCGGTATCGCGACAAGTACGGCGCTAATCCGGTCGCGCTCCTAGAGCCGCGTCACATTCGCGCGCAGATGGACGCGATGGCGGCAACCCCTGCCGCAGCGAACAACATGCTGAAGGTTCTTCGGGCAGTGATGCGCTTTGGCGTGGAGAGGGGATTGGTGCGTACCAACCCAACGACCGTCGTGCGGGTGCTGCGGTACCGGAGCGAGGGCTTCCATACCTGGACCGAGACCGAGGTCGCAGCTTTCGAGGCCAAATGGCCCGTTGGGACCAAAGAGAGGCTAGGGTTCGACCTGCTGCTTTATACGGCCCAACGCTCAGGTGACGTGCGTCAGATGACCGTCCATCAGGTCCGCGACGGACGTGTTTTAGTGCGGCAGGAAAAGACAGGCCAGCTGGTCGATATCCCACTTCACCCAAAACTTCAGGCTTCGCTGGCGGCTCAAAAGATCGAACATCTGGCGCTGCTGACGACCCATTACGGCAAGCCCTTCACAGAGAAGGGCTTCGGAAACTGGGTGAGCAAGGCGGCCGACCGCGCCGGGCTGCCGCACTGCTCGGCCCACGGTCTACGCAAAGCAGCGGCCCGTCGTTTGGCTGAAGCCGGATGCTCTGCTCACGAGATCATGGCAATCACCGGCCACCAAACCCTCAAAGAGGTCGAGCGCTACACGCGCGAGGCCGGTCGACGCAATCTCGCCGATTCCGCCATGAAGCGGATCGGCTGAGCCAACGAAACAGGAACACTTTTGTCTAACATCGCTCCTGCGGTTAGACATATCAGGAGCTATAAGACTGATTATGCTTGGAAAAATTAAGAGCGTGGCGGACAGAGAGGGATTCGAACCCTCGGTAGGCTTTCACCTACACACGCTTTCCAAGCGTGCGCGATCGACCACTCCGCCACCTGTCCGTTTCACGCCACGTCTTGCGCGCCGCCGGAGGTCGATCCGGCGGGAGGCGGGCCTGATAGAACACCCTCGCCCCCTCGGCAAGCGCCTCTCGCATCCCCATATGGACTTCAACGCCATTTTCCGATGAGGGAGCCGCAAATGCTGTTCAAGAAAAGCCCCGAAATGCCCACGACCGAGACCGCCCTGCCCGGCCGCGCCGAGCCCCTGGCCACCGACGCGAACCACTATGTCAGCGGCAATCCGCTGAAGGGGCCCTATCCCGAGGGTTTCCAGACCGCCATCTTCGGAATGGGCTGTTTCTGGGGCGTGGAGCGCATCTTCTGGTCGTTGCCGGGCGTGTGGGTGACCTCGGCCGGCTATGCTGGCGGGATCACGCCGAACCCGACCTATGAGGAGACCTGCACCGGCCGCACCGGCCATACCGAGGTGGTCAAGGTCGTGTTCGATCCGTCCGTCGTCACCTATGGCGAACTGCTCAAGGCCTTCTGGGAAAACCACGATCCGACCCAGGGCATGCGCCAGGGCAACGACATCGGCACCACCTATCGCTCGGCCATCTACACGCTGAACGCCGAGCAGCAGGCCGAGGCCGAAAGCTCGCGCGACGCTTATCAGGCCGCCCTGACCAAAGCCGGGCGCGGAGCCATCACCACCGAGATCGAACCGGCCGGCGAATATTTCTACGCCGAGGGCTACCACCAGGGCTATCTGGCCAAGAACCCGGCTGGATACTGCGGCATCGGCGGGACCGGCGTGGTCTGCCCGATCGGGGTCGGCGTCGACGCCTGACGCTTCCATGCGGCCGCCGGGTTTCAACCGGCGGCCGACCGGCCTATGAGCGACGAAAAAGTGGGAGCGATCATGTCCGCCTTCGTCCATCCTGACGAGATCCGCAGCCGGTTCTCGGCCGCCCTGTCCGCCCTGTACCGGGCCGAGGTGCCGCAATACGGCGACCTGCTGACGCTGGTGGCGGACATCAATGCGCAGACGTTGAAAGCCGATGCCGGCGGTGCGGATCGGCTGGCGGCGTCCGGCGAACTGGCGCGTCTGTCGGAAGAGCGCCACGGCGCCATCCGCGTCGGCACGGCCGATGAATTGGCCACCATCGCCCGCGCCTTTGCGGTCATGGGGATGCAGCCGGTCAGCTATTATAACCTGGCGCCTGCCGGGGTGCCGGTCCATTCGACCGCCTTCCGCCCCGTCGATCCGGCGGCCCTGGCGCGCAATCCGTTCCGGGTCTTCACGTCGCTGCTGCGGCTGGAGCTGATCGAGGACGACGCCTTGCGCCAGGAAGCGGCCGCGAACCTGGCCCGCCGCGACATCTTCACCCCCGGCGCGCGTGAGTTGATCGAAACGGCGGAGGCCGCCGGCGGCCTGGACGAGGCCCAGGCCGACCGATTCGTGTCCGAACTGCTGGAAACCTTCCGCTGGCACGCCCAGGCGACCGTCAGCGCACAGACCTACGAACGCCTCGTCGCCGCCCACCGCCTGATCGCCGATGTGGTCAGCTTCAAGGGCCCGCACATCAACCACCTGACCCCGCGCACGCTGGACATTGATGCGGCCCAGGCGGCCATGCCCGCGCGCGGCATCACGCCCAAGGAAACCATCGAGGGCCCGCCCGCCCGCGCCTGTCCCATCCTGCTTCGCCAGACCAGTTTCAAGGCGCTGGAGGAAGCCATCGCCTTCCCCGGCGCGGAAGGCCCAAACCCTGGAGAAATGACCGCTGGAACCCACACCGCCCGCTTCGGCGAGATCGAACAGCGCGGCTGCGCCCTGACCCCCGCCGGACGCGCGCTGTATGACGCCGCCCTGGCGTCAAAGGATTTCTCGGCCCTGCCCGACGACTGGGACGCGCTGCGACGCGGCGACCTGGCCTGGTTCCGCTATCGCGCGACGCCTGAGGGTCTCGCCGCCCGCGCCGAGACCGCCGATCTGGACGCCCTGATCTCCGCAGGCCACGTCGTCGCCGAACCGATCACCTACGAGGACTTCCTGCCCGTCAGCGCCGCCGGCATCTTCCAGTCCAACCTGGGCGCCGAGGCGCGCGCGGCCGCCTATGCCGTCGATCCGGCCAAGGCCGACTTCGAGCAGGCGCTCGGCCGCCCGGTCCAGGACGAAATGGCCCTCTACCGCGCGGAACAGGATGCCTCGATGGCGGCTACGCTAAAAGCGTTGGGACTGACCGTCCCAATCTAAGTCTCCGTCAACCGTCACTTGACACACGTCACATCGATAACGATGTTGCCTCGTGCAGATCGAGAGCATCAGACACAAGGCGCTGCGGCAGTTCGCGGAGACCGGGAGGGGCAAAGGCCTGCCCGGCGCCCTGATCGGCCGTATCACCAATATCCTGGCCTATATCGACGCGATCGCAACGGAAGACGAACTGCTGGTCCCGCCCAACTTCGGCGCCCACAGACTGACGGGAGATCGCACGGGAACCTGGTCTCTGACGCTCACCCGGAACTGGCGGCTGACGTTCCGTATCAACGCGGCCCTCGGCATTGAGGACATGGACCTGGAGGATTATCACTGATGGCCATCCAACTTCATTCCGCCTTCGCAGTTCATCCCGGCGCTTGGCTGCGTGACGAACTGGTCACGCCCAGGGATCTCAGCGTCACCGCCCTGGCCGAGGCGCTGGGTGTGACGCGTCAGGCCGCCAGCAATCTGCTGAACGGCAAGGCAGGCGTGTCGGCCGAAATGGCCATCCGGTTCGAGAAGCTGTTCGGCGTCAGCGCCGATACCCTGATGCGCATGCAGGCTCGGCACGACCTGTCCAAGGCCCGCGCCCACGAACAGAACATCAGGGTTCGGCCGCTGGCCGCCGCCTGATCACTAGGCCCGCTTCCCACCGCCCGCGTCCATCCGGCGTCTTGCCTGATCCGCGTCCCCGGATCATAGAGCCGCTCGTGAACCCGTCCGCAGCCCCGTCCGTGCGCCGTTACGATCTCGACTGGATCCGGGTCGGCGCCTTCGGTCTGCTGATCCTGTATCATGTGGGCCTGGTCTACGGGGTCTATGACTGGCACATCCACAGCGCCCACACCTTCGAGTGGATGCGCGAAGCCATACTGATCACCAATCCCTGGCGGCTGACCCTGCTGTTCCTGGTGTCGGGGGCGGCGCTGCGGTTCATGACGTTCCGGCGCACCCCGCGCCAGGTTGCCCGCACCCGGTTCGCGCGTCTGGTCCCGCCGCTGATCTTCGGAGCGCTGGTGCTGGTGCCGATCCAGTCGTGGATCGAGTCTATGGACAAGGGCGGCTGGCCCGGCGGCCTCGCGGGCTATGTCGCCTGGCTGGGACATGAGTTCAGCTGGAGCGGCATCGCCGACGGCATCCCCGTCAACCACCTGTGGTTCATCGTCTATATCGCGGTCTACAGCCTGGTCGCCGTCCTGTTGTGGCGCGTGCCGGGCCTGATCGACCGGATGGGCGACGGTCTGGAAAAGGCGCTTCAGGGGCCGTGGCTGCTGGTCCTGCCGATCCTCTATCTGATCGCCATCCGCATCGGCCTGTTCCCCTGGTTCGGCCTGACCAACACCCTGCACAACGACTGGTACAATCACGCCCTGTCGCTGGTCGCCTTCCTGTTCGGCTTCAGCATCGTCAGGCGCGAGAGCCTGTGGCGCACGATGGAGCGCTATCGCTGGATCGCCCTGGCCCTGGCGGCGGTCGCCCTGCCGATCATGATGATCCAGGTCTGGCATCCGGGCGGCCGCGCCTTCTGGGGCGTGCCCAAGGCGGTCGTCTACGGCATCGACCAGTGGACGGTGATCGTCGCCATCCTGGGCTTTGGCTCAAGACATCTGCGCGACCGGGGCGGGCGGGCGCTGAACTATCTGACCCAGGCCACCTTCCCCTTCTATCTGGCGCACCAGACGGTGCTGGTCGCGGCGGTCTGGATCATCCGTCCCGCCAACCTGCCGGCGCCCATCGAGCTGCTGTCCCTGATCGCCATCACCTTCGTCGGCAGTCTGGCGGTCTATGAGGTCGTGCGGCGCATTCCCGTCATTCGTCCGCTGTGGGGGCTGAAGCCGCTGGACGACCGGCCCTGGCCGCTGGACCTCCAGGCCCTGCTCAAGCCCCGACTGCGCTATCACCGCCGGCGTCGCCTGCTGGGCGTGGGCGTCGCCGCGCCGCTTCTGGCCCTGACGGTCGTGGCCGCCGCCATCCTGGCCTACCCCGGCTTCAACAACGCGACCCAGTATCTCAGCGAACTGGGCGGGGCGACCGCGCGCGCGCCGATGATCTTCAATGGCGGGGTCTTCGTCGCCGGGGTCATGGCGGCGCTGGCGGGCGTCGGTTTCGGCCTGGCCGTCTATGCCCTGACCGGGGCGCGGGTCGCCGGGGCGGTCATCGCCGTGGTCTTCGTCCTGGCGGGGGCGGGCATGTCCGCCTCGACCCTGTGGCCCTGGCCCGATCCGCGCCACATGGTCATCAACCTGGCGCTGGGCATTCAGTTGGCCCCGGTTCTTCTGCTGTGGGGTCTGGCCAAACGCCGCGACCTGCCGCGCCTGAAGATCTTCCTGGCCGCTACCTTCGTGATCATGGCCATTCTGACGGTCCTGACCAAGCATCTGGTCCTGCCCGGCACGGTCAACAACGCCAACGTCGGCTGGTGGGAACGCCTCTACGCCATCGTCCTGGTTTGTTGGGTAGGGGTTGCGGCCTGGGTTCTGGACCGTAAACTGCTGTCGGTCGCCACGGAATCGTCGGCTCCTCGCCCGTCTTCCGCCGCGATCGAAGCTTCGCTGTAGATTTTCCCCCTCTTTTTTTGCCCATATCAACATTGCGTGATTGAAAATCGCGCGAATGTGATCGAGTATGGGGTTCGTGCTGCAGTGCAGCACTCCGCGTCTTCCCCAGCCCTCGGGAAGACATCCGGTTCACACGGGGGCGTCCAGAGCGGCATGAACAAGCTGGCGATCCGGCCTGTCGAACAGGCTGAAATCGAGACGACGAACCTGGCTTCCGGGCCCGCCTGGTCGTGGCTGCCCGACGAGGCGCCGCTGGCCATGCCGGTCCAGTCCCTGGCCGCGCCCGACGCCGTCGCCGACGTGACGCCCGCGACCTCGCCGCGCACGGTGGCCATGCGCCGCCTGATGCTGCTGGCCGGCACTATCGTCATGACCGGCCTGTCGGCCATCACCCCCTTCTACCTGTACGCCCGCAAGGGGTGGGACGGGACCGAGATCCTGGCCTTCGGCATCTTCATGGTGCTGATCACCGCCATCTCCTGCTGGTTCGTCAGCGGCCTGATGGGTCTGTTCGTCATGCTGCGCGGCAAGGACCAGGCGGACCTGGCCTTCTCGCCGCACCCGCCGCTGCCCCGCACCCGCACGGCCCTGCTGATGCCGCTGTATAACGAAGACGCCCGCGCCTCCTTCGCCCGCCTGGCGATGATCGACGGCTCGCTGGCCCGCCTGGGCGCATCCTCGGCCTTCGACATCTTCGTGCTGAGCGATTCGACCAAGGAAGACGCCGCCGCCGACGAGCGCTCGGTCTTCCAGTCGTTCCGCCTGGCCGCCAACTCCAAGGCCTTCTATCGCCGCCGCACCGACAATGCCGAGCGCAAGGCCGGCAACCTGGCCGAATGGGTCCGTCGTTTCGGCGGCGCCTATGAGAATATGATCGTCCTGGACGCCGACAGCACCATGGCCGGCGAGACCCTGCTGCGCATGGTCGACGCCATGGAACGCAATCCGGGCGTCGGCCTGATCCAGACCGCCCCGGTCATCATCAAGGCCCGCACTATCTTCGCGCGCGTGTCTCAGTATTCGGTGCGCCTGTACGGCCGCGTCGCCGCAGCGGGTCTCGCTTACTGGACCGGTTCGGAATCCAGCTACTGGGGCCACAACGCCATCCTGCGCACCCGCGCCTTCGCCGCCTGCTGCGGCCTGCCGCATCTGAAAGGCCGCAAGCCCTTCGGCGGTCACGTCATGAGCCATGACGTCGTCGAGGCCGCCCTGATGCGCCGCGCCGGCTGGGCCGTTCACGTCACCGCCTCACTGGACGGATCGTGGGAAGAGACCCCGCCGTCGATCACCGACTTCATCCGCCGCGACCACCGCTGGTTCCAGGGCAATCTGCAGCACCTGGGCCTGATCACGGCCAAGGGCCTGTCGCCCATGAGCCGCCTTCAGCTGGCCATGGGCTGCATGGCCTATCTGTCGTCGCCCCTGTGGCTGGCGTCGCTGATGGTCGGCCTGTTCATCCAGATGTTCTATCCGGTCGACTGGACCAGCTTCTTCTACATCCTGAACCCCCAGTTCACCCCCTTCATGCTGGCCTCCTTCCTGTCGGGCGTGCTGCTGATCGGGCCCAAGTTCATGGGCGCCGCCCTGGTCCTCAGCCGCCCGGCCGAGCTGCGCGCCTTCGGCGGCCGCCGCGCCATCGCCAAGGGTATGGCGGCCGAGATCGCCCTGTCGGCCATCCTGGCCCCCATCCTGATGGTCGCCAACACCAAGGCCTTCATCCAGATCGTCTCGGGCCACGACACCGGCTGGTCGACCCAGCAGCGCGAGGCCGATGGCCTGGCCTGGTCCGACGCCCTGCGCGCCATGCGCTGGCAGATGATCGCCGGCGTCGGCTTTATGATCCCGCTGTGCGTTCGCCCCGACCTGGCCACCTGGTTCGCCCCGATCGTCCTGCCTCTGCTGCTGGCCGCCCCGATCACCGTCTGGACCTCGCGCGTGCGTTCAGGCGACGCCATGGCCGCCAAGGGCTATCTGGTCACCCCGGTTCAGGACGGCGTCAGCGTTTCGCCGGCTGTCCTGCACACGCCGCGCTCGCCGCTGCGTGCGGTCGCCGGCGGCGTCCTGGCCCCCGTCGCCGCGCCTGCGATGGTCCCGGCCCGCGCGCCCGAGCTCTGATCGAACCAAAAGCGATGCGTGGCGGCCACAGCGCCGCCACAACCGTTACAGCCACGCTCGACGTGCGACGGGATCGCGTCCACCTTCGACTTTCAGCTCCTGCTGTGGACCCGATTCCATGACCAACAAGATCAACACCGACGCCAAGCCTGACCTGCGGATCGTGGAAACCGAGTCCGCCGTTTATGACCTGATGCGCGCGCCCGAGACCACCGCCGACCGCGTCAAACGCCTTCAGATGGAGGCCCATTCCTTGGCGCTGGAAGAGATCGAGGCGCTGGAGAAACTGCTGCTCGACGCCGCCGCCAAGGCCAGGGCCATCGCCGACGGCGGCGACGCCTATCCCGTCGGCGCCCGCGAGATCGCCTCGCGCCTCGCCGCCGACCTGCCCACCAAGGCCGAGACCATCAAGACCATCGTCCACCGCGTCGGCTAAGCGGCGTCAGCGGCGTCAGGCCAGCACGTCATCGTAGTCAGGATGCCGCTTGTGCCATGCGACGGCGTAGCTGCAGCGCGGAAACAGCTTCAGGCCCGTCTCGCGCGCATGTTCGGCCATCGCCTGCATGAACCGCCCCGCCGCGCCCGATCCGCGCAGCGACTGTTCCGCCTCGACGTGCAGGATCATCCGCGCGTCGCCCTTCACGGCATAGTCGGCCCAGACCAGGCCCGAACCTTTGTCGTCGTCGAACGCCTGCTCGAACCGGTTGTCGCCTTCGAGGTCTTTGAACTGTCCCATGCGTCTCTCCTTTGACGGATCAACCGCCAAGGCTGCGAGGGCGTTCCGTAAGGCTCAGATAGGCCCGTCCTAGATCGGTTTGTTGTTCAGCAGGTTCAGCAGGCCGATCACGCTCTTGACCGTGAACCACACGCTCAACAGGAACCACGCCAGGAGGAACAGCAGCAGGAAGGGAATGCCGATCAGCACGACCGAGGCCACGGCGCTGATCGCGATCCCTACCCAGGCCGCGATGGTCCACCAGAACACCGACCAGAACAGCGCGATCTGCGCGTCGATATGCTGGCGCGCCATGCCCGTCGCCGTCCCGCGCGAAACATAGGACACCACCAACCCGATAAGGACCAGCACGTTCGCGCTGGGGATCGATAGGATGAACAGGCCCCAGGCGATCAGCGCCCCGACCTTGCCTTCGGACTCGCGTCCGGCGATGAAATTGGGTTCGTTGGTCATCGTCGGTCCTTCAGAACAGCCAGCTGCGGGGGTTGGGAACGCCCTGCCCGCTCTTCAGTTTCAGCACCCCGAACGCGCCGCGCGCCAACACCCATATCGCCAGGGCGAACAGAACCAGCACGCCGATGTTGACCACGATCAGCACCGCCCCCAGCACCGCCGCGATCACCGCGCCCCACAGGGTCCGTTTCTGATAGACGAAATGGCTGGCCTCCAGCGCATCCTGCCCGTCGTCGCGCCGCGTCACCGCCAGCAAGGCCACCAGGCACGACAGGCCCAACGTCGGCACCGCCAGCAGGATCAGCACATAGACCGCATACAGCCGCATCGGCACGACCGGCGCCGCGCGCCTCTCGGTCTCGACCAGCCGCTCACGCACATCATGCGTCACTGGCGCCTCGGGCTGAGGCTCCGGCTTCTGCGCAAACGGCGCCGTCGGCCGCGTCATCTGTCCCGACAGGTCGAAAGGCCTGGGCTCGGGCGGATCGAACAGGTCCGGATCGCGCTCGTCCTGAGCGACCGGCTCCGGCGCCCGCGCCCGCGCCCGCCCGGCCAGCGACGCCGGCGAGACGAAGCCGACCTGGGCATCGTGATCGTGATCGTCGTTGGGGACCGCAGGGTCTTTCGGATCGCCGGGCTCGGCCATGAACATCGCTTCTCACACACCGGACGCCCGGCTGGACTCAAGGTAGCGACAATGGCCGTCCGTCAGTTTCGACGCAACCGCCCTTACCGCCCCAGCACGATCTCGCACCCCGGCGCGATCACGCCCACCAGCGCTCCCGGCTTTTCGATCCGCACGACCGCCCGCAGCACCCGCCGGTCGTCTAGGCACGCCCGCGCCAGCCGCTCGGCAAACGTCTCGACCAAGCCCACATGCCCCTCGGCCGCAATCGCCCGCGCCGCATTGGCCACGGTCTCATAGTTGATGGTGTCGCCCAGCCGCTCGATGGGCCGGGGCTCCAGCTCCAGCGTCACGTCGATCACCAGCCGCTGCAGCCGCCCCTGTTCGTGGTCATAGACCCCGATCCCGGCCTCGACCTCCAGCCCGCGCACGAACACGCTCAGTCGCTCGAAACGCAGCGGTTCTTCCGCCGGAAACGGCGTCACGTGAGAGGATGCAACCACGCGCTACTCCTGGATGTCGGGGGTGCGCCAGGCCAGGTGCTGGCCCCCGTCGACGGCGATCATCTGACCCGTCACCATGCGGGCGTCAATCAGCCACAGCACCGCCTGCGCCACCGCCTCGGGACTGCCGGGCGTTTCCAGCAGGGTGGCGCGCGCCTCGGCGGCGAAATCCTCGGGCGTCTGATGGATGGACGGCAGGGTCGGCCCCGGCCCCACCCCATTGACCCGGATGCCCGGCGCCAGCGCCTGGGCCAGGGTCTGCGTCGCCCACCACAGGCCGTTGCGCGACAGGCTGTAGGAGAAGAAGCGCGGATCCGGCTTCAGCACCTTCTGGTCCAGCAGATTGACGATGGCCCCCTCGACGGCCTGGGCGGCGAACGCCTCGGCCAGCACGAGGGGCGCCCTCAGATTGGTCTCAAGATGCAGGTCCCAACTGTCGCGCGTCAGCCCGCCGACCCGGTCGTCCTCGAACACCGAGGCGTTGTTGACCAGCACGCCGACCGGCCCCAGCGCCTCGGCCGCCGCCGGAACCAGCGCCCGCACCCTGGCCTCGTCCGTCAGGTCCGCCTGCAACAGGCACGCGCGCCGCCCCAGGCCCGCGATCTCGTCGGCCAGGGTCCGGGCGTCCTCGCCCGACGCATGATGATGGATCGCTACGTCGAACCCGGCCTGGGCCAGCTTCAGACAGATCGCCCGCCCGATCCGCCGCGCCCCGCCCGTGACCAGGGCGACGCCGCGAGGTGAGTCAGTCAACCCGACCAAACTCGAACGCATTGAAGGCCGCGATGACGGCGATGAAGCCGAAGATGATGCCGAGAGCCAGCATGGGATGCTCCTGTTGTCGATCTTCGATTAGAGCGGGATGGAGCGGGGTTCAAGCGGGATGGGGTCCGGCTCATGGAAACTGGCTGAGCATCGGGTTGGCAGTCGCTGGGATTGCAACCTACAAGCGTTGACAAATCGCGTTAAATATAGAACGCCGAGATGGCTCGCAGATAGCGAGATTATGTGGCGGGGGCCATGAAGCCTACCATTTCTGAGTTCTCCTATGGGTTCGCACTAACCAACGAGTTGGTCGGCTGGGGTGATCTGGCCGCCGCTCCGGTTTTCCCGAGCCTCATTGAGGAAGGCCAGGCGGGCGGGGGATACGACGTTAAACTTGATCGGCCCGGCCTGCCGCTCTTTCTCCAGTTTAAGCGGTCCGATTTCATGACCCGGCGGTCAGCGCGAGAGTATCGCGCAGTCACTCGCCAGGGAGGGACGCTGGCTGTGCCTTATTATCGGTTCGCGGTGACCGAAGAGGTCGTTTCCCGCCAGCATGAGATGTTGCTGGATGTCGCGCCGAACTTCGTCTTCTATGCAGCGCCTCGCTTTCACCGGATTGAGGAGATCAACGCCGCATGGAGCGCGAACGCAGTGGCCAGCCGGTCGCAGTTTGTGGCGCCTCAGGCGATCGGCCCGCTCAGCCCCGGCCCCCATGCGGTCGCGTTCGACGGCGCCCGGGTCTGGACCTGTTCTGATCCGCGCGAGGTCCAAGGGCTTTCGAGCAGAGAGCTGGTCGAAAAGCTCCGCGGTGCCTTGAAAAATGACGATAGATCCCTCCGGGACAGATTGCCGGAGGTCACGCGCGAGCTCGCAGCGGCGGCTGCGCGGGGACGGTCCAGGATCGAGGACATAGAGCGCTCTGTGGCTGCACAGGCCGCTGCCAACAAGGCCCGTCGTAAAGCGGCCCGGCTACAGGAGATGGTCGTCAGTGGCGATGACCTTCCTCGTTTCGCGCCATCCGTGGCGCGTGAGGCGCGCACCTATGTTGAAGATCGTCTCGCAGATGCGGCGCTAGATGCACCCGATCCGCCCGCTGTTGAAGTGCGCACGCCCAAACCCCTTTCTCCCGCGTATCGGCTGCTGCGTGACGCCGCTGATAGCGCAGCGCGGACTTTCGATGCACAACTCGTCATCGTCCAGCCCACCGATTGAACTTCGGCCTAACCGATTAATCAGCGATACTGGCAGACCGGCGGTCTGATCTCCGATCATTAGGAATGATCCTTCTATGAAGCGTGAACTGCGATCCATCGCCGAGGATTTGAAGGCCGGCCGCACAGTCGAGCCGGTGACCGTGCGAACTTTCCTGTGGTGGTTCGAGGCTCAGCGCCGGGGTCCGGTGATTGTTCGCAATATCCGCAATGAACTCGAAGAGGCCGGGATTGTGACGGTCCCGGATTTCGAGTCGCGGTGGGTGGACGCGCCTATCAATTTCGAACTGGCCCAGACCGCCCAGAGCGATACGGCGCAAGACCCGGAACCTCCTGAGGAAGAGAACTGCGAAGAAGGCGACAGTTGGGTCACCAGAGACGCCACCTATCGTATCAGCAAGCTAGCGGCAGCGAACCAGGAGGTCATCCGCATCTCACCCGACGCGACGCTCGCCGAAGCCGTCACGCTACTACTCGCGCGAGATTTTTCACAGATTCCAGTCATGTCCAACGAGCGCGACGTCAAAGGCACGATTAGCTGGAAGAGTATTGGCTCACGTTTGGCGCTCGGGAGACCCGTCGCACCCGTGCGCGAATTCATGGAGCCAGCCCATGAAGTGCGCGCCGAGATCTCCATCTTCGATGCGATTCCCATGATCTCACGTTACGACTACGTCTTAGTCCGGGGCGAGCAGAACAAAATCACGGGTATCGTAACCGCCAGCGATCTCAGCCGGCAGTTTCAGACTCTTAGCGAGCCGTTCCTCCTTCTAAGCGAGATTGAAAATCTTGTTCGGAACATGATCGGCGAGAAGTTCAGCGTGCCCGAGTTGGCTTCCGCATTGGACCCCGGGGGGGCACAGCGAGAGGTGGCCAGCGTCGATGATTTGACCTTCGGCGAATACATCCGCCTGCTGCAACAGCCGGAACGCTGGGCTCGCTTGGAGTTGGCCATCGACAGAGTCCTGTTTTGTAAGGATCTCGATGCAGTTCGCGAAATTCGAAATGACGTGACACATTTCGATCCCGACGGGATCACGCCGGAAGAGGTCGAGCGCCTTCGAGATTTCAAGTCATTGCTTGAAACATTGGAAAACATCGGGCGCTGATGGGGGTCGGAAAAGCCTGTTTGCCAAGCCGAATGTCAGAAATCTAGCGATCCGTCGATGTCCGCTCATTGCGCAAAGCGGCCTCCACTCCGCACGTATTGCCGCTACCCTTCCCTCCCGGCCTATGGGTATGGTCACCGGATCGTCAGCCACTCCGCCCCAGCATCCGCATGACCTGGCGCATCCACGTCGAACCCTTCACCCGCCCCCTCTTCTTCGCCTGGTCGCGGCTGACGCGGGGCAAGACGCTGGGCGTGCGGGCGGTGGCGGTGGATGCGCAAGGGCGGGTGCTGATGGTGCGGCACACCTATCTGGCGGGCTGGTGGTTGCCGGGCGGCGGGGTGGATCGGGGCGAGACGACCCAGGCCGCCGTGGTGCGCGAACTGCTCGAAGAGGCCGGGCTGATCGCGCGGGCGGCGCCGCGCCTGGTCTCGATCCATTCCAACGACCGTTTCTTTCCCGGCGACCATGTCGTCGTCTTCCGCCTGGATGACTTCGACCGGGGCGAGCGCACCAGTCATGGCGAGATCGCCGAGGTCGGCTGGTTTTCGCCCTCCGACCTGCCCGCGGATGCCAACCGGGGCTGTCGCGCGCGTCTGGCCGAGATCTTCGACGACGCTCCGGTCGATCCGAACTGGTGAGAGACGTCCGCATCTGACGCAGGCGCGTGCCAGCGTTCGCCCATGACCCAAGCCGCCCCCGTCTATCGCGTCCGTTCGCAGCAAGTCTGGGACCTGGCCCGCGACGACTATCTGGCGGGCGAGCCGGCGCGCGTCGTCTGCCGCCGCTACGACCTGGGTATCTCGGCCTTTCGCGTTCGCGCCCGCAAAGCGGGCTGGCGACTACAGGATCAGGACGATCCAGACATGTATGATCCCGCCGTCGAGCTTGAGGACATCGAGGACATCGACCTGTCGGCCATGGCCCAGACGGCGCGGCGTCGCCTGCAACTGTCGCTGATGGACGGCGAGGCGACCGAGGCCCTGCGCTGGCTCAAGATTTTCGAGACCCTGTCCTCCATGACGCCCGAAACGCCCGCCGAAACCCGGAACGTGCACAGATTGCACCCTGAATTTTCGCCCGCACCGTCCAATCTGGACGAAGTGCACAGATTGCACCCTGTTTTCGATGACGCGGGTTCCGAACCCGACGAAGTGCACACATTGCACCCTGATTTCACGCCGCCCGCCCCTCCCCTGAACCGCGCCGAGCGCCGCCGCCTGCGTCACGCCCATCGCCAAAAGCCGACCTCCGCAACCGGCGAAAGCCGTGCTAGCCAAGGGCCATGAACCCGTCCCTGCTCGCCATCCTCGTCGTCATCCTGGCCGGCGGCGCCACCGCGCTCCAGGCGCCGACCAACGCCAAACTGGCCACGGCGGTCGCCTCGCCGGTCAACGCCGCCTTCATCTCCTTCGCCGTCGGCACGACGGTGCTGGGGATCGTCGCCGCCCTGATGCACACCCGGCCGGACTTCGCCGCCACGCGAGCCCTGCCCTGGTACGCCTGGCTGGGCGGGGCCTACGGCGCCTGTTTCGTGGTCGCCGCCGCCTGGGGCGTGCCGCGCCTGGGCGTGGCCATGACCATCACCCTGATGGTCGGCGGCCAGCTGTTGCTCAGTCTGGCGCTGGACCATTTCGGCGCCCTGGGCGTGCCGCGCCAGCCGCTGAACATCGGCCGCATCGCGGGCGTGGGCCTGGTTCTGGCGGGCGTCCTTCTGGTTCGGCGGTCGTAACTCTCACCTCCCCATTCGCGAAGGCGAATGGGGAGGACAGGCGGTCGCGTCAGCGAGCGCCAGGCGGGGGCGACTCGGTGTCTGACGCTGGCAGGGTCATCACCACTGCCCGAGTCGCCCCCTCCTGATCGCTGCGCGATCTGTCCTCCCCCCGCGCCTTCGCGCGCGGAGAGGTGACGCAAACGCCGTTGCCCCCCTATATCCACCCCGATGACCGAGGAGACGCGCGATTCGAACCTGACGGCCGCCGCCCTGATCGCCGACGAGGCGCGCCGGGCGCCGGACAAGCCGGGCGTCTATCGCATGTACGGCGAGGACGGGTCCTGCCTGTACGTCGGCAAGGCCAAGTCGCTGAAAAAGCGCATCGTCCAGTATGCGCAAGGCCGTTTTCACACCCAGCGGATCGGCCTGATGGTGGCCCAGACCCGGTCGATGGAGCTGGTGGTCACGGCGTCCGAGACCGAGGCCCTGCTGCTGGAATCCAACTTCATCAAGAAGCTGAAGCCGCGTTTCAACGTCCTGCTGCGCGACGACAAGTCCTTCGCCGAACTGATGATCCGCAGCGACCACCGCGCGCCCCAGGTGCGTAAGCATCGCGGCGCCCACACCACGCCCGGCCACTACTTCGGCCCCTTCGCCTCGACCTGGGCGGTCAATCGCACGCTGAACACGCTGCAGAAGGCCTTCCTGCTGCGGTCCTGTTCCGACAGCGTCTACGAGACCCGCACCCGCCCCTGCATGCTGCATCAGATCAAGCGCTGCTCGGCGCCCTGCACCGGCCTGATCTCGCTTGAGGACTACGGCGAACTGGTCACCGAGGCCGAACAGTTCCTGCGCGGCAAGTCGCGCGCCGTCATCGGCCGCCTGTCGCAGGAGATGCAGGCGGCGTCCGACGAGATGGACTTCGAACAGGCCGCCCGCGTCCGCGACCGCATACGCGCCCTGTCGGCCATCGCGATGGAGAACTCCGTCAGCGCCGACAGCGTCCCCGAAGGCGACGTGTTCGCCCTGCATTCCGACGGCGGTCAGGCCTGCGTCCAGGTCTTCTTCTACCGCGCCGGCCAGAACTGGGGCGGCCGCGCCTATTTCCCGCGCGTGGACAAGACCGATACGGACCCGGAGATCCTGGCCGCCTTCTTGGGTCAGTTCTACGAGGACAAGCCGATCCCGCGCCTGATCCTGTCCAACGTCCGCCCGCACGAGCTGGAGCTGCTGGAGGAGGCCTTCTCGATGAAGGCGGACCGCAAGATCGAGATCGTCCGGCCCCAGCGCGGCGAGAAACTGGCCCTGGTCGACCACGCCCTGACCAACGCCCGCGAGGCCCTGGGCCGTCGCCTGGCCGAAAGCTCGGCGCAAGGGAAAATCCTGGACGAGGTGTGCGAGGCCTTCGGTCTGGAGACCCGGCCCGAGCGGATCGAGATCTACGACAACGCCCATATCCAAGGCACGAACGCGGTGGGCGGAATGGTCGTCGCCGGCCCGGACGGGTTCCAGAAGTCGCAGTACCGCAAGTTCAACATCCGTGGCGAAGACCTGACGCCCGGCGACGACTACGGCATGATGCGCGAGGTGATGCGCCGCCGCTTCGCCCGCCTGGTCAAGGATGAGGAAGAGGGCGAAGACGCCATCCGCCCCGACCTGCTGCTGATCGACGGCGGCGCGGGGCAGTTGGCCGAGGTGCTGGCGGTGTTGGCCGACCTGGGCCTGGACGACATCGCCGTGGTCGGCGTGGCCAAGGGGCCGGACCGCGACGCGGGAATGGAAAAGTTCTTCATGCCCGGCAAACCGCCCTTCATGCTGCCGCTGAAGTCGCCGGCCCTCTATTACCTGCAACGCCTGCGCGACGAGGCCCACCGCTTCGCCAACGGCGCCCACGCCAAGCGCCGCTCGATGGACATCAAGAAGAACCCTCTCGACGAGATCGAAGGCGTCGGCCCCGGCCGCAAGAAGGCCCTGCTCCACGCCTTCGGCTCCGCCAAGGGCGTCGGCCGCGCCTCGGTGTCGGACCTGGTCAAGGTCGCAGGCATCAACCAACCCCTCGCCGAACGCATCCACGCCTTCTTCAGGAAGGCCTGAACTGTGTCACCACTCCAGCAGCTTCAGACCGGGAATGTCGCGAAAGTCGTCGCCGTTGCAGGTCACCAGAGTCGCTTCATCGACCAAGGCCTGGGCGGCGATCATCCGGTCCAGCACCTTGCGTCGCGAATATCCGGTGCGCGCTATGATCCGTCCGTATGCGGCGGCGTCGCGACTGTCGAAAGCCCTGTAACCGATCGTCTCAAGCAGCGCAGACAGGCGAGCGCGCCTGACTTCCGCCTGCCCGTCCAGAAAACCAGCTTCCATCTCGACCACTGTGATGACGGAGAAAGCCAGGGTGTCGCCGACGTCCTCCATCCGCGCACGTATGGTCGGATCGCCATCCCGCAGGTGGATGGCGACGCTGGTGTCCAGCATCAACAACGATCAAAGCCCTTTGCGGATCGGCGCGATGAAAGGCGGGCGCTTTCCAATGCTGGAAGGCTTTGGCAGCGCATCCAGCTTGGCCAACATTTCCTTCACCGAAGGTCGCTTGGGTGTCAGGGTCACGACGTCACCCTTGCGTTCGATCTCGACCTCGACGCCGGGACCGAACGAGATTTCCTTGGGAAGGCGTACGGCGTCGCTGTTGCCGCTTCGGAATGTTCGACTGGTGACAGCCATGGCGAGCTCCTTCGTATAGACACGTATACACGATTTATTGGCGGTGTTCAAAGCGCTACAGGCGCAGGATGAGCGACATCGAAGACGAACTGACCGCCGGCTATCGCCGCTTCCGGGCCGAGCACTGGCCGACGGCCCATGCGGAATATGAGGCGCTGGCCCAGGGGCAGAAGCCGCACACCCTGATCGTGGCCTGTTCCGACAGCCGGGCCGATCCGGCCCTGATCTTCGACGCCGCGCCGGGCCAGTTGTTCGTCGTCCGCAACGTCGCCAATCTGGTGCCGCCCTATGAGCCGGACGGTCGGCTGCATGGGGTGTCGGCGGCGCTGGAGTTCGGGGTCAAGGTGCTGAACGTCAAGCGAATCGTGGTCATGGGCCACGCCCATTGCGGCGGGGTCAACGCCATGCTGCACGGGGCGCCCGACAGCTGCGCCGACTTCGTGGCGCCCTGGGTCGCGCAAGGCACGCCCGTCGTCCAGCATGTCGCCGAGACCGTCGCACCCGATCAGCTGGAGCGCGCGGCCGAAGAGGCCATTGTTCGCCTGTCGATCCGAAACCTGCGCACCTTCCCCTGGATCGCCGAACGCGAGGCCAAGGGCGAGCTGGAGCTCAGCGGTCTGCATTTCGGCATCGCCGAGGGCGCCCTGACGGTCATGACCAACAAGCCGCGGTTCGAACCGTTGGCTTGAATGTCAAGGTTTGATATGGTGGACGCATGGGAACCAACGTCCATCTTACAGCCGAGTTGGAGAAGTTCGCCCGAGATCGGGTGAACGCGGGCCGCTACAACAATGTCAGCGAAGTCGTCAGGGACGGCCTGCGTCTGCTGCAAGATCAAGAGATCGCGCGACGCAGCGCAGAGGCGGCGCGCATCGAAGAAGAACGGCGCCTTCAGATCGAAAGCGAACGCCGCCTGGCCGCCCTTCGCGCCATGCTCGACCGCTGGGCAGTCCAACCGACCATCGACATCGGCCCCTGGACCCGCGACGAGCTCTACGATTGAGGATCGCCCTCGACACCAACATTCTCGTCTATGCTGAAGGCGTGAACGGGCCCGAACGCCGCGACATGGCCCGTCGCATTGTCGATCATCTTCATGTCGAGCATGAAATCGTGGTCGCCGTTCAATGCCTGGGCGAGCTTCATCGCGTCCTGACCGGCAAGGCTCGGATGCCGTCGCCCTTGGCGGCGGAGATGGCGCATGGATGGCGGCGGCTGGCGAACGTGGCGCCCAGCACGGAAGCCGTTCTTGTCGCCGCCTATGATCTGATCGACGGCCATCCGCATCAGATCTGGGACGCCATCATCCTCGCCGCCGCCGCCGAAGCCGGGTGCGGCCTTCTGCTTTCCGAAGACATGCAGGACGGCTTCGTCTATCGAGGCGTCACCGTCGCCAATCCGTTCGCGCAGACGCTGCATCCCCTGCTCGCGTCCCTGCTGGAGACCCCGTCATGACCGCCCACCGCGCCAATCCCATCCCCAACATCCTGACCGGCGCGCGTCTGGCGGCCGGGGTGGTGATGTTCGCCATGATGGCCGGCGCGGCGCCGGGCGCGCTGGAAGCCTGGCTTTCGCCGGAAACCCAAGGTCGGTTCAGCGTCTGGGCCTTCTGGATCTTCGTCATCGCCGCGTCCACCGACTGGGTCGACGGCTTTTTGGCCAGACGCTGGAACTCCACCACGCGGTGGGGGGCCATCCTCGATCCAATCGCAGACAAGGTGCTGGTGACCGGCGCCATCCTGGGCGTTCTGGCCTCGGGTTCGCTGCCGGGCATCGCCCTGCCCTGCGGCCTGATCCTGTTCCGGGAGTTCGCCGTTTCCGCGCTGCGCGAGACCATGGCCGGGCGGATCGAACTGCCGGTCACTTTGGCCGCAAAATGGAAGACGACGGTGCAGATGGTCGCTCTGGCCGCCCTTCAGTTGACCCTGTTGTGGGACGCCCTGGGCCTGCAGAATCCTGACGGCTCGCCGCTGGCCTGGCAGCCGGCGTTCGAATCCTTCGCCATCTTCCTGATCTGGTTCGCCGCCATCATCACCTTGTGGACGGGCTGGCAGTATTTCAGCGAAGCCCGTCGCCAGATGCGCGACCTCTAGGGTCTCAGCGTCAGACCGACGGGCGTGGCCTCGAAGGCCGACAGTCGGCCCAGATAGCTCATGCCCAGCAGGGAATATTCCAGGCCCTGCTCCACGACCAGGGCCTCGACCCCGTCCACGCGCGCCCCGGCGACCGAGACCGATTTCAGCTGCACCGGGGCGGCGCGCACGACGCCCGAGGCGGTCTGGACGCGGCCAGTGAAGTCCTCGGGTTCGGGATCGACGCCCAGGCGCAAGGCGTCCGCCCGCGTCAGGGCCACGACGCTGGCGCCGGTGTCCACCAGCACCCGCACCGCGCGACCTTCGATCCTGGCCTGGGCCCAATAGTGACCGTCCGCGCCCTTGACCACCTGGGCCGCCGTACCTGATGCCGGGGCGGTCGAAGCCGCGATCACAGGCGTCGCCGCCTGAGCCGCGCCGTCCCCCTCCAAATGCCGGATCGTCAGCGCCGTGCCGAACGAGGCCATGAGGGCGACGCCGAGCACAATGACGGACTGGAAATCGATGCGAACCATGTCCCCTGTCTAAGGGAGCGGCGTTTGGATGCCGTGAAACGACGTGGCTGACGAAAGCTTAAACCCCGAACCGCGCTAGCCCAGCTTGGCCGGATCGACCTGGGACCGCCGCATGGGCAAGTCGTCCATGACCGCCTCGCGTTCGGCGTCGCTGAGCGCGCGCCAGCCGGCGATCTCCTTGAGGGTGCGGAAACAGCCCAGGCACAGACCACTCTCGCCATCGACGGCGCAGACCATGACGCACGGGGTGGCGATAGCCTTGGGCGGTCCCGGCCTGGTCGGAGGCGGGACACTCATTGTGACACAGAAGCGAAAAACACTCCGACTCCTGACGAATAAATTTGCAAATTCATCAAACCGTCTTATATTGACCTCTGACGCGAAACGACTGAGGGTGGAATCCCCATTGGTACGACGCGTCTCTTTTCATCGTTCTGCGAAAGGAGACGCCAAGATGAACGATAAGGAGCGTAACCTCCAACACGCCATGATGTCCTTTGCCCTTTGGGGCGGGATGCTGGTCAACAGTCGGCATATGCCGTCGAACTCAAGCCGGGTGGTCAGCCATCCGTCGAACTTCGTACCCTATACGATCAAGAAACGCTGACGGCCATTTTCGGGCCCAGCCTGAAAAGCCCCGGTCTCGACCGGGGCTTTTGCAATTCCGGACTTGCCTGACGCGGCGTTCGCAGCCGATGACGGGCGCGAACACGGAGACGACGCATGGGCCTGATCGCCGAAGACCGCCAGGGCGCGATCCTGATCTGGACGCTGGACCGCGAGGCGCGGCTGAACGCCCTGCCCGACCTGACCGACGGCAACGAGGTTGCGGCGGCTTGCGAGCGGGTCAACGCCGATCCGTCGATCCGCTGTGTGGTCCTGACCGGCGCCGGGCGGGCCTTCTCCGCCGGGGGCGACCTGACCGCCATGCGCGACCGTCGCGACCTGTTCGAGGGATCGGGCGGCGCCATCCGCGAACGCTATCGCCGGGTCGTCCACCGGATCGTGCGGTCGCTATATGGGCTGGAGGTTCCGCTGATCGCCGCTGTCAACGGGCCGGCCATGGGGCTGGGCTGCGACATCGCCGGCCTGGCGGATATCCGCATCGCCTCGGATCGCGCCAGCTTCGGCGTGCCGTTCCTGAAGCTGGGCATCATTCCCGGCGACGGCGGATCCTGGCTGCTGCCGCGCAACATCGGATACGCCCGCGCCGCAGAGATGCTGTTCACCGCCCGCTCCATCGACGCCGCGACGGCTGCCGAATGGGGCTTGGTCAATCGCGTGGTCGCCAATGACAGCCTGATGGCCGAGGCCCTGACCACCGCCGCCCAGGTCGCGGCCCAGCCGCCCCAGGCCCTGCGCATGGCCAAGACCCTGCTGCGCCAGGGCCGAGACATGAACTTCGACCAGATGCTGGAGATGTCGGCCGCCATGCAGGCCCTCGCCCACCTGACCGATGACCATCAGGAAGGCGTCGCCGCAGTGCTGGAAAAACGGCCGGGCGATTTCACGGGAAACTAGGCGGGCCGCTGATCCGCTATCCTACTGGGCGCGCATCGCCTGGTTTGGGCCGACGCCGGCGGCGACGGCGCGCTTGGCGCCGGCGGTCTCGCCCGGTTTCATGAACTTGACCAGCACGCGCTGACCGATCAGAAGGGGCGCGTCGCCGGCGGAGGCGACCACTTCGACCACCCGCTCGTCGGTGCGTTGCGAGGGATCGTCGGAGGCCAGTTTGCGGGCGCCGAACACGGCCGCCCGACGCATCACCGCGCCGATATAGACCTTGGTGGCGTCGCCCTCGGGGCTGATCTCGACGGCCTGACCGTCGGTCAGGTTGGGCAGGTCGCTCTCGACCACCTCGGCGCGGACGATGCGCGGGGCCTCGGGCTCCAGGTCGAACATGTTCGAGACGTTCAGCGTCGAGGCGCCGGCGCCGGGGTTGGCGTAGCGGCGCACGATCCGGCCGTTGCTGGGCGCACGGATGATGGTCAGTTCCTGGTTGTAGCGGGCCTGATCCAGCTGGGCGCGTGCGGTCTGGACGGCGGCGGTCTGGGAGCCGAGGCGGGCCTGAGCCGTGGCGATGGCGTCCTGGGCCTGGTCCATCCGCTGGGCGGCGACGAAGTTGGTGGCGACCAGCCGTTGCAGACGTTCCTGCTCGCGCTGTGCGGTGCGGATGTCGACGCGGATCAGGGCCAGTTGGCTCTCGGCCTGGGCCACGGCGGCCTGGGCGCTCTGCACCGCCAGGCGAGGCTCTTCGTCCTCCTGGCGGGCCAGGATCTGGCCAGCGACGACGCGGTCGCCTTCCTGCACCAGGACATCGCGAACGATGCCGCCGCGACGGGCCGCGATCTGGATAATGCCGCCCTCGACATCCACCTTGCCGTTGGCGATGGCCGCATAGGGGCTTTCGACCTTGGTGGCCGCAGCCTTCTCCTGCTCGGACTTCTTTGTCTTGGCGGCGGACTGGAACAGCATGAAGCCGACCGCCAGAACGATCACCAGCAGCAGGCCGATCCAGGTACGTTTTTTCTTCAGAAAGCCGGGCATTGGCGTGTCGTCCTAAGAGGAGAATTCGTCGTGTCGGTTAGTGGGACGCCAGGATGGCGTTCGGATCGGGGATGCGGCGCTGGTCGTCCAGGATCTTGCCGTCCTCGATATGGATGACCCGGTCGGCCCAGGCCTCAAGGCGCGGGTCGTGGGTCACGCAGATCACGGCGGCGCCGTGTTCGGTGGCGGCGCGACGCAGCAGCTTGATGACCACCTGGCCGTTCTCGCCGTCCAGGGCCGAGGTCGGTTCGTCGGCGAACAGGATCTTGGGATCCTTGGCCAGGGCGCGGGCGATCGCGACGCGCTGCTTCTCGCCGCCCGACAGGGCCGCCGGCCTCTGGTGCAGGCGATGGCCCAGTCCGACTTCTTCCAGCGCCGTCGTGGCGCGTTTCCGGGCCTGGCCGGAGGTCAGCCCCTGGAACTTCAGCACCGTCTCGACCTGCTGCAGCGCCGTCAGGGCGGGGAACAGGTTGAAGCCCTGGAAGATGAAGCCGCAGTTATCCAGCCGGAACTTGTCGATCCGCCCCGAGGACAGTTTCCACAGGTCGTCGACATCCAGCACATCGACCCGACCCTCTTCGGGTTTCAGCAGGCCGGACAGGGCCGCGATCAGGGTGGACTTGCCCGAACCGGACGGTCCCATGACCATGGTCAGGTCGCCGTGTCTGGCGTCGAAATCGACGCCCTTCAGCACCTCGACCCAGGCCTTGCCGGACTTGAACCGCTTGACCAGGCTCTTGGCTTCGATGGCGAAGTCGCCGTGCTTGCCGTGAACCTTCGTATGCCCAAAAGACGTATCGGTCATCGCAGCAGGTCCGCCGGTTGGCTGTTCTTGAGGATGCCCAGCGACAGCAGGCCGGACACCATGGCGATGGCGATCAGGCCGATGCCGACCACGATCAGCAGCGACAGCGGCAGGGCGATGATCACCGCCCCCATCATCGCCAGCAACGACACCAGCCAGGTCAGGACGATGGCCGCGATGACGCCGACGACGCCGACCCAGAAACTGAGCTCGACCACGATCCGGCGAAGGCTGCCCATGCTGACGCCCAGGGCCCGCAGCGAGGCAAACTCCTTGATATTGGCCATGATGGCCCCGCGCAGGGTCTGCCAGGTGATGGCGACGCCGATGATGATCCCCAACACGACGCAGCCGCCGATGATGATGACCAGAATGCCTTCTTCGAACATGGCGCCGGCGTTGGCGTCGGCCAGTTGCTGCTTGGTCCAGGCCTTCCACTGACCGTTGCCCATGGCGTTCAGCTGAGCCACCACGACGGGCGCGCGGGCCGGATCGCGCAGCTTGACCATCAGCGGCCCGACGCGCGCGCCTGTGTCGGCCTGGCCCAGCATCCGCAGGGTGTCGCGCGACATGACCACGCCCGGCTGCATCATATTGGGATAGCCGCGCGTCACGCCGACGACGGTGACGGTCTGGCCATTATACAGGGCCTTGTCGCCCAGCTTGACGCCTAGGGTCGTCAGCGCCGTCTCATCGACCGCGACGGTGTAGGGTTGGCGCAGCGCATCGACCAGTTCCTGGGAATAGTCGGTCGGGATCGTCACCGAACCCGGACGGGTGTCGATGATGCTGGCCTGGACGAACTTCTGGCGCGGCGCGCCCTTGGAGGCGTTGTCGGCCTGGCTCTTGGTCGGATCGACGCTCTTGATGTTCTGGAAGGTGCCGCCTGCGCCGTCCAGCGGCATGACCTCGACCACCTCGGGGTGGTTGTAGGCCAGCGGGATGAAACGACGCGGCACGCCCGACGGTCCGCCGATCAGGCTCTTGGCGCCCGGCTGCATGATGAAGACATCGGCGTTCGACCGTTCGATGGTCGCGGTGAACCCCTTGCCGATGCCGATGAAGACCCCCGTCATCGCCAGGACCAGCAGCCCCGACAGGGCCAGGGCCATGACCGCCGCCATATAGCGGCGCCACTCGAACAGCAGTGTTGAAAGCGCAAGCGACATCGTCGTCGATAAACCCCCGGTACGTCCGCCTATCTGAGCGCGCGTCGCCTCACGGCCAAGTTAAATCGGGGTAAGGGTTCCGCCTCACGGACATTGCGGGTTTGAAATCCGGGGATTAAGGGCGATGCAGCCTCTTGGCGCCGGCCCTTCGTCGGCGCTAGTTACAACATAACAGATGGGACAGGCCGTCCCACGCTCCGGGAAACACGCCTCCATGTCCTTGCCCTCTCTTCGTCTCACCGCCTCGCTGGCCGCCCTCGGCGCCGCGACCGCCGTCCTGTCGGCCCCCGCCACCTCGGCCAAAGCCGACGAGGGCATGTGGACCTTCGACAACTTCCCCATCGCCACGGTGAACGAGAAGTACGGGACCAACATCGACCAGGCCTGGCTGGACCGGGTGCGCAACGCCGCCGTCCGTCTGCAGGGCTGCTCGGCCTCGCTGGTGTCGAACGAAGGCCTGGTGTTGACCAACCACCACTGCGTTGTCTCCTGCGTTCAGGATCTGTCCACGGCCGAGAACGACTACGTCAAGAACGGCTGGATGCCCGCCACCCGCGAGGAAGAGAAGAAATGCCCTGGGCAGACGGCCGAGATCCTGACCGACATCGTCGATGTGACCGACCGCGTCACCGGCGCCGGCGCCGGGCTTGAAGGCGCCGCCTTCGTCCAGGCCCGCGCCGCCGAGATCGACAAGATTCAGAAGGAGACCTGCGGCGACGACCAGAAGCTGACCTGCCAGGTCATCAGCTTCTATCGCGGCGGTCAGTACAAGCTGTACAAGTTCCGCAAGTATGACGATGTGCGCCTGGTCTTTGCGCCCGAGTTCCAGGCGGCCTTCTTCGGCGGCGATCCGGACAACTTCAACTTCCCGCGCTACGCCCTGGATGCCGGTTTCCTGCGCATCTACGAGGACGGCAAGCCGGTCGTCACGCCCAATCACCTGACCTGGAACGCCAATGCGCCCAAGGACGGCGACGTCACCTTCGTCGCGGGCAACCCCGGCTCGACCTCGCGTCTGCTGACCATGGCCCAGCTGGAGATTCTGCGCGATCAGCAGATGCCGCTGACCCTGATCCAGTCGTCGGAACTGCGCGGCCGCCTGCTCGAATATTCGACCACCGGCGAAGAGGCCAAGCGCGTCACCGTCGATCCGCTGTTTGGTTTGGAGAACAGCTTCAAGGTCTTCTACGGCCAGCAGGGCGCCCTGACCGATCCGGCCTTCATGGCGACGAAGCGTTCGGAAGAGCAGGAACTGCGCCAGCGCGTCGCGGCCGACCCGGCCCTGGCCCAGCGCATCGGCGATCCTTGGGCCGATCTGGAGCGCGTCTCGACCGCGCAGCGCGACCTCTACCTGCCCTATCGCCAGCTGGAGTCGGCGGCCGGCCAGCGATCGCAACTCTACAGCTACGCCAAGTCCATCGTCCGCGCCTCCAAGGAACGCGCCAAGCCGGTGGCTGAGCGCCGCGCCGGTTATTCGGACGCCGACATCGCCTCGCTGGGCCGTCGCCTGGCGACGGAAACGCCGATCTCGACCGATCTGGAGAAGATCTTCGTCGATTTCTGGCTGTCCAAGACCCGCGAATATCTGACCGTCGACAATGCGAACGTGAAGGCGCTGCTGGGCAAGGAAAGCCCCGAACAGGTCGCCGCGCGCCTGATCGACGGCACGCGTCTGGCCGATCCGGCCTTCCGCGCCCAGGCCCTGGCCATGACGCCGGAGCAACTGGCCGCCTCGGGCGATCCGCTGATCGCCTTCGTCCTTGCCAATGACGACGCGGCCCAGGCCGTCCGCACCCAGTGGGAATCGGCCGTGTCCGGCCCGACCAGCCGCGCCGGCGAGAAGATCGCCCAGGCCCGGTTCGCGGTTTACGGCGCCAACCTGTACCCGGATGCGACCTTCAGCCTGCGCCTGTCCTATGGCCAGGTGAAGGGCTGGACCTATCGCGGCGTGACGGTCGAACCCTTCACCCAGATCGGCGGCCTGTACGAGCGCAACACCGGCGCCGAACCCTTCAACGCGGCCGAGGACTGGCTGGCGGCCGAGGACAAGGTCAACAAGTCGACCGTCTATGACTTCGTCTCGACCAACGACATCATCGGCGGCAACTCGGGTTCGCCCGTGATCAACGCCAAGGGTGAAGTCATTGGCGCGGCCTTCGATGGGAACATCCACTCGCTGGGCGGCAGCTTCGGTTACGACCCCGAGCTGAACCGCACGGTGACGGTCTCGACGGCCGCCATCACCGAGGCCCTGCGCAACGTCTACAACCAGCCGCGCCTGCTGCGCGAACTGGGTGTGCGTCGCTAGGACCCAACGTCTCCTCCCCATTCGCCTCTTGCGAATGGGGAGGGGGACCGCGAAGCGGTGGAGGGGCTCTTCACCACCGCACCAGCGCCTGTCATGTATCGTAGAGCCCCTCCGTCACGGCGCTGAAGACGCGCCGCGCCACCTCCCCATTCGCTGCGCGAACAGGGAGGAGACATAGGATTATCCCATGCGCCCTCTTCTCCTCGCCTCCGCCGCCGTCCTCGCTCTCGCCGCCACTTCGGCGCACGCCGAAGAGGGCATGTGGACCTACGACAACTTCCCCATCGCCCGCGCCAACGCGACCCTGGGCACGAACATCGACCAGGCCTTCCTGGATCGGGTTCGGCTGTCGTCGGTGAAGTTCGGCGGCTGTTCGGCGGGGGTGGTGTCGGGCCAGGGTCTGCTGATGACCAACAACCACTGCGTCGCCACCTGCGTCGCCAACCTGTCCACGCCGCAGCAGCAGTATGGCGAGACCGGCTTCACGCCCAAGACGCGCGAGGACGAGCGCAAATGTCCCGGCGCGACGGCCGAAATCCTGACTGACATCTCCGACGTGACCGAGCGGATGCACAAGGCCGGCGAGGGTCTTGAGGGCCAGGCCTTCACCCAGGCGCGCGAGGCCGAGGCCGGCCGGATCGAGACCGAAGCCTGCGGCAATGATCCCAAGATCCGCTGCCAGGTCGTCAGCCTGTATCGCGGCGGCCAGTTCAAGCTCTACAAATATCGGAAATACAGCGACGTCCGTCTGGCCTGGGCGCCGGAAGACCGCGCCGCGACCTTCGGCGGCGATCTGGACAACTTCTCCTTCCCCCGTTTCGCCATCGATGCGGCTTTCATCCGCCTGTATGAAGATGACAAGCCGGTCGAGACCCCGACCCATTTCGTCTGGAACGCCGACAAGCCGACCGAGGGCGAGGCCGTCTTCGTCTCGGGCAATCCCGGCGCGACGCAGCGCCTGCTGACGATGGATCAGCTGGCCACCATTCGCGACGTGGTTCTGCCGCTGGATCAGCTGATTGCGTCGGAGTTGCGCGGGCGGCTGATCCGATACGCCGAAGAGGGCGAGGATCAGGCCTTCATCGCGATGGATCCCATCGTGGGCGTCGAGAACACCTACAAGCGTGGCCTGGGCCGGATGCGCGCCCTGACCGACGCCAACTTCATGACGGCCAAGGCGGCGGCCGAGGTCGACTTCATGCAGCGCTACGCCGCTACGAACGGCGCTGCCCCTGATCCGTGGGGCGCGCTGAAGGCCGTGCAGCCCATCGCCCGCGAACTCTACGCCCCCACCGCCCTGCTGGAAGGCGGCACGGCCATGGGCACGACCTCGGTCGCGGGCGGATCGCAGCTGTTCCAGTGGGCGCGCGCCATCGTGCGCGGCACGCAGGAGCGAGCCAAGCCGTCGGACCAGCGTCTGGCCGAGTTCGCCGACAGCCGCCTGCCCGGCGTCGAATCCGGCCTGTTCGCCGAACGTCCGACCTATCCCGAGCTGGAGCAGATCCGGCTGGAATGGTGGCTGTCCAAGACGCGCGAATGGCTGACGGTCGACAGCCCGCACGTCCGTACCCTGCTGGCCAAGGAAAGCCCCGAGGGTCTGTCGGCCCGCGTCGTCGCCGGCACGAAACTGGCGGACCCGGCCGTGCGCCGCGCCCTGTGGACCGGCGGTCTGGCGGCGGTTCAGGCCTCGGACGATCCGCTGATCCAGTATGTGCTGTCGATCGACGCCGACGCCCGCGCCGTTCGCGCCGAGTGGGAGAACAAGGTCAAGGCGCCGACCGACCGCGCTTCGGAACAGCTCGCCGTCGCCCGTTTCGCCGCCTATGGCGACGCCGTCTATCCCGACGCCACCGGCACCCTGCGCCTGACCTATGGCCAGGTCGAAGGTTCGGACGTGCCGGGCCAGCGGTTTTCCGCCTTCACCACCTTCGCCGGCCTGTGGGACCGGGCCACCGGCGCCGAGCCTTTCGCCGTCGCGCCCAAACTGCTGGCGGCCAGGGACCGGATCGACCCGAACGCGGTGATGGACATGGCGGTCTCGACCGACACCATCGGCGGCTCGTCCGGCTCGCCCGCCATCAACGCCAAGGGCGAGATCATCGGGGCCAACTTCGATTCCACCGTCCTGACCCAGCGCAACGCCTATGGCTACGACCGCGCCGTGAACCGCAGCGTGATCGTAACCACCCAGGCCGTGACCGTCGCCCTGCGCGACGTCTACGGCATGGACCATCTGGTCGAGGAGCTGGGCGTAACCCGGTGAGCGAGGTCGTCTTCCGCGCCGCGACGCCCGACGATGTCGCCGCGCTGCACCCCCTGATCGAGCGCGCCTATCGCGGCGACACGGCCAAGGCGGGATGGACGCACGAGGCGGACCTGTTGTTCGACGACCGGACCAGTGCGGACGAGCTGACGGCCCTGATCGCCGATCCCGACCGGGTCGTCCTGCTGGCGCATCGCGACGATGTCCTGATCGGCTGCGTCCAGGTCGCCCGCGTCGGCGAAGACCGGGCCTATCTGGGCATGCTGACGGTCGAGCCGACCTTGCAGGCGTCCGGCCTGGGCCGCCGCCTGCTCGCCGCCGCCGAGGTCGAGGCCGTCGCCCGGTTCGGCGCGCGTCGCATGGAGATGACGGTCATCCGCCCCCGCACCGAACTGATCGCCTGGTACGAGCGACGCGGCTATGCCCCCACCGGCGAGACCCGCCCCTTCCCCGTCGATCCGCCCCGGCCGGAACTGGCTTTCGTGGTGCTGGAGAAGGCGCTCTGACGTGATCCTTCTCCCGTTGGGAGAAGGTGGCCAGAAGGGTCGGATGAGGGTCGGCTGGTGGGCCAGGTCGTACGGCCGACCCTCACCCTTTCACGCCAGAACGACGGCTGTCGCCGCCGTGCGCTCAAGCCCTCTCCCAATGGGAGAGGGAAGATGCACGTGACCTCTTGAAAAACGGACACCAGTGTCCATTTGAGCGTGCTGCCATGTCAAACCCCGCCCTCAAACCTGTCCGCAAGGACGCCGTCCTGAACCGCGCCGCCGTGCTGGAAGCCGCGCGCGCGGTCTTCGCCGACCAGGGTCTGGACGCGCCGCTGGACCTGATCGCCGAAAAAGCCGGGGTCGGGCGCGGCACCCTCTATCGTCACTTCACCGACCGCACCGAACTGGCCTTGGCGGTGCTGGAGGCCGATGTGGCGGACCTGGGCCGGCGCACCGCCGAACAGGGGGAGGATCCGTCCGCCTTCTTCTGGTTCCTGGATCGGCTGGCCGAGGACATGGTGCGCAATGCGGGGCTGGCGGGGGTCGTGCGGAACGTGCGGTCGCCGGATGCGCTTACCCCCTTGCGGCAGAGCTTGATGGAGGCGGGCGCCGCACCGCTGGCGCGGGCCCAGGCTGCCGGCCTGGTGAGGGAGGATCTGCGGCCGATGGACATCCGTCTGATCGCCACCCTGCTGGGCGCCGGCTTCCAGGGCGCCGACGCGGCCGAGCGTCAGGCCGTGTCGCTGCGAACCCGCGCGATCATCCTCGATGGACTGAAGCCTCGCGGGGGACTGCTCTGATGGCCCGCAACAACTGGCACCTGCCGTGGGAACAGTATGTCGAGACGCTGAAGCCGCACGAGCGGCCGATGATGCCCGGCTCGCCCGCCACCCCCGACCATTCGTGGCCGATGCGGATCCAGTACGCCCTGACCGGCCTGCTGGTCGCCATGGTCGGGTCGCTGGGCAATGCCGCCGTCACCGCCAACATCCAGAACCTGCAGGGCTCGCTGGGGATCACCATCACCGAGGCCGCCTGGCTGCCGGTCGTCTTCGTGATGACCAACGCCTGCATGAACCTGATCCTGGTCAAGTTCCGGATGCAGTATGGCCTGCGCCTGTTCACCCAGATCTTCCTGGGCGCCTTCGTGCTGGTCTGCGCCGCCCACCTGTTCGTCGACAACTATCAATCGACCCTGCTGGTGCGCGCCATCGCCGGCATGGCGGGCGCGGGCCTGAGCAGCCTGGGCTTTCTTTACATCATCCAGGCCTTCCCGGCGGCGCACCGCTTGAAGGGGCTGATCATCGGTATCGGCCTGGCCAGTTTCGCCGTGCCGATCTCTCGCCTGGTCATGCCCGGCCTGTTGCAACTCGGCGACTGGCGCGCCTTCTACATGTTCGAACTGGGCCTGTGTCTTGTCGCCTGGGGCGCGGTGCAGGTGGTCAAGCTGCCGCCGTCCGAGCGGCTGCGCGTGTTCGACCGGCTGGACTTCCTGACCTTCGCCCTGTTCGCGCCGGGGGTGGCCCTGCTGTGCGCCTCCCTGGGCCTGGGGCGGATCGTGTGGTGGACGCAAGCCCCCTGGATCGGCTGGGCCCTGGTCGGGTCAATCGTCCTGCTGACCGCCGCCTTCCTGGTCGAGCACAATCGGAAAAACCCGCTGATCAACACCCGCTGGCTGACGGGGCCGGACCTGCTGCGCCTGTTCGGGGCCATCCTGCTGATCCGCATGGTGCTGACCGAACAGACCTCGGGCGCGGTTGGGTTTCTGACGGTCGTCGGCCTGGGACCGGACCAGTTGCATGGGCTGTTCGTCGTCATCCTGCTGTCGATGATCGCCGGCACCCTGGTCAGCGCCTTCACCCTGAATATGGAGAAACTGAACAAACCGATCGCCATCGCCCTGGCCCTGATCGCGGTCGGCGCCTGGATCGACAGCCACTCGACGGTCCTGACGCGTCCGGCCCAGCTCTATTTCAGCCAGGCCCTGATCGCCTTCGCCTCGGCCATGTTCATCGGCCCGGCCCTGATGATCGGCATCGCCAAGGTGCTGACCCAGGGCAAGCAGAACCTGATCAGCTTCATCGTCATGTTCAGCGTGCTTCAGAACGTGGGCGGTCTGGCCGGCGGCGCCCTGACCGGGACGTTGCAGATCGTCCGCGAGAAATACCATTCCAACCAGTTGGCGGCCGGCATCTCGGCCCTTGACCCGCAGGTCGCGCTGCGCCTGCGCCAGCTGTCGGGCGCCTATGCGTCCACCATCACCGACCCGGCCCTGCTGAACGCCGAGGGCGCGGCCCTGCTGAGCCGACAGGTGACGCAACAGGCCAATGTGCTGGCCTACAACGACGTCTTCCTGGTCATCGCCGTGATCGCGGCCCTGGGCTGCGCCTGGGTGACCGTCACCCACCTCCGCCCGCGCTGGAAGGCGCGCCGCGACGCCAAGACCAACACTGCTGACGCCGCTGCCCAGGCCGCCGCCGTCGCAGCCGCAGATTGAACCGAGACCCGCCATGACCGACGCCGCCCCGCCCGCCACCGCTCAACCGGCTCCTGCCGCCGCCCCCGCTCTGGCGCCTGCGCCGAAGAAAAACGTGCTGTGGACCGTGATCGCCGCCGTCGTCGCCCTGCTCGGGGTGCTGGCGGTGCTCTACGCCTGGCAGCTTCCGCCGTTCAAAGGCGCGATACAGCGCACCGACAACGCCTATGTGCGCGGCCAGGTCACCATCATCAGCCCGCAGGTGAACGGCTATGTGGTCCAGGCGCCGGTTCAGGATTTCCAGACCGTGCAACAGGGTCAGTTGCTGGCCCAGGTCGATGACCGCATCTATCGCCAGCGGCTTGAACAGGCCGAGGCCAGCCTGCATTCGGCGCAGGCCGCCCTGTCCAACTCGACCCAGACCCAGGCCTCCGCGCGCGGTTCGGTGGCCCAGCAGCGCGCCTCCATCGCCGCCGCCGAGGCGACCCTGACCCGCGCCCAAGCCGACGCCAATCGCGCTCGCACCCTGAAGGCCGGCGGCTGGGTGGCTCAGGCCAATGTCGACATCGCCGAGGCCGCCCTGCGCAGCGCCCAGGCCCAGGTCGCCCAGGCCCGCGCCGCTGAGGGCATCGCCGAGACCGGCGTCACCTCCGCCGTCGTCGGCCGCGACAGCCTGGCCGCCGCTGTCGAGAACGCCCAGGCCGCCGTGCGCCTGGCCCAGATCGATCTGGCGAACACCCGCATCACCGCCCCGCGCCCCGGCCGTCTGGGCGAAATCGGCGTGCGCCAGGGCCAGTATGTCACCGCCGGAACCCAGCTGATGGGCCTGGTCCCCGACGTGGTCTGGGTCACGGCCAACATGAAGGAGACCCAGATGAAGAACATCCGCGTTGGCCAGCCGGTCGAGATCACCGTGGACGCCCTGGGCGGCCAGACCCTGCGCGGCCACGTCGAACGCATCGCCCCCGCCGCCGGCAGCGAGTTCAGCGTCATTCGCCCCGACAACGCCACCGGCAACTTCACCAAGGTCGCCCAGCGCATCCCCGTCCGCATCCGCATCGATCCCGGTCAGGAAGCCGCCGGGCGTCTGGCGCCCGGAATGTCGGTGGTGGCCAAGGTGAATACCGCGGGTTAGGTCGAGGCCGCCCAGCGGGGCGACAAGCTGGCGGCCAGTAGATGCACGTCGTGCGTCCGCATCCGCTCGAAGTTACCCAGCCCCAAGGCCAGGGCGCGCATGATCTCGGTCTGGCGCGTGTGTTCGGGATGGGCGGGCAAGGACGATTCCGCCCGCGCCAGCTCTGCATCCAATTCCGCCATCATATGGGCCAGTATCCCGTCGTTCATCTGATCCTCCATCGCGCCGCCGACCGCCGAAAACAGTTAGAGCACGGCGAGAACAAATGCGGAACAAAATGTTCGCAAGAACTGTGGACGAACGAAAAGGGCCGGGCGATGCGTCGCCCGGCCCTTCGTCATTTCCGCTGTCGCGAACCGGTCAGCTGTCGGTCTGCCAGCCGCCGGCCAGCGCCCGGAACAGGGCGATCTGGTAGGTGGTGACCAGGGCGTCGGACTGGGCCAGGGCGGCGTCGGCCGCCGCCTGGGTGCGTTCGGCGTCCAGCACCAGCAGGAAGCTGTCGGCGCCGGCGTTGAAGCGCAGGCGCGACAGGTCGGCGGCGCGGGCCGCCTGGTCACGCGCCTCGGTCAGGGCCGCACGGCGGTCCAGTTCGTTGGCGTAGTTGCTGAGCGCCGTCTCGGTTTCCTGAAGCGCCGTCAGCACCGTCTGGTCGAAGGTCGCGAGCGCCGCGTCCGAACGGGCGCCGGCGGCCTTGATCTGAGCTCGCGCGGCGAAGACATTGGGGAACGACCAGCTGATCAGCGGACCGAAGCTAAAGCGCGTATTGCCAGAATCGCCCAAGCCGTCGGCGTCCAGCGCCGTCGAACCATAGGAACCGCCCAAGGTTATCCGCGGATACAGATTGGCGGTGGCCACGTTCACACGGGCGGCGGCGGCGGCCAGGTTGGCCTCGGCCTGACGCACGTCGGGGCGACGGGCCAGCAGGGCGGCACCATCGCCGACCGGGATCGGTTGGCTGAGTTGCGGCGGGCGAACGCAGGCGGCGGCGGCCTGGCTGGCCTCGGCGGGGGTGACCCCGGTCAAGGTGGCCAGGCGGAACAGCGCCTCGTTGCGGGCCGCGCGCAGGGTCGGCAGGGTCGAGGCCGTCTGAGCCAGGGCCGCGCGGGCGCTGGCCACGTCCAGACCGGTGCCGGCCCCGCCGTCGAGCAGGGTCTGCGTCAAGTTGGCGGTGTTGCGTTGCAACTCCAGTGTCCGTTCGGCCACCGCGATCTGCGCATTGGCCGAGCAGGTGTCGGCATAGGCGCGGGTCGTCTCGGCCGCCACCGTCACCTGGACCGTGGCCAGGGCGGCCTCGGCGGCGCGGGCGTCGGCGCGGGCGGCGCGGATGGTGGATTCCACCCGGCCGAACAGGTCGATCTCGTAGGATGCCTGAAGACCGACGTCATAGGTGTCGATCTCGGGCGCGTCCTGACCGGCGGGCAGGCCCTGGACCGTGGCGGCCGAGGCGCGGCTGCGCTGGGCCTGGGCGCTGGTCGTCGTGGTCGGGAAGCGGCCCACGCGGGCCTCCGACAGCGACGCCCGAACGGCGCGCAGGTTGGCGAAGGCGGCTTCGAGCTGGTTGTTCTCGGCGAAGGCCTGCTGGATCAGGGCGTCCAGCGTCGGGTCTTCATACAGCCGCCACCAGTCGTCTCGCGCCGCAGCGGTCGAGACGGTGGGGCTGGCCGAGCCGACGAAGCCCCCCGTCCCGGCGACGGGCAGGTCGGCGATGGGCGCCTTGGGGCCGACCGCGCAGGCGGCGAGCAGGGCGCTCGACGCTGCGGCGGTCAGGAAGCTGAGGGTCTTGTTGCGGGTCATCAGATGTCCCCTCCCCGGCCGGTCGCGGGCGCCGGAGCGTTCGGATCGGTCAGGTCGCTGGTTTCGTCGTAACGCACGGCCGTATCTGGGGTCGTGGTCGGCTTGGGCTTGGGCTTTCCACCTTGCGGCAGCTTCGATGACAGCCAGCGGCTGACCACATAGAAGACCGGCGTGAAGATCAGGCCGAAGAAGGTCACGCCCAGCATGCCCGAGAAGACGGACGTGCCCAGCGATTGCCTCATCTCCGCGCCCGGACCCGTCGCCAGCATCAGCGGCACGACGCCGAGGATAAAGGCGAACGAGGTCATCAGGATCGGACGCAGACGGGTCTTGGCGGCGGCGACCGCAGCCTCGAACCGGTTCATGCCCTGGTCTTCTTCGGCCTGTTTGGCGAACTCGACGATCAGGATGGCGTTCTTGGCCGCCAAGGCGATCAGAACGACGAGCCCGATCTGGACCAGGATGTTGTTGTCCAGACCCCGCAGGTTCACCCCGATGATGGCCGCAAGCAGACACATCGGCACGATCAGAATGACCGCCAGAGGAAGCGTGAACGCCTCATACTGAGCCGCCAGCACCAGGAAGACGAACACCACCGCCATCATGAAGATCATGGTGGCGCCGGAACCGGCCGCCTTCTGCTGATAGGCCAGACCCGTCCATTCGTAGGAGAAGCCCTGGGGCAGGGTCTGCGCGGCCATGTTTTCCATGATCTGCAGCGCCTCGCCGGAAGACACCCCGGCTGCGGCGTTGCCCTGAAGCTCGGCCGCCGGGAACAGGTTGTAACGCACGATCCGGGCCGGACCCGAGTCGTTCACCAGATTGGCGACCGAACCGATCGGCACCATGGCCCCCGACGTGGACTTGGTCTTCAGGTTGGCGATGTCGGCGATGTCGTCGCGCGACGTCGGCTCCGCCTGCGCCGTCACCCGGAAGGTGCGGCCCAGCATGTTGAAGTCGTTGACGTAGGACGAGCCGAGATAGACCCCCAGCGTGTTGAACACGGCGCCGGGCTGGACGCCCAGCATCAACGCCTTGTCGCGATCGACGTCGGCGGTGATGCGCGGCGAGGCGGTGTTGTAGATCGAGAAGACCTGGCTGACCTGGGTCGGCGCCTGGGCGGCGGCGCCCATCATGGCGAAGGTCGCGCCTTCCAGCGGACGATAGCCGGCGCCTTGGCGATCCTGGATCATCATCGAGAAGCCGTTTCCGGTGCCCAGGCCCTGCACCGCGGGGGGAGCGATGACGAAGATCTGTGCGTCCTCGATCTGACCGGTGGCCTGGGTGATGGCCCCGGCCAGCGCCGTAGCCGCCTCTTCCTTGGTGCGATCCTCGAACGCGTTCAGACGCACGAAGATGGTGGCGGCGTTGGAGCCGAACGAGAAGCTGGAGCCGTCCAGGCCGGCGAAGGCCACGGTGCCGTTCACCCCGGGCGTGCCCTGGATGATCTTGCTGGCGCGTTCCATCACCGCCTGCGTGCGATCCAGCGAAGCGCCGGCCGGCAGTTGGATGACGCCGATCAGGAAGCCCTGATCCTGCTCGGGAATGAAGCCCGAAGGCGTGTCGATCAGGCGCCAGGCCGTCAGGCCCAGCAGACCGGCATAGATGATTAGCACCAGGCCGACCGTCCGCACCAGACGCGCCGTCAGGCGGCCGTAACGGTCCGACAGCCAGTCGAAGCCTTCGTTGAACTTACGCCCGGCCCAGCCGGCGTAATAGACGATCGCGCCCAGGACGCCCGGCTTGCGGGCATGCACATGGTCCTTCTTGTGCGGCTTCAGCAGCAGGGCGGCCATGGCCGGCGAAAGGGTCAGGGAAATGAACAGCGAGATGATCGAGGCCGAGGCGATCACGACCGCGAACTGGCGGTAGAAGATGCCGGGGATGCCGGGCACGAACATGGTCGGGATAAAGACCGAGATCAGCACCAGACCGATGGCGATCAGAGCGCCGGAGACTTCCTGCATCGATCGGTAGGCGGCCTCCTTCGGACTGAGGCCTTCGCTGATGGCCCGTTCCACGTTCTCGACCACGACGATGGCGTCATCGACGACGATGCCGACCGCCAGGACCAGGGCGAACAGGGACAGGGAGTTGATCGAATAGCCCAACGCCAGCTGCACCGCGAAGGCGCCGACCAGGGACACGGGAATGGCGATGATCGGGATGATCGCTGCGCGCCAGCTTTGCAGGAAGACCAGAACGACGATGACGACCAGAACGATGGCCTCCAGCACGGTGTTCTGGACGGATTTCACCGAGGCGGCGACGAATTCGGTCGGATTGTAGGGCACGGAGACGTTCATGCCCGCCGGAAGATCGGCCTTGATGGCGTCAACCTCGGCCAGAACCCGATCTGCGGTGCCCAGCGCGTTCGCGCCCGGCTGCTGAACGATCGCGACGCCGACGCCGCGCTTGCCGTCGAAGAAGCCGCGGATGCCGTAGTCCTGGGCGCCCAGTTCGATCCGCGCCACGTCGCGCAGATAGGTGACTCGACCTTGGGCGTCCGTCTTGAGGACGACCTTGGAGAATTCGTCGGGATCGGTCAGACGGCCCTGAACCTGGATCGGCAGCTGGAACGAGGCGGCGCTGTTGGGGAACGGCGGCTGGCCGATGGAACCGGCGGCGGCCTGAACGTTCTGGGCGCGCAGGGCCGCGACGATCTCGGGGCCCGTCAGACCGCGCTCGGCCGCCTTGGCCGGATCGATCCAGATGCGCATCGAATAGTTGCCGCCGCCGAACACCTGAACCGCGCCCACGCCTTCGACGCGCAGAAGACGGTCCCGCAGCGTCGAGTTGGCGTAGTTGCCGACATAATCGTTATCCAGCGTCCCGTCGGGCGACGTCAGACCCAGGATCATCAGGAAGCCGCTCTCGGCTTTGTTGACCACGACGCCCGTCTGGCGAACCGCCTCGGGAAGGCGGGGTTCGGCCAGGGCGACCCGGTTCTGGACCAGCACCTGTGCAGAATCGAGGTCGGTTCCGGGCTGGAAGGTCACGGTGATCGCCACCGCCCCGTCCGAGGTGGACGAGGAGGTGATGTAGAGCATGTTCTGGACGCCGTTCACCTCCTGCTCGATGGGGGCGGCGACGGTCTCGGCTAAAGTCTCGGCCGAGGCGCCGGGATAGGCGGCGTTGATGGTGATCGTCGGCGGCGCGATCTGCGGATACTGCGACAGGGGCAGCAGCGGATAGGCGGCGATGCCGATGATCGTGATCACCACCGCGATCACGGCCGCGAAGATCGGCCGGTCGATGAAGAAGCGGGAGATGTTCATGGCTTAGCCAGCGGGAATGGAGTTGGCGAACGAGGCGCTGGACGCCGGGGCCGCCTGGGTGACGGGCGCCTGCGAAGCATCGGCCGCGACCGGCTGGATCTGACCGTTCTTGGGCGTGACCTTCGAACCCGGCTGAGCCGCGCGTTGCAGGCCGGCGATGATGACGCGGTCGGTCGGGGCCAGGCCCGAACGCACGACGCGCAGGCCCTGTACGATCGGGCCGAGCTGGACCGCCTTGTTCGTCACGGTGCCGTCGGCGTTGACCACGGCGACGGTGCGGCGGGCCTGATCGGTGCCGATGGCCGAGTCCGGCACCAGCAAGGCGTCATACGAACCGGCGCCGGCGACCTGGGCGCTGCCGAACATGCCGGGGCGCAAGAAGCCGTCGGCGTTGGGCAGAATGGCGCGCAGGCGGATGACGCCCGAGTTCGTGTCCACGGCGTTGTCGGAGAAGTCGAGACGGCCGCTGTGCTTGTAGGTGCTCTCGTCCTGCAGACGGACGTTGACGGTCGCGCCCTGATTTGCGCCGCCTTCACGCAGATACTTCAGCAGGACAGCTTCGGAGCCGTCGAAGACGAAGTGGATCGGGCCGCCCGAGATGATGGTGGTCAGCACGTCCCCGGCCGACGAACCGCCGGCGATGACATTGCCCGGATCGACGCGACGGTCGGACACGCGGCCCGAGGTCGGCGCAGTGACGCGGGTATATTCAAGGTTCAGACGCGCCGTGCGCACGGCCGCGTTGGCGGCGGCCAGATTGGCCTGGGCCGCGTCTACTGCGGCCTTGTTGGAATCATACTCGGCCTTGGACACCGCCTGCGAGGCCAGCAGGGTCTCGCTGCGGGCCAGGTTGGCGCGGCTCAACGTGACCTGAGACTGCATCTGGGTCACCTGGGCCTGGGCCTGGGCCAATGCAGCCTGCGCCGGACGAGGGTCCAGGGTGAACAGCAGCTGGCCGCGCTGGACCATCTGACCGTCGCGGAAATGGACCGCCTGAATAAAACCGCCGACGCGGGCCCTCACCTGCACGTTCTCGATCGCTTCGAAGCGGCCCGTGAATTCGTCCCAGTCGCGCACCTTCTGCTGCAACGGCGTCGCCACCGTCACCGGTGGCGCGCCTTGCGCCGGAGCTTCCGCCTTGGGGGAACAACCATAAAGCGCACCCGTCGCCATGACGGATACAGCCGCAATCTTCAGCCCGCGCATCTGCGCATTCTCCCTGTCGGAGGTAAATCCCAGTCGTGCGGACAGAGGCCGATGGGGAGTCGGCCTTGTCAACGCGTGGTGACTTAATGATCGGGGCCATGCCGCTTGTCAACAGGCGTTGACAAAGCCATATGTGATCTACGGTTATTCACCTGTGGAGTGTCATCACCTTGTTATGTCCCGGCCCACGCCCGAGGAACGCCGCCGCGACCCGCACGGCCATTCTCGATGCTGCGCGTGAGAGATTCGCGGCGGACAGTTACGACGACGTGGGCATGCGCGACATCGCGCGGGACGTCGGCGTCGATGCGGCGCTGATCAGCCGCTACTTCGGATCCAAGGACGACCTGTTCCTGGCCGCGCTGGACAGCTGCGGCGACGGCAGCGCCCTGATGTCAGGCGAGAAGGGTGATTTCGGCCGGCGCGTGGCCCACGAGATCGTCTTCGAACCCAAGAAGGCCGAGAAGCTGAAGGGCATGTCGATCATGCTGCGCTCCATCGGTTCGGCCAAGGCGTCGGAGATGGTCCAGACCACCTGCGCCCAGCGCTTCTTCGGGCCGCTGGAAGAATGGCTCGCCGGACCGGACGCCACGGTTCGCGCACGGGTGCTGGCCGGCTTACTGATGGGCATGTCCGTCAGCCGCGAGCTGGGCGGCGGCAGTTTCGATCTGGAACCCGCCGAGTGCGAGCGGATGCGCGACCGGCTGGCGCCGATCCTTCAGGCCCTGATCGACGGCTGATCACACCCCGGAATGCAAAAGGGCGCGGAGGGAAACCTCCGCGCCCTTTGTCATGTCCAGCGACCGGTCTCAGTGCGAGGCGGTCGAGGTCACCTCGGCCCGCGCCTTGGTGCGGATGCAGGCGATGGCGAAGACGGTCAGGCCGACATAGCCCAGCATCGGCACGATGAAGGCCGGTTGCAGCCGGCCCGCCGCATCGGCGATGTGCGCCGCGACCTGGGGCAGAAGGGCGCCGCCGATGATGCCGAAGACCAGCAGACCCGAGGTCGCCGAGGTCGGGGCGGTGGACCGCTCCAGCGTCAGGGTGAAGATGGTCGGGAACATGATCGAGTTGAACAAGCCGATCGACAGCACGGCGTATGCCGCCGTCGGGCCGCCGATCTGGCTGACGATCAGGCACAGGATCCCCGCCGCCACGGTGCAGCAGACCAGGACGATGCCGGGACGAACCTTGGTCAGGACGGCCGAACCGATGAACCGGCCGACCATGGCGCCGCCCCAGTACAGCGCGACCATCTTGCCCGCGGTCTCGATGGGGGCGTTCAGGATGTCGGGGCTTTCCAGGAAGTTGGTCAGCATGCCGCCGATGGCGACTTCGGAACCGACGTAGAGGAAGATGGCCAGGGCGCCGAAGATGGCCCAGGGCGAGGACAGCGCCTTCAGCGGCGAAACAGCGTTGGTCGTGGCGGGGGCGGCGGCGTTGATCTTCTTGCGCGCCGTGAAGATGAAGACGGCGACCAGGGCGAAGAAGGATCCCATGCCCAGGAAGGCCATGTCGATGCTGCGCAGCGACTGGGTGCGCGTGGCGACGGTGACGACCGCGCCGGCGGCGAAGACGCCCCCCGTCAGCAGGACGTGCGACCCCAGCCACGGGCCGATCGTCGTGCCCAGCGAGTTGAAGGCCTGCGACAGGTTCAGGCGGCTGGACGCGCCCTTGGGGCTGCCCAGTTCGGCGACCAGCGGATTGGCCGCGACCTGCAACAGGGTCACACCCGAGGCGATGACGAACAGGGCGATCAGCACGCCCGGATACCAGTCGGCGGCCGTCGCGGCCGGCACGATCAGACAGCCCGCGACCATGACGATCAGGGCGCCGATGATCGAACGGCTGTAACCCAGCTTGCTCAGCACCGAGGCGGCCGGCAGCGACATCAGCCCATAGGCGATGAACCAGGCGAAGGTCGTCAGGAAGGCCTCGGCGTTGTTCAGGTCAAACACCCGCTTCACCGCCGCGATCAGCGGATCGATCAGCGAGGTGGCGAAGCCCCAGGCGAAGAACAGCGTAGTGACATAGGCGAAGGCCAGGCCCGCGCCCTGGCGTTTTCCGGTGTCCGGAACGGTCATGGATGTGATCCCCCAGTGAAACAGAACGGCCGCGCTGTGCTCGCACGGTTCTCGTCTCGCTTGGTTCCGACATCGCGCGACAGGCGTCCAGCCGAAAAGCGTCGTCTGTAACGAAACTTTCCCAGGGACCGTCGGCGCCGCAGGCAAAGAAAAGGGCCGCCTCGCGGACGCGGCGGCCCAAGTTTGCTCAGAAGAGGGGGAGATCAGAACTTGTAGTTCATCCCGACCGCGAAGGTCCGGCCATAGCTCTGATAATCGATGGTCTGGCGCTCATCGCCGTTCTGGAAGGTCTTGAACGGTTCGTCGGTCAGGTTGTTGACCTGGGCCAGGATGGACAGACCCTCCAGAGGACCGGCCTGGAACTGATATCCGATCTGGGCGTCGACGACGGTTTCCGCCGCCACCGAACGCAGGGTGCGGCCGTTGCCGAAACCGGCGACCTCGCCCAGATAGTCCGAGCGGTGACGGGCCGAGATGCGCGACTGGAAGCCGTAGCGCTCATAATAGAGCGTGCCGTTGATCACGTTCTCCGACAGGCCCGGCAGGGCCGTCGGGGCCTGGGTCGGATCGGGCTGGACCTCGCTGTCCGTCGTCGAGGCGCTGAACTGGGCGCCGAAGCCTTCCAGCGCCGGATGGAAGATGTCGAACGGCGCCGAGATCGAGAACTCCAGCCCCTTGATCCAGCCGCCTTCGCCGTTGTCGGGGGCGCCCACCAGACCTTGACGCAGGGCCGGCTCGGGGTTGGTCGGCGAGATCGTGCCGATCGGATAGCCGGTGAAATCGACGATCTGGTTGCGGTTATAAACGTAGCTTTCCAGGTTCTTGTAGAAGGCCGCCAGCGAGACATAGCCCTTGCGGTTGGCGAAATACTTCTCGAACGACAAATCCACGACGTCGGCGATGAACGGCCGCAGTTCGGGATTGCCGCCCCCGCCGCCCCATGGCGACTGGTTGATGTCGGTCGATTGAGCCAGACCGGCGTTATAGCTGAAGTTACGCGAGGCGCGCATGTCGTCCATGCGCGGACGGGCCAAAGTGCGTGAGGCCGCAAAGCGCGCAAACATGTCGTCGCCGACCTGCAGGATGAAGTTCGAGCTGGGCAGGATTTCCAGATACTCGGCGCCGCCATTGACGGCGATGGTTTCGGACACGCCCGGCCCGACCTGACGCGCCGAGAAGCCTTGGCTCTGCTGATTCGTGTAAACGAACTGCATGCCGACATTGCCGGTCAGCGGCATGCCGAACACGTTGTGGTCGATGTTGGCGCGGATGTAGCTGGTCGAGACCTTCTCCGTCACCTCCCAGTTGCCCGCCGTGACATCGGCGTTCGGGTTGCGAATGCGGTTCAAGGCGCCGCTGTTGACCAGACCGAGCGCGTCATAGCTCAGCACGGCGCTGATGCCGAGATAGCCCAGATCGGTCGGAGCCAGCAGGAAGGCGCCCGGCACCGTCAGGTCGCCCCCGCCGGGGACGCCGAGATAGAACTGATCGTTGACGAAGCTCTTCTGACGTTCGGTGTAGTTGAAGCCGAAGTCGATCGACTTGAACGGGCTCTGGTGCAGTTCGCGCGTGGCGCTGAGGCGAACGGCCTTGATCTCGTCCTCGATGGACGGTGTGTTCATATAGCCGGCCTGGCCGCCGGTGATCACGTCTGAGCCCCAACCCTGCGGGCTGGTGATGCGGATCAGCGCAGGGTCGGCATAGTTCAACTGGCTGGTGAAACGGGTGACGCCGTCGTCGGTCAGTTGGAAGCCAAGCGTGTCCAGCGCGCCGTTGATGTTGCGGCCGGTGCCGGCGTTGGTTTCCAGGATGATGTCGTTGCGTTCGACCTTGGAGTAGCTGAGGTCCAGGGTCGCCGACCAGTCGTCGTTCAGGACGAACTCGGTGTTCCAGCCCAGGGCCGTAATGTTGCTTTCACGCTTGTTCAGGTCGTTGCGGACGACGCCCTTGATGTTGTCCCACGTACCGGCGACGATCAGGCCGTCGTCGACCGTATAGCCGGGACGCAGCGACGGCCCCGGACGGCAGACGGCTGAGGGCACGTTCACGGTGCAGTCACCGGACGAACCGCCCCAGGCCAGCGGGAACTCGATGCCGCGCAGGACCTGGGTGTTCTTGAACTCGGAATAGAAGGCGTCGATCGTGGAGTGAATGCGGTCGTTCGGGCGCCATTCCAGCACGCCCATATAGCCGCTGCGCTCCAACTCCGACGACATCACATAGGGCTTTACGCCGCCGGTCAGCAGATTGCCGTCGGTGTAGTTCGGATAGCCCCAGGCGTTGAACCTTTCCGACTGATAGGGCGAGTTCATGCGGGCGTAGCCCAGGGCCACGCCCAGGGTGCCGTCCAGGAACTGGTCGATGTAGGAGACGGTGTAGCGGTCGCCCTTGTCGGTCGTGCCCGAGTTCAGGGCGCCGATGTCGTTCCACTCGCGGCGATAGTTCAGCGCCAGGGCCTGACGGCCATAGGCCAGCGGGCGCACAGTGCGCAGGTCGACGGTGCCGCCCAGGCCCTGGCCGATCAGCGATGAATCGGGGGTCTTGTAGACGACGACGCTCGACAGCAGTTCGGCGGGGAACTGGTCGAACTCGACGCCGCGGTTGTCGCCGGTGGTGACCAGCTCGCGCCCGTTCAGCAGGGCGGTGGTGAAGTCGGGACCCAGGCCCCGGATCGAGATCGCCTGGCTGCGGCCGTCCAGGCGCTGCATCGTCACGCCGGGCAGGCGCGCCAGGGATTCGGCGATGGAGACGTCCGGCAGCTTGCCGATGTCTTCCGACGAGATGACCTCGACGATCGAGGTGTTGTTGGCCTTGGCGTTGATCGACGCCTCGATGGAGCGACGGATGCCGGTGACGACGATCTCGCCCACCTCGGTCGCCTGATCGTCGGCCTGAGCCGTCGGAGCGGCGGTTTGAGCGTGGGCGGAACCGACCGCCATCAGGGCGGCGGCGCCGAAGGCGACGCTGGACAGCAGGCGCGCGCGCCGGTTGAGACGTTGGAACATGATCATCCTCCCTGGGGCTGATCGCGATTCTGAACGTCGCGATCTGAAGCCGTCGCAAAAATATGCAAATCTTTGGCAAGGTTGCAAGCAGTTAATGTAACCGCCCGATTTCGGCCCTCCCCCGGCGTCGCTCCAAGCCCCTACACACCGGAAAAACAGCAATGAACGGCGACGCTTGCGCTGCGTTGCAGCAAATTAAACCCGCGTTGACAGGCCCGGCCATTGCTGCAAAATCTTGCAAATCGATCTGGAAGGCTTTGCATTTTCCAGACGGCAGGGAGCGAGCGTCATGAGGAAGAGGACCGCCGTCCGAAACGGACTGCACGCCATGGCGGCCGCAGCGAGCCTGCTGATCGCCTCCAACGCCAGCGCCGACAGCCTCGCCGACCTGCGCCAGCGCCTGCCCCAGGACGAGGTGATCTATTTCCTGCTGCCGGACCGGTTCGCCAATGGCGATCCGTCGAATGATCACGGCGGCTATCTAGCCGAGCGGCTGAAGAGCGGTTTCGACCCGGCCGACACGGATTTCTATCACGGCGGCGACCTGGCGGGCGTGACCCAGCGGCTGGACTATATCCAGGGCCTGGGCGCGACGGCGGTCTGGCTGGCGCCCGTCTTCAAGAACAAGCCGGTCCAGTCGGATGGGAACTATACCGGCGCGGCCCACCACGGCTACTGGATCACCGACTTCACCACCGTCGATCCGCACTTCGGCGACGAGGCGTCGATGCGCGCCCTGGTCGAGGCGGCCCATGCGCGCGGGATGAAGGTCTATCTGGACATTGTCGCCAACCACACCGCCGACGTGATCCAATATCGCGAATGCCCGGAAGGCCGCTGCGCCTATCGCAGTCGCGCCGACTATCCCTACACGCGTCGCGGCGGCGGCGGCGGCGCGCCGATCAACGACGGCTTCGACGGTCGCGACTTCTCGCGCCTGACCGGGCCCGACTACGCCTATACGCCATACGTCCCGGCGGGCGAGGAGAACGCCAAGGTTCCGGCCTGGCTGAACGACCCGATCCACTATCATAACCGGGGCGAGAGCACCTTCGCGGGCGAGAGCTCGCTGGACGGGGACTTCGCGGGTCTGGACGACCTGCTGACCGAAGATCCGGTCGTGATCCAGGGCATGATCGACGTCTTCGGCGGCTGGATCGACAAATACGGCATCGACGGCTTCCGCATCGACACCGCCCGCCACGTGAACCCCGCGTTCTGGCAGGCCTTCATCCCCGCCATGATCGCCCGCGCCGAGGCCAAGGGCATTCCCAACTTCCACATCTTCGGCGAGGTCTATGATCCCGACCCGGCCGTGACGGCGCGGTTCACCCGGGTCGACGGCTATCCGGCCGTGCTCGACTTCCCGTTCCAGAAACAGGCGGTGGATGCAGCGTCCGGCAAGGTCGGGACCGACGCCCTGGCCAAGCTGTTCGACGCCGATACGATCTATGACAAGGGCGCCGACACGGCCGCCATCCTGCCGACCTTCCTGGGCAACCACGACATGGGCCGGGTCGGCTTCTTCTTGAAACAAGCCAATCTGAACGCGAGCGACGCCGAGCTGCAGTCGCGCATCGCCCTGGCCCACGCCCTGATGATGTTCAGCCGGGGCGTGCCGACCCTGTATTACGGCGACGAACAGGGCTTCGCCGGCGCGGGCGGATACGGAAACTCGCGCCAGGACATGTGGCCCAGCCAGACCCCGGTCTATGCGAACGAGACGCCCGTCGGCGGCCGACAGCCCGCCTATTCCACCGACGCGCCCCTGTATCGCGCCATCTCCGAAATGGCCCGCATCCGCGCCGCCGAACCGGCGCTGCGACGCGGCCGTCAGGTGGTGCGCGCCTATGGCGACAAGCCGGGCCTGTTCGCCATTTCGCGCATCGGCCAGGACGGGGGCGAGGGCGGGGGTGAAATCCTGATCCTGTTCAACACCTCCACCACGCCCGTCGCCGCCCAGGTCGAGGTGGAGCCCGGCTCGCTTCGGTGGCAGGGTCTGCGTGGTGATTGCGCCGTCCAATCCTCGGCGCCCGCCAGTGTCGCCGTCCGCGTCCCTCCCCTCGATTACCTCGTCTGCAAGAGCGTCCCGTGACCGCCCAGCCTCTCGATCTTTCCACGGCTGACGCCGCCCCTGCCCTCGCTCACGACTGGTGGCGGGGGGCGGTCCTGTACCAGATCTATCCACGCAGTTTCGCCGACTCGAACGACGACGGCGTCGGCGACCTTAAGGGCATCACCGAGCATCTGGATCACGTCGCCTCGCTGGGAGTGGACGGGATCTGGCTGTCGCCCTTCTTCACGTCGCCGATGAAGGACTTCGGCTACGACGTGTCGGACTATTGCGACGTCGATACGATCTTCGGCACGCTGGCCGACTTCGACGCCCTGATCGCGCGCGCTCATGGCCTGGGCCTGAAGGTCGTCATCGATCAGGTGTTCTCCCACACCTCGGACGAACACCCCTGGTTCATCGACAGCCGCGCCAGCCGAAACGGCGAACACGCCGACTGGTACGTCTGGGCCGACGCCAAGCCGGACGGTTCGCCGCCGTCGAACTGGCAGTCGGTGTTCGGCGGCCCGGCCTGGACCTGGGACGCGCGGCGCGGCCAGTATTACATGCACAACTTCCTGGCCTCCCAGCCTCAGCTGAACGTCAGGAACCCGGCGGTGCAGGACGCCCTGATCGCGGCGGCGCGGTTCTGGCTGGACAAGGGGGTGGACGGCTTCCGCCTGGACGCCATCAACTTCGCCATCCACGACCCCAGCCTGCGCGACAACCCGCCCATCGCGGACGGCAAGAAGCGCACGCGGCCGTTCGATTTCCAGGACAAGATCTACAACCAGTCCCACCCCGACATCATCGGCTTCCTGAACCGCGTCCGCGCCCTGACTGACAGCTATGAGGGCCGGTTCACAGTGGCGGAGGTGGGCGGCGACCATGCCGATCGCGAGATGAAGGCGTTCACCGCCGGGAACGACCGGCTGCATTCCGCCTACGGCTTCCTCTACCTCTATGCCGATGCGCTGAAGCCCGAACTGATCGGCATGGGCGACAGCATGTGGCCGGACCAGCAGGGTGAAGGCTGGCCCTCCTGGACCTTCTCGAACCACGACGCGCCGCGCGCCGTCTCGCGCTGGGCCGAGGGCCGCGACGAGAAGGCCTTCGCCCAGATGGCCCTGCTGCTGCTGATGTGCCTGCGCGGCAATGTCTTCGTCTATCAGGGCGAGGAACTGGGCCTGCCCCAGGCCCAGGTGCCGTTCGAGCGACTGGTCGATCCCGAGGCCATCGCCAACTGGCCCCTGACCCTGGGCCGCGACGGCGCCCGCACCCCGATCCCCTGGGTGGCGTCGGCGCCCAACGCCGGCTTCTCGACGATCGAGCCCTGGCTGCCGGTCGATCCGCGCCATCTGACGCTGGCCGTCGATGCTGAGGAGGCCGATCCGACCTCGACCCTGCATGTCGCCCGCCGTGTCATCGCCCTGCGCAAGGCCCATCCGGCGCTGCGCCTGGGCGGTCTTGAACTTGTCGAGGCGCCCCAGGGTCTGGTGGTCTTCCACCGCTTCGAACGCGTTGACGGCGGTGAACGCCTGTTGTGCGTCTTCAACCTGGGCCACGCTCCCATCGACTGGTCGCCGCCTGCGGGTGCGCGTCGCCTTGAGGCCATCAACTGGACCGAGGCGGACGGACAGACCCTGTCGCCCCTCGCCGGCCTGTTGTTTTCGGTCTGAGGATGGGGTCAGCCGCCGCAGGTCTCGCGCACGATCAGCTCGGTGGGCACCCGCTCCGACCGGCCGGCGCCGACGTCGGCGCCGCCGTGGTCCAGCAGTTTGGACACCATCAGCCGGCCGGCCTTCATCGTGTCCTGGGCGATGGTGGACAGGGCCGGGCGCGAGTAGCGGCTGAACGGCACATTGTCGAAACCGATAACCGAAACCTGGCCCGGCACGTCGATACCGGCGTGCAGCAGGGCGCGCACGGCGCCCAGGGCGATCTGGTCGGAGGCGGCCACCACCCCGTCGAAGGCGACGCCGCGTCGGATCAGGGCGTCCACCGTGGACTCGGCCGACTCGACCTCGAAATGGGCCGATACGATCAGGTCCGGCTCGACCGCCAATCCGGCCTGGGCCAGGGCGTCCAGATAGCCGCGGTGCCGCTGCATCGACTCGGGCGGATCCAGATCGCCCAGGAAGACGATGCGCTTTCGACCCAGCCGCGCCAGATGAAGCGTCGCACGCCGTCCGCCCGAGATATTGTCCGAGCCGATCGAGCAATAGTCCTGATCCGGCAGTTCGGCGCCCCAGACGACGAAACGATGGTCGGCGTCCACCAGTCGGTTGAAGGCCGAGTGCAGGCTGGATTGCCCCAGGAAGATCACCCCGTCCGCACGACTGGTGTTCAGCGCGCCCGACAGCTCGTCATAGTTGGCGGGCGAGATATGGCTCATCAGCAAATCACAGCCACGCTCGCGCGCCGCCTCGCCCACCCCGGCCAGCAGTTCCAGGAAGAAGGGATCGCTGAGGCGCCCTTCGCGGCCCTGCGGGCGCGGCACGACAAGGGCGATGGTGCCCTGGGCGCCGATGGGGCCCGCGGGCATGTGGCGGCGGAACGGATAGTCGTGCTCCTTGGCCAGCTTCCAGATCGTCTGTTTGGTGCGGTCGTTGACGGCGGGGCTGTCGTTCAGCGCGCGCGAGGCGGTGGCGATGGACACCCCCGCCAAGCGGGCGATGTCTTCCAGACGGGTTGTCTTGCGGCTCAAGGTCGCGGGTCCTCACGACAGCGTTTCGACGCTGCAAATTTTTCTGCAAATATTTCAGCCACCGTTCGCGGCGGTTGGCAAGAGGCGGCGTAACGGAGTTCCCATGATGCAGCGCAGATCCTTCCTGGCCCTCGGCGGCGTTTCGATCCTGGCCTTCGGCGCCACCGGCGTTCGTGCCCAGACCACGCCGACCCACGCCCGCGCGTCGTCGCCGGGTGGGGTGCTGACGGTCGAGGCCTTCACCGACAACGACGGCCGGCCGATGTATTCGGTCCTGCGCCAGGGCCGGGTCGTGGTGGCGCCGTCCAAGCTGGGCTTCCTGCTGACCGACGCCCCCGCCATCGAGCGCGGTCTGGCCCTGACTGCCGGTCAGCCGGTCACGATCGACGACACCTGGGAGCAGCCCTGGGGCGAGCGCCAGTTCATCCGCAACCACTACAACGAATGGCGCGTCGCCTATGCCGAGACCGGCGGCCTGCAACGCCACGTGGACGTGGTCTTCCGCCTGTATGACGACGGCCTGGGCTTCCGCTACGAGTTCCCGGACCAGCCCGCGCTGAAGACCGTCCGCATCGGGTCGGAGCTGACCGAGTTCAACCTGGCCGAAAACGGCGAGGCCCTGTGGTGCCCAGCCTGGGAATGGAACCGCGAGGAATACCTCTACAGCCGCACGCCCATCGATGCGGTCGGCAGCGCCCAGACCCCGATGACGGTCAAGGGCCAGTCGGGCCTGCATGTCTCGATCCATGAGGCCGCCTGCATCGACTACGCCGGCATGAACCTGCGTCGCTCCGAGGGCACGAACTTCCGCGCCCAGCTGACGCCTGGCCTGACCAACGCCGCCGTGGTGCGCGCGGCGCCGTTCAACACCCCGTGGCGCACGCTGCAGATCAGCGACACCGCCGCTGGCCTGATCGACTCCAGCCTGATCCTGAATCTGAACGAGCCCAACAAGCTGGGCGACGTGTCGTGGTTCAAGCCGATGAAATACGTCGGCGTCTGGTGGGAGATGCACCTTGAGCTGAAGAGATGGAACTCCGGCCCCAAGCACGGCGCCACCACCGAGAATACGATCAAGCACATCGACTTTGCGGCCCAGAACGGCTTCGGCGGCGTCCTGGTCGAGGGCTGGAACAAGGGCTGGGACGGCCAGTGGTTCGCCAACGGTTCGGACTTCAGCTTCACCGAGGCCTACCCCGATTTCGACATCGAGGCGGTCTGCGCCCACGCCCGGTCCAAGGGCGTGCAACTGATCGGCCACCACGAAACCGGCGGCAACGCCTTCCATTATGAGCAGCAGCTCGAACCGGCCATGGCGCTGTATGAACGTCTCGGCGTCCATTCGGTGAAGACCGGCTATGTGGCGGATGCGCAGGGCGCGCGCGTCGCCGGACCGGACGGACAGATGGTCATGGCCTGGCACGAGAGCCAGGCGATGGCCCAGCACCATATGAAGGTCGTCGAGGCCGGCGCCCGCCACAAGGTGGCGATCAACGCCCACGAGCCGTTCAAGGATACGGGCCTGCGCCGCACCTATCCCAACATCATCAGCCGCGAAGGCCAGCGCGGCATGGAATATTCGGCCTGGGGCAACCCTGGCAATCCGCCCGAGCACGAGCCGAACCTGGTCTTCACCCGCCTGCTGGCCGGGCCGATGGACTACACCCCCGGCATCTTCGGCATGGAGACGCGCAGCCCCGGCGGCGTGCAGACGACCTGGGCGAAACAGCTGGCGCTGTATGTCGTCATCTACAGCCCGATCCAGATGGCGGCGGACCTGCTGGTCAACTATGAGGCCAATCCGGGACCGTTCCAGTTCATCAAGGACGTGCCGGTCGACTGGAGCGAAAGCCGCACGCTGGACGCCGCCATGGGCGACTATGTGGTGACGATCAGGAAGCAACGCGGCACGGACGTCTGGGCCCTGGGCGCCGTCACCGACGAGCACCCGCGTGTCCTGACCGCGCCGCTCGACTTTCTGGACGCCGGCCGCCGCTACCGGGCCGAGATCTACCGCGACGGTCCCGACGCCGACTATCGCGGCAAGCGCGAGGACATCGTCATCGAGCAGCGCGAGGTGACTTCTGCGGACGTGCTGACCCTCGCGCTCGCCCCCGGCGGCGGCCAGGCCATCCGCTTCGTGCCGCTAGGCCGGAGCCGTCGTCAATGAGCATCGCCACTAATGTCCTTCTCCCCTCGGGGGAGAAGGTGGCTCGCGGAGCGAGACGGATGAGGGGGCTGGTTCAGCATCCCGATCGTCTGACGCGCAATCCGCACCCGGCAACCTCCTCATCCGAGCGGCTTCGCCGCCCACCTTCTCCCCCGAGGGGAGAAGGGTCGGGTGTGCGCCCATGACCCTCCTCGCCCACCGCCCGCGCCTGTCCGGCCTCGCGATCTGGAACATGTGCGTCGGCTTCTTCGGCATCCAGATCGGCTTCGGTCTGCAGAACGCCAACACCAGCCGCATCTTCCAGACCCTGGGCGCCGAGGTGGATTCGCTGGCCATTCTGTGGATCGCCGCGCCGCTGACGGGTCTGCTGGTCCAACCGATCATCGGCCATTTCAGCGACAAGACCTGGACGCGGTTCGGGCGTCGTCGCCCCTATTTCTTGGTCGGCGCCATACTGACCACCCTGGCCCTGATCGCCATGCCCAACAGCCCCAGCCTGTGGTTCGCCGCGGCCATGCTGTGGATCATGGACGCCTCGATCAACATCACCATGGAGCCGTTCCGCGCCTTCGTCGGCGACAACCTGCCGGAGGAGCAGCGCACCGCCGGCTATGCGATGCAGAGCTTCTTCATCGGCGCCGGCGCGGTCTTCGCCTCGACCCTGCCGTGGCTGCTGTCCAACGTCTTCAACATCGCCTCGACGGCCGAGGCGGGCGTCGTGCCCCTGTCCGTCAAGATCGCCTTCTATGTCGGCGCCGCCAGCCTGTTCGCAGCCGTGCTGTGGACCGTGCTTTCGACCAAAGAATACAGCCCCGACCAGATCGCCGCCTTCGAACGCGCCAAGCAGAAGGCCCTGGGCGCCCCCGCCGACGACGGCCCCGAGGCGCCGGCCCGCAGCGTCCAGGGCTGGATGACTTCGGGCCTGGTCTGCGCCGTCCTGGGCGCGCTGGGCTTCGTGCTGATTTCAGTGCTGGATCTGGAAAAGGAGCTGCTGGTCCTGGCCGGCTTTTTCGCCGGTTTCGGACTGCTTCAGATCGCGATCGGCGTGATGCAGCGCCGCCGCATCACCAACGCCGCGACCGAAATCCTGAACGACATCTTCCGCATGCCCGAGACGATGCGTGGCCTGGCCATCGTCCAGTTCTTCAGCTGGTTCGCCCTGTTCGCCATGTGGATCTACACCACCGCCGCCGTGACCCGCGTCCATTACGGCACGACCGACACGACCTCGGCCGCCTACGCCACGGGCGCCGACTGGGTCGGGGTTCTGTTCGGCGTCTATAACGGCGTCGCGGCCCTGGCGGCCTTCACCCTGCCCATGCTGGCCAAGCGGATCGGGCGAAAGGCGACCCATGCCCTGATGCTGCTGCTGGGCGCGGCGGGCCTGTTCGGCGTCTTCGTCATCCGAGAGCCAGGCCTGCTGTGGCTGCCGATGATCGGCGTCGGCTTCGCCTGGGCCTCGATCGTCTCCATGCCCTACGCCATCCTTTCGGCGGCGGTGCCGGACCGGAAGATGGGCGTCTATATGGGCGTGTTCAACATCTTCATCGTCGTGCCGCAACTGCTTGCCGCCACCGTCCTGGGCCTGATCCTGAAGACCCTGTTCGACGGCCAGGCCATCTGGGCCCTGGTGTTGGGCGCCGTCTCCTTCGTGCTGGCTGCGGTCAGCGCGCTGTTCGTCCGCGAGTCCCGCTCGCTTCCCCCCACGCGCAATCCGTGAGGACCTCCATGCGTATGTCAAAGACCCTCTGCCTCGCCGGCGTCGCCAGCCTGGCCCTCGCCTCCGCCGCCTCGGCCCAAGCACAGTCCCAGTCGGTCGCCCCCGGCGCACCGGGCGCGCCGCCCGTCTGGTCCAGCGCCGCCAAGACCGGCGCGGGCGCGTCGTATGAAGCCTATGTCGATGGCCAATACCGCGACGGCGGCCCGACCGGCGCGGTGTCAAAGGTCTGGTTTTCCATCGCCGACGGCGTCCTGACCGAGACCATGTACGGCCTGATCCATGAGGCGCAGATCAAGGCCCTGCGTTTCGTCGGCGTGACCCACGACGGACTGGTCGTGGAGGGCGACGACACCACCAGCCGCACCGAATACCTGCATGTCGATGCTCAGGGTCGCCCGCTGTCGCCCGCCTATCGCGTCCTGACCCAGGACAAGAACGGTCGGTTCGAGATCGAGAAGCAGATCTTCAGCGATCCTGACCGCAACGCCCTGGTGCTGCGCGTCACCATCAAGGCGCTGAAGGGCGAGGTGACGCCCTATCTGATGCTGGAGCCGCACATCGCCAACACCGGGATCGATGACCGGGGTGCCGTAACGCGGGATGGTTTTCACGCGTGGGAAGGCAACACTCACCTGTTTCTCAAGCCCAGCGAGGCTTTCGAAAAGGCCAGCGTCGGCTTCGTCGGCGCCTCCGATGGTCTGACCGATCTGAAGGACGGCAAGCTGGACTGGACCTACGCCTCAACGGGCGATCAGGCCGGCAACACCATGATGACCGGCGCCCTGCCCCACATGCGTGAAAGCAGCCGGATCACGCGTGACTTCGTCATCGGTTTCGGCGCCAGCGAGGCCGAGGCTAGAGCGGCGGCGGATGGGTCGTTCGCGACCGGCCTCGACGAGGTGCTGGCTCGCTTCAACGGCGAGGGCGAGCGCATCGGCTGGGAGGACTATGTCGCCTCTCTGACCGAACTGCCGCGCATCGCCGAGCAGGCGACCGACGGCGGCAAGCTGGCATATGCCTCGGCCCTGATGCTGAAGGTGCAGGAAGACCGCACCCACGCCGGCGCCCTAATCGCGTCCCTATCCAATCCGTGGGGCGATACGGTGGACGCGTCCAAATCCTCGACCGGCTACAAGGCCGTCTGGCCGCGCGACTTCTATCAGGTGGCCATGGCCCTGGCGGCGCTGGGGGACAAGGAGACGCCGCTGGCGGCCTTCAACTACCTGCCTCAGGTCCAGGTCGGCCCGAACACGCCAGGCAACACCGGCGTCGGCGGCTGGTTCCTGCAGAAGACCCACGTCGATGGCGAACTGGAATGGGTCGCGGTCCAGCTGGACCAGACGGCCATGCCGATCATGCTGGGCTATCGTCTGTGGAAGATGGGTTGGCTGTCCGACGCCCAGATGACCGAGCACTACACCGCCATGCTGAAGCCCGCGGCCGACTTCCTGGTCGATGGCGGCAAGATCGGCCTGTTGTGGAACGATGCCGAGATCAAGCCGCCCTTCACCCAGCAGGAACGCTGGGAGGAGCAGCAGGGCTATTCGCCGTCCAGCACCGCCGCCGTGGTCGCCGGCCTGACGGTCGCGGCCGAAATGGCCCGCGCCTCGGGAGATGCGACGGGCGCGACGCGGTATCAGATCGCCGCCGACAGCTATGCGTCCAAGATCGAAGACCGGATGTTCACCACCAACGGCGACTTCGGCGACGGTCGCTACTTCATCCGCATCACCCAGAACGAGAACCCCAACGACAAGGCCCCGATCGGCGCCGCCAACGGCCAGATCGCGCCGGCTGAGGATCGCGTCGTGGACGGCGGCTTCCTGGAACTGGTCCGCTACGGCGTGCGCAAGGCCGACGATCCCCACATCTTGTCCACCCTGCCCGTCTATGACGACCAGTCGCTGGAGCCGCTGTATCGCGTTCGCTACGACTTCGGCCCCGAGGGCGACAAGACGCCGGGCTGGCGCCGTTACGGCGTCGACGGCTATGGCGAAGATCATCTGACGGGCGCCAACTACGGTGTCGGCGGCGAGATGAGCCCCGGTCAGCGCGGCCGGGTCTGGCCCTTCTTCACCGGCGAACGCGGCCACTATGAACTGGCCCGTGTCAGCGTGAACGGCGCCCCCTCGGCCGCCGATATCGCCGCCATCCGCCAGACCTATGTGCGCGGCATGGAGCGGTTCGCCAACGACGGCCTGATGCTGGCTGAACAGGTCTGGGACGGCGTCGGCGACCCGACCGTCAAGGCTTACGCCCTGGGTCAGAACACGGATTCGGCCACGCCCCTGGCCTGGACCCATGCGGAATATCTGAAACTGTTGCGGTCGCTGGCCGACGGCAAGGTCTGGGACAGCTACGACCCCGTCCACGACCGTTACGCCCGATAGACAAAAGGCCCCGGAGATCGCTCTCCGGGGCCTTTCTCTTTTAAGTCTGTCGCTGCATCAGAACGCGAGCTTGATGGCGCCCACGATCCGGTCTGCGGCGCCCGGCACGCCATCGACGTCGGTGTCGTAGTAGCGGACGTCGATGCCGACCTTGTCGGTCAGAGCATAGCCCACGCCGGCGTTCCAGGTGGTGTAGTCGTCGGTGACGTTCAGCCACTGCTTGCCGACGGCGCCCGAGACCGTCCACTTGTCGGCCGGGCTGAAGGCGGCGTTGACCTCGGCATAGGTCGCTTCGTCGTCGATGCCGAAGAAGTCGGGCGAGTAATAGACGGCGGCGCCGAAGGTGGCGGGCCCGACGGCGCGCGAAGCCGCAGCCTTGAACTCGGCGTAGCTATAGTCCGCGGCGTCCGGCTCTCCGACGTAGAGGTAGCCGATCACGCCGAAGTCCAACGCGAAGCCGCCGGCCTCGGTGCGATAGCCGCCGTACAGATCGACTTCCGCGTCGGTGTCGTCGCCGAAATCGACATTCGAGGCCCAGGCGCCGCCGTAGAAGCTGCCCGAGGTCAGATCGACCCCGCCCTGGATGGCGGGATCTTCGCCCGTCTGGCTGAAGCCGCGGAACACATAGTCGCTGACGACGCCGACGTTCCAGGCCACATCGACGGTGCTTTGAGCCGAGGCAGGCGCGGCGAGGCCGATCAGGCCCGTGGAGAGAGCGGCGGCGGCGGCCGCGCGGATCATGGTCTTCTTCATGGTTTATCCCCTTGTTTTGATTGTTTTATGCAGTCGGAAAGAAAGGGCGCGGATTGGGAGCTGCGCCCGATCCTCCATCAGTTTTCTAGTGCTTCGCCGTGAAGCGAGGTGTCCAGACCGGCGGCTTCCTCGGCCTCGCTCACGCGCAGGCCCGTGGTGAACTTGCAGATGAACAGAATGATCAGGGTGCCGACGGCGCTGTAGACGATGGTCCACAACAGGCCCAGCGCCTGGGCGCCGACGTTGGCGCCTTCCGACAGGCTGTTGATCGCGGTCGTGGCGAACACGCCGGTCAGCAGGGCGCCGATCAGACCGCCTGCACCGTGGATGCCGAAGGCGTCCAGGCTGTCGTCGTAGCGCAGCAGCTTCTTGATCCAAACCGACGAAGCGTAGCAGACCGGACCGGCAATCAGACCGATGATCACAGCGCCCTTGGGATCGACGAAGCCGGCCGCTGGCGTGATGGCGACCAGACCTGCCACGACGCCCGACAGCATGCCGACCAGCGAGACCTTCTTCTTCTCGATGAACTCGACCAGCTTCCACGTCAGGGCGCCGGCGGCGGCGGCCAGGATGGTGTTCAGCAGCGCCACGCCCATCAGGTCGTTGGCGGCGCCTGCCGAACCGGCGTTGAAACCGATCCAGCCGACCAGCAGCAAAGAGGCGCCGATCATGGTGAGAACCGGGTTATGCGCCAGGATCGGCTCGACGCCATAACCCTTACGGCGACCCAGGAAGATGGCGCAGACCAGACCCGCGACGCCCGAGTTGACGTGAACGACTGCGCCGCCCGCGAAGTCCAGCACGCCGGCCGAACCCAGGAAGCCGCCGCCCCACACCCAGTGACAGATGGGCGCATAGACCAGCAGCGACCACAGGGCGGTGAACAGCAAAAGCGCCGAATATTTCATACGCTCGGCGAAGGCGCCCGTCACCAGCGCAGGCGTGATGATGGCGAAGGTCATCTGGAAGGAGATGAACAGGAACTCGGGAATGCCCGGCAGCAGGGCGTTGGCGGTCTGGAGAGAGACGCCGTTCAGGAACAGCATGTCCAGGCTGCCGATATAGGGTTGAAGCCCCGCATTGGGATTGGCGCCGAAGGCCAGGCTGTATCCGGCGATGAACCACACCAGCGATACCACGGCGAAGACGCCGACGGACTGGGTGATGGTGGCGATCACGTTCTTCTTGCGAACCATGCCGCCGTAGAACAGCGCCAGACCGGGGAGGGTCATCAGCAGAACCAGGGCGGTCGAAGTGCCGAGCCATGAGGCCCCGGCGCTGTCCAGTTCAAGCGCGGCCTGATGGCCCAGCAAGGTCGGAGCGGCGTCCTGCGCATTGGCCGCGCCTGCGGCCATGAGACAGAGTGTTGGAAGAAGGAGCCCTGCGGCCCCCATAAGTCGGTTCGTTGTCCGCGACATGAGCTAGTACCCCCTATGCAATCTCGCAGTTGCGAAGGTTTTACTGCAATCGCGAAACACGCAAGGGGATTCACCGCAGTCGGTGCAACTTTCTTGCAACGGTCATGATTAAAAATGACGATGGCGCACGAACCGTGCGGTTCGCGCGCCCATCTGAATAAATCATGTCTTTAAGGCCAAGGTTTGAAGGCAGGATTTTCATCCGTCGCTCAGACCGATTTTAACCTTTTCGACCATCACGCCCAGTGCATCTGCACCCGATGCGCCGCCGCCCAGTGAATGGCGCGGATGGCGTCGATGACGGCCTCGGTCGCCGCCCGCGTGCCCAGCGCCCCGCCCAGATCGGCGGTCACGGCGCCGGCCGCCAGCACGGCGGCGACGGCGGCCTCGATCGAATCGGCCTCATCCTCCAGCTTCAGGCTGTGACGCAGCAACAGGGCCGCCGACAGGATGGTCCCGACCGGGTTGGCCAGATCCTGACCCGCGATGTCCGGCGCCGAACCGTGGATCGGCTCGAACAGCCCCGGCCCGCCCGCGCCCAGCGAGGCGGACGGCAGCAGGCCGATGGAGCCGCCCAGCACAGAGATCTCGTCCGACAGGATGTCGCCGAACATGTTCTCGGTCAGGATGACGTCGTATTCGCGCGGCTTCCTGATCAGGTGCATGGCCATGGAATCGACCAGCGCGTGTTCCAGCTCGATCTCGGGGAATTCCTCGGCATGGATGCGGGTCACCACCTCGCGCCACAGGCGGCTGGTCTCCATGACGTTGGCCTTGTCGACCGAGGTCACCTTGCCGCGACGCTGTTGGGCGGTCTGGAAGGCGGCGCGGGTGACGCGCTCGATTTCGGGCACGGTGTATTCGCACAGATCGGTGGCGCGGTCGGCGGTGCGGGTCTTCTCGCCGAAATAGACGCCGCCGGTCAGTTCGCGGAAGACGATCAGATCGACGCCCTCGACGATCTCCTTCTTCAGCGGCGAGCGATGCGCCAGCACAGGCGAGACTTGCAGCGGGCGCAGGTTGGCGAACAGGCCCATGGCCTTGCGGATCGCCAGCAGGCCTTCCTCGGGCCGACGCTTGCCGCCGTCCCATTTCGGACCGCCGACGGCGCCCAGCAGCACGGCGTCGGAGGCGACGCAGGCCGCACGCGTGGCCTCAGGCAGAGGCTCGCCGGTCTCGTCGATGGCGGCGCCGCCGATCAGGTGTTCGGAGAACTGGAAATCATGGCTGTAGAAGTCGCCGATGACGGCCAGCACCTCGCGCGCGGCGCGCGTCACCTCGGGTCCGACACCGTCGCCGGGCAGCAGGACGATGTTGTAGGTCTTGGGGGCGGCGTTGGTCATCAGACAGTCTCTCTCGATCGCTCGAACGCTTCGATCTCGGGCATGTTTGCTTGCAGCCAGCCCAGGGTGTCCACCCCGTCCAGCAGGCATTGGCGGGCGAAGGATTCGACCCCGAACGGCACGGGTTCGGCATTGCCGCGCTGAATCTGATTGGCCTGGAGGTCGATCGTAACCGGCTGATCCGGTTGCGACGCCAGATCGTCCCAGACGGCCTGGCTGACGACGATGGGCAGCAGGCCGTTTTTCAATGCGTTCGATGTAAAAATGTCAGCGATCTCGGTCGAGATCACGGCCTTGAACCCATAGTCCAGCAAGGCCCAGGGCGCGTGTTCGCGCGACGAACCGCAGGCGAAGTTCTTGCCCGCCAGCAAGATGCGATGCTCAGCTGGGTCGATCCGGTTCAGAATGGCCTCGGGCTTTTCCGAACCGTCATCTTCGTAACGCCAATCATAGAAGGCGGCCTTGCCCAGACCTTCGCGCGTCGTCGTGGTCAGGAAACGTGCGGGAATGATCTGGTCGGTGTCGATGTTGGCCTGGCTGAGCGTGACCGTTTTCGATGTCAGCACCTGGAACGGTTCAGACATTTTGCGCTCCTACTGTCTCGCGCGCGGCGCTCGACTGCTTGAGGGAGGCCGCCTCATTCAAATAGACGCGCGGATCGGTCAGCACACCGGCCACCGCCGTCGCCGCCGCCGTCGCCGGACTGGCCAGGATGGTGCGGGCGTCCTTGCCCTGGCGACCTTCGAAATTGCGGTTCGACGTGGATACGGCAAGCTGCCCCGGCGCGACGAAATCGCCGTTCATGGCGATGCACATCGAACAGCCGGGAATGCGCCATTCGGCCCCGGCGGCGATGAAGACCTGATCCAGCCCCTCGGCCTCGGCGTCGCGACGCACGGCCTCCGATCCCGGCACCACAAGCATGCGCAGACCCGGTTTCACCTTGCGGCCGCGCAGCACATCGGCGGCGGCGCGCAGGTCGGGCAGACGCCCGTTGGTGCAGGAGCCGATGAAGACCACATCGACCGGCTGGCTGGTCGTCGCCTCCCCGGCCGTGAAGCCCATATAGGCGATGGCCTTGCGGTCTGAGTCCGACTGCGGCTGGGGCACCGGCGACCCGATGGGGGCGCCCGCATCCGGCGTCGTGCCCCAAGTCGCCATCGGACGTATGGCGGCGCCATCGATGGTCACTTCCTTGTCGAAGACCGCGCCCGGATCGCTGGACAGTTTCAGCCACTCGGCCGTCGCCGCCTCATAGTTGGCGGGGACGTGCTTGCGACCGCGCAGCCAATCGATGGTCGTCTGGTCCGGCGCGATCATACCGGCCCGCGCGCCGGCTTCGATGGACATGTTGCACAGGGTCATCCGCCCTTCCATGTCCAGCGCGCGCACCACCTCGCCGGCATATTCGATGACATAGCCGGTGCCGCCGCCGAAGCCGATGGCGGCGATGACGGCCAGGGCGACGTCCTTGCCCGACACGCCCGGCTGTAACGCGCCCGTCACCGTCACCCGCATGGCCTTGGCCTTGCGCTGCAACAGGCATTGGGTCGCCAGCACATGGCCGACCTCGGACGTGCCAATGCCGAAGGCCAGGGCCCCGAAGGCGCCGTGGGTCGCCGTATGGCTGTCGCCGCAGACCACGGTCATGCCCGGCTGGGTCAGACCCAGTTCCGGCCCCATGACATGGACCACGCCGCGGTCGTCCGAATCCCAACCAGCCAGCGGCACGCCGTGGGCAGCGCAGTTGCGCTCCAGCGTGTGCACCTGGGCCTCGGCCTGGGCGGTGACATAGGGTTTCAGCCCGTTCAGCCCCGCCGGCAGGGTCGGGGTCGAATGGTCCAGGGTCGCATAGGTCCGGTCGGGGCGGCGCACCTTCAGACCCCGCGCCTCGATATCGCTGAAGGCCTGGGGGCTGGTGACCTCATGGACCAGGTGCAGGTCGATATACACCACCCCCGGCGTATCGGCCGTTTCCGTCCGCACGACATGGGCGTCCCAGACCTTGTCGAACAGGGTTTTGGGATCAGGCATACTGGGCCACGACCTCGGACACGCCATCGACACGGTCGATGATGGCGATCAGCTCCGCATCGTTGATCTCGCCGATCTGGTCCGCACGCGACTTGAAACCGACGACGACGGCGGCCAGACGTTCGCCCTCAATGGGACGGCCGATGGTCTCGGCCCGCTTGGCGATGGCGTGGCGGCCCGAGTGTTTGCCCAGCACGAACCAGCTGCCTTCGAAGCCCACATCCTGGGGCCGCATGATCTCATAGGTGCGACTGTCGGCCAGCATGCCGTGCTGATGGATGCCCGCCTCGTGGGCGAAGGCGTTGATGCCGACCACCGACTTGTTGCGGGCGATGACCGTCTCGGTGATCTCGCACAGAATCTTGGAGGCGCGCACCAGGTGGCGGCTGTCGGCGCCGGTCGTGACGCCATAGCGATCCTCGCGGACCTTCAGGGCCATGATGACTTCTTCGATGGAGGCGTTGCCGGCGCGTTCGCCGATGCCGTTGATCGCGCCCTCAACCTGACGGGCCCCGCCTTCGATAGCGGCCAGGGAGTTGGCGACCGCCATGCCCAAGTCGTCGTGGCAGTGGGCCGAGAAGATCACGTTCGGATGGCGCTTGTGGATGCGTGCAGCCAGGGCCGCGAAACGCTCGCGCACCTCTTGCGGCGTCGCATAGCCGACAGTGTCGGGCACGTTCAGCGTCCGGGCGCCGGCGTCAGCGGCGGCCTCCAGCACATCCGCCAGGAACTCCGGCTCGGTGCGGAAGGCGTCCTCGGCCGAGAACTCGACATCGTCGAACAGGCTGCGGGCGTATTCCACCGAACGCACGGCGGTCGACAGCACCTCGTTGGTGGACATTTTCAGCTTGGCGTTGCGGTGGATCGGGCTGGTGCCGATGAAGACATGGCAGCGGCGATGCGACTTGGGCGCCGGAGCCAGGGCGCGGAAGCTGGCGTCGATGTCCTTCTCGTTCGAGCGCGACAGGGAACAGAAGACCGGCCCCTCGATCTCGCCCGCCACGCGGCGGATGCAGTCCTCGTCGCCCGGCGAGGCGGCGGCGAAGCCGGCCTCGATGACGTCGACGCCCAGGTCGCGCAGGACATGGGCCATCTTCACCTTGGCCTGGGCGGACATGGAGAAGCCGGGCGCCTGCTCCCCGTCCCGCATCGTCGTGTCGAAGACGATGACGCGGTTGGGATCGGCCGCGATCTCCTCGGTGCGGGATATGCCCGATACTCGTACCTCTTCGGGGGTAATCATCACGCGGCCTCGGATTGAATAATGTCGGCGCCGATACGGCGAACGCCGAACAGCCGGTCGATCTGGCGACCCAGGTTGTCCATGCAGCGGCCGGCGTCGCGGCCGCGCACGGTCAGAGCGATCTTGCGGAACGTTCCTTCTTCGGCCATCGCCATGCCGTCGATGTGGAAGCCGCGGCGCTCCACCAGGCCGATGAGACGCTGAAGCGAACCGTCCGCACGGTCGATCTGGATGTGGATCGTGTCGCTCATCTCAGGAGCCCTCCATCATTTCAGCATTGCTCTTGCCCGGCGGAACCAGCGGCCAGACATTGTCTCGGGGATCGATGACCACATGGGCCAGGCAGGGGCCATCGGCGGCCAGCAGGCGCTGGATGCCGTCCGACACCTGATCACGGCGATCGATACGGAAGGCCTCGATGCCGAAGGCTTCGGCGACCTTCACGAAGTCCGGGTTGTCGGACAGGTCGATCTCGGAATAGTTCTCGGCGAAGAACAGCTCCTGCCACTGGCGCACCAGGCCCAGCGAGGAGTTGTCGATCAGCACGATCTTCAGCGGGATGCCGTAACGCTTCAGCGTCGCCAGCTCCTGGATGTTCATCATGAAGCCGCCGTCGCCGGCGATGGTCACGACCGTAGCAGACGGATCGGCCAGCTTGGCGCCGATGCCAGCGGGCAGACCGAAGCCCATGGCCCCCAGGCCGCCCGAGGTGATGTGGGCTTCGGGCCGCGAGAAGCGGCAGTGCATGGCCGCCCACATCTGATGCTGGCCCACGTCGCAGGCGGCGACAAAATCGTCGCCCGCCGCTTCCGAGATTTCCTTCAGCAGGGCCGGGGCATAGACCCCTTCGCCCGGCGCGTCATAGCGGTGCGCGCCGGCCTCGGTCGCCCGAGCGCAGTCGTCGGCCCAGGTCTGGATGTCCAGCGCTGCACCCGCACGCATCCGCGCCGTCAGGGCCTCGACCCCTTCAGGCAGTTCACCGACGACAGCGACATTGGCCGCCCGCAGCTTGCCGACTTCCGAGGCGTCGATGTCGAAATGGACGATGCGGGCGTTCGGAGCGAACTCGGCCAGCTTGCCCGTGGCGCGGTCGTCAAACCGGGCGCCGACGACGATCAGCAGATCGCTGTCCTGCACCGCGTTATTCGCAGCGCGCGTCCCGTGCATGCCCAGCATGCCCAGCATGCCCGGCGCGTCGGTCGGGATAGTGCCCAGGGCGTTCAGGGTCGAGACTTGGGGGATGCCGGTCGCGACGACGAAGGCGCGCAGTGCCTCTGTCGCGCCGCCGATCTTCACGCCCCCGCCGATATAGACCAGCGGCTTTTTGGAGGCACGGATCGCAGCCTCGGCGGCGGCGATGGCGTCGTGATCGACGCGCGGCGTCTCATTGGGGATGTGGAAGCCGTAGTCGTCGCTGGTCGTGGCGAACTGCACGTCCTTGGGCAGATCGACCAGGACCGGGCCAGGGCGACCCGACCGGGCGATATAAAAGGCTTCCTCGATCGCGGCCGGAACCTCGGCGGCCGAACGGACCAGGATCGAGTGTTTCACGATCGGCAGGGTGACGCCCAGGATGTCGATCTCCTGAAACGCGTCGGTGCCCATCAGACCTTGCGCGACATTGCCGGTGATGCAGACGATCGGCACCGAGTCCATCATCGCATTGGCGATGCCCGTGACCAGATTGGTGGCGCCCGGACCCGAGGTGGCGATGCACACGCCGACCCGACCACTCTTGCGCGCATAGGCGTCGGCGGAGAAGGCCGCGCCCTGCTCGTGGCGGACCAGGATGTGCTTCAGCTTCGACCCGGCCAAGGCGTCATAGACAGGCATGATGGCGCCGCCCGGATAACCGAACACCACCTCCACGCCCAGCCGCTCCAGGGTGGAGACCAGCAGGCGCGCCCCCGACTGGGGAGCGGCCTCGGCTGAGGTTTTGAAGGCGGCGGCGGTCATCAGGATCATCCGGTCTTTAATGCTGGGCTCAGGCCGCTTCGGACTTGGGCGTGTTCAGCCAGGCCATGCGCTCGCGCAGGCGGGCGCCGACCTGTTCGATCTGGCTTTCGCGGTCCGCCTTCAGCCAGGCTTCGTACTGCGGCTTGCCGGCCTCGTTCTCGGCGATCCAGTTGCGGGCGAAGGCGCCGCTCTGGATCTCTTCCAGAATGGTCTTCATGCGGGCCTTGGTCTCTTCGTTGACCACGCGCGGGCCGCTGGCGACGGCGCCGTATTTAGCGGTCTCCGAGATGAAGTGGTGCATCTTCGAGATGCCGCCCTCGTAGAACAGGTCCACGATCAGCTTCAGCTCGTGCAGGCATTCGAAATAGGCGATCTCGGGCTGGTAGCCGGCCTCGACCAGGGTGTTGAAGCCCTGAATTACCAGTTCCTTGGCCCCGCCGCACAGGACCGCCTGTTCGCCGAACAGATCGGTCTCGGTCTCTTCGCGGAAGGTGGTTTCCAGCAGGCCGCCGGTCGCACCGCCGTTGCCCTTGGCGTAACCCATCGCCCGGTCACGGGCCTTGCCGGTGACGTCCTTCTCGATGGCGAACAGGCTGGGCACGCCGCGACCGCGCTGGAACTCGCGACGGACCAGATCGCCCGGTCCCTTCGGCGCGACCAGGATCACGTCCATGTCGGCGCGCGGGGTGATCCGCTCGTAGATGATCGAGAAGCCGTGGGCGAACAGCAGGGCCGAGCCCTCCTTGGCGTTCGGCTCGATGATGTCGCGATAGACCTCGCCCTGGACCATGTCCGGGGTCAGGATGGCGATGATGTCGGCGCCCTTGACGGCTTCGGCCGGCTCGGCGGTCGCGACGCCGTCCTCGGTGGCGTGTTTCCAGCCCGTGCCGCCGTGACGAACGCCGGCGACCACGTCATGGCCGCTGTCCTTCAGGTTCTGGGCGTGGGCGCGACCTTGCGAGCCATAGCCGATGATGGCGATGCGCTGGCCGGCGATGGCGCCGGGGCGGATGTCGTCGTTGGTGTAGATGGTGATGGCCATGGGTCAGGCGTCCTGAGCAGCAGTTGTCTTGTGAGACGCCGGAACTTGAGCCGGCGGGGGGTTGGGGATGGTGACGGCGCCCTGGGCCGCAGAGGAGACCGAGGCGCGGTATTTGGCGAAGACACCTCGCGCCGGGCGGACTACGTGGGGCGTAAAGCCCGCCCGGCGCGTCGCCAGATCGACATTGACGTCGATGCGGCGGTTGGTGACGTCGATGGTGATGCGGTCACCATCGCGAATGAGTGCGATCGGGCCGCCGACGGCGGCTTCCGGCGAAACGTGTCCGGCGACGAAGCCGTAGCTGGCGCCCGAGAAACGGCCGTCTGTCAGCAGGGCGACGTTGTCGATCTTGCGGCCCTTCAGGGCGGCGGTGACCTGCAGCATCTCGCGCATGCCCGGACCGCCCTTGGGCCCTTCGTAGCGGATGATGATGACATCGCCCTCGCCGACCGAACCGTCCTGAACGGCGTGGAAGGCGTCTTCCTCGCTGTCGAAGACGCAGGCCGGGCCTTCGAACGTATCGACCTTGTGGCCCGTCAGCTTGATGACCGCGCCTTCCGGGGCCACATCGCCATAGATGACGGCGTAGCTGCCGCGCGCCATGACGGGGGCGTCGAAGCTGGTCACGACCACCTGGCCCGGCGTCTCTTCGGCTTCGGCCGCCTCGGCGAACAGGCTGCGGCCGGTGACGGTCGGGGTGTTCACGATCTTGCCCGCCTCGGCCATCCGTTGCGTGACCAAACGGGTGCCGCCGGCGGCGAACAGGTGCGAGGCCAGGAACCGGCCGCCCGGCTTCAGGTCGCAGATGACCGGCGCCTCGACGCAGGCCTGGTGGCAGTCCTCGACGCCGAAATCGACGCCGGCTTCCGCCGCGATGGCCGTCAGGTGCATGACCGCATTGGTCGATCCGCCCGAGGCCGAAACGGCGACGGCGGCGTTCTTCAGGCTGGCGCGGGTGATGTATTTGCGGGCCGTGTCACCGGAGAAGACGCGCTCGACGATGATCCGGCCACAGCGCTCGCCCTCGGCCGCCTTGTTCGGATCGACGGCGGGCACGTCGTTGGCGCCCATCGGCGAGATGCCCATGACGGACAGGGCCATCGCCATGGTGTTGGCGGTGAACTGACCACCGCAGGCGCCGGCGCCGGGGCAGACGGCCTGTTCGACCGCTTTCAGGCCCGCGTCGTCCAGGGCGCCGGCCGAATGGGCGCCGATGGCCTCGAACACCTCCTGGACCGAGACCTCCTTGGTCCCGATCACGCCGGGCATGATGGTGCCGCCGTAATAGACCAGGCCGGGGATATCCATCCGCGCCAGGGCCATGGCCGCCGCCGGGATGGTCTTGTCGCAGCCGACGATGCAGACCACGCCGTCCAACTGGTGGCCTTCGATGGCCAGTTCGATGCTGTCGGCGACGACCTCGCGGCTGATCAGCGAGGCCTTCATGCCCGCCGTGCCCATCGAGATGCCGTCGGTGACGACGATGGTGTTGAAATCAACCGGATAGCCGCCCGCCGCGACGATGCCGGCGCGCACGTCCTTGGCCAGGCGGTCCAGGTGCATGTTGCACGGCGTGACCGTCGACCAGGTGTTAACGATGCCGATCATCGGCTTGTCGAAGTCGGCGTCCTGCATGCCCGCAGCGCGCAGGTACGAACGGGCCGCGGCCCGGTTCGGGCCAGCCGTCACCGCCGCGCTGCGCGCGTTGGGCTTTCTGGGCTCGGAGGTAGAATCTTGCGTCATCGGTCCGGTTCTTTTGGAACCGCCAAGCACAAAAAACCCCGCTTCCTTTCGGGAGCGGGGTGGTGCGAGGCGATCCTGAGTGCGTTTAGGTCAGGTCGCGTGCATCCACGCCGCTTGCGTAAGCAGGCCGAGAAGTACGAGGGTAATGAGGAATACAGGGCTTTCCAGGCCGGCCGGCGCGCGAACGGCCGCCACCGCCTTCGCGGTTCGCCCCTTCATCATGTCGCGCGTCATCGTGGCCACGGGTGGCTCCCTGTTCTGACGCCAAGAAACCATAGGCGCTGGACAGGCACAACCCCTGTCGCAAAAATTTTGCGCATTATCTCGAAAAGAACCGCCTCAAGGGTGTTTCTTGCCCAAAGCTGACAACGCCGCATCTGGAAGCGTAACCGTCCATCACATCATGTTACGCGCGCGGGGTTGAAACCCATCCGCGACCGCTCCATTGAGACGCCAACCTATATACACCGCTCAACACCTACCGTTCAGAGGAGCCTCCCATGACCGTTCGCGTCGCCATCAATGGTTTCGGCCGCATTGGCCGCCTTGTCCTGCGTTCCATCGTCGAGCACGGCCGCACGGACATCGAAGTCGTGGCGATCAACGATCTGGGCCCCGTCGAGACCAACGCCCACCTGTTCCGCTACGATTCGGTTCACGGCCGCTTCCCCGGCACGGTGACCTCGGGCGAAGACTGGATCGACGTCGGCACGGGCAAGATCAAGGTCACGGCCGAACGCGACCCGGCCAACCTGCCGCACGCCGAACTGAAGGTGGACATCGCCTTCGAATGCACCGGCATCTTCACCTCCAAGGACAAGGCCAGCGCCCACCTGAAGGCCGGCGCCAAGCGCGTCCTGGTCTCGGCCCCCGCCGACGGCGCCGACAAGACCATCGTCTTCAAGGTCAACCATGAGGTCCTGACCGCCGACGACATCGTCGTGTCGAACGGCTCGTGCACCACCAACGCCCTGGCCCCGGTCGCCAAGGTGCTGAACGACCTGTTCGGCATCGAGCGCGGCTATATGACCACCATCCACTCCTACACCGGCGACCAGCCGACGCTGGATACGATGCACAAGGACCTGTATCGCGCCCGCGCCGCCGGCCTGTCGATGATCCCGACCTCGACCGGCGCCGCCAAGGCCCTGGGCCTGGTCCTGCCGGAACTGAAGGGCAAGCTGGACGGCTCGTCGATCCGCGTCCCGACCCCGAACGTCTCGGTCGTGGATCTGAAGGTCGTCTCCAGCCGCGACGTGACGGTCGATGAGATCAACGCCGCGCTTCAGGCCGCCGCCGACGGTCCGATGAAGGGCGTCCTGTTCACGACGACCGATCCGCTGGTCTCGCACGACCTGAACCACATCCCCGCCTCCTCCACCGCCGCCCTGCCCCAGACCCAGGTCGTCGACGGCAAGCTCGCTCGTGTCCTCAGCTGGTACGACAACGAATGGGGCTTTGCGACGCGGATGGCCGACACGGCCCTGGTGATGGCGAAGTTCCTGTAAGCCGAAAACGTCTCCTCCCCACAGCGTGGGGAGGGGGACCACGAAGTGGTGGAGGGGCTCTTTCCACCGCACCGAACTCGGGGCCAGAGCCCCTCCGTCACGGCGCAAGCGCGCCGCGCCACCTCCCCATCGCTTCGCGACAGGGAGGAGACAGGGAAACGATCATGACCTTCCGCACCCTCGACGACGCTCACGACCTCGCCGGCAAGACGGCTTTGGTCCGCGTGGACTTCAACGTCCCGATGGAGGGCGGAAAGGTCACGGACGACACCCGGCTGCGGGTCGCCCTGCCGACGATCCAGCGTCTGCGCGACGCAGGCGCCAAGGTCGCCCTGCTGGCCCACTTCGACCGTCCCAAGGGCCAGCGCGTCCCGTCAATGAGCCTGAAGCCGGTCGTCCAGCCGCTGGAGGAACTGCTCGGCGCGCCCGTCCGCTTCGCCGACGACTGCATCGGCCCGGACGCCGTGGACGCCATCCGCGACCTGGACGCCGGCGGCGTGGTCCTGCTTGAAAACGTGCGCTTCCACGCGGCGGAAGAGGCGAACGACCCCGTGTTCGCGCAAAAGTTGGCCGACCTGGGCGACCTCTACGTCAACGACGCCTTCTCGGCCGCCCACCGCGCCCATGCCTCGACCGAAGGGATCGCCCACCACATCCCCGCCTACGCCGGCGAATCCATGCGACGCGAACTGAACGCACTGGACGCCGCTCTGGGCAATCCGCAGAAGCCGGTCATCGGCATCGTCGGCGGCTCCAAGGTCTCGACCAAGCTGGACCTGCTGAAGAACCTGGTCGGCAAGCTGGACCGGCTGGCCATCGGCGGCGGCATGGCCAACACCTTCCTCTATGCGCAAGGCGTCGATATCGGCGGTTCGCTGGCCGAAAAGGACATGACCGACACGGCGCGCGAGATCTTGGCTGAAGCCCAAGCCAAGGGCTGCGAAATCCTGTTGCCGGTCGATGTCGTCGTGGCGACCGAGGTCAAGCCCGGCGCCGACGCCCGCACCATCAAGACCGGCGAGCCGCTGCCTGCCGACGACAAGATCCTGGACGCCGGTCCCGACACCGTCGCCCGCCTGAACGCCGCCATCGACGCGTCCAAGACCCTGATCTGGAACGGCCCCTTGGGCGTGTTCGAGGTGCCGCCCTTCGACGCCGCCACCGTCGCGGCGGCCAAGCACGTCGCCGAACGCACCAAGACCGGCGCCCTGATCGCGGTGGCGGGCGGCGGCGACACCGTCGCGGCCGTCAGCCATGCCGGCGTCACCGCCGACCTGACCTTCGTCTCCACCGCCGGCGGCGCCTTCCTGGAATGGATGGAGGGCAAACCCTTGCCCGGCGTCGAGGCCCTGCGCGACTGATCGGCGGCGATGCAGGCGGATCACGCCTGCGCCCTATCGTCTGGCTGGAACGAAAAGCGGTTGTAACGCGGCGTGACTTCAACACGCCGCGCGGCTAGTCTCTCGCCCAATCAAAAAAGACTACTCGGCTCAGGAGACTACCCAATGGCGCGCATCACGCTGCGACAGCTGCTCGACCACGCGGCAGAGAACGACTACGGCCTGCCCGCCTACAACATCAACAATATGGAACAGGGTCTGGCGATCATGGAGGCGGCCCACGAGGTCAATGCTCCCGTGATCATTCAAGCCTCGCGCGGCGCCCGAAACTACGCCAACGACATCGTCCTGGCCAAGCTGATCGACGCCCTGGCCGAGCTTTATCCGCATATCCCGGTCTGCATGCATCAGGACCACGGCAACGGCCCGGCGACCTGCGCCACCGCCATCCAGTACGGCTTCACCTCGGTGATGATGGACGGTTCGCTGGAAGAGGACGCCAAGACCCCAGCCTCCTACGAGTACAACGTCGATGTCACCCGCCGCGTCACCGAAATGGCCCACGCCTGCGGCGTTTCGGTCGAGGGTGAACTGGGCGTGCTGGGTTCGTTGGAGACCGGCATGGGTGAAGCCGAAGACGGCCACGGCTTCGAGGGCGTCCTCGACCATTCGCAACTGCTGACCGACCCGGACCAGGCCGTCGATTTCGTCGCCGCCACCAAGGTTGATGCGCTCGCCATCGCCATGGGCACCAGTCACGGCGCCTACAAGTTCTCGCGCCAGCCGGACGGTGAAGTCCTGGCCATGAATGTGATCGAGGAAATCCACCGCCGCTTGCCCAACACCCACCTGGTGATGCACGGCAGTTCTTCCGTGCCGCAGGACCTGCAGGACATCATCAACCAGTACGGCGGCGAAATGCCCCAGACCTGGGGCGTGCCGGTCGAGGAGATCCAGCGCGGCATCAAGCACGGCGTGCGCAAGGTCAACATCGACACCGACAACCGCATGGCCATCACCGGCGCGATCCGTAAAGCGCTGGCGGAAAAGCCGGGCGAGTTCGATCCGCGCTTCTATCTGAAGCCCGCTAAGGAGGCGATGAAGAAGCTCTGCATGGAGCGCTACGTCCAGTTCGGCTGCGAGGGCCAGGCGTCCACGATCCGTCCGCTCTCCACCGCCCAGATGGCCAAACGCTACGCCTCGGGCGACCTGGATCCGTCCTTCCGCGGCGCATCCGTCAAGGCCGGCTGAGACGTCTAGACCGGGTAGCGACCGCTCAGTTCGCGCCGCACCCGGCGAACGTCCCATTCGGCCCGGTCCAGCGCGTCGCGTGCGTCTCGGGCGTTGCGACGCGCATCGCGGATCTCTCCTCCAGCCTCCGGTCAGGCACTGGTCCTTGCTCATGGTCGTGCGACTGCCCCGCGCCGCCACGGCGACCGCCGACCGCAGTTTGGGTATTTGCATGCGAACCACTCGTTGTCTGGCTTTGACGGCACTCAACTTCGTGCAAAAATGACCGCATGCAAAGTTCGCTCTCGCCAGAACATGTCCGAAGCTTGGTCGTTGAGTCAGCGAAATCGCTTCGACCTGCACCACTGACAATAGAGACGCCAGAGATAAGTCAGCGAAACGATGATGCCGGAGCCAGTTGGGTAATTCGCACAGCCATCAAACGTCCAGATGATCGCCAAGCCTGGGCTATCACTCGTCTGCGCTTCACCCAGGCGATTCGTGATCGTCTGCTTGAGCTTGGCGATGAGCGTTACCCAATCCTTGAGGTGCTTTCTCCCGAAGAGTGGCGCGCCGCCCATCATGCTTGACGCCAAGGCTCTGTTGACGGTCGCCAACGGTCTCGTGGGATCAAGGCGCAAGGGCGCACCCAACCAGGCATCGCTCCGTCGCGCGGTCTCGACGGCCTACTACGCCCTTTTTCATGCGCTGGCGGCCAAAGGCGCGGATACGCTTGTGGGGCGGACCAAACGCAAGACATCGCGCTACTCCTTGATTTATCGCGCGTTCGAGCATTCCCGAATGCGGCAAGGATGCGAAGCCATCGACAAGGCGATTCTCGCGCCCAAGATACAGGCCGCGCTCGGAATCGCGGTCGCGTCGCAGGAGTTGCGAGATGTCGCCGTAGCATTCGTCAATCTACAGAAGCGAAGACACTGGGCGGATTACTCAGCGAGCGGCGCAATCACGCGAGCCGATGCGCAAGACCTCGTGGATCAAGCCAAGTTTGCCATTGACCAGCTCAACGCCGCCGACGCCGAGGAACGCGCGAACTGGCTTGCCCTGCTGCTGACGTCGGCACGAGAATCGTGATTGACGAGGACGATGTCTCGTCCGCCGAGGTGCTGGAGGCGCGCATCGACGCGTCCGGCGTCCGCCTGGACAAGGCGCTGGCCGACGCCTTCCCGACCCTGTCGCGCGCCCGGCTCCAGGCCCTGCTGGCCGACGGCGCCGTCACCCGCGACGACGTCGTCCTGACTGGCGGTTCGGCCAAGGCCCAGCCCGGCCTCTACGTCGTCGCCCTTCCGCCCGTGGCCCCCGCCACGCCCCAGCCGCAGGCCATCCCCCTGACCGTCCTCTACGAGGACGCCGACCTTATCGTCATCGACAAGCCCGCAGGCATGGCCGCCCATCCGGCGCCCGGCACGCCCGACGGCACCCTGGTCAACGCCCTTCTGGCCCACTGCGGCGACAGCCTGTCGGGCATCGGCGGCGTCGCCCGCCCCGGCATCGTCCACCGGCTGGACAAGGACACCTCCGGCGTCATGGTCGCCGCCAAGACGGACCGCGCCCACCAGGGCCTGTCCGCCCTGTTCGCGACCCACGACATCGAGCGCACCTACATCGCCCTGACGCGCGGCGCACCGTCGCCGTCCAAGGGCCGGATCGAGACCCGCATCGGCCGCTCCACCGGCGACCGCAAGAAGATGGCTGTGCTCAAGGCCGGCGGCCGCGAGGCCATCACCGACTATGTCGTCCAGACCACCTTCGGCGAACCGGCCAAGGCCGGCGGCGCACCCATGGCCGCCCGAGTCGCCTGCACCCTGCACACCGGCCGCACCCACCAGATCCGCGTCCACCTGTCGTCCAAGGGCTCGCCCATTCTAGGCGACGCGACCTATGGCTCCGGCAGTCCGGCGATCCCCGTGCGCGCCGCCATCGCCGAGGCGGAGCTGTCGCGCCAAGCCCTCCACGCCGCCGTCCTCGGCTTCGTCCATCCCGTCACCGGTGAACAGATGCGCTTCGAAACCGCGCCCCCCACTGATATGTTGCGCCTCGAAGCCCTGCTGTCCGAACTCTGAGACCCGCCATGCTCGATCCCGAAATCCACGACAACGCCGAGCTGAAACGCTACGAACTGCCCGTCGATGGCGAGGTGGCGATCGTCACCTATAACCTGTCGCCGCCCAATCTGATGATCACCGAAACCCTGGTCCCGGAACGGCTTGAGGGTCAGGGGATCGCCAGCCGCCTGGCCAAACATGTGCTGGCCGACGCCAGGGCCCGCGACCTGCTGATCCTGCCGGTCTGCCCCTTCTTCTCCGCCTATCTTCAGAAACACCCCGAACACGCCGAGGCGGTTCACCCGACCTATCGCGGCATCCTGGGAATCTAGGATCCGGCGCCGAACACCCCGGTCATGGCCATGACGAACAGGCCCACGATCGCAATGGCCGACACGCCGGCGGCGACTGCCCCCACGGCCAGGACAACGATCAGAACCCGTTCGCGCACGCTCTTTTTCATGGCTGCCATCTAAGCGGTTCGAACGTCAAACGTCCACGCGCGTCAACCGCACCGCCATCCATTGCCGCCCCGGCAAGGTCAGGGTCGGTCGCGCCGGATCGCGGAAGAAGTATTTGGTGTCGTCGCGCTTTTGCATCGTGAACTCGCCCGGCACGGCCTCGACGGTCATGTTCCAGGTGTCGATCACATCGACCTTGAACCGCTCGCCGCCGACGATCTCGTCGCGGGGCAGATCGACCGCCCATTCCGTCGGCGCCGTATCCCCGAAATAGCGCAGGTAGTACCGGCCCGGCACGCCACCCAGATGCTGCTCCCACCATTTGTCGATCGGCTCGACCCCCGGCTTTGGCCCCGCCTCCATGAGGGCCTTCAGGAAGGCCAGCCGCGGCGCGCTCTCGCCACGCAGCGCCCCGCCCTCGCCCAGCCAGAACTCGCCGCCATCGACCGGGAAACACTCCGAATGGCCGACATAGGCCCCGGCGATCAGACCGTGCCAGAAGGCCCGCACCATCTGCGGCCCGGTCAGGTTCCCCCAACGCTCGTCCAGCGAGCCCTCATAGCAAACTTCATCGAAGATCACGGCCTTCTGCCAGACGCTGCGATAGGTCTCGGCCCGCGCATCATCCATAACGGCCGATCCGTTCTGGATGCTGGAATGCGTCACCCAGGGCTTGCCGTTGTCGTACAGCCTGCGCCAGTTATGGATCGATCGCAGCCGTCCGTACGGATCGTTGGCCTGCACCAGCTGGAACAAGCGATCCCAGTCCGTGTCCGTCTTGGTCTTCAGGATGTCGAACTCGTTGGCCATCGACCACCAGACGTTCCGATAGGCCGCCAGCCGCGCCACGACATAGCGGACGTAGCGGTCGTCCGCCTCGATCGGCATCTCGTCGAACCCGTATTTGCCGTCATAGGGGTGAAACAGGATCACGTCCGCCTGGATTCCAAGGTCCACCAGCGCCGCCACGCAGGACTCCAGCCGTCGGAAATAGGCCGGGTTGAACCGCGTCAGGTCCCAGTCCTTGTCGCCGGATCCGGTCTTCTCGAACGGGAACAGAGCCTCGTTCGTCTTCACCGAGGCGTTGGGGAAGACCAGCATCCGCATCTTGTTGAACGGCGCGACCTTCAGCGTCTCAAGCGTCTGCCGCCGCTTCGCCTCCGGCTGGTGCGTCCAGCCGTAAGCGGTCGTGCCGATCTGGCGGAACGGCGTCCTGTCCGCGTGGGCGAAATGATAGGTCTCCACCACGCCGACCGGCCCGTGATTGCCAGACGACGGCGCCACCGCCTCGAGCTGACCCGACCGACCGTTCAGCGCCGCAACAGCGCTTTCGCTTGTCCAACGCCACGCCCCCGTCTCGGGCGGCGAGAACCGGATGCGCCAGGTGTCATCCCCGTCAAAAAAGCCAGGCGCCCGCACCGTGGTCCGACCGTCGGTGAAGACCCCGACGACCTCGACCGCGTATGGATTACCCGGGACCGTCGCCTCCAGTGCGACCTCGAACAGCCCCCATCGCTCAACCCGTTCGGGCGTCGCCGCCTGCACCGTCCCTGCCAATCCCAAGGCCGCCGCCGTCGCCAGCGCGCCCCTGCGTGTCAGTTCAAGTCCCATTCGCTCCTCCCCAGGAGTCATTTGTTACCGGTGTCATACAGGGCGCAAGGCGACGGCGACAAGCGCGTCAGCCTGCCGCGTCGGCGCATCTTGAATAGCAACTGACAAAGTTCTATATAGGACATTGATCGGCGCGAGTGGCGCCAGGGCCACGGTCACGCTTTCGTGTGACGATCCGCCTCTAAAAATGGCGGCAACCCATCGCTACTTCACCGGTTGAGGGGTGAGACTTCGGCGCACGCACCGTGGCCGATGACGAAGAGCCCGCTCGTTTAGACGGTCGGAGGGACCTGTATATGGCTGCCAATAGTACGCTCGCGGTGATGTCGCCTGAACAAGGCCTGTCGCGTTATCTGACGGAAATCCGCAAGTTTCCGATGCTGACCAAGGACGAGGAGTTCATGCTGGCGAAGCGCTGGTCCGAACACCAGGACGCCGAGAGCGCCCACCGTCTCGTGACCTCGCACCTTCGTCTCGTGGCCAAGATCGCCATGGGGTATCGCGGCTACGGCCTGCCGATCGGCGAAGTGATTTCCGAGGGTAATGTCGGCCTCATGCAGGCCGTCAAGAAGTTCGACCCGGACAAGGGCTTCCGCCTGGCCACCTACGCCATGTGGTGGATCCGCGCCTCGATCCAGGAATACATCCTGCGCAGCTGGTCCCTCGTGAAGATGGGCACCACGGCTGCGCAGAAGAAGCTGTTCTTCAACCTGCGCAAGGCCAAGAGCCAGATCTCGGCCTTCGAGGAAGGCGACCTGCACCCCGAACACCTCGCCGCCATCGCCACCAAACTGGGCGTCAGCGAGGAAGAGGTGACCAACATGAACCGTCGCCTCGGCGGCGACGCCTCGCTGAACGCGCCCCTGCGCGCCGACGGTGAAAGCGAATGGCAGGACTGGCTGGCTGACGACACGGCCGTGTCCCAGGAAACCCAACTCGCCGAAGACGAGGAAAAGGGCATCCGCATGAGCCTCCTTCAGGAGGCAATGGAAGAGCTGACCGATCGCGAGAAGCACATCCTGACGGAACGTCGCCTCAAGGACGACCCCGTCACCCTGGAAGAACTCGCCGGCCAGTACGGCGTGTCGCGCGAACGCGTGCGCCAGATCGAGGTCCGCGCCTTCGAGAAGCTGCAAAAAGCCATGCGCGCCGCCGCCGAAGAGCGGAACCTGGTCGACGCCTGATCGAGAATAACCTGTCGCGCTTTATCGGCGCGACAGGCCTCTATCGCCTCAGGACGCTCGCGCCATCAGCGCCGTTTGCTCTGCGGCCTTGGCCGTTGCGACCACGGCGCCGATCGGCTGGGCCAGACCGACCTTGGTCACCTGACCGCCGGCCAGATAGGCCTGCAACGTCGCCACGACCATCGCCAGCTTGGCGTCAGCCGTCTTGATCGCCAGCCCGTTCAGCGTCTCGGCCTGCTGTCGAATGGCGCGCGTCGCTTGCGACGGATCCTGATCGAACTGCGCCATGGCTGAAACCAGGATGCGGATCGCCTGATCCTTCACTTCGGCCGGCCCACCGCCTGCCGAACCGTCGCTGCGTCGTTTGCGCGCACCGGAAAATTCGCCCGAGTTGAACCGCCGCCGATCCGGCCCGACATAGCCGACCGCTTCGATCCACGGCCGGGGCTTCAACGCGACGTTCTCGACCCGCTTGAACAGGTCGCCGGTCGTGAACGGCTTTCTCAGAAACTCGTGGATGCCGGAATCGCGCGCGCCCTTGATGGCGGCGGCGGTCGCCTCGCCCGTCACCATGATGATCGGCGACATTCGGCACGACATGCTGGACCGGCGTATCCGCCGCGCCAGCGTCTCGCCGTTCAACGTCTCGCCGGACCGCTCGGTGAAGATCATGCCCGGCTCGACGTCGCGCAGCAGCTCAAGCGCCCGCTCCTCGTCGGTCTCGGCATAGACCTCGCGCGCGCCCATCCCCTTCATGATGTCCGTCAGCAGTCGTGCGGACGACAGATTGGGGTCGATGATCACCACCCGCCTGACGGCGGGTTCGATGCGGCTCAAGGTTCTGGCGTTGGCGGCGAACACGTCCGTCTCCCGGTTGGAGCCGTTATCCTTACCGCGCGCTGGTTAAAGCCTGTTGAATCAACGAAACCGTCGCCTCACCCTTGGAAGGGATCCCGCATCAAAATCGTGTCGTCCCGTTCAGGGCTGGTCGATAGTAGGGCCACAGGCGCGCCGATCAGCTCCTCGATCCGTCGCACGTATTTGATGGCGTTGGCGTTGATGTCCTTGAAGCTGCGGACCCCGGCGGTGCTTTCGCTCCAGCCTTCCAATTCCTCGAACACCGGCTCGGCGGCGGCCTGGGCCTTCAGGCTGGACGGCAGATAGTCCAGAACCTCGCCATCGACCTTGTAGCCGACGCAAATCTTCAGCGTCTTCAACCCGTCCAGCACATCCAGCTTGGTCAGGGCGATGCCGTCGATGCCGTTGATCGCCACCGACTGACGCACCAGCACGGCGTCGAACCAGCCGCAGCGACGCGCCCGGCCCGTATTCACCCCGACCTCGCGGCCGACGGTCGCAAGATGTTCTCCGACCTCGTCGTCAAGCTCGCACGCGAACGGGCCTTCGCCGACCCGCGTCGTATAGGCCTTCACGATCCCCAGCACATAGCCGACGCCGCGCGGGCCGATGCCCGACCCCGCCGCCGCCTGCCCCGCCACGGTGTTGGAGCTGGTCACATAGGGATAGGTGCCGTGATCCACGTCCAGGAAGGCGCCCTGCGCGCCCTCGAACAGCACGCGTTTGCCGTCCTTCTGCGCCTGATCCAGCACCCGCCACGCCGGCTTCACATAGGGCAGGATCTTGGGCGCGATCTCCAACAGCGACGCCAGCAGCGCGTCGGGGTCGATCGGCTCAAGCCCCAGCCCCGCGCGCAACGGATCGTGGTGCGAACGCAGCCTGTCGATCTTGACCCTCAGGTCGTCTTCGTTGGCCAGGTCACAGACGCGGATGGCGCGACGCCCGACCTTGTCCTCGTAGGCCGGACCGATGCCACGCCCGGTCGTGCCGATCTTGGCCCCCGGCGCGCTCGCCGCCGCCTCGCGCGCCACGTCCAGCGCAGGGTGGATCGGCAGGATCAGACAGGCATTGTCGGCGATGGTCAGGATTTCGGGGCTGATGGCCACGCCCTGGGCCTGGATCTTCTCGATCTCGCCGACCAGATGCCAGGGATCGACGACCACGCCGTTGCCGATGATCGACGGCTTGCCCTGCACCACGCCCGACGGCAGCAGCGCCAGCTTGTAGACCTTGCCGTCCACGACCAGCGTATGGCCCGCGTTGTGACCGCCTTGGAACCGCACGACCATGTCGGCGCGGTTGGACAGCCAGTCCACGATCTTGCCCTTGCCCTCGTCGCCCCACTGGGCGCCGACCACCGCTACGTTCGCCAAGGTCCGTACTCCGCCTTAGCGTTCTCCTCGGAGAACGCGTCAAAACCAGCAGGCGCCGCATCTTCGCGGCGATCTGAATGCGGGCGCAGCCTATAGCGGGGGAATCATCCGATGTCGTCCCAGAAGTCGGATTTATCCGATCTCCGAGACCGCCGTTTCGAACGCCCATTCCAACCACGGCGTCGCTGCGACCACATCGGCCGTCTCGACCGTGCAGCCGCACCATAGCCTCAGGCCCGGCGGCGCGTTGCGGTGGGGCTCCATGTCGAAGACCGCCGCCTCGTCTTCCAGCAAGGCCTTGAACCGCACGACGAAGGCCTTCTGCGCCTCGGCGTCCAGCGCGGCGATCCGTGCATCGGTGAACTTCAGGCAGACCGAAGTCGTCGATCGGATCTCCGGCCGATCCGGCAGGAAGGCGATCCAGTCCGTCTTCTCGACCCACGCCGCCAATGCCGCATAGTTGGCGTCCGTGCGCCGGATCAACTCGCTCAGACCGCCGATGCCCTTCGCCCAGTCCAGGGCGTCGATCCAGTCCTCGATGGTCAGGATCGAGAAGGTGTTGATCGCCACCCCGTCCGCCAGCGCCCGGTCGAACCCCTTGCCGTCCGTCAGCCGCAGCAACTTCGGTATCGCCCGATCCGGCCGATACGTATCCAGCCGCTCGATCGCGCGCGGCGACAACACCATCACGCCGATGCCCGCTTCGCCGCCCAGCGCCTTCTGAAAGCTGAAGGTCACGACATCCAGCTTGTCGAACGGCAAGGGCATGGCGAAGGCGGCCGAGGTCGCGTCGCAGATGGCCAGCCCCTTGCGGTCGTCGGAAATCCAGTCGGCGTCCGGTACGCGCACGCCCGAGGTCGTGCCGTTCCACGGAAACACCACGTCCCTGGACCAGTCCGCCTGGCTCAGATCCGGCAGCTCGCCCCACGGCGCCGTCAACGCTTCGGGCTCCAGCCCCAGATGATCCTTCACGTCCGCCAGCCAGGTCAGGCCGAAGTTCTCGAACGCCACGACCTGCACCGGCCGTTGCCCCAGCATCCCCCACAACGCCGCCTCGACCGCGCCGGTATCGGACCCCGGCGTATAGAGCATCACATGGCTCTCGGGCACTTCCAGCACCTCGCGCGTCAGCCGCAGGCCATGCGCGAACCGCTCCACGACCTCCGGCGCGCGAATACCCCGACCCAGCAGATTCGACGGCAAGGCGACCAGCGCATACCCCGGCCGCTTGGCCGTCGGCCCCGCCGAAAACCACGGCCGCGCCGGCTTCACATCAGGCTTCACGATCATGCTCTTTCCCCTTGGCGCTACCGCGCCTCGCGCGACTTGAGCGCGCTCAACGTCCCGGCGTATAGGGCCGCTTGGCCCGCCATTCCTCGGCGAACCGGGTCAGGGCCTCGTCCGGCTCGTCCGGCAGCGTCACCACCAGCCGCGCCAGCAGATCCCCGCGTTTGCCCGCCGCATAGGCCCCCCGCGCCTTCAGCCGCAGGATCTTGCCCGAGTTCGACCCCGCCGGGATCGTCATCTGCACCACGCCCTCGGGCGTCGGCACCCGCACCTTGGCGCCCAGCACCGCGTCGGGAACCGACACCGGCAAATCCATCGTCAGGTCCGCGCCGTCGCGCTTGTAGATCGGATGCGTCTCGATCTTCAGCTCGATCAGCGCATCGCCGTTCTCGGCCCCGCGCCCCGGCGATCCTTGCCCGCGTAGACGGATCGTCTGGCCTTCCGACGCGCCCTTGGGAATGGTCACGTCCAGAGTGCGCCCGTCCGAGAACTGGATCCGCCGTGTCGCACCCGCGATGGCGTCTTCGAGGCTGATGTCCAGCGTCGCCTTCACGTCCTGGCCGCGCGAGGTGAAGTCCCGCGCGCCGCGCTGGCGCCCACCCCCGCCGAACATGCCGAACAGGTCGTCCAGATCGACGCCTTCGAAGTTGCCGCGCCCCCCCGGTCCGCCGGCGCCCGCAAAGCCGCCGCCCTGTCCGAAGGGACTGCCGCCCGCACGACCGCCCCCGCCGAAGCCGCGATATTGTTCGTTGCCGTCGTTGTCGATCTGGCCCGCGTCGTATTTGGCGCGCTTGTCCTTGTCGCCCAGGATATCGAAGGCCGCCGTCACCCGCTTGAACTTGTCCTCGGTGATCTTGTCGCCGGGGTTCTTGTCGGGATGCAACTCCTTGGCGAGCTTGCGATACGCCTTCTTGACCTCGTCCGCGCTCGCGCCCTTCGAAACGCCCAGTTCCTTGTAGGGGTCGCCTGCCACGTCCGTTGCCGCTCCAACTGAAAAACCGAGAGGCCGTCAGTTAAGCCATGCCTTAGCCGCCGCAAAGGGCCGGACCCACCCTATTTGCTCAGACCAGCGCAATTTCCGCCCCGACCTCAGCTTCTGGACCCCAGCCGAACCCCTCGCCCCACTGCGTCACTGCAATCCGCGTCGTAGCCGTCACGCCTTCGGGGAAGTCCGCCGCCAGGTCCGCCGCAGCATAGGACGCCGACCGCCCCTCAACCTCCATCGTCCGAACCACGACATCATCATCCAGCACCCGCAGCCGAAACCGCATGGGATCGACCGCCGCCGTCTCGCCATCCCAGCCGTCGCCAAACAGCCGCACGCGCGGCGTCCAGCGGACCTCCAACCCATCCGCTGATGCTTCAACCGCCAGACCGCACGGCGACCACGGCCGGTCATGCCCGCCCCTCGACGTAAAGGCCGCCTCGCTGAACCCCGCCACGCCCGGCGCCGCCCCGGCCGGTCCCGCGCGACAGACCAGCGGCAGGCCCCGCTCCCCTCGTCCGATCTCCGCCCGCGCCAGCCGGTCGTCCAGGAACACCACGACCGATCCCGCCTCGGCGCCCGACCGCATCTCGGCCTCGGTCCCCTGCTGCCCGCGCAACAGACCCGTCAGCCGCCACGTCCCCGGCCCGACCAGCACCGCCGACCGATACTGCACGATCTCCCAGCCCGAAGTCGTCTCGACCGCCAGCGCATTGCCGCCACCCAGCACCGCCGCCTCGACCGCGCTCTCCGGCGCCGCACCCTCGACCCGAACGACCACCGCATTGGCCTCATCCCAGCGATGCTGTACCCCTGGCCCCAGCGCGGCGACCAGCACCCCGACCGTCGCCGTCGTCTCGACATCCGCCCGCGCCGTCAGCGTCTCCGCCGATGCCCCCGCATGCAGCCGCATCGTCCGCCAAGGCTCAGCCGCCACGGCCACGACCGGCCGACCATCCTCCTCACGTCCGATCAAGGGCGGCAGATCCATCACCCTCACGAAGGGCGCCCCGACCACCGCCGGCGTCTCGCCCCCACGCCAGACCCCGTCATCCTCGACGACCCGCCGCGCGATCACCGGCTCCAGCACCGCCGACGGCGTCTCGTCCGCCGTCGTCCGCATCACGCGCCAGTCACCCGGCCGACCTTCCAGCCGCACCCCGTCCCCCGGTTCCAGCCGCAAGGCCTCCAGCGGCCCCAGCGCCAGGGTCTTCGCCTCCACGCCGTCGCCATCCAGCGCCCGCTGCGCCGCCGCCTTCGCCAATCCGCCGCCGCACACCAGCGGAAGATCCAGATCGATCCCGCCCGCCGTCGCCGCTTCATCCTCCGACCGCACGACCACCGCCCCGGTCTGATAGTCCGCCGTCTCGTCGATGAACCGCACCCGCGCCTCGCCCGCGCGCGCCTCCAGCGTCCGCGTCGCCGTCTCCGCCGCGCCGCCGTCGGGCAAGGCCAGCGCCTCGCCCGCAATCTCCGCCACCGTCTCCACACGCCCCAGCACGGCGACCCGTCCGTCACGCTCAGCCGCCACCGCGTCAAACGCCGCCAGCAACGGCTCCAGCGCATCGCGCGTCCGCATCGGCCGGTCGATCACATAGCCGGCCGCCGCCCCCTCGACGCCCTCGACCGACATCTCCTCCGGCGTCAGCCCGCCCCGGCTCAGCACCGCCTCGATCAGGTCGCGTCGGTCCCCCGCCAACCGCCCGTTCAGCCAGTGCCCGGCCCGCCACGCGCCTGCGTCCGCCCAGACATCCCCCCTTGCCGGGAACGCCGGATACGGCCGCGCGTCCCAGCACCAGGCGTCCGCCGCCTCCAGCATCCGCCCGCCATAGACCCTCGATGCGGGATTGTTCTCGGGGTCCACATAATGCCCCAGCACCGCCTCCAGCGCCGCCCGCTGCACCGCGTCGTCTCGCACGCCCGTCGATCCCGGCGGCAGATGGCTCTCGCTGCTCTTGGGGTCCTGAAAAAGGTTCGGCGCATTGCCGCCCCGGTCCACCGCCGCACAGCCGAACTCCGACAGCCGCACCGGCTTCATCCCCGGAACCCAGGCCGTCGGCGTCGCGCTCCGAACCCCGCCCGGCCGGTCATGGTGCCGGTTCGACCACCACCCCTTCAGGTCCTTGGGCCGAAACACCCAGTCCTCGCCATACGCCCCATCGACGATGGGCGTCCGCACCTGCGCCACCCGATCCGCCTCGTTCGCATAATACCAGTCGAACCCATCACCGCTCGCGACGCGCGCCGCCAGATAGGCCGGGTCCGCCGCCCCACCGAACGTCGCCGCATCCACGCCCCCGCCCCCCTCGCGCCAGTCCGTCAGCGGCGGATACCAGTCGATCGACACATGATCGATGGTCTCATCTGCCCACAGCGGATCGAGATGAAACACCACCTCCCCGCCCGCCTGCCGCCCGAAATATTCGCTCCAGTCCGCCGCATAGGACAGGGCCACGCCCGGCCCCACCACCGCCCGGCATTCCGCCGCCAGCGCCCGCAACTGAACCACCGCCGGAAAGCCCCCAGCTGCATCCCGCGTCCAGGTCACGCCCCGCATCTCGGACCCGATCAACACGCCGTCCGCCCCCTCCTCGGCCGCGATCCGGGCATAGTGCAGCGCCATCCGCCGCAGTCCCCAATCCTCGGTCCCGCCGAACAGGGCCGCGATCTCCGCCGTCGCCCCCGCCCCGTCCACGCCCGCCACACGCCCGCGCCACGGATAGCCGGGGCAGTCCATGAAGACGAACGGATACAGCGTCACCTCCAGCCCCCGCGCCTTCAGCTCGCGGATCGCCTGACGCACGCTCTCGTCCGACGGCGTCCCGCCATAGGCCGGCGCCCCCTCCACCCGACTGACCTCATAGGCGTCCTCGCGCGCCACCCCCGCCACGGACCAGGCCATCGACTCCGTCGCCTTGTCGCGCCGCTCCACCCCCGGCCGCACCCGGCATTCCCCGGCCCTCAGATCGCTGCCGAACCACCCGACCACCAGACTGACCCGCTTCAGGTTCGGCAGTTGCGCCTGCAGCTGATCCAACGATGCGATCAGGTCCGCCCGCCCCTCGCCGTTGTGCACATTCTCAGGCCGCGTCCGCGTCAGCCCCTCGCGCCTCACCACCGCCTCGGTCGCCAGGGCGAACTCCCCCGCGCCGGGGATCAGGCATACGCCCTCCAACATGTCCTCCAGCCGCGCCGCCTGCCCCCTCGGCCGCCGAAACACCTCGAAACTCAGCTGCGGAACCCGATCCCCGAACGGCCCCAGCGGCAGATCCTCGAACACCACATAGGCTGTGCCGCGATAGGCCGGCGCCGCCCCCTCGACCGCCTCGATCAACGGATCCGGCGTCTGCCCCTCGCCCCCGCGATGCACGCGCATCACGACGCCAGTCATGTCCATCAGCCGCCCATCGGCCCAGACCCGCCCGACCCCGTCGATCTCGCCCTCGCACAGGGCCACGGCGAAGCTCAGAGAATAGACATAGTCGACCGTCTTCGGCCCGCCCTTGCCCGCCCGTCCCTTGTTCTTGTTTTCCAGGAACCGCGCCGCCCAGATCACCTGACCCGTCACCCGCGCCCGTCCGAACACACAGGCCATCGGCGACCCTTCCGCCGTCCCCTGAACCTTCAGCGTCTCCAGCCGGGGCCCTGCCTGCCGCGCCGGCCCCAGCGAGCCCACTACCCGATTGTCGATCGCCCGCCCGAGGGTCGAGCCGATCACCCGCCCGATCCCGCCGCCGACCTGCTGGCCGACCGCGCTCAGAACAACCTGCGCCATCTACGCCTCCTCAAAATCGTCTCCCTCCCCCGCGGGGGAGGGGGGCCGCGCAGCGGCCGGGTGGGGGCGGCCCGGCAAGGCCGCACGGACCGCGCGTGTATCGCCCTGCCCGCCCCACCCGGTCTCGCCTACGGCTCGCCCTGCCCTCCCCGGTCGGGGAGGGAGATGTTCAATCCGGAAATCGAAACACCGCGACCAGCCGTCGCCGCCACCAAACGCCCATCCAGCTCTCGACCACCGCCCGCCCCCAATAGGCGTGGATCATCCTCGGCTCCGGTCCCACAACCGCGCTTAGAATGGCGCAATGCTTCACCGCCGCCCCCGCAGACATGCGAAACAGCAGAACGTCCCCCGTCCGCATCTCATCGACTGCGACAGGCCTCAGCCATCGCCACGCCGCCTCCAGCAACGTCTCGCGCCCGCCGACCTCGGCCCAGTCCGCCGAATAGGCCGGCAAGATCTCCGGCTCCTCGCCCGCCACCTCGCGCCACACCCCGCGCACCAGCCCCAGGCAATCCGCCCCCACACCCCTCACGCTGGCCTGATGCCGATACGGCGTGCCGAGCCAGGATCGGGCCGATGCAACGACAAGCGCACCAACCTCTCCCTCCCCCCGCGGGGGAGGGGGGGCGAGCCGGAGGTGAGACCGGGTGGGAAGGGCCCGGCACTCCGAGTCCGCTCTCCCTGCCGTCCCCACCCCGTCATCGCTGCGCGCTGACGCCCCTCCCCCGCGGGGGGAGGGAGAGTTCTTCGTCGCTCCACCCCTCACCGCCGGCTCCCGCCGTCGTTACGCGCACTCCCGGCCGGATACGCCGTCAGGAAGTCGTCCCCCGGCACATTCGGGAAGCCGCGAAAGTTCACCCCATTTGCAAACGTCCCGACGCAGGTCGCCCACCGCTTGTCGCAGACCCGCCCCGCCGTCTCCGCGACCCCGCACCGCTGATCCCCCAGCCGCGCATCGCACATCCGCCCATAGGTCCGCCCGACCACCCGCTCCAGCTTCGCCAGAGGCCCCTCAAGCTCGGCGACAAACCCACCCCCTTCGCGTCGGATTTTCGCCAGCATCCCCCCCCACAGCCGCACCTTCAGATCCGGCCGCGCCCAGTCCACCCGCCACAACTCGACCGTCGCTGCATCGAACAACCCCGCCGCTACATCCTCCTCATTGATGGCATCGTCGTCCAGCGCCCCCGCCGCCGAGACCGACCCCGCCGCCAGCCCCACGGCGCTCTCGCCCGCCCCCGCCGTCCAGCCGCTCGCGGCCCGACAGACCACGCCGTCCAACACCAGGTCCCGGTCGTGATCGGTGAACCCCATCACCGCCCCGTCACCCCGCTCCAGCCGCCAGACATGACACAGCGTCGCCGCCCCGCTCTCGATGCGGGCGGCCATTTCTTCCGGTATGTTCCGCATGGTTCAGACCCGAACCTCGAGCAGCGGCACCGCCGCCATCCGCCCGGCCTCGAAACTCTCCAGCGTCGTCTCGATCCGATCAGAGTCGAACCGCACCGGCGTGTCGAACTGGAAGCCCGCCGTCACCTCGACGCCCGCACCCGGCGCGCGCTCCAGCGTCACCGCCCCCGTCGTCTCATCCACCGTGAAATCCGCGACCTCGACGCCCCCGACCGCCACCCGCACCGATCCCTCGACCGGCTTGCTGACAGGCCGCTCCACGTCGCCATATCGCTTCACCAGATCGAACGCGGTCCGCACCCCGTCGCCCACACCCAGCGCCTGATCCCCGGCCGAAACCGTCCCGCCCGGCACGCACGACTTGAAGTCGGCGAAGTCCTTGAACCGAAACCCGTACAGCCGCCCCCGTCGCGCCTCGAAGAAGGCGACCAGCTCGGCCATGTCGTCCAGCGACCTCAGGTTCGCCCCGATCAGATACCGCCTGCGCCCCAGCGCCCAGGGCGTCGAACGCCGCTCGAACCCCGACGCCAGCGTCGTGATCTCCGTCCGTCGCTCCACCCCGCCGGTCGAACCGAACGCCAGCCGCGCAGGCAGGCGCACCTCGTGAAAAGCCATTGCCGTCTCCATTGTGGCCGCCTCCGTCTTCGGCCAAGGTTCGACGACGGCGCACCGGCCGCGCCCCTTGGATCGAGACATGAGAAGCGATGTTCTGAGCTTGGGGCCCGCGACGACGGCGCGAGTCCCCCATGCGCGGTGAGATTCTCCGGCACGATCCCGAAACCGGCGTCGGCCTGGTCAGCGGCGACGACCTCGCCCGCTACGATTTTTCATCCCGGTCGCAGGATCTGGCGGTCGGACGCCGCGTCGATTTCGTCGTCGCGGACGACGGCGCGGCGACCGACCTGATCGTTCTGCAGGACGCCCGCCCCCAACCCGTCGTCATCGCGCCCGAGCCGGACCTGGGCCTGTGGGGCTATTTCCGTCGCTGCGTAACCACGAAATACGTCGATGGAAACGGGCGCGCCCGGCGCAAGGAATACTGGTCCTTCGCCCTGTTCCACACCCTCATCCTGTTCCTGCTCTTCACGCCCGTCCTCGTTCTCGTGATCATCGATGCGGAGACGGGACGAGACATGCAGGCGCTCAGCATGACCGGCATCGCGCTGGCGGGCATCGTCATGGCGGGGCTGATCCTCCCCGGCGTCACCGTTCTGATCCGTCGCTTCCACGATGTCGGCCTCGGCGGCTGGCTCGTGCTGATCGGTCTCATTCCCTACGTCGGCGGGCTGTTCCTCTTTGTCGTCAGCCTTTTGCCCTCGCAACCGGCCGTGAACATCCACGGCGCGCCGCCCACGGGCATGGGCCAAATCGCAATTTGAGAGAAATTCTCAGGAACCGTTCGCCAAGCTTGACCTTTCAGTCCTGTCCGGCGCACGTCGTCCGGCGAAGTTCGCAAACTGCCGCTCGGCGGCGACAATCAAGGAGACCTCCGTGCGCGGTGAAATTCTCAGCTACGACGCCACGACCGGCGCCGGCCTGATCAGCGGCGACGACGGCGCCCGTTACGACTTCACCTCGGCCGCGCTCCAGTCGCCGGCCGTGCCCACGTCCGGCGTCCGCGTCGACTTCGTGCCCGAGGGCGGCGTCGCCACCCAGATCCTGATCCTCGCGGGCGCTGCGACCACCACCGGCGTCGCCGGCGGTTACGCCACTTCGGCCGCCTCCGCCGCTGTCGGCGCACCCGGCTCGGGCTTCGACTTCAAGTCCGCCATGCTGTCGTTCGACGGCCGCCTGCGCCGCTCGCACTTCTGGATCGGCTTCCTGATCATTTTCGGCGCCAATATAGTGCTCAACTTCATTCCCTTTATCGGCGCGCTGATCTCGTTGGCCCTGATCTGGTCGAACCTGGCCATTTCGGTGAAGCGCCTGCACGACATGGGCAAGACCGGCTGGCTGGTCGCCATCCCCTACGCCGCTTCCATCGTGCTGGGCATCGCCGCCGCCGTCATGATGGTCGCCGGCATCGCCGCCAGCGGCATGGACGAGAGCTATTACGAGAACAACCCGATGGCCGCCCTGTCCATGATGGGTCCGGCGTTCGGCATCTTCGGCATCATCATGCTGGTCAACCTGGCCTTCCTGCTGTGGGTCGGCATCACGGACAGCCAGAAGGGCGAAAACCGCTTCGGCCCGAACCCCAAGGGCGAATAGGCCTCAACGCCTGAACGACCTCCGCGCCGCCCCGTCCTCGACGGGGCGGCGTTTCTACATCCGCCGCGCACCCAGACTGACCGCCCGCGCCAGCATCTGCGCGATCTGCGCCTCGGACCGCAGCAGGGCCGGCGCGCCGCCGTCCACCGCCACATTGACGGTCACCCCGCCGCCCGAGCCTGCTAGACTGCCAACCGGCCCGATCTCGCCGCCCGTCGCGGGTCGAAACACCTCCGGCCCGCGCTCCCCGACCAGATAGGCCCCGCCGCCCAGTACCGGCCCGCCGTCCGCCCGCGCCCCGCCGAAACTGGACAGCACCGACTGGATCGCGCCGCTTAGTCCACCGCCTGGGCCGACCTGCGACCCCGCCGCCGCATTGACCGCGTTCAGCACCGCCCGCGCCAGTTCGGCCAGCGACACCTCCCCATCCGCCGCCGCCCTTGCCAGCGACCGCGTCAGGCTGTCGCCCGCGCGCCCGAACGCCTCCTCGATGGCGTCAGCCGCCTCCTGCGCCGGCGCCTTCAGCGCCTCCAGCGCCGCCCCAGCCTCCGCTGCTCTCAACGCGACCTGATCGATCCCGTCCCGCCCGAACTCATCCGCCATCCGGCCAACCCTCCATCAATCGCGCCAGCCCGTCACGCCCGAGCGGCGCCGTCCCGCGCGGCGCCTGCGTCAGCATTCGCCACTCCTTCAGCGACAGCCGCCAGAACGCCTCCGGCGCAACGCCCATCGCCGCCGCCAGCCTCAGCATCTCGTCCCACGGCGTCACGCCCGTCATCCTCCGGCTTGACCGGAGGACGCCGCAAACGCCTGCGCCACCGCGACCGCCGCCTCGCGCGGATCGACGCCGGCCACATTCGGCGCCTCGTCCCCGCCCCCGCGCAACACCGCCGCCAGCACCACCATCAGATCCCTCGCCGACAGCGTCTTCATCCGCTCCGCCACGGCCGCCAGCCCATCGACGCCCAGCTCAGTCTCGATCTCCGCCAGCGCCCCCAGCGTCAGACACACTCGTCGCCGCTCGCCGCCGATTTCAACGAGCATTTCACCCCGCACGCCGTTCATCACATCTCCGATTTCGATTTCGTGAGCGGTGAATCGTGATGCGTGATCAATGCCTCGCCTCACGATTCACGCATCACCATTCACGAGGCCTCATATCGCGCTGAACCCGATGGCCCCCGCGCTGGCCAGGCTCAGCGCAAACGTCGCCTCCCCCTCATGCTCGCCGGCGTATTCCAGCGCCGCCACCAGGAACGGCCCCTCCAGCACGCCGAAGTCCGGCACGATCAGCCGCCACCGCTTCGCCGCCTGATCGAAGAAGGCCTCGCGCACCAGCGCATCCGACGCCGCATCGCGGAAGATGCCCTGTCCCGACACCGCCGCCGACTTCACGCCCGCCCCCGCCAGCAGCTCGCGCCACCGCCCGGCGCTGTCGCCGTCCGTCGCATCGACCGTCTTCGCGTTCAGCGAAATCGTCCGCGCCCTCAACCCCGCCACCGTCGTGAACACGCCCGGCGCGCCCTCGATCTTCAGCAGCATGTCCTTGCCGGCCTGTGCCGTCATTCTGTCCTCGCTTTGCTCGTTGGTGGTGAGTCGTGAATCGTGAGCCGTGACGACCAGCCGTTCGCAGGCCGGCTACAGTCACGGCTCACGACTCACCATTCACCTCTTCCGTCACCGCCCTCAGCCGCACCACCGCATAGGTCCGCCGCCCGTCACCCGCCCGAAACACATCCGCGAACGTCGCCCTCAGCGTCGCCGTCCGCACGCCATCGGCCTCCAGCACCGCCTCGTGCAGACAGGCCCGCACCGCCGCCGCCACCGCCTTGGCCTCCTCCGATCCCGCGAACCGCGACACGCCCGTCAGCGTCAGCCGCTGCTCGACCCCGCCCCCGTCCGCCGCCACCGGCCGGCTCTCGCACCGCCCGATCACCAGATGCGGAAACTCTGCGTCTTCGGGCGCCTGATCCCAAACCCGCCCGCCCAACAGCGCCTCAACCGCCGCGTCGCCCTTCAGCGCCGCCAGCACCGCCTTCTGCAGCGCGCTCTCGTGATCCCTCATCGCACCCGCTCCAGATCCAGCGTCGCCCGACCCGGCCGCGCGTCCTCAATCACGACGATCCGCCAGTCCGCCCCGCCGAAGCGCAACACGCGCCCGATCATCAGCCGAGCATCCGCCCGCGCCTCCGCACCCATCGTCTCGACCGCCCGCCTCTGATCGCCCTCGCCGCGTTCGGTCCGCCGACGCGCCCCGCACTTCAGCCAGGCCGACCCCACCGCCTCGAACGTAACGCTGCGCCCGCCATAGGGCGTCTCGGCCTCGACCGGCTGAAACAGCCCCGCCAACACTCTCACAACCTCACCACGCGATACGGCGCGACCCAGCCCTCGACCGGCTCGACCGTCACCGGCTCCCCCCGCTCATAGGCCCGCAGCACCAGCATCAGGATCGCCAGCCGCAACGGCGCCGGCGAGGTCGATGTCAGGCCCAACCCCACATCCCCCTCGACCTTCGCCTGCGCCGCCGCGATCAAGGTCTGGATGAGCGCATCCTCGGCCTCATGCTCGACCCTCAGAAACAGCTTCGCCTCCGCCACCGTCACCGGCTGCGCCATGGCAATCTCCATTGTCAAAAATCAGACCTCTCCCTCCCCCACGGGGGAGGGTGGTCGAGCCGCAGGCGAGACCGGGTGGGGAGGGCCAGGCAATCCGTATCCGGTCGCCCTGCCACCCCCACCCGGCCGCTACGCGGCCTGCCCTCCCCCGCAGGGGGAGGGAGAAACGAGCGCCGTCACCATCAGCTCGCGCTGAACTTCGTCACCTTGCCCTCCGCGACTACGTCGCGGAGAACTTCATGACTTTCACAGCATCGAAGTTCTGCACCCCGCCGCCGACCCGCTTGGTCGTGTAGAACAGCACATAGGGCTTGGCCGAATAGGGATCGCGCAACACCCGCACCCCCGCACGATCCACGATCAGATACCCCCGCTGAAAGTCCCCGAACGCGATGGACAGGCTGTTGGCCGCCACATCCGGCATCGTCTCGATCTCGGTGACCGGATAGCCCAGCAGCGACGCCGTCTCGCCCAGCCGCGTCGCCGGCTGCCAGATGTAGTTGCCGTCCGCGTCCTTGAACTTGCGCACGGCCGAGACCGTCTTGCGGTTCATCACGAAACGCCCGTTCGGCCGGTACTGGGCCTTGGGCGCATAGACCAGGTCGATCAGCCGGTCCGCCGGACTGGTCGGCGCGAACCCGCCCGCCGCCCCGGACGCCACATAGCCGATCTGACCCCAGGCCTGGCCCGCGTCCGCCACGGTCGGATAGGTCAAAAAGCCCTTGGGCTTGTTCACCCCGTCGCCGTTGACGAAGGCCTGGGTCTCTTGCGCCGCGAAGGCGTCCTCGACCTCGGCCGCCAGCCATTCGTCCAGATCGACCATGGCGTCGTCCAGCAACGCCTGGGTCGCCGCCGGATTGGCGTAGAGATCGGCCGACGGGAACTCCAGCAGGGCCAGGGTCGCCGGATCCGTCTCGGGCCGCGCGGCCGTTTCCGCCACCCAGCCGCAGGCCACGCCCGCTGTAGACACAGGCTTCCTGAACACGCCCGCCGCCACCGTGCGCACCGTGGCGATCTCGCGCATCGGCGAGGCCGCCATCAGACGCCGCTCAATGGCCCGCTCGGTCTCGTACGGCACGACATAGCCGCCCGAGGTCGCCCCGCCCGACAGCCCCGCCTTGACCTCCAGCGCGCCCGACTGGCCGGTCTTCAGATAGCCATCCCAAGCCGCCTTCGCCTCGGGCGCAGCCACCGGCTCGGCAGGTTCGCCACCGATCATGCCGGCGATCTGGGGACGCCTGTTCTGGCTCATCACCCGATCCAGCCGCGCCTGAGCCGCCGCCACCGCCTGGTCGATGCGCGCCACCTTCTCCTCCAGCAGCACATCGGCCGCCGCCTTCTTCTCGATCTCGTCCAGCCGGACGTCGTTCGCCCCTTTGAACGCCTCGAACGCCGCCATCATCTCATGCACGACAGCGCGCGCCTCCGGCGAGCCGGAAGCCTGTTTGGTCTCTTTCATGGTGTCTCCGGTTTTAATGGAAGAGGCGGCGCAGGTTGGAACCTGCAAGCGCCACGTCGAAGCCTCAGAGCTTCGATCTCTTTGACGGCACGGGCGATTTCGCCCACGCCTTTGCAACGCACGGTAATCTTACCGTTCGCGCATCTTGAAAACGCTGATATGTCTGAAAAGCGAAACCCCGCGAGGGCCTTTCGGCTGTCGCGGGGCTCTATCAGTCCGAAACCGTATGCCTAGGCAGTGACGAGTTCCGGCTCACTCGGATGTCTATACGCATAGTGGCGAACGTAGTTCAACAAAGTCTTATAGAGCAGCTTAGGCCCGTCATATCCGACGAACGGATCGGGACATATCTGACGGCGGCTGGTTTTGACACGGACCGAGCGCTGCGCCTCTACATCTGGAACGCCCTCATAGGCGAAGCCTTTCACCTGCCCATTCAATCCGTTGAGGTCGGCCTGCGCAACAGGATCAACGCTCATCTGATCAATCTGTACGGCCCGAGGTGGTGGCAGGAGCAAGTGTTTCTGAAGATGGCCGGGCGTGAACGCGCTTCTGATATCGAGACCGCGTTGCGGCGCATACGCAACAGAGGCGCGTCGCTCGACACCGGCCAGGTGGTCGCCACGCTCTCGTTCGGCTTCTGGGCCAGCCTGCTTCAAAAGAAGTACAATCCTCCGTTATGGGGCGGACGTCTTTCCTCCGCCTTCCCCTATCTGCCTCCTGGGACCAGTCGCGGCGATCTCGCCAATCGCGTGAAACGTGTGGCCGATTTCAGAAACCGGGTCTGGCATCACGAGCCGATCATCAAAAAGGATCTGCTGGCTGAATACTCGGTCGCCATGGAGCTTCTAGGCTGAATATGTCCGGTGAAAGCAGGATGGGTGCGTCCCCATTGTCGTGTTCCAACCCTCATGCGACAGAAGCCGTGAACCTAAGGCGTGTCCTATTCATGCCGTCCTTGGACAAAGCCTGATGTCCCACCTCACGCCGCTCGAAAGCGCCGTCATGGACGCCATGGTCTGGCAGATGGGCGACGGCGTCCCCGATCTGGCGGCGCAGGCGGCGTCCAGTTCGCCGGGTCTGCGTCGCAACACCGGCGCCGGCCTCTATTCCCGGATCGTCGTCGATGCGGACCGCATCGCCGCAAACCCGGACGCCACCGGCCTGTTCGGCACGGTCCATGTCGTGGTCGGCGATCTGCCCGATCCCATCGGCTTCCAGATCGAGCTGCGCCAGGGGCGGCTGATGGCCCTGCACGGCCAGAGCTATGGTCAGGACACCCGCGCCATCGACTTCTCCAGCACACCCTTCGGCGAGGTCTTCACCGTCGACGCCCGTGGCCAGTCCGTCCTCTACCGCCCCGCCCGGCGCGCCCCCGATCCCGTCGCCCCCAGACCAAAACCCGCCGTCCGCCCGACCACACAGGCCCAGACCCCGACCAAACTACCAGTCGCCGCCGCCAAACCAGCGGACCCCGCCCCGACGCCCGACGCCGCGCCCGGCATCGGCGAAATCCTTGCCAGCGCCTCCAACCCGACCGCCTCTCGCGCCGGCAGGCTGGCCCTGGTCTATCTCGGCGCCTATGCGCTCGCGGTGGTGTTCGTCCTGTTCGCCGAACTCGTCCTGCATCTCGGCTGGGTCTTCGCCGCCATCGTCGCCGGCTGGGCGTTGCGCTACATCCACGGCTCGAAAGGCCGCGCCAAAATGGCCGACCTCGCCGACCACCTGGACCGCAACGGCGCCTTCGAGGCCCTCAAGCCAAACTGAACCGCGCGCCCGGCAGCATGGGAAACGTCACCAGCGACACCTCCCACAGCTCGACCGCGCTCAGCACCCTCAACCGCCCCTGACGCCGGGCCCGCGCCGTGCGGTATCCGATCGACAGTCCGTCCATCGCTCCCGCCCGGCTCAGCGCGCCTGCGAACCGCGCCTCGGCCGACCAGTCTTCGATCCGTCCGCGCACGAACAGGCCGCGCGCATCCTCGACGATCTGCTCCCACACCCCGACCGGCGCCCGCGCATCATGCTGGTTCAGCATCCGCACCCCCGCCGCGCCCGTCTTGCCCAGACTGTCCGCGAACGCCCCCGCCTGCACCACATCCCCGTTCAGATCCGCCACGCCCCACAGCGAGGCGTAGCCTTGGATAACTAGCACATCGGACCTCTCCCTCCCCCCGCGGGGGAGGGTGGTCGAGCCGTCAGGCGAGACCGGGTGGGGGCGGCCAGGCGACGCCCCCCCGGCCTCTTTTGTTTCCAGCAGTGCGGCCTTGCCTGGCCGCCCCCACCCGGTCGCTTCGCGACCACCCTCCCCGGAGCGGGGAGGGAGAGACCTGCGCGCATCATCCATCACTTCCCCTCCAACCGCCGCTCGATCCGCTCCACGGTCGCCGCCGTCGCCTCGCCCTGGACCTCCAGCCGCGCCAGTCGTTCGGCGACCAGCCTCTGTTCCCCGACCCGCTGCTCCAGCGTCGCGATCCGCGCCGCCGCGCCCCCGGCCCAGACCAGGCCGCCGATGGTCTGCACCGCCACGGCGATCAGCAACGCCGTCGGCACGCGCCGGATTTGATGTTCGGTCATTCGCCCACCCCCGCCATCCGCCGGCGTTCCTCGTTTGTCAGGAAGCTCGCCGCCTCCAGCCGCGCCCACAGGGCGTCCCGCTCGGGCTGCAGCGCCGACACCGCATCCAGGTCCGCCCGCACCTCGCACCCCGCGAACCGCTCGCCCAGCCAGCCCGTCATCGCCCCCGCCGCCTTCTTCACAAGCGGGATCACCGTCTGTCGCCAGAAGGCCGCATTGGCCTCGCGATAGTTGGCGTAGGTCGCGTCCCCCGGTATCCCCAGCAGCTGCGGCGGAACCCCGAAGGCCAAGGCGATCTCGCGCGCCGCCGCATGTTTGCCGGCCGTGAAATCCATCTCCGCCGGCGTCAGGCTCAGCGGCTTCCAGTCCATCCCGCCCTCCAGCAGGATCGGCCGCCCGGCGTTCGTCGCCCCCGCATAGACGTTCGACAGCTGATCCTTCAGCGCCTCGAACTGCCCGTCCGTCAGCCGCTCGCCGTTACGCGCGCCGTAAACCAGCGCCCCCGACGGCCGCGCCGCATTGTCCAGCAGGGCCTTGTTCCAGGCGCCCGCCGCATTGTGCGCATCCACCCCTTGCGCCGCCGCCTCCAGCGGCGACAGCCCATACCAGTCGTCCAGCGGGTGCCATAGCTTCAGGTGCATCACCGGCGCCCAGCCGTCCGCCGCCCGCCCGATCCGCACCGACCGTCCGTCTACGGAATAATCCCAGGCCTCGGGCCAGCCTGACCGGCCCGGAACCACCTTCACCCGATCCGACCGCAGCGCCCACAGCTCGTCCGGCGCCCCGTCTCCATCCGCATCGCCGGTCGCCTCGACATAGGCGTTGCCCGACACCTGCAGCGCGCCATAGACCGCCTCCATCAGCTCCGCCCCCGACTGCTCGGGATTGGGCCGACGCATCAGTTTCGCCAACGGATGCGCCTCGTCGCGCACCCCGTCCACGAACACCGCGAACGGCGCCGCCGCCGCCGCCTCGGCGATCATGCGGATGCAGCGATAGGCCACCGCATTCTTCTGATACCCCTCGCGCGCCAGGCTGGCGTAGTCGTTGGGCGTCCACCGCGGCCGCCCCACCCCCGACAGGGCGATCACCCCGCCCGCCCGGCTTTCCTTCGCCTCGGGCGCACGCACGCGCCCCGCCTGGCCGAACGGCCACCGGATCGAAACCATCACAATCTCCTCAGATTTCTCGTCCCTTCTCCCAGTGGGAGAAGGTGGCTCGAAGAGCCGGATGAGGGTCGGCTGGTGGGCCAAATCGCACGAGCCCCGCCCTCACCCTTTCGCGCAAGTCCGACCGCTACGCGTTCGGGCGCTCAAGCCCTCTCCCAACGGGAGAGGGGCGCATAACTTTCAACACCGGCCGCTCCACCCACAGATGCACGATGACGCCCGCGGCCAAACTCGCGAGCACCGTCAGCCCCACCACCGCATCCCCCGGCGCCGCGACCACCCCGCTCTCGAATAGCCGTCCCAGCGCCCGGATGACCAGCACATGCGTCAGATAGATCGAATAGGACGCATCCCCCATAAAGGCCGCCGCCCGCGCCAACCGCCCCGGCGCCACGTCCGCCCGCTCCATCCGCACCACGCCGAACACCAGCAGCGCGCTGGGCAGGCCCCAGATCAGCACCCGCCTCAACCCGTTCAACGGATCGTTCAACGCCCTCACATCGTCGATCCCGCCATAGCCGACGACCAGGCTCAGCCCGAACCCGACCATCGCCAGCCCGACCGCCCACCGCCCCAGCCGACGCGGCGCCTCCCGCCACACCGACGCGATCCCGACGCCCAGCAAGAACTCCAGAATGATCGGCGCGCCCCAGAACCTCAGCACCGGCGCCGCCACGACCAACCCGGCCGCCAGCATCACCGCATAGGCCCCGACCAACCCCCAGCCGACCCGCTTCCCACCCGCCATCGCCAGCCCGAACCCGGCGTAGAACAGCATCTCGAAACACAGGGTCCACCCCGGCCCCAGCGCCGGAAACGTCATCTCCAGTCCGCTGAACGGCCAGAACAGAAATGTCGCCACCGCCACCTCAGGGCTCAGCGTCCCGCCCCGCGCCATCACCACCAGGATAGGCAGCGACAGCAGCCAGTAGATCGGCGCCACCCTGCGAAACCGTCGCCACAGAAAGTCGCCGGCCGCGCCCACGCCCGCCTGTCCCCGCGTCGTCGTCGCGATGATGAAGCCGCTGATGACGAAGAACACGTCCACGCCCACCGCGCCGAAATCCTCCAGCGTCTCGCCCGCCAGAACCGTCTCCAGCCCCAGCCGCGTCCCCGCCAGGTCCAGCGCATGGGCGACGACCACCGCCGTCGCCGCCGCGAACCGCAGCCCCTGCACCCCGTAAAACCGCTCCCCCATCCGCCACGGTTAACATCGCGCGCGTAGAACAAACAACCTCAGATAATCACCCGCGCCCGCATCGCCTCGGCGATCCTGGCCTGACCCGCCGCATTGGGATGGACGGCGTCGAACATCAGTCCGCTGGCGAAACCGCCGCCGAACAGGGCCGTCCCGTCGATGGGCGCCGCCAGCCCCCGCGCCGCCGCAACCTCCAATACCGCATCCCGGATCGCGCCCTGGGCGGCATAGCTCGCCTTGCCCTGCGCCGGATCGGACGGACATCCCGTCATCAACAGCACGTCTCCCGTGGTCAGGCACCGATCCACCAACGCCCCTAGCCCGGCCTTGTAGGTCGCGATCGCCGTCCCCGCATTCCAGTCGTTGATCGTCAGGCAGACGACCGAAAGATCCGGCCCGGCCGCCGGGATCGACCCATAGGCGCGGTACGGCTGGTCTGTCGTGATCCAGTCCGCCACCTTGGCCCCGCCCCAGCCGGCGTTGATCACCCGCGCCCGCCGCACGTCCGACCGCCATGCGACCCCGCCCGAAATGAACACCGCCCCGCCCGAGGCCCAGCGCACCGTCACCGGCCCGCTCGTCTCGGGAAAGGCGACGGTCGTCACCTCCATCGACGCGGCCTTGGTCGTGTTCACGCTCGCGCGCACCACCCCGTCCGTCTCGACCGTCATCACCCCCAGCGCCGTATTGGTCACGGCCCACATGTCGAACCGATCCACGGCCGCGTCGGGCTGAAAGCTCCAGGCGCCAGCGGACGCCGCCGCGCCCGAGAACAGCTTGCCCCCCATCCCCGTCAGCGCATTGACGCCCCACCCCGCGCCCATCGTCACGCGCGGATCATAGGCGGAATAGCCCCCGCTCGCCCCGTCCGCCGCCCCTGCCCCGGCCACCGAGGCCGCCGACGCCGGAAGCCCCCGCCCGCTCATCATAACCGCCAGCCGCTCGGGCCAGGCGCCGGCCCGACCGTTCGGCGTCCACCCGCCGGAAACCCCGCCATAGCCTTGCGTCACGCTGTCGCCGATGCACAGCAGCCGCGCCTCGCGCCCGCCCGCCTGCATCGTCCGCACCGCCGCCGACCAGACGGGCAGGTCCGGCACGGAAAACCGAGACCGCCCCAATACCCCGCCCGGCGCCGCCGTCGTCGCCCCGATCTCGACGCCCGACATCAGTCGAAGGCCGCAACGATCTGCGTCGCCGTCGTCCCGGTCGCCAGCACCCGCCGCACCTGCACCGGCAACCACCCCACCGGATGGTTGGCGAAGGTCACGGCGTCCCCGTCCTCGCCCCCGACCGTCAGCACACGGATATTGCCCGCCGCCCCGACATACAGCGCCTTGGCATAGGCCGTCAGATCGACCGTATCGCTGGGCGTCACCGCCACCGCGCGCCGCGCCGGCCCGCTCGCATCGCGCCCATGGTTCAGCAATCCGTCCCGCTCGGGAATGGCCGGCATCTCGTCTCTCCTGTTCAAAAAAAATCTCCCTCCCCCCGCGGGGGAGGGTGGCTGAGCCGCAGGCGAAGCCGGGTGGGGGCGGCAAGGCGCCCCATCACCGATCTTGCGTGATCATCCGTGCGCCCCTGCCGGGCCGCCCCCACCCGGTCGCTCCGCGACCCCCCTCCCCGTTCCGGGGAGGGAAAAGCCCTAGAGCCTTCTTATCGATGGTCCCGCCGACTGCGGCCCCAGCATCAACCGCGTGATCGCCCATACCAGGGCGTCCGCCCGGTCCGGGCTAGGCCCGCCCTCGCACCCCAGGGCCAGCATCTCTTCCTCCAGCGCCGGAAACGCGTCGCAGTGGACCACCCGCCCCTGTTCGTAGAGCAGAGCCACCGGCTCGGCCCGCGCCGCCTTGGACCGCGAGGCGTGCACCATCTCGACCGGCGCGGGACAGTCGTTGGTCCTCAAGACCGCGCGCACCATGTCCCCGCCCTGATTGCCCTCGGCGACCACCTCGTGCGCCCCATAATCCCGCGCGGCCTGACAGACTGCCTTGGCCCAGCCGCCCGGCGACAGCCCCCGCACCGTCCGGTCGGCCAGAACGAAGGCCTGCCGATCCCTGCGACCGACCACCACGATCCCGCAGGCGTCGCCGCCCGCCGTCGCCGGCGGATCGACCGCCACCACCACCCGCTCCAGCTCGACCGGCCGCGCGCCCCTGGCCCGTTTCAGATCCTCGATATGGAACAGGGCGCCCTCGCCCTCTACCACCAGGCCTTCCAACTCCTGCGCCGCCAGCCGCGTCCCGCCATAGACGTCGTGCAGATGCGCCAGAAATCCGGGCGACAGGTTCTGCGCGTTCAACGCCGTCGCCGCCCGTTCCGTCACCGTCCCGGCCTCGGCCATCAGCCGCCTCAGCGCCGGGATCGGCCGGGGCGTCGTCGTCACCGCCAGCAGCGGCTCGTCCCCCAGCCGCAATCCGAATCTCAGGTTCGACAGCACCATCTCCGGCTTGCGCCAGGCGCAGAACTCGTCCGCCCAGGCCGCATGAAACTGCGGCCCCCTCAGACTGTCCGGGTCTTCCGCAGAAAACGCATAGGCCGCCGATTGATTGCCCCACACCAGCCGACGCCGCCCCGCTTCCCAGCGCGGCCGGTCACCCGGTTCCGCCAACGCCTTGATCCCCGACGCCCCCTCCACCATCACCTCGCGCACGTCGTGCAGGGCGGGGCCGACCAGAGCCAGGGTGATGCCGGGCAGCTCGCGCGCCATGATGTCGATCCAGACCGACCCGGCGAAGGTCTTGCCCGACCCCCGTCCGCCCAGCAGCAGCCAGGTCTTCAGATCATCGTCAGTCGGAAGACACTGATGGCTCGCCACCCGACAATGGCTGCGATGCAGCCTTAGCTCGCGCCCTTTCAGCAGCCTCGGCGTTCTTTTCTTCCAGAATCCGATCAAGCCTCTCGTGTTCGACGACCAGCTCCTGTCGGATTCGCTCGTCTTCTGCGGGATCGTAGGTTCGTCCACCCATCTCGTCCTCTTCGTTGTCGCTCAGGCACAGCAGCCGCATCGCCTCGACCGCCTTGGCCGAGCGCGCAATCACGCCGATCTGGCGCGCGACCTTCTCGGCTGCACCGGCTTCCTTGACGTCCGTTTCACAGACGCTCTCGGTCGCCTCTTCGATCTTGGCCTTCATCTTCAGGAACAGGGGCTCCATCCACCCGGCGCAGGACGCAGCCGTTTCGCGAGCGTCGCCGCAGCCGCCCTCTCCGTCATCCCGATTTCCCGTCATGCCCAAACCATAGCGCACCAGCGTCCTCAGGCCGGAAGAACGCCCACATAATTCGCCAACAGATTGTTTTCGCATCATTTCAACCAGCGTCATTGCGCTGGCTAGGGGGTGCTGCCCTATCAGTCCCGGCCCCGCTCGACCGCCCATTCCGGCGCCTCGAAGTCCAGCGCATCCTCCGGCTGGGCCAGCGACAGCTCCGAAATCGTCTGCCCCCGCACCGACACCCCGGCCGTATGCACCGTCTCGCGACTGCCCGAGATCAGATGATGCCACCCCGCCAGCGGCCGCCCCTCGTGCAGCCGGCGATAGGCGCACGACAGGGGCATCCACCCCAGCGCCTCGATGTTTCCGGGCGTCAGCTTGATGCAGTCCGGCACCTGCGCCTTGCGGTTCGCATAGTCCGAGCACGAACAGGCCTGGGAATCGAACAGCTTGCAATGCACCCGCGTCGGAATGACCTCGCCCGTATCCTCGTCCTCGAACCGGATCACGCAGCACAGCCCGCACGCATCGCACAGCCCCTCCCACTCGGACGGCGACATCTCGGCCAGGGTCTTGGTTTCCCAGTAGGGCGCCATCAAATCCTCCCCCGTCTGCGGGGGAGGGGGGCCACGAAGGGGTGGAGGGGGCGGACGCCGCACCACGCGCGACGCATCCCCTTGCCAAAGGCACAGCTTGTGATGGTGATGCACTCCATGAGAGCGCCGGTCCTTACTCAAAAACGCGCCAGAAGTCTCCGCCGGACGATGTCTTTGCCCGAAGTCCTGATCTGGCGGCGTATTCGAGGCTGCGGCTTTCGTCGCCAGCACGCCTTCGACGCCTTAATCCTGGACTTCTACCGCGCCAGAGATCGGCTCTGCATCGAGATCGACGGCCAGCAGCACGACCTCGCCTACGACGACCGCCGCGACGCCTATCTCGCCGAAAGAGGTATCCGCACCGTCCGCATTGCCGCCGTCTCTGTCCTCGCCGACCCAGACGCCGTCGCCGAATTCATCCTGTCCCTCTAGATTCTCCCCCGTTCACGGGGAGGGGACCGCGCGAAGCGTGGTGGAGGGGGCGGAAACGGGCTGGATGTGAAACGTCTGGCGCACCGCGCGCCTTCGCCCCCTCCACCGCTTCGCGGTCCCCCTCCCCCGCTACGCGGGGGAGGATTGTTTCAATGCCCCACCGTCTTGGAGAACAGGTTGATCACCACCACCCCGCCGACGATCATCGCCAGACCCGCCATCGCCGGCAGGTCCAGCCTTTGGCGGAAGACCACCGCCCCGATCACCGAGATCAGCACCACGCCCAGCCCGCTCCAGATCGCATAGGCGATCCCCACCGGCATCTGCCTCAGCGCGATCGACAGCAGGTAGAAGGCCAGCCCGTAACAGGCCGCCATACCCGCCGTGGGCCAGGCCCTGGTGAACTGCTGCGAGGCCTGCAGCAGGGTCGTCCCAGCCACTTCCAGCGCGATGGCGCCCAGCAGCGCCATCCACGTCACCGGGCTCATGCGTCGTTCGCCGTGATGGGATGTCCGGGCGTCAGCAGCGACAGCAGCGCCTTCCTCTGCTCCGGCGACACATTGTGCGTGCCGAAAATGTCCGACATCCACAACCCGTCCGCGATAAGCATCAGCATCAGGGCGTCGTCTGCCCCGACTGGATCGCGCGGATCGTCCACCTTCACCTTTTCCATCCAGCCGTTCCAGCGTTGCGACAGCGCTGGCTCGATGGCGCAGGCGGCCATGACGACGCGCCCGATGCTGACGTCCTGCGGCGTGAACGGCTCGTTGACCGTGGCCCTCAGATAGGCCCGCGCATTGCGACCGTAGGGTTCGGGATCGCGCGCCGCCTCGGCCAGTATGGCCTGCATATGCATCTCGCCGAGATTATCGATCATCCCCTCCAGCAGGGCGATCTTGGTCGAGAAATGGTGCAGCAGGGCGCCCTTGCTGACGCTCGTGCGCGCCGCCACCGCATCCAGCGTAAAGCCTGACGCCCCCAGTTCGGCGGCGACCTCCAGCGCCTTTTCGATGATTTCAGCGCGGGTGTCGTCGGGCGCACGGCGGCGTGTGGTCGTGTCCATACGCGCTACATACCAACCGGACGGTAACTGTCAAGACGTGCTAGATCAGGCTTGGCGCGGCGTCCGCCGACGGCTCCAAGCCACCCAGGCGATGCCCAGGATCGACACGAAGATGCCACCGAAGAACGCCCCCACCGCCGACAGGACGACGGCGAACATCCCTGTCATGAAGCCCTGACCCACCGCGATCACGGTCTGCGGCCCGGCACCGCTGTCGTAATCCGCCGACACCCTGTAGGTCCCGGCCCGGTCGATGCGGAACTTCTGGATCGACTGCCCCTGCCGTCCGCCGAAGGTGTAGGTCGAGCTGCCGCTCGGTGTTCGCGTCGCCACCGGGCTTCCGTCCGCCGCCTGGACCTTGACCGCCAGTCCGCCCACGTCTTGCACGACATAGACCCGCCCATCGACGACGCTGCGGAACTCCAGGAACACCGTGTGGTCGCCGGGTTTCAGCATCAGGTCGCGCGCGCCCGGCACGACGATCTGCTCCAGCCCGTCGTCCAGCGCCGGCAGTTTCGTGGCCATAATGACCACCATGATCACGATCTCACAGATCGCCGGCAGCACAGCCAGCAGATAGAAGATTCGCCCCGGCTTACGTTCTGGCGCTCCTCCGCGCCCGTTCGACGTCATATCCATCCCTGCATCCCCCGACTGCACACTGTGCACGAACTACACCGTGTCGCCCGGAAACCGTCAACGCCGATGGCGGTTCGGCCTCCCCTCCTCTATATGGCCGCCCATGGCAGCCAGACCCCCCCTCGTCGCACTCAAGGACGTCCGCCTTCAGGACGGCCAGCGCCCCCTCTTCGACGGCGTCGACCTCGCGGTCGAACCGCGCAGCCGCGCGGCCCTCGTCGGCCGCAACGGCGCCGGCAAGTCCACCCTGATGAAGGTCGTCATGGGCATGATCGAGCCCGACAGCGGCGACCGTTCGGTCCAGTCCGCCGTCCGCTTCGCCTATGTGCCGCAGGAACCCGTCATCACCGGCGAGACCCTGCTGGACTACGCCTCCTCCGGCGAGGCCGAGAGCTGGACCGCTGAATCCTGGTTGGCCACCTTCGGCCTGAACCCCGAGAAATCCACCCAGGGCCTGTCCGGCGGCGAGACCCGCCGCGCGGCGCTGGCCAAGGCCTTCGCCGAAGAGCCCGACCTGCTGCTGCTTGACGAGCCGACCAACCACCTCGACATCCTGGCCATCGAACTGCTGGAGAATGAGCTGATCCAGGCCCGGTTCGCCCTGCTGGTCGTCAGCCACGACCGCACCTTCCTGAACCGCGTCACCAACACCGTCCACTGGCTGGAAGGCCGCCGCGTCCGCACCCTGAGCAAGGGCTTCGTCGAGTTCGACGAATGGTCCTCCAGGGTCATGGAGGAGGAGGCCGAATCCCTGCGTCGCCTGACCAAGACCATCGAGCGCGAGACCGCCACCTTCTACTCCTCCATCACCGCCCGCCGCAGCCGCAACGAGGGCCGCGCCCGCTCGCTGAACGCGCTCCGCGCCGAACGCGCCGAGAAGATGAAGGACGCCCCGCGCGAGCTGTATCTTGGCGTCGATTCCGGCGGCACCTCGGGCAAGCTGGTCGCCGAGATCAAGGGCGTGTCCAAGGGCTTCAACGGCCGCACCCTGTTCAAGGACCTGACCACCCGCATCATCCGCGGCGACCGTCTGGGCATCGTCGGTCCCAACGGCGCGGGCAAGACCACCCTGGTCAAGACCCTGCTGGGCGAACTGCCGCCGGACGAGGGCACGGTCCGCATGGGCTCCAACCTGGAATCCGTCTATCTGGATCAGTCGCGCGAGGGGCTGAAGTCGGACATGACCCTGTGGGACGCCCTGACGCCCGGCGGCGGCGACTCCATTCTGGTGCGCGGCGTGTCCAAACACGTCGCCGCCTACGCCAAGGACTTCCTCTTTTCCGAGGCCCAGTTGCGCCAGCCGATCTCGACCCTGTCGGGCGGCGAGCGCAACCGCCTGCTTCTGGCAAGGGCGTTGGCCAAGCCCGCCAACCTGCTGATCCTCGACGAACCGACCAACGACCTCGACATGGACACGTTGGACAAGCTGGAAGAGCTGCTGGAAGGCTATGACGGCACCCTGATCCTGGTCTCCCACGACCGCGACTTCATCGACCGTCTGTCCACCTCGACCCTGGCGCTGAACGGGCGCGGCGACATTGTCGAGACCCCCGGCGGCTGGACCGATTTCATCCGCCAGAACCCCGGCTTCCTCCAGCCCGGCTCCAACCCCCGACCCCAGGACAAGGCCGCCGCCGAACGCGCCGCCGACAACCCAGCCCCCGCAGCGGTCAAGAAGGTCGGCAAGCTGACCTTCAAGGACACGCACCGCCTGAAGGAGCTGGAAGCCCTCATCGACACGCTTCCGGCGACCATCGCCAAACACGACGCGACCCTGGCCGACCCCGCCCTCTACGCCCGCGACCCCAAGACCTTCGACGCCACGATGAAGGCCGCCGACAAGGCCCGCGCCGACCTGGAAAGCGCCGAACTGGAATGGCTGGAACTGGAAGAGAAGAAGGCGGCGCTGGCGGGGTAGAGGCTGGTATGGCCCAAAGGACCGTCCTCTCAACCATACCAGCCTGAACCCAACCCCACCCGTCATCCTCGCCCTTCTGGCGAGGATCCGTAGACTCCGTCGGAGAAGCGACGCACCTCGTCAACACCGGGAGTCTGTATCCTGGGCACAAGGCCTAGGATGACGAGATTGGGGAAAGTCCGTCCGCCGCCGTTGTCTGCTTACGGAATTGGCGATCCGACTTGAAACCGGTGCGCGCGTCCCGATCTTGTGTTAGCGTGAAGACACCAAAGGAGGCTCCATGTCGTATATGCAGATCGCTTCTGAAGAGACCCTGCGCGCCGGTCGCAAGATCGTGGAACAGTATGGCAGCTGGTCGGCCGCCATCGCCAAAGGCGAGCGCCGCGACGACGGCGTCGTTGTGCTGCCTGCGCCACCTGCGGTTCAACCCGCCAGCAAGCCGACTCAGATCAAGAAGCCGGCCCGCGCCGCTTGACTGTCACCCTGGGGGTCGCCTGGGCGCTTTTCATCCTTGCGCCGGGCCTGGCGGTGTTCGCCGCCCTCTATACCTCGGGCGGCGGCAAGGTGGTCGCACCCGCCCCGCCGGCTCCCAACTCCTTCACAGCCCTGTCCATCGTCATCTTTGGCGCACTAGCGGCTCATGCGGCGGGCGCGGGCCTGTTCGTTCTCAACGACCTAGCCGCCCATCTACTGCCGTCGATCCATGTGCCCTGGAACCCGAACCCCTACGCCTACTTCCTGGCCGCGCGACCGAAGGACGACCCTTTCCTAGGCTTGGAGGCGTGGTTCCTTCTCAGCGTTTTGCTGGCCCTGTCCTACGGCGCCTATCTGGCGATGCGGGGGGCGATCAACCAGGCTGAACGCACCAGCATCACCCGTCAGCAGCAGGAACTGCCCCAAACGGCGACTCCCCTGTTCCGTTTCCTCTACGGGGGCTGGGCTTCGATCCTGACACAGCTCAGCCCAGAGCCTGACTACAACAAGCACTTGGCCGCCTATGTCGTCACCGACATGGAGATCGAGGACAGTTGGGTCGGCTACGAAGGCGAGGTCGAAAGCCTTTCCCTCGATACGGACAAACAGATCGTCGCCCTGACGCTGAAGAACTGCCAAGCTTTTCGCTTGGTCTCGACCCAGACCGGCCTCAGCCACAAAGTCGTCCGCCGCACCATCCCGATTCCTCTCATGCTGATCGAGCGGTCGCAGATCAAGAACATCGCCCTCCAGGTTGTCTTCCAGCGCAAGTCCCTTCCCAAATGACCCTGCGCACTCACCTCGTCGAGTTCGCCCCGCCCCAGCAGGCGGCGGTGCGGCGGATCAACGCCGTCCTCGCCCGCGCGCCGCGCCTGCGCACCGACGGCTGGCGTATCGATGCGGGTCAGCGGCTGTCGCTGTGGCTGGACGCCGCCGCCGGGCGGGTCACGGTCCCCCGCCTTCGCAAGCGCGGCGTGACGGTCGAGATCATCCAGACCGACGGCGACCATCCCGTCCCCTTGCGCATCCTGCATCCTGTCGGCACGCCCCGCGCCGTCATCCTGGACATCCACGGCGGCGGCTGGGTGCTGGGCAGCGCCGGGCTGAACGACCGGCTGAACGCTCATCTGGCCCACCACGGCTTCTGCGTCGTCTCGGTCGATTACCGCCTGCTGTCGGAACGTCGCCAGATCTATATCGACGCCGCCATCGCCGACTGTCTGGCCGCCGCCTACTGGACCGTGACCAACGTCGATCGGCTGGGCGCCTCGACCCTGTTCCTGACGGGCGAATCCGCCGGCGGGCATCTGGCGGCCCTGACCGCCGTGGCCCTGCGCGACCAGGGGCTGATCGACCTGGTGAAGGGCTGCGTCTTCACCTACGGCGTCTTCGACCTGTCGGGGACCGAGAGCGTGCGCTCGGCCGGACCAGAGACCCTGCTGTTCAACGGCCCGACCATGCGCGCCGACCTGGCCCGGTTGGCCCCTGATCGCGACGAGGCGGGCCTGCGCCGGCCCGACGTGTCGCCTCTCTATGCCGACCTGACCGGCCTGCCGCCCGCCCTGTTCATCGCCGGCGAGGACGACCCCCTGTTCGAGGACAGTCTGCTGATGGCCACCCGCTGGGGCGAGACCTCGGACGCCGACCTCATCCGCGTGCCCCAGACCCCGCACGGCTTCCTGCACTTCGGCGGCCCGGCCGCACGGGGCGCGCGCAGAGCGATCCGCACCTGGCTGGATGCTCGGATTTAGAGCCTTCGGGCCCCAGGTTCTGGACTCATAAGTTCTGAGCCAAAGTCTTGTTGAAGCGAGCAGTACGGCGGCGAGGAAGTTGCGGACGAGTTTGTCGAAGCGGGTGGCGACGCGTCAGAAGTGGTTGAGCTTGCAGAAGTAGCGCTCGACGACGTTTCGGTGTCGGTAGATGGCGGGGTCGATAATGGCCTGGGCTTCATGGCCTCGGTCGGCGACCAGAGCCTTGGCGGGTTTGAGGCTGTCGATCAGGGCCTCAACGGCGGCCTTGTCCGAGGCCCGACCGGCCGAGAGCACGATCCGCAACGGCAGGCCGTCCTGATCGACCAGGGCGTTGATCTTGGTGCTCAGTCCTCCACGAGAACGGCCGATGGCGTGATCCGGACCCCCTTTTTTCACCGGCGGCGTGCTGGTGGGCCCGGATGATCGCAGCCGCCGCCAAGGACGGCAGCACCGCCAAGGGCGCGACGGCCCTGCCGAACGTCTATGGCGACATCGCGCCCTGATGCTCGCCTCGGAAGCGGTCGAGGGGCGGCGCTATGACGAGGGCATCGCCTATCTGGATCGCGCGCTGAAAGTGCAGCCGAAAAACTGGCTGTTGCTCGTTGAAAAGGCCGCCGCCCTGCAAGGGCTGGCGCGTTGGAACGACGCCCTGGTGCTGGCTGACGCGGCCCTGGCGGACGACGACATGCTGATGGTTCTGCATCGCGGCCCGTTCCATCGCCGGCGCGGCTTCAGCCTGATCGAACTGGGCCGACTGGACGAGGCGAAGACTGCCTACGAGGCCGCGCTCGAAATCGATCCGGCGGACGCAAACGCCAAGCGCGAACTGGACTATATCGCACAGCTGAGGGCCGGCGCCCCGCCGACCGCGCCCCAGGTGATCTCTCCCCTGTCGCCAACGCCTGCGCCGCCGACCAGCTAAAGCAACCGGCCGCCGGCCTCGTGCGCCAGCAGCCAGCGCTTGCGCTCCAGCCCGCCGGCATAGCCGGTCAGCGTTCCGTTGGCTCCGATCACGCGGTGGCAGGGCACGATGACGCCGACGGGGTTGGCGCCGTTGGCCAGGCCAACGGCCCGCACGGCCTTTGGCGCGCCGATCGCGGTCGCCATCTGGCCATAGGTGCGCGTCTCGCCGGTCGGGATGTCGCGCAGCGCCTTCCACACCGCGCGTTGAAACTCGGTGCCGCCGGTCTTCACCTCGACAGCGTCGAAGGCGGTCAGGTCGCCGCCGAACCAGGCCTCGACCGCCTGGCGCACCGGCTGCGGCGCACGGCCTTCAGTCAGCACGACCTCGCCATAGTGGCGGCGCAGCAGCAGCCGCAGCCGCGCCTCGTAGTCGTGGAAGTCCAGCGCCCGCACCGCGCCGTCCGCATCGGTGACGACCAGCACCTCGCCCACGGGCGACGCGATCCGGTCCAGGGTCAGATGCATCTCAGGCTGCTTGGTCATGTCGCCGCTCCTCGATCAGGGTCCAGTACAGGGCGCCGTAAGCCCGCCACGGCCGCCACCACTCCGCGCGCGCCAGCAATCCGGCATCCGTGGTGTCCAGCCGGTCGCTGGGCGCATCCTCGCCGGCGTCGATCCAGTCGCCCGCTGGTCGCAATCCCGGCCGGGCCTCGACGGCCGCCCGCAGGACGGGATCGGCCGACGGGTCGCGCGTGATCGCCTCGGGATCGGCGGCGAGGTCGAACACGCGCCGCACTCGCGCCAGCACGCCGGGCAAGGCCTTCAGTTCGCCGACCCGCGCCTCGACCGACGCCTTGCCGGTCGAGGCGGGGCGCACTGTCACCGACCCGTCCGTGCCGTCCACGTCTACTCTCAGCCGTCGGGTCCATGCGCCGTCGGCCACCACCTCGTCCGCGACGCCGCGCATCGCCAAGGTCGTCATCATGGCGGTCCAGTCATAGGGCGGGCGATAGGACTGGCCGATCTTGACCACCCCGCCCGGCTCGCTTTCGATCCTGCGTCGCCGCAGGTCGGACGGCGCCCGGCCATACAGAGCCTGGAAGGTCTCGTTGAACCGCCGCACGCTGCCGAAGCCGGAGGCCATGGCCACCTCGGCCATCGAAAGGTCGCTCTCGTGGATCAACTGTTTGGCCAACAGCACGCGCCGGGTCTGGGCCACGCTGACCGGCGCAGCGCCCAGATGCGGGCGGAACAAGCGGCGCAGTTGCCGTTCGCCCATGCCCAGACGTGTCGCCAAGGCCTCCGCATTGCCCGTGTCCAGCGCCCCCGCCTCGATCAGGGCCAAGGCGCGACTGACCGTGTTCGACGTGCCGCGCCAGGCGCCCATCTCGGGCGCGGTCTCGGGCCGGCAGCGCAGGCAGGCCCGAAGCCCCGCCTCCTCGGCCGCCGCCGCCGTCGGATGAAAGATGACATTCTCCCGCTTCGGCGTTCTCGCCGGACAGACCGGCCGGCAATAGATCCCGGTCGAGGTCACGCCCGTGAAGAAACGCCCATCGAAACGCGCGTCCCGCGCCACCACGGCGCGCCAGCAGGCGTCCTGATCCAGAGGCTGTTCCATGAGGAAAGGATGCCCCCGCCGCCCCGCGATGTCTCGCGGTTTTCGGACATGGATCGGATCAGTCCTTGAGGAAGAACAGCCCCTCCACCGTCGTCTCCAGCGCCCGCGCCAGTTCCAGCGCCAGGACGGTGGAGGGCACGAAGACGCCGTTCTCGACCGTATTGATGGTCTTGCGCGACACGCTCGCCTTGTCGGCCAAGCTTTGCTGGGTCAGGCCTGCGGCGGTGCGCAGTTCCTTGAGCCGTGACCCCAGTCTTGGATCACCCATCGCGACCGGCCTCCCGGTCCAGCCAAGCGAACCGCAGGCCCGCCGACGCGCCGCCCAACGCCAGCACATAGGGTAAGGCCATCACGCCATAGTCCGCGCGCCACATTCCCAGACCCAGTGCGACCGTGACGCCGCTCATCAGCACCACGAAAGCCAGAATGATCGACCGCGCCCTCATCACCTGGGTCAGCTCGTCCTCCAACAGGCGGCGGTTCTTCTGCGCATGCCAGTCCCAGCCCATGACGAGGACGGGGATCAGCCAGCCGTACAGGACCGGAGTCAGTATCTGGATGTAGGCGCCGAAGTTGTGGTCCCCGCCCAGCACCCTCAGCATGGCGCTGTGGGCCTGCACTATGAACATCAGCATCATCACGGGATAGATAATCAGCTGTCGTGCGCGCACGCGCTGCAGCTTGTCGCGGCGCGACCCCTCTCCGCTTGCAGCGACATTGATCGGCTGGCCGGGCCTCCCGCACCAGGCCATAAGCCCCCCCACGATCAAGAGGCCAAGACCGACGCCCGCAGCCACATCTGCCGTCGTCGCTTGATCGCCGTCTGCCCCGACTAGAACGGCGAAGCCAGCGCCATTGACTAGGGCGGCGGCGCCGACGACCACAATCGCGATGCCGCCCCACCAGTATTTGCGCCGTTCCGTTTTCACCCGTAGCACGGCAGCGTTTTCGTCATTGTTCATCACAGCCTCCTGAAGTAACCTTGAGGTGACATATCACCTATAGGTTACACGCCGTCAAGAGGCGACCGTCACATGGGCCAGAACAGCAGGATCGTCGGCGGTCCGATGACCAGCACCAGCAGGCTCAAGGGTGCGCCCAGCTTCGGATAGTCCGAGAATTTATAGCCGCCTGGCCCCATGACCATGGTGTTGCACTGGTGTCCGATGGGGGTCAGGAAGTCGCACGCGGCCCCCACCGCAACCGCCATCAGGAAGGGGTCGGGCCGATGGCCCAGCTGCTGGGCCAGAACACCGGCGATGGGCGCCACGACCAGCACCGTGGCGGCGTTGTTCAGGAAGGGCGTCACCGCCATCGACGCGGCCATCATTCCCGCCACGGCGACCACCGGCGGAATGCCCTCGAAAAGCCCCTTGAGATGACTGGCGATCAGGTCGGCGCCGCCGGTCTGCTGGATGGCGTCGGACACGGGGATCAGCGCCGCGATCAGAACCAGCAGCGGCCCATCCAGCGCCGCATAGGCATCTCGCATCCGCAGGCCACCCAGGGCGACGATCACCACCGCGGCGCCGAAGAAGGCGATGGCCACGGGAAGGATGCCGAACCCCACCATCACCATCGCCGCCGCCAGCACCACCGCCGGCAGGTATTTGCGCCTCTTGCCGCCCAGCCGCACCTCGCGCTCGGCCAGCGGCAGCAGTTGCAGCGCCGTCAGCACCTTGGGCATCGCCGCCTCGGACCCCTGAAGCAGCAACACGTCGCCCGCCTGAAGCTTGGCCGTTCTCAGGTGCTGCGTCAGCTCATAGCCGCTGCGCGACACCCCCAGAAGGTTCAGACCGTGCTGGCCGTAAAGGTCCAACTGGCGCACCGACTGACCCGTCAGCGGGGATTTGGCCCCGACCACCGCCTCGACCAGATTGACCTCGTCCTTGGCCTGTTCCAGCAGCACCGGCCGGTCGCCCCGCACCAGCGTCAGCTTGGTCGCATCGATGAAGGCTTCCAGCGCCTCGTGGTCGCCCTTCAACAGCAGGGTGTCGCCCGGCTGGACCAAAGTATTGCCACGCGGCCTGGCGCGCCGCTTGCCGTCCCGGATCAGGGCCATGATCTCGACCGCGTCGGCCGCCAGCGCCACCAGGGCGGTGATCGTCGTCGGCGCCCGCATCCAGTCGTCCGGCGCACGCGCCTCGGTCAGATAGGCGTTGGCCGAAAGGGCCGCCGACAGGCCCAGCGCGCCGGTTCGATCCTTGGGCAGCAGCCGATAGCCGAACGCCAGAAACGCCAGCGCCGCCGCCGTCAGCGCCAGACCGACGGGCGCATAGTCGAACATCTGGAATGGTTGGCCGACGATGTCCTGACGCACCTCCGCGACCAGGATGTTGGGCGAGGTGCCCACCAGGGTCACCATCCCGCCCGCCATGGCGCCGAAGGCCATCGGCATCAGCAGGCGTGACTGGGGCGTGCCGGTCCTGCGCGACACCTGAAGCGCCACCGGCATCATGATCGCCAAGGCGCCGACGTTCTTGGTCACCATGGACAGCAGGGTCACCGCCGTCGTCAGAACCGGAACCTGGCTGCGTTCGGTCTTCAGGTGCGGCAAGACTCGCTTCAGCGCCATCTCGACGATACCGGACCGGGCGAAGGCCGCCGACACCACCAGGGCGCAGGCGATGATCACCGTCACGTCGTTGGCGAAGCCCGCGAAGGCGTCCTCCGCCGGAATCACGCCGACGGCGAGACCCGCGACCAACGCCGCCAGCGCCACCAGGTCATAGCGGAACCGACCCCAGATGAAGGCCGCCACCGTCAGGCCGACCAGGCCGAACGCCAAACCCTGTTGTAATGTCACGCGATGATCCCGCCCCCGTTGCGGCCTGAACGGCGCCGCTTGGCCCCAACGGTGCAGCCGTCCGAAGGTTCAGCAATCAACCGTCGGAAAGGGGTTACCTATCGCCCCCTCACCGCCCGACGACCAGTCGCGCCGCCGCCCGGACCACCCGTACCGCCTCGGCGGCGAAGGCCCACACCACGACCACCATCAGGATGGTCGCCACGCCGCCCACGTCCTCGCCGGAACGGCCGATCAGCACCCGCACCCGCTCCACGAACTCTGTCACGGTCCCGACCCAGATCAGCGGCGACAGGGCCGACCAGAACCAGACCCACAGCAGGCCCCAGGCCGCCGCGATCCCGAACGCCAGATCGCCCAGCGCCGTCACCCGCACATTGCCGCCCGACGCCGCCCGCATCAGGTCGAACCCGACACGGCACGCCGCGAACAGGGCGACCGGCCAATAGGCGGCGCTCACCATGTCGGCCAGGATCCGTCCATAGTCGACGCCATCGACGACCCCCGCCAGCTCTTCCGGCCGGATCGGCGCGACCTGAAGCAGGCCCGTCCACCACATCAGCACGACGGTCCAGCCGATGGCGCTGGCCACCGCGCGGGCCACCGGCGACATCTCGGCGCTCTTGCGGACGTCGGCGCCAGGCTTGGCTTTCGGCGAAGACCAGTCGCCCCGCGCCAGCCGCTGGCCCCACTGGTCGGCGTCGAAATCGCCGCCCAGTTCGAACAGGCCCAGATCCTTGACCCGCCACTTGGCGATGAAGTCCGGCTTCTTCTCCTGCCGCTCCAGCACGAAGCCGGCGACGGTCAGCAGTCCGATGATGGTCACGGCCCCGCTGAACAGGCTGGCGATGCCCTGCCCGATCGCCTGACCCACATAGACATCGCCGACCAGCACCCGCACCGCCAGCCCAACCAGGGTCACGCAGGCCATGACCGACAGCCCGACCTTCACCCCGAACATCCACCAGGGATAGAGCTCCGGCCCGATCAGCGCCTGAGGCCCCGAGCGATAGCGCGCCGCCACGGTCAGGGGGTGCCCGACCTCGCGCAGCAGGGCCTCGACCTCGTCGTCGCTGGGCGCACGGCTCAGACGCGCCTCCAGCGCCTCCAGCCGATCCATGATCTCGTCGCGCAGTTCGGCGACGATGTCGTCGCGACTGTCCTTTGGCAACTGCGCCGCCAAGGCCTTCAGATAACGTTCGACCAGGTCCATGCCGGTCTCTCCCTCTTTCCCGGTGTTCACAGCATCTTCTCCAGCGAGGCCGACAGGCCGCGCCATTCGGTCGCCAGCCGTTCCAGCATCGCCTCGCCGCGCGGCGACAGGCGGTAGAACCGCTTCTTGCGCCGCTCCTCCTCACGCCATTCGCTGTCGAGCAGGCCCTGGCTCTCAAGCCGGCGCAGCAGCGGATAGAGGGTGCTCTCCTCCATCTCGACCCCGACCTCGCCCAGGGCGACCCGCAGCGAATAGCCGTATTGCTCGCGCCTGAGGCTCGCCAGCACAGCCAGGATCAACGACCCCCGCCGCAGCTCCAGCCGCAAGCTCTCGAACAGCAGCGCCTCGTTGTTCTCGCTCACGCGCCATCCCCGTGCGTCACATAGTGTGTGATACACAGTGTATGGTACATACTGTGTGAGGGAGTCAAGCCTGGCATTGCGCCGTCTTGTCTATTCCGGCGCCCGGACAAAGAAAAAGGGCGGCGGACCGAAGTCCGCCGCCCCTATTCAGTTCGAGACAGTCGTTCTTAGAACGACTTGGAGACGTTGATGAACGCGCTACGTCCAACATAGTCGTAGCCGGAGTACAGAACGGTATCGCCAACCTTGTTGTAGGCGCCCTGCGAGATCGGCGGCAGATCCGCGTCGAACAGGTTGCGAACACCAGCGGTGATCGTGATGTCGTTCATCGAGTACTGGGCGGAGATGTTGTGCGTGAAGTACTCGTCAACATCGAAGACGTAGTCGGCCAGACCCGTGGCGCCGACGAACGCGGTCGAGTCCATCGCGTCGATCCATTCCACGCCATAACGAACCCGGTACGGACCCCAAGCGTAGCTGACATTGCCGGTCGCGGTCCACTCGGGCGAACCCAGGATTCCCTTCTCTTCGCGGATGGGATCATCCGAGAAGAGCTGGCTGTAGATTTCCAGGAACTGAGTGGCGCCCAGGTTCACGGTAACGCGGCCCGGACCGATGTCTGCGTTCCAACGCGCGTTGTAGTCGATGCCGCGAACCTTGTCGGTGGCGACATTGGTATAGCTGTCGCGAACCGTCAGAGCCTGCGTTCCAGCGTTACGCGGATCGATCAGACGGCAGAAGCCGTTGTCGGCGGTGAAGTCGGCCGGGTTGGAGTCGTAGCAGCGCGACAGGATGTTGGCGGCGCCGATACGGCTGACGCCGTTCTCGACGGTGATCTCGTAGTAATCGACGGCGAACGAGAGGTTGCCGAAGCCCGACGGAAGGGTCGGCTGCAGGATTACGCCGGCCGTGAAGTTCTTCGAGGTTTCAGCCGCCAGAGCGCCCGAACCCGCGCCACCCGAACTGATGACGGTGATGCCGTTCGTGGCGCTGAAGCCGGCCGGCAGGCCTTGGCTGGCGCAGTTGGCTGCACGGTTCGCGAAGACGCCAGGAGCGTCGTAGTTGTTGCAGGGATCGCTCGACTGGTTGAGGAAGCCGCTCGTTGCGCCCTGGAACTGTTCGAACAACGCAGGTGCGCGGTACGACGTGCCATAGGTGCTGCGAACCGACAGCCACGACACCGGCGTATAGACGAGGCCGGCCTTGTAGGTCGTGTCGTCGCCGTAAGAATCGTAGTCGGTGTAACGACCCGACAGGTTCAGGCTGAGTTCCTTAGCGAAAGGCAGGTTTGCCAGAAGCGGGATTTCCAGCTCGCCGAAGACTTCCCAGACCTGGTCCGAACCGCGCGTGGGCGCCGAAGTCGTCAGGTTGAACAGGTTGCCGTTGACGCTGTCCACAGGCGGCGAGTCGTTGATCGACGCATCACGCCATTCAGCGCCCAGGAAGGCGGTGACTTGACCGGCAGGCAGGGTGAACAGCGGACCGTCGATACCGGCCGAGATGGTCTTCTCTTCATACACGGTGGTGCCGGTCACAGGGCGGAAGACGTAGTCTTTCCAGTCCTGCGGCAGGGCGCCGCCGATGGTCTGGCTGGTCAGGAACGGCGCAGCGATACAGCCGGCGGTCGGGTTGGTGATGTTGACGGCGCAGGTGACCGAGCCCTGGACACCGGTCGGCAGAATGCCGGTGCGAACCAGGCGGGCGGGCGTGCCGGCCGGAGCAGCCACGACGTTCAGCGAGTCGCGCAGACGGTCGGTCAGGAACGATTCGAACACATAGGTCGAGTTCGAACGCGCATAGCTGGCGTAAACGTCATAGCGCCATTCGGGCAGGAAGAAGTCGCCACGGATGCCGGCGGTCGACTTCGTGAAGTCCACTTCCTGCGTGCTCGTGTCGTTGCCGAAACCGATGAAGGCGCGGACGCCGACGTTGGTCGTGGGCGTCGCCGAAGTCGGCTGAGGGCCCAGGAACGTCGAGAACTGCAGGTTGCCCGGGATCAGCAGGCTGCCCTTGTTGTAGTCCAGCGACAGTTGGCGATAACCGGTCTGGCTCGACTTGCGGCGGTTCACCAGGAATTCGCCATAGACCTCGGCGTTGCCGAGCGCCTTCAGGTCATACGATCCTTCGACGAAGGCCGTGCCGACTTCGACCGGCGAAATCAACGAGCGGTTCAGGAGGCGCGGCTCGAATGTGTCACGGATGTTCAGGTTCAGGCCCGTAGCGCCCACACCTTCAAAGCCGACGAGGCCCGTGCTGACGGCCGAGTTCGGACGGAAGCGGTTGAAGGTGCCGGCATAGGTGGTGGGAACGCCTGCGGCGCCAACGCCAGCGGTGCTGCTGGTGCCGATGGTGTTGATCGTCACGCCGTTCGAGCCGGTGCCGGTGACCGGATAGCATTTACGCTGGCCGGTCAGGGGATCGACGAAGTCGGAGAAGGCGCCGGTCGTGCGGTTCAGGCGGTAGTCGGTGTTGCAACGCGTGAACTCACGGTCGCCGAGGGTGATTTCCTCGCGGTTGTAGTATTCTGCCGAGCCGGACAGGTGGAAGCGATCGCCCTGCAGGCCAGCGACGACCGAGTAACGCGTCTGCTTGCCGGCGCCGTCCGCTTCCATAGGAGCATTCAGTTGGGCTTCGAGGGTGATCCCATCGATGTTGTTGCGCGTGATGACGTTGACGACGCCGGCGACGGCGTCGGAACCGTAGATCGACGAGGCGCCGTCCTTCAGGACTTCGATGCGCTCGATCATGGCGGTCGGCAGGACGTTCAGGTCGGCCGAGCCGACGGCGCCGCGCGAACCGGCGGGCGCAACGCGACGGCCATTCAGCAGGATCAGGGTGCGGGTCGCACCCAGGCCGCGCAGCGACAGGGTGTTGGCGCCAGGGCCACCGTCGGTCACGAAACCGCCGTAGGAGTTGTTGATCTGCGACGAACCGCTGGTGACGGCGGTGCCTTGCAGCACTTCGGTCGTGGAGGCGAAACCGGCCAGGGTCGACTCTTCGCGCGTCACGACCTGAATGGGCGACGGCGAGTTGTAGGTGTCGCGGCGCAGACGCGAGCCGACGACCACAACCTCTTCGACGTTCGTGGCGTCTTCGGCTTCGGTCTGGGCGTTCGTGCGGGTGGTGGTTTGTGCGGATGCGGCCGATGCCGAGCCGATGACCGCTACGGCAGCCAGGCCGGCGACCATCGTCGAGCCTAGAAGCTGGTTTTTCAATTTCAGCATGTGGTTGTACGCCCCTCTTCGTGAATCTGAACGATCCGTCGTTTACCAACGACCGAGTCCATCGGTCCTTACACGAAGGCCGATACGAAGCGACAGCAGGCCGGTCGCCTTTTGGTCACTTTCCGACCACCGGCGTTACATTTCCGCCACATAACGCTGATGTGACAAATGCGTCAAAAATGCGTGAAATGCAGGATTACGCGCACGGCTCGTTCACTACCAGTGCTGATACGTGGACGTTTTTTTTGAGCCACAACGTAAGCAGTGACTTTTTCGGAAGTGAACATTTTCGTGCGATTTGGGCGGCGAAGCTTGGCGTCTTGAGGCCGATGATTTTGCATTCAAGGCCAAAAAAGGGCGGCGGACCGAAGTCCGCCGCCCTTCCCAAACCAAGATCGCCCTTAGAACGATTTCGTCAGATTCACGAAGGCCGTGCGTCCCAGATAGTCGTAGCCCGAATACAGCGGAGCGTTGCCGACCCGGTTGTAGAAGCCGGACGAGATGGTCGGGGGGTCTTCGTTGAACAGGTTGCGCACGCCAGCGGTCGCCGTCCAGCCATTGGCCGAATATTGCACCGACGCGTTGTGCAGCCAGTAGTCGTCGACTTCCAGATCCAGATCGGACGTGACCGGATCTTCTTCATAGTAGGCATAGCTGTCGGTGCCCTGGATCCACTCGACGCCGTAACGCACGCGCCACTTGTCCCAAGCGTAGGAAACGTCCGTCGTGCCGGTGAACTCCGGATTGTTGAGCATACCGGTGAAATCTACCAGCGGATCTTCGGCGAACAGTTTGCTCGATATTTCCGTGTACTGCGTCACAGCCAAGTTGAACAACGCCGTGCCGGGACCGACATCCCTGCGATAACGCACGGTGTAATCCAGACCCTTAACATTGTCGGTGGCCAGGTTGATGTAGCTGTCCTGGACCGTCAGGCTGTTGTCGACCGTGCTGCGCGTGACCAGACGGCAGAAGCCGTTGTTGGCGGCGAAGTCGGCAGGGCTGGAATCGTAGCAGCGCGTCAGGATTTCGGCTGCGCCCGTCCGAGAGACGCCATTGTCGACCTCGATTTCGTAGTAGTCGACGGCGAAGGACAGAGCGCCCCAGTTGGACGGCAGCGGCGGCTGGAGAACCAGGCCGACCGTCATGTTTGTCGATGTTTCGGCCGACAGACCGGCGTCTGCGCCGCCCGAAGTGACGACACGAACGCTGGTGACCGACTGGAAGTCGCCCGGCAGGCCTTGGGCCGTGCAGTTGGCGACACGGTTCGGGTTCACGTTCGGCGCGCCGTAGTTGTTGCAGCGATCCAGCGTGTTGGACTGGAAGCCGGTCGTTGCGCCCACGAACTGTTCGAACAGGGCGGGCGCGCGATACGACGTGCCGTAGGTGCCGCGAACCGTGACCCAGTCGATGGGACGATAGACCAGACCGATCTTGTAGGTCGTGTCGTCGCCGTAAGAGTCATAGTCGGTGTAGCGGAACGAACCGTTCAGCGTAAGTTCCTTGGCGAACGGCATATCCGCCAGGATCGGTGCTTCGATCTCGCCGAACACTTCTTTCACCGAGTCCGAGCCGCGCGTGATGGACGAAGTCGAGAAGTTGTAGGTGTTGCCCAGTTGGCTATCGAGACCCGGCGTGTCGTCGATTTCCGATTCACGCCATTCGGCGCCGAAGAAGCCCATCACGCGACCAGCCGGCAGGCTGAACAGCGGACCATCGATGCCGAAGCTGACGACCTTCTCGGTGAACTCGGTCGTGCCGGTCACCGGGCGGAAGACGTAGTCGACCCAGTTCTGAGGCAGCACGCCGCCGATCGTCTGAGTGTTCAGAACCGGAGCGGCGACGCAGCCGGGATTGGCGCCCAGTTGAGCGCACTGGAACTGGCCCGGCGCGGTCTGGACGACATCCAGGCTCTCGATCAGGCGATCCGTCAGGAACTGCTCGCTGGTGTAGGTCGATTTGGAGCGCGAGTAGCTGAACGATGCGTCGTAGCGCCATTCTGGGATGAAGAAGTTACCCTTGATGCCCGCGACATAGCGGCCGAAATCGACTTCCTGCTCGGATTGGTCGTTGCCGAAACCGATGAAGGCGCGCACGCCGACGTTCTGGCCCTTGTTCAGGCCTTGATCGGCGAAGACGACGCTGTTCTGGAGGTTGGCCGGGATCAGCGGGCTGCCGACGGCATAGTCCAGCGCCAGTTGGCGGTACCCGGTCTGCGAAGACTTGCGACGGTTGAACAGGGCTTCGCCATAGATCTCGGCATCGCCGAGCGCCTGCAGCTGATAGCCTGCCTCGCCGTAAAGGGTCGTGATCTCGACCGGCGAGATCAGCGACTTGTTCAGCATGCGATCTTCGAAGGTGTCGCGCACATTGACGTCGTTGGCGCCGCCGCCGACGCCTTCGAAGCCGATCAGACCCGTGGTGACGGCCGAGTTCGGACGCCAGCGGTTGAAGGTCGTGCCGACCGCGCCTGCCGCACCGATGCCTGCGGTCAGGTTGGTGCCGATGGTGTTGATCGACACGCCGTTCGAGCCGGTCGTGGTGATCGGATAGCATTTCGACTGGCGGGTCAGCGGATCGATGAAGTCCTGACCGTTGCGGAAGCCGTCCGTCTGGCAACGCGTGAACTCACGGTCGCGCAGGGTCAGTTCGTCGCGCTCGTAGCGCTCGACCGAGCCGGCGGCCCGCCAGCGATCGCCGCTGGTTCCGGCCGTCAGCGACAGACGGGTCGAACCGCCGGCGCCATTGGCTTCCAGCGGCTCGTTGCGCTGGGCTTCGATCGTCACGCCGTCGATGTTCTTGCGGGTCTGGATGTTGACCACGCCGGCGACGGCGTCGGAACCGTAAACCGACGAGGCGCCGTCGCGCAGGATTTCGACGCGGTCGATCATCGCGGTCGGCAGCACGTTCAGGTCAGCGGCGCCGACAGAGCCGCGCGAGCCGGCCGGCGAAACGCGACGGCCGTTCAGCAGCACCAGAGTGCGGCTCGGCGACATGCCGCGCAGACCGATGGTGTTGGCGCCAGGGCCACCGTCGGTGACGTAGCCGCCGTAGGAGTTGTTGATCTGCGACGTGCCGCCTGTGACGGCCGTGCTTTGCAGCGCTTCGGTGGTCGAGGCGAAGCCCTGAAGGGTGGCTTCTTCGCGCGTCACGACCTGGGTCGGCGACGGCGCATTGTAGTTGTCGCGACGAATGCGCGACCCGATGACGACGACCTCATCGACGGTCGACGCTTCACCGGCTTGAGCGACGGAAGCATCCTGTGCCGCAGCAACGGATGGAGCGAACATCGCAAGCGATGCTGTAACAATTCCGCCGACTATGGTCGACGCAAGGAGATGGTTCTTACGGTTACGCATACGCCTCATTCACAATCTGTATTGACACGATACTTAACGACACCCGCGTATCTCGGATATGTATCACCGATATACGTAATATATCGATTGTGTGACAGCCCTAGGCGCAACCAAGAACAACCACAACTGAAAAAGTCACACAAAAGTTCGTAACGAGGTCAAATTAAGCGCAAAATGCCGCAGTTGAGGCCGCAACAAAGCACGATGTTTTTACATTGCGACGTTTTCTGGCCTTTTTTACTCCCAACATCCGAGATGAACCGTCTTGGCGCTCTGTGCGCTATGGCGTCATTCCGTAGCGCTCACTAAGTTCTGTTCATGAACCGTTCTTCGACGCCGAAGCCCGCCGCCGCAAAGCCGGCCAAGCCTGTTCACGTGCCCAATCCGGGCGTTCAGGAGGCCTCCGCCCAGTTTGTGCGCGATACCGGCAAGCCGGCCAAGTCCATGCCGGTGTTCGCGCCGGTCACCGGCCCGCGCCTGACCCCGGAGGAGCCCATCGCGGCGCCCGCCGACTGGGTGCCGCACCGCCCCTCGCACGAGGGCAAGAAGAAGGGTGGCCGCTTCCGGCTGGAGACGAAATACACCCCCGCCGGCGATCAGCCCGCCGCCATCGCCGAACTGGTGGCCCAGGCGGGCGCCGGCGACCGCGATCAGGTGCTGCTGGGCGTCACCGGCTCGGGCAAGACCTTCACCATGGCCAAGGTGATCGAGGAAACCCAGCGCCCGGCCCTTATCCTGGCCCCGAACAAGACTCTGGCGGCCCAGTTATACTCCGAGTTCAAGAGCTTCTTCCCGGACAACGCCGTCGAATACTTTGTCAGCTACTACGACTACTATCAGCCAGAAGCCTATGTTCCGAGAACTGACACCTACATTGAGAAGGATTCGTCGATCAACGAGCAAATCGACCGGATGCGGCACTCGGCTACTCGGGCTATACTAGAACGGGAAGATGTCATCGTCGTGGCGTCGGTCAGCTGCATCTACGGCATCGGGTCGGTGGAGACCTATACGGCGATGACGTTCACGCTGAAGGTCGGGGACCAGATCGACGAGGCCAAGCTGAGGGCGGATCTGATCGCGCTGCAATACAAGCGCAACGATCTGAACTTCGACCGGGGGATGTTCAGGAAGCGCGGGGACGTGATCGAGATCTTCCCGGTCCACCTGGAGGATCGCGCCTGGCGCATCAGCCTGTTCGGGGACGAGCTGGAGGCGATCCAGGAGTTCGATCCCCTGACCGGCAAGAAGACCGCCGACCTGACCGAGATCACCGTCTACGCCGCCAGCCATTATGTGACCCCGCGCCCGACGCTGAACCAGGCCACCAGCGGCATCAAGGCCGAGCTGAAGGAGACGCTGGACTGGATGGTCGAGAACGGCAAGCTGCTGGAGGCGCAACGCCTCGAACAACGCACCCGGTTCGATCTGGAGATGATGGAGGCCACCGGCAGCTGCGCCGGGATCGAGAACTATTCCCGCTGGCTGACCGGCCGCGCGCCGGGCGAACCTCCGCCCACCTTCTTCGAATACATCCCCGACAACGCCCTGCTGTTCGTGGACGAGAGCCACGTCACGGTCGGCCAGATCAACGGCATGTTCCGGGGCGACTACCGCCGCAAGTCGACGCTGGCGGAATACGGCTTCCGCCTGCCCTCCTGCATCGACAACCGCCCGCTGAAGTTCGAGGAATGGGAGGCCATGCGCCCCCAGACGGTGCACGTCAGCGCCACCCCCGGTCCGTGGGAGATGGAACAGGCGGGCGGCGTCTTCGTCGAGCAGGTGATCCGCCCCACCGGCCTGATCGACCCGCCGGTGGAAATCCGTCCGGTCAGCGGCGTGACCCGCAACCAGGTCGACGACGTCATCGACGAGGTCAAGGCGACGACGGCCAAGGGCTACCGCAGCCTGGTCACCACCCTGACCAAGAAGATGGCCGAGGACCTGACCGAATATATGCACGAGCAGGGCATCCGCGTCCGCTACATGCACTCCGACGTCGATACGCTGGAGCGGATCGAGATCCTGCGCGACCTGCGGCTGGGGACCTTCGACTGTTTGATCGGCATCAACCTGCTGCGCGAGGGTCTGGACATCCCCGAATGCGGCCTGGTCGCCATCCTGGATGCGGACAAGGAGGGCTTCCTGCGCTCCGAGACCTCATTGATCCAGACCATCGGCCGCGCCGCGCGCAATGTGGACGGCCGCGTCATCCTGTATGCCGACCGCATGACCGGCAGTATGGAGCGCGCCATCGCCGAGACGGACCGCCGCCGCGAACGCCAGGTCGCCTACAACACCGAACACGGCATCACGCCCGAAACGGTAAAACGCGACATCAAGGAGATCATGGACAGCCCCTATGAGTCGCGCGAGATGGATCGCCTGACCAGGCCGGGCGTGGCCGAGGCCTCCAAACCCTTCGTCGGCTCCAACTTCCAGGCCGCCCTGCGCGACCTGGAAGGCCGCATGCGCGAGGCCGCCTCCAACCTGGAGTTCGAGGAAGCCGGCCGCCTGCGCGACGAGATCAAGCGCATGAAGCTGATGGACCTGGAGTTCGCCAACGAAGCCCTGACCGGCGCGGGGGAAGCGGTCGATAAGTCGGCGCCGAAACGGTGGCGGGCGGATGCGGCGGCGGAAGCGCAGGAGCGGTTCAGGAAGGGGCGGCTGTAGACTGCCTCCTTCTCCGTGCAGATACAGACCTACGAATCAGGATAAATTATACAGATGGCAGCTCCACATGCTCACACTCGTCTATCTCCGGCCAATCTGCGCGTCCTAGGCGCAGCAATACATCTAACGCGAGAACATGGCCGGGCCCCGACACTTCAAGAAGTAGCAACAGCAGTGGGTTGAAAGCGAAATCCACCATTTGCGTTCATATGAAAAAACTTGAAGCAGCGGGACGAATACAGCGGAATTATAGACACGAAGTCATCATCACCCTTCTCTAGGTATTTTTCATTACTTTATGAACAACAGCCTGAATTTCGTAAGCCATTTTGCTGAATATAAACTGATCTGAGACACACCCTTCTCCCCCTGCGGGAGAAGGTGGCCGAGCGCAGCGAGGTCGGATGAGGGGTCACACCGGCCCTGACGATCCACGCCGAACCGACCCCTCATCCGGCCCTGCGGGCCACCTTCTCCCGCAGGGGGAGAAGGAAGGGTGATTAGCGCCCTGGTAAAGACCGTCGCCGCCATACTAACCTAAGGTTGGCGGGGGGATTGGGGTCGATCAGGGCAAGTATGGCCGCAACTGGGATGATGAGGAGTTGGACCTCATCGTCGCCGACTATTCACCATGCTCGACGACGCGGTCTCTGGTCGTCCGCTGATCAAGGCCCATCACGCCAAGGCGCTGTCCGATCAGATCGGCCGAACCGTCGGCTCAGTCGGCCAGAAATATGGAAACATCTCCGCAGTCCTGACCGAACTGGGCATGCCCAAGCTGAATGGTTTCGGTAGTCGGCCGAACTACCAAGAGGCCATCTTCTCCGCACTGGAACGCCATCTCGACCAGCACCCAGCAGCTTGGGACATCGGGATGCCATTGCGCGACTCCCTGCGGGCCCAAGCGACCGAACAGCCGACGTATGGAAGCGGGGTGTCGGAGCCCTCGACCGTGTTTGACCCGGTGCCCTTGCTGATGACCTCAGCTCCTCCCCTTGGCGCAGAAAGGCCCAGGCGACCCGCGGGCCTGTCGCGACTGGTTCGGAAGTTCGATCCGGCGGCTCGCGATCAGCGGAACCGGCAGCTTGGCCTGTTAGGCGAGGAGCGCATTTTCCACCACGAACGCGCCCAGTTGATCGCCCATGACCGGGCGGATTTAGCAACGAAGGTCGAATGGACGTCGCAGGAACGCGGAGACGGGGCCGGATACGATATCCGCAGCTTCGACCCCACGGATGGTCGTGAGCGACTGATCGAGGTGAAGGCCACGCGTGGTGGCGCATCGACGGACTTCTTCCTCACGCGAACGGAATGCGAGGTGGCGCAAGAGCGGCCTGACGCATGGCGACTTTACCGCGTGCATAGCTTGCCCGTCCGGCCGGAATTCTTCGTCCTCACGCCGCCGCTGGAAAGCGCGGTGGTGCTGACGCCGGAGGCATGGCGGGCGTCCTTCTGATCCCTTCTCCCCTTGCGAGAGAAGGTGGCCGAGCGGAGCGAGGTCGGATGAGGGGTTGCGCAGGCCTGGACGGTCGATCGCGAACCGACCTCTTATCCGCCCCTTTGGGGCACCTTCTCCCGCAAGGGGAGAAGGGAGGCGGGTGGGAGGTGTGAATTGCAATCTTGAGCGGATTTCGACACAACTTTTCTCATGGATGACTGGCTGCAATCCCGCGCCAAGGCGATGCGTCGCGAGCCCGTTCTCTATGAGCGGCGGCTGTGGGCGATCTTGCGGGATCGGAGGCTGGCGGGGCTGAAGTTCCGGCGGCAGGTGGTGATGGGGCGGTATATCGCCGACTTCGTCTGCCTGAGGCATCGGCTGATCGTCGAGGCGGATGGTCCGCAGCATGAGGATCGGGTCGAGGACGCCGAGCGGGATGCGTGGTTTCGCGAGCAGGGGTTTCGGGTGCTGCGGTTTCCGAACCAGATGATCGAGAACCATCGAGAGAAGGTATTGGCGGCGATTGTGGCGGCGACGCGGGAAGGGTTGATTGGGGATTAAAATCCCTTCTCCCCTTGCGGGAGAAGGTGGCCCGAAGGGACGGATGAGGGGTCGGTTTGACTTAAGCCGCTGAGGCTGGCGCAACCCCTCATCCGACCTCGCTCCGCTCGCCCACCTTCTCCCGCAAGGGGAGAAGGATCAGATGTTAGAGATCATCCAGCGTCTTCTCCCATTCCTCCATCGACACGATTTTGCGCAAGGGGCCGAGGTAAAGGTCGATCCCTTTTGAGATGCGGCGGTCCTGTTCGCGTTCGATGACGGGGTCGAGGCCGGCTTCGCGGAGTTGGTCTTCCAGGGCGGCGATGCGGCGGTCCAGCTGGACGCGGCGGGCCAGTTGGGCCTCGCTCCATTCATCGTTGGCGCGGGTTAGCTTCTGCTTCGCCTGCCAGTATTGGCCGCGCAGTTCCCAGTCGCTCTTGTCGCTGGTGTTCATGGCGAAGCGGCGCTCGGCTTCGGCGTGGTTCGTCAGGATGTCGAAGACCAGTTGCAGGGGGGCGGTCTTGAGCGTCAGGCGGGCGCCGCGCGACGAGGCGCTGCGGTCGGCCAGTTTGCGGTAGGTCTCAGCCAGGGCCGCCAGGGCGCGAGCCTGGGTGAAGTCCTTGGCGTGGAGGGCGCGGCCCGAGGCCTGGGCCGCCGCCTCGGCCAGGGCGGCGGGGTCGTTGGGGTCGGACTCGGGGGCGTCGGGCGCATCCTCGAACGGGCCGAAGTCGTCAGTTAGGGCGGGGGTCGGCGCGGGCGCCGGGGCGTCGGGCCTGGGCGGCGCCGCCTTTGCGGGCCTGGCCGGCGACCGGCGCGGGGCGTGGAGGTATCGGGACCAGCCCTCCTTCGTCGCACGGGCGCGCAGGGCGGGCACGGTGACGTCATAACGGGCGGCGACCTGACGCGCGTCGTCGCCGGCGAGGTAGTCCTTGCGGATCTGGCTCCAGATCTCGGGGGACACGATCTTGTATCTGCGTTTTTCCATGCCGCCAGTATGGGGCGGGCGCTACCTCAGGCCGGAAGACGGCCGATTTTCGATGTCAAACCGCTGAATTCATACAGATCGACATGTAAAGTCAGGCGCGCCAGCCCGCGTAATGACGCTGCTGTCCCCCTCCCCTTTCCCCGCCTGCGACCGATGCTGACGCAGCGATGAGTCACAAGGGGCGAATGAGCCAGGGCATACATCGTAAGATCCGGCCGGACGCCGTCTGGGCCGAGGTGCGCAAGGCGTGGGAGGACGGCGAGACGGCGCGGTCCGTCGCCGCGCGCTATGACGTCGGGGTCCATGCCCTGTGGAAGCGGCGCGAGGCGGAGGGGTGGAAACGGCCCGAGCCGACGCTGGGGCCGATCGAGCCGGCAGAAGGCTGGGACCGTTACATCCAGGCGCGGCGCGATGCGTTCACGGCGCAGTTGGAGGACGCGCGGGCGCTGGCGGAATGTCTGGCGGCGGCGATGACGGACGAGCGGCTGAGCCGGGCGCCGCACTGGCATATTCCGTGGCTGTATCACTGGCGCGCGACGCATCTGGGACCGGAGGCGAGCGCGCGGGATCGGGCGCGGGCGATCGAGACGGGCCAGCCGTGGGCCGAGCGGTTCTGGGACGCGGACGGGGCGCTGAAGCCACTGGCGTGGCTGGATCTGGAGATGGCGCGGCTGCATCCCGAGGACTGGCGCGCGGCGATCGGCCTGCCAGACGGACTGCCCGAGGCGGCGACGCGGTATGCGCCCGGATAGGGCCGGCAGTTGACTTATCCGTGATAAGCGCCCATTTGCGCGGCGTCGCACAATCGCGATCTCCGGCGTCTCCAGCGCGTGTGGGTCTGTTTCGGACCTGTCTGTAGAAGCCGCCGGCCCCTCATATCCATTCGCTGCCCGGACACGCGGGGCGGCGCCCGATCCACCCCGCAGGCCTCCTCCCCGAGGCCCCGTCGGGACTGGCGGTGCGCGGCCCGACGGCGTCATGCCATGGCTGATAGCGCCCTGCCGCTACGCGAAAGATACTGCTGTGAGCATCACATTCGAATCCATGGGCCTGAACAAGGCCCTGCTGCAGGCCCTGGCCTCGACCGGCTACACCAAGCCGACGCCGATCCAGGAAAAGGCCATCCCCGACGTCATGGCCGGCAAGGACCTTTTGGGCATCGCCCAGACCGGCACCGGCAAGACCGCCGCCTTCGCCCTGCCGATCCTGCATCGCCTGGCCGAGAACCGCATCGCCCCCAAGCCGCGCACGACGCGCGTCCTGGTCCTGAGCCCCACGCGTGAGCTGGCGACCCAGATCGGCGACAGCTTCAAGGCCTATGGCGCGCACCTGGGCTTCCGGGTCGCGGTCATCTTCGGCGGCGTGAAATACGGCGGTCAGGAGCGGGCCCTGCAACAGGGTCTGGACATCCTGGTCGCCGCGCCCGGCCGCCTGCTGGACCATATCCAGCAGAAGAACCTGGACCTGTCCTCGACCGAAATCTTCGTGCTGGACGAGGCCGACCAGATGCTGGACCTGGGCTTCATCAAGCCGATCCGCCAGATCGTCTCCAAGATCCCGGCCAAGCGCCAGAACCTGTTCTTCTCGGCGACCATGCCCAGCGAGATCGGCAAGCTGGCGGGCGAACTGCTGAAGGATCCGGTCAAGGTCCAGGTCACGCCGCAGTCGACCACGGTGCAGCGCATCAGCCAGTCGGTCGTCTATATCGAACAGGGTCGCAAGCGCGCCCTGCTGACCGAGATGTTCAGCGATCCGGAATATACGCGCTGCCTGGTCTTCACCAAGACCAAGCACGGCGCCGACAAGGTCGCGGCCTATCTGGAAGCCGGCGGCGTCGAGGCCGGGGCCATCCACGGCAACAAGAGCCAGCCCCAGCGTGAACGCACCCTGGCCGCCTTCAAGGCCGGCAAGCTGCGCGTCCTGGTCGCCACCGACATCGCCGCGCGCGGCATCGACGTGGACGGCGTCTCGCACGTCGTGAACTTCGAACTGCCGCACGTGCCGGAATCCTATGTCCACCGCATCGGCCGCACCGCGCGGGCGGGCAAGGACGGCACCGCCGTCAGCTTCGTCGCCGGCGACGAGATGAAGCTGCTCAAGGACATCGAAAAGGTCACGCGCCAGAAGATCCCGGCCATCGACCGCCGCAACGACAAGGCCCTGGGCCAGCTGGACGCCACCATCATGGCCACCGGCGTCGGCAAGAAGGCGACCATGCCGGAACGCGAAGGCGGCGACCGCAACGAAGGCGGCCGCGGCGAAGGTCGTGGCGGTCGTGGACGCAGCCGCGTTCCGCATCGCGACGGCGTGCGCCCGGAAGGCGGCGGCCAGCCTCACCGTCAGCGTCGCGCCCGTCCCGGCGAGACCCCGGCGGCTCCGCGTCCCGAACGCACCTACAACCCGCTGGGCAATGAGCGCGTGCCGTCGATCAACGACAACGTCAAGCCGGCGGAAGGCGAAATGAAGCGCCGTCCCCGTCGCCGCCCGTCCAATGGCGGCAAGGGCTACACCGGCGCCGCCAAGGGCTGATCTAAATCCTCCCCCGTTCACGGGGGAGGGGGACCGCGAAGCGGTGGAGGGGGCGAACGTCGCACGGCGCGAAACGTCGGAAATCGAGCCCGTTTCCGCCCCCTCCACCCCGCTTCGCGCGGTCCCCCTCCCCCGCTGCGCGGTGGAAGAATAAAAAAAACGGCGGCTCCTTCGCAGGAGCCGCCGTTCTCATGTCAGGCGTGTGCGGACCTTAGAAGGCCCAGGTCGCGCCCATCGAGAAACCGACGCCGTAGCCGGTGGCTTCGCCGCGCAGGTTCGAGACGACCAGGCCGTTGCCATAGACGTCGCGCGTGTCGTTGATCGCGGCGGTGTCGATGTCGATGTAGGTGACCGCGCCGTCCAGGGTCATCGCGCCGACCGTCTTGGACAGACCGGCGGCGTAGAGCCAGCGGTCGCCGTCCGGGATGCGTGCGGTGCGGTTAGCATCCGGGGTCGGGGTCGGGTCGTAGCCCAGGCCCGCGCGGAAAGTCATGGACGGATCGATCTTGTAGTCGAAGCCGATCGCGCCGGTGGTCACGTCGTCATAGTCCTGGACGATGGTCGAACGGCCGGTGGCGCCAAAGCTCACGCGGATGGCGTCGAACTCGCTCCAGCCGATCTGGTTGACCTGGGCGTTCAGGGTCAGGCGGTCGTTGACGGCGTAGCGCGCCGAGACCGTGGCGTACCAGGGGGTGTTGAAGCTGGCGACCCCGTCAGCCGAGACGTTGTTGGCGGCCAGAGCGCCCGTCAGACCCGAGATGTTCACGGCGCCTTCCAGTTCGTGCTCGATCTTGGAGCGGTAGGACACACCCAGGTCCAGCTTGCCGAAGTGCATCTGGGCGCCGGCGTTCCATCCGTAATCCCAGCCGTCGCCTTCCAACTGGTTGCGACCGTCGCTGGACGGCGCGACGACATAACCCGGCGCCAGGACAGCGGCCGACACGTTCGGCAGAGCCGAAGACAGGGTCGCCTTGGCGTACTGGGCGTCGAAGCCGACGCCGACGTCCAGCCAATCCGTGACGGTCATGGCGGCGACCAGGCTGACGTTGGCCGATCGCAGCTCAGACGTCAGGGCGTCGTAGCGGGCGAAGTCGGGCTGCTCGTACTTGGTGGTGAAGTTGTACGGCGCCTGGACGGCCAGGCCGACGTTGAAGCGGTCGCCGATCGGCATGGAGACGGCGAAGTTCGGCACGATGCCGCTTTCGACGACTTCATGGACGTGCGGGTCGCCGTTGACGGGAGCGGTGCGGCTGACGACGCCGCCGGGCGTCGGCACGTTGTAGGTCAGGCTGGAGCCACGGTCATCGACGTCGGAATCCAGGATCAGGCCGTGGGCGCCGACATAGACTTCACGTTGGGTTCCGGCGATGGCGGCGGGGTTCCACCACAGGGACTGAACGCCCTTGTCGGCGCCGACGCCGGCGTTGGCGCGGCCCTGGGCGCGCGTCGATTGTTCCTGAACATAGAAGGAGCCGGCCATGGCCGGGGCGGCGACGCCGGCCAGCAGGGCGGTCGTCAGAGCAAGCCCGCCCACGCGGGCGAAGTTCCTGGAGGTCATTTCAAACACCTAAGTAAACGTCGACCGCATTAGGCGCGGTCGATCCGGGGAGGAGCCCACTCAGCGTTCGCGGCGCGAAAGCGTTGCGGGCAAGGCCCCCATCGGACCGGAAACGGGCGAAACCGTGGCGCCTGAGCCGCACATGATCACGGCTTTGCGAGGTTACGTTGCGGCAACATCGATGCTCAGATTACGGAGTTCGTCGATCAAATCTTGCGCCGCAGCCTCAACCAGGCCCACGTCACGGCCACGGATGACCAACTGTGTTCCGATCTCGCCGACGCTGTCGTGCCCAAAAGGATAGCTGCCGAACGACAGGTCACGGCGCAGATTTGCGGCGGCCCGCAGCACATCGGCCACAGCCCCCTCGCCCACCCCACTGACCTTCAGCGTCCGGGAATGTACGACGGCGCCTGTGCGCAGGCGCGGCGCCACATCCTCAAGCATCGCCTGCATGATCTTCGGCACGCCGGCCATGACGAAGACATTGCCGATCTTGAAGCCGGGCGCGTCGGTGACCGGATTGGCGATCAGCACCCCGCCCTCAGGGATGCGAGCCATGCGACGGCGCGGGGCGTTGAAGTCGTCGCCATAGCGGCGCGCCAGGATGGCCATCGCCTCGGGATTCTCGGGCAAAGCCACGCCGAAGGCCGCCGCGACGGCGTCAGCGGTGATGTCATCATGGGTCGGGCCGATGCCGCCGGTGGTGAAGACATAGTTCCAGCGCGACCGCAGCGCGTCGAGCGCCTCGATGATCCGGTCGTGGTCGTCGCTGACGACCCGCGCCTCCATCAGGTCGATCCCCAGGGCGGCCAGGAAGCGGGCGATGGTGTTGGTGTTCGTGTCCTGGGTCCGGCCCGACAGGATTTCGTCGCCGATGACCAGGACGGCGGCGGTGGGCCCGGCAGCGGCGGGATTGGCGTCGGTCATGCGGGGAATCCAAACTCGGGGTTGAGGTTTCATGCTATAACGACCATCTGCGGCGAACGGATTGCGCCGTATCCTCGCCTTTTGCAGACCGATCGCCCCATGTACGAAACGCCCGAAATCGAAACCGACGTCCTCGTCCGCTCCAGCGCCATTCGCGTCCACGAAGCCGAAGACTTCGAGGGGATGCGCAAGGCCGGGCGTCTGGTCGCCGAGGCGCTGGACATGATCGCCGCCCATGTGAAGCCGGGCGTCCTGACCAGCACGATCGACGATCTGGTGCGCGAGTTCACCCTGGACAACGGCGGCCTGCCCGCCTGCCTGGGCTACAAGGGCTATGAGAAGACCGTCTGCACCTCGATCAACCACGTCGTCTGCCACGGCATTCCCGGCGACCGGGTGCTGAAGGACGGCGACATCGTCAACATCGATCACACCGTCATCGTCGACGGCTGGCACGGCGATAGCAGCCGCATGTATGCGGTCGGCGAGATCAATGCGCGCGCCAAGAAGCTGATCGACGTGACCTATCAGTCGCTGGATCTGGGTTTGGAACAGGTCAAGCCGGGCAATACGTTCGGCGACATCGGTTTCGCCATCCAGAAGTTCGTCGAGGCCCAGCGCATGAGCGTGGTGCGCGATTTCTGCGGCCACGGCATCGGCCGCGTCTTCCACGACAGCCCCAACGTCCTGCACTATGGCCGTCGCGGCGAGGGCGCCGTGCTCAAGCCCGGCATGTTCTTCACCGTCGAGCCGATGGTGAACCTGGGCAAGCCGCACGTGAAGGTGCTGTCCGACGGCTGGACCGCCGTGACGCGCGACAAGTCCCTGTCGGCCCAGTGCGAGCACACCATCGGGGTGACCGAAGACGGACTGGAAATCTTCACGGCGTCTCCGGCTGGGCTGTTCCGGCCGAACTGACTCCAGGCTTTCGTCATCCTCCGGCAAGCCGCTTGCGGCGCAGACCGGGGGACCCAGCGGCGCGCGCGAGCGCGAACCTGCCGCGGACACTTTCATTCGACATCATGCCGATGGACGCATCGCCTTCGGCGCCGCTGGGTCCCCCGGTCTTCGCTGCGCTTCGCCGGAGGATGACGAAAGAAGGTAGTGTTCACACACGTTGAGCTTGCACGCATCGTCGGATCGACCGATCCTGTGAAGGTTGCGCATCTGCGAGCCTGACGGCGTATGACCGACGAGATTTCGACCAAGCCGACCCCGCGCCACAGCGGCCATCGCGACCGGCTGCGTGAGCGGGCGGCGAAGGGGGGCCTGGGCGCCCTGCCCGACTATGAGCTGCTGGAGCTGCTGCTGTTCCGCAGCGTGCCCTACAAGGACGTCAAGCCGCTGGCCAAGGATATGCTGGCGCGGTTCGGGGGGCTGGAGGGGCTCGGGGCGGCCAGCCATGAGGCGATCGAGGATCAGGTCGCGCGGTCGATGGGCTATGTCGCCGGCAAGGCGACGCGGGCGGTCGCGCTGGACCTGCAGTTGATCTTCGACGTGACGCGGCGGATCGCGCGCGAGCCGGCCGCCAAGCGCGCCGTCATATCCTCGTGGACGGCCTTGCTGGCCTACGTCCGCGTCGCCTTGCAGCACGAGCCGCGCGAGCAGTTCCGGGTGCTGTATCTGGACAAGAAGAACCAGCTGATCCTGGACGAGGTGCAGAACCGGGGCACGGTCGATCATGCGCCGGTCTATCCGCGCGAGGTGATCCGGCGCGCGCTGGAACTGTCGGCCAGCGCCCTGATCCTGGTCCACAACCATCCGTCGGGTGATCCAACACCCAGCCGCGCCGATATCGAGATCACGAAACAGGTTGTGCAGGCCGGGCGCGCGCTTAACGTCGAGGTTCACGACCATCTGGTCGTCGGCCGCGACGGGGTGGCCAGCTTCAAGCAACTGGGCCTGATGTGACCGACGCCATTCTGACGACCGAGCGGCTGGTGCTGAGTCCCGTCTCGACTGACGATTTCGACGACCTGCTGACGCTATGGTCCAACGAGGACTTCACGCGTCACATCATGGGACGTGCGCTGGGGCGTGAAGAGGTCTGGTTCCGGCTGTTGCGCGACATCGGCCATTGGGTCGCGATGGGGCACGGCAACTGGACGATCCGGCTGCGCGAGGGCGGCGTGTATCTGGGCAGCGTGGGGGTGTTCGACTATCGCCGCGAGTTGGAACCGCCGTTCGATGCGCCCGAACTGGGCTGGGGCGTGGGGCCGGCGTTTCAGGGCAAGGGCTATGCGGCCGAGGCTCTGACGGCGGCGCTGGGCTGGACCGACCGGACGCTGGAGGGGCGCACCGTCTGCATGATCGCGCCGGAGAACCTGGCCTCGCTGAAGCTGGCGGCGCGGGTCGGTTATCGCCCCTATGCGACCGCGACCTACAAGGATCACACGGTTCAGCTGTTCGAGCGGCCCCGCTGTTCCGCGTAGGTCGGTATTAAGGTTTATCCGTCAAAATCGCGTCGAACGAACCGCGAGTCCTTTCCATGCCCATGTCCGTCGAAACGCTGCGCCAGCATCTGGTCGAGGCCTTTCCCGACGCCGTGATCGAGATCGAAGATCTGGCGGGCGACGGCGATCACTATCGCGCCCGTATCGTGTCCGACGCCTTCGCCGGCCTGGCGCGCGTGCGACAGCACCAACTGGTCTATGCGGCGCTGAAGGGTCAGATGGGCGGCGAACTGCATGCGCTGGCGCTGGAGACCTCGTCGCCGGTCAAGGAGGCCTGACCCCATGCGCTATCGCCCCTTCGGCGTTTCAGGCTCCGCGATCTCGAACCTGACGCTCAGCTTCGGCGCCGAGGCGTTGAAGCGGGGCCGCGAAGCGGGGCTGGACCTGCTGTATTCGGCGCTGGAAAGCGGCATCAACAGCTACCGGCTGGAGAATGCCGATCCTGTGGCGGCCGAGGTGCTGGGCGAGGCGCTGTCGCATGTGGATCGAAAGCTGGTTTACGTCAGCCTGACCTTGGGAGCCGGCGACGGTCGCGAGAGCGAACGGGACTTTTCCGCCCAGGGCATGACTGCGGCCATCGACCGGGCGCTGCACTTCTCGGGGCTGGGCTGGATCGACGTTGCGGTGCTGCACGAGCCGGGCGAGGCCGAACTGGCCCAGTCGTCGCTGAGCGCGCTGAAGGCCATGCGGGCGACCGGCCGTATCAAGCTTCTGGGCATCGCGGGCGGTGGCGAGGTGATGGACGCCTATGTCTCCACCGGCGCGTTCGACGCCCTGCTGACGCCGTTCGACATCAATGCCGGCTGGCAAATCCGCAACCGCATCCGGGCGGCGCGGGACCAGGACATGGCGGTCTTCGCCTACGACTTCCACACCGACCGCCGCAGCCGTGCGCCCGAGGCGCCAGTGTTCAAGAAGGGGCTGTTCGGCCTGGGCGGCGGCAAACGGCCCGTCGATACGTCCAAGAAGGACGCCTTCGGCTTTCTGTATCGCACGCAGAACTGGACCGCCGAGGCGATCTGCCTGTCCTACGTCCTGACCGATCCGTCGGTGTCCAGCGTGATCGTGACCGCGACGGACACCGATCGGCTGGCCACGCTGGCGGCTGCGCCCGAGCGCGACCTGCCGCCCGGCCTGGCGGCGCAGATCGAGATGGGCCGCGTCGTCGCCAGCGCGGCCTAAGCCGACCCGAATGCGCGACGCAGAACGTCGCGCACGCCTTGACCGCGCCCTCTGCTCTCCCTAGCTGACGGGCTTCACGAAAGGCCTATCCCGTGACCGACACCGTTCAAGCCGCCGATCCCGCCCACGCCTTCATCGGCGAAACCGTCGCCCAGAACGACGTCGTGCTGTTCATGAAGGGCACGCCCGACCAGCCGCGCTGTGGCTTCTCGTCCCTGGCGGTGCAGATCCTGGACCATGTGGGCGCCGCCTTCGTGGGCGTGGACGTGTTGCAGGACGAGGCCCTGCGCGAGGGCATCAAGAGCTTCACCGACTGGCCGACCATCCCTCAGCTCTATGTGAAGGGTGAATTCGTCGGCGGATCGGACATCATCCGCGAGATGTTCCAGGCCGGCGAGCTTCAGGCCCTGATGGTCGAGAAGGGCGTGCCGCTCGGCGAGGCCTGATGGCCCGCAAGACGCTGACGCCGCGCGAGGACCGCGAGGTCTTCGTCGTGCCGCTGGACGTGCGGCCCGAGCACATCGACGCCAATGGACACGTCAACAACGTCGTCTATGTCGGCTGGCTTCAGGACGCCGGCACGGCCCACTGGAACGCGCGCTTCGACGAGGCGACGCGGGCGAAATGGTCGTGGGTCGCGACGCGGCACGAGATCGACTATCTGCGCGGCATCGAGCCGGGCGCCCATGGAGTCGTCGCCCGCACCTGGGTCGGCGATCCGCAGGGGCCGCGCTTCACCCGCTATGTCCGCATCGAGGACGCCCAGGGCCGCGTCTGCGCCCAGGGCGTCACCGAATGGGTGCTGGTCGACGCTGCGACCCTGAGGCCCCAGCGCATTCCGCCCACGATGCTGGCGGTGTTCGAGACGCAAAAATCGAGCTGAGCACAAGCAGGACAATCAGCCTGGGTTGCGGTTGACAACGTCTTGAGTTGAAATCCATGGTCGTCCGACATCCTTTGGACGCATACCATTGCCATCGGCGCAAACTCTGAAGCTCAAGGCCGCTCCGGCGGTTCGCCAGATGTACTGGTGCGATTTTTGGTCGGATTCCACCACACCTGAAATGGGCAAGAAACGGCCTGTGGTCATCGTTTCCTACAAGAACAGCCTTCATGGCGTGGCGCTGGTCGTCCCGACTTCAACCGACCCACAGGAGGGCGCGAGCGCCCGATGGGCGCACAAGCTGTCTTTCCAGCCAGACGGCGCAAGGGACTCCTGGGTGGTTTGCAACCATCTCTATACCGTCAGCACAAAGAGGTTGGAGCCGTTGAAGGGCACCGCCATTCCCCGACTTTCCGAAGATGAGTTCCACCAAATCCTGACCTTGATCCAGGCGTGGATGCCACAAATCCCAGCGCAGGGCACAGCCAGGAGTTGACAGTTGAGCCTGAGCCTACCATCTTACTTTCACTCGCGGCCTCGAAAGAAAGAGTGTCCGTTTCCCGAAAGGGAGTGACTGGCGAAGGGCGTCCGCAAGGACGCCCTTTCGTTTTTCTACTTCAGAGGATTGATGATCCGCGCCGGGGTTCCGGGCTCCAGACCCAGGTCGGCGTAGGTCCAGCGCAGTTCGACGCCGTTGGGGACCAGGGCCTTGCACAGGTCTTCCTTGGTGCGACGCAGGGTGATCTCGGCAGGCGTGGTGTCGGAGACCGACAGTTCGAAATCGGACGCCTGGGTGCAGCCGCTGGAATCGACGCGAGCGACCAGGGCGCCGTCGGCGAAGCGGGCCTCGCGAATGGCCTCGGCCGGCGGGGCGTCGTTGCGCGTGACATTGACCGAGACGTTCTCGCCCGCATCGCTGTCATAGATGACGCAGGCCGACAGCAGCGGCGCGACCAGGGCCGCGACCGCCAGACCCTTGACGAGGCCGCGCATCACTGATCCGAGGCCGGGGCGGTGATGACCCGCGTGGTCGGCTTTTCGGTCGAGACGATGATGCAGCCCGACAGCAGCGGGGCGGCGATGGCGATGGCGAGAGCGAGACGAAGCATTTGGGTTCCCCTTTGAAAGCTTGACCCTTTGTGCCGCGAGGACCGGTTCAACACACGTGAATAATCGGCAAGCTGGATGAACATTTGGAAAGGGTCGGGGTTGAATGCGTCCGCAACTGCCATAGCTACAGTCCCTCCCCTCGCTTCGGATCGCCTCTCATGAGCCTGTTGTTCTCGCCCCGCGCCGTGGGGCCGCTGACGCTGAAGAACCGCGTCGTCATCGCGCCCATGTGCCAGTATTCCGCGGTCGACGGCGTGCCCCAGCCCTGGCACGTGCAGCACCTGGGTCGGCTGACCATCTCCGGCGCAGGCCTGGTCATCGTCGAGGCGACGGGGGTCGAGGCGGCGGGCCGCATCAGCCCGGACGACACCGGCCTGTGGAACGAGGCCCAGGAAGCCGCCTTCGCCCGGATCATCGCCGACATTCGCACCTACAGCGACACGCCCATCGGCATCCAGCTGGCCCACGCCGGGCGCAAGGCCTCGACCAGCGCGCCGTGGAAGGGCGGCGGCGCCTTGAAGGCCGAAGGCGGCGCCTGGGAGACGTTCAGCGCCTCGGCCGAGCCGTTCAAGGACGACTGGCACACGCCGACGGCGATGACCCCGGCCGATATGGACCGCGTGGTCGTCGCCTTCGAGGACGCCGCGCACCGGGCGGACCGGGCCGGGTTCGACCTGGTCGAACTGCACGCCGCCCACGGCTATCTGCTGACCCAGTTTCTGTCGCCCCTGTCCAACCACCGCACGGACGATTTCGGCGGCGGGTACGAGAACCGGGCGCGCTTCCCCTTGCGGGTGGCCCAGGCCCTGCGCGACGCCTGGCCCCGGACCAAGGCGCTGGGCGTGCGGTTCAACGGGTCGGACTGGGTCGAGGGCGGCATCGCCCTGGACGAGGTCACGGCCTTCGGGCAGGCCCTGCATGACATGGGCTATGACTATCTGCACCTGACGTCGGGCGGCAATGTCGCGCGCGCCGACATTCCGGGCGCCGAGCCGGGCTATCAGCTTGCGTTCGCGCAGGCCGTGAAGGCGGCGACGCCCGACGCCAACGTCATGGCCGTGGGCATGATCTTCGATCCGCAGCAGGCCGAGGACATCGTGGCCTCGGGTCAGGCCGACCTGATCGCCATCGCCCGTGCGGCGCTGGACGACCCAAACTGGGCGCACCATGCGGCCGTGGTGCTGGGCGACGACGAGGGCCTGCCGCCGCAGTACGTGGCTGCGAGCAAGGCCTACTGGCCGGGCTACGACAAGGCCAACGCTTAAGGCCTGATCAGGCGGCCTTCTCCAGCGCGGGATCGACGGCCCACAGCACCCGCGCCGCCGCCTGGACCTCGCTCTCGGCCGTCTTTTGCGGACGGCCGAGCAGATAGCCCTGGACCTCGTTGCAGCCTTGGTCGCGCAGGAAGGTCAACTGTTCCAGCGTCTCGACGCCCTCGGCCAGGACCGGGATGTGCAGGCTCTCGCCCAGAGCCAGGACGGCGCGGATGATGGCGGCGGATTGCGGTCCGCCGTCCAGCTCGGACATGAAGGAACGGTCCAGCTTGATCTTGTCGAACGGGAAGGCGCGCAGGGTGGACAGCGACGAATAGCCGGTGCCGAAGTCGTCCATGGCGATGGAGACACCCAGCAGCTTGAGCTGGCGCAGCACATGGGTCGTGCGCTCCATATCCGTGATCATGGCCGTCTCGGTGATCTCAAGCTCCAGCCGGGCCGGCGACAGGCCCGTCTCGATCAGGACCTGATGCACCAGGCGCGGCAGATCGACGTGGCCCAGCTGGACCGGCGACAGGTTGACGGCGATCTTGTGCGGCTCGGCCCATCCGGCGGCCTCGGCGCAGGCGGTGCGCAGCACCCACTCCCCGATCGGCAGGATCAGGCCGTTCTCTTCGGCCAGGGGGATGAAGTCGGCCGGCGAAATGAAGGTCCCGTCCGGCTGGATCCAGCGCAGCAGAACCTCGTAGCCCGTGATGTCGCCGGTATCGACGGCGGCCTGAAGCTGCCAGTTCAGGCTGAACTGGCCCTGGTCCAGGGCCTCGCGCATCTGCTGGGCCATGCGACGGCGGTTGCGCACCGCCTCGTCCATCTCTTCCTCGTAGAAGCAGACATCGGTCCCCAGCGAGGCCTTCGCCCGGTACATGGCCAGGTCCGCGTCATTGATCAGGGCGGACGGGTCATGGGCGTCGTCGGGCCAGATCGCGATGCCGGTGCTGAGGCCGCAGGCGACCTCGGCATGGTCAAGAATGACGGGTTCGGTGACCGCGTCACGCAGGCGCGCCACCAGGTCCAGGGCGTCGTCGCGGTGGCGGATCGGCATGACGGCGACGAACTCGTCTCCGCCCAGGCGGGCCACGAACTCGTCATGACGCAGGCAGGCCCGCATCCGTTCGGCGATCTGGACCAGCAACTGGTCGCCGGCGGCGTGGCCGTGGACGTCGTTGACCTCCTTGAACCGGTCCAGGTCCATGGCGAGCAGGGCGACCTTGGTCGGGGCGTTGTGGTCCGAGGTCTGGCGCGTCAGCCATTCCAGGAAGGACGAACGGTTGGGCAGGCCGGTCAGGCCGTCGTTGCGCGCCAGATGGGCGATGCGACGTTCCTGGGCCAGGCGCATGCGCAAGTCGCGCACCGCATAGATCATGACATCGGTCACGACGGCGTGTCGGCCATCGCGCCGCACGGCGATCTCGACCGGGATTTCGGTCTCGCCCGCGCCGACCAACTTGGACTGTGTCAGGCCGCCTACCGTCAGGTCGGCGGTATTGGACAGCCAGCGCGACAGCGGCTCGCCGACCAGGGCGTCATGCGCCACTCCGGCCAGGTCGGCGAAGGCGGCGTTGGCGGCCAGGATGAGGCCGTCCTGAGCCACCACCATACCGTCCACGCTGCCTTCGATCAGATGGTCCAGGCGCGCCTTGGCCTGGAGCCGGGACTGCATGTCCAGAGCGTGGCTGGCGACGCCGGTGCCCAGCATCATCAGGCCGACGGCGGATGCCGCGAAGGCCAGGACGATGTTGGCGCTGTTGCTGGCGATGTGACCCGCCGACGGCGCGAGCGGAATGACGGTCATGGCCGCCATGCCGGTGAAGTGCAGCGCGACGATGCCCAGCACCATCAGGGCGACGGGCGCAACCTGTCCCGAACGCCGCGCGCGGTTGAACGCCAGCCCACCGAACAGGACGGCCCCGACGATGGAGGCGACGACATAGGCGGTCGACCAGTGGATGACGGCGTCGGTCGCAAAGGCCGCCATGCCGGTGTAGTGCATGGCCACCACGGTCAGACCGAACAGCACGCCGCCGATCTCGGCCGAGAACCGCAGGGTCCGCGAGGCGACCCAGAGCGCCAGGGCGCTGCCCCCGATGGCCACGCCCAGGGAGACGCCGGTCAGAACCGGTTCGTAGCTGACGCTCGTGCCGGGCTCATAGGCGATCATCGCCACGAAATGGGTGCACCAGATCGTCGCCCCGGTCGCCACGGCGCCCATGAAGGCCCAGGCCAGGCGCGTGCCCTTTTCGGCGGCGCGCAGGCGGCGATAGAGGCGGAAGGTGATGATGGAGCCGATCAGGCAAAGACCGGCGGCGAGCCCCACCAGCCAGAGATTATGATCGTCGGTCAGGCACGTGAAAAAACGCATGAAAGCTACAGACCGTGGAGAAGACAGCCTGGCTTCATAGCAGCAGAGAATTTAATCAGACGCGCCCGAACAGGCTTAACCAATCCCTACACGGACGGATCAGGAGCGCGGCAGCTGATAGGGGTTGTTGACGCTGATGGGCGAGCCGGGCGGCAGGCCCAGTTCCTCGAACGACCATTTCAGCTCGACGCCCTCGACCAGGTCCTGACGGCACTTGTCCTCGTCGATGCGACGCAGGGTGATGACGGCGGCGCCGCCCTGCAGGCTGACGATCGGGATCAGGTCTTCCTTCGCGGTGCAGCCGTTCGAGCTGACCCAGAAGACGGCCTCGTTCTTGGTGAAGGCGGCGGCGTGGATCGGCTCCAGCGCGCCGGGCATGCCCTGTGTCGAAACGGTCGGCTCGCTGGCGGTGGCGCAGGCGGCAAGACTCGCCGATGCGGCGGCGATCAAAGCCAAGCGTCCGATGATGGAGTCGCGCACAGACGACCTCCCCTGTCTCTCAAAGCCTGAACGGGCCGAGAATGCGCCTGTTCGCCCGTGGAGGGAACAGGGTAAAAACGAAAGGCCCCGGACGAATCCGAGGCCTTTCAAACTGAAATCCAGAAAGCGGCTCAAGCAGGCCGAAGGCCGATAGCCGCTCTGAAGAAAGCTCCGCTTACGAAGCGTAGTATTCGACGACCAGGTTCGGTTCCATCTTCACGGCGTACGGCACGTCCGACAGTTCCGGCACGCGGACATAGCGGACGGTGAACGAACGGTCCGACAGTTCCAGGTAATCCGGCACGTCACGTTCCGACGACTGCTGGGCTTCGATGACCAGAGCCATGTTGCGCGACTTTTCCTTCACCGAGACGACGTCTTCCGGCTTCACGCGGTAGGAGGCGATGTCGACCTTCTTGCCGTTGACCAGGACGTGGCCGTGGCTGACGAACTGACGGGCGGCCCAGACGGTCGGGACGAATTTGGCGCGATAGACGATGGCGTCCAGACGCGATTCCAGCAGGCCGATCAGGTTTTCCGAGGTGTTGCCCTTGCGACGCGCAGCTTCGTCGTAGGTCTTGGCGAACTGCTTCTCGGTGATGTTGCCGTAGTAGCCCTTCAGCTTCTGCTTGGCCTTCAGTTGCAGACCGAAGTCCGAAACCTTGGACTTGCGACGCTGACCGTGCTGGCCGGGACCGTAAGAACGCTTGTTGACCGGCGACTTGGCGCGGCCCCACAGGTTCTCACCCATGGCGCGGTCGATCTTGTATTTGGCGCTGTGGCGCTTGGACATTCTATTCTCTTTTCAACGATACGGCCCGGCATCCCCTCGATTGGGAATGCGATCTCAACGGCGGTCCACGCATCTTCCGTCATCAATCCGCGGCTCCGTCGAAACGGATCCGTGGAAGGCGGCGCTTATGGCCAGAGGGGCCGACGGAGTCAAGCCGGACGGGCCGTTAAACACGATGGAATGGAACGATCGACCGGTTCCACCCTTCATTCGATGCAACCGAACACTGCACGAGGACAAGGAGGAGTGGAATGCAGACTGAATCCAAAAGCTTTCAGACCGGCCTGTCCGATCAGGCGGTGGAAACCCTGAAAAAACAACTGGTCGATCTGGTCGAACCCCTGACCGATCATCAACTGCTGGACCTCGCCGACGGCATCCACGAGATGCTGCGCCAGCGCCGCGCGGTCAGGCAGCACCATGCCGAACGCATGAACGAGCGCGTTCGGCAGGGCGTGGACCTGAGGGTCTGATCTCTATTTAGCCGCCCTACTTGGCCGACTGAGCCTCCGAGATGAACATCGCCCGGCCCTCGCGGGTGGCGATCTTGCCCAGGCCCGGGAACGGGAAGTGATAGGCGTAGATGTGGGCGCCCGAGTTGCGCAGCGCCGTCACCTGGTCCAGCCGCGCCTTCTCGCCCGCCGCCTGATCGTCGTCATAGCCGACGTTCCAGTCAGGATGTTCCACCGACAGGATCCAGTGGTGCATCAGGTCGCCGGTGTAGAGCAGTTGGTTCTGGCCGTCGGCGATCAGATAGGCGACGTGGCCGGGCGTATGGCCGGCCGTGTCCTGGGATTGGACGCCCGGCGCGACCTCGCCGCCGGGTTCGAAGGCCTGGACCTTGGGCGTGATGATGCGCACCAGATCGCCAAGCTCAGGATTGGCGCGGATGGACGCCCATTCCGCCTGCGACATCCGGATCGCTGCACTGGGGAAGGCCAGGCCGCCGTTGCGGATCAGGCCGCCGACATGGTCCGGGTGGCCGTGCGAGATCAGCACGTCGGTGATCGAGGACGGATCGACGCCCGCCTTTTGCAGGCTGTCCATCAGTTGACCCTTGCCCTCGCCCAGGCCGGTGTCGAACAGCATCGTCCGGTCGCCGTTCCTGACCAGCAGCGGATGGATTTCCAGCATGATCGGATCGGCCGGCTGGCCGGCGGCGGTCAGGGGTGCGGCGACCGCCTGCCGGGTCAGGCCGACGCCGAACACCTTGTTGTCATTCGGTACGGGGTTTTCGCCGTCGAACAGGGCGATGGCGTCCAGCGCGCCGATCTTGAAGCGATAGACCGGCTTTTCCGCCGGTGCGGCGACCGTCTGCTGGGGCGTGGGCGGAGCGTGGTCGCCGGGCTTCTGCTCGCTCGCCGGCTGCTGGCACGCCGCCAAGGTCAGGCAGGCCAAGGCCGCCCCCGTCATCATGATCCGCATCGCTTCAATCTCCGTGTGCCAGAGCAGAATCGAAAACGCCCGCCGGAGGTTCCGGCGGGCGTCGTCATGTCTCGATCTTTGGCGCCTTATTTGGCGGCGGCGTACAGTTCGTTGACCTTGTTCCAGTTCACGACCGACCAGAACGACTTCAGATAGTCGGCGCGGCGGTTCTGGTATTTCAGGTAATAGGCGTGCTCCCAGACGTCGGCGCCCAGGATGACTTCGCCGCGCTCGTCCACGACATCCATCAGCGGATTGTCCTGGTTGGGGGTCGAGGTGATCTTCAGCTTGCCGTTCTGCACGATCAGCCAGGCCCAGCCCGAACCGAATTGCGCTGCGCCGGCGGCGTTGAAGTCTTCCTTGAACTTGTCCATCCCGCCGAGATCGCTTTCGATGGCGGCGGCGAGTTCGGCCGAGGGTTCGCCGGCTTGGTCCGCCGGGGCCAGCAGTTCCCAGAACAGGCTGTGGTTCCAGTGACCGCCGCCGTTGTTGCGGATGGCCTTGGGGGCGGTGGAGATGCTGGTGAAGATTTCTTCCAGCGACTTGCCCTGCAGACCGGCGTCGGCGTCGACGGCCTTGTTCAGGTTGTCGACATAGGTCTGGTGGTGCTTGTCGTGGTGGAAGGTCATCGTCTCCTTGTCGATGGCCGGCTCCAGCGCGTCATAGGCGTAGGGCAGCGGGGGCAGGGTGAAGGCCATGGGAGAGCTCCTTTTCCGACAGATCTTGATAGGCAGCACATAGGCGCCCGTTCGTGAAACCCAAGCGACAAGACCCGGATTCGTTCCGACTTATCGGCCCGGAACGGTCAAGCTGGCAAGTTCGCCTTCAGGCATTCGCGCACCGCGCGCTTCACGTCGCCCGGCGCATTGGGCTCGTCCACGCCCTCGGCCGCGAAGACGGCGCGCACGGCGGCGTCCAGACCTTTGGGCAGGGCCTCGATCACCTTCTTCTGGCCCTTGGCGTGCAGGCAATAGCCCACCTCGCGGCACAGGGCGGAAAACATCGGTTCGTAGAGATCGGGAGCGCTCATGGCGCCCCTCTATCACCGCCGGGCGATCAGCGACAGTCGGTCAAGCCTTCAACCGCCCGGCATGGAAGGCGACGTGGTCGGCGATGAAGCTGGCCATGAAGAAGTAGGAGTGGTCGTAGCCGGGCTGCATGCGCAGGGTGATCTTCTGGCCGGCGGCGTCTGCGGCGGCTTGCAGCAGTTCGGGCTTCAGCTGGTCGTTCAGGAAGCTGTCGGCGTCGCCCTGGTCGATCAGGATGTCGTCATAGACCCCGCGTGCGGCGCCGGCCGCGATCAACTTGGCGGCGTCGTGGCGGTCCCAGGCGGCGCGGTCATCACCGAGATAGGCGGTGAAGGCCTTTTCGCCCCAGGCGCACTGGGCCGGCGAGCAGATGGGGGCGAAGGCGGACACGGATCGGAACAGATCGGGATGGTTCAGCGCCAGGGTCAAGGCGCCGTGACCGCCCATCGAATGGCCGCTGATGGCGCGGATGCCCGTGGTCGGGAATTCGGCGTCGATCAGGGCGATCACTTCCTCGGTGACATAGGTCTCCATGCGGAAATGCGGCGCCCACGGCGCTTGCGTTGCATCGACATAGAAGCCAGCGCCCTGGCCCAGGTCATAGGCAGGATCGTCGGCGACGCCGTCTCCGCGCGGGCTGGTGTCGGGGGCGACGATGATGACGCCGTGTTCGGCGGCGGCCTGGTAGGCGCCGGCCTTTGTGGTGAAATTGTTCTCGGTGCAGGTCAGGCCCGACAGCCAGATCAGGACCGGGAAAGGCCCCTCGCCCGCCGGCGTGAAGACCGACAGGGTCATGGGCGTGCCAGTCGTTGTGCTGTCGTGCTTCAGATAGCGGAGGGTTCCGCCGTGGACGATGTGGGTCTTGGTGGTCTCGAAGGTCATGCGACGGTTTCCGACGAACTCAACAGGCGAACATCCATTCCCTCGACCTTGCCCAACTTCCGGGCCAGCTTGAGGTCGGCTGTAACGAGCGGGATACCCCGCCGCCGCGCCATCACGGCATACAGGCAGTCGGTCATCGAATGGTTCAGGTCGCAAGCCAGGGTGAAGGCTTCGGAGATCAGCCCCCGGTGATCCACCAGATCGACCACCTGCGGGATGATGGACAGGTTCTCTGTCGCCGACGACGACTGCAACTCGTCACGCACGACATAGCGGCGAAAGACATTCGCCACCTCGATCAGCATCAGGTCAGGCGCGACCGCCGGACCATGGGTCCGACGCGCCTCCATCGCCGCATCCGCCAACGGATCATCGACGAACCATTTGACGACGACGCTGGCGTCGAAGACCGCGCTCACCGATCACGGTCTTCGCGGATCAGAGCGGTGGAGTCGAGCGACGAGCCGCGAGTCTGCTCGCGGGATCGTCGGGAGGCGTTTTCAAAGCGAGCCTCGACGTCCATGGCCTCGCGAGCGGCCATATCCCTGAACTTCTGCTCCAGGGACATGTTCTCAGCCTTCGCCATCACCTTGAGGCGAGCGACGATGCCGTCATCCAGATCGCGAACGAGAACCTGAGCCATGAAGCGATGATAGCGCAATGCTATCATCGCGCCAAGTGCCTCACCCCACCCGGTGCATCGCGACGATCTTGTTGCCCGACGGATCGCGCAGATAGGCCAGGATCATCGGGCCGAACGGGCCTTGGCGCTCGCCGGGCGGATCCTCGATGGCGCGACCGCCGGCGGCGGCGCCGGCGTCGTGGAAGGCCTGGACCATTTCGGGCGTCTTGGCGGCGAAGCCGATGGTGCCGCCATTGGCGTGGCAGGCCGGATCGCCGTCGATCGGCGCGCCGACCGCGAAGGCGCCGCGCAGGGTCCGCCACCAGTAACGGCCCTTGGGATCCGGCCCCTGTCCCGGCTCGACGCCCAGGGCGCCGAGCGCCGCATCATAGAATTTGCGCGACGCCTCGATGTCGTTGGCGCCGACGGTGACGTGTGTGAACATGGTCAAACCTCCCGATCTTTGGATTCTGTTTCTATTACCGCAACATAATGCCACGACGAGTTCGTGGTCATCAGAGCAAAGCGATCAGCCATGTCATGCTGGTTTCTAGTGATTTCCAAGTGATGAGATCTGTCCCGAGCATTCTTCCGCAAAGAGGAATCGACAACTTCATCATCCGTCAGATGCCGCGCCTGAAGACGACGCAGAACCTCGACCATTTCGCTGTCCGACAACGATCCAACCGGCAACCGTCGCTCGTAAGTTACCTTTAGCCCATCGTATCCGATAATGCGCCAAAAGCGGGCCATGGTCAGAAGACAACCACGCTGCGGATGCTCTTGCCCTCGTGCATCAGGTCGAAGGCCTTGTTGATGTCTTCCAGGCCGAAGGTGTGGGTGATCATCGGGTCGATCTCGATCTTGCCGTCCATGTACCAGTCGACGATCCTGGGCGTGTCGGTGCGGCCGCGCGCGCCGCCGAAGGCCGAACCGCGCCAGACGCGGCCGGTTACCAGCTGGAACGGGCGGGTGGCGATCTCCTTGCCGGATTCGGCGACGCCGATGACGACGCTCTCGCCCCAGCCGCGGTGGCAGGCCTCAAGCGCCTGGCGCATGACGACCGTATTGCCGGTGCAGTCGAAGGTGTAGTCCGCGCCGCCGTCGGTCAGTTGAACCAGATGCGCCACGACGTCCGGCACGTCCTTCGGATTGACGAAGTGGGTCATGCCGAAGCGACGGCCCCATTCTTCCTTGTCAGGGTTGATGTCCACGCCGACGATCATGTCGGCGCCGACCATCTTCAGCCCCTGGATGACATTCAGGCCGATGCCGCCCAGTCCGAAGACCACGGCGTTGGCGCCCGGCTCGACCTTGGCCGTGTTGACCACCGCGCCGACGCCCGTCGTCACGCCGCAGCCGACATAGCAGGCCTTGTCGAAGGGCGCGTCCTTGCGGATCTTGGCAACCGCGATCTCGGGCAGGACGGTGAAGTTCGAGAAGGTCGAGCAGCCCATATAGTGGGCGATGGCCTGGCCCTTGTAGCTGAAGCGCGACGTGCCGTCGGGCATGACGCCCTTGCCCTGGGTCGAGCGGATCGAGGTGCACAGGTTGGTCTTGCGCGACAGGCACGACTTACACTGGCGGCATTCCGGCGTGTACAGCGGGATGACGTGATCGCCGACCGCGACCGAGGTCACGCCCGGCCCGACTTCCACCACGACGCCGGCGCCCTCGTGGCCCAGGATGCTCGGGAAGATGCCCTCTGAGTCCAGACCGTCCAGCGTATAGGCGTCGGTGTGGCAGATGCCGGTGGCCTTGATTTCGATCAACACCTCGCCGGCGCGCGGCCCTTCCAGATCGACCTCGACGATCTCCAACGGACGTTTGGCCTCGAAGGCGACGGCGGCGCGGGTTTTCATGGGGAGAGCTCCTTGGTTTGCGCCTGTTTCTCACGAGCGACGCCGAGAAGGCCAGCCCGTCCGCCGATGAAGGCTGCTGAAATTTTTTGAGTGCACTATCGTGCAGATTTTTGAGATTGGTTCGCAGACACCCTTCGATGTCACCAGCCTTAGGCTGCACCTACGTCACAGGCGGACGTAGGCTGACCAAGCAGTCGAGACGCGCTAATCAGGGTCATGACCCATCGCAACCTCGTCGTCCTGACCGGCGCCGGCATATCGGCCGAGAGCGGCGTGCCGACGTTTCGGGCGGATGACGGGCTGTGGTGCGGGCATCGGGTTCAGGATGTGGCGACGCCGGAGGGGTATGCGGCCGATCCGGCCCTGGTGCAGGACTTCTACAATCAGCGGCGGCTGCAGTTGGCGGATGTTCAGCCCAATGCGGCGCATCGGGCGCTGGCGGAACTGGCTGCGCGGTGGGAGGGGGATTTCCTGCTGGTGACGCAGAATGTCGACGATCTGCATGATCGGGCGCACGCGCAGACGCCGCCGGCTGACGGGTTCGAACTGATCCATATGCATGGCGAGTTGTTGAAGGCGCGCTGCACCCGGTCGGGCGTGGTGATGGACTGGACGGCGGACATGGCGGCGGATCAGGCCTCGCCGCATCATCCGCAGGGCCTCATGCGGCCGCACATCGTCTGGTTCGGGGAGATGCCGCTGGAGATGGAGCGGATCGAGCGGGCGCTGGAGGCCTGCGACCTGTTCGTCTCCATCGGCACGTCCGGGGCGGTCTATCCGGCGGCGGGGTTCGTCCAGGCGGCGCGGTATGCCGGGGCGCGGACGGTGGAGATCAATCTGGAACCGACGCAAGGGGCGCGCCTGTTCGACGAGGGCGTCTATGGGCCGGCGACGCAAGCCGTGCCGGGCTTCTTCGACGGGCTGTAGATACGAAAACGGCGACCGCTGCGAAGCGGCCGCCGTTCGGGTCTTTCGAAGTCGAGGCGGGTTAGGCCAGGACGACGATGGTCACGCGGCGGTTCTGCGAACGGCCTTCCGGCGTGTCATTCGAGGCCACCGGCTGTTCCTGACCATAGGAGATGGTCGCCATGCGGTTCAGGGCGACGCCCTGACGGTTCAGGAAGCGACGCACGGCCTCGGCGCGCTGCTCGCCCAGCTCGTCATTGTGCTGGGGCGTGCCGGTCGCGTCGGTATAGCCCTGGATTTCCAGATAGACGTTCTTGTTCTCGCCAGCCAGGCGCTGGGCGAACTGGGCCAGGCGTTGCTCGGCTTCCGGCGACAGGGCCGCCGCGTCGGTGGGGAATTTCACGGAATCGTCCGACAGCACGACCTGATAGAGGAACTTGCCCTCGGCCAACTTGTGCGCGTCGTTGGCGCGCTGGAGCGCCTGACCCGCCGTGCCTTCGACGCCGGTCACGCGGGTATCGACGACTTCCACCTGATCACGCACGAAACGATGACTGGCGCAGCCGCTGGCCGCAAAGCCGAGGGCGATGAGGGCGCCGCCGACGACCGCCGTCCTGAGTTTCGATCTGCTCAAGTTCTGTCTCCTTCTTGCCGGGAGCGCCACACCCGTTTTTGCGCAAGATGAAAATGGCGTAGGGCACAAGGCGGAGTAATGACGTGCTTTGGGCAGGATCATGTCAGCTTGACCATAAAAAGATGGGGTATTTCGCGTTATTCTTGCGCGGACATGGAACCGGGCGGCCAGATCAACCGTTGCGCCGCCGACGGTCGTGGCCGGAGGGCGGGCAGGCTGATCTATCGCTGATCTGAAACGCCGTCCGGTTGTATTCGGCTCAGCGCCACTTTCCTGACGCGACCGAATGTTTTCAACAGGGCCTGATGTTTTTTACAGGCGTTCTGTTCTGATGACCATGCGGCGCGGTGTTCAACTGTCATCACGGATAGGCGATTGAGCGCCGGACGGGCACCGCGCCGGGCACGACGCTGGACGCTGGCGGCGATGCCGATTCTGGTCGCTCATGCCGGGTTGGCCCTGCTGATGACCGCGCGCGCGGAGCCGGAGCCGGTCGTGTCCGAGCCGCCGCTGATGATGGTCGAACTGGTCGAACCGCCGCCCCCTCCTCCCCCGCCACCGGCTCGGGTCATCGCCCCCGATCCCTCGCCCAAACCGGATGCGCCAGCCGCTGCGGCCCAGGCGGCCGCGCCGCCCAAGCCCGCGCCCCAGCGTCGCCCGCCCGCCGTTGCGGCGGCGCGCCCGCGCCTGGTCGTGACCAAACGCCCGCCCGACGTCGAACCCCTGCCCGCCGTGCCTGCGCCGCCGGGACCGCCCCTGCCCCTGCTGGGCGCGGCCCAGATCGCCGGCGCCATGACGGCGGGCGCGGGACCGGGCGGCGGAGGGGGAACGGGCGTGGGCGGCGGCGGCGGATCGGGCGGGACCGGGTCCGGCCCAGGATCGGGCGGCGGCTCGTGCGACATGGTGCGCTGGGTCCAGGACGCGGTGCGCGACGACCAGGCGGTGCGCCGCGCCGTCATCGACGCCTCGCAGGACATGAGCGCCAACGGACGCGCCATCCTTGTCTGGAACGGCGACTGGCTGCAGAGCCGCAATCAGTCGGGCAAGGGCCTGGCCGGCGTGCGTCAGGCCATCGCCCTGGAAGTCGCCTTCGCCCCCGCCGAGTGCAAGAACCAGCGGATGACCGGCCTGGCCTTGCTGAAGCTGGAAGACCGCCCCGGCGGCGCGCAACTGGCGCTGGGCAAGGGCAGCTGGCGCTGGTCGGACCTGCTGGGGGCGGGTTAAGCGGCCCTCGGGCCGAACAGAATGATCCCCGCGCCGACCAGGCAGACCAGGCCGCCCAGCACGTCCCAGCGATCCGGCGTCGTCTTCTCGACCACGGCCATCCAAACGAGCGACGCGCAGATATAGACGCCGCCATAGGCCGCGAAGGCCCGGCCCGCCGCATCGCTGGGGACCAGGGTCAGGAGCCAGGCGAAGGCGATCAGGCAGACGACGCCCGGCGCCAGCCAAAGCGGCGAGCGATCCAGCTTCAGCCAGGCCCAGAAGGCGAAACAGCCCCCGATCTCCGCCAGCGCCGCCAACGGATAGATCAGCAGAAGCTTCATTGCTGTTCTCCTATCACTCGCCGCGCGGCGGCTCGTTGCTTGAGGAGGCCTTTGCCGCCCGTTCGGCCGCCAGTTTGGCCAGCACCCGACCGCGACCGCGCGACAGGGCGTGGATGGCGCCGCGCATGGTGGCGACCTCCTGCTCCGAGAAGGCGGCGCGGCCCAGCATGACGCGCAGGTTCTGGCTCATCGAACGTTTCTTCTCGGGTGGATAGAAGAAGCCGCCGTTTTCCAGCTCTTCCTCCAGATGTTCGTACATGCCGACCAGCAGGTCGTTCGACGCCGGCGGCTCGCTGTCGCGGAAGCGCGGCGGCGGGGCGTCCAGGATCAGGGTGCGCCACTCATAGGCGTTGATCGCCACGGCCTGGGCCAGGTTCAGCGAATGGTGCCGGGGATCGATGGGGATGGTGACGATGCCGGCGCACAGGGCGATGTCGGTCGTCTCCAGCCCCGCGCGCTCGCCGCCGAACAGCAGGCCGGTCTTCAGGCCGGACGCCGTGTCGTCATACAGGATGCGGCCGGCATCGCGCGGGGTGCGGACCGGCTGGCGCGTCTCGCGCGGGCGGGCGGTGGTGGCGAAGACGGTGCTCAGGTCGGCGACGGCGTCCGCCACGCTGTCGAACACCCGCACACCCTCCAGCACCCAGTCGGCGCCCGAGGCCATGGCCCAAGCCCGCTCCTGGGGCCAGCCGTCGCGGGGCGTGACCAGGCGCAGGTCCGTCAGGCCGAAATTGGCCATCACCCGCGCCACGGCGCCGATGTTCTCGGCCATCTGCGACTTGTCGAGGATGACGGCGGGGGGGGTGAGGCTCTCAGTCACAGCTTGGATGGCCCCTTGCCGGTGACTGCTGCGACCGCATCGAGCCAATCACCCATCATCGCGGGATCGGCCGAGATGCCATCTGGCGTCAAAGGCAATCCCCCGAGCAATCCGGCCAGATCATCTGAACTCCGTCCGCTTCGCTCCCAATACGTCTCAAGGAAATGCGCCATGCAAAGATAGCTGTCTCGTATCGAGAGTTCCGGCGCGCCCAATGTGTCGATCGCCATCAGTCCTCGCCCACCATGGCGATCCAGGGATCGGTGGTTCCGGCCTCGACCTCGGCGACCTTGACGGCGGGCCAGCCGATGGAGGCGCTGCTCGAAGCGGTCCAGGCGGTGACGATGAAGTCGCGCAGTTCGCCGGCGCCCGCCGCCAGACGTTCGTTGACGAAGGCCGCGCCGCGCGGATCGGCGTCGCGGAAGCCGCCCGCCTTTTCCAGTCGATAGAAGGGGATCACCGTGCCGAGCGTCGTGGTCAGATAGGAGACGGTGCGCGCCTTGACGTCGAAGCCGTCCAGATCAGCGGCCGGCATGGCGGCCTCGACCGCGTCCAGACGGGCGACGCGGTTGGTGAACTCACCCTCGAACAGGGCGTGGGTCTGGCGCGAATTGGTGAAGCCTTCCGGGTTCGGGAAGTCGCCCCAGCCGTTGTAGTGAATGCTGGTGTGATGCGGCTGTGAGCCGTCGCCGACATAGTGGCCCATCACGCCGATGTCGCGCAGGATCAGGGCCTCGCGGCGGATGCGGTCGGCGCGGTACCAGGCCTGGCGCTCCATGTTGGTCTCGCGCTTTTCGGCGGCGTTCAGCACGCGCCAATAGGCGAAGTCGCGGCCCAGCTGCTGCCAACCGTCGATCATGGCGTAGGGCAGATAGCCGGCGTCGTTGACGTCCAGACCGGCCTTGGTCAGGGCGGCGTCATATTCGGATTTCAGGCGCGGCAGGTCGGCGAGGCTCATGCCGCGCTGGTCGAACACCCGGCCCTGGTCGTCCATGTCGATGAAGTGGGCGGTGTCGCGCTCGCGGTCGTGCGGCTGGCCGGCGCCCTTCCAGCGGTCGGGCTCGCGCGCCAGTTCACCGACGTCGGCGATGGCCGCCGGAGTGCGCAGGAAGGCGGGCAGATCATCGGGCAGAGCCCGCATCGCCGCCACGCCGATCAGTCGGTGGCCGGTATTGCCCCAGGCCGTGACGGTGACGGCCGGCGCGGCGACCGCGATCAGGGCCAAGGCGGCGATGGCGAGACGTTTCATGAGGCGACCTCGGAAAGACGGGAAGGCCTCGCTCTAGCGCATCGCTACGCCCGCCTCCACCCGCCTCAGACGTCGGCGGGTTCGCGCCGGATGTCCGGGGCCGCCGGGCCCGCCTCGTCTTCGTTCAGCAGACGGCCTTCGCGCTTGGGCTTGATGTAGGGGGCTGGCTGCGGCGTCGGCATATTGCCGCGCATCAGCTGGCGGCCGGCCTTGGCGTCCCCGGTCAGTTGCAGGTCCAGACGCGCCTCGTCGCGACGGCGCACGTCGCCGATGGTCTCGGCCGCCTGCGTCTCGTCCAGGCCCAGTTCGACCAGGGCGCGCTCTCCGAACTTCAGGGCGGATTCGAAAGTCTCGCGGATCTGGTAATCGACCCCGGCCTGGATCAGGCGCATCGAATGGCCCCGGTCGAAGGCGCGGACCATGATCTTGGTGGTCGGGAACTCGGACTTGACCAGTTCGACGATGCGGTCGGCGGCCTCGGGCTTGTCCACGCAGACCAGAACAATCTCGGCCTGTTCTGCGCCGGACGCCCGCAACGTGGCGAGCTGGGCGCCGTCGCCGTAATAGACCTTGAACCCGAACTGAGCGGCGGCCTGGATCATCTCGACGTCGTTCTCGATGATGGACACGTCCACGTCACGCGCCAGCAGCGGCTGGGACACGACCTGGGCGAAGCGGCCGAAGCCGATGATCAGCACCTGGCCGCGCAGGTCCTTGGCGAAGTCCACGCCGTCCGCGTCCTCGGCCGACACCACCGGCTTGGGCAGAAGCCGCTCGGTCAGCAGGCTGGTCAACGGCGTCAGAGCCATCGACAGGATGACGATGGCCGACAGCATGGCCCCGACCTGGGCGTCGAACAGGCCCGCCGTGACGGCCGCCCCATAAAGGACGAAGGCGAACTCGCCCCCTTGCGCGAACAGGGCCGCGCGCTCGACCGCCTCGTGGTGGGAGGCCTTGAACAGGCGGGCGACGCCATAGATGCCCAGCGCCTTGACCACCATGAAGACGACCACGCCGCCGACCACGATGCGCCAGTCGGTGATAACGACCGACAGGTCCAGCGACATGCCGACGCTGAGGAAGAACAGGCCCAGAAGGATGGCGCGGAACGGCTCCACGTCCGATTCCAGCTGGTGACGGAAGGTCGATTCCGACAGCAGGACGCCGGCCAGGAAGGCGCCCATCGCCATCGACAGACCGCCCAGCGACATGGCCCAGGCGGCGCCGACCACGACCAGCAGGGCGGCGGCAGTCATCACCTCGCGCCCACCATAACGAGCCAGCAGGCGGAAGATGGGATCGACCAGATATTTGCCGGCCAGCAGAACGCCGCCGACCGCCGCGACTGCGAAACCGATGGTCTGCCACAGGGGCGGCGCCTGTTCGTTCGCCACGCCCAGCACGGTGGCCAGGACGGCGACGATGGCCAGAAGCGGGACGATGGCCAGGTCTTCCAGCAGCAGGATGGAGACCGCCCGCTGGCCCGGCCCGCCGGCGATCTCGCCGCGTTCTTCCAGCATCTGCATGATGACGGCGGTGGACGACAGGACGAAGCCCATGGCGCCGACGAAGGCGACCGGCGCCGAAAAGCCCGCCAGCATCGCCGTCAGCGTCAGGATCAAACCGCAGAACAGCACCTGGGCTGCGCCCAGGCCGAAGATTTCCTTGCGCAAGCCCCACAGGCGCTTGGGCCGCATCTCCAGTCCGATGATGAACAGGAAGATGACCACACCGAACTCGGCGACGTGCAGGATGGTTTCGGGCTCGCGAAACAGCTTCAGGCCGAAGGGACCGATGGCGAGGCCCGCCGCCAGATAGCCCAGCACCGACCCAAGGCCGATCCGCTTGAACACCGGCACGGCGAACACGCCCGCCGCCAGCAAGGCGGCCGCCGCACCCAGATCCAGTCCTGTCGCCGCCTCGGCCATCACATTCCCCTCAAGCTTGGCCCCTATTGTGGGGGGCGTCGCGCGCGATTGCGAGATGGAGCCGAAGACACGGTCGAAGATCGCCGTGCGATGAGCGCCGTGGACGCCACAGTTTCGCCCCAGGACGACCCGCGACTGGCGTCAAGAAAACAACCGGAGGAAGCCATGTCTCGTCTCGCCCGGATCGCCGCCTTGTCGGTGTTGAGCCTGTCGATCGCCGCGCCGCCGGCAGCCCTGCCGTCCATCGCCATGGCCAAGCCTTTGGATGGCGAGGCGACACAGGCGGCCTGTGGGCCGCTGGGCTTCGACCTGGGCCAGCCTGCGCCGGTCGCTGCGCCTCCGGTGCGGCGGGTCAGCCCGCCGACGCCGCCCGTGAACATCACGCCGACCCGGAAGGAAGACCGCATCCAATACGGCGCGCCGCCTCCGCCACCTCCCCCTCCTCCCCCTCCGTCGGCCCCGCCAGCGCCGATGCGGCCGGCCATCATCCAGGGTTCGTCCGCTGCGTCAGGCTCGGTGAATGAACTCGTCGTCACCGGCTCGCGGATCATGCCGGGCGGGGTCGCCCCTGCGCCCGCCGACACCGAACGCTATCCCGATGCGACGCCCAATCCGGTGAAGCGGACCAGCGATCAGCCGGTCTCGACCTTCTCCATCGACGTGGACACCGCCGCCTATTCGAACGTTCGGCGCTTTATCGACGAGGGGCGCGCCCCTCCGAGGGACGCCGTGCGGGTGGAGGAACTGATCAACGCCTTCGACTATGACTACGCCCGGCCGACCGCGCAGAGCCGGCCATTCGCCATCACCACGGCGGTCGCCGCCTCGCCTTGGGCGACCGGGCGTCAGATCGTTCACATCGGACTACAAGGTTACGAACTGCCGACCGGGGAACAACGGCCGCTGAACCTCACCTTCCTGGTCGATGTGTCGGGGTCGATGCGGTCGACGGACAAGCTGGACCTGGCCAAGAAGGCGATGAACCTGGCCATCGACCGGCTGAGGCCGCAGGACACCCTGTCCGTGACCTATTACGCCGAGGGCGCCGGCACGACGTTGCAGCCGACGCGCGGCGACGAGAAGCTGAAGATGCGCTGTGCGGTGGCCAGTCTGCGCGCCTCGGGCGGCACCGCCGGGGCGACCGGCATGACCAACGCCTATGACCAGGCCCAAGCCAGCTTCGCCCGCGACAAGGTCAACCGGATCCTGATGTTCACCGACGGCGACTTCAACGTCGGGGTGACCGACGACAAGCGGCTGGAGGACTATGTCGCCGACAAGCGCGGGACCGGCATCTATCTGTCGGTCTATGGCTTCGGGCGCGGCAACTATCAGGACGCTCGGATGCAGACCATCGCCCAGGCGGGCAATGGAGTCGCGGCCTATGTCGGAGATCTGCGCGATGCGCGCCGGCTGTTCGGCCCGGCCTTCGACAAGGGCGCCTTCCCCATCGCCGACGACGTCAAGATCCAGGTCGAGTTCAACCCCGCGCGCGTCGCCGAATGGCGGCTGATCGGATACGAGACCCGGCTGTTGAATGAAGAGGATTTCGCCAACGACCGCATCGATGCGGGCGAGGTCGGATCGGGCGCCAGCGTCACGGCCCTGTATGAGATCACCCCCGTCGGCGGCCCGACCCAGGTTCCCGAGCGCCGCTACCCCGACAATCGCATCGGCGTGGGCGGCGGCGATCCGAACGGCGAGATCGGCTTCGTCCAGGTGCGCTACAAACAGCCGGGCCAGAGCCGGTCGGAGTTGATCCAGCAGCCGCTGACGAATGCTGCGTCCGGCCGGGTCGGCGCCCAGCCGCCGGAAGCGACCCGCTGGGCCATCGCCGTCGCCGGCTTCGGGCAGAAGCTGCGGGGCGATCCGTGGATGGCGGCCGACTATGGCTGGAACCGGATCGTCGATCAGGCGCAGGGGGCCAGGGGCGAGGATCCCTATGGCGACCGGGCCGAGTTCGTTCAGCTGGTCCGGGCAGCCGAGGGCCTGCCGGCCCAACGGACGCCCTGATCGGAACCGCCACGCTCGCGGCGGGTTTCCAGCGCAACGCTTCAGCTCAAGGAAACCCGCCATGAAGATCCGCGACGTGATGACCAAGGACGTGCATCTGGCCCGTCCCGCCGACACCATCCAGGACGTGTCCAACCGCATGGCCAAGGGCGGGTTCGGCTTCGTGCCCGTAGCGGACGGCGACCAGTTGATCGGCACGATCACCGACCGCGACATCGTGGTGCGCGCCATCGCGACCGGCGCCGCCTCCAGCGCGGCGGTGGTGGAGTTCATCACCCGCGATCCGCAGACGGTGCTGGACACGGACGACCTGAAGGTCGTGCTGGATCTGATGGGCGCCAAACAGATCCGCCGCGCGCCGGTGGTGGACAAACACGGTCGCGTCGTCGGCGTGGTCTCGCTGGGCGATCTGTCGACGCGGGTGAAGGAAAAATACGCCGGAGAGACGCTGGAAAGCATCTCGCGTTAAGACCTGCGTAACCGCGCCCCGACACCGGGCGTCAAGGATCGTCGTTCATGCTGTTCTTCGAATCTCGGAGGATGGCATGGCGCGCGCGCAGTTCCAGAAGGGTCAGAAGGTCTGGGTCGAATGTGTCGGCGCCTGGGCCTTCGTCGAACAGGTCCAGCCCGTATGGGCCAAGGGTTTCGAGGAACCCGTACGTGTCACCTATGACGTCGGCCTGGGGCGCGAGTTCACCGCCAACGAACTGATGCTGGCGACGGACGATCCGTCGGCGGACGAGGGCGTCGGCGAGTGGCGGCTGCTGCGCGCGCGCAACAAGTGGCAACTGCCCGAGGACTGCCTGCACCACCCCCACCCCGGCACCTACCCCGTGGTGGTGACCGACCGCGCGGACTGGGGCGGCTGGCGCGTGCCGGGCGCCGAATACGACCGTGACCCGCAGCAGATCGAGCTTCAGGCCCGGTTGATCGCCGCCGCGCCCCAGTTGATGCAGATCGCACAGGCCCTGGTGGACATGGTGTCGGAGGCGCCCGACGACGCCCCGCCCGCTGTCCTGACCCTGGCCCGTCAGGCGCGCGATACGCTGCAAGGCGTGACACGGGTTCTGGAACCGGCGCCGGATCGCCTGCTGTCGCCGGTCGCGGCGGCTTAAAATACCGTTAAAAGCGCGCGCCGAGCCTCGACAGGAATCCGCGACGCAGCCTAGATTCCCCCCACAGCAGATTTGCCGGAGGGACGGGGCTTGCGCGACGAGGAGCGGCGGGAAAATCGGTCGGGGCGTCGCGCCTCTGACCGCGCCCCCGGCGCGCCTGCCTGGTTGCGCGTTTCCGTGCTTGCCCTGGCCCTGGTCGCGACCGGCTATGTGTTTCTGGCGTCACGCGAAATCACGCGACCGACGCGCGATGTCAGCCGGCTGGAAGCCGAGAACCTGACGCTGAACACGCAACTGGTCGCCAGCCAGACCGCCGTCCTGATCCAGTCCGCCGACGCCGGCCTCGCCGCCGGTCAGACCGAAATCCGCGCGGGTCGTGCGCCGATCGACGTGGTCGAAGCCGCGCGTCGCGTCGCGCCCCAGGTCGGGTTCTCGCTGATCGGCCCCGGCGAGACCGTTCAGGCGGCCGAGGGCGAAGGCGCTGTCGCGGCGGCCAGCGCCAACATCGACGGCCTGCGGCTGGAGGCGCGGATGGACCCGCCGCTGCCGGCGTCGGGCGAGGCGCGGATCGTGTCGGCGGGCGGGGTCGTGCTAGCCTCCAGACGCGCCGCCGAAATCGGACAGCCGATCCGGGCGTTGATCGGCGTGGACGCCGCCGCCCTGGCCGCCCAGACGACGCCGCGCAATGTGACCATCGACGGCGAAGGCCGGATCGCGACCGCCGCGCGCACGACGCCGGACGGGCCATATGTGGTGACCCTGTCCAAGGGGGCGACCTCGTCGTTCCTGGACGACCTGTGGCTGGTGACCGTGCCGCTGATGCTGGGGCTGGGCGTCGTCGGCCTGTTCGTCTTCTACGGTTTTCGCCGGACCCGTCAGCACCGCGAGCGGGTCGCCACCGAGAAGCGGTTCCGCATCGCGGTCGAGGCCGCGCGTTGCGGCGTGTGGGAATGGGATCTGAAGAAGGACGAGGTCTCCCTGTCCGACTTCATGGCCGTGCTGCTGGGTTTCGAGCGCGGCGGCGTCAGTTCGGCCGAGGCCGTGATCGCCCGCGTCCATCCGCGATTCCAGGAAGATTTCCGCCACGCCCTGCGCCAGGCCGCGGCCTATGGCGCGTTCGAGATCACCTTTCCCGTTCCGGGCGCCGACGGGCGTGCGCGCTGGATCGACGCGCGGGGCCAGGCGCGTGGACCGCGTGGCGATGCGGGCTTTTCGGCCATCCTGGGCGTCGCGCTGGACATCACCGAGGCCCGCCGCGCCAAGGCCGCCGCCCAGGCCGCCGAGAGCCGGCTGCGTGACGGGGTCGAGAGCATTTCCGACGCCTTCGTCCTGTTCGACCGCCAGGGGCGGCTGATCCTGTGGAACCAGGCGTTCGAGGACGCCTTCGGCTTCGAGCACGGGGTGGTGCGGCGCGGCGCCCTGAAGGACGAGTTGAACCGGATCGCGGCCCTGGCGATCAAGGCCGAGCACCGTCCCGCCGGCGGGCGCGCGGGCCTGCGCGAGGTCGAACTGCACGACGGGCGCTGGCTGCAGTTGTCCGAACGGTTCACCTCGGAAGGGGGCTCGGTCGTCACCGCCGCCGACATCACCGCCATCAAACGCCAGGAGGCCGAGCGCCGCCGCGCCGCCGACGACCTGCGGGCCACCGTCGACCAGCTGGAAGCCAGCCGTGAGACGCTGGCGCTGCTGGCCCGCAAATACGAAGTCGCCATGACCCGCGCCGAGGCCGCCAACCAGGCCAAGTCCGAGTTCCTGGCGAACATGAGCCACGAGCTGCGCACGCCGCTGAACGCCATCAACGGCTTCTCCGAGATCATGGCCAGCGAGCTGTTCGGGCCGCTGAACGAGAAGTACAAGGGCTATGCCGGCGACATCCTGAAGTCGGGCCAGCACCTGCTCAGCCTGATCAACGACGTGCTGGACATGGCCAAGATCGAGGCCGGCAAGATGACCCTGCACTATGAGCCGGTGTCGCTGCGCGAGGTGTGCGAGGACGCCGTGCGCCTGATGCGCGGCAAGGTTCAGGACGCGGGGCTGAAGATCGCCGTCGAGGGCGGCGACCTGCCCGACATCGAGGCCGACTATCGCGGGGTCAAACAGGTGCTGCTGAACCTGATCTCCAACGCCGTGAAGTTCACGCCCGAGGGCGGGTCCATCGTCGTGTCGCTGAAAGGCTTCACCGGCCCGGCGGGCGAGGACCGCATCCGCGTCGCCTGCGCCGACACCGGCATCGGCATCGCCCCCGAAGACCTGGTGCGCCTGGCCCGCCCGTTCGAACAGGTCGAGGGCCAGCATTCCAAGACCACCCAGGGCACCGGCTTGGGCCTGGCCCTGACCAAGTCCCTGATCGAGATGCACGGCGGTAAGCTGACGATGGAAAGCGAGCCGGGCCTCGGCACGGTGGTCAGCTTCGACCTGCCGGTGAAACGGCCGGACCAGACAGTGCAGCCGATCCGGGCGGCGTTCGCGGCTTAGGGTTTGGTGGTCAGGGCAGGCCGCGCGGACGATCGCTTGTCACGGGCGACGCAACCGGCGTTCGGACAGGTGAACTTTGGCGTCACAACCCCGATTTGCGAAATGGCCGTTGGTTGGATTCCCGCAAAGGTCCAGCTAGTGCTTGCAGATCCTCACCAGAAACCGACTTGGCAACACGCATGGACCGGCTCGAACTCCTAAAAAACCTGTCGTTCGGATCCCAGGTTGCGGAAGACGAGATCGCGAGCCTCGGTTCGTACTTCGTCAAGACGGATCAGTGGAACCGGATTCTCAAGGGCGATATTGACATCGTTCGGGGCGAAAAAGGTGCCGGCAAAAGCGCGCTGTATCTGCTCCTCAACCAGAACCACGCAGAACTGCGAACGCGCGGAGTCTTGACCCTTAATGGCGAGAACCCCCGGGGAGCCACTGTTTTCAAGGATTTGGTGGCTGATCCTCCTGCAGCGGAGAACGAGTTTGTCGTTCTTTGGAAGCTCTACATCCTGACCTTGATTTGCCATCGCTTGAGGTCGGAGCAGATCGCGCCGGCTAAACTGGCAAAGATATTCGGGCAGCTCGAAGAGGCTGGTTTGATGGAGAGCGAGTTGAATCTCGCAAGCCTACTTCGCTCTGCCCAGAAATTTGCTCGCCGCCTGCTCACTATCGAGAGCTACGAGAGCGGCATTCAAGTCGATCCGGCGACGCTTCTCCCGACCGGGCTCACGGGCAAAATCACCCTTTCAGAACCGACGGCAAGCGCGAGGGAGTTGGGTGCCCAGTCAGTCGACGGAATGTTTCAAGCAGTTGAAAATGTGCTCGTTAGCGAAGGGCTCTCAATCTGGGTTCTGCTGGATCGCTTGGACGTGGCGTTCGCTGAGAGCCATGAGTTGGAGGCAAACGCGCTCCGAGCGCTCATCAAGGTCTACGGCGACCTCCGGGCGCTGGATCATATCGATCTCAAGGTCTTTATCCGAGAAGACATCTGGAAACGGATCACCGATAGCGGCCTGCGAGAGGCCAGCCATATTACAAAGTTCACGGTGCTGGACTGGAATTCTGCCTCGTTGCTCAACCTAGTTTTGCGTCGCCTTTTGAATAATGATTCGCTAGTCAACGCTTTCAACATTAACGCAGATGAGATATTAGCCGATACGTCGAAACAGGAAGCATTATTCGCGCGCTTCTACCCTGAAAAAGTTGAGCAAGGCCCTAAGACTCCGACGACTTTCAACTGGATGGTTGGGCGGCGCGCTGATTCGACTGGCAAAACTGCCCCTCGTGAACTTATCCAGCTTCTGAACAGCGTGAAAGATGAGGAAATTCGTCGGCTTGAGAAAGGCGGCCACCCTCCCGCGCCAGATCAGTTGTTTGATCGCTCAGTCTTTAAGCTCGCGCTACCGATTGTGTCGGACACGCGCCTTCGGACTTACCTCTATGCCGAGTACCCCAAACACAAACCGTTCCTTGAGCAGCTAGAGGGACAGAGAACGGAGCAGACCCCGGAAAGCCTCGCGGAAATCTGGAGTGTGACGCGTCCCGAAGCAATTCAAGAAGCCATCAAGCTGGTTGAGCTTGGCTTCTTCGAGGCACGTGGCACCAAGCACGAGCCTACCTTCTGGGTGCCATTCCTATACCGCGACGCTCTGCGACTAGTTCAGGGCAAGGCTGAATAGGCCAGCTGCGCTTTATTTGCGGCGTGCGGTTAAGCGATCTTGCAGTGCCGAAGCGTGGATTTAGCAGGCCGCGCCGCTCCTAAACCAACTCCACGCCCATCGCCGTCGCCTCACCGCCGCCGATGCACAACGCGGCCATGCCCCTGGTCTTGCCGTGAGCTTTCAGGGCGGACAGCAGGGTGGTCAGGACGCGTGCGCCGGAGGCTCCGAGCGGGTGGCCTAGGGCGCAGGCGCCGCCGTTGACGTTGATCTTGTCGTGTGGGATGCCGAGTTCCTGCATGGCGATCATCGGCACGATGGCGAAGGCCTCGTTGACCTCCCACAGATCGACGTCGTCGGCGCTCCAGCCCGCCTTCTTCAGCGCCTTTTGCAGGGCGAAGACCGGGGCGGTGGTGAACAGGCTGGGCTCGTGGGCGTGGGCGGCCTGGCTGACGACGCGGGCGACGGGCGTCAGGCCGAGCGCATCAGCCGTCGACTGGCGCATCATGACCAGGGCGGCGGCGCCGTCCGAGATCGAGGCGGCCGAGGCGGCGGTGATGGTGCCGTCCTTGCCGAAGGCGGGTTTCAGATTGGGAATCTTGGAGGGGTCGGATTTGGTCGGCTGTTCGTCGCGGTCGACGGTGACGGGACCCTTGCGGGTCTTGACCTCGACCGAGGCGATCTCGGCGTCGAAGGCGCCCGAGTCCTGGGCGCGCTTGGCCCGGCCGGCGCTCTCGATGGCGTAGGCGTCCTGCTGCTCGCGCGTGAACTGATAGACCTTGGCCGTGTCCTCGGCGAACTGACCCATCAGCTTGCCGGGGGTGTAGGCGTCCTCCAGTCCGTCCAGATACATGCTGTCGGAAATGACGTCGTGGCCGATGCGCGCGCCGCCCCGATGCTTCTGCATCAGATACGGGGCGTTGGTCATGGACTCCATGCCGCCCGCGACGATGACGTCGGCCGAGCCGGCGGCCAGGGCGTCGTGCGCCATCATGGCCGCCTGCATGCCCGAGCCGCACATCTTGTTGATGGTGGTCGCCTCGGTCGAGACGGGCAGGCCCGCGCCCATCCCCGCCTGACGCGCCGGCGCCTGGCCGAGGCCGGCGGGCAGGACGCAGCCCATGATGATCTGCTCGACCTTGTTCGGGTCCAGCCCGGCGCGCTCCAGCGCCGCCTTGACCGCCACGGCGCCCAGATCGGTGGACCTGGCGTCGGACAGCGCGCCCTGGAAACCGCCCATCGGGGTTCTGGCGTAGGAGACGATGACGACGGGATCGGCGGACATGGTGCGGCTTCCTCTATTTTCGCGAGAGATAGCGATCCGCCCGACCGATGGGAAGGATCAGGAGAAGTGCAGCCGCCGATACTTGCCCCGGAAATAGAGCAGCGGATCGCGTCGCGGCTCGAACCGCGCGCGCGTCACCCGGCCGATGATGACCAGGTGATCGCCGGCCTCGACGATCTGCTCGGCGTCGCATTCGAAACTGGCCAGGGCGCCCGACAGGATGGGCGCGCCGGTGTCCCAGGTCTCCCACGCCACGTCCTGGAACCGGTCGGCATGGGACCGGGCGAAGACGCCGGAAGTCGGCTGCTGGCCGATGTGCAGGACGTTGATGGCGAAATGCTGAGCTTGGCGGAAACGCTCGACGTTGGTGGACGAACGGGCCAGGCAGAACAGGATCAGCGGCGGGTCCAGCGACACCGAGGAGAAGGAGTTGGCGGTCAGGCCGACGGGCTGACCGGCCTCGTCCAGCGTCGTCACCACCGTCACCCCGGTCGCGAAACAGCCCAAGGCGTCGCGCAGGGTGCGGGGGTCGGACCCGGCCTGATACAGCATGGCCTCGCGCGGGGCTTGGCGTTCGAGAAAGCCCAGCAGGGCGGCGTTGTCGGCCTCGACCGGATCGGGACCGCTGTCCTTCGTGATGACCTGCACCGGCAAGTCGGGCAGCAGTTTTTCGACCTCGGGCGACACGGTCCCCTGCCCTTCGGCGACGATCACCAGGCAACTCGCCAAGGCCGGGCCCGTGACAGCGAGCGCGGGGGCCACGGCGTGTAGCACCACGTCCGAACAGACGATGGCGGGGCGCGAGGGGATTTCGGTCAGCAGGCGGCGCAAGGCGGTGGAGCCATCCTCCGCATCGTCGAACCCGGCCGCCAGCACGACGTGTCGCCCCGCCTCGACCAGAGCGCGCACCGACCGGCGCCAGTCGCCCGACAGACGCTCGGGCGCGCCGATCAGCAGGACGATGGGGTCCTCCGGGTCGCCCCAGCTTTCGACGTCGAGGCCTCCGATCCGGGGCGGCGATGCGGTCATGAGGCGAGGCGGTCCGGTCTGTGGTGGGGCGAGAGAGCCGTCCCTAATAAGGGAAGTCCGGCCGCTGACGCCAGCCGGACGATCAGACGTTCAGCCGATAACCGACGCTGGGTTCGGTGACCACCAGGGTCGGCTCGGCCGGATCGGCCTCCAGCTTGTGTCGCAGTTGGCCGACGACGACCCGCAGATATTGAACGTCGTCGGCATGGCCGGCGCCCCAGACGGTCTTGAGCAGATCGACGTGGCCCAGCACCTTGCCGGCGTTGCGCGCCAGATAGGCCAGGACGTCGTATTCCTTGGGCCGCAGCTTCACCCGCTCGCCGGCGCGGGTGACGATGCGGCGGTCCAGGTCGATCACGACATCCCCCGCCGTGACCACGCCGCCCGCGACCGGCGTCAGCGCACCCTGACGCAGGCCCGCCCGGATACGCGCCAGCAGTTCGCCGACGCCGAACGGCTTTTCCACATAGTCGTTGGCGCCCAGATCAAGCGCGACAATCTTCTCGGCCTCGCGGTCGCGGGCGGACAGAACGATGATCGGCCCCTGATAAAACTCGCGCGCCCGCGTCAGCACATCCTTGCCGTCCATGTCGGGCAAACCCAGGTCCAGCACGACGGCGTCGGGGCTCCACAGGGCGATGGCGCGCAGGCCTTCCTGACCGCTGTCGGCGCGGCGGGGTTCATAGCCGGCGGCGTCCAGAGCAGGCGCCAGGAAGCGGTGGATCTGCGGCTCGTCGTCGATGACCAGAACCTGGGGGCGAACGGCGGACATCACAGCAGATCCGGGTGGGTGGCGATGGACTTGGGCAGGCTGATCAGGATGCGGGCGCCGCGCTTGCCGTCGGCGTCGTCCTGGATCGGGCTGGCGGCGGCGATGCGGCCGCGCATGGCTTCGACGAAGCCTTTGGCGATGGCCAGACCGAGACCGGCGCCCTTGGCCCGATCCGTGGACTCTTCCATGCGGCGAAACTTGTCGAACACCCGTTCCAGTTCGGCGGTGGGAATGCCGCGCCCCTCGTCCTCGATGGAGATGACGACGGCGCCGCGATCCTCATAGGCCGCCAGTTCGATGGTCGTGCCGTCGGGGCTGTAGGCGATGGCGTTTTCCAGGATGTTGACCACGGCCTGTTCCAACAGGCCCGGATCCGCCTCCACCATGCTGAGCTGGGCCGGAAAGTCGCGCGTGACCTTGCGCCGGCCCAGGCGACGCGACACCCGGTCGGCGGCGGTGTTCAGGATGTCGCGCACATCGCTCCAGTCGGTGCGGACGTTCAGCCCGCCGCCCTCCAGCCGGGTCATGTCCAAGAGGTCGCCGACATAGCGCGATAGGCGTTCGGCCTCCTCGCGGATGCTGAGCAGCAGGTCGTCCCGGACCTCGGGCTTCAAAGTCGCGCCATAGTCGATCAGGGTCGTCGCCGAGCCAAGGACGGTGGACAGGGGCGTGCGAAGATCGTGGCTGACCGAGTTCATCAGGGCGGCGCGGAAACGGTCGGCGCGACGCAGGGTCTCGGTCTCCAGCGCCTGACCGGCCAGATCGGCCCGCTCCAGCGCCACCGCGCCCTGGTCCAGCAGGGCCATGGCCAGGCGTTCCTCGTCCGAGCCCGCCGCCACGGCCGAGGCGTCGATGCCCGCCACGCCGGCCCGGCCGCGCACGCCCTGCAAGGGCTGAAACCGCCAGTGGGTCTGCGGCAGGGTGCCGGTGCCGTGGCCCGTGACCTCGCCATGGGTCCAGGCCCAGCGGGCAGCCGCCATCGCATCGGGGGCCAGGGTCACGCCCTCGGGGCTGGCGCCGATCAGGACGATATCGTCCTCGTCCGGCAGCAGGACGACCGCCCCGGCGCCGGCGGCGGCCGAGGCCTGCTCCGCCAGGCTGCGGGCCGTGGTCGCGCGATCCTGACCGGCCGACAGGGTCTGGCTGGCGGCCAGCAGGGCCGAGACGGCGGCGGCGCGACGCTGGGCCGCTCTGGCCTGTTCGCGCACCCGTCCGGCTAAAGCGCCCGTGCCCAGGGCCACGCCCCAGAACAGCAGCAGCGTCAGAAAGTCGGTCGGCGAGCCGATCAGGAAGCTGTAGCGGGGCTGAAGGAACAGGAAGTTGTAGGTCAGGAAGGCCAGGGTCGCCGCCGCCAGCGCAGGCCGCAACCCGTTCAGCACCCCCGCCGCCACCACCGCCGCCAGATAGATGACGCCTAGGTCGACCCGCTCGAACCGGGTGTCGAGCAACAGGGCCGCCCCCGTCGCCGCCAGGACAAAGGCCGCGCCGGCCGGATAACCACGCCAGTCCAGCGCCGCCTTGACACCCGACTTCAACGCCGGTTCGGGCGCGGTCAGGTCGCCCTCGGTGACGACGTGGACCGCGACGCCCTGGGCCTTGCGCAGCAGTTCGGTCGCCAGCGCCCGACCGGTCCATTCGCTGAACCGTCCGCCGCGTGTCTTGCCGATGACGATCTGGGTGACGTTGTTCCTGTGGGCGTGATCCAGCACGGCGCGCACCACGTCGTCGCCGCTGATCGTCACGGGCCGGCCGCCAAGTTGTTCGGCCAGCTTGAAGGCCTCGGACAGCCGCCCCGCCGAGCGGGCGTCGGCGCGCGATCCGCTGGGCCGTTCGACGTGGGCCACCGACCAGGGGGCGTCCATCATCATGTCCGACATCCGCCGTCCGGTGCGAACCAGCGAGGCGGTCATGGCGTCGCCGCCGATCAGGACCAGGATCCGCTCGTTCGCCGCCCACGGCCCCGACACGCCCCGCTCGCGCAGGTGCGACAACAGCTGGTCGTCCACCGTCTGGGCCGCGCGGCGCAGGGCCAGTTCGCGCAGGGCCGTCAGGTTCTCGATCTTGAAGAAGTTCTCGGACGCCACCCGCGCCGTCTCGGGCAAATAGACCTTGCCCTCGGCCAGACGCGCCCGCAGATCCTCGGGCGTGATGTCCACGACCTCGATGTCGTCGGCGCCGGTCAAGGCGCTGTCGGGCACCGCCTCGCGCTGGCGCACGCCGGTGATGCGCAGGACGACGTCGGAGAGGCTCTCCAGATGCTGGATGTTCAGCGTGGTCCAGACATCGATCCCGGCGTCGCGCAGTTCCTCCACGTCCTGCCACCGTTTCGGGTGGCGCGAACCCGGCGCATTGGAGTGGGCGTATTCGTCGACCAGCAGCAGTTCGGGACGCCGCGCCAGGGCGCCGTCCAGATCGAACTCCATCAGCGCACGGTCGCGGTGTTCGATCGGCGCGCGCGGCATGACGTCCAGCCCGCGCAGCAGGCTCATCGTCTCCTTGCGGCCGTGGGTCTCGACCACGCCGACGACGACATCCAGCCCCTCGGCCTTTCGTCGGCGCGCGGCGCGCAGCATCTCGTAGGTCTTGCCCACGCCAGGCGACATGCCCAGAAACACCTTCAGCCGCCCGCGCTTGCGGCGCGGAGCGGCTGAAGGGCCGGGCGTGGTTTCGCTCGAAGTCTCGGGCAATCAGCCCTCCGCGCCGAAGCGGGCGTCCAGCGCGCGGTTGGTCAGCAGGACATTGACGTGCGGCTGGCCGATGAAGCCGAGGAAGGCCCCCTCGATGTGCGCGTCGATGATGCTCTGGACCTGCTGCACGCGAACGCCTCTGGCGCGGGCGATCCGCGCGGCCTGAAGCCGAGCGTAGGCCGGAGACACGTCGGGGTCGAGACCGGAACCCGAGGTCGTCACCGCATCGGCGGGGATGATCCCCGGGCCATCCTCGGCGCGGATCGTCTGAGCGCTTTCGGCGACGCGCGCGGCCAGGTCCTCATTCAGCGGCCCCATGTTGGAGCCGGACGAGGCGGCGGAGTCATAGCCGGCGCCCGCCGCAGAGGGGCGGGGATGAAGATAGGTCGCGCCCGCGAAGGGCTGGCCGATCAGGGACGAGCCGACGACCTTGCCGCCTGCGTCACGCACCAGGCTGCCGTCAGCCTGATCGGGGAAGAGGGTTTGGGCGATGCCGGTGACGGCCAGCGGATAGGCCAGCCCCAGCAGCAGGGTGAACAGAGCCGTCATGACGAGGGCCGGGCGAAGTTGGTTGACCATGATCGTCGCCTCAGAAGCTGGCCTTCAGCGTGGCTGCGGCGCGCGCGCCATAGCCGTCGCCGAAGTCGTGTTGATCGGTGTCGTGACAGCGAACGTCCACCGCCAGATTGCTGGTCCGCTGATAGCCGCCGGGGTAGAAGCCGTTCTTGGTCAGGTCGACGCCGTCCGGGATGGCGGGGTTATCCTGGGCCTTGGCCTCGCTGCACAGGCCCAGGCCGGCGATGCCGAGGATGCAGGCGGCGGCGAACCAGGCGTCGTTACGGCCCGAGGCCCTGGAGTGGGATTTACGCATGGAGATGTCCTTGGAAGCGCGCATCAGGCCAGGCCGAGCGCGGAAATGAGAAGGTCGATCAGCTTGATGCCGACGAACGGGGCGATCAGGCCGCCCAGGCCGTAGATCAGAAGGTTGCGACCCAGCAGGGCGCCGGCGCCGATGGCCCGGTATTTGACGCCCTTCAGCGCCAGCGGGATCAGGGCGACGATGACCAGGGCGTTGAAGATCACCGCCGACAGGATGGCGCTCTCGGGGCTGTGCAGATGCATGACGTTCAGCGCGCCGAGCGACGGGAGGGCGACCACGAACATCGCCGGAATGATGGCGAAATACTTGGCCACGTCGTTGGCGACCGAGAAGGTGGTCAGGGCGCCGCGCGTGATCAGCAGTTGCTTGCCGACCTCGACGATCTCGATGACCTTTGTCGGATCCGAGTCAAGATCGACCATATTGCCGGCTTCGCGCGCAGCCTGGGCGCCGGTCTGCATGGCCACGCCGACATCGGCCTGAGCGAGCGCAGGCGCGTCGTTGGCGCCGTCGCCGCACATGGCGACCAGACGGCCCTTGGCCTGTTCGGCCTTGATGAGGCGCATCTTGTCCTCGGGCGTGGCCTCGGCGAGGTAGTCGTCGACCCCGGCTTCCGAAGCGATGGCGGCCGCCGTCACCGGGTTGTCGCCGGTGATCATGACGGTGCGCAGGCCCATGCGGCGCAGGTCGGCGAAGCGCGCCTTCACGCCCGGCTTGACCACGTCCTTCAGGTGGATGACGCCGACCAGGGCGCCGTTCTGGGTGACGGCAAGGGGCGTGCCGCCCGAACGGGCGATCCGGTCCACGGCCTGGCGGAACTCGGCCGGGGCTGAACCGTCGGTCAGGTTCAGATCCTTGAGCACCGCATCGACCGCGCCCTTGCGCCAGCTGTCCTTGCCGACATCCAGGCCCGACTGCCGGGTGACGGCGGTGAAGGGAATGGCGACGCCGCCGGCCGGTTGATCGACCGAGACGCCGGCGTTGCGGCCCAGTTCGACAATGGAACGGCCTTCCGGCGTCTCGTCGGCCAGGGACGCCATGACGGCGGCGGCCAGGGCGGCTTCGGGACGGACGCCCGGAACCGGGATGACCTCGGTCGCCATGCGGTTGCCGAAGGTGATGGTGCCGGTCTTGTCGAGCAGCAGGGTATCGACGTCGCCTGCCGCCTCCACCGCACGGCCCGAGGTGGCCAGGACGTTCACCTTCAGCAACCGGTCCATGCCGGCGATGCCGACGGCGGACAGCAGGCCCCCGATCGTGGTCGGGATCAGGGTGATGAACAGGGCGCCCAGCACCATCGGATCCAAATCGACGCCCGAATAGGCGCCCAGGCCGACCAGGGTCACGACCGCGATCAGGAAGATCAAGGTCAGGCCGGCCAGCAGCACGGCCAGGGCCAGTTCGTTCGGCGTCTTCCTGCGGTCCGCGCCCTCGACCATGGCGATCATGCGGTCGAGGAAGGTGGAGCCCGGCTTGGCGGTGATGCGGACCTTGATCCAGTCGGAGACGACGGTGGTGCCGCCGGTCACCGCGGAACGGTCGCCGCCGCTTTCGCGGATCACCGGGGCGCTCTCGCCGGTGATGGCGGCCTCGTTGACCGAGGCCACGCCCTCGATGATCTCGCCGTCCGAGGCGATCACGTCGCCGGCCTCGGCCAGGATGATCGACCCGACCTCAAGCTCGGAGGCGTTGGTGGGAACCACCGTGCCGGTCTTGGGATCGACGATCAGCTTGGCCTTGGTCGTGACGCGGGTGGCGCGAAGGCTGTCGGCCGCCGCCTTGCCGCGTCCTTCGGCGATGCTTTCGGCGACGTTGGCGAACAGGACCGTGGCCCACAGCCACAGGGCCAGTTGCACGGCGAAGGCCGCAGACTGACCGCCGGCGATGGCAGCCGCCGCCGAGATCGTGGACAGGAGCGCCACGATCCAGGTGGTGAAGATGACCGGGTTCTTGATCAGTTTGACGGGGTTCAGCTTGACGAAGGCGTCGCCGACGGCGCGTCCGATCATCGCCCCGGAGAGCCCGCCCGCGAGGGGCGACGCACGGCCGCCCTCGCGTGGCCCCCCCCCGCTCGTGTCCAATGTGATTTGTGTCATGTCAGGATATCCGGGGGATCAGGCGCCGGCGACCGCGGCGAGCACCTGGAAGTGCTCGACGATCGGTCCCAGGGCGAGGGCGGGCAGGAACTGCAAACCGCCGAGGATGAGGATCACGCCGATCAGCAGGCCGATGAACAGGCCGTTGTCGGTGGGCAGGGCGCCAAGGCTGGGCGCCAGCTTGGGCTTGACGACCAGGCTGCCGGCGATGGCCAGGACGGCGACGGCCGGAATGAACCGCCCGAACAGCATCCCCAGACCCAGTGTCGTGTTCCACCAGGGCGCGTTGGCGGTCAGGCCCGCAAAGGCCGAACCGTTGTTCGCCGCCGCCGAGGTGTAGGCGTAGAGGATCTCGGACAGGCCATGCGGCCCCTTGTTCAACAGGCCCGCCAGCGCCGTCGGGAAGACGGCCGCCACGGCGGTGAAGCCCAGAATGGCGAGCGGCAGGATCAGCACCGCGATCATGGCGAACTGGATCTCGCGCGCCTCGATCTTCTTGCCCAGATATTCCGGGGTGCGCCCGACCATCAGGCCGGCGACGAAGACCGACAGCAGGGCCATGACCACCATGATGGCGATGCCCGAACCGACGCCGCCGGGCAGGATCTCGCCCAGTTGCATCAGGAACATCTGCAAGCCGCCGCCCAGGGGCATGAAGCTGGCGTGCATGGCGTTGACCGAACCGTTGGAGGCGCCCGTCGTGACGACGGACCAGACGGTCGACGCCGGTGCGCCGAAGCGTACCTCCTTGCCCTCCATGTTCACCGAGGCGTCCACATGGGCGGCGACCAGGGACGGCGGTGCTTGCGTCTCGATGACGTACATGGCGGCCGAGGATACGGTCAGCAGGATCAGCGCCGCCGCCGCCAGGGCCTTGATGTCGCGTCCCGCCAGGGCCGTGCGGCCGAAGGCGAAGAAGGCGGCCCAGCCCATGACGTTGATCGCCACGGCGGTCAGCAGATTGGTGATCGCATTCGGGTTCTCGAACGGATGGGCGCCGTTGACGTTGAAGACGCCGCCGCCGTTGATGCCCAACTGTTTGATCGCGACCTGGCTGGCCGCCGGGAACAGCGGCAGGGTCTGGGACCCGCCCTCGACGCCGGTCGCATGGACGTTGGCCGCCAGGCTCTGGACGATGCCGAGACCGGACAGGGCCACGGCCAGGATCAGGGCGGCGGGCAAGAGGACATAGAGTGTGGTGCGCGTCAGGTCGGCCCAGAAGTTGCCGACGCCCTCGCCGCGATTGGCGACGAAGGCCCGCGCCAGGGCGGCGGCGATGGTCGCGCCGGTGGCCGCCGAAACGAAGTTCTGCACCGTCAGCCCGACCATCTGGGTGAAGGTCGACATCGTCGTCTCGCCGCCATAGCTTTGCCAGTTGGTGTTGGTGACGAAGCTGACGGCGGTGTTGAAGGCCAGGTGCGGCGATACGCCCGCAAAGCCTTGCGGGTTCAGCGGCAACACGCCCTGCAGACGCAGGATCGCATACAGCAGCACAAAGCCCGCCAGATTGAAGGCCAGCAGGGCGCCGGCGTATCCAAACCAGCCCTGGCTGCGCTTCGGATCGACGCCGGCCGCGCCGTAGAAGACGGCCTCCACCGGCTTGAGCACCGGGTCCAGCCAGGTCCGTTCGCTGTTCCAGACGCGCGACATATAAACGCCGATGGGCCAGCCGAGCATTACGGCCAGCCCAAGGGTCAGGGCGATCTCGCCCCATCCTTGAATGTTCATGTTGTCCGTCCCGGTCCCTTAGAACCGCTCGGGCCGCAGCAGCGCCGCGACCATGTAAACGGCGACGGCGACCGCCCCCGCCCCCCAGAGTATGGCGATCATCGTCACACCCGTTTCAATGCTGTGGCCAGCAGGGCGAAGGCGGCGAACGCCCCTGCCCCCACCGCCAGAAAGATCACGTCGGCCAATCCGGCCTCCTCAAGCTCAAGTGAAGCAGGAGGAGATCACGCGGGGCCGTAACGGCGCGATGTGAATCCCGGCTCAGGGCATAAAGGAACCATAATGCGGGGCGGCGGGTGCAAAATTCAGAAAGCCTCCGACCCGCAAGGATCGGAGGCTTTCAAAATCGCCACAAACGCTTGGGTCGGATTAACCGCCGTAGCTGCGGCCGCCGCCGCCAAAGCCGCCGCGCGAGACGACGGTGGTTCGGCTCTGCACCCGCGTCGGGGCCTGACGCGCCACGTCGCCGTGTTCGCGCGCATTGGTCAGGGTCTTGCCGGTGCGGTAGTCGCGGTAGGTGTAGCCGCCACCGTAGCCGTTCGATAGCCGGCCTTCCCGGTCGCGATACAGAGGCCCGCCGCCGCGATAGCCGCCGTTCAGCATCTGGCCGACGATGAAGCCGGTCAGCAGCGGGGTGAAGAAGGAGCCGTTGCCGCCCTGGTTGTTGGGCTGGCATTGCGACGGTCCCCACTGGCCTTCGCATTCCTCGCGCGAGGCATAGCGGGGGGCGGTCTTGGCGGCCTCTTCCTGGGCCTTGGCCTGGGCGGTGTCGCATTCGGCAGGGGTGATGTCGTTGGCGGCCTTGCACTCGTCCAGCGACTGATAGGCCAGGGTCGGTTCGGGCTCGGGCGCCGGGACGCGCTGGGGCGAGCCGCAGGCGGCCAGGGAGAAGCTGGCGGTGGCCATCAGGCTGCTGACGTGAAGCACGCGCGAGCGCTTCAGCCGGCGCATGGTGTCTGTCTTGGGGAGGTCCTTGGAATCGGTCATGGCGCTCACGACGTCATGCAGGCGGCGTTGAGCAGGCCGACGCAGATGGAGATGGAGGCCAGATAGACGGCGGCGGCGATCTCGCCCGCCTCGATGCGGACGACCAGGTTACGGAAGGCCATGCGGCTGATGGTGACGAAGACCACGATCTGGATGATCCCGGCCAGCAGGGCCCAGGCCGCGAACTCCATCAGGCTGACGGTGTACGACAGGGCCGAGGCCAGAGGCAGGACATAGCCGATAAGGGCGCCGCCCAGCGCGATGGCGGCGGCGGTGTTGCCCTGACGGATCAGCGTATGTTCGTGATACGGCGTGACCCACTGATAGACCAGTTTGAAGGCCAGGGTGAAGGCGCCCGCCATGGCGAAGGCGATCAGGAAGGCGATCGCCCCTTGCTGAAATACGAACCAGTCGAACATCTGTCTTGCCCCTTAGGTAATCGCGCGCTCAGGCGCGGAACTCGGCCATTTCCAGCGGAATGCCGATCATGATTTCGTGCGTCGTCTCGCCGCCCTCGGGCTGCTGCTCCAGGGCGATCATCAGTTCGCGCCCGCCGCCAAGCTCGCGTGCATACAGCATGCAGGTCTGGAAGATCTTCGCATAGGGCGTGGTCGCGGCGCGGTCGTCCCAGACGCTTTCCCACAGGGTGACCGGCGGCTGGATCGCATCGCTCTCGGCGAACCAGAAACGGGGATAGTCGGGCAGCTCTTCGGCCGCGCCGTGGAAGACCGGCGCCGACAGGCGGTCGCGCCAGATGCGCCGTTCCCGCTCGCCCGGTGGATAGGCCGAAATCCAGGGCACGAACAGGCTGAAGTCATAGGATTCCAGCCCCGCCTCGTCGTCGCTCATGGCCTGAAGCATGACGTGGTCGTCGGTGTAGAAGCGATGGACGAACTGACCGCTGTCCAGACTGACCAACCCCTGCGCCGAGATATCCAGCACGTCGCGATCCAGGGTGAAATGGGTCTCGTCGCCCAGACGGCGCCAGGCCAGAGGGTCCAGCGACACGGTGCGGCCCACGGTGATGTTGCGCACTGTCGCCAGTCGATTGGCGGGCGCTGTCTTCTCCGACGATCCGAAAAGCTTCTTGAACATGGGCGACTATCTAGGCCCGATCCACGCCGACGGCGAGCGAACAGCGACGATGCGACCGAATGAGGCGGTTCATGCCCACAACTTCCGTCCGATCTTGCTTTGAGTCAAGCGTTCATGTTACGCGTTTCATGTAACGACATGCCGAATGACGCCTCATCCTCCTCCGCCGCAAACGACCGCATCCGTGCGTGGCGACAGGCGCGTCGCGAGGCGGGCCTGGTCAAGCTGGAGCTTTGGGCGCCCGCATCCGCACGGGAAGACATCAAGGCGGCCGTGCGCGCCATCGTCACAGATTCCACGCGCGGCCCGCACCTTGCCGGCCAAACCCTTGCCAGGCAGGCGCGCCGCCCCACTTCTGATCCCATCACCCCTGGAGACGACCACCATATGGACGCCGTGATCGAAACCCCCTGGACCGTGCCCGCCATCAAGTCGGCGCTGGACGGTTCCGCCCTGCTGCGCGACGGGGAAATGACCCTGCGCGTGGTCGAGGGCGCCGAGCCAGTGCTGCTGGCGACCATGCACGAATATGGCGACCTGCCGGTCTATCTGAGCGTCGGCGGCGCCCAGATCGTCTGTTCGGTCCTGCTGTGGCCCGTCGCCGAACAGGCCGACCGCCATGCCTTCAACGAGTTCCTGCTGAAGGCCCAGCGCGTGGTGCCCCTGTCCAACTTCGCCATCACCAACGTCGGTGGCGAAGACGTGTATGAGCTGATGGGCGAACTCTCTTGCAAGACGACGCTGCAGACCATCCTGATCGAACTGCGCACCCTGGCCGAGAATGCGATCGACGCCACCGAACTGCGTGAAACCTTCGGCGCCGACGCCGCCTGATCCCGGAAGACCGACCATGTCCATGCTCAGAAAACTGTCCGCCCTGTTTCGGGGTTCGGCCCATG
>NZ_JBAZPR010000009.1:0-178435 GCF_041648115.1 Brevundimonas sp.
GAGCGGCTTGAATCCCTGATGAGAAGGCCCCGCCGTTTCCGGCGGGGCCTCGATCTATTCAGCGGTGAGGCCGAAACTTGCTCACGCGGCCGTTGAGCGGATCTTCCCAACGTCGCCTAAGAGTCAGTGGCAGTCATTTCAGAACTGGTGCGGGCGTCCGAACTCGAACCAGCACTCCATAAGATCCGAGTTTTAAGCGCAGTGCGTCTACCATTTAGCCACGCCCGCCTGCGGGGTGCAGCCGGAAGCCACGACGAATTCATTGGCTCCGTCTCGACGCTACACAGCGAGCTCTATTCCAAATCCTTGGCCGAACCTTAGCCAGCTCACGGGAACCATTATGATTTTGTCCCGCCCCCGCTCGACTGTAGAATGGCGGAACGAGCGATACCCACGAAGGCCTCCACGCTCAGTAGTTAATGCTTGGGCGTTACGCCGCTATTGCACGGTCGGCGACGAACAGTTTCGGATCCCAACGACTGGTGGTCTGACCTACGGCGTTGCGGCCGAGCTCTATGATGTTCAGCCGGTCGCCTTCGAAGGCAGGGCTGAGTTCCAAAGCTAGATAGTCGAAGAGGGACCGCTCATGCACAGCGATGATCACCTGCCGCTTCATCTGCTTTGACAGCGTCCGGAGAAGCGCCGCGAATTGCGCGATATGGACCTCGTCCATGCTTTGAACCGGATCGTCGATCACCAGCATGGGCAACTTCGCGTCCATGGAAAGGTGGAGAGCGAGGAAGAGAGTCAGAGCAGCAGTGTTCAGATTTCCCGCGCTCAACATTGCTCGAGGGTTACCACCCTTGCCACCGCGTCTGTGGTGGGTCTCCAGAATAGCCTCAATATCTGCGGCGCCGACGTCCGGAATGGCGAAGGCGGGAATGAAAGGCTCCTCCGGGGCCAAGCGCACGAACAGGTCACGCCACACCGCGTTTAGTTCATCGTTGAACACCCGCCGGACAACGTGACCACGCGCTTCGCGGGTTTGCCTCACGAGATCCTTTCCAAGCTCGATAATGGCATCCGCCGAGCTCTTTTGATGGCGGAGGATCGTCAATCTGGCCTCGGCTTGCTGCCGGAGCTCGCCCAGTCGTTTGCGCTCGATAACGTCCTGGCTCAGGATGGACACGGCCTCTATTGCGGAACGGCGCGCGCCTTGTCGGCCAGTCAGCGCAACCTCCTTCTCGACGAGCTTGATCCGGACTGCGTCGAGCAGGGCGCTTGTCGGCATGCCGTCGAGGACGGCTACATCGAAGCGTGCCGCGAGCTCTTCTAGGCTCAACCTCAACACGACGGACGATTGATCCGCGCTTTGAACCGCTATGACAGATCGAGCGACGCGCTCCGCTTCGGAGCGAAGACCATCACCCGACTGCATCGCTGGCAACATCTGCACGAGTTGGGTGGCTACCTCGGAGAGATCCGCGGCACGGCGTTTGAGAAGGTTGAGATCCGTGTCCGCGACGACCTGGGCTGATGCGGCCACCAGTTCGCGTTCGAGCCGGTTCACCTCGGCGTTGTTTTGCGCTCGTCCCTGTACGAGCGACTGTAGCCGGCCAGACTGCTCGACCAACGAGGCGATCTTTGCAGTCACATAGGCGTGCAGCGGCGTCGTGGAAATCTGCGAAAAATCCCGGTCGCAGACTGGGCACTGTTCCCCGTGGATATGCTCAGCGAGTTCCGACAGCCCCTCCGCCAAGCCGCCATCGCTCTCGGCGGCGGCTTCAATCTCCATGTCCAACCGTGCGACACGCGCGCGAACTTCGTCGAGCTGTTGAGATATCTCGTTGCGCCGCGCGAGCGCCAGTTCGTGGCTTGAGATAAGCTGACCTACCCGAGTGAGGTCACCCGTGATCCGTGTTTCCAGAGATCTGGCTCGATCCACAAAGGACGCTTCCTCCGAAACAGAGAGGTCGGCGAATAAGCCGGCGGCGCGCGTCAGGAGGGCGTTGATCGCAGGAGCCTGCGATTGCCTCCAAGCCTCGAGATTACTGCGGGCGATTTGTTGGTCGGCCTCGGCCTTGGCCCGTTCAGCGGCTCCGGGTGACGTACTCGTTGCCGCCATGCTCGCTTGCGATACGTCAAGCTCGCGCCGCGCCCGAACCAGGTCCACAAGCTCGAGCTCTTCTGGGTCGGTCTTCAGGCGGCGTGCAAGTTCTGGAAGATCGGCGACGATGACGAGCAGCGACGGATCGACGGTCGAGAGCGTGTCCCGCAGCTTCGGCTCTGTTTCGGCCAGACGCGCAGCGATCTCATCGTCTTGTCGCCGGAGATCGGCGACGCTTTTCTCGATTACGGGAATGTCGTCTCGGGCGAGGCCATAGGCGGGCACCGGGATCTTGAGCCTGGCGATGTTTCCTGCAGAATACAGGCCGCCGATCATCGCTTCCATCCGATCCAACCCCAGCAGCTCCTTCACGAAGCGCGTCAGCGGCGAGTCCGATTTCTTGTCAGTGTGCTGATAGATCTCAAGAAGGCGACCTAGAGTCGACTGAGCGAGGTAGCTGCGCTCGCTGAAAAAACTGGCTTCAGGTTCCTGAAGAAGCGGCGCTCCTGAGATGCCGCCAGTCGTAACCCTGAACTCCCCGGAACGAATAGCGCCATCGGCCTCTGCGATCTCCAGACGGATTTCTCCGAACGGTCGATCCTTGTGGGGAAGATAGGCTAGATAATCCGGCTCTGCGCGCGACAGCGCAGGAACGCCACCCGTCAGAGCCAGTTCGATAGCCGATAGGAGGCTAGTCTTTCCGGCACCGTTTGGGCCGTGGATGAGAACGATCGGCGCATCGAGCGAGACGTCGACAACCCCGTCGATACTGCGAAAATCCTTCACGTAGAGCGACTTCAACCGATACATCAGACGGTCTCCCCGTCATCCGGATCGCCGGGATCGAAGATTTGGGATATGGCGGCGTGAAAACGGGCGCGCACCGAGTCTTCGCCGAACTTCGACGCCTCGAACAGCTCACGCGCGAGCGGGTCGTCAGGTAGCGCCAACGACTCGCCTGTTCCTAGGTCACGATCGAGCGAGAGCGAGGCAGGCAGCTCAAGCGGTAACAGGATCGCCAGCTGGTCCCTGAGGTCGGCGGGATTGGCGGCTTCCTCCACCGCCAGAACACGGCCGACCTGAGCCAGCGCTTCCAGCGCTTTACCCACAGGCCGGGGGCCGACGACGATCGTGGTTAGAGGGCGATGGGACCGCATCACATCGAGCGCTCTGGCGATTCCGTCTACCTGCAACAGAACCTTGCGCTCACCATCAGCCATATCACCGATGATGACGAGGTCCGCCGAATGATCGACACCGGTGAAGGCACCTGCCACATCGAAGGTGAGGCCGGCAATCTGAAGAGGCGTGCCGATCCGTCGGTATCCGGCGCTGACGAGAACGTCGGCCACGCGCTCTGCAGGAACAACAGCTGTCACAGCGCCACCTTGCTGCGGAAGCGTTCGAGAAGATCCTCAACCTCGGAACCTGAAGCCAGCAACTCCTCGAGGCTGACCTCTCGCACGGTCGCGAGGCCCGTTCGGCCAGGAGGCCGGCGCGGAGACCGCGGCATTGCCGGCGGATTCTCGTGACTGTGGATGATCACCGCGTCGTCATTGTCCGCAATCAGTCCATTTGTGCCGAGGCGGATCGCCGCGCGCTGACTGGCGGCGAAATAGACGCGGGCGGGTCCGCTCCGTCCGGACAGTAGAAGCGCGCCTGAAGTCGCATCCGCCGCGTCCGGCTTCTCCGCGGTCCACAGACCACGCTCCAGACCCAGGCCGATCAGGCCTGAAGCAATGGCGAACTCGCAGACGCCGCTGCCTGCCAGTGTCGGATCGGCGGGCATGCGGTCGATGGCATCCGGCGAGATCGGCTTATAAACGCCACCCGATGCGTCCGGCAGGGTTCCATCACGCAAGATGGTCATCGCGCGGCCTGAAAGGGTGAGAAGCTCGCTCACCGCAATGGCAGTCGGCTCAAGCCCTTCGGAGATATGATTGCGCGCGTGTTCGAGCCCTCTGTGCAGCTTTTCCCGATCTGCATCCGCCAGATCCGGCAGCTTGTGGGTCACCAGCATCTTCAGCTTCGCCGTGATGACAAAGAGGTACAGCGCGAGAAGTAGCGGCTTGGCGTAGGCCTGGACCAGAGCCTCGTCTTCCATCAGCGGTCGATGTTCGGGGGTGTAGTCAAGGTGGTAGACGTTCTGAAGCAGGCTTTCCTGATCGCCTCCGAGTGCATTCTCGGAGAAGGCGTACGCCGGCGGATGGGACGGCCAACGCCACGCCAGCTGAGCTTCGGCCGCAGCGAAGAGCCCCTGAATGTTTGAGTCCTGAGCCGACAGACCCAGCATGAGGGTGGGTCTGGTGACGATAAGATGAGTGAGGAACGGCGCCACGACAGGGTTGTTCGCCACCCAGCCATTGATCTGGCTCTGGCGCGCTATGAGATGCTTGCGGAATTCACCGGGGTTGTTGAGCGCAGCCAGGGCGCAGCCGTGAAACTTGTAGAGATTGGCGCGGCGCCGAGCGCTTCGGACATCCGACGGTGCGACTGCGACGCGCAATATCGGCTGTGCGCCAGCGAGCGAGCTTATCGCCCGCTCTACCAAGGGGTCCCAGTTCGCCGACGGCATTTCAGAGGCGGCGCCCTCAATCGCCAGCGCCGCAAGGCAGAGGTGTTCAGCATCCGGCTCTATCGTCGCGTCGGCGTAGATACTGGCCGCATTGAGAATGTCCCAGAGCAGATAGTCGGCCTCTTCCCCGTCCACGGTCACATTCAGCATGCGGGCGTAGTTGTTGATCAAGCGGGCGGCCAAAATATCAAACGCCGGCCACTGGTCGGGGGAGAGGGAGAAATCGATCCCCGACTGCTCATCATCGCTCGGAGTGGTGAGCGCAACGACAGCAGTAAGCGCCTTGCGGAAGCGGCAGGCGTTGTCCGCCGACACGACCCGCGCTTGCAGTTCGATCAGGATACGCTTCGCCAGGTCTCGGAGGTCAGGCATCCGCTCTCGCGAGATCCCTGACCCGAGCCAGAAGACGTAACGATCATTGGCGACGCCGTCCGCAAGTTCGCGTTTGGGTCCGTCCAGCATGTCGAGCGTGGCGCGGACCGATATCGTAGCTGCCGGCGGCGCGGGCATTCAGCTCGCCGCCCGAGATGGCGTGGAAACGACGCTTATGCATCTGGGCGCCTGCCGCCAGCTGCATGGTCCATATTCGGGGTGAAGCCGGGACTCAGTCATCCTCTCATCATTAAACAACCGGAAGGACACGTCGATGACCGTTTCGTCCTTGGCGCAAAATGCGGTCAGGTCGGAGGTGAGGCGGCGGCACCGCCTCACCTCCACATTTCGTCTACCTATGCCCAGACTTTGTTCAACACGACTGCCGCCAGCGCTGCCTTGTCCTGAGGAAGAAACCGGCCGTAGTGCGCCTGAACGGTGGCCGGCGTGTCCTGGATCGCATAGCTGGCCTGCTCATATGAGCCTGTCGTCTTCAGAATATGGGTCGCGAGCACATCTCGGACACTGTGAGGACCGTGCGGCAGGAGTCCTGGAATCGCACCCCTGCCGGTGTACGGGTTGTGAATCCCGTAGCGCTGGATGATCAGGCGCCATGCCTCATAGAAGGTGGTCTGATTGTAGGCCGCGTTTGTGGACGTCCTCTTCCGAGTCTTCACAAAAAGCGTGCCGGGATCCGAGGCTCCTGCGAGCAGGACGGCGCGGTGCCTCGCGACATAGGCTTCCAGATACAGGTAGAGATCGCCAAGGTTAGGAAGCAGGAGGCGAAACGGCTTCTTCGAGAAGTAGGCCGATCCTGCGTTCTTGAACGCGGCGCAAGGCACGAAGACTTCCCAGCCCTCGTCCCGATCGCTCCATCGCAATTCGCCGCACTTCAGCCGTTCAAGTTCGCGTTCGGTCGTCGGCGTGCGCTCCCTCGGGCACAAGAGCATTTGACGCAGATTCTTCTGGCGAAGGCCGAGGTGCAGACCCAGCCTGATCATCAACAGCGACCGAACGCTTTCGGCAGTGGCGCGCGGATAGCGTCTCTCATCCGGCATGCGCCTGAGTATCTCCTCGGTGATCTTGCGATACTCCCCGACGGGACTGGCGGCCTCAAGGATCGGCAACAGAGGCTCGAACGGGTCACGGTGGATGCGGGCAACACGCCCGATTTCCCTTGCCCTCTGCAGCGCGTGCACCTTCAGCCGTTCGCAAGCGCCCTCCCAATCGTCGCGAGCGGTATCGACGTCGTCCGCGCTGACCAGGCAATCCAGTGGAACCAGGCGATCCGCCAGGGCCGGACTCTGGCGAATCCACCCGGTTTTCTCGCGGGTGAGCGCGGCTGCCAGGAGCAGCATCTCTGCCTCCCAACCGGTAAAGAAGCCCCGACGACGCTCACGCCACTGAACGTACCAGTCCCAAACCGACGGGAAGACGAGGTGAGCGAACGAGAGGTGTTCGACATTCGCCCCGAAGCCCTTCACCTCCCCTGACGGGGACGCCGCCAGGGCACCGAACAGCAGCGCAAGGTGTTCTCCGCGCTGGGCTGCCGTTTCATCTCCCCAGACGCCGGACCGCTGATATCCAATCTCCGTCAGTGTCGAGGACTTGAACCGGATAAGGGCGATCATTTCGCGCTGGAGCTCCGGAGGGGCCACCAGCTCCACGCATCCCTTCATCCCCCGTCCGCGCCGTTGCGGAAGAACCTCGGCGTCGAAGCGGAGCGCGAAGCGGTGTTTGGAAACCGCCGAATGGTACTGGCTGTACGCGGTCCCCCCGGAGAGGACATTCGTCCTGACCCATGCCAGGATTTCCGCGCGCTCACGCGCTGTACGCCGCGTGAAGTCGTCCGGAAGATGCCAGGCCAGTCGCCTCGCTTCCGATGGCTCAATATTTGAAGGTGCCAGACCGGCTGTGGCGCGAGGCTGCGCGAGACGAGACCGGAGGTAGCGGTTCGGCAGTCGATAGCGCTCCTCGATCATATCGATGACCTTCAGGCTGGCCGGCGTCTGGGGCGTCTTTATCCCGCGTCGCCAGTCAAAGATTGTCTTGCGGTCCGTCAGTCCGCCGGCTGCCTTGAGGGCCCTGTGAAGCCGGTGGGCTGGCTCGCCGTGCCGCCGCATCTGCAGGTCGAGCGCCGCATGGAAATCCAGCGGGTGGACATCGACTGGCCACAGCGGCTCCGGATGGGGGATGATTGGAATAGGCGGGCGGCCTCTCGGCCGCTTCGTCTCAGGGGCAACACTCGGGACAGACATGGTTTCTCCGCGGATCGTCGCCTCATGGCGACGCGGAGAAGACGAGCGGGAAGCCGTGGGCCCCTAAATCAAGTCCCCCAATTCTGATCAGGTTTTCACCAGCAGCCAAAGTTGCCTGTCTGCCCGACGCAAGCCAGCAGCCGTTGGCGGGTGCGACTGTCTGCTGGCAATTGCAGGGTCTTTGCGTGCGGCCCCTGCCCCTAAAGCTCAGGTGAGCCTGGCCCAGGCCGGCATGCGCTGATCCCGGAGCTCCCTTCCGAAGAAGGTCGCAAAATCCAGCACGTTGGAGTGCCGGTCGTATTCGGTATCCTTGGACTTCTTCAAAGTCTCAGGCACGACCAGACGGATATTCATGGCGGCCATGGCTTCGATCGCGGTCGCCGCAATGTTCTCGTCAACAGTCGCAAGGAAGAGATCGGCGCCCCCTCCCATCTCGTTCTCGACCTGCTTCCAGCGCTCCCGAAGTGTGGTCTTGGCGCTCAGGATCAGGCCGCGCTCGGCCCCACTCAGCGGGCGTCTGAAATGCGGCAGAGAGGGCAGGACGAAATCAGGTCTGCGCTTCGTAGCGTCCATCACGACCTGTTTCCCGAACGGCACAGCGGCTGCAGTTAGCATCGCCTCGATCTGGTGCTCGAAGGAGTAGCCGGCGCGGGATTTTCGCTGCTGGCTGGCCGACAGCATGATGGCGTCGATCTCCGGGACCGCGTCGACGATCCGGCGAATGACAGCCTTCATACCTGGTTCACTGGGCGTATCGCCGAAAATGGAGCGGACAAGCTGGACGGCCCGTTCGCGACGCTGGAACTCGCGGAACAGATCCCACTCGATCACCCGGCTGATCTGGCGGATGGCGTCGCCTGGTTTCGCAATCACAAACGGGTCGAGCGCCTCCAGGCCTGCATCCTTCAGAAAGGCTGTTCGAGCGAGCCCAGCCAGGTCGGCCGTGGCCGGCATGATGGCCCGCGCATCGGCGAACGAAGCGATGCTCCCGCTTATCCAGGCGAAGGCCACCTCTTCCGCGAAGTCCATCAAAAGATCCCGCTCGTTCGCGGCGATCGTCGCAGGCTCCAGCACCCCCACGACGAAGTCTGCGTCGAGGCCGAGCATATCAAGCAGTTGCCCGGCGGTCTCCGAGGCGGAATCAATCGTAAGGCATTCGTACGTGGAGAGGTCAGGCGCGAGGGGAGCCATCACAAGCCATGACGCCGGAGCCAGGGCGCTGAACGCGGCCTTCGGCAGCCGGGTCATGTGGGTTTCCTCGCCCTTGCTGGTGTAGTTCACCAGCCGGGTGTCATCCTTGGCCTCTCCGGTCTGGGGCCATTCAGTGCGGACCCACGCTTCCCGGATCGGATCGGCTCCCGGATCGGCACGTGTCTTGGCGATCAGCGGCGGGAAGAATCCGCCGTCACGCTCGGCTGCCGGAATGTAGACGCCGCCCTGGTGCTTGTTCGGGTTTGTCGACCAGTCGCGATCGTTGTTCGAGAGCTTCTTGACGAACACGCGCCCAGCCCGCGCGAGAAGCGCGGTCAGGAGGGCCCCATCCGGGTCCCCGGCAGCGAACAGATCGGTCTGGTCAGTCATCGATTCCCCAGCGTTCTGACACCCGTCTTAGAACAGGCCACTGATCCCTCCAACGGCGGCCGGCTCTCCCCGGCCGTGTCCACCGGAACAGTCCGGTCCGCGCCCACAGCGGCGAATGCGGCGTCCCCCTCCAGAAAAGCCGCGCATGCGGCGAGCACCATCTCGAGGGGCTGCCGTTCCCGGCCGCGCAGGGCGCATTCCCAGACGTCCATCACCCGCCAGCCGGCGGCGACAAGTTCGGCCCGGACGCGTGCGTCGCGCGCGATGTTGCCGCCGATCTTGTCGCGCCAGAACTGCGGACGCGTGCCCGGCCAGCGAAACAGGTTGCAGTCATGCCCGTGCCAGAAACAGCCGTGGATGAAGATTACTGCACGCCGCGAGGGAAAGACGAGATCGGGCCGGCCAGGAAGCCGGCGATCGTGAAGGCGGTAGCGATACCCAAGGGCGTGGACACCTCGCCGGATCATCATCTCCGGGCGAGTATCCCGGGACCCGATGCCGGCCATCATCCGGCTGCGGACCTCGGGACTTACGACATCAGGCAACGGCCTTCAAAGCCTCCCGCGCGCGGTCGCGGGCCAGCATCTCAGTGAGAGAAGGTTCCATGTAGCGGGCGATCGCCTCAATGACCGGAACGGCGACTGCATTGCCGAATTGGCGATAGGCCTGGGTGTCGGACACGTCGGCAGGGATGGTCCACTCCCGCTGATGACGGTCCCTTCCCTCCCCCGTAACGTACTCGAAGCCCATCAGGCGCGCGCACTCGATTGGCGTCAGGCGACGGGGCCGGGGCTGCTGGTCGATCAGGATTTCCGATCCATCCTTGTGGTAGCGGGCGGACAGGGTGCGGGTGACGCCTTCAGGGCCGAACAGGCTGTATCCGAAACCGTTTCCGGCCTGTTCGTGCTTGGCGCGGTAGTCCTTCAGATACTGCCAGAGCTTTGGCGTGAGAGTGTATTTTGAGTCCACCTCATTGTGGGACTGCAGGATCGAACCGAGCTTCGGCCATGTCTTCTGGTCCGGGATCATCCGGTCGAAGCCGCTGAAGCTGAAACCCACATCTTCGCGGAAGCCCACGATGAAGATGCGCTCCCGCTTCTGCGGCACCCATGGCTCGGAGCTGATCACCCGAACATCGATTTTATAGTTGAGTTCATTTTCGAGGATGTCGCGGATCACCGCAAATGTCCGCCGTCCATCATGGCGCTCGAGATGTTTGACGTTCTCCAGCAGGAAGGCCGGTGGCCTGTGATGCTTGAGGATGTCCCGGATGTAGAAGAAGAGGTTGCCCTGCTTCTCGTCGTCAAACCCGTGGGCACGCCCGAGCGAGTTCTTCTTGGAGACGCCGGCGAGAGAAAACGGCTGGCAGGGGAAGCCCGCCAGAAGTACGTCATGGGCCGGGATCAGCGCAGGGTTGTCGCCATAGGGCCGAATGTCGCCGGCCAGAACATGGTCGTCGCCGTCGAGAAAGTTGGCTGCGTAAGTCTTGCTGGACCACCGGTCCCACTCACTGGTGAAGACGCAGCGCCCGCCGATGCCTTCGAACCCCAGACGCATCCCGCCGATGCCGGCGAACAGGTCAATAAACCGGAACTTCCCTTCAGGTCGCGTGGCGAGCCGTGCCTCCGCCAGGGCGCGAACCCGATCAGCCACCAGTTTGGGAACAGGCGCCTCGCCGGTCACGTAGCGGCCGACCTGTTTCCACGAATAGCCCAGCTCGTCCTGGACGGTTTCGGGAGTGATGCCGGACTGCTTCAGCCAGAGGGCAAAGGGTTTCTCGGTGCTCATGTCGGCCGAATCTCATAACTGGGAGTCCTGAGGACGGGATGGCACGGTCACACCCAGCCTGCAAGGCAGATGTTCCGGTTTTGTTTACGCGCGAGCCCCGGACCGGCAGGTCACCAGCAGCGCCTGGGTGGGTATCAGCTGGTGAATACGGCGCCGGTCCGGACCGGCGATCGTGCACAGCTTTCGGCGCAGTATCCTGACACCGTCCGAATCGACGAGGATGATCGCGCGATCATTGATGGATCGGACGCAGCTCCAGTGCTCCATCCGCCCCGAAAGCCGGATCAGGACCGAGCCCGGACCTTCGGCCTCCACATGGTCGGACAGCTTGCGCCAGAAAAGATCAAGGCTTTCGGGCGACTTTCCGAACGCCCTGCGGCACTCCAGCTGCAGCCCCCGCATGTGCAAAAGCCAAACGTGAGCGTCACGTGTCATGGCCTGGAAGGTCCGGATCGTCGTACCGTCCGTGAGCGCGTCAGCCAAAAGCCCTCCGTCGGCCAGAACGCCGCAGAGCTGTCTGAAAAGCTCACTGCATTCCCAACGTCGAAGGCTGAAGCCGCGGGTGTGGGCCACAGCCTTGACGCTGTTAATCACAGCGTAGACACCGCACAGGCTGTCGAGACTGCCCTGTCTGTACATGCGCTCCCTTCCGAATGCGGCCTCAGCGGCCGTCAGGCCATGCGCCGGACCGCCGCTTCAGCATCCACAAAGACCGCATCGACGATCTCCCGCAGTTCCTGGGCCGGCAGCGCCCCCAGCGCCATGATCTCATTCCGCATTCGGATGCGGATGACGGCCGAGCGCATGATGGGCTGCATTGCTGCGCGGCCGTAGCGCTCGGCGGCGGCCAGCCACCCCTCGGCAAGAGCGAGGGCCAGCGTCCGGTTCGCTGCGATGGCGGGCCGCTCCAGGATCGCGACAAAGGCGTCCTCGGTCAGACCTTCTACGAGTCCCCAGCGCTCGCCGTGGCCTGTTCCACGGTCAAGGACCGTTCCGCGCATCCACAGGCGCTGGAAGGTGTTGCGAACCCCGCCGTGATGACGATCGGGCGCCTCTGCGTATCGCCACAGGGTAATCGGCCGAAACAGATAGGCGGCCATGAAGGCCCATACGTCATCGCGATGCGCTTCACCCGACTGCAGGATCGGCACCTGCGCCAGATGCCGGGCGCAGGCGGCATCGAACGCAGCACGTGCCGCGACTGTCGTGGCAATTGGGTAGCCCGCCTCCCGCGCGACCTTTTCCACGCCCTCCTTGAGGACGATGAGGTCTGCGCCGTGCAGCCGGCTTCCGCCTACCGCGCCATAGGTGATGGCGTCAGGCAGGTCGATGACCCCCGCAGCGCTGGCGGATCCCGGAGTGCCGGACAGGAGCTGGTCCACGGCCGCGGCGCTTAGCCGGGGAAGAAGGGTGACCGCCATCGTCAGAGCCTCACACTGGCGAGAATGGCGGACCGGAACTCGCCGGGCCGGTTCTCAAGCGCGGTCTTCGCTGCGGCGACGTCCGGGAAAGCCTGCTCAAGCCAGTGCGCCACCCGACCGGCGACGGAAGCCGGTTCAGCGCTGTCGAAATCCTCATGCCAACCCGCCCTCAGCGCGGCTTCGCACATCTGCGACACGACATCACCCATGAGCGCCTGAAGCGTCAGTTCGTCTCCTTCCTGAACGCGCTCCACGAAATCCTCCTCGTCGGCGTTGAGGTAGAGGCGTGCGGCGCCGTGGAAGTCGCGCCCCGGACTGGCGGGGCTCCAGGAGAGCATCCAGGGCGCGGCTTCATGTGGGCGACCGGCGAACACGGTGGAGAAGCTTATGACCTCCATGGGGAATCGTGGATCATCACCCTCGATCCGGGTGACGCACCGCTCATCCCACAGACGGGACGCCGCACGCCGGGGCGCGAGAGGATCGCCCGGCTCCAGGGCGGATGCCAGCAGGACAGAGGTCCTCAGGCTGAGCTGCGCCGACAGTCGGGAGGGATCAACGTGGATGGCGATCGCGCAAGGCTCTCCGGGTTCCAGGGAAAGGCGCGTCTGCCGCACGACTTCCCGGGGCAGGTCGCCCGGCCCCGTGCCGACTTCGATCAGGACCTCCAGCGTGTAAGGTTCGTCAGCGAGCCCAAGTTCGGCTGCGGCCTTCAGGTGGTCAAGCGTGATGACCCGTTCGAGACTGACGGCACTGGCGTAATCCCAGTCAGGCGTGATCTCCCCGAGGGGAGCTGGCGACTGGTTACCCACGGTGATCATCCAGGGTCGGGCGACGATGGCCGCGTCCAGTCGGTTGAAGGGCGCAGCGGTCCGGCGGCTCATGCGGATTCCGCCGGAAGCAGGGAGGCCCTGAGGCCCACGGCGCAGTCATCCGGCACGGAGACGCGAACGGTGAGTTCGCCTTCGAAATCCCCGATGTCCACCAGCGGCTGGACCTGGAAGATGTCGTCGCCGTCGCCGTCAACCTCGATGACGACAGGCGGGCTGACGACGTCCAGTCCGGCAGCCGCCACGCCGCCGCCATCCATCGAGATCGTGGGGGTGAGGTCCAGCCGGGTCAGGGCTCCGCGGCCCAGGACGGTGAGGGTGAACAGGGCGGTGCGTTCGCCCTCGAACATCTCCAGCCGCTGAAACGTCGGCTGGCTGACGCGGCGGCGTCCTGACGGCCCGCCGCCGCCGCCGCCACCGCCCCGTGTTGGCCCGCCGGCGCCGACGCCTGCGAGGAAGGCGCCGAGCATGCCGGCGACCGCCGCGACCGACCCTGTCGATCCTTCGCTCCCGCCCGAGGCCGCCCCCGGAGCGGCGACTTCGCTGGCCGCCTCCTTCAGTCGGGCAAGAGCCATTCTCACCCAGGTCCGCGCCGGCCCCTTCGGCAGGGCGGATGGGTCCCAGACGTCGTGGGCGGCTGGCTCAGAGCTTGCGAAAGCCTCTTCGACCTCCTTCTGGTCGCTGGTCACGAAGACACCGGCCCATTCGGTCCGCTCGTCCGCAAGCACAGGCCCATCCATGTAGCAGACAACCATTTCCGCCGGACGCATGAGAGCGATGCACGACGATCGTTTTGGCAGGAGACCTTCGGCACGGAACGCCGGCAGGCGATCGGCGCGCACGCCCCGGCTGATCGCCAGGCGTCCGAGGAAGGTCTGGGGTCGGTAGCTTCTGATTTCACGCCCCTTCCCGTCCCGGATCTCGTTCATGGCCCGCGCGAAGAGGTCGAGCGGCGGGCAGTCTTCAGGCCTTGGAGTTTCGAGGGTTACGCTCTCGACCTCCACGGTCAGGTGAATGCGCCGGTGCTCTGGCGTCGTGCCGAGCATGCGCGGCCAGAAGTTCCAGAGCACCCGCTCCAGGATGTGGACGCCGATGTCTGACACATCCGCTGATCCTGCACTGCCTTCAGTCCCGTCCTGATCCACGACGTCCAGCCGCAGGTCGGGGTCAAGGATCAGGATCGAAGTTCCCGTCGCGCCAGCCATGGTCCGCAGAGGAGCTCCGAGGGCTTCGGAGAGCGCCGCTGCCGCGTCGCCTGTCTGCGGCTCGCCAACTTTTCCGGCGTCGTCCGCCGCTCCCTGCACGCCCCACCAGTGCCGCCCGGTGTAGCGGCTCAGGAAACCGTTGCCCTCATCACGCTCGCCGGATTCGCCCAGATGGCAGGCCATCAGTCGCCGGGCATCCGCCCCTGCGCCGGGATCCTCGGCCAAGGTGTCGACAAGGACCGTGGAACACCGGCTCGTCCGGTAAAGGGACGCCTTGCCAAATCCATAGGTGCCGCCGCCAAGATCAGTGTTCCGGCGCGTGCCGACGTTGCGCATGAAGTCGATGAAGTCGGTCCGGTCGACACCGGCCGGGATCCGGTCAGCCCGCGTGGGACCGCCGAGACCGGTCGTCCCGAAGTCGCAGATCTCGAGCACGCGAGGGGTCTCTGCGTCGAGGAAGGCCGTAAGCGCGTCTGCGGAACTGCTGATGAAAGGCAGCTCGGCCAGCACCTGATTGCGCAGCACCGCAAGCTGATCGGGCGTCAGCGTGCGAAGCCGGATCAGGATTCGCGGCCCTTTTCCGAGCTTGGCGGCGTCACAGCTGTTCTGGATCGCTTCGCGCAGCACAAGCTGCAGCCCGTCCAGACGCGGAGCTCCGAGGAGCCGTTCAAACCCTCCGTCGCCCATGTTGCCGGTCGGCGCGTAGGGCTCTGAAAACAGACCAAGACGCGTCATGGGAGGGAGGCCGCCAGTCGCGCTTCCTGCGCCTGCATCTCCGCCTCATCAACCCTGAAGGCATCCGCTACGGCCGGGTCCAGCTCATAGGACAGGCCCTGAATGCCGGCAGGTATGACCCCTGCCGTAAAGGCGGAGGCGACAATCCTCGGGAAGCCCGGCTCGACTGTCCAGGCGTCGATGGCCTCGCAGTTGAACGAAATGCGGTTCCAGTCTTCGTCATCCGGATCATGGCATCCAAGGGCGACGAGCCCGCTTCGCAATCCAGCTGAACGTCCGGAATGATGTTCGATGTCGGCCACAAGCGAGGATACGGTCGCGCCACCCTGGGTGCGCTCCAGCGCGACGCGCCAGAGCTGCAGGGTTCCACCGACTGGCGCCTCCAGCTGGTCGGCGGACGAGATGGTGACCCGCCCCGCCGTGCGGCTCGAGGACTTCACCTCGATGGCGTGTGATCCGCCGCGGAAGTCATGGCGCTCGGGAACGGGTCCGAACCAGAGCGCGGGCGCGCCGGAATGACGCGCTGTGAGCCGTCGAAGGACAATAAGCTCGGCGACAAGGCCGCGAATGATGCGGTCATCCACCGCATCGGCTTCGCGGCTGGCGAACAGGGCACCCAGATCATTGATCGCAGTGACCAGCGCATCTTTTGCTGGCTCCCCACTGACGACGCGGGTCAGCACCGCCTCCACCAGATCCGCGAACGCCCGGTCGAGCAGCGGGTCAACGCAGGTCACGACCAGATAGGCGCGACGCTGTCCTGCACCGGTCAGTGATGCGGCGCCGACTTCCAGGGCGGGTGGCGTGTCTAGGGCCGGCCGTCGCGTGCCCGCCGCCACGGGAAGGAGCAACTGGGCTTGCCCCCGCTCGTTCAGCGCAAGCGCGGTCAGGCCATGACCCGTGCCGATTGTCAGCGTGCTCACCGGCAGCCCGTCAGAAGTGGCGACGGCGCCGCTACGCAGGGAGGTCCAGCGGGCGTGGATCTCGTTGACCAGACTAGACATCGGCAGTCTCTTCGAGACCGGCGGCTTCTACCGCTTCCATGTCTTCCTGCTCCATCGCCTCGAGTTCCTCGGCGGATGGGGGCGCCAGCTCGACGCTGACGAGGTCGCCGCCGTGATCCTTGGAAAGGGGCATCACAAGCCCCAGGCCAATAATGTCGTGGACGGCGTCCATGGCGACCCGCGCCGTGCTTCCGTTTTTCGCCGGGGAGGCCCGGTCGATCGGGTAAAGAAGGAGAAGCGGACGCTCGCCCAGCGCTTCCCGACGTTCCGTTTTGAGCGCCTCCCAGTCGCCGTCACCGGCGTCTCCGGGGACATCAAAGGCAATGTCGGGACGCGACATGAGGCCCTTGATGTCGGCCAGCGCGTCGACACCCTTGAGCCGGGAGCGCCTGACCATGCTCACCGGGCCCAGATCCCCGAGGGGCTCGGCCGACGGCGTTCCGTCGAGCGCGGTGACGACCCCGACATTCCAGTGCTGTAGGGCCGGGTGATCCTGCTCCAGGAACTGCAGAAGAAGTCCGGTATCAAGATCTTGATGGGTCGGATCGATGCGATAGTCCCGGATGAACCGGATCACGGCGCTGCGCGGAACGTCGCGGAAGAGCAGGCGGGTGAAGCTGGCGTCGCGGCTGCCTTCCGCGCCTGCAGCCTCGACCAGCCGGCCGGCGGCCTTCCAGTTGGCTTCGAGCAGCTCCGCGTTGTTGCGGGCGAAGCGGATGGTCTGGAGATGTCTGCCCCAGTAGCCGATGCTGACACGACGGGCGTGCCGCATCTTGTTCCTCGCTACGATGGCCATTCCCGGTATCCTCCGGATCCGAACGGCGAAGTCCATGGGGGTCACCAGAGGCCTGCGACTGTAGCTGCCGATGTCCTCGCGGATCTCTGCTTCAACGGCGGCGAGAGACTGGAAGCGCACGCGCAGCGCTTCCGGCATCCAGAGCCGCGGCAGGTCCTCATAGCCATTCCGGTAGCCAAACCACCGCCCCATCTGAAGGAGGGTGTCGTACTGATTGGACGTCCGAAGGAAGTAACTGACGCAGAGGCCTTCGAGGGTCAGTCCCCGTGCCAGGATGCTGCCGCCCACCACGATGTAGGTGACCGGCCCTGAGGTGTAGTCGATCCGGTCATCGCTGGCGCCGTTTTCGACCGGCACGTGCAGGGCTCCCAGGACCGCGGGCACGAAGCTGCTGATCTGGCTGAAGCTCTCGGCGCCGCCAGAGCGGGCGACGCGCCCGGCCTCCTCGTTCCAGACCTGTTCAAGCGCCGTCCAGACGGCGCCCGTCCCGTTCACCAGCGCCTTGCGGTTCTCGTCCAGCCAGGCCTCGATCAGTGCGGCGACCCTTTCATGCATGACGATCGCCGACGATGTGTGGACCAGCATCGACATGTGTTCCTGCTCCTGACCTCTCGCCCGCCGGGCAGCGCAGGATGCGATGAAGTACAGGATCGCCTTCTCGAGGCTTGCGGTCATCTCAACCACAAAAGTGGCCTGGGCCTTCTGACTGGGCGCCTGAAGCCTGGCTTCCTCGTCGGCCGTCACCTCGCGCACGACATCCATGCCGTCCTCGTCCGGCTGCGGGTTCGCCGGATCGACCGGCGTGCGCCCGAACAGCTTCTGGGTCCCGAAATAACCATCGGGCAGCGGCAGGGCAGTGATGAAGTCCCGCGGATAGAGATCGTCCAGTGTGTCGGTCTGGTCGGCGTAGGGATTGATCAGGACATTGGCGAAGGGCGTGGCGGTGTAGCCGACGTAGGACACCGACGGCAGCGCCTTCAGGATCAAACGGATCTGTTCATTGATCCGGGACATGTCCATTTCCCGCGAGGCGGAGTTCACCGTCGCCTGGTCACATTCGTCATCGATCAGCAGAACCTTCAGCCGGCGCATGTCCGATGCAGGCGTTTTGGCGATCACCTTCAGCAGGCGTTCGAGCGGTGCGACGTTCTTCTTCATCACGGCGATCTGGGCGCGGTCCATGCCCATCAGGTGGCCCTGCGCCGGGATCTGGAACTCCCCCTTGATGTCCGTGGTCGTCAGCAGATGCCACAGGGTGGGATGGCGTTTGACGATGTCCGCCTCGAGCCGGCGCTGGGTCTGCTGACGCAGTTTGTCGGTCAGGCCGGCGAAGACGAGGATCAGACTGTAGCCGCGATCGACCGCCTTGGAGATCACCGCCGTCATATTGGCGGTCTTGCCAGACTGTACATATCCGACGACGAGACCGCGCGACGAGAAGGTTTGCTGCCGCGGATTTTCCAGCAGCGAGACCACCTCGCTCGACGCTTCGTCAATGACATCGACGGTATCTTCGTCCCAGCCCTTCGCCCCGGTCAGATAGGTCTTGAGCGCGCTCCAGTGGTGATCGCCCGGCTGGGGTCCGTGATACCACTCCGGCCGCTCGCGCAGGATCGAATTGCGGCGGAGAATGGTGATCCGGAACTCCTGCTTCAGAAGCTCTGCGGCCTCCGCAAGATCCGCCCACGCCGGTGTGTCGGGCGGCAACACCCCTTCCAGACTTCTGCGCACCGAGAGCACGGCTGCGTCGATATCCCCGGTCCCGGGCAGGGCATCCCGGACAAGTTTCAGGAAGTGAAGGGCCTGAGCAGACGGCAAGATTGTTTCTCCGTGAGAACAGGGTTCTGCTTGAACTGATTCGCAGCGGTCGAGAGGAGAAGGCGAACTGGCTGGGGCCGTCCCGCACCGGTTGCAGGCGACCAGCCGGCAAAAGCGTCCCGCACGAAGTCGAACAGGAGGATCGACTCCGGTCGGAGTGCGATCATAGACTGCGACGCGGCGGGCTCCGGAACGGATAGGCCCCGATCCTGAGCCGGGGGACGCATGGCGTCGGCGACGACCAGGGCTGAAGCGTCCGGCTTCCGTACAGAAGTTCCAGGCCCGCCCCCTTCCTCGTCAACGCACCAAACGGCTTAAGGAGTCTTCGGGTCGATGAGACCAGTGCGAACCGCAAAGGCGACGGCCTCGATCCGGGTCCTGACACGGAGTTTGGCGCAGGTCTTCTCGATGTAGCTGTCCACAGTCCTCGGTGACAGACCGACGATCTGGCCAATGTCGGCGGAGCTCTTGCCCCGACTGACCCACAACAGGCATTCGGATTCGCGCGGGCTCAACGGCGCCGGGTCACGGGGCTGGGGTGAGGTTCCGCATTCCATGAAAGCTCCTTGGGTGTTCATGATTCACGTTGGGCGGGAATCGCGGTTTCTGGCAACGACAGTGAATTGCGGAGCGCCCGCCAAAAACTTGCGGAGCGGGAGCGATGCGGGTTGCGACCGGGTGCGGCTTGCACATGCAGCCCCTTTGATTCATGCTTCCGTCGCCGACGCCTGCGTTGGTGGGGCCTGGAATCCCCTGTGCGACATCAAATCATCGACGACCCCGTGCGTGGCGCGGATGTCGGTTACCGACGCCTGAGGGGGCGTGTGCTGACGCGCGCGTATCCGCTCGCGCCGTCTCGCCCGGATTCCGGACCTCTTTTGAAGAGGCCGGAGAGCCGTGGTGGCAGACACGAAACAGCTGGGGGTGGAGGGGCAGGACGGTTTGAACCGTCTGTACCGTCAGTACGCCGTCTGGCTGCGGCGACGCCTGCGCGCGCGGATCGGCGCCGATGCGGCGGCCGATGTCGTCCAGGAAACCTACATCCGGGCCGCGCCGTACGCGCTCGCCGACATCCGGCACCCGAAGGCCTTTCTCCTGCGGATCGCCATGAATCTGTTGCGCGACGAGAGCCGTCGGCAGGGCCGGCACCAGCGTTATACCGAAACCACGGCGGCCCCGGAGAGCGAGGCCGCGTCACAGATTGACGCGCTGCTGCTATCGGAGATGATCCGTTCGATGCCGGCGCTCTACCGGAACGTCTTCGTTCTCAACCGCTTTGGCGGTATGACCTATCCCGAGATCGCCCGGACGCTCGACATCAGCGTAAAGACCGTGGAGTGGCGGATGGCCCGGGCGCTCGAGTACTGCGCGTCTCGGCTGGACCTTTAGGCAGGACGGATGACGATCGAGGCGGATGCCGACATCAGGCGCAAGGAAGCCGTCGAGTGGTTCGCTCGGCTCAATCAGCGCAAGGTCACGACGGCCGACGTGCGCGGTTTCAGCGACTGGCGACGCGACCCCGAAAACGCGCGAGCCTTCCAGAAGGTTGAGACGATGTGGGAGGCGGCGGGCGCCCTCGCCGGCAATCCCGACATGGCCGCCCTGACGGCCGAGGCGGTTCGCAGCGGCAAGGGGCGCAGACGGGCGACATCCGGCCTCCTCGTTCCACTAGGCGTGGCGGGGGCGGTGGCGGTCTGCGTGGTCAGCCTCGTCTGGTTTCAGCAACGCCCAGCATCCTACACGACGGAGATTGGCGAGCAGCGAACCGTCCAGCTGGACGACGGCTCGCGGATCGTTCTCGATACAAACTCGGCCGTCGCGGTCCGATACACGCGGGAAAGCCGCTCGGTCACCCTGACGTCCGGCCAGGCCATGTTCGAGGTCGAAGGCGATCCCCAGCGTCCTTTCATCGTGGCGGCGGGCGACACCCGTGTCACCGCCTTGGGTACGAGGTTCGACGTCCGTCGATCCGGGTCCGGGGCGCGTGTCATTCTCGTCTATGGTCGCGTGGCCGTTCGGCAGGAGGTGGCGCGTCCTTCCGGGTGGTCCCTCGAGCCGGGCCAGCAGGTGACCACATCGGCCGACAAGCCACGCGTGATCGAGGCCAACGTCCCCGCCGCGACCAGCTGGACGGTGGGACGGCTAACCTTCGAGAGCACGCCCATCTCGGTCGCCGTCGCGGAAGTGAACCGTTACAGCCGCGAGCCGATCGAACTGCGCGACCCCCGAATCTCTGAAATCCGGGTCAGCGGTGTCTTCAACGCAGGGGACATCGACGGATTCGTCGCCGCACTGACAGATCTCTATCCGCTTGAGGCGACCCGAAGCCCCGACGGTCGTATCGTCCTGGCTGGCGGCACCTGAAAAAATAATCTGCCCCCGGACTTAGGGGAAAGCCCGCGACCCAACGTCTCCTCCCCGCCCCGCAAGTTCGCGGGTAACTAACGGGGGAAACCATGGGCCACGGATACACTTCAACCGCGCTTGCCGCGCTGATGATGGCAGTCACGACGCCGGTCATCGCACAGTCGCCGGACAGCGTCCGGCGGTTCGACATCGCTGCCGGGCCGCTCGAACGCACCCTGCCCGCCTTCGGTCGCCAAAGCGGGCTTCAGATTCTGTATCCGAGTGCGCTTGTCGCCGGTCGCCAGTCCCCGGCCGTCAGCGGGGACTACACGCCGGAGGCAGCTCTCCAGCTGATCCTTCGGGAATCCGGGCTGACCTACCGGCAGAGCCGTCCCACAGTCTTCGTTCTCGTCGATCCTTCGTCCCGCGCCGAGACCGGTCCGACGACCGAACTGGATGAGGTGGTGGTCACCGGCACCTATCTGCGCGGCGCCGACAGTCCCTCGCCTGTGACGATCGTCACCCAGGCGGATGTCGACCGGCAGGGGCGCGGCACAGTCGCCGAAACCCTGGCGGCCATGCCTCAGAACTTCACCGGCGCGGCCCATGAAGGATCGACCAACACCGGAGCCGATCGCTCGGGGCGCAATGTCGGCTCTGCAACCGGCGTCAACCTTCGCGGTCTCGGTGCGGATGCGACCCTGGTCCTCGTCAACGGCCGGCGGGTCGCGGGAACCGGGAACGCTGGAGACTTCGCCGATATCTCGAACATACCGTCCAGCGCCATCTCCCGAGCGGACGTGCTTCTCGACGGCGCATCGGCGCTCTACGGCGCGGACGCCGTAGGCGGTGTCGTCAACATCATCCTGAAGTCCCGCTTTGAAGGCGCCGAGACCCGTGTCCGGGTCGGCGGAACCAGTGACGGCGGAGCGGAGGAAATCCTCTTCTCTCATGCCGGGGGGCTTAGCTGGGGGAGCGGGAGCGTGGTGGCCGCCTACGAGTATCACGAACGCGGCGAGCTCAGGGGGGCAGACCGGGACGCGACTTCTGACGCCGATCTGCGGCGGTTCGGCGGGACCGATCACCGGCCCCTCATGGCTTCGCCCGGAAACATCGTCCGCCTCGATGTGGCCACGGCGACTTATGTGCCCCTTTTCGCAATCCCGGCCGGACAGGACGGTGTCGGCCTCACCCCCGGAGACTTTATCCCAGGTCAGGTAAACCGCACCAACCAGCTCGAAGGTCAGTGGTTCCTGCCACGGCAGGAGCGCCAGAGCCTCTTTCTGGCCGCCCGACAGGACCTCCCCGCCGGATTCAGCGTCGACGGAGATATCCGCTACACCCAACGTGACTTCTTCCTGAGCACGAGTGCAGACGCGGGAACGCTGACTGTCACGCGCGCCAACCCGTATTTCGTCTCGCCGAACGGCTCGGCCTCCCATGACATCGCCTACTCCTGGATCAACGACCTCGGACCAGGTCGCTCGGATGGCACCTCGACGAGTTTGGGCGGCGCGCTTGGCGTCTCCGGCGAACTGGTCGGATGGAACATTTCCGCCTACGCCAGTGGTGCGGAGGAAACGACTGGCCGTCGTCTTTCGAACCGGGTCCAGACCACATTCCTCCAGGAGGCTCTGGGAGCTCGGGCTGACATCCCCACCACGTCTTTCACGACAGCGGCAGACGGCTTCTTCAACCCCTTCGGTGGCCCGGCCGCGAACTCGGCGGCGATCCTTGCGCACATTGGCTCCGGCTACACCGACACCGAATGGGTGAGCACGGTCGCCTCGTTCAACGTCAAGGTTGATGGCACAATCCTTGATCTTCCCGGCGGTCCGTTGCGGGCCGCATTCGGCCTGGACTTCCGCGCTGAGCAGTTCGAGACGGGGGGCGAAAGCTTTCTGTCAGGCACCGCGCCTCGCGTGACCGCGCCGGTGTCCTACGAACGGGATGTATCGTCGGCCTTTGCCGAACTCCGGATCCCGTTCGTCGGTCCGGAGAACGCACGCGCCGGCATCGAGCGACTGGAGCTGTCACTGGCTGGCCGGGTGGAGGACCATGAGCGGGTCGGGAGCACAGGCAATCCCAAAGTCGGTTTGTTGTACGGCCCAACGTCCGATCTGCTGCTGCGCGCGTCGTGGGGTACGTCCTTTCGCGCGCCATCCCTGAGGGAGCTGCAGAGCACCTACCAGATCGGCCCGTCGTTCCTGAGCAGAGGTGGGGGGAACGTCCTGACGCTCATCCAGTACGGCGGAAACCCCGACCTCCGACCGGAGACTGCGGAGTCCACCACGGCGGGCTTCGTCTGGACACCGGCGGCTTATGAAGGCCTCCGGCTCGAAGGAAGCTGGTTCAGGACGCGGTTCAACGACCGTATCGGCAATCCCATCATCCAGAATCTCGCCAATGCCCTGAACGATCCGTCCCTTGCGCCCTTCGTTCGAAATGTCTCGCCCACGACGTCCGCCGACGACCGGGCGCTCGTGCAGTCGCTGCTCGATCATCCCGGCAACTTCAATCCGACGGTCTTCCCGGCGACATCGTATGGCGTGATCGTCGATAACCGCTTCGTCAACGCTGCAGGTGTCGATGTTGAAGGTCTGGACCTGTCGGCGCGTTACCGCTTCGAAGTGTCGGACTGGCAGGCAACGATCGACGGAACGGTCACTCATCTCCTGACCAATGACCGCAAGGTCACCACGGCCGCGCCGGTTGAAGACCTTCTCGGCGACCCGAACTTTCCGGCGCAATGGCGCGGTCGCGTCGGGACCCAATGGGTGCGGGGGCCGCTGAGCCTGGGATTGATCGCGAATTACGTCGGCGGGGGCCGCGACCCTCTGACCAACCGTCAGATCGACGACTGGACCACCTTCGACGGTCAGGTCCGCTACGACTTCGCCACAGATTGGGGCGAAGGACTTTCCCTCGCTCTGAACATTCTGAATGTCGCCAACGCGACGCCGCCATTCTACGATTCGCCCAACGGGGTCGGTTTCGACGGGGCCAATACGAACGCGCTCGGGCGGCAGGTCTCGCTCCAGCTCACCAAGCGCTGGTGATCGATCATGCGCATCACGCTGATCAGCGCGCTGAGCGCGCTTGCCCTGGCCTGCCCGTCGTCGGTGCTTTCTGAACCCCTGACGCTCGAAACCCTGCTCGGCCTCGAGACCTTCGGACGCATCGAGATTGACCCTTCCGGCTCCGTCGCCGTTTTTGAGGAACGCCGCGCGAGAGGCGATCTTCCACGCTACGATCTGCAGCCCGAGGGCGCTGTCCGGTATGCGAGAATTTACCGGTTCAACACTGAGGCCCCATCGGAGATCCGCCCTCTTCTGCCGATGGAAGACGACGCGGGGTACACCATGGGGCCATTCTCCGCGGACGGTTCCCGGCTGGTTGTCTTTCGCCTTCAGGACCTGACGTTCCGGCTCGGAATCGTAGACCTGCGGGCTGGCACCGTCACCTGGAGCGATCTTTCGCCTGAGAGCGGCGCATGGGGGCGATCGGTCCAATGGATTTCGGACAACGAGCTTCTCGTACTCGGCATGCCGGACGGCGCCTTGCCGCCCCGTCTCGCGATGCAGAACGCCACCCAGACCCGCCTCCCTGGTCTCTGGGCGCAAGCCGCTCGAGGAGAGCCTGCCTTCGTCTCGGTCGGACAGGGCGCCTCGGCGGAGGTCCGCGAGACCCGCATCCTGTGGCGAGTGAACGCCGACACGGGGGATGCAGTCGTTCTGACACAGGGCGAGTTCCTGGATTTCGAAGCGTCGCCGGACGGAAGCCAGGTCGCTGTGCTGAGAGACGGTCCCTTGGCGCCTCCCCCCGGGCTCGACATGTCGACCGAGCTTCGCAGGGGGCGTTCATTGCGTCTTGTCGACACGCAGACGGGACTGTCAGTCGATCCTCCCGAGGCCGCAGACATTTCCACCAGCCTGCTCGGCTGGTCTGCGGATTCCTCGGCTCTTCTGGTGATGGACATCGGCGCAGCGCCCGCCCGTCTTCTCTCAGTCACCCCTTTGGGCGCGGTTCAGGATCGGACGCCGGCCGGGGTTACGCCTGATACGACAGTCGATGTCTTCGCAAGCCCCACGGCGCATGCCGCCTGGCTGGGCGACGGCGCCGTCGTTCGCGGAAGACGAAACGGACGGTTGGGCTGGTGGACTCAACGGGGGACGGAAGTCGCCGCTGTCAGAAATCTGAGTGAGGGCGGCCGGGTGTTAGCACAGGGTCAAGAGGCTGCTCTTCTTGAAGATCGCGGCCGTATTCTTCGCCTTCGACCCGATTTGTCATCGGAAGACCTCGGCCCGACAGGCAGCCTGTCACGCCCTTTGGGGATCTTCGGACATCGGCGCGCGACAGATCCAATGGGCGCCGACCAGGCGGAGGTCATTGCAGAAGGCGGCCGTCTGTGTCGCGTCTTCGCGGACGCCCAACCCTCACCGTCCACGTGCGTCGCCGCGTCGCCCGGCGCCAGCATCAACTGGGACCGCCAGATCAGTGTCGGCATTGGACGGGAAGGCCGCGCCCTCGACCGTCTTGAAATCCGCAGAGATGCAGGATCGGAGATCATTCGACGTCTCAATCCGGAGCTGGAGAATGTATATGTTCCGGAGCCCCACCTGATCACGGGCCCGACCGGAGCGCGAGGCTGGCTTTATCTGCCCGAGACCGCGACGGGCGAGCCCCCGCCGGTGATCGTCATTCCCTACCCGGGCAAGGCCTACCCCACCGCCCCTCGGGCCATGAGTCCCCAGGCGGTCCAGATGACACTGAATGGGGGGCTACTGGTCGCAGCGGGCTATGCGGTGATCTATCCGGATCTGCCCACGAACGCCGAACCGTCGGCCGGCCTCGCGGAGCGGATCCTGGCCGTCGTCGATGCGGCCGCCACGGATCGCTTGATCGATGGCGATCGTATTGGCCTCTGGGGCCACAGCTTCGGAGCATGGTCAGTCGTGATGAGCGCCGCGCAGTCCTCACGTTTCAAGGCGGTCGTTGCAGTCAATGGCCCCTACAATCTGCCGCTCTTTCTGGCCGGCATGTCTCCGCACCAGAGAATGCAGGGTGGAAACACCATCGACGCTATCGGGGGTGCGCGGTGGCTGGAGACCGGCCAGGCCGGGATGGTTCAGGCCTACTGGAGTGATCCGGAGCGTTACAGACGGGGCAGCCCTTTTGAACACGCCGACCGGATCACAGCGCCTATCCTCCTGTTCCATGGTGAAATGGACATCGCGCCCGTACAGGCAGAGCAAATGTATGCCGCGCTTGTGCGTCTCCAGCGACCGGCAGCCCTGACCTACCTGTTCGGTGAGGATCACAGCATCCACAATCCGGGCAACGCCCGGATCTACTATGAGCAGCTGACCGCCTGGTTCGACCGGTACCTCAAACCCGAGACGACGCGATCCGGGCCTGCCATCGCCGCAGCCACGCTTCCGTCAACGCCAGAGTGAGCAATCGCGAGAACCCGCCTCGCCAGACCAGGGCCTCGCGCGTCATATCGTCCGCGAGACCCTGCGGCAGGAGTCCCGCACCGGCCAGCTCGCCGTCGAGCAGGTAGTTTCGGAGGAAGTCGAGGTTCCGGGCTACGGCTTCACCATAGAAGGCGCCCAGCTCTCCCTTGGATCGCCGGTTGAAGATGGAGGGCGGGATAACGTCGGCGTAGGCGGCTCGCGCCGCGTAACGGTCTCGCCCACCCCACGTGAGATCAACCGAGGACCAGGCCAGACCGGCCTCCATGACCGGTTGGCTCAGGAGGGGATTGACGCATGGCCCGTGCCGGCTACGCACGGCGCCTCCCTGATAGGCTTGGCCCTTGACCAGCCCCAGTATCTGCATCGCCTTCGCGGGGGGCACGCCCTTGAGGTCGTCGAGCCAAGGGTGTTTCCGGTCACTCATCAGTGTGTGATGGGCTCGGCGGGCCCTGAGCCAGGTCTTCGGCCACAGCGACTGGCCCGTCCAGCGCGCCGCGCCATGGAGAACTTCCGCACGCGCTCGCAGACCCCTCTCCTGCACTTCGTCGAACGCGATCAGGAAGGTCGGCATCTGAAAGAAGACCACGTCGCCACCCTGCCCCGTTAGAGAGCCCCAGGCGCCCGAACTCTGCACCCTGGCCGCAATGTCATCGTTGTAGTCGGTGTCGAGGTCGTTGACCGGTGGCCGAAAACTGTCGGCCGACTCCGCGAGGCGGGGCGCCGAAAGCGTCAATCCATCCCGTCTCACCTCCGTGAGCCGGTAGCCGTATCGCTCGACCACAGGGCGCGCGAACTCGCGTTCGTCTCCTTCCGGGTCGTCCACGAAATGATTGACCCAGTGCGTGACCCGGGCCCGCTGGTGATCACTGAGCGCGCCTGCCACGATCGCCGAGTCCAGCCCACCGCTGACTTCTGCGACCCAGTTTCGGTCCCCCGCCAGTGCTTGCACCGCCCGATCGACCACCTCGCGAAGATCTGGTCGACGCCGATCCCGCGCGGTCCGGTAGACTTCGGATGGACGCCAGATTTGTCGGGACCGGACACCGGCTGGACCGATGCTGAGCAGTGCGCCGGAGGCCACCGGCGTGAACCCTGACAAAGCCAGTTCGTGGCGATAGCCGCCGCTCCTTCGCATGAGCCCTTTCACCGAGCCCCAGTCGATGGCGAGGTCATCAGGCATAAGACAGTTCAGGGCGGGCGGGGCGTTCGGCGCGATTACGCTCACGCCGTCCTTTCGCCAGGTCACCGCCTCGACGGCTCCGGATGGATCGCGCAGGATCGCTACATCGCCTGAGGTCCGACGAATGAGCACGTAGCGGCCCCAGCAGGAGGACACGATGTCCGTCGCGCGGTCTGCGTCGAGAGCGCGGCAGGCCATGACGCCCCTCTCGGCGGTCGAGAGCGGTCGCCCGGCGTGATCAAACATCTCGCCGATGATGGCGCCGTGGCCGTCGAGAGCCGCCACAATATCAAGCCTGGAGGTAGAGGGCGCATAGACCGCGATGAAGGGGTCGGCCACGCGGCGGCTCCACCCTGCCCCGGCGAGGCGGCGAGCGTTGGACCGGGACAGCGCCTCCAGCGCTGCGGCATTGTCCCCCACCAGAACGACATAGGCGTCCGCGGTCATGGTCAGATCGCCATGATGGGACGGTATATCGTCAGGGTATCCGGAGCCTGGCTCACGCAATGCTCGCCCACCTGGAGCCAGCAGTGCGCAAGGAACGGCCACACCCTGACGCCGAAGACCCACTCTGCATCCAGGTCTGCAGCGTTCAGGAACCGAAGCAGGAGTTCAGCCTGAAACAGGCAGGCGCCGACGGCCGGCGCATAGGGAAGCATCTGACGAAACAGGCCGACGCGCGAAGAGAGGGCCATGAGGTCATCCCGACGGCCACGTCGCCCGTAGACCTGGCGTGAGAGATCCTGAAGCGTCGGCTTGCGTCGCACCGTGTCTGCCCAAAGGATGGCGAATGTGGCCATGTCCCCGGCAGTGGGTCTGCCAACCGGCGCCTCCGGAAGTCGTCGAAGCGGAACTGACGGCGGCGGCAGGCGATGACGTTGCGTCCGGCCCGACTGGAGAAGCTCGCCGGCGGCCAGATCCAGCATCAGATCCATCGGTGCCTGCAGGTTCCCTCCCTCGACACGCACGTCGCCGCACTCCGGGACGAGAAGATAACCGTCCGTCGCCAGATCGAGCAGGACCAGATCCGACCCTACCTTCACCGCGTGAACCGCCTCGTCGAGCTCTCCGCGCTCGAGATGATCCTGGAATGGATTTGAGATGGCGGTCTGCATGTGGTTGTCCCGAACGAGATCTGACTGTCATTGGGCTTCGCGGGAGGGGGGCAGATCGGGCCGTCAACGATGACGGCCCGTCCGTAGTCAGCCGACCGGCATGTCCCACTTCATGTGGGAGTTGAGCTCGACCAGCTCGCCGTCCAATGCGGCGCGTGTCAGGCGTCGCGCGTGACCCAGCCGCAGCACTCGGTTGGTGGCTTTCATCGCCATTCTCCGTGTTGTCGTGACACCCCTCATGTTCGACGCCTCGTTCGGGGCATTCCGGGCGTCCGGGCCGCCCTCGCGGACGGCCCTCTCCGTCAGGCGCCCGGCGTGATGTCGTAGCGCTCGATGCCGTTCAGTTCGACGAACTCGCCTTCGACGCCAGCGCGGGTGAGCTGGCGAGCGGCGCCCAGGCGAACGAGGCGCGAGATGCTCTTGGTGGTCATAGTCGTCTCCTCTTTCTGAAGGTCGACAGAAGGTCGACGACGGACCATCAGCGCCCGATCCCAAATCGATTCAAACGATATTGCGCGTATATTCCGAGTGGCCGGGATCGAGCCGGCGGACGCGGGCGGCCAGCATGCCGGCAGCGATCCGCCACCGCGCGTAGTAGGCGCCCAGACGATCGTCGCTCTCCGCGGCCGCTGGTTGCGCCGGCGCCTCGCCGAGGCGACGCAGGGGCGCCAGCCGGCTGCGGACGCGCAGGAGGCTCTCGATCAGCGGCTGGCTTTCGCAATGCGCCATGACATCGGCGATCCACAGTTCAATCGTCGGATCAGTCGCGTCGATCGGATCGGCCAGTCCGGTGTCCCGCGCAGCAAGTCTGACATGGATGGCTTCCAGGTCCAGAAGGCCGAGGATGTCCTCGAGCGGCGTTGGGCGGGTGAAGTAACCAAGGCCTCTGCGATCCTCGACAAGGCCCTCGCCGCAAAGCCGTGAAAGCGCTTCGCGAACAGGACTGGTGCTGAGGCTGAGCGAAGCGGCGATATCAGCCACCGACAGGTGTTGGCCCGGCGCGAGACCGCCCTCGATGGCCGTGCGCAGACTCGCCAGCGCCATGCCGAAGGGATCACGCTGTCTCACCAAGGCCTCGCAACGTTCGGCACAGGTCCCCGTAGACGGACGACCGGCGGATTCGGGGGCACGCACGCGGGAGAGTGGCGTCTATACTGGTCTCCGCAAGAATATTGCGTCATGGCCGCAGCTTTTATGCTGTTGATCTTTATAGGCTTTCATTTGACGCAGGTCTGAGGCATTTTTCAACCTGTAGGGGTGCAGAGGTATTGATCGCGTGTTGTGGATGACGGGGGCATAGATCGACAGATGGACTCCCGGCACCGTTCATCCCCCAACGCCGTCCTCTCCTCGAGCCTGCGGCTGATCCGAAGCCATCGGCGCATGCGTACGATCGACGTCGCCCAGGGAATGAACATGGCGCTCCGGTCCTACGAGCATTTCGAGTCCGGGGCGGGCCGTATCAACATCGAACGTATCCACCGCTTCGCCGAGGTGACCGACAGCGATCCACACGGGATCCTAGCCGCACTCGCGATCGGATCGCCCGCCTTCGCCTTGCGGTGCGCCGACAACAAACTGGCGACCATTATGGCCGTGGTGCTGCAGGAGTTTGACGAAGAAGCGGGCGACGCCATCATCGATCTCGATGCCCGCACCCTGATCAACACCTTCACCAAGACCCTGAAGGATCTGGCCGTCCAGTCCGTCCATCGCGACGCCGAGGCTGACGCCTGGCTCGAGGAGCGCCGGGCGAAGCTGATGCGGCCCGTGCGGGAAGACGGCAGCTGAGGTCGATCCGCTCCACCGTAGGCCTTCGGTCGTAAGGTTGCGGACTTTTCGCCGACCGGTTCCGCGCGGTTGGATGGTCCATGACCCGCGTCCCGATCCCCAAGGGCTCGACGTCCTCCCTCGTTGACGCCCTCTCGGACCGCCAGTTCGAATGCCTTTGCCTGGCGGCGTCCGGCCTCGCCTCCGCCGGCATAGCCGAGCGGATCGGCATATCCCCTCGCACGGTTGACGAGCATCTGGCCGCCGCCTGCGAGGCGCTCGGCGTTCGCACCCGCATCCAGGCGGTCGCGCGCCTCGCCATGGACGCCCGCGCCGCGGGGGAGCCCCGAATCTTCCTACCGTAGATCTCCGACGGAGCGCTCACGGGTCGCAGGGGGCGTCGCGCATCTGGTGAGGTGGAGCCTGCTCGCCGGAGGACCCGATGCTCGAACTCGCCGCCGTTCTCGCCCTTGCCCAGGCCTGCGCCCCCTCGGTGGCGCCTGAAACCCTGGCGGCGATCGCTCACGTCGAGAGCCGCTTCGACCCGCTTGCGATCGGAGTGAACCGCGGCGGACAGCGGCCACGACGCGCACGCGACGCGGCGGAAGCTTCGCGGGTCGCCCGGGAGTTGCTGGCCCGTGGCGCGAACATCGATCTCGGTCTGGCGCAGATCAACAGCAGCAACCTGTCCTGGCTGGGCCTGTCAGTCGAAGACGCGTTCGACCCGTGCCGCAATCTCGAAGCGGCCTCGACGGTCCTGAGAGCCGGTTATCGCGTCTCTGGCGACACAGCGGCTGACCGCCAGTCCGCGCTACGGATCGCCCTGTCCCGCTACAACACGGGCGACGCCGGCAGAGGCTTCCGGAACGGCTATGTCGGACGGGTCGAAGCGGCGTCCGTAACGCTGCGGCTGGCCGCGCCCCCAAGGCCACAGCCGCAGCCGACGCTCTTTGCCGTCGGTGCCCAGCCCGCCCCAGTTCCGTTCACGGTCGCGCCCTCGCCGGCCTGGGACATCTTCGGCCGCCCCGCCGCCGAACTCGTCGTCTTTTCAACCTCAGTCGAACGGTGAACCCGATGACCTCCAACGTGCATGCTCGCCGGCCGGCCCGGCATCTCGGGGCGCTCGTTTGCATCGCCCTCGCCACAACGGCCATCACGGCCCAGCCGGCCCTGGCGTCGGCGAACGTCGAGGGCCTGCTCCAGAACGTGGTGGACATGCTGACGGGCAACACCGCCCGACTGCTGGCGGTCCTGGCCGTCGTCGTCGTCGGCATCCTCTGGATGTTCGGTCTTTTCGACCTCAGACGCGCGGCGATTGTCGTCCTCGGGATCGTCGTGGTGTTCGGTGCGGCCGAGATCGTCAATCTGATCACCGGGGGCGCCTGATGCCGACCCCTGCGGCCATCACTCTTGGAACGGCGACCCTGGTGGTCGTGGCGCTCGGCCTGGCTCAGTTCCTTGGGCTGATTTCGCCGAAGCGGTTCGCCCAGCTGCTCGGCGGCGCGGCGTGCGGCCTCACCCTTGTCTGCACGGGCGTCTGGCTCGCCGATGGAGGCGGCCATGGGTGAGGAACGGCTGACCGAGGATCCCCTCTTCCTCGCCTGCACCCGCCCGGCGATGGTGATGGGCGTGCCGATGGAGGCGATGGGCGTCAACGTCATCGTCTCCGGCGTGGTCTTCCTGATCGGAGGAAGCCTGCTCTACCTGCTGGTCGCGCCCGCACTGCATCTGGTGTTCCGCGCCATCTGTCGTGCCGACCACAACGCCTTTCGTCTTCTCTTCGTTTACGTCGACACCAAGGGACGCAGCCGCAACGCCGCCCTGTGGGGCGGCAGTTCCGTTTCCCCTCTGCCGCTGGTGCGCCGTTACCGTCCTGCGGAGCTCATCCGTGGCTGACGACAGCATCTCCCCCGCCCGCCTGCGACGAGAAACCGAGGTCCGCTCCCAGCTTCCCTATGCGCGGCATTTGAACGACCATGTCGTCGCCCTCGACAGCGGCGCCCTGATGATGGTGTTTCAGGTCGGTGGCGCAAGCTTTGAGACGGCCGACGCCCGCGATCTCAACGACTGGCACGTCAAGCTGAACCAGGCCTGGCGCAATCTCGCAGACGACCGGCTCGCCGTCTGGCACCATATCGTCCGCCGGGAGGTCGCTCCCACGACCTCCGAGGGATACCGGTCGGCCTTCGCCGCCGGACTGGGCGCCGACTACGAGGCCCAGATGGCGGGCCGCCGCCTCTGGGTAAACGAGCTGTTCGTTACCCTCGTCCTGCATCCCGGACGAGACGGCGCAGACCGCGCCGCCGCCCTTATGCGACGGCTGCGTCAGGCGCGGCGCGATGATGGAGAGCTGATGACGGCCCAGGTCCGTCGGCTGGAAGAGGCCGGCCGTGACCTCGCCCAGTATCTGGACCGCTATTCGCCCCGGCGGCTGGGGCTCTTCGAGCGGGCAGGGCTTTGGTTCTCCGAGCCTCTCGAGATCATGGCCCTGATCCTCACAGGACGGCGTTCCCCCGCCCCTCTGGTTTTCGGCCACCTCGGCGCCGCCGCCTACACTGTCCGCGCGATCTTCGGACGCGAGACTCTGGAGTTGCGGGATACCGCGGGAGAACGGTTCGGCGGCATCCTCGCGATCAAGGAGTACCCGGCCACGACGCGGCCCGGTCTCTGGGACGCCCTGCTCAAGGCGCGGTTCGGCTTCGTGATGTCGCAGTCGTTCGCCTTCCTCTCCAAGCCGGCCGCGCGCGCCGTCATGGAGCGCAAGCAGAACCAGATGGTCTCGGCGAGGGACCGGGCCGTATCCCAGATCGCGGGCCTGTCGGAGGCGCTCGACGATCTCGTCAGCAACCGCTTCGTCATGGGCGAACACCAGGCGTCGATTGTGGTCCACGGCGACACGCCGGCCGATCTCGCCGATCATCTTTCGAAGGCGCGCGCCGTTCTGGCGGACTCTGGCCTGGTGGTCGCCCGCGAAGATCTCGGCCTGGAAGCCGCCTTCTGGTCCCAGTTCCCCGGGGTATTTTCGAAACGGACGCGGCCGGCGGCGATCACATCCCGGAATTTCGCCGCTCTGGCGCCCCTGCACGCTCATCCGGTCGGCAAGGCGGAAGGCAATCACTGGGGACCGGCCGTCGCCCGGCTCAGAACCACGGCCGGTTCGCCGTTTCATTTCAACTTTCATGTCGGCGACCTCGGCCACACCTTCATCTGCGGCCCGTCGGGCTCAGGAAAGACGGTGGTCCAGAACTTCATGCTCGCGCAGCTCGAGCGGTTCGGAGCCCAGCAGCTGTTCATCGACAAGGATCGCGGCGCCGAGATTTTCGTCCGCGCAAGCGGCGGCGCCTATCTCGCCCTGCGCAACGGGGAGCCGACCGGTTTCGCCCCCTTCAAGGCGCTCACCCCTTCCGCCGGCAACCGGGCGTTCCTGATCCGGCTGATCCGGACCCTGGTGACGCGCCCGGATGAAACCCTGAGCGTGGCGCAGGCGCGGGCCATCGACGAGGGCGTCATCGCCCTCGAGGCCCTCCCCCGCGAGCGCCGCTCGATCGCGGCCCTGCGAAGCCTGCTGGGCCAGGCGGATGCTGGAGGGATCGGCGCGCGGCTCGAGCGTTGGCAGAAGGGCGGTCCCCTTGGCTGGGTTCTCGACAACGACGAGGACGCGATCAGCCTCGACACCCGCTTCGCCGGCTTCGACATGACCCATGTGCTGGATCACGACGAGGTCCGCACGCCGGCGATGCTTTATCTCTTCCACCGGATCGCCGAGCGCGTCGATGGGCGCAGGCTGGTTCTCGACATCGACGAATTCTGGAAGGCGCTGGGCGACGCGGCCTTCACAGACCTTGCGCAGGACGGGCTGAAGACCTGGCGCAAGCAGAACGCCTTCATGGTCTTCGGCACCCAGTCGCCGGCCGACGTTCTCAGGTCACCGATCGCCCACGCGATTCTCGAGCAGTGCGCGACCAAGATCTTCCTGCCGAATGCGCACGGACAGGCGCGCGAATACGTCGAGGGATTCGGACTGACCCAGGAGGAATTCCGGCTCGTGCGCGAGGAGCTTACGCCCGAGTCGCACCGCTTTCTCGTCAAGCAGGGCCACGACAGCGTGGTCGTCGAGCTCGACCTTGCAGGTCAGGAGGACGTCCTGGCGATCCTCTCCGGCCGCGCCGAGACGGTCGCCCTGCTGGACCGGATCCGCGCCGAGGTCGGCGATGACTATGCGCAATGGCGCGCCCCCTTCCACGCCCAGAGGAGACTCTTGTGACCCTCCGTCATCTGGCGGCGTCAGCCGCACTCGCTTCCGCTCTGCTCTTCGGGGCGCCCGCCGCCCACGCCCAGTACGTCGTTCATGATCCCCGTGCGCTGGTCCAGATGATCGAGGATGCGCGAACCAGTCTTGAGCAGCTCCAGGCCCTGCAGGCGCAGATCGAGGAACAGCGCGCCCTGTTCGACAGCCTGAATGACCTGTCGGATGTGAATGGCCTGGCGATGGCGCTCGGCCTGCCCGAGGTCCGTAATCCCCTGCCCGACAGCCGCGCCCTGCGCGCCGCCGCCGACGGTGATCTAACCGCCCTGGGCGCGCTCGCCGACCGGGCCGGCGCGATCCGGCGCGAGACCCGACTGTTTACCCCCTCGTCCGGCGAACTGTCCGAGGCCGACGCCTATTATCGCGACAACCTCGAGCGGGCCGGCGCCCGGACCGCCCGTGACCTCGCGATCGGCGAGGCTGTCGGCGAGGCCTCCGACCGACGGCTGGAGGGCCTGGAGACCTTGCGGCGGGCGCTCGACACCGCTCCAAATGCACGGGCGGTGATGGACCTTGAGGCGCGTCTCGCCGCCGAGCAGGCGCTGATCCAGAACGAACAGCTGCGTCTCCAGGGCCTCGCGGTCACCCAGGCGGCCGAGGCCCGGCTTGAGGAACAGAGACACCGCGAGCGCGCAGAGGCGGCTCGCGCCGCCCGCCAGGCTACCTACGAACGGGCATTCCAGTGAACCGCGGCCCGGTGCCTGGACTGTTCTGGCTTTTGAGCCTCGCTGCCTGCTCCCCTGCGGAACGGGACGCTGCAGCATTCGCCGCCGACCCCGAAGCGGCCGTGCGCACGACCGCGGACTGTGACGCTGGCGAGCGGCGTCGCGACTGCACAGCCGCGCGCGAAGGTCTGGCCGAAGCGCGCCGTCGAGAACGCATGGACGCCTACGCCCGGACGTTCGGTGAGCCCTGATCATGTCCTTCCGCGTCTTCGAGCCCAGCTACGACTTCATCGACGAACGCCTCAATGTGTTCCTGGGGGAGCGGCTCTCGTCGGTCATCGCCGAGGTCGATGGCCCGTTGCGCGTTGCCCTGCTGCTTTATGTGGTGCTCTACGGCATCGCCATTCTGCGCGGGGCGATCAGCGAACCCGTGATGGATTTCGCCGTCCGCTCCATCAAGCTGGCCCTGCTCTACGCGCTCGCCACGACGCCGGCCTATTCGACCTTCGTCACCGAACCGCTGTTCACCAGCATGCCCAACGCCCTGACCCGTGCGGTGAGCGGATCCGAGACGCCCAGCGTCGGGGCCGCCTTCGACCAGTTCTTCGCCTACGCCGCCTGGCTCGGCGAGGACATTTCGCGCGATGCCTCGGCCTTCAATCCCGCGCCCTATATCGTCGCCGCCGCCGTGTTCATCATCGGCGCCCTAGCGGCGGCGCTCGGATTCGGCGTGGTTCTGATCGCCAAGCTGGCCCTGGCCCTGCTCGTCGCCCTCGGCCCGATCTTCATCGCCTGCGCCCTGTTCGACGCCACGCGCCGCTACTTCTTCGGGTGGCTCAGCCAGGCCGTGAACTATCTGGTCCTGTTCGCCCTGATCATCGTGATCTTCCAGCTGGTCCTGTCGCTGGTGCGCGATCAATGGGGCACGATCCAGGGATCCGATCCCATGATCGGCGGTCTGATCTTCATCGCCCTGTGCCTCCTGGGCGCGATCTTCTTCCTCCAGACACCCGCCATCGCGGCCGGCGTCGCGGGCGGCGCCAGCGCGGGTCTAGCCGACTTCGCCAATGCCGCCGCGCTGGGCTCTGGCTCGTCCGGACGCGCCCGGGGTCCCCTGGAGGCCAGCCGTCAGCCGCCGAAAGGCGGCGGGACCATCCGACCCAATGGAGCCTGACATGAGCCTTCGCCTGCTTCTGATCCTGAGCGGCCTGCTCGGCGGTTGCGCCACCGCTCGCGGAGACGTGCCGCCGACCTGCGACGGCCGTGATCGCCGTCCAGCCAATCCTTACGGATCGGTCCTCCTGCCGTCGCAGTCGGCCACCCCGGTCACGCCCGCTCCGGTCGTTCCGGCCTCGGGGGGCTGCGCATGAGTGGCGTCCCCTCGGACGAGTTGAAGCGGTATTTCGCCGACGCGAGACGCTGGGATCAGGACCGTCTCGCCAGCGCGCTCCGGTCGCGCCGGCTGGCCTGGGTCGCCGCCGGCGTCGCAGGGGCGCTGGCCATCGCGGCCACGGCGGCCGTCACCTTCCTGACGCCCCTGAAGACGAGCGAGCCCTTCGTCATCCGCGTCGATCAGGCCACGGGCTCCGTCGATGTGGTCCGGGGTCTCTCCGCTGACGACGGACCGCTCCAGTATGACGAAGCGGTCAGCAAATACTTTCTTGGCCAGTACGTGAGGAGCCGGGAGGGCTATCTCGACCCGGCCGCCGAAGACGCGTTCCGCCAGGTCTCGATCCTGTCGGGCCCGGGCGAGCAGAGACGCTGGGCAGATCTCTATCGAGGCTCGAACCCGCAAAGTCCGCAGAACCTGTATGGACGGGACGGCGAGGCCGTCGTGTCGATCCGGGCCATCGGCTTCATCAACGACGACGTGGCCAACGTGCGCTTCCGCCGAACGGTGCGACGCGCCCAGCAGGTCACCGACAGCGACTGGATCGCCACGATCGCCTTCACCTACACCCGCGCGCCGATGGCGGAATCCGATCGCCTCAGGAACCCGCTCGGCTTCCAGGTGACATCCTACCGCGCCGACCCGGAGGTCATCCGATGAAAGCCTTCACCGTTCCAGTTGCTGTCGCCGTTCTGACGCTGGCTCAGCCCGCCCTCGCCCAATCCGGCGCAGGCGGGCGCATCCAGGAGTTTACGTACGCGCCGGAGGGCGTCTACCAGGTCTCGGGCGCCTTTCGCACGGCGACGCAGATCATCTTCTCTCCCGAGGAAACGATCCGCCATGCCGCGATCGGCGACAGCGTGGCGTGGGAGATCGCTGCGGAAGGTTCGGTCCTATTTCTGAAGCCCCGCGAACGGCATCAGTCCACCAACCTTCTGGTCGTGACCGAGCGCGGCGGCCTCGCCCGGCACTATGTCTTCGAGCTGCTCGCCCAGGATCGCACGGCGCGCACGGCCGCCTACCAGATCCGCTTCCGCTATCCTGCGGATGAGCAGGCGCGCGCCGCCGCGAGTCTGGCGGCCTCCGCCCAGGCCGCCGAGGAGCGCCTTGTCGGACTGGAACTTCAGGCGGGCGCGGTCGAGGGCCGGCGCAACCTCGCCTATTCCGTCCAGGGCGACGCCCGAGTTCAGCCGAGCGAGGTCACGGACAACGGCCGTTTCACGGTGATGCGCTTTCCCGGCAATCAACCGATCCCGGCCATCTTCGAAGTGGCGAGCGACGGTTCGGAACGGCTCGTTCCCTTTGACGTGCGCGGCGAATTTGTTGTGATCCACGGGGTAGTGGCGGGTCTTCGGCTCCGCCACGGCGGGACGGTTCTCTGCGTGTTCAACGACGCCTTCGATCCGCGCAGCGCGGCCACCGGGACCGGAACCGCCTCGCCGGTCGTGGATCGCACGGTGACGGGAGACCGGTCGTGAGCGCCGAGACCCCGGCCCCGCCCTCCCCGCCGGAGGAGACGCGTGATCCCGCACCGGCGCATGACCGCGGCGTCTCTCCCATCGCCGGCCGTATCGGAGGCCGTCAGGGCCGGATGGTCACGCTCGCCGCCCTTGCTGCCGGCTGCGGCGTGTTTCTGTTCGCGACCTGGGATCGGGGCGACGCGCGCGATCGGGAGCGACCGGCCGATGACACGCCGCCCCGTCAGCTGGCGCCGTTCGAGCCCGCCCGCCGATCGGACCCGCCCCTGCTGGAGACGGCGCAGACCGATCCGCTCGCACCGACCCTGGCGGACGAAGGAAACGCTGTTCCCGCGATCGAGCCCTCCTCGTCAGCGTCTCCGTCCGGCCCTACGCCGGCCGAACAACGCCGGGCGCTGGCCGAGAGCGCGCAACGCGCTCCCGTCCTGGCGTACAGCCGGCCGGGCGCCGCTCCGGCTGGTCAGCCTCGCGCCGAAGCCCCCCTCCCCGTCGCCGCCAACGGCGACGGCGCCGGTCATGCGCTCGATGAGTTGCGCCGGGTCAGCCCGATCGGAGAAGCGCGGGCGGGTCGCCTGCCAGACCGGAATCTTCTCATCACCGCAGGGGCGAGCGTGCCCTGCGTGCTGCAGACGGCGATGGACAGCAGCACGCCGGGCTATGTGAGCTGCCTGATTTCCCGGGATGTCTATTCCGAGAACGGCGCTGTGGTCCTGATGGAACGCGGGACGCGCGTGCTGGGCGAGTACCGTGGGGCGGTTCAGCCCGGCCGGGGTCGACTCTTCGTTCTCTGGACCCGCGCGGTCACGCCCAATGGCGTCGCCATCGCCTTGGCCTCCCCGGCGGCCGATGCGCTGGGCCGCGCCGGGCTGTCAGGGTCGATCGACACCCATTTCTGGGATCGCTTCGGCGGCGCCCTGTTGCTGTCGATCGTCGATGACGCTGCCTACGCCGCAGCCGGCGGTGGCCAGCAGCTCCAGTCTACCGCGCGCGTCCCCTCCGACGCCGCAGCGGTCGCCCTGCAGGGCTCGATCGGAATCCCGCCGACCCTGCGGAAGGCTCAGGGATCAGAGGTCTCGATCTTCGTCGCACAGGATCTCAACTTCGCGGATGTCTACCGCCTCCGGCCGAGATGATGCGCGACACCTCCGTCATCGAACACTATCTCGCGCCGCTGCGGCCCTTCCTCGACCCGCCGACGGTGACCGAAGTGGTCGTCAACCGGCCGGGCGAGGTCGGCGTGGAGGGACCGGAGGGCTGGCGCTGGCATGAGACCCCGGAGCTCACCGAAGGCTGGTTGCGAACCCTGGCGGTGGCGGCTGCCGCATACAGCGGACAGGATGTCGATGCGGAACGACCGATCTGTTCGACGGTCCTGCCCGGCGACGAACGCTGCCAGATCGTCCTGCCGCCCGTCGTTCCAAACGGCACGGTGTCGCTGACGATCCGCAAGCCTTCAGGTCGACGCATGGGTCTGGACGAGTTTCATGCTGCCGGTCTGTTCGCCTCTGCCGAGATTGTCCGGGGCGGCGAGACGGATGAGACCGATGCGACGCTAATTCGTCTGCGCGAGGCCGGCGACTGGGTCGCCTTCTTCCGCCTCGCGGTCGAGAGCCGCCGCAATATCCTGATCTCCGGCGCGACCGGCTCGGGCAAGACGACCTTCGCCAAGGGTCTGGTGGAGCTCATTCCTGAACACGAACGGCTGCTGACGATCGAGGACACCCGTGAGCTGATCCTGCCGCAGCGCAACGTCGTACATCTCCTCTATTCGAAGGATGGTCAGGGTCTGGCAAAGGTCGGTCCCAAGGCGCTGCTCGAGAGCGCCTTGCGGATGCGGCCCGACCGCATCCTCCTCCAGGAACTGCGCGACGGCACCGCCTTCTTCTTTCTGCGCAACGTCAACTCAGGGCACCCCGGGTCAATCACTACGGTCCACGCGGATTCCGCGACCCTGGCGTTCGAGCAGCTCACCTTGCTGGTGCGGGAATCCGAAGGCGGGCGTGACCTGCCGCGCGACGACATCCGCACCATGCTGCACCTGATGGTGGACGTGGTGGTCCAGATGAAGAAGAGCGGCGGCCGCTTCCAGATGACGGAGGTCTGGCATGACCCGCTTCGCAAGCGCCACGCCGGAGACTAGGGGGAAACTGATCGCAGCCGGGCTGGTGGCCGCCGTCGTCCTTTTCGTCGTCGGCGTGCTGGTCATCGCCCTCATCGGACTGGGCCGCTTCTCGGGCGACATCGACCCGGCCCGCGTCCCGGCCTGGTTCATCTACTACCGTCATGATCCGGAGGTGCATCGCTGGCTGGCGATTGGAGCCGGCGTCATGGCCCTTTTCCTCCTCATCCTCGCCACGGCTGTCGCGCTGGGAATACGTCGCCCCCTGCACGGCGCGGCCCGCTGGTCGACGCGGGCGGAGCAACGCCGTCACCGGCTAAGAGCGCGGACCGGAATCCTGCTGGGCGAGACATCGGACGGCCTGCTGGTCGCCGACGGCCCCGACCATGTGCTTCTCTACGCCCCGACACGGACCGGCAAGGGTGTCGGGGTCGTCATCCCCAACCTCCTTGCCTGGCCGTCCTCCGTCGTGGTGCTGGACATCAAGCGAGAGAATTTCAACGCCACGGCAGGCTTTCGTGCGGGCGCGGGTCAGACCGTCCATCTCTTCGACCCGCTGGCCCCGGAAGGCCGCACCGCGCGGTTCAACCCACTCGGCCACATTGATCGCACGGCGCCCGTTGTCGTTCTGGACGAACTGCAGCGGATCGCGGGCATGCTGTTTCCCGCGCACAGTCATGCCGACCCGTTCTGGGCTGAAGCGGCCCGTACCGGCTTCATCGGTGTGGGCGCCTATGTCGCCGCGACCCCGGACCTGCCCTTCACCCTGGGCGAGATCTACCGCCAGCTGACCGACGGCGACCCGCGCGACCGGCTGCCCAAACTGCTGGAGCAGCGCCGCAAGGAAGGCGATCCCCTGCCCGCCGGAGCGGTGACGGCCCTGAACGACTTCTGCAGTTCGGGCGAAAACACTTTTGCATCGATCCGGCAGTCGATCACCACCCGCATGGGGCTCTGGCTCAATCCGCTGGTGGATGCTGCGACCAGCCACAGCGACTTCGATCTGCGCGGGATCCGCGGCGGCCGGCTGTCGCTCTATCTGGCGGCCTCGCCCGAGAACATGGATCGGGTCGCTCCGCTGTACGCCCTTCTGTTCCAGCAGCTCGTCGATCTCAACAGCCGCGCCCTGCCTGACGCGAGCGATCCCCAGACCCTGGTGCTGCTGGATGAGTTCGCGCGGCTCGGTCGCGCGCCTGTGCTGGCGCACGCCTTCGCTTGGGTTGCCGGATACGGCCTGCGTCTGCTGCCGGTCATCCAGAGCCCCTCCCAACTCCGGGCGCTTTATGGTCCCGACGTGACCGAGGATATTCTCACCAACTGCGGGCTGGAGATCGTCTTCGCGCCCAAGGAGCTCAAGGTGGCGCAGGAGCTGAGCGAACGGCTCGGCTACTACACCTACCGAGGACGCAGCCGCAGCCGGCCGATGGGACTGGGGCAGGGCCGGCGAAGTCTCACCGATTCCGATCAGAAGCGCGCCCTCATGCTGCCGCAGGAGCTGATGCAGTTTCCGCAACACGCCCTGATCGTGTTGAAGGCGGGCCTTGCTCCGACGCGCGGACGCAAGCTCGTCTACTTCTCGGACCGCCGCTTCACCGCCAGGCAGCGCCCACCGCCGGATGTGCCGGTCGCGCCCACGCCGCCGCGTTCGACAGCGACCGTCCCACCCACAACGATGTCCTCAGATGGGGAGACAGACATGGATTTCGACAGCATCGTTCGCCGCTTCACCACCGAAGGCCTGACGCCCCCGCCGCCCGGCGCCTCCGAGAAGGACGTGCAGGCGTGGCTCGATCGGGTAGTCACCGCTCCGGCCGCCGCACTCCCCTCGCGGGGGCGTAGATCGTGACCGCAGTTCGTCCATCGACATCCTCGACCAACCGGATATCTCCGCGAACCACCGAGCCCCGCGAGCGGCGCTCGCTCGACAAGGGTGACGTGCCGGCCCAGCTCCTGGATCGCTATCTGATAGAGCGGGATCGGCAGGGCCGCCCGGAGCGCTACTACCGCGATCACAAGACGGCGGACCCGGCGTTCCGGGATCATGGCCGCGCCCTGTCTTCGCCCCAGGCCTATCCGGACTCGGTCGCGGCCATGTTGCGGATCGCCCAGCACCGCGGGTGGACGAGCATCAAGGTGGCGGGCGACGACGCCTTCCGTCGCGAAGTCTGGGTGCAGGCGCGGACACTCGGCCTGGAGGTCGCTGGGTACAAGCCGACCGAGCGAGACCGCCAGGCGGCCAGTGAAGGGTCTAAGCGAGACGCCGATCGCCGCGCTGCCCGCGCGAATGAGCCCTCGCACGACGACGTGAAACGGCGCCTCGCAATGGCCGCCGTGGTCGTCCGAACGCTCATCGCTGACCCAGCGGCTCAGGCGCGGCTGATGGAGCGGGCCTGGGTCCGCGCGCGACCGGAAGCTGACCGGACGCGCGAACGACCTGACAGAAACCAGAACATGCGGGCGGAGCGACGCCGGGACCGCTAGGGTCGTCCAGCGCCACGGTGGAGTCGCCTTTTGTCCAAACGGATCATCGACGTTTGGAACGTCGCCACCTTCGATCCCGCGCTACAGCGGATCCTCGACGACCACACCGACCTTCTGCGAAATTACCACGCAACGGCGCGCGAGAACCTGATCCAGCGGGAGCTGTCGGATCGCACCGGCCCCTATCCGGATAATGCGTTTGCCGGAGATTACATCGCGCTGGTGGAGTCCCTGATGGAGGTTATGAACCAACGCACCATCCGGGGCTGGCACTACAGCCGCATGACGGATGTGGAGGTGGAACAGTTGCGACGGGACGGCATCTGCATGCCCTCCCCAATCTCGATCCGCATCCGTCTTGACGCCCAGGTCGCGGCAGGAGCTTTCACCGCCGCCCAAGCCGACGCCCTCTACGCCGCCAGTCCCTTCCAGCGCGGACAGTCCGAGATCCGGTCGGGACGGTTCTGGATGGTGTCGCACCCGCTCGAGATCGAGGATGGCGGAGTGGAGCTTCTGTTGGGCAACTGGGGCGGTGAAGGCGTCTATTTCTGGCTCTCCGACGAAGCGCTCAAGGCGCGGGTCGCCACGCTGGGCCGACCCCGGGCCGTGGAGGTCGCCGCCCCGCTTTCGAAGAGCCCCCACGGCTTCTACGCCGCCGAAGCCGTTATGGCCGCCTTTGCGCGCTCGCTGGGGTGTTCGGTCGAGTCGAAAGCGTTTGACCTGTATGTAACTGAGCCACTGGGGCTCGAGGCCGTCCTCGCCGTGCACACGGCCGGAGAGCCGCCTTTCCACCATCTCGCCCGCGGCTATCCGGACACCTACGTCGATGCGGATCTGGGTCGCTGGGACGAGATCGCCGCCGAGATCGACCGCAGACGGACCTAACGGGATCGCCCCATGGGCGCTTGTGGCTTCTCGCGATCGACAGCGAGCGCCCGGGCAAGGATATCCCGCCGCGTCGCCACCGGCGGCAGGGTGCGGATGAAGTGCTCCAGGTCCTGTCCCAGCTGGCGGTCCTCCCCCGCCCTGGATGCCTGGAGACGTAACGCTTCGACGACCAACGCCCGTCGGATGGACGCCTGCTTCTCACGTAGCGGGGTCTCCCACGGCGGCTCGTCGGCGCGGGGCTTGGCTGCCGACTCGAGCGCCCCCTTCAGGGTTTCCGGCATCGCTCCCTCGCCGCGTTCGAACCGCTCGCGGAGTTTCCTTACCGTCGTCCGCTCGGCCTTGCGCACGACCCCGCGCGCGCGCCGCGGCGTCGCCTCGGCCTCGACGCCGCGATCCCGCAGCGCCGCCGCGAAGGTCTCCCGCCACAGCTGAAGATCCGCCTTGCGCGGATTGAGCCGCTCGCCGTCGCGTCCGAGCGCCCTTACCGTCAGATGGACATGGGGGTGGCGATCATCCGTATGCAGGGCGAAGACATAGGGATGCCGATCCCCGAACAGGGTGGCGGCGAAGGCGCGGGCCGCATCATGGACCCGTCCGGGATCGACGCCTGCCGGCATGCTCAGAATGATCGAGAAGGAAACCGGCGCGTCGCGACGGGACTTCACCACCGCCAGTTCGGCACGCCAGTCCTCGGCCAGCGCCTGCACCTCCGGACGGCCGACCAGACGTTCACCGTCAGGCCCCTCGAGGACCAGTTTTCCATTGCGCGTGATGTAGTCGAGATGACGCTGGAGGTGGCCTCCATCTCGCGTCCGGCCGGTGATCTTGACCATGACCTCGGGCGTCCGACGCACAATGCGTTCGAGCTTCGCGCGGGCCGTGCCGGCCTCCCCACCCCGGCCGACCCGCAGCACGGCCGGGGCGAGCCTTGCCCGGCGCATTCGGACCGGCGGACGCAGGGCGTCCTCAAAACCGAACGGCACGCGAAAGTCAGTCATGAGCCTGGCGCCCAGTAGGCGAGATTGCCTTCGAAGGCGTCCCGAACCCCGACCAGATGCGCGCGGATTTCTGTCGAATAGGCGGCGAGCTGGGCGACCTCCAGGTCCAGCACCGCCCCCTCCATCACGGCGGTGTTCACCGCCCGGGCGATCTGGTTGATGTTGACGCCGATGCGTCGCAGCTCGCGCTGGACTTCGACGAAGGTCATCGCCTCGTCCCGGTTTAGCTGCGGGCGGCCATGAATGCGCGCGCGGATCAGGGCGACCGCCCACTGCGTTCGGGACTGCCCCCTGGACGCCGCTTCGCGCTCCAGCACGGCCAGGTCGGCGAAGGTCAGCCGCAACCCTAGTTTGGCTTCAAGCCTTCCCGATGGCGCCTGCAGCGGCTCAGGAAAAGGCGCCTTTGCAGCCTCTTCCATCAGCCGCCGGAGCAGCCGCGAGCGGCCGCCCTTCGAAGCCGCAGCGGCGTCGAAGCGGCGGATCAGATCGGGCGGGACGCGGAGGGTGAGGCGATCCATGAAGGTGTCGGTCTGTCAGACATTGCCGGCGCAAAGCCTATCCTGCCCTAGACTGTCACCCCCTTCGCCCCGTAGGCCTACGGGGCTGCCCGCCCTCCCCTCGGCGGCCCGTTCCGGCCGCGCGCCCACCGCCCTGAAGGGCGCCCCCAGCCGGGCGGTCCGCAGTTCTGCGACCGCTTGGTCATCGGCGACAGAGTCGCGCCTTGCCTCACGAAACGAAATCTGATTTCATTTTTGCATGAAACTCATCGATCTTTTGCCCGTCGTTTCCGAGACCCTGGGCCTCCCCTTGGCGTCGGTCCGCGTCCTCGCCATGAACCTCCGCAAGCACGGCCTGATCTCCAGCGGCGGGCGCGGTCGCGGCGGAGCCGAGATGAAGGCGAGCGACCTCACGAACCTTCTGCTGGCGGCGATGTCAGGCGGCGCGGCGAAGGATGCGCACACTGCCGTCCAGCGTCTGCGGGAGGCCTCGGTCGATCCGACGCACACGCATCACGGGGAAACGGCCCGCCCGATCGAGGACCATCCGATGTTCATGCGTCAGCATGCGCTCGGGGACGCCCTTGACGCCATCTTCCTCAGCTATGCCTCCGGAGACGAGCTCAGCGACGAAGGCTACGGCTTCCCGATCACCAATCTCTTCCTCACCGTCCACTCCCCGCACACCCTCAACTATGCGGCTGACCTCTGGCTGGACAACGGCAGCGAGGACTGGACGCTTCGCTACCATCGCAACCATCCGGCCTTCGATGGCCTCCCTCAGGCGAAGTGGTCGGAGACGGCGCGCGGTCTGATGGCCGGCAATGGGGACCTCGCCTACACCGCGCGCGTCACCTCGACGACCTTCTACGACCTCGCCGACGCGCTGGGGCAGGCGGCCGACGCGGACGCGAAGCAGCAGCTGAAGGCGACCCTGGGGAAGGCCCGCGCCTCGTCCGCGCCTAAAGCCTGACCTGTCGGAAACCCTCGCCCGTCACGAACCCCTCCTCGAAGCAGGCCCGCCGGACAAACCCGGTCCGCGTTCCATTGTCGAGGGCTCGGGCGTCCCGACGCACCGCGAGGAACCCCGGCCACCGCGCGGGTCGAGGGCGTAGGATCTCGGTGTGGATCAGAACCTTTCGCCCGGCGTCGGGGTCGATCTCCTCGAGCGGCGCGACGGCGTAGCGGGTGTGTTGGCCGACGGTCCGATCCTGCACCGCATAGGTGGTCCGGTGGCGTCGTTCGGGTCGATCCTGCGCCGCCGCACGAACTGCCTCTGCGACCTGATCCCGACGCGCCCAGTCCTGGAAGAAGACATTGGCCGCGCAGTTGAGGATCTGGTGTGTGTTGAGCGCTTCGGCGTCACGATCGCGATCGATCGTGACGACGCCTTGGCGATGGGCGATCGTATAGACGTCGGGATCATGAAGCATCGCCAGCACGCGCGGCGACAGCGGCAGCAGCATCACCAGACCCGCGTGCCTCAGGCTGAAGGGCCGATATCGCCCTTTGGGATTCTGGAGATGCCACCGGTTCGTCAGCACGGCGGGATCGTCCGATGTGATGAAGGGCGTCCGGCTTTCGTTGCGGACCACCGTGACCCGAAGATCATCGACGATCCGCATCTGCCGGGCATAGATCAGCATGGCCTCTTCGACCGCGACGCGCATGGCCTTCTTGACGTCGAAGTCTTCGCCGGGCGGCAGGACGCCAGGCAGCTGCGCCATCGCGGCCAGGACCTGGCTCGCGCTGGCGGCGGCCGCTTCGGTCCTCAAATGTTGGAGCAGGATGAACCGCCGCAGCACCGTTCGGTCCAGGGCGTCGGGGAGCGCGCCGTTGGGAAGGACACGCGCGAGCATCTGACCATAGGGCCCTTCGACGCTCTGGATGGCGGCCTCGAGCTGCGCATCCTGGCCGTAGAAATAATCGCTGGAGCACTGGTTGCGCACCGGGGCGTTCGGGATCGCGCGGTCCCTGTCGAGGTTGAACAGGTGAATGGCCTTGCCCCCTCCCTCCACCGAGAAGGGTTTGAGATGGGCCTTCGGTACGAAATGCTGATTCTTGTTGTCGGCCATGATCCCGCGTCCTCACCGAGGCTGCCCCGGAGAAGACGCAGGCGCCAGTTCAAACTGGCTGGAGCCGATGCAGATGATCGACGGCCTTCTGCGCGTGAGACGCCGCTGAGACGATGAACCGCTTGTCGTCCTTGAGCACCTGGAGCCAGTGACCGATGTAGGCCGCGTGATCCTCGCGCGGTTCGAGGGCGAGACCGAGATCCGCGCAGAGGAAGGCGGCTCCGAGTTCGGCGACCAGTTCCTCGCGGGCGTAACCCGGATCGCCGAAGCGCTGGCGGCCGAAGTCCCGGTCGAGGCGGGTGGGGTGACGCGTCCAGTGCGTCATCTCATGGCCGAGGGTGCTGTAGTAAGCATCGGCATCCTCGAAGCATTCGAACGACGGCATCTGCACATGGTCCGGCGCCGGGGCGTAATAGGCGCTCCCGCCGCCGTGACGGATGTCCGCGCCGCAGTTCCCGAAGAAGGCGTCAATGCGCGCGATCCGTTCGTCGGCATTGATGTCCTGGACTTCGGGTTCGCCGTAGCGATCCGGCAGCCCCTCGATCTGATCGACGTTGAAGACGGTGTAGGCCTTGAGGAACGGGATACGCTGTTCGACGCCTTCGCCGGTCTCGTCTGTGTCCTCGCGGACGATCTGGTTTGCGTAGACCACCGTCGCGCCGCGCTCACCCTTGCGAACGTGAGCGCCGAGCGCCAGCGCCTGACGGAAGGTCATCCAGGTCGACCGGGTAAACCCCCGACCGGCCGCTTCGGCCCAGAGCAGGACGACGTTGATGCCGTTGTAGGGCGTGCCGTCATGGCGAAGCGGGCGGCTGACCGAAGTGGCGCTCTTCCAGGGCTGGGCCCATGGACGGACGCCGGTTTCGAGCTGGGCGAGGATCTGTTGGGTGATCCGGGTGTAGACGTCCGGGCGTGCGGGATCGGCGGGGCGCGTCATGGCGGCCTCCTCGAAAGGGATTGTGGAAAGAAGGAGCGGCGGCGCGGTCCCCGCGCCGCCGCGGCTCTTGGGTCAGCGGGACCAGATCAGGCTATGTCCGCCCTCGACCTCCACCAGGGAGGCATAGATCGGCGCCGGGAAGCTGGGATCGTCGAGCTTGACCGAGAGGTACTCGCGGTTTTGCTGGCTCGTCTTCTTCCAGGCGGCGCCGAACTCGGTCTGGCCGGCGAAGATCCGGAAGTCGGGGGCCTTGTCGTCGGTCTTCTCGTTGGGCCGCAGAACCGCCGCCTTGACGTTGAGGGTGAGGGTCTTGATCGAACCGGTGTAGCCGTCGCCTTGAGCGGTGAAGGTGCCGATGGTGGCCATGTCAGTCTCTCCTTTGCTTCGGGCCACGCCTGCCGCGGCCTCGATGGCGATCGGGAGACCGGGGCGCGGGCGGCGCGCAGGGAGAGAGAAACGAGCCCCCGTAGCGAAGCGGAGGACCGCGGCAAGAGACTTTCTTGTTTCGCGAGGAAGGCCGTCAGGCCGGGGATGAAAGTCGCGTGAGCGGTTGCGCCAGCCGACCGGGTTTCGGTCAGATCCGCCTCATCTAGAGGCCGCGCCGGCTGGCGCGAGCAAGATGCGAGACAGGGGCCGCCTCGGGATCCCCCACCGCAGTCGACGCCTCACGGTGCTCGAGACCCGCTCACAGTCCAGTGGCTCAGGCCGCGATCGGGAAGACCTTTTCGACGTCAAGGCTCCCTGCGGGCAGAGCTCGCAACAGCTCGGCCTCGGGCTTCTGAAGATTGAGCCAGGCCGCACCGTCCTCGGGGCGCAGGAGCACGATCTGTCGGTCATGATAGGGGGCGATATCCGCCCCCGGCTCGGTGGTCAGCATGGCGAAAGCACTGTCCTTGATCAGGCCCGCCACCCAGAAGAGCCGCTGGTCGGACAGGGTGAAGCGCCACTTGGTCTTTCGCTTCTGTCCCGGTTCGGGGTCGGTGAACTCGAAGAAGCCGTCCGCCGGGATCAGGCACCGGTGTGACCCTTCAAACGACCGCCCGTCCGATCGGAAGTTGAAGACCGGTCGTCCGCCCGGCCCCTTCCATGCCCAGGGCGTCATCACTGCTTCCGGCCCCTCCGGTCCCATCTGGATGATGGCCGCCCGGTCGCCGATACGAATGGAGGCCATAGGTCCGAAATTCGGCATGCCGCCCGGAAACACCAGCCGGTTTCCGCTCAGCTTGAACGCCTCGATGATGTCGTCGAACGGAAGGATGAGCTGGTATTCGTTGCACATCGCGCGACCTCCATTGACCCATTGCCGAGGATTTCACGGCTCCGGCGTCGCCGCAAATCGAAGGGGATAAGGCGACTACCGGATTGACTCCGACGCCGGCTTCGAACCAGAACATTTCAGGAACATTATAGACGCTAGGAGGAGTTCGTCCATGCCGGCCGCCGGTTCGGCCCATCTCGAGGATCTGCGCGCCCAAGTGCGCGCAATGGAGCAGGCTGACCGTAAATCGGTCGGCGTGCTTCCGTTCGAGGTGGAGGCTCTGGACGCCGCGCTTCCCGGCGGAGGCCTCGCCCTGGGCGCGCTTCACGAGGTGGCGGGCGGCGGCGGCGACGCCGTGGGCGGCGCCGCCGCCGCATTGTTCGCTGCAGGGGTCGTCGCCCGCCTGCCGGGCCCCGTGCTCTGGTGCGTCACGCGGCCGGACCTGTTCGCACCGGCCCTCAGCCACGCCGGGCTGGGGCCGGACCGCGTCATCTATGTCGAGGCCGGCGATGAAAAGGCTCTGATGGCCTGTTTCGAGGAAGGCCTCCGCCATGGCGGCCTGGCGGGGGTCGTTTGCGAGACGTCGCGCCTGACCATGACGGCCTCACGTCGGCTCCAGCTCGCGGCCGAGACGTCGGGCGTTATCGGCCTGGTGGTCCGACGATGGCGACGGGCCGCCGACGCGGCCGACTTCGGCCAGCCGACCGCCGCCGCGACGCGCTGGCGCGTAAGCGCCGAGCCATCGGCGCCCCTGCCGGTTCCCGGCATCGGGCGAGCGCGGTGGCGGATCGAACTTATGCGTTGCCGCGGCGCCGACGCGGCGGACTTCATTCTGGACGCTTGCGATGAGACGGGTCGTCTCGCTTTTCCTGCCGAACTGGCCCGTCGAGCGGTTGCGCCGACGGCTGGGCGCCGCCGCGCCGCCGCCTGACCGCGCCCTCGTCCTGACCGGCCGGCTCGGCCGCAAGCGGGTCGTCACGGCCTGCAACGGCGCCGCCGCCGCTTGCGGCGCGCGTGTCGGCATGGCCGCGACCCAGGCTCAGGCCCTCATTCCTGACCTGGACGTCAGGGACGCCGATCCGGTCGGAGACACGGACGCTTTGGATCGTCTCGCCCTCTGGGCGATGCACCGCTACGCCCCCGTCTGCCAGGCCGACCCGCCGGACGGACTGGCGATCGACATTACCGGAGCCGCCCATCTGAAGGGGGGCGAAGCCGCGCTGTTGCGCGATCTGGCGGCGCGGCTTCAACGGGTCGGGGTGACCGGCCGAGGCGTGGTCGCGCCGACCTACGGCGCCGCCCATGCAGCCGCCCGGTTCCGCACAGAAACACAGGTCATCGACGACGACGGGGTCGATGCCGCCCTCGCCCCGCTGCCGCTGGAGGCCCTGCGCCTCCCGACGGACCTGCCGGCCGGGCTTCGGCGCATGGGGTTCGAACGGATCGGCGACATCGCCCACCGACCGCGTGCGCCGCTCCAGCTGCGTTTCGGCGCGGAACTGGGGCGACGGCTCGACCAGGCCTATGGCCGGTCGGCCGAGCCCCTGATCCCGGTTGAGGCACCCGAGACGCCCCGCGTCGAACAGGTCTTCGCCGAGCCGATCGGCGCACCGGAGACAATCGCCCGCTATGCAGGGGCGCTCGTCGAGACCCTGTGCGGCCTTCTGGAAACGCGCAGCCTCGGCGCGCGGCGGCTCGACTGGCTCTGTTATCGGGTCGACAACAGGATCGAGGCCGTTCGCGTCGGCCTCGCCCAGCCGGTGCGGGACATTCGCCGGTTGACCCGATTGCTGACCGACAGGATCGAAACCATCGAGCCGGGGTTCGGCATCGAACGGATGACGCTCGCGGCCAGCGCGGCCGAACCGCTGAACTGGCGTCCGGCCGCCGCGCGCCTCGGCGCGGAGGCGGAACCGGACGTTTCCTTGCTCGTGGATACCCTGTCGAACCGGATCGGAGCCGACCGGCTGTACCGGCTGGCGCCGGTCGAGAGCGACGTCCCTGAGCGATCGATCCGGAAGGTCGCGCCACTGGCCGCCCCGACGGGGCTGGCGTGGACGCCGGAGTGGCCGCGCCCTGCGCGCCTGTTCCGCAGCCCGGAGCCGATCGAGACCATGGCCTTGCTGCCCGACAATCCACCGACCCACTTTACCTGGCGCGGCGTCCGTCGCCGGATCCGCCGGGCCGACGGCCCGGAACGGATCTTCGGCGAATGGGGACGCCGCGACGCCGAGCTATGGGCGGTCCGGGACTATTTTCAGGTCGAGGACGACGCCGGTGAACGTTTCTGGCTCTTCCGCGCCGGCGACGGCGAGGACGCCTCGACCGGCTCCCAGGCCTGGTTCATTCACGGACGTTTCGGCTGAGCGCCACCCGCCTCAAGAGCGCGCTCGACCACTGTCCTCGATCAGGCGATGAAAGGCCCATGATCCTCACGCCCTTCACCGCCGCCCTCCAACACGACGCCGGCGCGGCGCGATGAAAAAACAGTTCCCCTACTGTGACGGCTCGGGACCTTTCACCCGCGAGCACATCTGGCCGGACTGGGTCCATCGCGAGACCGGCTATGGCGTCAATTTCTCGTCACGCGTGGGCAAGGTCCTGCCGAGCGCTCTCGTCATTCGCGATGTCTGCGGCCCATGCAACAACGGTCCCCTGAGCGGGCTCGATGACAGCGCGGCGGCGCTCTATCGGGACCACTTTCAGCATTGGGTCTCGGCGGGCGAGAGAGTTCTGTTCCGATATGACCACGGCCGCCAGCTACGCTGGCTGCTCAAGGTATCCTTCAACTCGGCCCGGACCACGGGCTTGGACGCCGCCATCCTTGGTCGCTACCGGCGGGTCATCGGCAGTCCGTATGACTGCACCCCGACGTCCGTCTTCGCGGCGGTCCGTACGATCAAGCCTGCCTACAAGACCGAGAGAGGGCTAGTCATCCCGGTCCAGCCTCGTGGTGCGAGGTGCGGCCGCATCCTTGTTCCGGATCACTTCGACGACACCCGGTTCGTGGCCCGGATGGTGTCGCTCAATGCCTATTTCTTCTCGATCTTCCTCGTGGACGATGACGACATGCCTCCGGCGGAGATCGCTTCCCTTCTTCATCGCTTCGGGATTCCGCTGACGCCGGACGGCGCAACCCTCATCCCGCCTCCGACCATTGACACCCAGGAAGCCATGCGCGGCGTGGAGAACTGGCCCGGCCTCTAAGTGGGTGTTCGCTGGGACTCGTATTCCTCGACAGATGAGAACATAAGGCGAACATTGTGTCCGCCCCTCGCTATGCCGAACTTCAATGCGCCTCTCACTTCTCGTTCCTGCGCGGCGCGAGCGGGTGCGACGAACTGTTCGCCCAGGCCGCAGCTTGCGGACTCGAGGCGCTCGCGATCACGGACATCAACAGCGTCGCCGGCATCGTGCGGGCGCACGAGGCCGCCAAGGCGACTGGCGTCCGGTTGATCGTCGGGTGTCGGCTTCAGCTGACCGACGGCGCCAATCTCCTTGTCTATCCGACCGACCGGGCGGCCTACAGCCGGCTCTGTCGGCTTCTCACGCTCGGCAAGGGTCGGGCCGGCAAAGGCGCCTGTCATCTCGACTGGTCCGATGTGGCCGATCACGCCCAGGGCCTGATTGCCGCACTCGTGGCGGATCAGGCCGACAGCGCCTGCCGCCGACGGCTCACGGCCCTGTCCGGCATCTTCGGCGCGGATGCCTATTGCGCCCTGACCCTGCGCCGTCGCCCCCGCGATCAGATGCGGCTGCACCAGCTTTCCGAGCTCGCGATCGAGCTCGGAGCGAAGACCGTCGTCACCAACGACGTCCTGTTCCATCACCCCGACCGCCGCATTCTCCAAGACGTCCTGACCTGCATACGGGAGGGCTGCACGATCGACGACGTCGGCTTCAAGCGCGAGCGGTCCGCCGACCGTCACCTGAAGCGGGCGGCGGAGATGCATCGCCTGTTCCCCCGACATCCCGACGCACTGCGGCGCACGCTCGAGATCGCCGAGCGGTGTCGGTTCAGCCTCGATGAACTGGCCTATCAGTATCCCAAGGAGGCCGCCCTCCCCGGCCTGACGCCGCAACAGGCGCTGGAACAGCTGACCTGGGAAGGTGCGGCCGCGCGCTATCCGGACGGGCTGCCGGACAAGGTCCGCGCCAGCCTCCGGCATGAGCTGACCCTGATCGAGGCCCTCGGCTACGCGCCTTATTTCCTGACAGTGAACTCGATCGTCCGGTTCGCCCGCAGCCGCCACATCCTCTGTCAGGGTCGGGGCTCGGCCGCCAACTCGGCGGTGTGCTTCGTCCTCGGCATCACCTCGATCGACCCCGGCCGCAACGACCTATTGTTCGAACGCTTCGTCAGCCAGGAGCGAAAGGAGCCGCCGGACATCGACGTCGACTTCGAGCACGAGCGGCGCGAGGAGGTGATCCAGTGGGTCTATGACACCTACGGCCGCAACCGGGCGGCCCTCTGCGCCACGGTGATCCGGTATCGGTCACGCGGCGCCCTGCGCGATGTCGGCAAGGCGCTCGGTCTCAGCGAGGATCTGATCAAGACCCTGTCGTCCCAAGTCTGGAGCTACTCCAGCGAAGGCGTCGAAGACCGCCACGCGGAGGAGCTGAATCTCAACCTCCAGGATCGTCGCCTGCGTTTGGCGCTGGACCTGTCGCGCCAGCTGATCGGCTTTCCCCGACATCTGAGCCAGCATCCGGGCGGGTTCGTCCTGACGGACGAGCGTCTGGACGATCTGGTCCCGATCGAACCCGCCGCCATGAAGGACCGTCAGATCATCGAATGGGACAAGGACGACATCGACGCCCTGAAGTTCATGAAGGTCGATGTGCTGGCCCTGGGCATGCTGAGCTGCATGCGACGCGGTCTCGACCTGCTGCGTGAGCACAAGGGCGTCGCCCTCGAGCTGGCGACCATCCCGGCCGAGGATCCGAAGACCTACGCGATGATACGTAAGGCGGACACGCTGGGGGTCTTCCAGATCGAGAGCCGGGCGCAGATGGCCATGCTGCCCCGGATCAAGCCGCGCACCTTTTATGACCTCGTCATCGAGGTGGCGATCGTCCGTCCGGGGCCGATCCAGGGGGATATGGTCCATCCCTATCTGCGACGGCGCGAGGGTCGCGAGCCCGTCGACTATCCGACGCCCGAGCTGGAGCGGGTGCTCGGCAAGACGCTCGGCGTCCCCCTGTTTCAGGAACAGGCGATGCGGGTCGCCATCGAATGCGCCGGCTTCACGGCCTCGGAGGCCGACCAACTCCGGCGCGCCATGGCGACCTTCAAGTTCACGGGCGGCGTCAGCCATTTCCGGGACAAGCTGGTCTCGGGCATGCTGGAACGGGGCTATACGGCGGAGTTCGCCGAGAAGACCTTTGGTCAGCTAGAGGGCTTCGGCTCCTATGGCTTCCCCGAGAGCCATGCGGCGTCCTTCGCCCTGATCGCCTACGCCTCGTCCTGGCTGAAATGCCATCACCCAGACGTCTTCTGCGCCGCCCTGCTCAACGCCCAGCCGATGGGGTTCTACGCTCCGGCCCAAATTGTCCGCGACGCGCGAGAGCATGGCGTCGAAATCCGGCCGGTCTGCGTCAACGCCAGCCGCTGGGACTGCACGCTGGAGCCGACCGACCGCGAGGATCGGTTCGCGGTACGCCTAGGCCTGCGCATGGTGCGTGGCCTGGCCAATGCGGACGCCGCCCGCCTCGTCGCCCAACGCGACAGCGGCGTCTTCGCCTCTGTCGAGGATTTGTGGCGACGGGCCTCGACGCCCGTCGGCGCCCTGACCCGCCTCGCCGAGGCGGACGCTTTCCTCTCGGCATTCGGGCTGCAGCGGAGAGAAGCCCTGTGGGCGATCAAGGCGCTCCGCGACGCCCCCCTGCCCCTGTTCGCCGTCGTTCAGGACGACGGTACGACGACGCCAGAGACCACCGAACCGGCGCTGACCCTGCCGGTCATGCCAGAGGGGCAGGAGGTTGTGGAGGACTACAGCCACGTCGGTCTGACCCTGCGCGACCACCCGGTGACCTTCGTGCGGGACACCCTCCAGTCACGCCACGTCATGACTTGCGCCGACGCCTCGGCGATGCGCGACCGCAGGCTGACCCGCGTCGCCGGTCTGGTTCTGGTGCGTCAGAAGCCCGGCTCGGCGAAAGGCGTTATGTTCATCACCATCGAGGACGAGACCGGCGTCGCCAATCTGGTGATCTGGCCGAGTCTCTACGAACAGCAGCGTCGGGTCGTCCTGAGCGCCAGTCTGCTCGTCGTCGATGGTAAAGTTCAGCGCGAGGGAGACGTCGTCCACATCGTGGCGACCCGCCTGTATGACGGGTCTGAGCTACTCGCCTCAGTCGGCCGGCGCGCCTCATTCCCCCTGCCCCATGGCCGCGGTGACGAAGTCTATCGCGGCAGCGCCCCGGACGCCCGGTCTCTCAAGGTTCGCGACATCTACATCCCTGATCTCTCGCTTGAAGCGATCCGGGTGCGGACGCGCGACTTCAGATGAGCACCTCAGACTGAGTAGAAGTTATCCGCTTGGCTGGCGTAGCGACAAGTGATCAACAACATTGCAATCCATGACCAACACCGAACAGCCGGATGAGACGCCCGAGCCCAGTCCCGTCGTCATCGCCACGCGCGAAGATTTCGACGGCTTGGACCTGACCGCCATGATGGCCAGCATCGGCGACGCCGACGAGTGGCTCTTGCGGCGACACTTCGCTGAGGCCGCCGAGGAAGCGAAAGCCAGCGGCGCAGATGGGCACGCCCGAGCGCTAGAGTTGATCGGACATCTGATCGGGCTGCCGCTTCGTCCCGAAGATCCCTCTGGGCCATTTGGCGCCCGAAGGGTCGGCTTGGACGCCCGTAGCCACATCGCCAGCGATTTCAGGGATGAGCAGAGTCGAATCCTAGCCGAGCTCTCGCCCAACATCGGCCACTCGGTGATCCGAGCCCGGCTGGCGGATGTCGCTTGGGAGAACCATCACAGCCTGACGACTGCCGGCCAGACGGCAGTCTCGGCCTATGTTGAGACTGTCCGCCACCAGCTTGCAAACGAGGCAGAGGACGATCTTGGCGTAGGCCGACCCTCAATCGATCTCGTCCATCGCGCCATGCAGATTTCAGCGCGGCTTCACGGTCGTCGTAAGATGCCGACTATGGTGAGTGAAGCCTTCAAGAGCCTCTTAGAACTCGCGCACCGCCGAACTGATTTCAGCGCCTACAACCGACTGGCGCAGATTGGCGCGGAACACGGCGTGGTGACATGGGCGGAGATCGCACCAAATGCCAAAGCGCTAGCGTCGGCTCCAGGTCCAGATAGCTGGGCCATGGCGAGGAAGATGGCATGGGCGCTCGCAGCCGAAGCGTATCGACGCTCAGGCGACGCGGAAGCAGCGATCTCGTGCACCGAGCGGATGGTCGATCTGACCCTGCACCTCAGGGAAGATGTGTCCTTGGCGAACGCCAAGGCCTACTGGACCCAGATGGCGATCGGTGAACTCCGTCGAGGCAACGGGGACAAGGATCGCATTCGGCGGCTTCGGTCCGAACTTCGTGATCTCCAAGACGAAGGGTTGGACGAGTTTGTCAGCCAGCCGATCCCACTCGATCTCGACGACGATCGTCAGGCAACATTCGATCTTTACGCGAACTTCGACCTTGCCGAGGCGCTCCTCCAGTTCGCCCTCATCGTGGAGCCGACCAACCCTGAGGCGCTACGTGAGGAAGCGCGCAAGAATCTGAACCGCTTCGCCTTCAAACGCCTCTTCGGCAACTCCTACTCGGACCTGGAGGGTAAAACGACTTCCGAAACCAGCGCCCCGGCCGACGAGCCGAGCGACGCCTGGTTCAAGGAAGACTCGCTAACCGACCTAGACATCCACAGGGCAATCGCCGTCGGCGGTGCCATCGACCCCGCCCGCCAGGCCATCTCCGACCGGTTCCCGATCGAACAAAGGCATTTCGGCACGATCGTCGCTTCAAGTCCGTTCATTCCTTCCGGACATGAATTCCTCTTCGCGTTAGGCTTCGCGCGCTTTTTCCAAGGCGACCTCGCGAGCGCCGTCTATCTTCTGACGCCGCTTATCGAACATGGCATTCGACACGTCATGCTCAACTCGGGCATCGACACATCCAAAATGAAACCCAACCTGCTGCAGCAGGACAGGACGCTGAGCGCCCTGCTCACCTCCGAACTCCGTCCAGACATGGATCGGATTTTCGGAGCCGATCTGATGTTCGATGTCGAGATGCTGTTCGTGCATCAGCCGGGCCCCGGGCTCCGCCACCAAGTTGCGCATGGCATGCTGCCGGCTGGAGGCTGCTTTCACTACAACGCCGGCTACGGGTGCTGGCTCCTATACCGCCTGACCTGCCTGCCCCTCGTCAAACATTGGAGGACTTCGGTCGCCCCAACGATAAATGCGGAGCAATAGCTCTGATCCAATGCCGGTTTGGATTCGCACAACGGACTTTCAGGTATCGAATACGGAAAAGTCCTGCCCCTGCAGCAGGACTTCGAGGTCGCCTCCGACAGCCGTTAGAACCTCGCTTAACGTGGGCCAGTCGAGGTAGTCGGCAGGCGGCGCTAAGCTCACCATCGGGGGATAGTCATCCTGCAGATAGCCAACGCCATATCGCTCCATGATATTGCAGAAGTCGGTGATCTCCGTGCCCGATAGGTCGAATGCCTGCGCGACTTCGTTGGCATCGAGCTTCATGCTGGAGCTCCCCCTGCCACGTTGACTGGCGCCGCGCAGGCCGTGGCGAATAACCTTGATCATGAACTCGATGGTCGGCGGTGGAATGTTCGCGATGTTGTCTACGTAGATTCCGATCTGCGCAGTCACCTCGGCCAAATCCCCAGCCATGAAATGATCGGGCAAGACGCTGTCTACGATCCCCATGTTCGATGGTTTCACCGGCGACCGCTGCGCGACCCGATCAAGGATCTTCGGATCGAACAGCAAGCGCATATCGGTAAATCGGGCTTCATGCCGCCGCTTCCAGTCGCGAAGCTGGTCGGCGCTGATGGGCGAAAACTCCTGGTCGATCTCGCCGTGGTGGTTTCGGCACATCAAGACCAGGTTATCGATCGCTCTCAGTGCCTCGTCTGAGACGTCGGGATCGTAGCGCGTCCACCCCTCCTCCGCCGCATGGATGTGGCAGATATTGACAAAGCCCGTGCCGTCTTCGCGATAGAGGATCTGAGAACAGCTCGGGTAGGCGCAGAGGTTGCCGGACATCGCGAACAAGCGACTGAGAACGGAAGTCTTGATCGGTAGACGCGCCATGGGGATGTCTGTCTCGCGCTCGCTACGCCGTTAGAGTCGGCCGACTTCAGGCACCTGAACGAGGTCGGCAGGTCGTCGTGTTTTGTAGAGGCTCTGGAACTCCGTATCGCTCCAGGAACCAGGCCCGTAGTCGTCCTTATCGGCCACCACCATCTCTGGCTCTAGGGTCTGGATCAGATGGTGAGGCCCGACGAAAAAGCAGTTGGGAATAAAGTAGGTTCGGACAAACGGGTCTGTTTCGTACTGTTTCGCGATGAAGCAGGTGCCCTCTGCCTCAGGAATGAACCAGGGTCGCACGGCGAACGTCGAGAACTGCAGATCCAGGATGTCGCGGATCGCGATCACCGCCGCCAGAGCATCCTCCCGAAGCCGGGCGTAGGTCCCAGGATCGAAATGGATCGACCGATTCCTGAGTTTAGCCAGAGCACGGTAGTGTTTGATCGCCTCGGGAAGCAGCAAGCCCCATGCCTCAAGCGCATCAATCGCAACGGTCCAGTTGTCGAAGGATTGTTTGCGGGCAACCTTTCGGTACTCCGGCGTCGCCACGTAGAACTCGCGAAGATCGAGTATCAAATGGTTCAAGACTCGCTCGCCCAGCGCGCAAGCACCGACGAGGGCCGGGTAGTACGACCCGACCACGAACGCGTTCCGGACCTGTCGAAGTAACGCATTATGGTAGGAGATGATCGACATCGACAGCTGCCCGATGGCGATGAAATTCTCCTCCTTGCGTTCGGAAGCGTAACTGCCGAACTCGGCTATCAACCCCGAGCGGATACTTGCCTTGATCGTCTTCCACTGCTCGATGACACGAGGCTCCCAATCAGGGAGGATCTCGATCGCAAGGCTATTGACGCGGACATCGAAGTCGTCCGCCTTGCTCATGTAACGTCGGCGCCCGGCGTCCGGCAGGGCCGCGTCCGCGCTCTGGACGGCCACGCCGCGTTGACCAGGCGTCGGATCACTCACTCTCGCCGCCAGCCTCTTCACGCAGTTGGGCCAGGCGCTCCTGACAGACCGTCACTGTCAGCCCGCGCAGCACCTCAACCCGGTCCGTCAACCAGTCGAGTTCCTCGGCGGTGATCCTGTAGTGGTCGGCGTAGCGCGCCTTAACGTATGCCTCACGCAACAGCTCGAAACAGCGGCGCTCGAACTTGGTCTCTCGCGGCCAAGCTTCGGCCAGACGCATATCGATGGCCTCCGATTTCTTGCGCAGGAAAGCGAGGTTGTGAGCTTTTCCGCTGTACAGCGTCACGACAAGCAGAGTGCAGTGGTACAAGTGCTCGGCGGCTTGGTGCAGCATAAATGCTGCCCAGTTGGGTTCATCTACTTCGGTTGAGTGACGCGCAATACTCTGGGCTCCAGCAGCACTGGTCGTCCACTTCTCGAAGTATTTCTCCGCCTCAACCAGCGCGGCCTTGGCCTTGATGGTCGCCGGCTTGTGCAGCTTCGCGCCGGGCGTGTCGTAGAGGACGATCCCGTCTCGCAGAATGTCGGCAAAGAAGTAGCGCCCTCGATCCAACTGATCGTTCACGTCGTCCAGGGCGTGCACGACGATGCTGACCGGCGTTCGAATTTCTCCCTCACCCGGCATCGTTCGGTTTGTCGCGTCAAACCAGAACTCGCCGTCAGTCAGGTCCTCATGATCGACGATGAACAACAAGTCGAAATCGGAGAAGTACCGGCCGACCGGGTCGTGCACCCAATCGCCTCGAGCATACGATCCGTAAAGAACGACCTTGAGGATCTTGCCGTTCTTCAGCCGCTCCGCACGGCGAGTCGCGATCGCCTCTTCGAACGACGTGCGGATCACATCGACGACGTGACGCAGTTCGGACTGCTTGGGCAGCGGGAGATGATCGAGCGTCTTCTTCACTCGGTGAGTCTCCCCGATGACCCGCCTGCGAGCAAGGCATGATTGTACATTGCGCACATCAAAGCAGCCGCTCGCCAGCGGGCTCTATTTCGCGGCAGAAGCTTCAGCTGCCCGCGCCTCTTCTAAATTCTAAAAGCCGCGCCCGATGTGACGGTCGATGAACTGCGGTCGGGCGAAATCCATCGCCGATCTGTCTCGCTTTATCCAACCATTTGCCTACCCGGGAGAAAAGCCGCACGTGGGGTTGTATTGCCGCATCCACTGGAGCCTTGAGCTTGCCCGCCTCCACCCACCTTCCGCCCGCCAAGCTCGATCGTCGCGTTATCAGGAGCGAAGCCGCCGAATCCTACGGCGGAACGACACGCATCAGTGATCTTGCAGAAACCGCGCGGTGGCTCCTGCTCGGCGAGCCGGGAAGCGGCAAGTCCACCACCTTTGAACAGGCTGCGTTTGCCCACGGGGTCGAGGTGGTGACAGCGCGGAGATTCGTCGCCGGCGCGCGACCGGCCGGGACGGTGGTTTTCATCGACGCCCTGGAAGAATTTCGGATCGGTGAAATCGGTCATGATCGCCTGTCGGACCTCACTGACCAGATCGCCGCTGCCGGATACGTCAACTGGCGTCTGACCTGCCGCTCCGCCTCGCTGTCGAAGGCGGACCTCATCCACATCGAAGATGAGCTTGGAGATTTCGAGGTGTGGAACCTCGGCGCCCTCGACCGGAAAGAGCAGTCGGCGGTGCTCACGAGCTTGGGCGAGGCGGATCCGCAAGGCTTCCTGCGCCGTGTCGATGATCTCGCCGCTGCACCGCTCATGGGTAATCCGGCGACCTTGAAGCTGCTGCACGGCACTCTGAATGACGCCACCACCCGCCTGGAGTCTCGTGGCGCGTTGTTCCGCCAGGCAACCCTCGACATGGCTCATGAGATCAATAGCCGCCGCGCAGCGCGGAAGGACCGATCGACACCTGAAGCGATCATCTCGGCTGCCGAAAAGGCGTCGCTGGTTCTGATGCTGTCCGCGCGCTCGGATCTCTGGATGGGCGCGACCAAACCGCCGCGCGCCGAGCTTGTGACCATGGACGACCTGATCCCGGCCGGCGTTGACACCAAGGCGCTCCACGACGCGGTCGACACGCCGATGTTCCGGGGCGAGGCCGACAGCTACCAGCCGACCCATCGGATGGTGTCGGAGTATCTGGCCGGTCGCGCACTCGCGGCCGCCGTCTCCAGCCGCGACGGTCGGCCGCCTGCGCTCGGCTACGATCGCGCTTTCGCCTTGCTGTGCGGCGACGACGGCAAGCCAACACCGGCGTTGATGGGGACGTTCGCCTGGTTTGTCACGAGCCTCGCCGAAGGCGTCCACGCCGACCGCGCCCTCGCGCTGGTCAAGACGCATCCGGAGGCCATTCTGTTCCAAGGCGACGCTGCGATGCTGCCGACGGAACATCGGCGCGCCCTTCTAGATGCGACCGGGCGGGACGATCCCTGGTTCCTCGGTTCGGCTCGCGGGTCGACGGCCGTCGGCGGACTGGCCGGACCCGACCTCGAAGCGGAGTTCCGCAAAATCCTTCTCGATCCGTCCGAGACCACCCATCGCCGCGGCCTTATCCTCGCAGCCTTGGCCGCTGGCCGTCGCGTTCCCGCGCTGGATGCCGACGTCGTGACCTTCGCGTCCGACCCCGCGGCGCCGGACTGGCTCAGGCGCGAAGCGATTGAAACCATCGAGGCCCGTGCCACGAGGCCTCTGGTCGATCTGCGCGTCATCGTGACTGCGCTCGACAAGGAGACGTCGAAGAGTGCTGTGACGGTGAGGATGGCCGCCTTGGCCGGCCTCGTTGCACACGACGTCACCGCCGCTGAGGTCCGCAAGACCCTCACGGACTACGCCGCCACCGGTGACGGCGTGATGGGCTATGCGTCGAGCTTCGGCGAGGCCCTTGCGGCCTCCCCTGTGTTGGGCCTGTTCGATAGTCCCCTTCCCAGCGAGCGCCGAACGGGCGAGTCGCGGTCATTTGAAGTGAACGGCGTCGTCCGTCGGGTGCTTGCGCAGACCATCCTGGCCACGCCGGGGCTAAGGGCAGGCGACCTGCTACGTTGGCTCGCCAACTGCGGATTCAAACGACTTAGCGATCCCGAGGACGAACTCCGCAAAGCGATCCAGTCCTGGGTCGATCGCTCGCCGTCCCATGCGTCTCGGCTGTTCTGGGCCCTGCACCGGCAATCGCGCATACATCCTTGGGTCGCAATTTACGAGTTCAACCGCCTCACGGGTCGCGCGGTGCCGCCCGAGGTGACAAACGAAGTCCTCAATCGCCTCGACGCTGCCCCAGCCGGAACGGACGCATTCGGACTGGCGCGGACGGCGTTGAACCTCGTCGCACCATTCGAACCGGACGACAGCCGGTACTGGCGGCTGTGGGACCAGCTCGACGGCCGAGCAGACCTTGCCGAGGTGTTCGAGGCGTTGACGCGCGACCCGATCGATCACTGGCAGTCCAAGGATGCCGCCCGAAAACGCAAGCGCGAAGCGAAGATCGCTTCCGATATCAGTCGGGACCGGGCGTGGTTCGACGCCAATCTCGGCAAGGTGCGCGACGGATCGGCGTTCCACGCGCTCAGCGTCGCTGCCACGGTCTACGCTGGCCATAGTCCCGGCTTCACGTCCGGGGCGGGCGAAGCGCGGCTGGTCAACTGGATGGGCACGGATGTTGCCGAAGCTATTATCGAAGGCTGGGCGGCGGTGATGGCGACCTTCCCCATCACCTGGCAGGCGCAGGCCCGGCAGGAGAGCCGGAATCGAAACTTTCGAGCCAACTACATTGCCGCGGCTTTCGCCGATCATCTGATCCGCACCAGTGCCCCGGTCCCCGTCCTGTCTCTAGACGCGGCCTTCGGCATCCTGCGCGGCTACTATGTGCTCGCGGACAATGAACACCGCGACGCGGCGCAGGCCTTGGGGATCGCGGGTGTGCTCGCGGACCCCGACGGTATGCTGACCGTGCTGCAGTATTGGCGGCTCGCGGTCCGGCCGGGCCTGAACGAGCTGCCCCATGCCCGGGAGTTTGAGAAAGCCGGCGATGTCGCGGCGGCCCTGCTCCCGTTCCTCAGAAACCGGCCCAACCTGCCGGCTGACGTTCTGCGTAGCGCGGTGGCTATGGCGGCCCGCGTCCTTCCGGTCGCGACTCTGGCGGCCCTCGTAGAGTCAGCGCTCCGGAAGACCCTGATCGACGAGGCACGATCGATCTGGGCGTTCGCCGCCTTCCTTCTCGATCCGCTCGCCCGCGAGGCCGAGTTCGCCGCTGAGGCGGCCGGCTGGCCGCCCGGCGTCACGCGCCTGCCACATGGCACTCTCATCGGAGACTTCGACAATGTGACAGGCTCATCCACCGCCCGCCGTCGCGTCTTCGTCCAGCATCTCGGGCCGATCCGCGGCCCATCCAGCAACTTCGGCGATCGCGACACCTTCAGCGAGATCGTGGCGGGCGCGATCAAGGGTCTCGGCGAAACCCCGACCTTGGAGGCGACCGATGCGTTGGCCGCCCTCGCCGCGCTGCCCGCGCTTAAAGCGTGGCGCGACACGCTACAGCATTATGCCGTCGCGCAGGGCGTACTGCGACAGCAGGCCGAGTTCCAACCGCCCTCGCCCCGTCGGGTCGCTGAAGCATTGAACGCTGGCCCCCCGGCGACGGCCGCCGACCTCCGTGCCGTGGCGCGTGAATGCCTCGCCGACATCGCGAACGACATCCAGAACGGCGACACCGCTGGGTGGAGGGCTTTCTGGAACTCACCCGGAAACGTCACCGCGCGAACGCCTCGCGAAGAGAATGACTGCCGCGATCTTGTGCTCGACCGGTTGCGCGATCGATTGATCCGGTTCGGCATGCGGGCTCACCACGCCTTTCCGGAAGCGCGGAGACGCAACGACAGGCGCGCCGACATCCTGATGATAGGCGAGGAGGCCGCAAACCTGCCGGTCGAGGCGAAGAGGCATATGCATCCCGCGCTCTGGAAGGCGGCCGGCTCGCAGTTGAAAGATTACGCCCGGTCGCCGGGCAGCGCGGGTCAGGGCGTCTACTTGGTCTTCTGGTTTGGCCCGGGAACACCGCCCACGCCGGCGCCACCAGCCGGCATCGCCAGGATCAGCGACGCCCAAGGCTTGAAGGACGCCCTCACCTCGCATCTGAAGCCAGCTCTGCGCCCTCTGACCGACGTCATCGTCATCGACGTGACCCCACCACCGCCTCGCAAAAGGGCGACCTCCAGCAAGAACTCGGCAAAGAGCGGCCCGCCGCGTCCATGGTAGCGGCTCGTCTGCGTCGTCAGGAGAAAGCTTTGTATGCGGTGAGATCCCAATCACCGAGATAGTCCGAAAAATAGCCGGCCGTCGGAACCGGAAGGTGGGCGATCACGGCCATCTGGATCAAGCACCGGGCCAGATGAGCGCGCAGTTGTTCGAGCGCATCGAAGTAGGTCTGGCGAACCTCGACAGCCCGATAGAACTCCCCGGTGGACCTGGGAGGCTCATGCTGGCGCGAGAGCTTTTGCTCGAAGGTCAGGAACTGGCGGATCGGCCCGAGCATGAGATCGATGAGACCGGAGAGCACCTGATCCTCACATCCAAGCAACTGCGCCTGGACGTCGCCCAGATATGCCCGGATTTGTTGAAAGGATCCGATCGCCTCGTCGATGCAGTTGTCGCAGCATTCGTGCGAGTTCAGCACGCGGCGGTCGCTCAGACGGCGGAGGATCTCCGACGCCAGCCTACGGTCGCCCTCCCCCGGGCTGGTGAGCACTGTGATGAAGGGTAGTGATACCTCAACGGCGTCTTTGCGCGCCGGGGGTGTCCTCGCCAGCTTCTCCACCGCAATAGAGATGTCGAACTGGAATGGAATGGCGCCAGATCTCATGACGGCAGGCTAGGATACCGTTCGGTTTATGTACAACCCGTCTTGGGCGGAAACAGGCTCGAATGAACAAGTCGCGATCCATCGAAATTCTTAAGCGCCAACACGAGATCTCGGCGACGGTGACCTCGCTTTCGACGAGCGACCCCGGTTTCAAAAAGTGGCAGCGAGATACGGAGGTCGCGGTCGAACGGATATTCGGACGGGACAGCCGCCATCTCGCTGAGTTCAAAGACATCCGATACTCGCCGGGCGTCTTCATCACCGGGATGTCGAACGACTCCTACGGGCGCGCCCTTGCGAACGGCGTGAAGAGCGCTGGCGCGATGCTCGACTCGATGATTGACGAGATTAGCGAGTACGGCCTTGCCGACGATGCCCCCGAAGACAGCCCGGACGTTCTGAATCTCCTCGAAAAAATTTGCCTGAAATTCCACGCAGCCGCGCGGCAGCTTCAGCATCGTCACGCCGATCGGCCCACCATCTCCATCGACGACGAGTACGATGTCCAAGATCTGCTGCATGCGATCCTGAGACTTCATTTCGAGGACGTCCGCCCCGAGGAATGGACGGGCAGCTATGCAGGCCGTGCCTCAAGGGTCGACTTCCTGCTCAAGGCCGAGCGGGTTGTCGTGGAGGTCAAAAAGACCCGGCCATCGATGAAATCAGGCGATCTGGGCGAGCAGCTGATCATAGATCGCGCCCGCTACCAGACTCATCCCGATTGCGACACCCTAGTGTGTTTCGTCTACGATCCCGAAGGCAGGATCGGTAACCCGGCTGGTATCGAGCGAGACCTCGAAGGCGTGCAGGCCGGGCTGAGAACACGGGTCATCATCGCACCACGCAGTTGATCTTCGGTTCGCCCCGATCCTAATACTCGCGAGCCAAGGGCCGACGTTGAGCTTCGCCGCAGGATGACGCATGCCCTGGCAAGCCGGAACTGTCAGAACGGCTCGAGGTTGAAAGGCCGCGAGTTGGGGGTGAAGCCGACGTCCACCCGTGCATTGACTACGATGCGACGGTAACTCGCCACATCGATGTTGGATGAAGTCCGAACGAAATTGGAGCGAACCGTGCGCTGGGCTTCGCTTTCGGTCCGGGAGTCGCCGATCAGGATCAGAGCGCCGGCGGGCTGAGTGATCCGTGGGATGCGTGCGTGGCTCCTGATGGCGTCGATGTACTCCCGGAAGTGGGAGAGGTAGCCAGCCGCTTGGCTGACCGCCTTGTGGCCGGAGGGGCTCATGGCGCCACCCTGAGCGTCCGCGAACTGGGTATCGAACCGCTTGAGCTCGACGATCCACCAGTGGTCCCCCAGCGACGACCGCGTTACGGCGAGGAAGTCGGGTATGAGACCGGGCTCGCCCGTGGCGGCTTTCGGCCGGATCATCTGCTTGGGATAGACCCAGGTGCCGTGATGGCCGGATTCTCGAATGGCGTACTGCACGAGGTAGGGATTCTCGGTCAGGCAGATCTGGATCGCCTCTTCCGATCCGGCGTGGAGGGCGTCCTCGAAACGATCCACCACCTTGGCCGTCAGGTCCGGTCGCATGCCAAAGGACGATCCCGGGAACTCGCGCTCCGCCTCGGCGCGGCGCTCCATCCAATAGGCTTCGTCCATGTGGGTCAGCTTCATGCCGACAGGTCTAACGCAACCATCCGGCGAAAGGGAATGACTCAGTCGGCGCGGTCGCGGCGACGACGATGTTTGGACGCCGGTTTCGCCCTTTCGTTGGCCCTCGCCGCCGCTTTCACGGCAGCCTTCGCAAGCTTTGTATCGATCTTGAAGATCGGCAGACCGGCTATAACGTCGCACATGGCGGCGTTCTCGGCCCTGTAGAGATGGTCTGCTGGGATCGCCCTGATCTCCTCGATCGCGTCCTTGTAACGCCGCCGCAGCCAGAGAAATTTTTCCTGCACACCGGGATCGTCATGGCGGAGGCCGTCGCGGATCAGCGAACTGAGACAACCCAGGTAGTCGCCGTACAGTTCGTTTGTACCGCCGGTAATCGCGACGACCGACCGCCAAGACACGTAGTCGAAGAAGTACCGCCCGTCGGCGTCTCTGGTCATGAAGTCGGAAACGTAGCCGGCTTCGTCCTCGGGGGAATGCTCTGAACGACGCGCGGCGCTCGCGACGTCGAGCACCTTGTGATCGATGAGCACCCGAGGATGTTTCGCAACTTTCGACTCCAGCCGATAAGCTTCGTTCATCGCAGGGCCGACAACGTGGCGTTTGGAATGGTAGAGCTTGCCGGCCGTCACACCGCCGCGCACCAGGAAACCACGCTCAGCCAGATCGACAACGCCAAAAGCGATTTCGTTCAGGAGCAGGAACACAGCTGACGGCTCCGACACCTTGTACGAGACGACGATGCTGTCCGAGAACTGGGTGACCTTCTGGCTTTTCAGAATGGACTTGTGGGAGGCGCCGATCTCTCCGACGACGTCCATGGCAGCGACCAGCCGGGCCAGATGGGCCGGCTCTCGCGCCGAGCGCTCGACGTGCTCCTTGAACCCGAGGAAGTCGAGAAACAGGACCAGCCGCCTCTGATAGCGGGGCTTCTTCTTTTTGGGTTTCGCGTCGTCACCAGTCATTGGACGAACATAGTTGCGCGTCAGCGTTTCGCCATCGCCTGACGCCTATGTCGTGGCGGTCTCCGAGACTGGCGTCCCGCCGCTGGCCATCCCAATCCTTGCGCTTTGTGCGACTCGCGGCATTCTGTGCGTTGGGTTAGGCGCCTGTGACCTGTCGCCGGGTCAAACGTCTCGTTGCTTGCTTCCCCATCCTCGGCCCCACGTTTCCTCGTGTGCCGCAGTGTAATCGGCGACCTGCGCACGCATTGAGGCAAACGCCATGGTCGAACTCGACATCATCCTGACCCCGCTCACCCTGGACCGCATGAAGTCCGGGCTCCGCTTGATCGCTCAGACGATCAAGTCCTCTCACCGCGCCGACGCGCTTGCGCGCGGACTTGGCTTTCAGTCCAACGCCGAGTTGCGAGCTCGCCTCGGCGACGACGGCGTCTGCCGACTCGATCCCTCGGCCTTCAACCTCTATCTGGCGGCCCGTGGCTTCGAGGCACCCGCATCGTTTCTGTTCCGCGCCGCCGCACACGCCATCACCCTCACGGCTGTGGACGGCGATGACCGCCTCCATATGTGGGGTTGGGGTTTCGGTCGGGCGGAACGAAGGGGCGACGGTCGATGGGAAACCCCTCGCGAACAGTACGACCGGGTGCAGAGATATCGGGATGAATTGAAGGACATTGCGGTCGCCGACCAGGTCCTCCGAGCGCTCGCCATGCTCGCCAGCGTGCCCGCCACCAAGACCGTCCGTCCTGACACCGACAGCTATCGCCTGAAGCACATCGCGGAGAATTTCGCCTGCGCCTATCCCGATGGAGAGACGCTCGGTCCCGACTACGTGGCAAATGGCCCCTTGATCATTGCGGCGATCCACCTGGGCTTCCGGTACAAGACAGCCCGCGACAGTGAAGGAAACGAGTGGCCGAACGTCACCTTCAACATGTCGCAGTCGCACCTGCTGGAACTCGATATCGCCTGTCGTCCCAATGGCGCCCGGGCGCAGGACCGCCGCCGCAAACAGCAGGCTCGGCAATACGGCTCATTGTGGCCGCAGATCAGAGCCGCCTGAGCACACTGATCGCTGCGACCGGTTCCTTGGTCGGCCAGACAAAAAAGCCGCGCGCCCCCAAAGGGCGCGCGGCGAGTTTTCGGACTTGCCGTCGCCTATTCGGCGGCGAACCGATAGGCGTCGTCGTCAGGCTGCGGCAGTCCGGTCACCTCCCCTTCCGGCTCCGGGGCGTCCGGATCGACCGCCGGGTCGGTGCGCAAGACGGACGGAAGCCAGCCCTTGCCCTCTACCAGCCGCTCGGCGGCCTCGGCCATGTCGCCCTTCTTGAACCCGGCGATCCGCCCGGCCTCCTCGGGCGTCGTCGCCTCGGTCACGGCTTCCAGCACCCGCGCCTTGGACACTCGCGAGAAATACGATGACGCCGTGGCAGACCACGTCCCGGTCATATCCAGACCGGTGACGGTCGCCAGCACCTCGGCATGGGCCAAGGCGTCCGGCTTGCGGTCATGCGGATCGCGCACGGCGTAGAGCCCGACCCCCGCGCAGCAGGCCATCAGGTCCAGAAGCTCCGACGGCGGCAGGGCCATCAGGACACCCCAGCAGTCGCGGGCCTCTTCCGGGAGACGCGCGCCCCACGCCTCCAGCCGGTCAGCCACGCGCCGCCCGGCAGGGCTGTCGCTGACCCCCGGCGCCAGCCGCTCCAGACCCGTCACAGTCATCCGCAGTTGCAGGGGCGTCCACGTCCCCCAAGTCGGATAGAAGACCTGCAGGGCCAGCGCGTGGACGACCACCGTCAGGGCGACGTTTTCGTCAGCCTGAACCGCGTCGCGCAGCCCCATGGTGCGGTGAGCGGTGAGGTCAATCATCAGCCGCTCCGACAGGGGCGCCAGCCCTTCGTCGGCCTCGACTTCCGGCGCGGGCGGCGCCTCCCCTTCCCGCTCGTCACCTTCGGACCAACCCTCCGGCGCTTCGGGATCGGGACGCTGATCCTCCAAGGCATCCTCGGCCCGCACCAGACCTCGCTCGAAACGGGCCAGCCCATCATGACCCAACAGGACCATGACCCCGGCCCGCGCCTTGACCCCGGTCGTGTAGTCGAAGTCCGGGCCGAAGACCTGGAGGGCCTTGTCAATTTCCTCCAGCCGGGCGTCCACGGTATCCGGGAGCACCTCCTGCCCATCCGATCCCGAGACGAGCGCGTCATACTCCTCGGACAGGACCGCGATCTGCGCCGCGTCGGCCTCGGAGCGGACGACCTCGACCGGATAGACCCGGCCCAGGGCGCTCACCTCGGCATAGTCGGACACGGCCTCGGCCCATTTCCAGCCCTCGCGCTGGCGCGCCTCCTCGGCCAGACCGGCCAGCCTGTCGCTGACCATCCGGTCCAGCAGGGCCGGGTCTTCCAGCCAGCCGCCGCCGTCCTCGGTGAACAGGTCGCGCAGCACCGTCCCGCCCTCGGCCTCATAGGCCACGACGCCGACGAAGATCGCGCGACGATCATCGGTCCGCACCTTGGCCTCGGTCATGGCGCGACGGATGGCGTGGACGGGGCGGTAGTCGCCCATCTGTTCGAACACCTGCCGCTGCCGGTCCTGATCGGCGCTGACGCAGAAGGCCATCAGCTGATCGAGCGCCATCGCTCCGTCCCGGTAAGCCGCCATCAATTCCGGCGCCGCCGCGCCCAGCCGCAGCCGCTGACGGACCACGGTCGCCGTCACTCCGAACCGGGCGCCGATTTCCTCGGGACCGTAGCCCTTTTCGTCGGCCAGCCGCTTGAAGGCCTCGAACTGGTCGGCGGGGTGCATGGCCTCGCGGGTGGTGTTTTCATCGAGGCTGATCTCGTGGGCGTCGTTCTCGGTATCGACGATCACCTTGACCGGATGGGTCCGCTTGATCTGCTTGCGCTTGGCCAGCAGCCGCAGCCCCTGACGCCGCCCCTCCCCGATGGTCACGAGGAAGTTTCCCGTCGCCGCGCCGTCCTCGCCGCGCTCGATCTCGACCACGGGCGGCTGCAACACCCCCTTGACCTTGATGGAGGCGGCAAAGGCCTCGATGGTGGCCGCGTTGTGCGGCGTCTTCCGGGCGTTCTTCGGGGACGCCTTCAACCGGTTCAGCGGAACCACGATCTCCGCGCCGTGAACCGGCTCCTGATCCGCTCCGGGCGCGGCGGCGTCAGCCGCCGCAGGGATACGGGCTTGGGTGGATTGAGCAGTCATGTCTGCCTCCTTTGGGCAAGGGTTGCAGGCACGCGGAAGGCGCGCCTGAAACCCTGCCCGTCGGCGAGACCGGGGTAGCAAGGGCCAGGGCGGATCGGCCGGAGGGGGATCGCCCGGCCTGCACAAGCCTCTCACCGATCGCGGACATCGCAGACGTCGCCGGCGCGGAAGGCCGGGGAGACCGGCCGATCCGGCGGCGAAGCCGCTTTACCCTGACCCGCGCGAGGGCGGAGCCCTTAGGCTCCTTTGCAACGCAGCGCCGTTGCCGGAGAGGATGTCTTCGAGCCGGATGGGAGGGTTGGCGGCGTCGGTGATCCAGGTCTCCGACCACAGGATCCCGGTCGCATAGTGCGAGCTGCAAATCCTCTCGCCGCCGACATCGAACCAGTGGGTCGCCTCCGGCAGCAACGCATGCGGTACGGGATGGTGAGCGAACGGATTATGGAAAACCTCCATCTCCGCCGACCAGGGCTCGTAGCCCTGAGGCCATAGGGCGCGATAGGCTGCGCTGGCGACGTCCAGGCAGAAGTCGTTCCCCTGAAGCGCGCCCTCGGTGCGGTTGAAGAATTTGCCGATCCGCGTGTACCGCATCCCCTTTGGGTCGGCGCCGGCCGACACCATCACGCGGCTGAGTTTCGACATCGCGCAGGCGTTGGAGAAGATGACGGCCGAAAGCTCCGCGTGGTCGGCGTTTGCAAAGAGACCCGCAGGGAATCGGGAAGGACCCCGGAGATGGGTCGCATGCGTCGCGCGCGCGACGGAGCGTCCATTCTCGATGACGACCTCAGCGCCTTCGCCGTAAAGATAGCCCGCGAGGCCCTCCCGGCTCCAACGCATCGAGCCGGCCGCGTGGAAGTCCGAGACAGCGAGCATGAAGGGCTTGCCCCGGACATGCGGCAGCTGGTCATAACGCCGCTGGAGCTTGTTCCCGATGGTTTTGGCGAAGCGTAGCGCCGCCGGGCCGAAGAACAGGGCGTCCCGGTCGGCTGGCGGCGCGACCCTGGGCGCGTTGAGGTGGTCGAAACGCTTTTCAGGGTTGGCGGTCACGGCCTCGACCCAAGCCTCGCCGCCGTGGCGATTGCGAATGTGAAAGTCCGGAGACTCGAACGGCTGGGTGACATGCAGACCCTGCTCTCGAAACGCCGCCAGCAATTGGGCTTCCCACATGCGGGTATGGAAATTTCCGGTCTGGCAATCTCCGGCCCAGTTCCGGTCCGGATTGGGGAGAGCGAGGTAGAGCTGGTTCAGTATCCACGCTGCCAGATGATGCGACGGCGTGCGCAGGGAGGCGAAGATTGGACTGGGGGTACGGCCCTGAAGGTCGTGAAGGCCTGCCCGTGGGGCGGTGTTGGGCGGCAGCGGTTCGGCCGGCGCGCCGATGCGCAGCAGGACTCCAAGGCGCTCCTGCGCATGCTTGAGCGATCGAAATCCGAGCTCGCGCGCCGTCTCGGTCCAGACGTCATCGACGCGACGCCGCATGGCGATGACGCCGAGTTCGCCGGTCTCGGCATGCCGCGTCACGATCCCGCAGGTGGCTCCCTCAGGATCGCCCCAAGCGCCGACGGGCACCCGGTCGCCGAAACCGTGCCCGGCCGGCAGGGCAAGGGCGATGATGCGGAGCATGTTCTCCGGAATAAGATCCATTTCCGCATTATGACGCGAAGGTTCGACAGGAGGGCAGGATGAACTTCGAAGCGCTTCTCGGCAAACCATTCCGTTGGCCACAGGCCGGTGATCGACTGTTCACGGTCTCACCAGACTGGGACGGCAACGCCACGCTCGTGAAGCCGCCTCACAGCCGGATGGTTCTGATGATGACCGGCTACAAGCGGGCGGCGGAGCTGATGGTAGCGCACGCCACTGACGACCGCTGCGATCGGGACACGCTCGTGTTTCCGATCCTGTTCAACTACCGCCAGTTCATCGAGCTGTCGCTGAAGTACCTGATCGCGACCTATGGCCCCTCGGTCGAGGTCGAGGCGATCTGGAAATCTCACGACCTCTCTGTTCTCTGGACGCGGTTCAGGACGGTCGTCGAGGGCTTCGGCGTCGCCGACCCCGACGGCGCCGACGAGGCGGTCGGCCGCATCGTCGCGGAGTTCGCGGTCGTAGATCCCGGCTCGTTCTCTCACCGCTATCCGGTCGATACCAAGGGCCGCCCGATCGCGCTCGCCCTGGACCATGTTGACCTTGTCGCCCTGGCCGATGTCATGAACGCCGTAGATGGCTATTTCACGGGCTGCGATGGCTACCTGGATGCGCTTGAAAGCGCGGCTCCCTGATTGCTGCGGGACCTCAGCCGGTGATGCGAACCGAGATCGGGCAGTGGTCCGAAGGATGCTCAGTCTCTGCGATCCCGCCATAGCGATACTCTTCGAATGACTCCGGCTCGACGCGTGCGGTCGCGATCGATCCGGTCGCGATGAAGTCGATGTATTCACGATAGCGGGCCTTGCAGCCCGCTGGCCTGTCGCGGGAGGCCAGCGTAAGCGTCGATGCGGCCGGTTCGCCGTCGTTCAGACCGGCCAGGAAGGCGTCATTCCGACTCGCGAGACGGCGATTCCAGTCTCCAAGCACGACGAAGGCCTCCCCTTTCGCAGCCCGCGCTTCTGTCCATCCTTCCAGCACCGGGAGCTGGTCGAACAGGACAGGGCAGTCAAGATCTGTCGGTTCGCGGCCAGAGTTGCAGCCAGATTTGAGATGCACCGCCAGCAGCCGCACCGGCCGACCGCGAGACACGGTCACATCCACGCCCCAGCGCAGGTCCGGACTTCCGAGCGCCAGCGCGTTGAGGTCGGGGTGGCGTGTCCATGGCACGCCCTTGCGGATCGCGAAGCCGACGGCCTGGTTCTGGATGAACAGGCCCGGCTGACCCCGGCATTCGCTGCCGCGCGTGCTGGGCGGGCGGCCGGACATGACCAGGTCGTAGATCGCCGGGTCGAACACCCTTTCCGCAGCGGCCTTGTTCTGAACCTCCTGGAAGGCGATCACATCGGCGTCCAGTGCGCGGACATGATCGCGCAATCGGGCATAGTCCGCCTCGGTACGGGGGCTGCAGCCCTCGCCGTCACGCTCGGCGAGGTGCTCGATATTCCAGCTCGCGACCTTGAGGCTCCCGCTATCGCGGTTCGGCGTCATGCCGATGCATCCGGACAGGACGATAGCCGAGAGTGAAAGCGCGATGAGGGGTTTCATGTTCGGTCCTCGCCGGGAATGGTGCGGCCCGGCCGACGGCGGGTCGGCGCGGACCGCGGCCGGGCGCGAAGTCGGTCGCGGTCCGACGGTCTCGCCTATCGTATCAAACCGATTCCCGCGATGCGTCATTCAGGGCCGCCCCGTCGATTGCGTCGTAGCCACGACCCTGTAGGCTGGCCGCGACGGGTTCCGGAACGATAGGGGCCGACCGAGAGCCGGGGGACGCTTGGCGTCGGCGGCGGCTGGTCCTGAAACCCCGGGCTTCCTCGCAGAAGTTCCAGGCCCGTCCCCCATTCGACTGCCCGTCAACTCAAGGGCGCGTTCACTGGCAGGCCTCAGCCTCTGAGCCCAGCACGGAGAGGGCTCATGAAAAGAGCCATCCTGCTGCGCCACTCGGGTCTGGGTTTCATGGGAGTGCCGGTGGCGCGGATCTATTGAACGCTTTCACGTCCCTTAAGTCGCCAGACTTGACGACTTAAGGGCTTCAACAGCCACAAGTCGCCATCTATGACGAGTTAGAAGGAAAGGACTTCCTTGTTGTAAGTCGCCATTGTTGACGAATTAACCGCTTAAAGGGTATATAAGTCGCCGAAAGTGGCGAATTATGAAGATTACCAATCTTAGCACGGATCACGCGGTTCTGACCGAGGTCGGTCGCAGGATGGCGGACTACCGCCTGCAACGCCACATGACCCAATCGCAGTTCGCTGAGGCCGCAGGGGTGTCGAAGCGCACGGTAGAGCGCCTTGAGGCCGGAGACTCTGTCCAACTGATCAATCTGGTTCGCGCGCTTCGGGTGCTGGAGAAGCTGGACGGTCTCGACCGGTTCCTTCCGGATGCGCCGGCCAATCCGATCGACCTGCTGGAACGGCAAGGCAAGGTTCGCCAACGGGCCCGGCCCGACGCGCGCGCGGACGACGACGTGACCCAGCCCTGGCGCTGGGGTGACGAGGCATGACTGTCGCCGCCGTCAATCTGTGGGGCCGCCGGATCGGGGCCGTCTCGCTGGCCGAGGGCGCCGACGTCGCGACCTTCGCCTATGAACCTGCCTTCCTGCGGTCGCAGATAGAGGTGGCGCCGCTGTTCATGCCGCTGAGCGACCGAATCTACAGCTTCTCCGGCCTGAACCCCGAGAGCTTCTACGGCCTGCCTGGCATGCTCGCAGATGCCCTGCCCGACCGCTACGGCCACACGCTGATCAACGCCTGGCTGGCGACGCAGGGGCGAACCCCGGACAGCGCCGACGCCGTTGAACGGCTCTGCTACATGGCCTCTCGCGGCATGGGCGCCCTGGAGTTCACGCCCGCCGCCGGCCCACGCACGCGCAAGTCCGAGCGCGTTCACATCGAGACCCTCGTCGAACTGGCCTCGGAAGTGCTGACCAACCGCAACACCCTGCAGGTCTCGTTCGGAGACCCGGACAAGGCCGACGCGCTGCGGGAAATTCTTCAGGTGGGTGCCTCGGCCGGGGGCGCCCGCGCCAAGGCGATCATCGCCTGGAATCCAGAGGCCAACGAGGTCCGGTCCGGTCAGGTCGATGCCGGCGACGGCTTCAGCTACTGGCTGCTCAAGTTCGACGGCGTCAGCGACAACCGCGACCGCGGCCTGGCCGATCCGCAGGGGTTCGGCGCCGTGGAGTTCGCCTATTCAGAAATGGCCAAGGCGGCCGGCATCACCATGACCGACTGCAGGCTACTGCCGGAGGGCGGCCGAAGGCACTTCATGACCCGCCGCTTCGACCGCACGGAGACCGGCGGCAAGCTGCACATGCAGTCATTGGCCGCCCTCGCCCACTACGACTACTGCAGCCCGGACAGCTACACCTATGAGCAGGCCTTTCAGGTCATGCGGCAGCTGAACCTGCCGATGGACCAGATGGAGGAGCTGTTCCGACGCATGACGTTCAACGTCGTCGCCCGAAATCAGGACGACCACGTCAAGAACATCGCCTTCCTGATGGACCGCAATGGCGTCTGGTCCCTGTCCCCCGCCTACGACGTGACCTGGGCCATGGACCTGACGAACCAGTGGCTGCGGCAGCACCAGATGTCGGTGAACGGCCGGCGCAAGGACATCTCACGGGCGGATCTCGAAGCCTGCGCGGCCACCGCCTCGATCAACGCCACCCGCGCGCGCGCCATCATCGACGAGGTCGTCGCGACGGTCGCCGACTGGCCCCGGTTCGCCGAGGCCGCCGAGGTCGATGACTTCATGCGGAAGTCGATCGACCCCAGCCTCAAGGCGGATTTCTAGCGACAGGCGACGGGCACCGCTGGCCCATTTCAGGAGCAGCCTTCATCGGATTAGGTTTGGTGCGGGCGGCCGGGGTCGAACCGGCATGGGCAAAGCCCGACGGATTTTCATACCACTTCGACTTTCGTCGCCGCGCCGAAGCGCGTTCGTGGTCTGGACTATCCCTTCGTCGTAGCCCGAAGGCCTTAGACGCCGCCCGTCTAGTCTCTACACCTTCCCGTCGGGAGACGGGCTTGGCTCGGGATCGCCATTTGACAGGGTTCCCCGACTTTGAGCGGTTCTACGTCCGGGATTTCCCCCGGCGCACTCAATCCTCAGCTTAAGTCCGTTGCGTCTACCAGTTTCGCCACGCCCGCGGGCCGAACCGCTCTATAGCCGCGTTCGATCGCTATCGCCAAGGCGAGTTCAGTCGACGTCCGTCGCCAGAGCCTTCGCCACCCGCCGTTTGGCGGGCTTTGGCTTGCGGACATTGATGGCCGATGCGTCGAGTACGTTCTTGATGTGGGAGGCGTAATATTTCTCGATCATCTCCACGCTGGTGCGGCAGTTCTTGGCCACCTGGTAGATGTCGGCGCCCTCCATCAGTCTCATCGAGATGTAAGTATGACGCAGGCTATAGGCCGTCCTTGGCTTGCCATCCCGATCCTTCTTGAGACCTAGTTCGTCCAGGATCGCGTTGAGAAGCTCGCGTTGCACCAGCCCGAAGACGAGATCGGTGGGCTGACCATTCTTGCGTTTCAGCACCCGCTCAAAGGGGCGTACGGCTCCCGGCATGCTCTTGCAGTAGCCGACGCCGCGCTTCCCACGCACCTCGATCTCGAGGATCCGTTCGCTGGTCGCCTCATCCGTGACGATCGAGACATCTCTGAACTCGAGGCGCTGCGCCTCGTCGGGACGCAGCCCGGTGTTGACCATGAACAGTACGAAGTCGTGGAACTGCTCGCACTCTTCGCGCCAGCGCTCCTTCTTCGGGTTCTTCGCGCGTTCCCGGGTCGCTTCGTAAAGCCGCTTGTATTCTTCGGGTGAGAACCAGGCCCTGTGGCTCACCTTGCCGGAAGCTCGATAGGGGTTGCTCATATCCGGAAGCGCCGAAATCCATCCTTTCCGATTGGCGGTCTTCAGAATCTGCCGCAGGCAAACCATCTCGTTGTGGAGGGTCTGGCGACTCGGCCGTTTCCAGACCCTGGCCTTGCCGATCCGCTCCTGACCATCCGAGACAAAGCGCACCCGCTGCGGTTCGTCGGGAGGCGTGACGCGGTGCAGCCGGTAGTCCTGGATCCGACCGGCGGAGACTTCGGAAATCGGTAGATCGCCAAAGAACGGATTCAGATAAAGCCGGATCACCCGCCCCTTGCCGGCGACGTAGTGGGTGTTCCGCTCACCAAGCGTCATCGCCTCGAACTCCTTTTCGAAGACGGCCGCGGCCTCACGGAAGGTCTTTTCGCCCGGCCGTTTCGGCGCGGCTCGTGCGGGAATGACGACAGACGCCTCCGGAGCCGCCGGCAGCTTCCCGGACTTCCGAAGACGATCCTCGGCGACCCGGTCGAGGTACCACTCGCGCGCAAACTCGCGCGCGAAAGCGATGTTCGTTTCCTTCGTCGATTGACGGTAGTTGCGACCGCTCAGGTAGGTCGCGCACTGCCAGTAAGCGCTGTTTTCGCGACGATAGACATGGAGCTTACCGTCCATGAGGGAGTGAGACTCCGGCACATGACCTCCTTGCCGCACGCGGCAAATGTGTAAGGCATGTGTAAGTGTCTATCCCTTGTAACCGCTTGATTTAGATACGTAAATCTACGGTAGTGGGTTTTAAGTCTGCTGCGTCTACCAGTTTCGCCACGCCCGCGGCCGGACCGGCTGTATAGCCAGCCTGTCCGTCGGGGCCAAGCGGGCTTAGCGAGCGGCGGGGGTCGCCGGCTTCATCGCCCTGAAATCCACGTCGGAATCGGCGATCAGCCACAGCAGGCCGGCCCAGGCGGCGACGTTCTGGTTCAGTTGCGCCGGGTCGATCTTGTCCAGGGTGTCGTTGGCGGTGTGGTGCAGGTCGAAATAGCGCGTGCCGTCCTGGGCCAGGCCGAAGAAGGGCACGCCCAGCGGTCCCATCGGGCCGACATCGACGCCGCCTTCTGTCTCGCCCCGGTCCGAGGCCAGGACGCCGATCGGATAGAGGACGCGGGTCGCGGCCTTCTGGAAGTCCGAGCCCTGGGCGCCGGCGGGCAGACGCAGGGCATAGACGCGGTCGGCGCCGAAATCGCTCTCGCCGGCGATGATGTGCTTGTCCAGCGCCGCGCCCTGGCCGCGCGCATAGACGCCGCCGCCGTTGCCCGTCTGGGGCGTCGGCTGGGAGACCTCCTCCGAACCGTAGAAGATCACGCGCAGGGTGCGGGCCGGGCGGCGGCCGCTGTCGGCGATGGCCTTTGCCGCCGCAACGGTGATGGCGCCCCCCGCCCCGTCGTCGATGGCGCCGGTGCCCAGGTCCCAGCTGTCCATATGCGAGCCCAGGACGATGATCTCGTCCGGCCGCGTGGCGCCGGGCAGGTCGCCCATCACGTTCTGGCTGGTGGTCCTGTAGGTGCGGGCGGTCGAGGTCAGGCGCACCCGCACCGGCTGACCCAAGGCGACCAGGCGGCTGACCTGATCGGCGTCGGGCGCGGCCAGGGCGAAGGCGGGGATGGTCGGTTTGCCGTCCACATAGCGGGTCGTGCCCGTGTGGGGCATCCGGTCCTCGTCAGAACCGACCGAACGCATGACGAAGGCCGATGCGCCCTTGGCCGCCGCCACGCCGGGGCCGGCGCCGCGCACGCGGGTCTGGGGCCCATAGCCGGAGCCGTCCTGCATCGGATGCATCTGGCCCAGATCGACATAGACGATCTTGCCGCGCACGACGGCGTCAGGCGCGGCTTGCAGGTCTTCGAAGGTGGAAAACCGCACGATCTCGGCCTCGACGCCGTTGCGAGGCGTGGCCGGCGAATGGCCCAGCGCTGCGGCGACCAGGGCCTGGGCGTTGTCGCCGACGATGGCGGCCGAGCTTTCGCCCCGCTCCCATCCGACCAGCGGAAACTCTTCGATTCGGACGTTCTGGAAGCCGTTGGCGCGCAGATAGTCGGCGGCCCAGGCGGCGGCCTGCTGTTCCGCGCGCGAACCGGCCGGGCGCGCGCCGAACCGCGTCGTCAGCTGGGTGACATAGTCCATGGCGATGTTGGAGCGCATCGCGGCGTCGCGCACGACGATGGCCTGTTGCACCGTCGCCGCATCCTGGGCGTTGGCCACAGGCGCGAAAGCGACGAGGCCCAGGGCGACGGCGCTGGCGGTCAGCAGGCGGATGGACATGGGCAGGCTCCGAGCTCTGAGAAGAGCCGGAACCTAGGTAGGTTCAGTCGTTCTGGAAATAGGGTTCGACGGTGCCCTGCAGTTTGACGGTCAGGGCCTTGCCCTTGCGATCGACGCGGTTGCCAAGGGCCAGACGCACCCAGCCCTCTGAGACGCAGTATTCCTCGACATTGGTCTTTTCCTCGCCCTTGAAGCGGATGCCGACGCCGCGTTGCAGCATCTCGGCGTCGTGATGGGGGCTGGAGGGATCGACCGAGAGGCGATCGGGAGGCGTGTCGGACATGGTCTTCGAGCGAGCTCAGATTTTCGGCAAGGCGCGGTGATAGACGCGCGCGCGCCTGATGCCAATCCGAAACCGGGCGGCGGCGTGCTTATGGCAGCAGATGATAGTGCTGGGCCACGGCGGCGATCATCGCGGTTCCCGCCGTCGGAACGGCCAGGATGATGGCGCGGCGCAGGCGATGCGCGACGTAAAGCAGTTCTCCAACCATGGCGTCATCCTCGATGTGGTCGCTCTCTGACGGAGCGTTCGAAGATCATTGGTCAAAGTGTTTTCACTGTCGAGACGAAACATCCGTTCAGGGATCACACTTAACGTTACTGCACAGTTTGGCGCGGCTGGGCGTTGGCGGCGGCCGAGGGCTGATAGGCCTGAGGACCGGCGGGCGGCGTGGCGGCGGGTGTCGCCGGACGGCGTGCAGGCGTCGCAGCCGGGCGACGGGCGGGTGTGGAAGCAGGACGAGAGGCGGCCGGGCGGGGCGTCGGACGGACCGCAGGCGGCGTGGCGGTCGCGGCGGCCGGCTGAGCAACCGGTGTCGGCGCAGGCGTCGCGACGGCGGGCGTCGCAGCGGGCGGAGGCGTGGCTTCGGCGGCAGCGGCGCGGGCGGCCATCTGCTGGGCCTGGAAGCGGGCGGCCAGCTTCTCGGTCAGTTCCTTGGCCTGGGGCGCCGTCATCTGGGCCATGATGGCGGCCAGCGTGCGCGGACGCATGGCGGCGGCGACCGGCAGGCGCACGCGGTCCTCCAGCGTCGCCATGACGGGGGCGGCCTCCTTGGGCCGCATGGCGGAATAGACCTGGACCAGGCGGTCGATCTCGGCCTTCTCACGCTCGTCCACCTGGCCGAGCATTTGCTTCATCTCGGTCTTCAGGGCGGCCAGGGCCTGGATCTTGGCCTCCAGTTTCTGTTCGGCGGCGACCATCAACGGCAGGGTGGTGGCGAAGTCCTGATCGCGAGCGTCCAGCGCCGCGCGGCGCTGCGACAGCGACTGGATGATCTTCAGTTCGGCGGGCGAAATGCCCGCCTGCTGGGCCAGTTGCTCGGGCGACAGGGCGGAGCAGGTGCCCGGCAACGCAGGCTTGATCGGCGCGCCGGCTGCAGCCGGCGCCGCCTCCTCGGCCCAGGCCTTGGCGCCGTCGAACAGGCCGGGCGCCACGCCGATGGCGCGCACGGCGACCACCCCGCCGATGGCGATGGCGATCAGGGGCAGAAGGCGGGGTAGACGGGCCATGAAATGGGGTTCCGAACTCAGGCGGCGAACAGGTCGTCGTCGAGATTACGACGCGCGGCGTTGAGGCTTTGTTTGGCGGAATGGTTAGCGGAGCGTCCGGCCGTCAGGGCCTGGACGATGGCGGCGACATTGTCGCGCCCGGCCGGGGCGGCGCTCGCGGCGGCGCGACGGCTGGTCGAGGGGCTGGCCAGACCCTGGATACGCTCGGCCAGAGCCGCCATGCGCTCGGCGCGTTCCTCGTCTTCGGTCGCGGTCACGGCAGGGGCGGCGACGGCGGCGGGCGTGCGGCGCACCGGCTCGTCCTCGACGACGCGAACGTGCGCGACGGCAGGGGCGCGGGCGATCAGGGTTTCGAGCTGGGCCTTCACCTCGCGCGCCTTGATGATGCGGTCGTGCAGAAGGTCTGTCTCCTGGCCCGAGGCGCGCAGGGTCGCCAGCGCGTTCTCGGCCCGACCGGCGGCATTGTTCAGCTCGCTCACTGCCTGGGCGAAGGCCAGTTGTCCGGCGCGCAGGGCGGCCAGCTTGCGTTCCAGCTTGATGCCGTAGCCGACCGCCGCGACCAGCAGCAGCATCAGCACCGCATCCATGATCATTCCGGCCATCAGACATTCACTCCCAGGCGGGCGGCGGCTTCGGGATTGACCGGCCCTTCGACGCGTATGGCGATGTGCTGACCCTTGCGACCCATGCGGCCGGTGGTCAGGGGGATGGAGCCGGCGCGGATCGAGACCTCGGAATCCGGCGTCGCGTTCAGCATCAGGGTATCGCCGACCTTGAGGTTCAACACGGTCGAGAGCGGCATCTGCTGCTCGTCCAGCACGGCGCGGACCTCGGTCTCGGTGGTCCAGATCTCGGTGGCCAAGTGGCCTTCCCAGATGTTGTCGCGGCCGAACTTCTCGCCCATGAACTGCTGCAGCAGCATCTTGCGGATCGGCTCCAGCGTCGCATAGGGCAGCAGCAGTTCGATCCGGCCGCCGCGATCCTCCATGTCGATGCGCAGCTTGATCAGGATGGCGGCGTTGGCCGGGCGCGCGATGGCGGCGAAGCGCGGATTGGTCTCCAGCCGATCCAGGTTGAAGTGGACAGGCGTCAGGGGCTCGAACGCCTGGCGGGCGTCGTTCAGCACCACCTCGACCATCCGCTGCACCAGCACGCGTTCGATAGTGGTGTAGGGTCGGCCTTCGATGCGCAGCGCCGCCGTGCCGCGACGGCCGCCCAGCAGCACGTCAACGATCGAATAGATCAGGTTGGAATCGACCGTCAGCAGGCCGTAGTTGTCCAGCTCTTCGGCCCGGAACACGGCCAGGATGGCCGGCAGCGGGATCGAGTTCAGATAGTCGCCGAACCTGATCGACGAGATGTTGTCCAGGCTGACTTCGACGTTGTCGGAGGTGAAGTTGCGAAGGCTGGTCGTCATCAACCGCACCAGGCGGTCGAACACGATCTCCAGCATCGGCAGCCGCTCATACGACACCAGAGCGGAGTTGATGATCGCCCGGATGCCCGAGCGTTCGGAGCCGTCGTCGTCGCCCAGGTCGAAGCCCAGCAGGCTGTCGATCTCGTCCTGGTTCAGGACGCGTTCGGACAGGGCGTCGCCGGGATCGCCGAGACCACCGAACGGGTCGAGCTGGGCTGCGTCGGTCATGCCTATTGCACCAGCATTTCTTCGATCAGCACGGCGTCGATCTTGCCCGGCGCAGCGATCAGATTGACGCGGCGCAGGATCTCGGCCCGCAGCTGATAGGTGCCGGCTGAACCGCTCAGGTCCTCGGGGCGCAGCTCGCGCACGAAGCCGGTGAACATGTCCTGCAGGCGCGGCATTTCTTCCTGCAGATGCGTCGCCACCTCGGCGTCGTGCATCTCCAGCGTCAGCTTCAGCTTCAGGAAGGTCGGGCGACCGTCGGGCGACTGAATGTTCATGACCATGTCCGGCAGGGTGTAGAAGGTGACGCCGTCAGGCCCCGGCGCGATGACGCCCAGCGACGGGTCCGCCTCGCCGCCCTCGGCGCCGCCGCCTTGACCGCCGGCTTCCTTCTTTTCTTCCTTGCCGCCCTCAGCCTTCTTGTCCGACTTCTCTTCGCCGTGACCCGCTTCGGCCTCGGCGCCGTGCGCCTCTGCGGGCTTGGGCTTCAGCATGAAGAAGGCGGCGGCCCCGCCACCGCCCAGCACAAGAAGCGCGACAGGCGCGATGATGAACAGCAGCGGCAGCTTCTTTTTCTTGGGTGCGGCGGCGTCGTCGCCTTCGACGGCGGCCTCGCCCTCCTTCATGGCAGGCAGATTGGCGTCCGCGGCGGGATCACCCTTCTTCTTGCCAAACTTGAACATGCGCGCGCCCCGGAGACTCTCTCATGACGAGGATCGTCGGGTTTGGTTAACGCGACGTTTACAATGGGCAGGATTTGCCGGGTCATCTGGGTGCCGATGGCGCTCAAACCCGCATTCCGCCTGGATTAGCCCTGTTGGCACGGCCGTTGCGAGGGGATGAGGCGAAGGAGCACGCCTCTCGTGGAAAACGCCGCCTATATTGGACTGTCACGCCAGATGACGCTGCGCCGCGAACTGGACATCGTGGCCAACAACGTCGCCAACGCCACCACGACCGGCTTCAAGGTCGAGCAGTTGATGTTGGGAACCGAGATCGGCCAGCGCGCCCGCAACGACTCCATCCGCCCCTCGGCCAGTTTCGTGCTGGACAACGGCGTGGGACGCGATTTCGGCCAGGGGTCGATGCAGCAGACCGGCCGCGCCCTGGACTTCGCCATCGCCGGCGAAGGCGCCTTCTTCAGTGTGCGCGACGGCGCGAACGGCGAGGCCTATACTCGCGACGGCGCCTTCACGATGGACCCGGAAGGGCGTTTGACCACCAAACAGGGCCAGGCCGTCCTTGGCGGCGGGGCCGATATCGTCCTGAATCCCAATCTGGGCGCTCCAAGCGTGGGCGAAGACGGCACCATCACCCAACGGGGCCAGGTCACCGGTCGCCTGTCGGTCGTGCGCTTCGAGGCGCTGGGCGTGCTCGAAAAAGGCGGCGACAGCCTGTATCGCAACAACTCCAACACCCGCCCGATCGAGGCGGCGGACGCCCGGGTCCATCAGGGCTCGCTGGAATCGTCCAACGTCAACTCGTTGACGGAAATCACCAATCTCGTCGAGATCAGCCGCGCCTATGAGAGCATTTCGCGCATGATCGAAAACATCAATGACCTTAGCCGTCGCGCCGTCGAGCGTCTTGGCAAGGCCGCTTAAGGGAGCCCCTCAAGTCGCGAGACGCCGAGCGTCGAGCGATAGGGAGAAAAACAATGCGCGCACTTCGCACCGCCGCCTCGGGCATGGCCGCCCAGCAGCTGAACGTGGAGGTCATCTCCAACAACATCGCCAACATGAACACGGTGGGCTTCAAGAAGCAGCGCGCCGAGTTCCAGGACCTGCTCTACCAGAACGTCGAGCGAATGGGGGCCCAGTCCTCGGCCGCCGGCACCGTGGTTCCGACCGGCATCCAGATCGGCGCGGGCGTCAAGGCCGGCGCGGTCTACCGCGTCACCGAACAGGGCACGCCCCAGGCGACCGGCAACCCCTACGACATGGCCATCGACGGCAAGGGCTATTTCCAGATCACGCTGCCCTCGGGCGAACGGGGCTACACCCGCGCCGGCAACCTGCAGGTCAGCCCGCAAGGCCAGATCGTCACCGACGACGGCTATCTGCTGGAACCGGCGATCACCATCCCGCAGGACACCACCAAACTGTCGATCTCCAAGACCGGCCTGGTGCAGGTGACGCAGGATGGGCAGACGGCGCCGACCACGGTGGGCCAGATCGAACTGGCCAACTTCTTCAACGAAGCCGGCCTGGAAGCCATCGGCGACAACCTGCTGCTGGAAACCGCCGCCTCGGGCCCCGCCATCGTCGGCACGCCCGGCGACATCGGCTTCGGCCAAGTTCTGCAAGCCTATACGGAGTCTTCGAACGTGGACGCCGTGTCGGAAATCAGCGCCCTGATCGTGGCCCAACGCGCCTATGAGATGAACTCCAAGGTCATCAGCACCGCCGACCAGATGCTGTCGGTCGCCTCGCAAGTGAAAAGCTGAACCATGACCCTGATCCGCTCTCTCCTGATCGCCGCCGCCGTCAGCGCCGTCTCTGGCGCGGCCTTCGCCGGTCCCGTCGTTCTGCGCGCCAATCCCGTCGATGACGACGGCCGGGTCACCCTGGGCGATCTGTTCGAAGGCGCAGGCGCAGCCGCCAATGTCGCCGTCGCCGAGCGTGTCGGCCCCTCGGTCGTGCTGGAAGCCGGCCAGCTTCAGGCCCTGGCCCGCCAGGCCGGCCTCGACTGGAGCAATCCCAACGGCCTGCGCCGTGTCGCCGTGCGTCGCGCCGCCGGCACGGTTCAGACGGCGTCAGACGCAGCGTTCCAGCCTTTGGCGCAATCCGCCGTCCAGCCCGTCGAACGCGCCGCCTATCGCCCCGGCGCCGCATCGCAGGTCATCGCCCGCAACGACATGGTGCGCGTCACCTATCAGGTCGGCGGCGTGAACCTGGCCGTCATGGGCAAGGCCATGCGCAGCGCCGGTCTGGGCGAACCCGTCGCCATCATGAACACAACCTCCAACCGCATCATCGACGCGGTCGCCTCCGGTCCCGGCCAGGCCATCGCCGGCCCCGCCGGCGACGCCGCCCGCGCCAATCCCCAACAGTTCGCCGCCCGCTAGGGAATCCAAGTCATGCGTAAAGCCATCCTGATCCTCGCCGTCCTGGCCCCGCTGGCCGCCTGCTCGACCGTCGCCGAGACGGTGCGTGGTCCCGAACTGGCGCCGATCGGCTATCCTGCCGCCCTGATCCCGGCGCAGCAGGCCTATCTGCCGCCGCGCGAGACCGCTCCCGCCAGCGCCAACAGCCTGTGGCGCACGGGCGCCCGCACCTTTTTTGGCGACCAGCGCGCGCGCCACATCGGCGACATCCTGACGGTCAAGATCGACATCGACGACCGCGCCCAGACCCAGAACTCGACCCAGCGGTCGCGCTCCAACACTATCACCAGCGGCGTCTCCAACCTGTTCGGCCTGGAAAGCAGCCTGGGTCGCGCCTTCCCCGGCGGTTTCGATCCTTCCGCCATGGTCGGCATGGAGGGCGACCTGAAATCGGCGGGCTCCGGCACGGTCAACCGCGCCGAAAAAGTGTCGCTGACAATCGCTGCGGTCGTCACGGACGTCCTGGCCAACGGCAATCTGGTGATCCAGGGCCGGCAGGAAGTGCGCACCAACCGCGAGGTCCGCGAACTGACCGTCGCCGGCATCGTGCGGCCCGAGGACATTTCGTCCGCCAACGCCATCAACCACACCCAGATCGCCGAGGCCCGCATCTCCTACGGCGGTCGCGGCGACGTCAGCCGCGTCCAGGCCCCGCCTGTGGCTCAGGCTCTAGCCGAGCGGTTCAGCCCGTTCTGATCCGACATATGAACTGTTGACGGATAACCGCGTTCAGCCCTTATGCGGTGGTCTGGTCTATTGCGGTTACGGCCGGGCCTGACGACATTGGGGGCGACGCGACGATGCGCGTTGTCGGCGGGGGCTGACACATGATGCTTATTCTTTCGGCCGCGATGGCGGTCGCCATCCAGGCTGCAGCGACGGCCGGCTGGACCTGGAGCCTTTATGAGGGCGACGGCCCCTTGGTGCTGGCAAACGAAATTCCCGACACCGCTGAGCTGCGCGCCACCCTGCAATGCCAGCCGGGCTCCGGCGCCGTGTCGGTGGCGGTCTATGGCGAGGACGCGACGGCCGGTTTCGCCCGGATCACCGCCGGCGGCGTGACCGCCACCAGCGAGGCCCGCATCGGGCGCGGCGGCAAGCTGGAGACCGCGATCCCGGTTGATCACCCCGCTTTTTCGGCCTTCGTCGCGGACGGCCGTATGACGATCACGGTCGGAGACAGCGCCGATACGATCACCGTCGAACGTCCGCACCTGGCCAAGCTTCGTCGCTTCGCCGACCGCTGCGCCGGATAGGAAGCCCATGCGTCTGTCTCGCCTGATCCTGCCCCTGATCGCCGTGTCCGCCCTGGCGGCCTGCGCCACCAACGCGCCCGCCCCGGTCGCAAATCTGGAGGAGGCGGGCCCTGCCCCCGCCCCCATGCCCGGCTACGACTGGTTCCTGAACCGCGACGGGCAAGAGGCGACCCTGGCCTACGGCGTCGCCAACAGCGACGAGGTCAAACTGCACCTGCTCTGCCAGGCCGGCTCCGGCGCGCTGGAGCTGACGGCGGCCAGCGAAAAGCCCGGCCGCGAAATCCATCTCGAATCGGGCGGCGACACCGAACGCTATCGCGCCTCGTCCGAACCGGCGGGCGTGCACGACGGCGAACTGCTGACCGCCCGAGCCATGACCAAGGATCCGGTCTTCCAGCGCTTCCGCCGCCTGGGCTGGATCGCCTCCTGGTCGGACGAGGAACGCCATATCTACGCCGCCCATCCGGGCGCCAAGGCGGGAATCGAGCAGTTCTTCACCGTCTGCGGTTGACGCATCGGTCACGCTCGGCTTGCGTGCGCCCCCTAACAGGAGGGGCGTTATGAAGTTTTCCCATTTGGCCATCGCGGCCTTGCTCGCGAGCGCATCGCCGCTGGTCGTCGTGGCGCAGACCCCGCCCGCCGAGGTCGCAGCGACACCGGCCGACACCGCGCTGAACGCCGTCATCGCCGACTATGAGACCTATCTGAAGTCGGTCGATCCCTTCTCGGCCAGCGGCGAGGGTGATGTGGAGGCGATGGGTCGTGTGCCCGACCTGTCGCGCGAATTCGAACTGGCCCAGCGCGCGCCGATCGAAGACTTCGTGCGGCGGCTGAACGCCATCGACCCGGCAAGTCTTTCCCACGCAGGCGGCATCAACCACGCCTTCCTGCTCTACACCCTGAACCGCAGCCTAGAAGGGCTGGATTACGACACCAGCCGCCTGGCCTTCGACGCCGAGGGCGGCCCTGGAACCTGGGCGCTGTATGTCGGCGGTAGCACCCGCCTGAACTCAGTGGCGGAGGCCGAGGCCTATATCAAACGCATCCGGGGCTTCGGAACCATCTACGCCCAGACGACGGCCAACGCCCGGCGCGGCCTGGACACCGGCCTGATCCAGGCGCGGTCCGTGACAGAGAGCGCCCTGACGCTGGCGCGCAACGATGTGGCGATCAAGCCGGACGCCGAGCCGCTGCTGAAACCCCTGACAACCCTGCCCTCGACCGTGTCTCCGGCCGAGAAGGATCGTCTGACCGCAGCGGCGACGGCGACGGTTTCGGAAGTGATCATTCCTGCACGCCAGGCTTGGCTGGCCTTCCTGGAAACCGACTATCTGCCCAAGGCGCCGGCCGAGCCAGGCATCGGCAATCGGCCCGGCGGCAAGGAACTTTACGCCTATCTGGTGCGCGGCCACACGACCACCGACCTGACGCCGGACCAGATCCACCAGATCGGGCTGGACGAGGTCGCCCGCATTCGCGCCCGGATGGATGTGGAGATGAAGGCGTCCGGCTGGACAGGCGACTTCGCCGGCTTCCTGAACTTCCTGCGCACCGATCCGCAGTTCTATGCGACCAGCCGCGAGGCCTTGCTGCAACAGGCGTCGGAAATGGCCAAGCGCGCCGACGGCGGTCTGCCGCCCCTGTTCGCCACCCTGCCCCGCCTGACCTATGACGTGCAGCCCGTGCCGCCACAGATCGAGGAAAACTACACCACCGGCCGCTACAACGGCGGCTCGATGCAGAACGGCGTCGCCGCCCACTACATCGTCAACACGTCCAAGCTGGATCAGCGCCCGCTGTATGAGCTGCCGGCCCTGACCCTGCACGAGGCCGTGCCCGGCCACCACCTCCAGATCGCCCTGCAGCAAGAGGCGCCTGGCCAACCCTATTTCCGGCGTCAGGCCAATGTCAGCGCCTATACCGAGGGCTGGGGGCTTTACGCCGAGTATCTGGGCGAGGAGATGGGCTTCTACCGCACGCCCTATGAGCGGTTCGGTCGCCTGTCCTACGAGATGTGGCGCGCCTGCCGCCTGGTCGCCGACACCGGCCTGCACTGGATGGGCTGGACCGAGGAACAGGCCCGCGCCTGTTTCCGCGACAACTCGGCGCTTGCGCCCCACAACATCGAGACCGAGCTTCAGCGCTATATCGGTTGGCCGGGCCAGGCCACGGCCTACAAGATCGGCGAGATCCGCTTGCGCGAAATTCGGGCGCGGGCCGAGCGGGAACTGGGGCCAAAGTTCAACGTGCGGACCTTCCACGACGCCCTGCTGGTCGAAGGCCCGCTGCCGCTGGCGCTGCTGGACCAGCGGATGGATGCCTGGATCGCGGAGCAGAAGGCGAAGTAACCAAACCTGTCTCCTCCCCGCTTTGCGGGGAGGTGGCGCGGCGCTTCTTCAGCGCCGTGACGGAGGGGTTCTGCACCGCATCGCAAATGCCTGTGGGACTTCAAGCGCCCCTCCACCGCTTCGCGGTCCCCCTCCCCACAAGTGGGGAGGAGACGATGTGCTTATGCCCACTCCGGGACCGGCAAACCCTTCGACCGCAGGAATTCCGGGTTGAACAGTTTGGACGCGTAGCGCGACCCAGGATCGCACAGGCAGGTCACGATGGTCTTGCCCGGCCCGATCTCCTTGGCCAACCGCAAGGCCCCCGCGACATTGACCCCGGCCGAGCCGCCCAGCGACAGGCCCTCGTGTTTCACCAGATCGAACAGGATCGGCAGGAACTCCGCGTCCTCGATCCGATAGGTATGATCGGGTCGGAAACCCTCAAGGTTGCCGGTGATCCGCGCCACGCCGATGCCCTCGGTGATGGACGAGCCTTCGCCCTTCATCTCGCCCTTGTTGAACCAGTTGAACATGGCCGCTCCGGCCGGGTCGGCCAGAGCGATAGTCACGTCCGGGTTCTTCTCGCGCAGATAGGCAGCCACGCCTGAAATCGTGCCGCCCGAACCGACGGCCGAGACGAAGGCGTCCACCTTACCCTGCGTTTGCGCCCAGATCTCGGGGCCGGTGGTGTTGTAGTGGGCGTCGCGGTTCGCGGTGTTGTCGAACTGGTTCGCCCAGATGGCGCCCGCCTCTTCGCTGTCGTTCAGCTCGGCCGCCAACCGCCCGGAATAGTGGACGAAATGGTTGGGGCTGGAGAAGGGGGCGGCGTCCACCTCGACCAGGCGCGCGCCCAGCGAACGGATGGCCGACTTCTTCTCTTCAGACTGTGTGCGGGGAATGACGATCACCACTGGGTGACCCAGCGCCGCACCGACCAGGGCCAGACCGATGCCGGTGTTGCCGGCCGTGCCCTCGACGATGGTCCCGCCCGGCTTCAGCGCGCCGGATGCCCGTGCGCCCTGAATGATCGACAGGGCCGCGCGGTCCTTGATCGAGCCGCCGGGGTTCATGAACTCCGCCTTGCCCAGGATTTCGCAGCCCGTCGCTTCGGACAGGCGGTTCAGGCGCACCAGCGGCGTATTGCCGATCAGGTCGATGACGGACGATGTGACGGACACGTTTCAGCTTTCAGGCGAGGTCGAACGACAGGAGATCAGGCCGCGACCTGACGCCTGCCTAGGTGGATGCCGCACTCGACCTTGTCCATCCCCGACCAGCGCCCGGCGCGCGTATCTTCCCCATCCTGAACCGCACGGGTGCACGGCCAGCAGCCGATGGAGCGATAGCCCTGCTCGACCAGCGGGTGACGCGGCAGATCGTTATCGTCCAGCCAGGCCTCGACGTCGTCGCCGTCCCAGTCGGCCAGCGGATTGATCCGCAGCACCCCGTCCAGCACCTCGAACGGCTTCAGCTTGGCCCGCGTCGCGGCCTGATAGCGTTTACGCCCGGTGATCAGGGCGTTGAACCCCGCCGTCGCCCGCGCCAGGGGCCGCACCTTGCGCAAGTCGCAGCAGGCGTCGGCGTTCGTCTTCCAAAGGTCGTCGCGGGCATCCAGCGTCGCCTTCTCGCCCGCCTCCGGCGTGACCAGCCGCACGTCGGTCAGGCCCAGGGCCTTGGTCAGCTGGGTGCGATAGGACAGGGTCTGGAGGAAATGCTGGCCGGTCTCCAGAAAGACCACCGGCACGGTCTTGTCCTCGCTGGCGATGATGTCCAGCAAGGCGGCGGACTCGGCCCCGAAGGACGAGATGGCGCCGACCCGCAGACCCAGCGCCGGGTCCAGCGCCGCCTTCACGATTTCGGACGCGTCCTTGCCCGCTGTCTCGCGGTTCAGCCGATCGGCCAGCGCGTCCAGATCGCGGTCGTTGGACGCCGCGCGCCGCCGCTGCCAAATGGTCGGCGCGGGATCGACGGCGGGCTGATAGGCGCCGCTGAACGCCTGGCCCATCCGGTCCCAGGCCGAGGCGTCTGCGCCCGGCGCCAGTTCCACCGCATCGAAGCCCGAACGCCGCAGGTGCCGCACCTGATCCGGCAGCAGCTTGCCCGCCGCGATCAGACGTCCGGCATAGCCCCGCTCGCGCAGCACGGCCGCCAGCGAAAAGCCGCGCCCGTCGCGGAAGGCCTCGAACTCCAGCACCAAGGTGTCTTCATTGGCGGCGGCCGCCTCGACCTCCTCCAGCGGCGTGGTGACCGACAGGCGCAGCCCGTTCTGAATGCCTTCAAGCCGTTGCATCGAGCGTCTCGTAAATGGCGTCGCGGAAGGGGTCGGGGCCGACGCGGCGCACCGTGTCGATGAACCGCTCGCCGTCGGCGCGGATTTGCAGATAACGGTCCAGGGTCCGCTGGATCGCCGGCGCGACCTCGTCGGCCGGCAGGCTCTTGCCCACGATGTCGCCCAGGGCGGCCTGTTCGTCGGGCGAGCCGCCGACGGTGATCTGGTAATATTCCTCGCCCTTGCGATCGACGCCCAGCACGCCGATGTGGCCGACGTGGTGATGACCGCAGGCGTTGATGCAGCCGCTCATATTGATGCGGACTGGCCCCAGCCGTTCCTGATAGTCCATGTCCGCCAGCCGCTTGGACAGGGCCTGGGCCACCGGGATCGACCGGGCGTTGGCCAGGCTGCAATAATCCAGTCCCGGACAGGCGATGACGTCGGTCGCCAGGTCGGCGTTGGCTGTCGCCAGGCCCACGTCGTGCAGCGCCCGCCACAGCGCCGGCACCTCGTCCAGCTTCACATGCGGCAAGACCAGGTTCTGCTCATAGGCGGCGCGCAGTTCATCGAACGAATAGCGCTCGGCCAGGTCCGCCACCGCGTCCATCTGATCCGCCGTGATGTCGCCCGGCACGCCGCCGACCGGCTTCAGCGACACCACCACCGAGGCGTAGCCCGCTTGGCGGTGACGGCGAACGTTGTTGCGGGCGAAACGGGCGAAGTCGGGATCGGCCAGCAAGGCGCGGTCGAACGGGCCGCTGGTCTTGGGCAGGGTCTCGAAGGCGGGCGGCGCGAAATAGGCCTGGATGCGCGCGGCCTCATCCTCGGGGATGCGTAGATCCTCGTGGCGCAGGGTGGCGTAGTGTTTGTCCACCTCCTCGCGGAAGGCCTCCAGCCCGACCGAGGCGACCAGAATCTTGATCCGCGCCTTGTGGATGTTGTCGCGCCGCCCCAGCAGGTTCCAGGCCCGCAAAATAGCGGTCAGATAGGCCAGAAGGTCCGCCGCGGGAACGGCCGACGCGATCTCCTGGGCGATGTGCGGCAGACGCCCCTGCCCGCCGCCGACGAAGACGCGGAACGCGGTTCCGCCGTCCTCGCCCTTGACGATCTGCAGGCCCACGTCGTGGGTGCGGATCGCCGCCCGGTCCTTCTCGGCGCCAATCACCGCGATCTTGAACTTGCGCGGCAGAAAGGAGAACTCGGGGTGGATGGTGGACCACTGGCGGATGATCTCGCACCAGGGGCGCGGATCCTCGATCTCGTCGTCGGCGGCGCCGGCGAAGACGTCGGTGGTGGTGTTGCGGATGCAGTTGCCGCTTGTCTGGATGGCGTGCATCTCGACCTGGGCCAGATCGCGCAACATGGCCGGCAGGTCGGTCAGGGCCGGCCAGTTGTACTGGATGTTCGTCCGCGTGGTGAAATGGCCGTAGCCCTTGTCATAGGTGCGGGCGATATGGCCCAGCCGGCGCATCTGGCGGCTGTTGAACGTCCCATACGGAATGGCGACCCGCAGCATATAGGCGTGCAGTTGAAGATAGACGCCGTTCATCAGCCGCAGCGGCTTGAACTCATCCTCGGTCAGGGCGCCGGATGCGCGGCGCGCGACCTGATCGGAAAACTCCTCGACCCGTTCACGCACCAGCGCATGGTCGAACTCGTCATAGCGATACATCAGCCAACGCCTCCCGCGACGCTGTGGCCCACCGTCGGCCCGGCCGAACGGATATGCTCCTTCAGCCGATCACGGCCCGACGGCGTATGGCCCTCCACCTCGACGGCGTATGGATTGACGAAGACATCGGGTCGTCCGACGACCTCGGCCAGCACGATCTCGGCCGTGGCCTCGTCCAGCACCGAGGCCTGGTCGATGCGCTCGACCGGCTGGTTGTCGACGCCTGCATAGATGACGCGGCCGTCCGACAGGCGGTTTGCGGTGACGATCTTCACGCCGCGAACTCCGCCCGAACATCCAGCTGCGCCGCCGAGAAGGCCGCCGTCTCGCCGACGAACAGCAACGCCGGCCCCGTCAGATTGGCGCCGCGCACCAGGGCGCCCAGCCCATCCAGACGGCCGGTCAGAACCCGCTCGTCCGGTCGGCTGCCGTTCTCGACGATGGCGACGGGGGTCGAGCCCAGTCGCCCGGCGGCGATCAGCTTTTCCGCCGTCTCCTCGGCCCGGTCCGATCCCATGTAGATGGCCAGGGTGTGGTTCGGCCCGGCCAACCGCGTCCAGTCGGCGTCGCCCCCCCCCGGCTTGGCCTGGGCCGTCACGAAGGTCACCGCCTGGGCGTGGTCGCGGTGGGTCAGGGGGATGCCCGCCGAGGCCGCGCAAGCCAGGGCCGCCGTCACGCCCGGCACCACGAAGACCGCCACTCCCGCCGCCCGCATGGCGTCCAGCTCCTCCCCGCCGCGACCGAACACGAAGGGATCGCCGCCCTTCAGCCGCACGACCCGGTGGCCGGCGCGCGCCTCCTCGATCATCAGGGCCTCGATCTGGTCCTGCGGCACCGAATGTTCGCCGCGCGCCTTGCCGACATACAGCCGCTTGGCGTCACGGCGCGCCCGTTCCAGCACCGCCTCGGGCACCAGACGGTCGTGGATGATGACGTCGGCGTCCTGCAGCACACGCAACGCCTTCAGCGTCAGCAGTTCCGGATCGCCCGGCCCGGCCCCGACGATATGGACCACGCCCTGTTCCGGCGCAGCCGAGTTCAGCAGGCGCAGCATCTCGCGTCGCGCCTCGGCCGTCCGACCTTCCGCCGCCAACGTCGCGGCCGGACCGCGGAAGGCCTTTTCCCAAAACCGGCGGCGCGCCATGAAGTCCGGCACACTGGCCTTTACCGTGTCGCGCAGTTCGCGCGCCAGCCGCGCCACATTGGCAAGCCCGGCGGGCAGCACGCCCTCGATCGCCGTGCGGATGTCGCGCGCCAGGATGGGGGCCGATCCGCCGGTGGCCACGCCGATCACCACCTCGTCCCGGTCGATCAGAGCCGGCGTCTGGAAGTCGCTCAGATGGGGCTTGTCGACCACATTGACCTGGGCCCCCGCCGCCCGCGCCAAGGCGCCCAGCCGCGTCAGTTCGTCCGCATCGTCCAGCGCCATGAAGACCAGCCGCGCGCCCGCCAGGTCGCCAGCCTCTGGCGTGCGCAAGACCGGCTCCGGCGCGCTCAGCGGGATTTCCATCCTGGGCGGCGCGCCGTCGGGCGCAAACCACACCACCTCGGCCGGCGTGTTGAGGAACAGTCGCAGCTTCGCCAGAGCGGGCTCACCGCCGCCGATGATCACGATCTTTGCGGCCTCCAGCGGAATGGAGGCGAGGAATACACGCATCGTCTTGCTTTCAGGGCCGTCGGGAGAGGAAAAATGGACGACGGCAGGGCACGAACCTTCGTCTTCCCCGTCCAGAGCCGCAAACCAGATTGCCTTTGTCTCGCTGATAGGATTTCTATCCGCGATGGTCCGATCCCTGCTCCCGCTCAACGCCCTTCGCGCCTTCGAGGCTGCTGCGCGGCATCTGAACTTCTCGCGCGCCGCCGACGAACTGTCGGTGACGCCGGGCGCGGTCAGTCAGCAGATCCGTCTGCTGGAGGACATCGTCGGCGGGCCCTTGTTCGTGCGCGAGGCGCGGGGCCTGCAACTGACCGACCTGGGCCGTTCGTCCGTCCCGCTGCTGCGCGAAGGGTTCGAACGGCTGATGGACGCTTCGGCCCTGCTGCGCGAACCGCCACGCAGGAAACAGGTATCGATCAGCGTCGCCCCCGGTTTCGCCTCCAAATGGTTGATGCCGCGCATGGACGACTTCCACACCGCCCATCCCGAGATCGAGCTGTGGATCTCGGCAGATATGGAGCCGGCGGACCTGAGCGAGGGCAAGGTCGATCTGGCGGTGCGCTATGGCCCCGGCGACTATCCCGGACTGACGGTGGATCGGCTGATGACCGAGACCGTCCTGCCGGTCTGCGCCCCGTCGCTGATGGACGGCGACAAGCCGATCCGCAAACCCGCCGACCTGATCGGACACACTCTGCTGCATGACATGTCCAACGACGGCGATCCCAGCCGTCCTGACTGGGCCATGTGGCTGAAGGCGCGCGGCATTCGCCACCCCGACCCGCGTCGCGGTTCGCGCTTCAACCAGTCGGGCCTGTTGATCGAGGCCGCCATATCGGGACGCGGCGTGGCCTTGGCCAAACGCACCCTGGCCCAGGCGGACCTGGCGTCGGGGCGGCTGGTGGCGCCCTTCCCCGATGGATCGGAAGCGGTCGGGTTCGCCTATTACGTCGTCCAGCCCCGCGACCGCCCGCCGTCGCCCAGCGCGACCGCCTTCGTCGGCTGGCTGAAGAAACAGGCCGTGGATCACGACAATACAATGGGTCAGCTGTAGGCTCAGGGCTCATATTGAAAAGGACATCCGCCAATGGCTGACGAAAAGGCCCCTCGCCTCGCGGTCCTGATCGATGCGGAGAACGCCTCCGCCCGGATTGCAGAGGCGCTGTTCAGCGAGATCGCCACCCTGGGCGAGGCCTCAGCGCGGCGCATCTATGGCGACTTCGCCAGCCCGCAGATCGCAGGCTGGACGCGGGTCCTGGCCCGTTTCGCCATCCAGCCCCAGCAGAATTTCGCCAACACCAAGGGCAAGAACTCGGGCGACATCGCCCTGGTCATCGACGCGATGGACCTGCTGCATTCGGGGCGGTTCGACGGCTTCTGTCTGGTGTCGTCCGACGCCGATTTCACCCGACTGGCGGCCCGCATCCGTGAGGAGGGCGTCGACGTCTATGGGTTTGGCGAGCAGAAGACGCCCGAAAGCTTCCGCCAGGCCTGCACCCGCTTCATCTATACCGAGAACCTGATCGCGCCGGTTCCGGTCGACGCCGGCGCCAAGTCGCCAGTGGTCGAGGCGCCCGCAGCCAAGCGCAAGCCGTCCGAGGCGGCGCGACTGATCGCCGCCATCATCGCCGACATGGACGAGGACGGCGACGGCTGGGTGGCGGTGGGCGGCATCGGCAACCGGCTGCGCAACGCCCATCCCGACTTCGACCAGCGCACCTATGGCTACGCCAAACTGTCGGACCTGATCCGCGCGACTGGCCGGTTCGAGGTGGAGACCGGCGAACGCGGCGCGATGCGGATTCGCGACCGCGCCTAAATCAGGCCCAACGTTAGGCTCTGGCGGCCTGACTGGCGGACACGCCCAGGGCCTGAAGCGCGGCGGCGGCGATATGTTCGGCGTTCAGGCCGGCCTGGGCGTACATGGTGGCCGGTGCGTCCTGATCCTGGAAGATGTCGGGCAGGTTCAGGGTGCGGATCTTCAATCCGCCATCCAGCGCGCCCTTCTCGGCCAGCAGTTGCAGCACGAAGGCGCCGAAGCCGCCCATCGCGCCTTCCTCGACCGTGATCAGGGCCTCGTGCTCGCGCGCCAGGCGCAGGATCAGGTCGGCGTCCAGCGGTTTGGCGAAACGGGCGTCCGCCACCGTCGCCGACACGCCCTTGGCCGCCAGCATGTCCGCCGCCTTCAGCGATTCCTGCAGACGGGTGCCCAGGCTGAGGATGGCGACCGAGGTTCCCTCGCGCACGATCCGGCCCTTGCCGATCTCCAGCGGGGCGGCAAGTTCGGGGATCTCAACGCCCACGCCGTCACCGCGCGGATAGCGGAAGGCGCTGGGCCGGTCGTCGATGGCCAGCGAGGTCGAGATCATCGCCGCCAGTTCGGCCTCGTCGGCCGCAGCCATCAGCACCATACCGGGCAGCGCGCCCATGAAGCCGATGTCGAACGACCCGGCATGGGTCGCCCCGTCCGATCCGACCAGACCTGCGCGGTCCATGGCGAACCGCACCGGCAGCGACTGGATCGCCACATCGTGCACCACCTGGTCGTAGCCACGCTGCAGGAAGGTGGAATAGATGGCGCAGACCGGCTTCATCCCGTCCGCCGCCAGCCCGGCCGCGAAGGTCACCGCATGCTGTTCAGCGATGCCGACGTCGTAGGTCCGCTCGGGAAAGGCCTGACCGAACAGGTCCAGACCGGTGCCCGACGGCATAGCCGCCGTGATCGCCACGATCGACGGATCGACCTTCGCGTGTTTGATCAGCTCGGTCCCGAACACCTTGGTGTAGCTGGGCGTGTTGGAGATGGCCTTGGCCTGTTTGCCCGACACCACGTCGAACTTGACCACGGCGTGCAGCTTGTCGGCGCTGGACTCGGCGGGAGCGTAGCCCTTGCCCTTTTGCGTCACGACGTGAACCAGCACGGGCCGGTCCTCGATGGCCGCCGCCTTCTTCAGGATCGGCACCAGATTGTCCATGTCGTGACCGTCGATGGGGCCGACGTAATAGAATCCCAGCTCCTCGAAGAAGGTGCCGCCGGTGACCATGCCGCGCGCATATTCCTCGGCCTTCTTCGCCGCCTTGCGGAACGGGCGCGGCAGGTGCTGGGCGACGGATTTCCCCAGTCGGCGCACGTTCTGATACGCCCCGCCCGACACCAGGCCGGCCAGATAGGCGCTCATCCCGCCCACCGGGGGCGCGATGGACATGTCGTTGTCGTTCAGGATGACCATCAGCTGGCCGCTGGTCGCCTCAGCCGCGTTGTTCATCGCCTCATAGGCCATGCCTGCGGACATGGAGCCGTCACCGATCACCGCCACGACGCGGTTCTTCTCGCCCTTCTGATCGCGCGCGGCGGCGAAGCCCAAGGCGGCGCTGATCGAGGTCGAGGCGTGGGCGGCGCCGAAGGGGTCGTATTCGCTCTCGCTGCGCTTGGTGAAGCCCGACAGGCCGCCGCCCTGGCGCAGGGTGCGGATGCGGTCGCGCCGCCCGGTCAGGATCTTGTGCGGATAGCACTGGTGCCCGACGTCCCAGATCAGGATGTCCTTGGGCGTCTCGAATACATGGTGCAGCGCCGTGGTCAGCTCGACCACGCCCAGACCTGCCCCCAGATGGCCGCCGGTGACGGACACGGCGTCGATCGTCTCGGCCCGCACCTCCTGCGCCAGCTGTTTCAGCTGGGCGATATCGAAGGACCGGGTGTCAGCCGGGAATTTGACGGTGTCGAGAAGCGGGGTGTCGGGCATCAGCCGAAAAACCTTGGAAAGTCTGATTGATCAACCCGCAGGTCACATCAATGTTTCGTATCAGGACCGGCGCTTTAGCACAAAGTCCACGCTGGCCCTGAGGATTTCGGCCTCGTCGCCGAACGGCTCCAAATGCGACCGGGCCTGATTGGCGAGATGCGCGACCCTGTGTCGCGCCGCTTCCAGACCCAGCAGGGTGACGAAATTGGTCTTGCCCAGCGCCGCATCCTTGCCGCCCGCCGCCTTGCCCATCTCCTCGGCCGAACCTTCGGCGTCCAGCAGGTCGTCGACGATCTGATAGGCCAGACCGACATCGTGGGCGAAGCTGATCAGGGCGTGCTGTTGCGACATGGAGGCGTCGGCGATGATCAGCGGGATTTCGAAGGCATAGGCGAACAGGGCGCCGGTCTTCAGCCGCTGCATCCGCGCCACTCCGCCCAGGTCGTCGCGCACGCCCAGCAGATCGATCATCTGACCACCCGCCATGCCCCGCGCCCCGGACGCCAGCGACAGCCGCGCCGCCAGTTCGCAGCGGATGGCCGCGTCCTCGTGCGTGTCTTCGTGCAGGATGATGTCGAAGGCGGCGGTCTGAAGCGCATCGCCGGCCAGCACCGCCGTCGCCTCGTCATAGGCGCGGTGGACGGTGGGACGGCCGCGGCGCATGTCGTCATCGTCCATGCACGGCAGGTCGTCGTGAACCAGGCTGTAGGCGTGGACGCATTCCAGGGCGCAGGCGGCCCGCAGCACCGACCGTTCGTCGATGTCGAACAGGCGCGCAGCCTCCAGCGCAAAGAACGGCCGCAACCGTTTGCCGGGGCCGAGCGCCGCATAACGCATCGCCTCGGTCAGCCGCGATTCCGGGCCTTCGGCGCGTGGCAACAGTTCATCCAGAGCGACCGTGACCAGATCGGCGACCTCGGCCACACGATCGATCACCGCCTGCTCGGGCGAGTTTGCAGCGATGACACGGTTCAAGACGACCAACCGATCATTCGAACGACGCCGCCTCTACACCCTTCGCCTGGCCGTCGGGGCCGACCACGATCTTCTCGACACGCAGCTGGGCCGCCTTCAACCGCGCTTCGCAATGCGCCTTCAGCTTGGCGCCCTCTTCGTACAGGGCGATGGATTCTTCCAGCGGCGCCTGGCCGGACTCCAGGCGGGACACGATGGTCTCCAGACGCTGCAGGGCGTCTTCGAAGCTGAGATCGGCGGGGATGGCGGCAGTATCGGTCATGACGCGGACCCTAATCGGGCGCAACCGCCGCATCAACGCCTCAAGCGGCTATCGTTTCTCGTAGCGCCGTTGAGACCAGTATTTGAAGCCCTGGTTGTGGACCAGTTTCCAGCCATCGGCCTTCAGCGCGCGGCCGACCATATGGTTGAAATAGCCGTGGGCGAAGACCAGCACGTCCTGGCCGCTCTCGGCCCGCGCGATCAGCTTGTGCGCCGCCTGATCGGCGCGTGCCTCGGCCTGGGCGCGGGTTTCCTGGCCGTCGTGGTGGTCGAAGGCGTGCCACCAGAAGCGCGACACCACGCCCCACCATTTGGGCGACAGCTTGATCCATTCCGGAATCGGCGGCGGCGGCAGGGGCGCCTCGATGAACATCACGTCGGCCATCACCTCGCGCCCGGCGGCGACGGCGGCGGCGGTTTCTTGGGCGCGCTGACGGGTCGAGGCATAGATGGCCCCGGCGCCTTGCGCAGCGGCGACCAGTTCCGGCGGGGGCGTCTGGCCGGCCAGCAGGCCGCCGATCTCGTATTTCGCCCACCACTCGCCGTACTGGCGCGCCGTGATCAGGCATTTGCGCGACAAGGCCGGCTCGCCGTGACGCGTCAGGATGATGGCGCCGGGACGCAGGGCGACGAGCGCGCCCACGCATGGCGCGGCATCGGGCGGGGACACGGACGGTTCGGTCGAATCGAGGGACAGGGCGGGGGCTGACATGACAAACGGACGGGCCTTTGGTTTCAAGGCGTTAGGCGTCCTCAGTCCTCCCCGAGCGCGGCGACGTGGGCGACCGCAGAGCGGCCTAGTCCTTCAAGGTCGTAACCGCCCTCAAGCGCCGACACAACCTTGCCCGAACACGTCCGGCGCGCGACCTCCAGAATCGCACGCGTCGCCCAAGCGAAATCCTCGGCTTCCAGCGACTGATGCGCCAGCGGATCGCGCCTGTGGGCGTCGAAACCGGCCGAGATCAGGATCAGGTCCGGCCGGAACGATTCCAGCGCCGGCATCAGTCCGCCGGCGAAGGTCGCACGCCATTTTTCACGCGCCGCATGGGGCGCCACCGGGGCGTTGACGATATTGCCGACGCCGGTTTCGGACGCCGCGCCCGTGCCGGGATAGAGCGGCATCTGGTGGATGGAGGCCATGAAAAGGCTGTCGTCGTCTTCGAATGCGGCCTGGGTGCCGTTGCCATGGTGAACGTCGAAATCCACTACCGCCACCCGCGCCATCCCTTCGGACTGAGCCACGCGCGCCGCGACGGCGACGGAGGAGAACAGGCAGAACCCCATGGCCCGATCCGGCTCGGCATGGTGGCCCGGCGGGCGCACGGCGGCGAAGGCGCGGTTCATCTCGCCCCTCGCGATGGCCCTCACCGCATCGATCGCCGCCCCCGCCGCCAGTCGCGCCGCCATGACGCTGCCGGGCGACAGGACGGTGTCGGCGTCCAGCTGATTCATGCCTTGGGTGGGGGACGCCTTCAGCAGGCGGGCGACATAGGCGGCCGGATGCACCCGCTCCAGATCCACGAGCTCGGCCTGGGACGCCGCCCGCCGATCATGGGCCAGACCGGCGTCGTCCAGCGCGTCCAGCACCGCCTTCAGCCGCTCGGGACTTTCGGGATGGCCCGCGCCCGGCGTGTGGGACAGCATGGACGGATGGGTGAAGATCGGCACGGACATCGGAACGACGATACGCCTGCCGTTCGCCCTTGTCGCCGGTGACGCGCGCGACGCCACCCTGTAGAGCCGAACCATGACCGAGATCGTGATCCGCCCTGCCTGCCCCGAAGACGCCGCCGCCCTGGGCGCCCTGGGTCGCCAGACCTTCATCGACACCTTCGTGGAGGGGTTCGGCATCCCCTATCCCGAGGCCGATCTGAAGGCCTTCCTAGGCGCTAGTTTCGACGTGGAACCGACGCTGAAGAAGCTGGCCGAGCCGGGCGCCGCCTGGTGGGTGGCGGAGCGGGACGGAGAACTGCTGGCCTTCGCCAACGCCGGCCCTAACGGCCTGCCTCACCCCGACGCAAGGCCGTCGCACATGGAGTTGCGCCGGCTTTATGTGTCGAAGACTGCCCAAGGCCTCGGCTTGGGTACAAAGCTTTTGACCCTGTCGCTGGACTGGATGCAGGCGAACACCGAGGGCCCGCTGTGGATCGGCGTCTGGAGCGGCAACGACAAGGCCCAGCGCCTCTACGCCGCCTACGGCTTCGAGAAGGCGGGTGAATACGACTACCCCGTCGGCGCCTGGCGCGACCGAGAGTTCATCTTGCGGCGCGGATAGACTATGTTGCCCGCATGACCCGCGCCGAACTGCTGGAAAAACTGCGCGACCTCAAGCCCTGGCTCGAAGAGCAGGGCATCGTCAACGTACGCCTGTTCGGCAGCTACGCCCGCGATGAGGCCCGACCGGACAGCGATGTCGACCTGCTGGTGGACTTGTCGCAACCGTTGGGTCTGCGGTTCTATAGTCTAGCCGAGGAATTGACGGACAAGGTCGGCAAGGAGGTTGACCTGCTTACGTCGAAGGGCCTCCGCAATCCCTACGTCCGCGCGTCCGCATTGAGGGATTGTGTTGAGGTCTGACCGCGCAGATCGCGGCCTTTTGGCGGATATTCGCGAATCGACCGATTTGATTGCGCGCTACATCGACGGACTTTCATCCGACGCGTTCGAAGCCGATTCTCTGCGACGGGATGCGACGGCCTTTAGACTTTTGATCATTGGAGAAGCCGCAGGAAAGTTGTCACCCGCAGTGACTGAAAAGCTTCCTGACATCGACTGGCGCGGCATGTTGGGGCTTCGCCACCGATTGGCGCACGATTACGGATCAACCGACTTCAGCGTCATCTGGGCCATCGCCAGCATCGAAGTTCCCCGTTTGGCGCAAGCGCTCGAAAACCTCTGATGCTCCTCCCCTTCTTCACCGCCCTGCGCGACGCCAAGGTTCCGGTGTCGATGAAGGAATGGCTCCATCTGATGGAGGCGATGGATCGCGATCTGGCGGGGCGCGAGATCGAGACCTTTTATCACCTGTCGCGCGCGGTTCTGGTCAAGGACGAGAAACACTATGACCGGTTCGACCAGGTGTTCGGGACCGTGTTCAAGGGGGTGGAATCGGTCGGGGCGGGCGAGGACCTGACGACCGATATTCCCGAGGACTGGCTGCGGCTGTTGAACGAGAAATATCTGACCGACGAGGAGAAGGCCCAGATCGAGGCGCTCGGCGGGTTCGACAAGCTGATGGAGACGCTGAAGCAGCGACTGGAGGAGCAGCACGAACGGCATTCCGGCGGGTCGAAATGGATCGGCACGGGCGGGACCAGCCCGTTCGGCCACGGCGGCTATAATCCCGAGGGCGTGCGCATTGGCGGGCCGGGAAAACACGGCCGGGCGGTCAAGGTGTGGGAGAAGCGCGAGTTCAGAAACCTGGACGACACGGTCGAACTGGGCACGCGCAACATCAAGGTCGCCCTGCGCCGGCTGCGCCGTTTCGCCCGCGAGGGCGCGGCGGAAGAGCTGGACATCGACGGCACCATCGACGGCACCGCGCGCCAGGGCTGGCTGGACATCCGGATGCGGCCCGAGCGGCGCAACACGATCAAGGTTCTGCTGTTCCTCGACATCGGCGGCTCTATGGACGGTCATATCAAGCTGGTGGAGGAGCTGTTCTCGGCGGCCAGGACCGAGTTCAAGAACCTGGAGTTCTTCTACTTCCACAACTGCCTTTACGAAGGCGTCTGGAAGGACAATCGCCGCCGCCACACCGAGCGGATCCCGACCTGGGACCTGCTGCACAAATATCCGGGCGACTGGCGGGCCATCTTCGTCGGGGACGCGACCATGTCGCCCTATGAAATCACCATGCCGGGCGGTTCGGTGGAGCACTGGAACGAGGAGGCCGGCGCCGTCTGGATGAAGCGGGCGCGTCAGCAGTGGGAGAAGTCGATCTGGCTGAACCCGGTGCAGGAACGCTACTGGAGCTACACCGCGTCGGTCGGCCTGCTGCGCGAGGTGATGGAAGAACGGATGTTCCCCCTGACACTGGAAGGTCTCGACAAGGCGATGCGCGCCCTGACAAGGTAGGTTCGCGTCTTGGGCGAGTTCCCGCCCGGCGAACTACATCGAGGGGCCTTGTCCATGATCGCCGCCGCCTTCGCCCTGCTTCTGTTTCAGCAACCCGCACCGACCGTGGTGTGTGAGACGGCCGCGCCAGAGCCGGTGGTCGAGACGCCGGCGACGCCGGCGCAACATTCCGTGCCGGCGTGGGGCTTGGCCGATCCTTTCGGTTTCGAGCGCGCGCGGTGCAGTCCGCTGGTGCGCGGCGCCAAGTTGATGGAGACCTGCCAGACCGAAGTGCGTGAACAACTGGCCCTGGCCATGGGACCTGACCTGCCCGAGGCCCTGCGTCCCAGCGGCATGGCGGGCGACTGTCAGATGATCCAGGCCAACGCCGGCGGCTCGGCCTAAGCCGTTCAGTGCGGGCCGCAATCGCGCGCGTCCAGCGCGCCGTCGGCCTTGCGAGAAATGGACTGCCGCCCCCGTCCGGTCGAAGGCGGATTCAGTTCGGAATGCCGCCCCGTTGACACGACGGACAGCAAGGGCCTGTCGATCAAGCTCTGGGGCGACAAGGACTGATCAAAACGCAGAAACGCCGTCCGCTTTCGCGAACGGCGTTTCATATCTTCACGCAATTCGTTGGGGCTTAGGCCTTGTCGCGGAGGCTGTCCTTGACGCCGCCGACCGTGTTCTGGACCTTGCCCTCGACCTGATCGGCCTTGCCTTCGGCCTGCAGCTTGGTGTCGCCGGTCACCTTGCCGGCGGCTTCCTTGATCTTGCCGCCGATGTTCTTGGCGGCGCCTTCGATACGGTCGTGATCAGCCATCTAAAGTCTCCGTTTTCAATAGCCGCGACATGGCGTTGCGGGTTGAAAAGGAAACGGCATAGCCGCACCCTCGTTCCGTAAGGCTCAGCTTGCCCGACGCAGCCAGACGGCGACCGCCCAGGCGTGAGAATCGTGTCTCAGCCGGGACAGGGCGAAGGTCGGATCCAGCCACACCAGGGTGTGATCATCCTCGCATTTCGCATCCGGGTTTTCGGCGGTGACGGTCGCGGTCCAGAAGCCGCCGACATTGTTCACCGGCTCCGAGGTCGAGCGCACGAAATACTGGCTGGCCTCGGCGATGCGGTTCAGTGGCGCGATGGTTAGGCCCGTCTCTTCCACAAACTCGCGTTTCAGGGCCTGAACCTCGGTCTCCTCGACATCGACCCCGCCGCCGGGCAGGTCGAAATAGGGACCGGCCTCGCGCTCCACCCGGACACAGGCGATCAGCCCGTCGCGTTCGACGATGCCGAACGCCGTGGCGCGGTGACGATAATCGGAAGCGGGTTTGCGAACGCCGAACTGCAACATGACGGATACCGACCCTAAAGGTCGAACGACAGCCGGGCGCGCACGCCCTTGTGTGCGCCGTCGAACTCGACGACCGAGCGCAGGCCCGAGGCCATGGCCGAGATGATCTTGCCGCCCAGACCCGTGCCCTTGGGCGTGCCGTCGCCCATGCCGGGGCCGTCGTCCTCGACCATCAGGGCGACCTTGTTGTCACCCTCGCGGCGCAGATGGATGCGGATTTCGCCGCCCTGCCCCGGCGAGTAGGCGTATTTGACGGCGTTGGTGACCAGTTCGGTGACGATGACGCCGATGGACACCGCCTGATCGGTCGTGACCGACAGAGGCTCGGCATCCAGCGTCAACTTGGGCGATCCTTCGCCCGGCCCGATGGACTTGGACAGTTCGTCCATCAGCCCCACCAGATATTCGTCCATCGCCACGCTGCTCATGTCGCCGGACGTGTAGAGGCGACGGTGAACATGGGCGACGGCCTCGATGCGGGCCTGCGACTCCCGCAAGGCGTCCTTGGCGCCCTGATCGGTGACGTGGCGCATCTGCAGCGACATGAAACTGGACACCAGCTGCAGCGAGTTGCCGACGCGGTGATTCACCTCGCGCAGCATGGCCTCGGCTCGGTCGCGGGCCAGGCGGATTTCTTCCTGGGCCAGGTCGTTCTCGCGCTGGAGCCGGCGACGCAGCAGGGCGTCTTCCAGCGCCGAGCGCAGCAGGGAGGTGAAGTCCTCGGACACGTCCTTGATGACATAGTCGGCGGCGCCCGCGCGCAGGGCCGCAACCGCGATCCGTCCGTCCTGCGCGCCGGTCACATAGACGACGGGCGGCGGCGCATTCAGCGCCATGATGTCGGGCAGGACGTCCAGGCCGTCGCGCGTCGGCATGTAGTGGTCCAGGGCGCAGACATCGTATTCGTGTTGCTGCAACAGCGCCAGCCCCGCGTCCCCGTCGGGGGCGCAGGTGACGGCATAGCCGTGACGCCCCAACTCCTTCTCGACCAGCCGGGACAGGCCCCGGTCATCGTCGATATAGAGCAGGCGGATAGGCTGCGGCGTCTCGATCGTCAGATCTCCGGCGCCTGGATGACCGACAGGAACAGGCCGAGCTGGCGGATGGCGCCGGCGAAGGATTCATAATCCACCGGCTTGGTGATATAGACGTTGCAGCCCAGGTCGTAGCAGCGCTGGATCTCGACCTTATCGTCCGTGGTCGTCAAGACCACGACGGGCGCGCGCTTCAGGCGATCGTTGCCCTTCACCTTCTCCAGAATGTCAGTTCCCGACATATCGGGCAGGTTGAGGTCGAGCAGGATCAGCAGCGGGCCGTTGTTCAGGATTTCGTCGCTGAACAGATAGTCCAGCGCCGCACCGCCCTCATCGAAATGCTTGATTTCGTTGTTGATGTTGGCCCGGCGGATGTTCTTTTCGATCAGCTTGGCGTGGCCGTGGTCGTCTTCGACCATGATGATTTTGACGGGTTGCGTCACAGCGCGCCTCCGGGTTCAGCTACGATCAGTCGTTTGGGGAATTTCAGCAGGAAAGTCGAGCCTTTGCCCAGCTCGGACTCCACGTCGATGGTGCCGCCGATCCGTCGCACGCTGTTGCGCACGAAGGCCAGCCCCAGCCCCTCGCCCGAACGGTCCTGTTTGCCGGACCGGCGGAACAGTTCGAAGATCCGTTCGTGGTCGCGTGGTGCGATGCCCCGTCCGTTGTCGGCGACCCGATAGACGACCCAGCCGCCCGGCACGTCCTCGCCCGACACCACGATCTCTCCGGGCCGGCTGGCGTCCAGATATTTGACGGCGTTATCGATCAGATTGCCGACGATCTGTTCCATCGAAATGCGGTCGCTTTCGATTTCCGGCAGAGGTTGCACCTCGATTCGCGCGCCCGAGGCCTCTGTCTGGTGGTGGACGCTGTCGGCGATGTTCTGGGCCATGGCCGTCATGTCCAGCGTCTCGGGCGCCAGGTTGCGGCGACCCTCGCGCGACAGCTTCAGTATGGCGTTGATCAGCCGGTCCATCTTCTCGGTCGAGGCACGGATGAAGCCGATGGCCTCTGGCATGTCTTCACGGACGGCCATGATCACGTCGGCATCGACGGCGCGCGTCTTCTCGGCGTCGGCGATAGCCTTGTCGACGACCCTGCCCGCCTGCTCCAGCTCGGAGGTATAGCCCATGACGTTGACCAAGGGCGCGCGCAGGTCGTGGCTGACGATGTATGCGAAGCGCTGGATTTCCTCGTTGGCGCGCATCAGGTCGCCGGTGCGTTCGCGAACCTTGTCTTCCAGACCGGCGTTGGCCGCATCCAGCGTGGCGCGGGCGGCCTGAAGTTCAGACACGTACCGCCGCACCATCCAGGCCGACAGCAACGCCAGGACGATCACCAGCAGGCCGGCGATGGCGTTCATCGTCACCGTCAGGACCCCGAAACGGTCGGACGCCTTCCTGCGTTCGGCGATGCGGGCGGATTTGAGGGCGTCGAAGGCGTCCACGGCGGCCCGCAACTCGTCCATATAGCGCTTGCCTTCGCCCGAGCGGACGGCCTGGATCGACTGACCGATCCGCCCCTGCTGGGCCAAGGTCACGGTCCGTTCCATCTCGGCCCACTTCAAATCCGCCAGGCGATGGATGCGATCGACCGGGGCCTTCAGCGTCGGATCCTGCGCCGCGCCTTCGTCGAGGAAGGCGACGGCCGGCTTCATCTCCTCCTGCGCCTGGCGATAGGGTTGAAGGAAATCGCTGCGGCCGGTCAGCAGAAAGCCCCGCTGCGCCGTCTCGGCGTTCAGCATGGAAATCAGGGTGGTGCGCGACGCCCGCCGCATCAGCTGGGCATGTTCTATGGTGCGGTTCACCGACGCTGTGCGCTGGATCATCACGAAAGTCGTCGCATTGACGACGATCAGCAGGCCGAAAACGAGGATCAGCATGGCCGACATCGACCGCGCGAGCGACGACGTGCGGGTGAAGTCGCGCAATCGCGACCATTGGGACCGAGGACTTGGGATCATGACGGTGGAGCTTTAGCGGCGTGGTGCGCCGCGTCAAACGTCAAACTGATTCCGCCGCGTTTACAGGCCGTTGTCAGACCTGGCCCAGTGTACGCAACCGCGCCTTGGGGTGGATCTCGTTCTGGCTCATCACCACGGTCTGGCCCCGGAAACGCTCGATGATCGACCGGACATAGGGCCGGGTCATCGGTCCGGTAAGCAGCACCGGATTCTCGCCCGTCATGGCGATCCGCTCGAAGGTGTCGCGCACGGCGCGGATGAAGTCCTGAAGCCGCGACGGCGCCATGGCCAACTGCTTGTCCTCGCCCTGTCCGATCAGGCTTTCGGCGAAGGCGGTCTCCCATTCCGGCGACAGAGTGACGATGGGCAGGGCGCCCTCGCCGTCCTTGTTCTGCCAGCACAGCTGGCGGCCCAGGCGTGCGCGGACATGTTCGACCAGGGTGGTGACGCTGGAGCTGTGCGGCGCCGCCTCGGCCAGCCCTTCAAGGATCGCCGGCAGATCGCGGATCGACACCTTCTCGCGCAGCAGCGATTGCAGCACCCGTTGCAGGGTGGTGACCGTGACCACGCTGGGGACCAGTTCCTCGACCAGCTTCTTCTCTTCGGCGCCCAGCTCCTTCAGCAGTTTCTGCACCTCGGCATAGGACAGCAGGTCCGCCATATTGTCCTTCAGGATCTCGGTCAGGTGGGTAGTCAGCACCGTGGACGGATCGACCAGGGTGTAGCCCCGGAACGTCGCCTCCTCGCGCATCCCCTCTTCGATCCAGGTCGCGGGCAGACCGAAAGCCGGCTCGCGCATGTGCTCGCCCGGCAGTTCGACCTGACGCCCCGACGGGTCCATCGCCATCAGGTGCCCCAGCCGCACCTCGCCCGCGCCGCTCTCCATCTCCTTGATGCGGATGGCGTAGCCCTGGGTCGGCAAGCGCATGTTGTCGAGGATGCGCACCTGGGGAATGACGAAGCCGTATTCTTGGGCCAGCGAACGGCGCAGAGCGCGGATCTGATCGGTCAGGCGGCGGCCTTCCAGATCGTTGATCAGGCTGAGAAGCGAATAGCCCAGTTCGATCTTGACCTCGTCGATGGTCAGGATGTTGGAGATCGGCTCTTCGACATCCTCCTTGGGCTTGGCGGCGGCGGCGGTCGCGGCGATCTCGGCCTCGGTCGGTTGCGGCCTCAGCCGGTTGCGTCCCAGCTTCCAGGCCATGAAGCCCGAACCGATAGCAAGGGCTGCGAAAGGCAGCAGAGGCATGCCGGGGATCAGACCGATCAGGCCGGCCGCGCCCGACACGACGCCCAGCGAGACCGGGTTGGTGGCCAACTGCGTGACCATGGCCTTGTCCGCCGTGCCCTCGACGCCGGCCTTGGACACCAGGAAGCCGGCGGCGATGGAGATGATGATGGCCGGAACCTGCGTGACCAGGCCGTCGCCGATGGTCAGCTGGACATAGGTGTTGGCGGCCTCCATCGCCGGCATGCCGTGCTGCAGCGTACCGATCAGAATGCCGCCGATGGCGTTGATGAAGGTGATGATCAGGCCGGCGACGGCGTCGCCGCGCACGAACTTGGACGCACCGTCCATGGCGCCGAAGAAGGTCGATTCCTGCTCCAGCTCCTTGCGACGCAGCTTGGCCTGCTCCTCGGTGATCAGGCCGCTGGACAGATCGGCGTCGATGGCCATCTGCTTGCCCGGCATGGAGTCCAGGGTGAAGCGGGCGGACACTTCGGCGATCCGGGTCGACCCCTTGGTGATGACGACGAAGTTCACCACCAGGATGATGGCGAAGATGATCACCCCGATGATGAAGTTGCCGCCCATCATCAGCTGACCGAAGGCGTTGATGACCTGCCCTGCCGCGTCGTGGCCTTCCTGGCCGTGCGTCAGGATCAAACGCGTCGAGGCCAGGTTCAGACCCAGGCGGAACAGCGTCGAGACCAGTAGCACGGTCGGGAAGATGGCGAAGTCCAGCGGCCGCTTCATCATCACGGCGGTCATCAGGATCAGCACGGACGAGACCAGCGAGATCGCCAGCAGCAGGTCCAGAAGCATCTTCGGGACCGGCAGGATCAGCAGCATGATCACGCCGATCACGCCGACGGCCATCAGCACTTCGCCGCGGTTGACCCAACCCAGGACGTCGCGCCCGGTGGGGCGCGCCATGCCGTCCTTCATCATGGTAGGCGTGTCAGTCACGGCCCAGCGCCTTCAGGGCGCGGCGCGTCGCCTCGGCGATCACGGCGTCGCGTTGATCGTCCGTCGCCTCGGGCGCGCCGGTAAAATAGGCGGCCAGCAGGACCGGCGAACCCGACAGCGGCGTCAGCATGCCGATGTCGTTGGTCGCGCCGTTGGATCCGGTCCCGGTCTTGTGCGCCACGGTCCAGCCCTGGGGCGCGCCCGCCTTGATGCGGTTCGCGCCGGTCGGCGAGGACGTCATCCAGCCGGTGATCAGTTGATCATGCTCAGGCGTAAGCCGATCGCTGAACGCCAGCTCGCGGATGTTGGCGATGGTCTGGTCCGGCAGGCAGGTGTCGCGCGGATCGTTGGGCAGGGCGGTGTTCAGGTCCGGCTCCAGGCGCGAGATGACGGTGGTGGTGTCGCCGAACGTCGGCCACCATGAACGCCATACGGCGATTCCACCCATTTCACGGATCAGGATATTGGCCGCCGGATTGTCGCTGACCTCGACCGCCGCCTGCATCAGTTCGCGGATCGTCAGGGTACGGCCGATGGCTTTTTCTGTCACCGGCGCGTGGGGGATCATGTCCGCCCGCGTGATCGCGACGGCGCGCTCCAGCCGCTCTTCCTCGCGCTGCACCCGCTCCAGCGTGGCGACGGCGAGGAAGGCCTTGAAGGTCGAGCAGAAGGCGAACCGTTCCTGTCCACGCCAGGACACCCGGCGCTGGCTGCCGACATCCAGGGCCGCCACGCCCAGCCGTCCGCCGTGGCGCTTTTCCAGGTCGTTCAGCAGGAAAGGTTGCGGGGTCTCTTCCGCCTTGGGTTCGTCGCGTCGCGGATAGCAGCCGACAAGCGCCAGCGCGCCCGCCCCGCCGATCAGCGTCCTGCGATCAAACCCGGTCGTCATCCTCAGGCCGCGTAGCCCGAGGCCGACACGCCGCTCATGGGCGCCGGGATGGCCGTGCCCTCATCGGAATATTCGTTCAGCTTGTTGCGCAGGGTGCGGATCGAGATGCCCAGGATGTTGGCCGCATGGGTGCGATTGCCCAGGCAGTGGGTCAGGGTGTCCAGGATCAGCGTCTTCTCCATCGCCGCGACCGTCTGGCCCACGAAGCTGCGGGTCACGGCGTCGGCGGCCTGGGCTGCGCGGGCGGCGATGCCCCCCTGTCCGCCATCATAGGCATGGCCGGTCATCGCACCCGCGCCTTGCCCCGACAGCGGCTGACCGTCCGGCAGGCGGATGGCGTCCACGTCGATCTCGGGACCGACCGCCAGCAACACCGCGCGGTGCATGGCGTTCTCAAGCTCGCGAACGTTGCCGGGCCAGCGGTGGGCGGCGATGGCCTGGCGCGCCTGGGCCGAGATCGGGCGAACCGGCACGCCGTTGGCGGCGGCGTATTTCTTGATGAAGTGATCGGCCAGAACGACGATGTCGCCCGGACGCTCGCGCAAAGACGGCAGACGCAGGTTCACGACGTTCAGGCGATACAGCAGGTCTTCACGGAACACGCCCTCCGCCACAGCCTTGGCGAGATCGCGGTTCGAGGTGGCGATGATGCGGATGTTGACCGAGACCGGCTTGGAGCCGCCCACGCGGTCGATGACCCGTTCCTGGATGGCGCGCAGCAGCTTGGCCTGAAGCCGGGCGTCCATCTCAGAGATTTCGTCCAACAACAGCGTACCGCCGTCGGCCTCCTCGAACTTGCCGATACGACGCGCGACGGCGCCGGTGAAGGCGCCCTTCTCGTGGCCGAACAGTTCGGATTCCAGCAGATTGTCGGGAATGGCGGCGCAGTTGACGCTGATGAAGGGGCGTTCGGCGCGGCGCGAATGCTCGTGCAGATAACGGGCCATCACCTCCTTGCCGACGCCGCTTTCGCCGGTGATCAGGATCGAGGCTTCCGAGCGCGCGACCTGGTCGGCCAGTTGCAGCACCGCCTTCATCGACGGGTCGGCCGAGATCATCGGCTTTTCGTCGTCGGCGACGGCCGACAGGACGGCGGCGATCAGTTCGGCATCGGGCGGAAGCGGGATGAACTCCTTGGCGCCGGCCTTGATCGCCGCGGCGGCCTCACGCGCATCGGCGTCGATGCCGAAGGCCACGACCGGGATGGTGATCCGCTCGGCCTCGTTGGCGGCGATCAGGGCGGCGATGTCCAGCTGGTAGTCGACCATCAGCAGGTCCGCGCCCTGTCCCCGGCGCAGTTGTTCGGTCGCCTGGTCGGCGCGCTCGACGTGGGTGACCTTGGCGCCGTGCGCCATGGCCATCTTCACCGCCGAAGCGAGCTGTCCGCTCAGTCTGCCTACCACCAGAAGACGCATCGTTCTTCTCCCTTAATCTCTAAAATCGGTCGCCGATCAGGCGCCCGAATCCTCGGTCTTGATGATTTCCGTCATGGTCACGCCCAGCCGGTCGTCGACGACGACGACCTCGCCACGCGCGATCAGGCGGTTGTTGACGAAGATGTCGATCGCCTCGCCGACCTTGCGGTCCAGCTCCAGCACCGACCCCTTGTTCAGCTTCAGCAGTTGGGCCACCGACATGTGCGACTTGCCCAGAACGGCCGAGATATTGACCGGCACGTCGAAGACGGTGGCCAGGTCGGCGGCGGTCTTGTCGCCGTGATCGTCGATCGGCGGCGGGCCGGAAAGGCTGGAGAATTCCTCCAGCGCCAGGTCGTCGGATGCCATCAGAACATGCTCCTGTCGACGGGAAGGGATTCGGCGTGTCCGGCCTCGGCCGCCAGGGCGGCCGTCAGCGCCTCGGCGACACGGTCGGCGGACCCTTTGGGATCATGGTCGGCGCGACCGTCGGCCCATTCCAGCTGGAAGGCCGTCTGCGCCATGCCCGGTTCGTCGCGGAAGGCGACCACGCCGGTGAAGCCGCTGTCGGCGCAGGCCTGCTGGATCAGGGCGCGCGCCTCATCGTCCAGGCCCGATGTCCTCACCACCAGGCGCGGCGAGGCGTCGATCTCCTGCGCCAGCATCTCCAGCGCGGCCTTCAGCGGCGCCTGCGGAAAACGCTCCAGCGCGGCCCCGCCGATGGCGCGGGCGGCCGCCAGGGCCAGGTCGGCGGACTGCTCGCGATGCGCCTGGGCCACGGCCTTCAGCGTCGGCATGGCCGACGCCACCGACTGGGCGATGTTGCTCAAGGCCATGGCGCGTATGTTCTCGATCTCGGCCAGCGCCTGCTGGCGCGCTTCCAGCCGGCCTTGCGCCACCAGGGCCTCGACCTCGGCCGGCAGATAAGAGCGCTTGGCGGGCGTCCAGGCGCCGGGGCGCACCACCGTGCCGTCCGCGTCGAACTCGGTGTCGAAGGCGAAGAGGTGACGGATTTCGGGAGACTGGGTCATGTCAGTAGATCAGCTCGTCGTCGGAGCCCTGGCCGGCCAGCATGATGTCGCCCTTGGCGGCCAGGTCCTTGGCGACCTGAACCATGGCCATCTGCGCCGCATCGACGTCCTTCAGACGCACAGGGCCCATCGATTCCATGTCTTCGCGCATGATCTTGGAGGCGCGTTCGGACATGTTGGAGAAGAACATCTCGCGCAGCCCCTCCGAGGCGCCCTTCAGCGCCAGGCCCAGCGAATCCTTGTCCACGCCGCGCAGCAGGGTCTGGACGCCGCCGGGGTCCAGCTTGGACAGATCCTCGAACACGAACATCAGGGCGCGGATGCGCTCGGCCGACTCGCGATTGCGCTCTTCCAGGGCGCCGATGAAACGGGCCTCGGTCTGACGGTCGAAGCTGTTGAAGATGTCGGCCATCATCTCGTGGCTGTCGCGCTTGGACGTCCGCGCCAGGTTCGACATGAATTCGGTGCGCAGCGTCGCCTCGATCTTGTCCAGGATCTCGCGCTGCACCGGTTCCATGCGCAGCATCCGCTGCACACATTCCAGGGCGAAGTCCTCGGGCAGGCTGGTCAGGACGCGGGCGGCATGATCCGAGCGCACCTTGGACAGGATGACGGCGACCGTCTGGGGGTATTCGTTCTTCAGATAGTTGGCGAGGACGGCCTCGTTCACATTGCCCAGCTTGTCCCACATGGTGCGACCGGCCGGACCCCGGATCTCCTCCATCAGGCCGTCGACGCGATCCTTGGGCAGGAAGGCGGCCAGCAGCTTCTGGGTCTGTTCGTAGCTGCCCATGACCGAGCCCGAGCCTGACAGACCCGAGACGAACTCGATCATCAGGGCCTCGACGGCCTCGGCGCTGACATTGCCCAGCGTCGCCATGGCCTGCGAGATCTCCTTGACCTCGTCGTCGTCCAGACGCTCCCACAGGGCGGTATGTTCTTCGCCCAGCGCCAGCAGGATGACGGCGGCCTTCTCCGGCCCCGTCAGCTTGTTGGGGTCGTCGATCGCAGCCTTCTTGTTGACCAGCTTCGCCATCAGCCTTCGGCCACCCAGGTGCGCAGGATGCCCGCGGCGTCATCGGGATGGGCCTGAACGAAGTCGGCAACCTTCTTGACCGAGGACGCCTTCACCTGACCCTCGATGCGGGCGATGTCGATCTTCTGGTCCATCTCGGTGGGTGCAGGCAGTTGAACCAGTTGCGGCTGTCCGTCCGCGCCGATCACCGTCGTCGCCACCGTCGTCACAGGCATGCCGTTGGCGCCGATGACGGCCGGCAGGTTCGCCCCGCCCGAGGCCGTCTTCAGCAGCGGACGCAGCACGAAGAAGATCAGCAGCAGGGCGACGACCGTCAGTATGCCCAGCTCGACGAAGCGCATGATGTCGTTCTTGGAGAAGTCCAGCAGCGACGACTTGCCTTCCAGGCCGCCGGCGATACCGGTGTCGTGGTTGAAGCGGACGTTGATGACCTCGATCTTGTCGCCGCGCGTCTCGTCGATGCCTGCGGCGGCGGCGACCAGCGACTTGATCTGGGCGATCTCCTCGGCGGTGCGCGGCGCATAGGTCGGCTCGCCCTTGCCGTCGGCGGCGGGTGTCCACTTGCCGTCCACGGCGACGGCGACGGCCAACTTCTTGACCTCGCCCGGCTCCTTGGTCGTGGTCGTGGTGGTCTTGGAGATTTCGTAGTTGGTGGTCTCGGCGTTCTCGGTGTTGGTCGAGCCGGCCGGGGTCGCGCCGGGCGCCGCGCCGCCGGGAATGTTGTTCGTGGCGGTGACGCCGCCGTCGGGCTGAGCGGTATTGTCAGCGGACTGCGAGCCGTTGGTGGTGGTCGAGCGGACGACCTGGCCATCGGGATCGAACTTCTCTTCCTGGGTGGTGGCGCGGCTCTGATCGATGTCGGCCGTCACTTGCACCCGCGCGGAACCGATGCCGACGACGCCTTCGACGATGTCCTTGATGCGCGCCTGAAGCTGGCTTTCGGTATTGCCCTTGGCCTCGGCGGCGGAGGCAGACGAGAATGTGCCGTCGTCGCTGCCGGCGGCCAGGGTGCGGTTGTTCTGATCGGCGACGGTGACGCGGTCCGGCTTCAGGTTCGGCACCGACGAGGCCACCAGGTTGCGGATCGCCCGCACCTGATCGGCGCTCAGGTCGCGGCCGCCCAGCCCCACCAGAACGGCGGCGGTGGGATCGCCGGCGGCGGAGGTGAACATCTCGCGGCGCGGCATGGTGATGTGGACGCGAGCGGCGGTGATGCCGCGCATCGACATGATGGTGCGCGACAGTTCGCCCTGCAGCGCGCGCTGCTCGTTCAACTGCTGCTGGAACTCGGTCTGGCCCAGGACCGACTGATTGTCGAACAACTCGTAGCCGACCGACCCCGAGGTCACGAGACCCTTCTCGGCCACCAGCATCCGCGCCGTGCCCACGTCGTCGCGGTTGACCATGACGGTCGAGCCGTCGCCCTTGGAGGTATATTTGATGCCGGCCTGATCCAGGGCGGTGGTGATCTCGCTGGCTTCGCGCAGATCCAGATTGGAATAGAGCAGCGCGTCGGGCGCCTGGCCCATGCGCAGCATGACGGCGACCAGCACGGCGGCCACGCCTGCGGCGACGCCGAGGACAGCGGCCAGACGGCCGATCCCGAACTTCTGCAACGCCGCTGTGAAGCCGCCCACGCGTCCCCGCCCCATACACGCGGGAGACCCAAACGCCCCGCTAGGCAGAAAATGCCGCCTTGATGGTAAACGTCGCGTTAAGAGACGTTTATGGACGCGCCGAAGATCGGGTTTCCAACTGCGGCAGCACCGCCGGCGCGCCCGACGGCAGGGCTGCCTTGGGGTCCTTCAGCCACGAGACCACGTCGCGATAGACGATCTCGGCGTCCAGATCGCGGTTCAACAGATGCCAGCCGTTCGGATACCAGGCCGTGCGCAACGTGCCGCCTTCAGCCTCGGCCCGTCGCAAGGCCAACCGCATAGGCCCTCTCTTCACCACCTCGTCGTGTGCGCCGTACATCAGGATGGCGTCGCCCCGGATGCGGCCCAGGCTGCGCGACGAGGTCTCCATCAGATCGACCAGCCCATAGACGGTGTCGAACCGGGTCGCGAGAATGCTCATCGGGTCGCGCCCGTTGCGGATCAGCTCCAGCGTATTGGACGAGGCGTGAATATCGCGCGTGATGAACTCGGGCGGCTCCAGCGCCACGTCGCCCAGCGCCCGCGCCGCGATGTTCAGCGCCGTGCTGTTCAGCGGCCCTTGCGTGGACCAGCCCCAGACGCCGGGCGCCAGCAGCACCACCCGATCCGCATCCGGCGGATTGTCGGAACCAAACGCCGCCGCCGTCACCGACCCGCCCATGCTCTCGCCCACCACCGCGATGACGGCGTTTGGATAACGAGCCCGCGCCATGGCGGTGATCTCGCGCAGGTCGTCGGTCATCCGCTGCTGTCCGGCCCACTCTCCCCGTCCCGGCGAGGCGCCAAAACCGCGCTGATCATAAGACCAGGTCTCGATCCCCTGTTCGGCCCACCACGGCCCCGCCAGACGGAAGCTGGCGTCGTGGTCGTTCATGCCGTGCAGCGCCACGATCACCGCCCACGGGGCCTCATCCTTCGGTCCCCAGTGCAGATAGGGCAGTTGCGCGCCGTCCGACATGACCAGAGCGCGATCCTCGACATGCGCGCCGACGAACCCGACGGGCGGCGTCAACGGCGGCTGAACATAGGGCGTAGCGCAGGCCGACAGGGCGAGCGCAGCCGCAAGCGGGATCAGTCTGGATAAGTTCACGACCATTCGCCCTTCCTACGACCTCACGACAGAACTGGATCGCGGCGTTCGCGAGACTCAGCGGATTTCAGAATGACTTGAACCCGTTCCCGCAGATAAGGCACCACCTCCGCCTCGAACCACGGGTTCTTTCTCAGCCAGGCCGTGTTGCGCCAGGAGGGGTGCGGCAGCACCAGCAGGTCAGGCGCATAGTCGCGCCACGCGCGCACCGTCTCGGTCATGTTCCGCTTGGCGCGATCCCCCAGCGCCCAGGCCTGGGCATAGCCGCCGACCAGCAGGATCAGCTCCATCTGCGGCAGGGCCTCCAGAAGCTGCGGACGCCACAGGTCCGCACACCGTGTCGGCGGCGGATAATCTCCGCCCTTGGGCGCCGTCCCCGGATAGCAGAAGGCCTGGGCGGCCACGCCGATGCGGTGATCGGCATAGAAGGTCTCGTAGTCCACGCCCATCCAGTCGCGCAGCCGATCGCCCGATGGATCGGTGAACGGCAGGCCGCTTTCGTGCACCCGCCGCCCCGGCGCCTGGCCGCAGATCAGCAGCCGCGTCTCGGGAAACACCCGCACCACCGGACGCGGCGTATGCGGCAGCACGCCCGCGCAGGCGCGGCAGGCGCGGATGTCGCTCAGTACCTCGTCGAGATCAGTCGTCATTCATCCAGATCGGGGCCCTCGACGAGCGGCGGACGACGGCTCAGAGCCTGGGCCGTCTCTTCCTCGGTGGCCTGACGCAGGCGCGTCACGCCGCGGACGTGGTCCGGGTCGACTGGCTTGCCCTTCTTGGTGATGGTCAACTTGCCCTGGCGCATCAGGCTCAGGGCGATGGCGCGGACCTTGGGCAGCATGCGCTGCCACTGCTCCGGCTGTAGCTCTTTGGCCACTTCCGCCGGCTCAATGCTCTTGCCGGGCTCCAGCGCGGCGATTTTGTTCAGGATTGCGGTTTCGATCGGATCGCTCATTGCGCCTATATGCTGCAACGCACGCCCATAAGTAAGGCCAAGTCTGCATGCCCAAGAAAATCACCATCACCGAGGGCGAGTTCGCCGGCTGGCAGACCTATGATCTGCACGACACCTTCGACACCGTCGTGGGCCCGTTCTACGGCAAACCCGATCCCGACGGTCACATGCGCTGCGCCTTCCGCGCCGAGCAAAAGCACATGAACGCCGGCGGCCGGATGCACGGCGGCTGCCTGATGACCTTCGCCGACATCGCCATGTTCCAGATCGCCTATCAGGAGATGGAGGGCGCCTCGGGCGTCACGGTCCAGCTAGATTCGACCTTCATCGACGGCGGCTATGTCGGCGAACTGATCGAGGCCACCGGCCAGGTCACCAAGGCAGGCAAGAGCCTGATCTTCGTGCGCGGCCAGATCAACACCGGCGATCGCCTGCTGATGACCTTCTCCGGCGTGATCCGCAAGTTCACGCCGCGGTAAGCCATTGCGGTCAAAGGATTAAGACCAGCCGTGTTCGATCAGCCGAACACGGCCGCCGGCATGACCCCGACGATGGCCGCGCTCATGGCCGTGGCCATGAAGCCGGCGAACAGCGCTTTCCAGATCAGGCCCAGCACTTCTTCGCGACGCTCGGGCATCAGCACCGACAGGCCGGTCACGGTGATGCCGACAGAACCGATGTTGGCGAAGCCGCACAGGGCATAGGTCATCAGCATCCGCGTGCGCTCGCTCATGGCGTCGGCCGGGATCTTGCCCAGATCGATGAAGGCCACGAACTCGGTCAGGGCCAGTTTGACGCCCAGCAGCCAGCCGGCCTGCCCCGCCTCGCGCGCATCGACGCCGATCAGCCAGGCCAGCGGCGTCAGCAGGACGCCCAGGATACGCTCGACCGTCAGCGGTTCGCCGAAGACGATGAAGCCGCCCAGCATGACATTGACCAGCGCCACCAAGGCCACGAAGACGATCAGCACCGCCGAGATGTTCAGCACGACCATCAGGCCGTCCGACGTGCCCTTCGAGATGGCGTCGATGGCGCTGTCGTATTTCAGCGCCGAGTCGTAGCTGATCGCCTGGGCGGCTTCCTTGTTGGGTTCCGGCACCATGATCCGCGCCAGCAGCACGCCGGCCGGGGCCGAGACGATGGAGGCGACCAGCACGTGACCGGCGGCGTTGGGCAGGGTCTGCGACAGGATGCTGGCGTAGGCGACCATGGTCGAACCGGCGACCGTGGCCAGACCCACGGTCATCATCAGGAAAATTTCAGACCGGCTCAGCTTGTCCAGATAGGCCTTGATGACGATCGGGCTTTCGATGGTGCCCAAAAAGATGTTGGCCGCGACCGCCAGGGCCGAGGCGCCGCCCAGGCCCATGGTGCGCTGGAACAGCAGGCCAAAGCCACGGATCAGCCACTTCAGTATCTTCCAGTGCCACAGCAAGGCCGATAGGGCCGAGATCACCATGATCAGCGGCAGGACGTTAAAGGCGAAGGTGAACAGGGCGCCTTCGTTCTGGACCGCATAGGGCTGGTCGCCGCCACCCAGATAGCCGAACACGAACCGCGTCCCCTGGGCCGTCGCCACCGCCAGGCCGTCGATGGCCCCCGTCACCGCCGTCAGGACGGCGCGTGATCCCGGAATGGCGAACAGGGCCAGGACCAGCCCGGCCTGAACCAGTATCGCGCCGATCGCCAGCTTCCACGGGAACACGCGACGGTTCTCGGAGAACGCCCAGCAGATGGCGACGATGACGACCAGGCCGAACAGGCTCTGGAGGTTCAGCAGACTGAACATGAAAGACGATCCCCGTATCCGGCGCGCCCGCCGGTCTTCATTCGCTTCAAGGACAAAGTGACGCGGCTGGCAAGCGAAACGAAAAAGGGCGGCCCCTCGGGACCGCCCTCATCACGCCGTCGCGACCGGATCAGAGTTGGCCGCGCACCAGCTTGCCGTAGTGGTCCATCAAGTCCAGCGACAAGGCGCCGGGGGTGAAACGGTATTCGCCGACCTCAGCGACCGGGGTCACTTCGACGGCCGTGCCAGTCAGGAAGCATTCGGAGAAGTCCGACAGTTCTTCCGGCTTGATGTCGCGCACCACGACCTCGATGCCCCTTTCGCGGGCAATCTCGATCACCGTCTGGCGCGTGATGCCGTCAAGGATGTGCTCGACCTTGGGTGTGTGGATGACGCCGTCCTTGATGAAGAAGACGTTGGCGCCGGTCGCCTCGGCGACATAGCCGCGCCAGTCCAGCATCAGGGCGTCGGCGAAACCGTTACGCTCGGCCGTGTTCTTGGACATGGTGCAGATCATGTACAGACCCGCCGCCTTGGCCGTCGTCGGGGCCGTCGCCGGATCGGGGCGACGCCACTTGGACCATTCCAGACGTAGGCCGCGCGCCTTGACCTCGGGGTCGAAATAGCTGGGCCAGTCCCACACGGCGATGGCCAGGTGGACCTTGTTGTTTAGGGCCGAAACGCTGGTCTGTTCCGGGCCGAGGTAGGCGACGGGACGCACGTAGCAGTCCGTCAGGCCGTTCTTGGCGCAGGTTTCCTTACACAAGGCGTCGATTTCAGCGACGCTGTAGGGTATCTCGAAGTCGAGCAGGTTGGCGGACCGCTTCAGGCGCTCCGAATGTTGCGTCAGCTTGAAGATTTCGCCGGCGTACATACGCTCACCCTCGAAGACCGACGAGCCATAGTGCAGGGCATGGGTCAGAACGTGCGTTTTCGCTTCCCTCCAGGGGACGAAATCGCCATTCACCCAGATCCAGCCGTCACGATCGTCGAAAGGAACGAAGGCCATTGAAATACGTCTCCCGCGAAATTGACGGTGTTAGAGCCTCACGAATCGCTCAGGTCAACGCCCGCAGCGGGGGAAACGTCGCATGAGCATGACGGAATCGCGCTCGCACGGCCGTTCTGGCCCCATCGCCGGCCCCGGCGTGGGCCGTCACCTGCTGATCGTCGACGACGATGACCGCATCCGCGAGCTGTTGAAGGAGTTTCTGGCGCGCGAAGGCTACCGGGTCACCGGCGCCGCCCATGCGGCCGCCGCCAAGCGGATGATGGAGCTGATCGAGTTCGACCTGGTCGTGCTGGACGTCATGATGCCGGGCGAAAGCGGGCTGGACCTGACCAGCTGGGTTCGCGGCAAGGCCGAGCTGTCCAAGACGCCGGTGCTGTTGCTGACGGCGCGCGGCGATCCCGAAGACCGGATCGAGGGCCTGTCGCGCGGCGCCGACGACTATATGTCCAAGCCGTTCGAACCGCGCGAGCTGGTGCTGCGCATCGACGCCATCCTGCGCCGCACCGGCGGCAAGCCGATCGGTCCCAAGGAGATCAAGCTGGGAACCGCCGTCTTCGACATGGAACGGCTGGAGCTGAGCCGCGACGGCGCGCCCCAGCGCCTGACCGAGGCCGAGGCGCAACTGCTCAAGACCCTGGCGCTGCACGCCCATGCTCCGGTCGAGCGGATGAGCCTGTCGCCCGACACCGCCGACATCACCGGCCGCGCCGTGGACGTTCAGGTCACGCGCCTGCGCCGCAAGCTGGAGGTCGACCCCAAGAACCCGCGCTATCTCCAGACGGTGCGCGGCGTCGGCTATATGCTGGCGCCCGACTGATCCGATGCGGCTGCTGCCCGCCTATCTGTGGCCGCGGTTCCTGAAGCGGCGCCTGCCGACCTCGCTGTGGGGTCGATCGCTGCTGATCATCGTCCTGCCGGTGCTGGTCATGCAGATGGCGGTGACCTGGGTCTTCTTCGACGCCCACTGGCAGACCGTCACCGCCCGCCTGTCCGAAGGACTGGCCGGGGATGTCGCCTGGGCCGTCGAAAGCTATGAGGACGACCCCAGCCCGGCGAACCTGGACAAGCTGGCCAACCGCGCGGAGCGGTCGATGTCACTGTCCATCGTGCTTCAGGAAGGCCGCACCCTGCCGACGGAGGAGCGGCGCGGGGCCATCGGCGTGGTGGATCGGGTGCTGGACCGCGCCCTGGACGCCCGTCTGGACCACCCCTACTGGTTCGACACCACCCGCTACCCCGCCTATGTCGACATTCAGGTGCAGGAGCCGCAGGGCGTGCTGCGGATCATCGCCCCGCGCGAGCGCGCCGTGGCGACCCAGGCCCACATCTTCGTCCTGTGGCTGGCGGTGGCGACCGTCCTGCTGATGGGCGTCGCTATCCTGTTCATTCGCAACCAGGTCCGCGCCATCGAGCGGCTGGCCGATGCGGCCGAGGCCTTCGGGCGCGGCGAGACCGTGCCCCGGTTCAAGCCGCATGGCGCGCGCGAGGTCCGGGCCGCCGCCGTCGCCTTCATGGCCATGCGCGACCGTATCCAGCGCCACATCGACCAGCGCACCGCCCTGCTCGCCTCGGTCAGCCACGACCTTCGCACGCCCCTGACCCGCCTTCGTCTCGAACTGGCCCTGGCCCCGCCGTTCAAGCGCCAGGCCGCCATGCGCGGCGACCTGGACGAGATGGAGCATATGATCGACGAATACCTCGACTTCGCGCGCGGCGAGGCGGGCGAACCGCCGAAACCGGTCTCGATCTCCGACCTGCTCAAGACGGCCGGCGAGGACGCCCGGCGTGTCGGCGCCGAGGTCGAGGTTTCGGTCCCCGAGGGCATGACGGCTTCGGTTCGCCCGCTCGCCTTCAAGCGCGCCCTGGTGAACCTGGCCGGCAACGCCGCCTCGCACGGCGAGCATGTGCGCCTGTCGGGCCGCGCCCTGGCGTCCGGCGGACTGGAGATCATCGTCGAGGACGACGGGCCGGGCATCCCCGAAGCCATGTACGACGAGGCCTTCCGTCCCTTCTCCCGTCTGGACGAATCCCGCAATCAGAATCGCAAGGGCGTGGGCCTGGGCCTGGCCATCGCTCGCGACGTGGCGCGCGGTCACGGCGGCGACGTCACCCTGGACCGCAGCGACCTGGGCGGGCTGAAGGCCACGATCCGCGTGCCGGGAACCGTCACGGTCACCGAGACCGCCTGAGGCATTTCAGCTTTCGTCGGTCAGGGTCTGGCGAAACGTCGCCGCAAGGGTCATCTTGGTTCCGACAGGGCTTGGAGATGAATTCGATGCGTAGACTTGCCTTCTTTGCACCCCTGGCCGCGACCCTCGCAGCCGCCGCCATGGCCCAGGCGCAAGCCCCAACCGTGAACGTCACGGTCGGCCCGGAACTTCAGCGTCAGGTCGAGAAGCTTGGCGACCGCGAGGTCAACGAACAGATCGCCGGCCTTCAGGCCGAGGTCGGCAAGGCGCTGGAGCAACGCTACCCCGGCGCAACGGCCAATCTGATCCTGGTCGATCTGAAGCCGAACCGTCCGACCTGGGAACAGGTGCGCCAGACGCCGGGCCTCGATCCGATCAACAGCATTTCGATCGGCGGCGCCGCCATCAAGGGCGAGATCGTCACGGCGGACGGCCAGACCCGGCCGGTGAACTATTCCTACTTCTCGCCCAACCTCGCCGATGTCTGGGGCTACGGCGTCTGGCGCGACGCAGACCGCGCCTTCGAGCGCTTCGGCAATCAGATCGAGCGCGGGCGCTTCTAACCCATTTCGCGGTTGCGTCTGACCGCCGCCGCAACCGTCTCGTCCAGCATCTCCGTCAGGCGGCCGTCCTTCGCCATGGCGTCAAGCCCGGCGCGGGTCGAGCCGCCGGGCGAGGCGATCCGGCCGATCAGGGCCTCCAGCCCATCGTCGCCCATCGAATCCGCTGCGGACCTGAGGGTTGCGCGCGCCAGCACGTCCGCCGTCGCTGCATCCAGACCCGCCGCCTGCCCGGCCCGCGCCAGGGCCTCGGTGAAGGCGTAGAAATAGGCCGCGCCCGATCCGGCCACCGCCGTCGCCGCATCCATCAGGGCTTCGTCGGCCAGAACCACGGTTTCGGCCATCGGCTCGAACAGCGCCCGCCCGATGTCCCCGGCTCGCGCATCCGCCGACCAGACCGAGGCCACGCCGCGTCCGCGCGACACGCCGGTCGTCGGCATCACCCGCACGATGGGCCAGCCGCCGATCCCCTCGGCCAGCGTCGGCGCGGTCACGCCCGCCATCACCGACAGGATCACAGCCCGGTCATTCAGGAACGGCGCCAGCGGAGCTGTCACCTCGCGCCACAGGGCCGGCTTGACCGCCAGCACGATGACGGCGGCCTCGGTCAGCGCCTCCAGCGGCGGATTGATCCGCGCGCCCTGCGCCCGCGCCGCCTCGGCGGCCGGCTTCTCCGACGGGCTGAGAACGATCAGGTCGGATGCTGCAACCGCTCCAGTCAGCAGCCAGCCTTCCAGAATGGCGGAGCCCAGCCGGCCGCAGCCGACCAGAACGACAGGACCCGTAACAGCCATCAGGCGGTGCCGACGGTCTCGAACAGGCAGGCGTCGATGGCCTCCTGCGGTTTCTTGTTCCCGCGCACCATGAAGTCGAAGGCGGGATAATAGCGATCCGAGGCCTCGATGGCGGCGTCGATCATGGACGCCGCCTGGGCCAGGGTCGGGCGCTCGCCCATCGGCAGGGCCAGCGAGTGGCGGAAGACGATCTCGCCGTCCTCCGCCCAGACCTCGAAATGGCCCATCCAGGTGCGCTGGTTGATCAGGCCGACCAGTTCATAGGCGGCGGTCTTGCGGCTCTTGGCCACCTTCAGGTCCAGGGCGCAGCACAGCTGAAGGCAATCACCCTCGGGCCGCCAGGCGAACCACAGCTCATAATCCTTCCAGTCGCCGGCCAGAGCAAAGGCCAGGTCGCCGTCGTCGGTGCGGTCGAACGGAAGATTCTCGGCCGTAAGAACATGCTCGACGACCTCAAGCGGGTCGAAGGGCACGTCCATCTCCTCTGGCCGGGCGATATCCATCAATTGTCTCGATTCGAGCTGCATCCGCGAGAATCGCGGGTGTTAACAGAACGGTAAGCCTGTTCGCAGATTCGGCTCAACCGGCTGCGTCCCCGGGTTGAGTTCCATCTGTGGACGTTCCCTTCGCGGGCTTTGCGGCCGGCTTTTTTGCTGCCTTCAGCTCTGCGATCTCGGCCCGCAGGGCGGCGATCTCGTCCTTCAGCACATCGAACTCGTCTCGGCGGACCAGATCCATCTCGGCGGCGATCCGGTCCGCCTGCCCGCGCCAGGCGGTCTTGGCCTCTTCGCCGGCGGCCTGGGCCAGGCCCATTGCGCCGGTCGTCAGCTTGGCGAACTCGTCCAGGATGGGATTGCGGGTCTGCATGGCGGCTCCGACCTCAACGTCGTTAACGAAGGTTCACCGACTATGGTGAACGAAACCTTTCTTTCTGCTGCTTCGCGGACTCCATCAAGGCGTTGTTATTCGTCTTCACAGGCGACGGACGCAGCGACGCTTGCTAAACCGCTTTTCAGAGACTGCCCTTCACAGGAACGCCCCTTGCCCTTTCCCGAATTCGATCCGGTTCTGATCCACCTCGGACCGCTTCCGATCCGCTGGTACGCCCTGGCCTATGTCGCCGGCATCGTTCTGGGCTGGTGGTACGCCGCGCGCCTGGCCAAGACCCAGCGACTGTGGGCGCCGGGCAAGCCGCCGGTCACCACGACGCAGCTGGACGACCTGGTGCTGTGGATCGTGCTGGGCATCATCCTGGGCGGCCGGCTCGGCTACGCCCTCTTCTACAAGCCAGCCATGTACGGCCAGTTGTTCACCGGCCAGACGCTGGGCGAACGGTTCGAACTGTTCCAGCTCTGGACCGGCGGCATGAGCTTCCACGGCGGCTTCCTGGGCGTGGTCGTGGCCATCGTCCTCTATGCCCGCTCACAGAAGATCGACATGCTGCGCCTCGGCGACCTCGTCGCGCCCGTGGTGCCCATCGGCCTGATGTTCGGCCGCCTGGCCAACTTCATCAACGGTGAGCTGTGGGGCCGCGAGACGACCGTTCCTTGGGCCGTGCGCTTCTGCAACGCCCGCATCGAACAGATGTACGGCTTCTGCCCCGCCGGCGACGCACCCCGCCACCCCAGCCAGCTCTATGAGGCCGGACTGGAGGGCATCGTCCTGTTCTCCATCCTGTCCATCGCGATCTGGAAGTTCGATCTGCTCAAGAAGCCCGGCTACATCACCGGCCTGTTCCTGGTCGGCTACGGCGTCTGCCGCGCCGCGCTGGAAAATGTGCGCGAGCCGGACTTCGGCATGCCCGACTTCCCGTTCGGCCTGACCATGGGCATGATGCTGTCGATCCCGATGATCCTGGTCGGCGCCTGGCTGATCTGGCGCGCCTGGAAGCGGCCGCCCGTCGCAGCATGAGCGAGGCCGAAACCCTCAAGGCCCGTCTGGCGCGAGAGATCGCCCTGACGGGTCCGATGACGGTCGCCGACTACGTCACCCGATGCCTGCACGATCCCAGGGGCGGCTACTATGCCTCACGCCCTGATCTGGGCGCACGCGGCGACTTCATCACCGCCCCCCTGGTCAGCCAGATGTTCGGTGAACTGATCGGCCTGTGGGCGGTCGAGACCTGGAACCGGCTGGGCGCCCCCGAACGCTTTCGCCTGGTCGAGGTCGGCCCCGGCGACGGAACCCTGATGAGCGACGCCCTGCGCGCGGCCCGCCTGGTTCCCGGTTTCTTGGAAGCCTGCGACCTGATCCTGATCGAACCCAGCGCCCCCTTGCGCGAGCTTCAGGCCAAGGCCCTGGCCGGCGCCGACCTGTCGCCGCGTTGGGTGCGGGATCTGACGCGGATCGAGACCGACGCCCCCGTCATCCTGATCGCCAATGAGTTGCTGGACTGCATGCCCGCGCGCCAGTTCGTTCGCACCGACGGCGGCTGGGCTGAGCGGCGCATCGGCGTCACCGACGAGGGCGACCTGATCTTCGGCCTGACCGCCATCTCCGGCGGCTTCCACAAGCCGGACTTCAATATCGCGCCGGGCGGCATCCTGGAAATCTCGGAGCAGCAGGCCCTCTTCGGCCGCGACCTGGGCCTGTTGATGAAGGCCGCTTCGGGCGCCGCCCTGCTGATCGACTACGGCCGCGCCCGGCCCGAGGCCGGCGACACGCTTCAGGCCCTGCGTCGACACCAGAAGGTCGATCCCCTCTCGACGCCGGGCGAGGCCGACCTGACGCAATGGGCCGACTTCCCCCTGGTCATGGAGGCTGCGGTCCGCACCGGCGCCGATGTCACCGGCTGCCTGCCGCAGGGCGAGTTCCTGCGCCTGCTGGGCATCCAGGCCCGCGCCGAAGCCCTGACGACCAGCCGTCCCGCAGCCGCTGCGGTCATCGCCCGCCAGCTCGACCGCTTGACCGGCGACGATCAGATGGGACGCCTGTTCAACGCCGCCGCGATCTTTGCGCCCCGATCCCTGGTCGTGCCCGGCTGGGACGCCTGATATAGGTGGGGGCATGAGCGATCTGGCCCCCATCACCCATCCGCTTCTGACCGCCGCGGGCATCGCCCACGGCTTCTTCACCCGCGCGGGTGGGGTCTCGACCGGCATCTACGAAGGCCTGAACGCCGGCGTCGGCTCAAAGGACGATCCCGCCGCCGTCGCCGAGAACCGCCGCCGCGTCGCCGCCCATTTCGGCGCCGACGCCGATCATCTGAACGGCTGCTACCAGATCCATTCCGCCGTCGCCCGCGTGGCGGAAGGCTCCTGGCATGGCGACAGACCCGAAGGCGACGCCGTCGTCTCGGCCGAGCCCGGCCTGTTGTGTTCCGTCCTGACCGCCGACTGCGCGCCGGTGCTGCTGGCGGATCCCGAGACCCGCATCGTCGCCGCTGTCCATGCCGGCTGGAAGGGCGCCCTGGGCGGCGTGATCCATTCCGCCGTCGCCGCCATGCAGGCCCTGGGCGCCGATCCCCGCCGCACCCTGGCCGTCGTCGGCCCGTGCATCGCCCCCGCCAGCTACGAGGTCGGCGTCGATTTCGAGGACCGCTTCACCCACCACGACCCCGGCGCCGACCGCTTCTTCCACCCCGGCGAGACCGACGACAAACGCCAGTTCGACCTGCCCGGCTTCGTCCTGTGGCGGCTCCAGCAAGCCGGCCTCGGCCAGGCCGTCTGGACCGGCCACGACACCTGCGCGGATGCGGAACGGTTCTTCTCCAACCGCCGGGCGTTCCAGCACGGCGAACCGGATTTCGGACGGTTGATCAGCGTGATCGGGGCTTAGCGCATAAAGCCTCTCCCTCCCCGTTCCGGGGAGGGTCGTCGCGCAGCGACGGGGTGGGGGCGACCCGATAGGGCGCACTTGCCTGATGTAAGAAGAGGTCTGTGGGGCGTCACTTGGCCCTCCCCACCCGGTCTCGCCTGTGGCTCGACCACCCTCCCCGTTCCGGGGAGGGAAAACGCGCGCTCAGCCCACCCGCGCCAGCTCCGGCACGCGCGTCACTTCGCGCCACGCATGTGGCGCAGCCAGCAGCGCCCGCACCAGACGGTTGTTCAGCGCGTGGCCCGCCTTGTAGCCCTCGTAGCGGCCCAGCAGGGGCGCGCCCAGGACATACAGGTCGCCGATGGCGTCCAGCGCCTTGTGACGCACGAACTCGCGTTCCATGCGCAAGCCGCCGGGGTTCAGGATCTCGTCGCCGTCGATGACCACGGCGTTCTCCAGCGAGCCGCCGCGCGCCAGACCCGCCTGACGCAGGGCCTCGACCTCATGGGCGAAGCCGAAGGTGCGAGCGGCCATGATGTCCTTGCGGAACGTCGGCTCGTCCACGACGAAGTCGATGATCTGGTTGCCGATCACGGCTGACGGGAAGTCGATCTCGAACCGCATCTCGTAACGGTCGCACGGCAGCAGGGCCGCGTGCTTGTCGCCCTCGGTGACGTGGACCGTCTCAAGGATCTCGATATAGCGCTGCGGCGTCGGCTGCGGACGGAAACCCGCCCGGTCCAGCAGTTGCACGAACTCCAGCGCCGACCCATCCAGGATCGGCAGCTCCGGTCCGTCCACCTCGATCACGGCGTTCGACACGCCCAGCGCGGCGAAGGCGGCCATCAGATGCTCGATGGTCGACAGGCGAACGCCCGCGCCGTTCTCGATCATGGTGTTCAGGCGGGCGTCCACGACGGCCTCGCCCGACACCGGAATGCGGTTGTCGCGGTCGGTGATGTCGGTGCGCACGAAGACAATGCCCGTGCCCGACGGCGCAGGCCGAACCGCCAGCCGCACGCGGCGGCCGGTATGCACCCCGACGCCGGCGATGATGGCCGGGGCGACGATGGTGTGTTCGTGATGGTCGTTTCTGACCGACAAACTCAAACTCGCTCTTGGTTCTGCGCGCCGCACCCTGTGCGGATTACGCCCTAGGTTTCATGTAGCGGGCATGCCGCAACTGCGAAATCAAAGTCCGGTTTCGGATTGTTTCGGTCTGGGACATATCCTGAAACGAAGAACGCCCCGGAGCCGGGCTCCGGGGCGTTCCATCGTCACTTGGGTTGTCTAGTTGGCCAGACGGCGGAGAAAGGATGGGATTTCCAGGTCGTCATCGGCCTGTCCCGCCTCCGGTTCCGATTGCTGCGCCGGTTGGACCGACCCACGCGCTTGATGCGTGGACTGGGGTGCATAGGAGGCCTCGTGTTGAGGCTGGGTGCGCTTGCCGCGACCGAACAGGCTCCAGCCGCTGCGACGGTGATCGCGGTCATCATAACCGTCGTCGGCCTGGGGCTGCGCGACAGGCGCGGCGCGTTCACGTTCGGCGTACAGGTCGCCCTGCGGCGCAACGCGAGGGGCCGGGGCGCGGGTCTCATATTCCTCGACCCACGGATCGACGATGGGGTCCAGCGGGCGCGGCTGCTGTTCGGCGACGCGGATCACCGGCTCGGGGCGCGGTTCCGGCTCGCGAGCGGCTGGGGCCTGAAAGGTCGGCACGACCGGCGCCGCCTCGATGCGGGGCTCGGGCGCACGCGGAGCTTCCGCACGGACCGGCTCGCGATAGGTATCCCGGGTCGGCTCCGGCGAACGCGACTGCTGCGTGCCGTACAGGCCGCCGGCCGAACGGCGGGCGTCATGACCGGCCAAAGGCGCGCTGGCGGCCGGTGGGGCGATGGGTTCGATACGCTTGATCTCGCCCTCGTCCATGCCGGTGGCGACGACGGAGACGCGGATCTTGCCATCCAGGGCCGGATCGAAGGCCGCGCCGAAGATGATGTTGGCGTCGCCGTCCACTTCCGCGCTGATGGCGTTGGCGGCCTCGTCGACTTCCAGCAGGGTCATGTCCAGACCGCCGGTGATGTTCACCAGCACAGCCTTGGCGCCCTTCAGCGAGGTCTCGTCCAGCAGCGGGTTGGCGATGGCGTTCTGGGCGGCCAGCAACGCGCGGTCGTCGCCCGAGGCCTCGCCCGTACCCATCATCGCCTTGCCCATCTCGGACATGACGGCGCGCACGTCGGCGAAGTCCAGGTTGATCAGGCCGGGCAGGATCATCAGGTCGGTGATCGAACGCACGCCCGAGTGCAGCACCTGGTCCGCCATGCCGAAGGCGTCGGCGAAGGTGGTGCGTTCGTTGGCGACGCGGAACAGGTTCTGGTTCGGAATGACGATCAGGGTGTCGACGTAGCGCTGCAGCTCGGCGACGCCCGCGTCGGCCAGGCGCATGCGGTGACGGCCTTCGAAGGTGAAGGGCTTGGTCACGACGCCGACGGTCAGGATGCCGCGATCACGCGCGCACTTGGCGATGACGGGCGCCGCACCGGTGCCGGTGCCGCCGCCCATGCCGCAGGTGATGAAAACCATATGCGCACCTTCCAGGTGCTGATGGATCTCGTCGGCGGATTCCTCGGCGGCGTTCATGCCGACTTCGGGATGGGCGCCCGCGCCCAGGCCCTGGGTGATGGTCTCGCCCAGTTGAATGCGGCGATCTGTCTTGGCGAAGCTGAGGTGCTGCGCGTCGGTGTTGGCCACGACGAACTCGACCCCTTCGAGGCCGGCGTCGATCATATTGTTCACGGCGTTGCCGCCGGCGCCGCCGACGCCGAACACGACGATGCGGGGCTTCAGTTCAGTGTGTTGCGGCTTGACCAATGAGAGCGACATTTCTTTTTCCGACCTGCTGACCCGCCCCTTCAAACCAACCGACCGCCCCGCCGAATCGCTTTGGTTATGAGCGCGTTAAGGATTGCGCCCATGAAGGTTAAGAGAAGGTTACGGCGATAATGTGAGTCGGCCCGAAGTGAAGCCCCTATATGGAAGCTGTGCAGCAGATTGCCGGAGAAACCCGCCGGCTTCATGACCCTGAAGGATTGGACGAGCCGAAATACTGGCGCTTGCCGATCATCGCTCGTTTTGGTTCATTGCGGCAAGATTTGGTCGGCGCACCATGCGATCGACAGTGGGGAAGCGTTCACAATGAAAATCAAGACAGTCGGGCTCTGTGCGGCGGCCCTGTTAATTTCGACGGCGAGCGGCGCCTACGCCCAAACGGCGGCGCCGGTTTCTGCGGCCCAGGTCGCAGCGCCGACCGTGCAGCAGTTTGCAGCCTTCCCTCTGATGTCGAGCTTCACGGTCTCGCCTGACGGAAAACACATCGCAGCGGTTCAGGCGCGCGGCGAAGACAGGGTCATCCTGGTCTGGGACGCGGAAAATCTGGCCCGCAATCCGACCGTGATCGGATCTTCTCAGATGAAGATCCAGGGCGTGAATTTCGTGAAGAACGACGTATTGGGCGTGTCGCTGTGGCAGCCCTATGATGCGGCCGGTGGATCGGTGAAGACGTTCCTCGGCAAGTTCATGCTCACCGACCTTCAGGGGCAAAACTGGCGCGATCCGATCAATTCCTTCCGTCCGCGTTCCGATGACGAAGCGGAATTCCTGAAAACTCAAAGTCCTTCAGTCCTCGACCCGCTGCCGAACGATCCGGACAACATTCTGATCGAAATCAACGGCGACGTCTTGAAGCTGAATGTGCGTAGCAACCGCTCGGAGCGCATCCAGCGCTCCAGCGAGCGCGTAATCGGGTACGACACCGATTTGAATGGCGACCTGCGCGTGCGGAACATAGCCGACCGCGACGCGGAAGGCCTCTATATCGCAACCCAATTTCGCAATGCCAGCGGGTCCTGGGACGAGCACTTCCGCAGCCATGTAAAGAATCGGGAAGTCTTCTCGGTCGCCGGCTTCAGCACCGACCCGAACATCGCCTACGTAATTTCGAACCGTGGTCGCGACAAGGCAGCGGTGTTCGAATACAATATTGCGGCTCGCCAGCTTGGAGAAGCCGTCTTCGAACACCCCCTGTTTGAAGCGACCGGCATGAGCATCAATCGCATCAAGGGCCCGGATTTTGGCGAAGTCCGGTCATTCACCTACAATGGTCCGCGCGAAACCGAATTCCCGATCGCTGAAGGGTACGAAAGCCTGGTCGCCGGGCTCGAACAGGCGCTGCACGTCGAACGCCACCCGCTCCGCGTAACCGACACTGCGACGGGAACGGCGCGCACCATAGCCTATGCGACAGATCGCTACATGAACGTCACGGCCGCTTCTCAGGATTGGAGCACGGTCGTCGTCTGGGCTGGAGCGTCTAACGACCCGGGCGCGTATTCGATCTTCCGCAATGGTCAGTTGACCCCGTTGGGCCAGCCCTTCCCGCAGATCAACCCAGCGACCATCGGCAAGACGGAACTGGTCTATTACAAGGCGCGTGACGGCCTCGACATCCCGGCCTTCCTGAGCAAGCCGCCGGCGGAAACCTTCGGCGCAGGCCCCTACCCGACCGTGATCATGCCTCACGGCGGCCCTTGGGCCCGTGACGAGATGACCTGGGATTACTCGTCGTGGCGCGCCATGCTGACCTCGCGCGGCTATGCGGTGCTTCAACCGCAGTATCGCGGCTCGGACGGTTGGGGCAAACGCCTCTGGATCGCTGGCGACAACGAGTGGGGCCAGAAGATGCAGGACGACAAGGACGACGGCGTCAAATGGCTGATCGACCAGGGCGTCGCGCAGCAAGGGCGTGTCGCCATGTTCGGCTTCTCCTACGGCGGTTACGCCGCCATGGTCGCCGGCATCCGGCCCGAGGGCCTCTACAAGTGCGCCATCGCGGGAGCCGGCGTGTCGGATATGACCAAGATCCGATCCAGCATGTTCCAGAACCCCTATACGCGTGAAGCGCAGCGCGACACGGTCAATGGCCTAAACCCCATCACCCGCGCCAACCAGATCCAGATCCCGATGATGGTCTTCACCGGCGAACGCGACCGCACCGTGACCCAGGACCATTCGGACCTGTTCGTGGCTCGCGCACGCAGCAGCGGCCAGGATGTCCAGTATCATCTGATCAAGGACTACGCCCACGGCCCGGCCTGGACCCGTGCCATCATGGCGGAGCAACTCGGATATATCGACGACTATCTTCGCACCGGCTGTGGCGGTTCGGGTCTCTGAAGTCTGGGTTGACCTGACACAAAGCAAAAGGCCCGCCGGACGGCGGGCCTTTTTTCTTGGTTCAGATATAACGCTAGAGGTTGTCGCGCAGCCAACCCGCGACTCGTCCGACCACGTTGCCGCGGTGGATACGCGGCGCATCCGCAGCCGTGATCTGGCGCGCCATAAGCTTGCGGGCCGACACGGCCTCGCGCGGGCCGTAGGCGGCGCGGAGCAGGACGCCGGCGGTGGCGCAGAAGGCGGGGCCGGAGGCGGCGTCGGCCAAATGTGGCGCCCGTTGGGGTTTTCCGAGGCGGACGGGACGGTCGAAGACGCGCACCGCCAGTTCGCGCACGCCGTTCAGCTGGCTGGCGCCCCCGGTCAGGACCAGGCCGGCGCCGGGTTCGAGGCCGACGCCGGCGTTCTTCAGCCGGTCGCGCAGTAGTTCGAGGGTTTCCTCGACACGCGGGGCGATGACGGTCTTCAGCATGGCGCGCGGGACGATGACCGGGCCGGCGGAGGCGTCCTCGCCGCGCGGCGGGGCTTCCAGCATTTCGCGGTCTTCGTTGGCGCTGGCCATGGCCGAGCCGTGCAGTGTCTTCAGCCGTTCGGCGCCGGCCTTAGACGTAGACAGACCGCGCGCGATGTCGGAGGTGACGTGGTCGCCGCCGACGTTCAGGCTTTCGATATGCAGCAGGGACCGCCCGCCCCATACGGCGGCGCTGGTCGAGCCGCCGCCCATGTCGATGCAGACGGCGCCCAGGTCCATCTCGTCCTCTTCCAGCGCGGCCAACGACGACACGACGGGCGCGGCGGCCACGCCCTGCAAGTCCAGGTGCGCCAGCTCCAGGCAGTGGCTCAGGGTCGTGAAGACGTTCTCGGCCATGGAGACGACCAGCAGGTCCAGCCCCAGCGACCCGCCCCGCATAGCGCGCGGATCGTGAACGCCGCGCGCACCGTCCACTGACCAGGCGATGGGCAGGACATGGATCGGGCGTCTGTTGGGCAGGCGGATCTGGGCCAGGGCCATGCCGATGGCGCGCGCCAGATCGGCGTCCCCGACCGGATTGGCGCCCAGCGACACCCGCGCCTGAACCCGGTGGCTGGCCATCTGACCGATGGCGGTCGTGACGACGACACCGGAGACCGGGCTCTGGGCCGCGCGCTCGGCGCGTTCGACGGCGTGGCCGATGGCCTGAGCGGCCTCGTCCATATTGATGATGGCCCCGCCCTTCACGCCCTTGGACTGGACGTGGCTGGCGCCGGCGACGCGGATGGTGCGGTCGGCGTGACGCACGCCGTCGGGCTTCATGATGAAGCACGAGACCTTGGACTGGCCGATGTCCAGCGCGGCGATCACGGGCGCGCGACCGGCGCGAGGGTCCATGCCCCGACCCTGATCGTTCGCCGCTCCGCGTTGCTTGGTCATGATCTTGGCGTTCCTAGGCGTCGCCGGTGGGTCGCACGGCGACCTCGTCCGGGGTTCTGAGATCGACACGGGCGAAGCCCAGGTCGAGCAGGCGTTCGCGCTGGTCCAGCGCATCGAGGCGGATCAGAGCCGCCTCCTGTTCAGTGGCGGGCAGCTGGATCAGGCTGCCGTCCTTGAGGCGCAGGTCCCAGCGGCGCTCGTCCACGCGCACCAGAGCGTCCACCATCCCCATCAGACGCGGACGCTGGGCCAGCAGCGGCAGGATCTCGCCGGCCGCGACATCGGCGCCCTTACCGACGACCAACGGCAGGGTCGGATAGCGGCGTGCGTCGGCGCCGGCGATCACTTCGCCGCGCGCGTCGATGACCTTGATCTGACCGGCCTCCTGCCAGACGGCGAGGCGGTCGTGTTCCTTGACCTCGACGATCAGGGTGTCGGGGAGCAAGCGCACCACACGCGCCTCCTTGACCCAGCCCACGCCCTGAACCCGGTCGCGGATGGCGTTCAGATCCAGGCTGGTGATCGGCTGGCCGGAATACAGACCCAAGGCCTGCTGGATCGCCGGCTCGGCCTCGGACGAGGCGCCGGTGATATGCACCCGCTTCAGCGTCAGCCCCATGCCGGCCGTCAGATTGTCCATCCCGTGCGAGACAGACGCGCCGATCCGTTCGGCGCGCGCCCCCGTGGCCAGAACCCCGACCAGCAGCAGCGCGCCGGCGCCCAGGGCGATCACGGCGGTGCGGGGTGAAATATCGACACGGCCGATGGCGGCCATCTTGCCGGGAATGGCGGACGCGTTCTTGGCCCCGCCACGCGACCGACCTCCGCCCTTGGGAGCCGCGCCGCGTTGGGGAGCCTGATTAGAACTCTGTCGCCGACCGCCGCGAACTACCGCGGGCATGAGGCGTCCTCCACCATCCACCGAACCAGATCGTCATAGCTCATCCCGGTGTAGGCCGCCTGCTCGGGCGCGAGCGAAGTCGGGGTCATGCCGGGCTGAGTATTGACCTCCAACAGGACCAGATCGTCCTTAACATCATCATAACGGAAGTCGGATCGCGACACGCCGCGGCACCCCATGGCGACGTGCGCGGCCTCGGCCTGACGCATCGCGGCCTCGAATACGGCGGGCGGCAAGACGGCGGGCAGGACGTGGACCGACCCGCCCGGCGCGTATTTGGCTTCATAGTCGTAGAAGCCCTTGGTCGGGGTGATGTCGGTGACGGTCAGGGCGCGCGGGCCGGCCGGTTCGCCCAGCACGGTGACGCACAGTTCCTTGCCGGCGATATAGGGTTCGACCACCACCTGTTCGCCATAGGCCCAGCCCGGCTCGCCCAACTCGGCGACCGGACGGTTGGCGCCCTCGCGCACCAGGAAGACGCCCACGGAAGACCCCTCTGCGTTCGGCTTGACCACATAGGGCGGGTCGATGACGTGACGGCTGGCGACCTCGTGGCGATCATACAGACCGCCGCCCGGAACCTTGATACCGGCCGCCCGCAAGACGGCCTTCGACTTGTCCTTGTCCATCGCCAGGGCCGAGGCCAGCACGCCGGAATGCGTATAGGGAATCCGCAGTGTCTCCAGCACGCCCTGTACGCAGCCGTCCTCGCCCCAGGCGCCGTGCAGGCAGTTCAGCACCACATCGGGTCGGATCAGGCCGGACAGCACATTGGCCAGGTCGCGCCCGGCGTCCACACGACTGACGCGCACGCCCTGCCGCTCCAGCGCCTGCGCGCACTGCTCGCCCGAGGAGAGGGAAACCTCCCGCTCGGCGGAAAGGCCGCCCATCAGGACGGCGACATGAAGGTCTTTGAAAGCGCGGGCCATGACGTCTCCGATTGCGGCCTACATGTTTAACAAGCCATCAACCTTCTCGCCCCCGCGATTGAAATTTTGTGGTTAGGTCGCCCGGCCGATCCGCTTGATCTCCCACTCCAGCTGAACGCCGGTCTTGGCCAGAACATCGGCGCGCACCGCCTCGCCCAGACCTTCGATGTCGGCGGCGGTGGCCTCGCCGGGGTTGATCATGAAGTTGGAGTGCAGGTCGCTGAACATGGCCCCGCCGCCCGTTTCAGCGTGCAGCTTGCCGCGCCAGCCGGCCTCGTCCACCAGCTTCCAAGACGAATGACCGGGGGGGTTCTTGAAGGTCGAGCCGCCGGTCTTCTCCCGGATCGGCTGGGTGGTCTCGCGGCGGCTGGTGATGTCGTTGATCCGGGCGGCGACGGCCTCGGGCGCGTCGGGCGTGCCGCGATACGTCGCCTCGATCCAGATGATGTCAGCCGGCGCTTGGCTATGGCGATAGGTGTAACCGAAATCCGCCAGGGCGTAATCGACCCGCTCGCCCTTGCGGTTCAGCCCCCAGGCCGAGACCAGCACGTCCTTGGTCTCCGAGCCATAACAGCCGGCGTTCATGGTCAAGGCGCCGCCGATGGTGCCCGGAATGCCGGCATAGAATTCCAGCCCGGCGAGGCCCGCCTTGGCCGACGCCTTGGCGACCATGGAATCCAGCGCGCCCGCGCCGGCCGTGATCGTATCGCCGTCCGTCGTGATCTGCGCCCACGGCCGCCCGGCCAGGCGGATCACCACCCCCTCGACCCCGCCGTCGCGCACAATGACGTTCGAGCCGACGCCCAGCACGGTCACGGGGACAGTCGGGTCAAACGCCTTCAGGAAATCCGCCAGATCGTCGGCGTCCGCCGGGATGAACAGGGCGTCGGCCGCGCCGCCCACCCGGAACCAGGTGTAGGGGCCGAGGGGTTCGTCGCGCAGCAGCTTGCCGCGCACGGCAGGAAGATCGTCACTCAGGGTCATGCGATGTCCGATAAAGGCGCCGGCGCCGAAGTCAAAGCATAGACAAACAAGTCCGCTGGCCTGCCCCATCCTGCATCGCCTAGGGTCGCATCATGAAACCCGTTCAATTGGTCAAGATTCTCGCCGTCTCGATGGTTCTGACGGCGGTCATGCTGATGGGCTGGATCGCGCTCGTCTACGCCGTAAACACCTATACTGCGATCGCCATCACCGCCGAAGAAGTCTTGAACCTGATTCTGGTCGGGTTCGTCGCCGTAATCGGCCTACCCATCCTACACGCCGCGACCTATCGATGGTTCTGGCACATCCGACGCAAGCAGGCGGCTGGCGAATTCCTGTTCGGCGAGGAGATGCCAGGCTTTGGTTCAGAGCCCACCCAGCCACCTCCACGGATCAAGTGGAGGGCGCGCCAGATCGCCGTCTACGCTCTCTTGTATCTGGTCGGAATGAGCTCGCTGATCGCCGCCTACGCCCCCTTGGGCCATCAGGAAGTACTGACGTCATTCCTTTGGCGATTCAGCGCAGGTCGGGCCTCTTTTTCCAGCCTGGTTCAACTGGTCATCGTCTTCTTGCCGATGGCGCTCTGTTTTGCCTGCCTCGTCCCATTGTTCGAAGCGGACCGGAAACGGCTTGCCGCCGGGGGCCTGAGTGAACAGGAGGTGCTCGGCATACGCGGGCGACAGGAGTGGCTGTCCTCCTTCGCCACCGCCTTTGTGATGGCTGGCTTTCTGGCCTTCATCGCGGGCAACATGATCCTCGCCCATCTCTGAGGCGCGGACAGTCAGCCGTTCAACGCCTCCAACTGCCCCGGCAGGGCATAGGCCCATGACGTGATGTCGCCGGCGCCCAGCAGCACGACCAGATCGCCCGCCTTGGCTTCGCCGGCGATCACGCCAGGCAGGGCCTCGACGCCGTCCAAGGCCTGGACCGAGCGGTGGCCGAAGCGACGAACGCCCTCGACCAGGGCATGCTTGTCCACGCCCTCCAACGGCGTCTCGCCCGCCGCATAGACGTCGGCCACGACCACCGCGTCGGCGTCCGAGAAACAGGTCGAGAACTCTTCCATCAGGTCGCGCAGGCGGGTGTAACGGTGCGGCTGGACCACCGCGATGACGCGGCCGTCGCCCTCGGCGTTCTGCACCACCTGGCGCGCGGCCTTCAGGACGGCGGCGATCTCGACAGGGTGGTGGCCGTAATCGTCCACGATCCGCACGCCCCCGACCACGCCCGTGGTGGTGAAGCGGCGCTTGACCCCGCCGAAGCCGGCCAGGCCGGTCCTGATCGCCTCGTCGGCCACGTTCAGCTCGCGCGCCACGGCGATGGCGGCCAGGGCGTTGGCGACGTTATGGCCCCCGGCCATCGGCAGATACAGGCCGTCGATCCGCGTTTCGTCGGCGTCCGCGCCCGCCCCGTGGAACACCACGTCGAACCGGCATCCGTCCGGCCCCATGTCGATGTTCTCGGCCCGCACCATCGCCTGCGGATTGACGCCATAGGTCACCAGCCGCCGGTTATCGATGGCCGCCACCAGCCGCTGCACCTCGGGGTGGTCCAGGCAGACGGCGGCGAAGCCGTAGAAGGGAATGTTCTCGACGAAATCCACGAACGCCTTCCGAACCCCGTCGAAGTCGCCGTAGTGGTCCAGATGCTCGGGATCGATGTTGGTCACGATGGCCACCGTCGATTTCAGGCGCAGGAAGCTGCCGTCGCTCTCGTCCGCCTCGACGACGATCCAGTCGCCGTCGCCGACCTTGGCGTTGGTGCCATAGGCGTTGATGATGCCGCCGTTGACCACCGTCGGGTCCAGCCCGGCCGCGTCCAGCAGGGCCGCGACCATCGAGGTCGTCGTCGTCTTGCCATGCGTGCCGCCGACCGCGATGGAAAATTGCAACCGCATCAGCTCGGCCAGCATCTCGGCCCGGCGCACCAGGGGGATGCGGCGCTCGCGGGCCGTCTTCATCTCGGGATTCTCGGCCTTGACCGCCGTGGAATAGACCACCGCCGAGACGCCCTCGCCCACATGGGCGGCGTCATGGCCGATGAATATCTTGGCGCCCAGCGTCTGAAGGCGTTCAGTATTGGCGCTGGCCTTGGCGTCCGAACCCTGCACCGAATAGCCGATCTTCAGCATGATCTCGGCGATGCCGCTCATGCCGATGCCGCCGATGCCAACGAAATGGACGGGACCGAGGTCGAACGGGACGGGGCGAAGGCGTGCGATCATCGTCGCGTCATAGACTCCGCCTCGCCGCATGCGAAGGGCGCGCCGCATACGGAGCGAACTTTTCTGAGGGCGATCACCGCGCCGCCTGTGCGCGATGCCGCACAGAACCATCGCATCCCCGCAACGTTGTGATCGTAACGCGCGCCGCACCCCTGTCGACGCCGTCGCCCCAAGGTTTCCAGATGGCCAAGACACCCACCCCCGCCGGTGCGTCCACGCTCGGCAATGCCGGCGAACTGCACCAGACCGCCTCAACGCCCGAAACCCGCACCACAACCAATCACGGCGTGCCGATCAGCGACAATCAAAACTCGCTCAAAGCCGGCCCGCGCGGCTCGACCCTGCTGGAGGACTTCATCCTTCGCGAGAAGATCCAGCATTTCGACCATGAGCGCATCCCCGAGCGCATAGTCCATGCCCGCGGCTCGGCCGCCCACGGCTTCTTCGAACTGACCGACAGTCTGTCGGACTTCACCACCGCCAAGATCCTGACCGAGGTCGGCAAGAAGACCGAGCTCTTCACCCGCTTCTCGACCGTCGCCGGCGGCGCAGGCTCGGTGGATACGCCGCGCGACGTGCGCGGCTTTGCGGTCAAATTCTATACGACCGAGGGCAACTGGGATCTGGTCGGCAACAACATCCCCGTCTTCTTCATCCAGGACGCGATCAAGTTCCCCGACCTGATCCATTCGGTGAAGATGGAGGCGGACAAGGGCTATCCGCAAGCGGCCAGCGCCCACGACACCTTCTGGGACTTCATCGGCCTGATGCCCGAGAGCATGCACATGGTCATGTGGGCCATGTCGGATCGCGGCATCCCGCGCAGCCTGCGCATGATGGAAGGCTTCGGCGTAAACACATTCCGCCTGCTGAACGCCGAGGGCGAGGCGACCCTGGTCAAGTTCCACTGGCGGCCCAAGTTGGGCACGCAGTCAACCTGCTGGGATGAAGCCGTCAAGATCGCCGGCGCCGACCCCGACTACCACCGCCGCGACCTGTATGAAGCCATCGACCAGGGCGACTTCCCCGAATGGGAGTTCGGCGTGCAGATGTTCACCCAGGAACAGGCCGACGCCCTGCCCTTCGACATTCTGGACGCCACCAAGCTTGTGCCGGAAGAGGATTACCCGATCCGCGTGATCGGCCGCATGGTTTTGGACCGCAACCCCGACAACTTCTTCGCCGAAACTGAACAGGTCGCCTTCCTGCCGACCAATATTGTGCCGGGCATCGACTTCTCGGAGGACCCGCTGCTGCAGGGCCGGCTGTTCTCCTATCAGGACACCCAGCTGTCACGCCTGGGCACGGTGAACTTCCACCAGATCCCGATCAACCAGGCCAAGGGCTGCCCCTTCCAGAACTTCCAGCGCGACGGCCACATGCAGATGGCCGTGCCAAAGGGCCGCGCCAACTATGAACCCAACAGCCTGGCGCAGGCGGGCGAGGACGGCGGCCCGCGTGAAGATCCCAAGGGCGGCTTCCGCACTGCGGACGTGCCGGTCGAGGGCGAGAAGGTCCGGCTGCGCGCCGAGACCTTCGCCGACCACTACAGCCAGGCGCGTCTGTTCTTCCGCTCCCAGACCGAGATCGAACAGGCCCATTTGGCCAGCGCTATCGTGTTCGAACTGTCCAAGGTCTCGCTGGCCCACGTCCGCGACCGCGTGCTGGCCAATCTCCAGAACGTGGACGACACCCTGGCTCAGCGGGTCGCCGACGGCCTGAACCTGCCCCTGCCCAAGGCGTCGGAACCGGCCGTCACACCAATCGACCTGGACGCCTCGCCTGCCCTGCGCATCGTCGGCAAATATCCCGACACCCTGAAGGGCCGAAAGGTCGCCATCCTGGTCGCCGACGGCTCGGACGGCGCGGTGATCGACGCCGTTCGTGCGACGGTCGAAGGCGACGGCGGATCGGTCTTCATCGTCGCGCCCAAGATCGGCGGGGCCAAGCTGAAGGGCGGCAAGACCCTGGCCGCCGACGGGCAACTGGCCGGCAGCCCGTCGGTCCTGTTCGACGCGGTCGCCATCGTCCTGTCCGAGGACGGCTGCGCTCAGTTGCTGAAGGAAGGCGCCGCAGTCGATTTCGCCAAGGACGCCTTCGGCCACCTCAAGGCCGTCGGCCACACGCCCGAGGCCCAGCCCCTGCTGGACAAGGCGGGCGTCCAGCCGGACGCCGGCGTTATCGACCTGTCCAAGGACGCCGGGGCCTTCCTCGCCCCCGCCCGCACCCGCCAGTGGGATCGCGAGCCCAAGGTGCGCATGCTGGCCTGATCGCCCCACCTTTCGTCATCCCAGGCCCTGTGCCTGGGATGACGGGACCGGGCGGATTTCAACACTGCCTTAACCGTAAGGATTCACCATAGCGGTCTCATTGTTGCGAGACCGCGTTCCATGTCCGATCTGAAGACCGACGTCATTCACCGTGGCGACTGCATCGAAGTGCTGAAGAGCCTGCCCGACGCCTCGGTGGATATGGTCTTCGCCGACCCCCCCTATAATCTGCAGCTGGGCGGCCACCTGCTGCGTCCCGACAATTCCAAGGTCGACGCCGTCGATGACGACTGGGACAAGTTCGCCAGCTTCGCCGACTACGACGCCTTCACCCGCGCCTGGCTGGCGGAATGCCGCCGCGTGCTGAAGCCGGAGGGTTCAATCTGGGTGATCGGCTCCTATCACAACGTCTTCCGCCTGGGCTCGGCCATCCAGGACCTGGGCTTCTGGGTGCTGAACGACATCATCTGGCGCAAGTCCAACCCGATGCCGAACTTCAAGGGCACCCGGTTCACCAACGCCCACGAGACCCTGATCTGGGCCGCCAAGAGCCGCGATCAGAAGCGCTACACCTTCAACTACGATGCGATGAAGGCCTTCAACGAAGACACCCAGATGCGGTCGGACTGGACCTTCGCCCTGTGCACCGGCGAAGAGCGGATCAAGGACGCCGACGGCAAGAAGGCCCATCCGACGCAAAAGCCCGAGGCCCTGCTGCACCGCGTCCTGCTGTCGGCGACCCGTCCCGGCGACGTGATCCTGGACCCCTTCTTCGGCACCGGCACCACCGGCGCCGCCGCCAAGCGGCTGGGCCGCCATTACATCGGCATCGAGCGTGACGAGACCTATGCCGACGTCGCCGCGACCCGCATCGCCTCGGTCATCCCCGCCAGCGCCGACGATTTGATGGTCACGGGCTCCAAGCGCGCCGAGCCCAAGGTGCCCTTCGGCGCCCTGGTCGAGGCCGGCCTGCTGCATCCCGGCGACCGTCTTTACTGCCCCAAGGGCGAGCGCGAGGCCCGCGTCCGCGCCGATGGCTCGCTGGTGTCCGGCTCGCTCAGCGGCTCGATCCACAAACTGGGCGCCCTGTTTGAAAACGCCCCCGCCTGCAACGGCTGGACCTATTGGCGCTTCAAGACCGACCAGGGCCTGAAATCCATCGACGCCCTGCGCTCCGAGGTTCGCGCCGCGATGTAGGCCGGTGCGACGCCGCGTCGCATCAGCCACATCAATCACTTAGCGGCGCGGACGAATCCGAAACGTACGAATCCGCACACTGACATTGGGTCAGCTTCGCTGTAAGCCACCGAAACCTATGTGAAAATTCGCATCGAACCGTGGAACTTCGCAGTTGCGAGATCATTGTTGTCCACGGCCCCCGCCATTGCGGGGTCGGAGCACAACATCATGAAGATCGCGCAGGTCACCCCGCTTTACGAGGCCGTTCCTCCAAAGCTTTACGGCGGCACTGAACGCGTCGTCGCGCACCTGACCGACGCCTTGGTAGATCTGGGCCATGACGTCACCCTGTTCGCCAGCGCCGACGCCCAGACCAAGGCGCGCCTGGTTCCCGTTCGCGATCAGGCCATCCGCCTTGATCCCGCGTCGCTGAAATCCGACCTCGCCGCACACCTGTCCATGCTGGGCGAGGTGATGGACCGCGCAGACGAGTTCGACGTGATCCACTTCCACACCGACATGATCCATTTCCCGCTGTTCCGGGAACTGGCGGACAAGACGATCACCACCCTGCACGGCCGCCTGGACATGAAGGACCTGCCCGGCGTCTACGCCCGCTGGAGCGAGTTCGGCCTGGTCTCCATCTCCGACGACCAGCGCAAGCCCCTGCATTTCGCCAACTGGAAGGCGACCGTCCATCACGGCATGCCCGGCGAACAGTATCTGTTTTCGCCCAGGTCTGAGGTCTACCTCGCCTTCCTGGGCCGGATCTCGCCCGAGAAACGTCCCGACCGCGCCATCGAGATCGCCACGAAGCTTGGCAAGCGGCTGAAGATCGCCGCCAAGGTGGATGCCGCCGACAAACGCTATTGGGAGGAAATCATCCGCCCCATGGTCGAGGGCAATCCCCTGATCGAGTTCATCGGCGAGATCGGCGACCATCAGAAGTCCGCCTTCCTTGGCGGCGCCGACGCCCTGCTCTTCCCCATCGACTGGCCCGAACCCTTCGGCCTTGTGATGATCGAGGCCATGGCTTGCGGCACGCCCGTCGTCGCATTCCGCTGCGGCTCGACGCCCGAGATCATCGAGGACGGCGCAACCGGCTTCCTGGTCGATACGATGGAACAGGCTATCGCCGCCGCCGGCCGCGCCCACCTGCTGGACCGCGAGGCCGTTCGCGCCCGTTTCGACCTGCGGTTCTCGGCCACCGCCATGGCCCGCCGCTATCTGGACGTCTACGGCGACCTCCTGGCTCGCCGCCCCTTCGCCGAAGCGGCGCTGGACAATGTGGTCACTCCCTTACGCCCCCTTGAGGAAGACCGCAGCTTCGCCGCCATCGCCTAAGCGTCACAGCCGACGATTATCGAAGAAAAACAGGCGGCGGAGGTGAACCCTCCGACGCCTGCTTCATTTCATCACTCAAGCGGCCCCTCAGCGCCGCATTCGGGTGCGACACGTTCGGCCAAGGCCTCAAACGACGGGGAAGAGACCGCATGGACGACGCCTATTCCACCCAACTGACCGCCGGCGAATCGGTAGAGGCCTCCGGCCTTGAGCAGTTGATGGCGCTGAAGGACGGCGACACATTTTTGGTTGCGGACGGCTGGGGCGACATGAAGGGCGGCGCCGACGGCCTGTTTGCCGACGACACCCGCGTCCTGTCGCGCTGGGCCATGACGGTCGGCCTGCTGAAGCCGTCGCGACTGTCGTCGGGCGTCAGTCAGGACAACGTCTTCTTCTCCTGCCACACGACCAACCGCCCGCTGCCCCCGATGGGCGGCCGGTCCGCCCCTGCCGGCGTGCTGCATATCGAGCGGCGTCGCTTCCTGTGGGGCCGACGGATGTTCGAACGGATCCAGATGGTCAACCACGGCGTGGAGGACATCCTCCTGCCGCTGGCCTTCGACTTCGGCGCCGACTTCGCTGACATCTTCCAGGTGCGCGGCACGCCCAGGGCCAAGCGTGGCACGATCCATACCCCGACCACCGACGGCCGCCGCGTCACCTTCCGCTATACCGGCCTGGACGATGTCGACCGCTCCAGCTGCCTGGCCTTCTCCGAGCCGCCCGCCCGCCTGACGCACCAGAGGGCCGAGTTCATGTTCAGCCTGCCGAAGGGCCGAGCCATGGACCTGTTCATCGAATGCGGCGTCGATGCCTGCGAGACGCCGGACGCCGGCCGTTGGCGTCGAAACGCCGTCCAGGCGCGCTTGGCCATGCGCGCCAAACGCCGTCGCGGCGCCTCGGTGCGCGGCCCGCGCAGCCCGCGGTTCAACGACTGGCTGGATCAATCGCGGGCCGACATGGCCCTGTTGACCACCGACCTGCCGACTGGCCCCTACCCCTATGCCGGCACGCCTTGGTTCTCGACCCCGTTCGGGCGTGACGGCATTATCGCCGCCTGGCAGATGCTGTGGCTGGACCCGTCCCTGGCCAAGGGCGTCCTGACCTATCTGGCCTCGCGCCAGGCCACCGAAACCTCGCTGTTCCAGGACAGCCAGCCCGGCAAGATCATGCACGAGACGCGCGGCGGCGAGATGAGCGCCCTGCACGAGGTGCCGTTTGGCCTCTATTACGGCGGGGTCGACACCACCTGCCTGTTCGTGGCCCTGGCCGGCGCCTACGCCAACCGCACCGGCGATCTGGACCTGATCCGCACGCTCTGGCCCAATCTGATCGCCGCCGCCGACTGGATGCGCGACTATGGCGACAGCAACAACGACGGCCTGATCGACTATCAGCGCGGCGCCGACACCGGCCTGTCCAACCAGGGCTGGAAGGACTCCGAAGACTCCATCTTCCACGCCGACGGCCGCTTCCCCAAGGGCCCGATCGCCCTGCTGGAAGTCCAGGGCTACGCCTTCGCCGCCTGGAAGGCGCTGGCCGACCTGGGCGAGCGTCTGCACGACGACCGCACGACCGAATGGCGGATGCGCGCCGAACAGGTCCGCGCCCTGGTCGAGGACAAGTTCTGGATGGAGGACGAAGGCTTCTACGCCGTGGCCCTGGACGGCGACGGCGAGCAGTGCCGCGCCATCGCCTCCAACGCCGGCCATCTGCTGTTCACCGGCCTGCCGTCGCTTGAACGTGCGCGCCGCGTCACCAAACGCCTGCTGTCGGCCGAGTTCCGCACCGGCTGGGGCATCCGCACGCTTGAGCTGGGCCAGGCCCGGTTCAACCCGATGAGCTATCACAACGGCTCGGTCTGGCCCCATGACACCGCCATGGCCGCCGCCGGCATGGCCAACTATGGCGAGCGCGACGCCGTCGCCGCTATCCTGGCCGAAATCTACGCCGCCGCCGCCCACTTCCACCTGCGCCTGCCCGAATTGTTCTGCGGCTTCCCGCGCGAACCGGGCGAGCCGCCCATCGCCTATCCGGTCGCCTGCCTGCCGCAGGCCTGGGCGGCGGGTTCGGTCTTCCTGATGCTGCAGGCCACGCTGGGCCTGTCCATCGACGCCTGGACCGAGACCGTCGATCTGGCCGACCCCGTCCTGCCCGCGGGCCTGGACCGCCTGAGGATCACCGGCCTGGAGGTCGGCGGCTCCGTCGTCGATCTGAACATCCAGCACGCCGGCGGCCGCGCAGTCGTCATCCCCAACCACAAACAAGGCAGGGTCGCGATCCGCACCCTGCGGTAAGCCTATGTGAACAGGTCTGGCGCGCTCGCCCGATCCAGCGCCTTGGCGAACACGGTGGGCAGGGCCGCTCGCGCCGCCTCGACCGGCATCCAGCGCCAGGGGCCATCCTCCGCCTCGCCCCGCGCCGTCATCACCGTGAGGGTCAGGCTGAAGTGGGTGAAGACGTGCTCCACCGCCCCCGCCTCGCGCCAGTCGGCCTTGATCGGCGGCTCCCCCGTCGGCGCGTCCATCGCCCACTCACTGGTCGGCAGGCCCAGCATTCCGCCCAGCAGCCCCTTGTCCGGCCGCGTCTCCACCGCGACCCGCCCCTGATCGTCGACCAACACATAGGCTTTGCCCCGCCGGTGCGGTCGATCCGCCTTCTTGGTCTTGAGCGGAAACCGCGCCGGGTCGCCGCTGACCAGACCCAGGCATTCGCTCGCCACGGGACAAGCCCCGCACGACGGCGACTTGGGCCGGCACACCGTCGCGCCCAGGTCCATCAGCGCCTGCGCCCAGTCGCCCGGCCGCTCGTCTGTGATGAACAGGCCCGCCAAACGCCTCAGCTCGGGTCGGGCGGCCGGGACCGGCGTCTCGACCGCGAACAGTCGCGCCATGACCCGCTCGACATTGCCGTCCACCACATTGGCCGCCCGATCGAAGGCGATGGAGGCCACGGCTGCGGCCGTATAGGCGCCCACCCCCGGCAGGACCAGCAAGCCGGCCTCCGTATTCGGGAAGACCCCGCCATGCTCCCCCGCAACCGCCCGCGCGCAGGCCAGCAGGTTGCGAGCGCGGGCGTAGTAGCCCAGCCCCGCCCAGGCCCCCATCACCTCCGCATCCTCGGCCGCCGCCAGGTCGCAGACCGTGGGCCAGCGCGTGGTGAAGGCGTGGAAATAGGGCGTCGCATGCGGCACCGTCGTCTGCTGCAGCATGACCTCCGACAACCAGACGCGGTAGGGCTCGGTCCGCGCCGCGCCCACGACCGCCCGCCAAGGCAGGCTCCTCGCATGGGCCTCATACCAGGCCAGCAGGTCGGATCGGATCAGGTCTATGTCGGGAGAGACGTCGGGCATCGGTCGGGCTATATAGACCCATGCGCCGCACGCTGCCCACAGATGCCGAGGTCCGCGAGATCCTGTCTCGCCGCCGCACCCGTCCGGTCCCCCGACCGGCGCCGCGCGCGGGCAAGGCCCTGACGCCGCTGATCAAGAAGCTGGACGAGCAGTTCGGACGCGGCGCCGGCGCGCTGGAGCCCCGCTGGCGCGAGATCGTCGGCGACCGTCTGGCCCGCGTCACCCGCCCCCAAAAACTGACCAAGGGCAAGGGCGGCCAGCCCGGCGTGCTGGAGCTGCGCGTCGCCGGCGCCGCCGCCCTGCTGATCCAGCATCAGTCGGAAGACATCCTGGCCCGCGTCAATCTGTTCCTCGGCGCCGGAACGGTCGATCGCCTGCGCATCGCCCAAGGGCCGGTCGCCCCGCTGAAAGAGGCCGCCTCGCGCCCCAAACGCAGCGCCAAGCCGCCGCCCCTGCCCGCCCAGGCCGAGGCCGATCTCGCCGCCTCCATCGCCTCCGCCCCCGACGATCTGCGCGCGGCGCTCGCTCGCCTGGGCCGCGTCGCCCTGTCACGTCCTAAAAGTGAAGATTGACAAAACTTCGCCGCACCTGTTCTCGACAAGTCTGGGGTGTCGTCGTTCCAGGGGAATCGCGCCACCATTCGCCAACGATCCGATCAAGGAAGTCCCATGGCCGACACTGAATCCCGCTTCGTCCGCATGAGCCGTCGTGCGGCCATCACCGGCGCCGCCCTGGCGACCATGGCTCTGGCCGCGTGCGGCGGCGGATCCAAGGGCGCGGCCGAGGGCGACATGGGTCTGGGCGCGCCGGCAGGCGCCAAGGTCACCGTGGTCGAATACGCCTCGGTCACCTGCCCCCACTGCGCGCAGTGGCAGAAGAACACCTGGCCCGCCTTCAAGGCCAAATATGTGGACACCAACAAGGTGCGCTACGTCTTCCGCGAACTGCCGACCCCGCCGGTCGACGCCGCCACCGCAGGCTTCCTGATCGCTCGCTGCGCCGGCCCGGACAAGTATTTCGACGTCGTCCACCAGTTGATGGCCACCCAGCAGGAGATGCTGACCTCGTCGCCGCGCGAGTGGCTGCTGCGCACCGCCCAGGCCGCCGGAATGTCCGAGCAGCAGTTCAACGACTGCGTCACTGACAAGGACGCCGTCGCCGCCATGGAGAAGCGCGTCCAGGCCGCCCGCACCCAGGGCGTGACCGGCACCCCGGCCTTCTACGTCAACGACACCCAGGTCATCTCGCCGGGCGGCGAAGGCGCAAGCCTGACCGACCTGTCCACCGCCATCGACGCAGCCCTGGCCAAGTAAGATGATGCGACGCGCCTTCCTCGTCCTGTCGTTCGCCGCCGCCCTGACCGCAGGTTTGGCCGCACCAGCCTACGCCGCCGATGCGCCCCCGCCCGTCACGGCCCAGGATCACGTCCTGGGCCGCGCGGATGCGCCGGTGACGGTGATCGAATACGCGTCCTTCACCTGCTCGCACTGCGCGGACTTCCACAACACGGCTCTGCCGGCCTTCAAGGCCAAATACATCGATACGGGCAAGGTCCGGCTGGTTCATCGCAACCTGCCGACCCAGCCGGCCAATCTCGCCGCCGCTGCGGCTGCAGTAGCCTTGTGCGCCGCGCCGGAACGCTACTTCGACGTGGCGGCGGTCTTCATGCGAGACCAGGCCAATCTGCGCACCACGGGGCCTCAGCCCTGGTTCGCGGCCGGCATCGCCGCCAGCGGCAAGACGCGCGAGCAGATCGAGACCTGCCTGCAAGGCCCGACCATCCGTGCTGAACTGGACGCCCAGATCACGGGCGCCAATGCGGCCGGCGTCACCGGCACGCCCACCTTCTTCGTCAACGGAACCGCAGTGACCGACCATTCGCTGGACGCCCTGTCGGCCGCCATCGACCCTCTGCTGCGCCGGTAGTCCGCCAGGGCGATGCAGTTCCAGCGCCTCCGGCTCGTCGGCTTCAAGTCGTTCGTCGACCCGGCGGAGGTGCATATCGAATCCGGCCTGACCGGCGTGGTCGGCCCCAACGGCTGCGGCAAGTCCAATGTCCTTGAGGGCCTGCGCTGGGTCATGGGGGCCAACTCGGCCAAGGCCATGCGCGGCCAGGGCATGGACGACGTCATCTTCTCCGGCGCGGCGGGTCGCCCGCCGCGCAGCCATGCCGAAGTCAGCCTGACCATCGACAATGCGCAACGCCGCGCACCCCAGCCCTTTACCGACAGTCCGGTGCTGGAGGTGTCGCGCCGCATCGACCGGGGCCAGGGCTCGACCTATCGCATCAACGGCAAGGAGGTCCGGGCGCGTGACGTGCAACTGCTGTTCGCCGACGCCTCGACCGGCGCCAACTCCCCCGCCTTGGTCCGTCAGGGCCAGATCAGCGAGCTGATCGCCGCCAAACCCCAGAACCGCCGCCGCATCCTGGAAGAGGCGGGCGGGGTCGCCGGTCTGCATACCCGCCGCCACGAAGCCGAGCTGCGACTCAAGGCGGCGGAGACCAATCTGGACAGGCTGGACGACATCGGCCGCGAGCTGGAAACGGCGCTGAACCGGCTGAAGCGTGAGGCGCGCCAGGCCGAGAAATACAAGAAGATCAGCGCCGAGATCCGCGCCCTTCAGGCCGCGCTGCTGTTCGTCCGCTGGAACGACGCCCGGTTGGCCGCCGAGGCCGCCGCCGAGGAGTTGCGCGCCGCCGATCGTGCTGTGGCCGAGACGACGACCGCCGCCGCCGCCGCACAGACCGCTGCGCTGGCCGCCCAAGAGGCGTTGAAGCCGGCGCGCGAGGAGGACGCCGTCGCCTCGGCCCTGCTGCACCGCGCCAGCCTGGAGCGCGACCGGCTCGACATGGCCGAACAGGCCGCCCGCGCCGAGGTGGACCGGCTGAAGGCCGAGAACGCCCGCATCACCGCCGATGTCGAGCGTGAAGGGAACATGGCCGCCGACGCCCAGCGCGAGCTGGACCGGCTCGACCACGAACTGACCAGACTGAAAGCCGAGATCGCCGCCGCCCCCGAACGCGGCCCAGAACTGGACAAGGCGCTGGCCGCCGCCGAGGACGCCCGCAAGGCCGCCGACGGCGAGGTCGAACGCCTGGCCGGGATGCTCGCCGCCGTCGAGGCCCGCGCCAACGCCGAGACGGCGCGCAAGCGTGACGCCGAGACACGGCTGGCGCGCGTCACCGGCCAGCACGACCAGGCCAGGCGCGAACGCGAGGCCCTGGGTCCGCTGGAAACACCCGAGCTGGAGACCGCTCGCCAGGCGCTGGAAACCGCCCAGGCCGAGCTGACCGCCGCCCGCGAGGCCGTCGAGGCGGCCGAGGCGACACGCGGCGACCTGGCCCGCACGGAGCAAGAGGCCCGCACGGCCGCCCGCGCCGCCGAGGACCGGCTCGGACGGTTGCAGACCGAGGCGCGCGGCCTGGCCCAGCTGCTGGTCACCGGCAAGCGCGACCATCCCCCCGCGCTCGACAAGGTGCGCGCCGACAAGGGTTACGAGGCCGCCCTCGCCGCCGCCCTGGGCGACGATCTGGACGCGGCGCTGGACGCTCGCGCCGCCGCCTACTGGGGCGGGGCGGACGCGCCCTCCCCGTCCTGGCCCGCCGGGGTCAAGCCCCTGTCCGACCATGTTCAGGCTCCCGAGCAACTGACCGCGCGCCTCGCCCTGTGCGGTTTCGCGTCCAAGGCCGACGCGGCCCGGCTGGCTCAAGACTTGCCTCCCGGCGCCCGCCTGGTCACGACCGAGGGCGACCTCTATCGCTGGGACGGGTTCGTCAGCCGCGCCGAGGCGCCGCGCCCCGCCGCCGTCCGCCTGGGCCAGCGCACACGCCTGGCCGAGCTGGAGGCCGAGATCGATAAGGGCAGGCCTGCGCTGGATCAGGCGCAGGCGGCCCAGAAGTCCGCCACCGACGCCTTCCGCGCCGCAGAGGAGACGGTGAAGACCGTCCGCCTGGCTCCCTTCGCCGCCGACAAGGCCGTGACCGCCTCCCGCGACCGCGTCGAGACCCTGGCCCGCGACCAGGCCCGCCGCGAAGCCCGCGCCCAGGCCCTGGACGACACTGTGACCCGACTAGCAGCCGAGGTGGCCGAAGCCGAGGCCGCGCTGGACGCCACCCAGACGACGGACGCCCCGTCCGAGACCCTGTCTGGCCTGCGCGACGACCTGACCGCCGCCCGCGCCGCCGCTGATGCGGCTCGCACCGCCGCCCAGACCGCCCGCTCGGACCGCGACGCCGAGGCCCGCGACCGCCAGGGCCGTGAACAGCGGTTGGGCAGCCTGACCCGCGCCCGCTACGGCTGGGTCACGCGGTCCAGGGACAGCGCCGCCCGCGTCGCCGCCCTGACCAAGGATGCGGAAAAGACCGCGGCCCTGCTGAAACAGGCCGAGGTCGCGCCCCAGGGCTTCGCCGAACAACGCGGCAAGCTGCTCGACACCCTGACCGCCGCCGAACAGAGGAAACAGGCCTCGTCCGACGCCATGGCCGAGGCCGAGACCGAGGCGACCGACGCCGACCGCGCCTCACGCACCGCCGAGACCGCCGCCAGCCAGGCCCGCGAGGCCCGCGCCGGCCTGTCCGCCCGCGCCGAGGCCGCCGCCGAGAAGCTGACCGAGGCCGAGACCACCCTGCGCGAGACCGCCCAGATGTCACCCGACGACCTGGGCCGTAAGCTGACCGACGACGCCATCGCCCGCCCGCCCGACGCCGCCGGCGCCGAGAGCCTGCTGTACGGGCTGGAGCGCGAGCGCGAGGCCCTGGGCGCCGTCAACCTGCGCGCCGAGGACGAGGCCCTCGAATACGGCGAGCGGCTGAACAGCATGAAGTCGGAACGGATCGACCTGACCCAGGCGATCGCCAAGCTGCGCGACGGCATCGACGAGCTGAACGCCGAGGGGCGCGAGCGGCTGGTCGCCGCCTTCGACGTCATCAACGCCAACTTCAAGAGCCTGTTCGAGGCCCTGTTCGGCGGCGGCCAGGCCGAGCTGAAACTGGTCGAGAGCGACGATCCGCTGGAGGCTGGGCTTGAGATCTACGCCTGCCCTCCCGGCAAGCGGCTGTCGGTCATGAGCCTGATGAGCGGAGGCGAGCAGGCCCTGACGGCGGCGGCTCTGATCTTCGGCGTCTTCCTGGCCAACCCGGCGCCGGTCTGCGTGCTGGACGAGGTGGACGCCCCGCTGGACGACGCCAACGTGGACCGCTTTTGCCGCATGCTGCACGAGATGCGCAGCCGCACCGACACCCGCTTCATCGTCATCACCCACAACCCCGTGACCATGAGCCGCATGGACCGCCTCTACGGCGTCACCATGCCCGAACGCGGCATGAGCCAGTTGGTCAGCGTGGACCTGCACCAGGCGGAGACCCTGGTCGCATGATCGCCCTGCTCCTGGCCCTGATCGATCCCCAACTGGTCGAGACCGGCGTCGGCCGGTTCGCCATCTACGCCGACGTCGCCTCGATCGAACGCGAGGGAGACGTGACGCGGATGCGGGAGCTGCAGGTGACCGAGGCCGGGTTCAAGGTCGGAGAGGTGACCTATGTCGGGGGTTGGTCGCGGTGGGCCTTCGACTGCCGGGCGATGACGGCTGATCGGTTGGACTTCGCCTCCTTGAGGGCGGACGGAACCGAAGGCCCGGCGACGGCCGATCCGGCCCCGGGATACGCCGCCGCGCCCGGCGGGGATGCGGCGGAGCTGCTGGCCATCGCCTGCGCGGCCGAGCGGCCCGCCGAGACCTTGTCGCTGGACGAAGCGATCAGGCGAGGACAGGCGGCTCTGGCGGATTAGCGACAACAGCTCTCCCTCCCCGCTCCGGGGAGGGTCGTCGCGCAGCGACGGGGTGGGGGCGGCCCGGCAGGGACGCAACTGCCTGATGCGAGACAGGTCAGTGGGACGTCGCCCTGCCCTCCCCACCCGGCTTCGCTCCGCTCAGCCACCCTCCCCGGCACGGGGAGGGAGAGATGCAGACCTATCTTCCCCTTGCGGCCATTCGATGCGGTCGCGTGGCAGGGCCTCGCGGCAGTCGTCGCGCATGAAGGCCATCAGCTTCTCGCGGATCTCGCAGCGCAGGTCGAAGGCGATGCCGGCCGAGCGGGCGCTGGCCAGGCAGCGGACCTGAAGCACGCGTTCGGTGATGTCGGTCACCTGCATCACCTGGACGTCGCCGTCCCAGTGTTTGGACGCCTTGACGATGGCTTCGTAAGCGGTGCGCAGCCGATCGATCGGGGCTTCGTAATCGACGTAGAAGAAGGCCACGCCGATCAGGCGGGCGTTCTCGCGCGTCCAGTTCTGGAACGGCGTGGTGATGAAATAGGACAGGGGCAGCACCATCCGGCGCCAGTCCCACAGCTTGACCACCACATAGGTGGCCGTGATCTCCTCGACATTGCCCCACTCGTTCTCGACGATGACGGCGTCGTCGAGGCGGATCGGCTGGGTCAGGGCGATCTGGATGCCGGCGACCATGTTCGTCAGGATCGGCTGAAGCGCGAGGCCCGCGATGATGCCGACGACCCCGGCCGAGGCCAGCAGGCTGACGCCCCACTGACGGAAGCCGGCGATGGTCATCAGGGCCAGCCCCACGGTGACGATGAACAACACGACCTTCGCGACCCTTTGCAGGATGCGGGTCTGGGTCAGGTGTTTCCTGGCCAGCAGATTGTCCTCGACGGCGATATTGTAGCGCTTGAGGTGCATCACCGACCACATGTCGAGCATGCCCGAGGCCAGCCAGCCCAGAGTCAGGACGAACAGGAACTGAAGGATGTTGCGGATGTCCTGAGACGGTCCGGGGTCCATCGGCGACACGGTCACGCCGATGCCGATGCCGATGATGATGATCAGGACACGCAGCTTGATCCGGGCGCGCTCGACCACGCCGCGCCAGAAGACGTCCTTGTTCCTGACCACCCGACGCAGGATGGCGAAGGCGATCTTGTGCGTCAGCCAGCCCCCGCCGACGAAGACCAGCAGAACCAGCACAACGACCGCCCATTCGGGCAGCCAGTCGAAGCGGTGCCACAGGGCGCGGATCTGGCGGGTGACGGCGATGATTTCGGGAGGCATGGGCTTCCTAACGCATCAGGGCCGAGAGGGTTGAGGTCTCCTCCCTATCGCGAAGCGATGGGGAGGTGGCGCGGCGCGTCTTCGCGCCGCGACGGAGGGGTTCTTTGCCGCATCACTGGCGCCGGTGGGACTTCAAGAGCCCCTCCACCGCTTCGCGGTCCCCCTCCCCACGATGTGGGGAGGAGACGAGGAGTCACCGCCCCGCCGTCGCCTCGACCAGATCGGCGAGGCGTTGTGCGGCGTCGGGGATGGCGACGCTGCGGGCGGCGGCGGACATGGCGGACAGTCGGGCGGGATCGGACAGGACGGCGGTCAGGGTCGAGGCCAGGCGATCGACGGTCAGGTCGTCTTCCAGAATGACCTCGGCCGCGCCGGCGTCGGTCAGGGTCTTGGCGTTCAGGCGCTGGTGGTCGTCGGTGGCGATCTTCAGCGGGATCAGGACGGACGGCAGGGCCGCGACCGCCAGTTCGGCGCAGGTGGAGGCGCCGGAGCGACCGACGACCAGATGGGCGCTGGACAGGCGTTCGGCCATGTCGCGGAAGAAGGGGGCGACCTCGGCCTCGATCCCGGCCTCCAGATAGATCTGGCGTGCGGCCTCCAGCGTCTCGGGGCGGGACTGCTGCTGCACCTTCAGGCGGCGACGCAGGGGTTCCGGCAATGCGGCGAGGGCGCGGGGCGTGGTCTCGGACAGGATGCGTGCGCCCTGACTGCCGCCCGTCACCAGCACATGGATCGGGCCGTCGTCGGCGGGGGCGACATAGGGGCGGTCGAACAGGGCGCGGATTTCGGCGCGCACCGGCGAGCCGACGACATGGGATCGGCCCTGGACCTTGGCCGGGGCCCGTTCCAGCGTCGGGAAGGACGAGGCGACCTGGCCGACATAGGGGGCCAGAATGCGGTTGGTGCGGCCCAGGACCGCGTTCTGCTCATGGATCACGGTCGGGCGCTGGGACGTGACGGCCGCGACCAGGGCCGGGGCGGACGGGTAGCCGCCGAAGCCCACGACCACGTCGGCGCCCAGCCGGTCGAAGGCCGTGCGCGCCTGGACCACGCCCTTGAAAATAGCGACGCCCGCCTTGATCAGGCCCAGCGGACCCGAGCCGGTGGCGGCGTCCAGCGCCAGCCTTTCCTCGGCAGGGAAGGCGTGGGCGTATTGCTCGCCGCGATGATCGGTCGCCAGCACCACGCGCCAGCCGCGCGCCGCCATCTCGCGCGCCAGGGCCTCGGCCGGGAACATATGGCCGCCGGTGCCGCCGGCGGCGACGACGCAGAGCTTGGTCATGGGGCGGGCTCCGAAAAAAGAGGGTCTGAATAGTGCAATTCGTCTGAAACTCAGACGGCGAGGGCGCGAAAAACACCGTCTGAATAGTGCACTTCGTCTGAAATCCGTGGCGGACGGGTGGGGTCGAGGATGCGTCGGCGACAGGATCGCACGGTTTTGGGGTGTGGGCAGGAGAAAGCGGCTGGTCGGTGTTAAGCAGTTGGGATCGTTCGGGTGTTTGTTTGAGAGAACGTTAGATGCCCCCTTCTTTCGTCATCCTCCGGCAAGCCGCGTTTTCGCGGCGCAGACCGGGGGAGCCAGCGGCGCCGAAGGCGATGCGTCCGCCTCACGATGCTGAGGAATTCACTCCGCGACAGGTTCGCGCTCTCGCGCGCCGCTGGCTCCCCCGGTCGCTTCGCGCCGGAGGATGACGAAAGGAAGTTAGAGCAACCGCCGCCGTCTGCCCGGCAGGCTGGCGCCGGGTTCGTAGGCGCCGGGGCGGCGCCGCGTCAGGGCCAGGGCGAAGCCCATGGTCAGGCCCATGGCCAGCATGGACGAGCCGCCGTAGCTGATGAAGGGCAGCGTCATGCCCTTGGTCGGGATCAGGTTCAGGTTCACCGCCACATTGATGCAGGCCTGCAAGCCGATCAGCATGAACAGGCCCGCCGCCGCCGTCTGTTCGAACGAGTCGGTCAGCTTCATCGCCCGGCGCATGCCCCGGATGACGATGAAGGCGTAGAGGCCGATCATGATCAGGCTGAGGATCAGGCCGAACTCCTCGGCGCCGACGGAATAGATGAAGTCAGTGTGCAGGTCGGGCACCCGGCGTTTCATCACGCCCTCGCCGATGCCGCGCCCCAGAAGGCCGCCGGCGCGGATGGCCTCGGACGCGCTGTCGATCTGGTGGGTGTCGGTGGTCTCGGGCGAGAAGAAGCGGCTCAGGCGGTCGCGCATGTGGCCGAAGACGAAATACAGCGACACCAGTCCCGCCATGCCCGCGCTGGCCAGCACCGCCATCCACTTGAACGGCACCCCCGCCATGAAGAAGACGGCCATGAAGGTGGTGGTGATCAGCAGGGTCTGGCCGATGTCGGGCTGGATCAGCAGCAGAGAGACCGTCAGGGCGTAGAAGCCGAAGGCGATGGTGACGCCGGGCACCCCCTGCCCCTTCTGCGCCTCGGCGAACATCCAGGCGGCGAAGACGATCAGGCCGGGCTTGGCGAACTCGGACGGTTGCAGGCTGAACGGGCCGAAGTTCACCCAGCGGGCGGCCCCCTTCACCGTGTCGCCGATGAACGGCAGGGCCATCATCACCAGGATGGCGCCGAACAGGGCCAGGACCGCGATGCGGCGCACCCCGCGCGGCGACAGCAGCGAACTGGTCAGCATCAGGCTGAGGCCCAGGCCCGAGAAGACCATCATCCGCCAGGAATAGTGGAAGGGATCGGTGATCGATTCATCGGCTAAAATGGCGGCCGGGCTGGAGGCGAAGCTGAGCGCCACTCCCAGGCCCATCAGCGCCAGGGCCGCGCCCAGCAGGCCGCGATCCACGGTCCAGAACCACTGGGCGACGTGGCTCTGGTCGTTGCGCGAGAAGGCGGGGGTGTAGGGGGCGCTCATGACGCGGTTTCCGGGACGGCCCCGAGGGCCAGGACGGCGGCGCGGAAGGCTTCGCCCCGCGCCTCGAAGTCGGGATACTGGTCGAAACTGGCGCAGGCGGGGGACAGGAGGACGATCTGGTCGCCGCCTGCGGATGCGGCGTCGGCAGATGCGGCGGCCACGGCGGCGTCCAGGGTTTCTGCGATGACGTGGGGGGTGTCAGCCAGGGTGGCGGCGAAGGCCTCGGCCGCCTCTCCGATCAGATAGGCCTTGGTCACGCGGGGGAAGAGGTCGGCCAAGTCGTCGATGCCGCCGGCCTTTGGCACGCCGCCGGCGATCCAGAAGACGCGGGGGTAAGACGACAGGGCCTGACGCGCGGCGTCGGCGTTGGTGGCCTTGGAATCGTTGATGAAGCGGACCGGGCCAAGGCGGCCGACGGCCTCCATGCGGTGGGCCAGGCCGGGGAAGGACAGCAGACCGGCGACGGCGGCGTCGTGGGAGACGCCCAAGGCGCGGGCGGTCGCATAGGCGAAGGCGGCGTTCTGGGCGTTGTGACGGCCGGGGAGCGAGCGGGCGGCGGTGAGGTCGACGATGCGTTCGCCGTTCTTCAGAACCGCGCCGGGCTGCGCGACATAGCCTTCTCCCCTTGGGGGAGAAGGTGAGCCCGAAGGGCTCGGATGAGGGGGTGGTTCCGTCGCACTGCTGGCGAGAGCGGTCTCGGGTCCGGCAGCCCCCTCATCCGTCTCGCTGCGCGAGCCACCTTCTCCCCCGAGGGGAGAAGGGAGCGTGGAGATCGTTATGACGCTCTGGGACAGTTGGGATGCGATTCCCTGCCCCCAGCTTTCATCCACGCCGACCAAAGCCACCGCGCCCGGTTCCTGGGCCGCGAAGATCCGCGCCTTGGCCGCGACATAGGCTTCCATGCCGCCGTGGCGGTCCAGGTGGTCGGGCGAGATGTTGGTCAGGATGGCGACATCGGGGGCGAAGGTCGTGGTCAGGTCCAGCTGGTAGCTGGAGACCTCGATCACATAGACGGCGTCGGGCGTCGGGGCCGGCAGGGCCAGGACGCCGATGCCGATGTTGCCGCCGACATGGACCGTCAGCCCCGCCGACTTCAGCACCCAGCCGATCAGGGCGGTGGTGGTGGACTTGCCGTTGGTGCCGGTGATGGCGACGACGCGGGGGCGCTGGTCCTTTGGCAGGGCGGCGATGGCGCGGGCGAACAGTTCGACGTCGCCGATGACGGGGGCGCCGGCCTCGCGCGCCTTGTCGACGCTCCAATGCGGTTTTGGATGGGTCAGGGGCGCCCCGGGCGACAGGACCAGGGCGGCGAAGCCCGACCAGTCGGCCGTGGTCAGGTCTTCGACCGTGAAGCCTTCGGCTTCGGCCTGCATCCGGCCCGAGACGCCGTCGTCCCACAGTATGGGGATGGCCCCGCCGGCCTGGAGCGCGCGCGCGGCCGTGATCCCCGACCGTCCCAGGCCGAAGACCGCGACCCGCCTGCCCTCATACCCAGGAACGGGGATCATCGGATCAGCGCAGCTTCAGCGTGGAGAGGCCCAAGAGTGCCAGGGCGCCGGCGATGATCCAGAAGCGGATGACGACGGTGGATTCCGGCCAGCCCATCTTTTCGAAATGGTGGTGGACCGGCGCCATCAGGAAGATGCGTTTCTTGGTCAGCTTGTAATAGCCGACCTGGATCATGACCGAGGCGGCCTCGGCGACGAACAGGCCGCCGACGATGCCCAGCACCAGCTCGTGCTTGGTGGTGACGGCGATGGCGCCCAGGGCGCCGCCCAGGGCCAGCGAGCCGGTGTCGCCCATGAATATCTTGGCCGGAGGGGCGTTGTACCAGAGGAAGCCCGCGCCGCCGCCGATCATGGCCGCGCAGAAGATGGCCAGTTCGCCGGCGCCGGGCACGTGGTGGACCTGAAGATACTGGGCGAAGACGAAGTTGCCGGCGAGGTAGGAGATCACCCCGAACGCGCCCGCCGCCATCATCACCGGCACGGTCGCCAGGCCGTCCAGACCGTCGGTCAGGTTCACCGCATTGGAGAAGCCGACGATGGTGAAGGCCGCGAACGCCACATAGAACCAGCCGATGTTCAGCAACACGGCCTTGAAGAACGGAAACGCGATCGAGGTCTCAAGCCCCGGCGAGGTGGGCGACACGGTCATCCACAGCACGGTCAGGACGCCGGCGACGACGGCGACGACCGTCTGGGCCAAGAGCTTCTGTTTCGAGGTCAGGCCGGCCGAGGTCTGTTTGGTCACCTTGGCGTAGTCGTCGATGAAGCCCAGCACGCCGAAGGCCGCCGTCACGAAGCTGACGATCCAGATATAGGGATTGGTCAGGTCGCCCCACAGGAAGACCGCCACGCCGATGCCGGCCAGGATCATCAGCCCGCCCATGGTGGGGGTGCCGACCTTGGACAGGTGCGAAACGGGGCCGTCGTCGCGGATCGGCTGCCCCCGGCCCTGTTTGGTGCGGATCCAGTTGATGAAGCGGCTGCCCATGGCGACGGCGACGATCATGGCCGTGGCCATGGCCAGGGCGACGCGCACGGTCTGGTACTGGACCAGGTTCAGCAGCGGATACTGGTGCGCCACGTCGGCGTAATAGAGATACAGAAGATAGAACATGTTTTTTCCCTACCGCAACGCGCGCGGCGCGTCGCTGCTTGAGGGGACGCCTTCGGCGCTGTTGAGGTTCGCCAGCGCCTTGGCCACCAGCGAGGCCTTGGACCCGTTCGAGCCCTTGACCATGACGACGTCGCCGGGCGCGACCAGCAGGTGAGCCTCGGTCGCCAGTTCCGCCGCCGTCGCGCGCCAGACGCCGCGTCGCGAGGCCGGAAGGGCGTCATAGAGCCAGCGCATCTCGGGACCGGCGGCGTGGACCAGGTCCAGCCCGGCGGCGTCGATGGGGCCGGCGAGGCCCTCGTGCAGGTCGCGGCTCTGGTCGCCCAGTTCCAGCATGTCGGTCAGAACGACGATGCGGCGGCCCGATGTGGCGCGCGCGCCCAGGGTCTTGAACCCGGCGGCCATGGACAGCGGATTGGCGTTATAGCTTTCGTCGATCAGGGTGAAGGCGCCTTCGGGCGTCGTGACCGTGCTGGTTTGGCCGCGACCGGCCAACGGCTGGAAGCCGGCGAGGGCCTCAAGCCCCGTGTCCAGCGTCACGTCCAGCGCGTCGAGCATCAGCAGGACGCACAGGCTGTTCAGGCCCCAGTGGGCGCCGGACTGGGCCAGGCGATAGTCGATGCGGCGACCGAACAGTTCGGCCGCCACCGAGGCGCCCTCGGCGTCCGCGTGGAAGTCCAGCAGGCGGGCGTCATGACCGGCGTCCGAGCCGAAGGTCAGCAAGCGCGCCCCGACGGCCTGGGCCGCGTCACGCAGCACGTCGGAGAAGGCCGCGTCGCCGTTCGCCACGGCCGCGCCGCCGGGAACCAGGCCCTGGAAGATAGTCGCTTTTTCGCGCGCGACGCCGGCCTCGCCGTCGGCGAAGGCCTCGATATGGACCGGGCCGACCGTGGTGACGCAAGCGGCGTGGGGGGCGACGAAGCGCGACAGGGGCGCGATCTCGCCTGGCGCATTCATGCCGATCTCGAACACGGCGCGCCGGGTCTCGACCGGCATCCGGGCCAGGGTCAGGGGCACGCCGATGTGGTTGTTGTAGCTCTTGATCGATCCGTGCGCGGGACCAGCCAGATCGAGGCCGGCCTTGATGGCTTGCGTGACGCTGGTCTTGCCGACGCTGCCGGTGACCGCGCCGCGCTTCACATGGGGCGCGCGCTCGCGGGAGGCGACGCCGAGGGCTTCCAGACCGTGCAGCGTATCGGAGACGACGACATGGGGGCCGCCCTCGACCGGGTGTTCGACCAGAGCGGTCGCGGCGCCGGCGGCAAAGGCGTCGCCTGTGAACTCATGTCCGTCGCGTGCGCCCTTCAGCGCCAGGAACAGGTCGCCGGGGACGATCTCGCGGCTGTTGTAGGTCACGCCCGTGATCGGGCGGTCGTCGCCATGCAGCACGCCGCCCGTGGCGGCGGCGACTTCGGCGGCCGTCCAGAGCGGGCGGGCGGATGTATCAGGCATTCAACGACAGGGCCTCGGACGCGACGGTGGCGTCGTCGAAGGGGTGGGTCACGCCCGCGACGATCTGCCCCTGTTCATGCCCTTTTCCGGCGATGACCACCACATCCCCGTCACGCATCATTTCCACGGCGGCCTCGATGGCCGCGCGTCGGTCGCCGATTTCGAGGCCGTCGGGGCAACCGGCACGGACCTGGGCGCGGATGGCGGCGGGGTCTTCCGAACGCGGATTGTCATCGGTGACGATGGCGACGTCGGCCAGACGTCCGGCGATGGACCCCATCAGGGGTCGCTTGCCGCGATCCCGGTCGCCGCCGGCGCCGAAGACCACGATCAGACGGCCGGTCGCGTGGGGACGCAGCGCGTTCAGCACCGTCTCAAGCCCGTCAGGGGTGTGGGCGTAATCGACATAGACCTCGCCGCGCCCTGTCTCGGCCCCGCCGATGCGTTGCAGGCGGCCTTGGGCGCCCGTCAGGCCTTCCAGGGCGGCGATCACGGCGTCGGCGGGATCGCCGGCCGCGATGCACAGACCCGCCGCCACCAGGGCGTTCGAGGCCTGGAAGGCGCCGGCGAGCGGCAGCAGGATCTCATGCACCTGGCCGCGCACGTCCAGGGTCAGGCGCTGGCCCTCCGGCGTGGCGCGGCGGCCGATCAGGGCCAGGTCGCGCCCGCGCTCGCCCACCCCCATCACGCCCAGGCCCGCCATGATCGAGGCCGAGGCGAAGGCCGAATAGGCGTCGGAATCTGCGTTCAACACGGCGGTGCGGCCGCGCGGCAGCAGGGTCTCGAAAAGGCGCATCTTGGCGGCGCGATAGTCCTCCATCGTGCCGTGATAATCGAGGTGGTCCTGGGTCAGGTTGGTGAAGGCGGCGGCCTTCAGCGCCACCCCGTCCAGACGGCGCTGGTCGATGCCGTGAGACGAGGCCTCCAGCGCGACATGGGTCACGTCCTTGGCGGCCAGCTCGGCCATCAAGCGGGCGGCCTCGGCGGCGTCGGGGCTGGTCAGGCCGGGGCCGGTCAGGGCGTAGGTCTTGTCGCCCTTCTGGCCGATGACGCCCAGGGTGCCCATGCTGGCGGACTTGTGGCCGACGCCGGCCCAGATCTGGCGGCAGAAGGTGGCGACCGAAGTCTTGCCGTTGGTGCCGGTGACGGCGACGCAGGTCTTGGGCTGAACGCCGTAGAAGCCGCGCGCGGCGATGGCGTAGGCCCGGCGTACGTCCCCCGAGGTGACCAGGACCGGCGCGGCGCCGTCCGGCGTATCGGTCGGGGCCAGGACCGCAGCGGCTCCTTGCGCCAAGGCCTGCGGGATGAAGGCGCGGCCGTCGGCGGCCGTGCCCGGCAGGGCGACGAACAGGGCGCCGGGGGCGACCTTGCGGCTGTCGGCGGTCACGCCGGTGATGATGGGATCGCTGGACACGTCGCGGCGCAACAGGTCGGACAGGTGAAGGGCGCTCACAGGCCGTCCCCCGCCACGTCTTGGTATTCCGGCACTTTTTCGCCCAGGGCCGTGCGCCAGCGATCCTCGCGGCGTTCGACGCCCAGGAAGCCGGCGATGCGGTCGGCGATGTTCTTCACGGCCGGCGCGGCGACATAGGCGCCGGTCTTGGGATAGGTCCCCGGCTCGTCCATGACGATCAGGATGGCGTAGCGTTTGCCGTTCAGCGGGCCGTCGACCGGGAAGACCGCCGCGAACGAACCGAGCGCGTGGCTGGGATCGTAGCGACCGTTGACCAGCTTATTGGCCGAGCCGGTCTTGCCCCCGACCCGCAGACCCGGCGCATCGGCGAACCCGCCCGAACCCTTGACGACGTTGCGACGCAGCAGGTCCAGAATGGTGCGCGAGGTCTCTTCGGTGACGACCTGCTGGGGCTGGGCGCCGCGCGCGCCGCCCTTGCGCAGGCTCAGCGGGATCATCCGCCCGCCGTTGGTCAGGGCGCCCATGGCCTGAACCATCTGGGCCGGGGTGATCATGATGCCGTAGCCGAACGACAGGGAGGCCAGGGTCGAGTTGTCCCAACGACGCGGCACGACCGGCTTGGCCGATTCCTTCAGCTCGATGGTCGAGGCGTCCAGCAGGCCCAGGCGGCGGAAATAATCCCGCATCGTGTCCGGCCCCATCTGCACCGCCAGTTGCGAGGTGCCGATGTTGGACGAGTGCAGATAGACTTCTTCCAGGGTCATCACGCGGTTCTGGGCGTGGAAGTCCTTGATCTTGCGGTCGCCGATCTGGAAGGCCTGGGAGGCGTCGAACAGGGTGTTCATGTCGGCCCGGCCGGTGTCGAGACCGGCGGCGACGGTGAAGGTCTTGAACACCGAACCCATCTCGTAGTGACCCGAGACGGCGCGGTTCAGCGTCGCGCCATCCGGTGCGGCGTTGCGATTGGACGAGTTGAAGGTCGGCCAGCTGGCCATGCCCAGAACCTCGCCGGTCTGGACATCGGTGACGATGCCCACGGCGCCCTTGGCCTGGGCCTTGATGGCGGCGGCGGCCAGTTCGTTTTCCAGCACGCCCTGAACGCGCAGGTCGATGGACAGGGGGAAGCTTTCGCCCCGCTGGCCCGCCGCGCGGATTTCGTCGTTGAAGGCCAGCTCGGCGCCGGACACGCCCCGCCCGCCCGTGTCGGCGTCGCCGATCAGGTGAACCGCCGAGGTTCCCAGCGGATAGGCGCGACGGTCTTCGGGTTCGAACGTGACGCCGCCCAGGGCCAGGTCATGGACGGCGGCCTTTTCCTGGGGCGTCAGGCCGGTCAGGGCGATCAGGCGGCGTTCGCCGCCCAGCACGCGCTTCAGCCGCTCGGCGGAGATGCGCGGCAGGGCGCGGCGGATCTGGCGATAGGCCAGGTCGCGATCCCAGATTTCGGCCGGATCGATATAGAGGCCGTAGTGGATGATGTTGGTGGCCAGCAGTTCGCCGTTGCGATCCGTCAGGTCGCCGCGCACCAGGGCGTTCGGATTGATACCCGAGCCGCGCCCGTTCGCCTCTGCAATCAGGGCCTTGTACGAGGCGCCGATGGCCAGGGCGCCGAAGACGCAGGAGAAGACGATCAGGATCAGGAAGATGCGGACGCGCGTATCCTCTTCCGGCCGGGCATCGGCGCGGGCGCGTTCGAACCCGTGCTCCAGACGCCAGACGGTTTCCGAAAGCCAGCGCCAGAAGGGCGACAGCCGGCCCTGAAGATCGACGCCGGGCGCGGGGCGGTGATAGCGGTGGTCCTGAACGCTCATCGCACCGTCTCCGGCGCGGGGGCGGCGTCGTCTGCGACGGCGGGGGCCGCAGCGGGGGCGACGGCGGGATGAGCCGGTGCGGTCGGGACCGGCATGGGTTTCAGCTCGGTCAGCTGGGCTTCCTTGGCCTGACGATGCACGTCCACCGGAGCCATGCCGATCTGGCGCGACAGGCTTTCCAGCCGGGCGGGTTGTTCCAGGCGGGCGACCTCGGCGCGCAGCAGGCGGACGCGCTGGCCGTTCTCGCGGATATCCTGTTCCAGCTGGGCGATGCGGCTGCTCTCGCGCGCCGCCGCGGCCTTGGCCGCATAGACGGACACGATCATGATCGCGACCAGGGCCACGCCGATGATCTCGATCCAGCGCACGCCGCGCACCTTCCAGTCGAACAGACGCTGAAGGGCGGTGCGGGAATAGGTGAAGAAGGGCGCCGTGGTCATGCGGCCACTCCCCCACCGATCTTGCCCCAGGCCGGGGCGTCGGTGCGGACGGCGGCGCGCAGCTTGGCCGAGCGGGCGCGGGGATTGGTCGAGCGTTCTTCGTCGCCGGCCTCGCGCGCGCCCTTGAACTGAAGCGTGAAGCTGGGCTTGCGCGGATCGACGGCCATGGGGGCGTGACGCGAGCCGGCGGGGCTGTTGCCCGTGCGCTCGGTCATGAAGGCCTTTACGATGCGGTCTTCCAGCGAATGGAAGGTGACGACGGCGAGACGGCCGCCGGGGGCCAGGGTCGCCTCGGCGGCCTCCAGCCCGCGCTCCAGCTCGCCCAGTTCGTCGTTCACCGCGATGCGCAGGGCCTGAAAGACCCGTGTCGCCGGATGGATGGGCGCGCCGCGACGGCCGCCCAGGGCTTTCTCGACCACCTCGGCCAGATCCAGGGTGCGGGTGAACGGCTGTTCGACGCGGCGGCGCAGGATGGCGGTCGCGACGCGGCCCGACTGACGCTCTTCGCCATACAGTTTGAAGATGTGGGCCAGGGGACCGTGGTCCCAGGTGTTGACGACGTCGGCCGCGGTCGCCCCGTCGTCGGACATGCGCATGTCCAGCGGCCCGTCGCGCATGAAGGAGAAGCCGCGCTCGGCCTGGTCCAGTTGCATCGACGAGACGCCGATGTCGAACACGGCGCCGTCCAGCCTGGCCTTGCCGCTGTCGGCGAATGCACTGGTCAGACCCGAGAAGGGCGTGCGGATCAGCTGGAACTGGCCGGGGAAGTCATGGGCGACGGCGTCGGCGTGCGGCTGGACCGTCGGATCGCGATCCAGGCCGATGACCTGGGCACCCGTCTTCAGGATGGCGCGGGTATAGCCGCCGGCGCCGAAGGTGGCGTCGATCACGACATCGCCGGGCGCAGGCGCCAGGGCCTGGATCACCTCGGCCAGCAAGACGGGGGCGTGTGGGGCTTCAGCGTGGGGGGTCACGATCCGCCTCCCGCCAGCTTCATCTGGGCCGCCAGTTTCAGGGCGCCGATCTGGGCCATGCCGGCCTTGGCCAGGGCGCGCTGCTCGGCGCGGCGAGCGGCCCACTTCTCGCGCGACCAGATCTGGAACCGGTCGTTCAGGCCGACGATGACGACGGTGTCCTCCAGGCCCGCTTCAGAGCAAAGCGCTTCGGGCAGTGTGATGCGACCGCCGGAATCATAGGCCAGGCGCACCTGCTCGCCCATCACCTGCCACTCCAGCGCCGAACGCTCTTCGGAGCCGAACGGCAGGGCCTCGATCATCTCGGCATAGACGGCGAACAGGCGGTCGCCGCCCGCTTCCAGGCAGTCCGCTTCGATGGAGGGGAAGATGAAGACGCCGCCGGCTGCGCCGTTTTCGGTCGTGCGAAAATCGTTGGGGATGAGGAGACGGCGCTTGCCGTCCAGCTGCTTCTCGTAGGTCGAGAGAAACACGCCCTGTCCAATCGAGCCTTTCGGCCCGCCCCTAGATGCCCTGACGAACGCCCGCCGCGCCCGTCTCTCAGCCCCAAATCTTGATTGTGGGATAGCATGGGATCAGATGGGCCTCAATGGGATCGAAGCCAAGATTTAACCATGTTTTGACGTGTGACGACTTAAGCACGCTCGAAGCGTCGGAACATACACGGAACAGACGAAGTATTCACAGGCTGTGAAGCGTTCTAACCTTCCTTGACCAGACAATAGGTTAACGACCGCAAACCTGCGGGACCGCTGCCAGAACGCTGAAATGCGGGGATAATCCGAACTCGGACCAAGGCATCGCGCGAGCCACCACCGGATGGGCGGGTGGAAAGCCCTGCTAACGGACCTCAAGTAGGCCAAAGGCCGATAGGCCCAGTAAAAAAGTATGCCAGACGGCCTGTAAGCCGGGTTTTGTTCCGTTCCGAGGCTTAAAGCCTTGGATCGGCGACGATCATTCCTCTGGACCGTCCATTGCTGAACGGTTCTCGCGACCTACCCGGACATCTGAGGCGGTGAGCCCCGCGAGGCGAACCTCGCGCGATGTCCCTATTTGGTCTTGCTCCAGGCGGGGCTTGCCATGCCGTCCCTGTTGCCAGGCACGCGGTGGGCTCTTACCCCACCCTTTCACCCTTACCGGCCTCGCGAGGCCGGAGGTTTGCTTTCTGTGGCGCTATCCCTCGGGTCGCCCCGGGCGGAAGTTATCCGCCGCCTTTTCACCGTGGAGCCCGGACTTTCCTCGACAAGGACGAACCCTGCCGCGACCGCCCAGCCGTCTGGCGCGCGCTAGATGCGCCGCCGCGCCGCCGAGGTCAACCAACGGATGCGGCGGCAGGTGAAATGGCGTATGGTCTGCGCATGGCCGAACCCGCAGCGAACATCGCCAGTCATGAAACACCGGAGCAGCGTGAGCGCCGCCTCGCTCATGAGCGCTGCCTGCTCGCCGAAGCCTATGCAGACATCGCCGCCGGACGCTTTATCGAAGGCGAAGAGGCCGAGAAATGGCTGGAAGCTGAAATCGCCTGGGCTAACGCCGCCTCTCGCTGAATGCGTCGCAACACTCTGATCGTCACCGAGCGGGCGCGTCGTGACCTCGACCAAGCCAAGACCTGGCTGACCCAACCCGGTAGCGGTTTACGTGGCCGATCACGCTACGCGGCTCTACTGGAAGCGATGAATGGTCTGAAGGCGGCGCCCAACCGCTGGCCTTTTGGTGACAATGCAAACGTCCGCGAGCGAGTCTGCGAAAGCTACCGCTTTTTCTATGAATGGAGCGAGGAAGCTCGCATCGTAACGATCTTGAGAATCTACGGCCCCTTCCAGGACCGCGCGGACCTCTAGTTCAGCACGCCCGTTACGCTCTCGGCGCTGGCGAGTTGGAGCAGGCCGACCAGGCGTGCGCGGGTTTCGCCGTCGGCGACGCCGTCGACGCGGCTTGGGCGCCAGTGGCGCTGGAAGGCGCGGACGGCGGTTTCGGTCTCGGCGTCGTAGTCGCCGCCGGGTTTCAGCCCGTAACCCAGACGGTGCAGGCCGGCGCGCAGGACCATGGCGCCGATGCCTTGATCTCCCTTTTGCAACAGGCCGCCCAGGGCCTGGATCCGTTCGGGGGCCGGTTCGAACCACAGGCCATGACCGGCCTCGGCCAGTTGCTTCCAGGGGAAGAGTTCGCCGGGATCGGTCTTGCGATCGGGCGCCAGGTCGGAATGGGCGATGATGCGGTTGTCGGGGATGGTCCAGCGGCTGCGGATGTCGTCGATCAAGGCGATGACCGCCGCGACCTGAGCCTCGGGAAAGGCGCGATAGCCGAACTCATGGCCGGGATTGACGATCTCTATGCCGATGGAGGCGGCGTTGCAGTCGTCTTCGCCTTGCCAGAGGCCGCGACCGGCGTGCCAGGCGCGGCGCTCCTCGGGGACCAGCTGGAAGATGCGGCCGTCTTCCTCGACCAGATAGTGGGCCGAGACCTTGGCGTCGGGGTCGCGCAGGCGAGCCAGCGCGGCCTCGCCCGTCTGCATGCCGGTATAATGCAGCACCAGCATGTCGGGCGGCGCACGGCGCGCGTCGAAGTTGGGCGAAGGCGCGTCGATGTAGGAGGTCATGGGAGGGGCCGGCTCAGCGGCCGTTGCGTTCCCAGCCATAGGCGACCCAGGCGCCGTCCACCTTGTGCGCCTCGATCAGGTCGGGATCGCCGTTGCGGCGGCGCGGCGTCGTGTTGCGGCGGGTGCGCATGACCAGTCCGACCAGGAAGACCAGCACGCCTGCGATCAAGGCGATCACGGCCACCGCTGCGGCAGTGACGACGGCCAGCACCGCGCCCACGGCCATGGCGCAGACGGCGGCGATCATGCCGGCGACCCACATGACGGAGGCCACGAGGCCGTTGGGACGGCGGCGCGCGGTGAAACCGATGGTGGCGAGACGTTCAGGCTGGAACATGGATCATCCTTTCAGGCGACCCGAGGAACGCCTGACATGCAATGTCGGTCCATCGGGGCCTGCGGTCAATGCACCGCGACGCACGGTCGCGTGTGCCGCGGACTTGGAGCCTGATGGGCATCAGGCTACAAGATTCTTGCCGGAGCGAAATCTGAGCCGAGTTGAACTGCATCCAACCCAACCGATTTCGCCCTGTTCAAAACATCGGCTGATCGGCCAGGACCACGGCGCCCTCGCCGCGCATACGGTCGCTTTCGACGCGGCGCATCACGGCCTGGGCCTGGGGATCGGCCATGACGCCGCCCAGCATGACCAGGGCCTTGGCCGCCTCGGTCTGGACGCCGAACATTTCCGACAGGGCCTCGAACGGCGACTGCTGCTTGGGGAAATGCTTGAAGCGGACGGGTTCATTGGACGGGATCTTCGCCAGTTCGCGCGCCTTGTTCACCGCCTCGGTGACGCCGCCCAGCTGATCGACCAGGCCCAGAGGCAGGGCCTGGGCCCCGGTCCAGACGCGGCCCTTGGCGATTTCGCGCACGCGGTCGGGCGACAATTTGCGGCCCGTCGCGACGCGGGCGATGAAGTCGTCGTAGATCCGGTCCATCGAGCCGGAGAAGGCCGCGCGCTGCTCCGGCGTGAACTCCTGCGTCGGCGAGAAGGCGTCGGCGTACTGGCCGCCCACCGTCAGCTCGCGCATGTCGACGCCGAAACGGCCCAGCGCATCGGCCAGCACGAACTTGCCGCCGAACACGCCGATCGAGCCGGTCAGGGTCGAGGGCTGGGCCACGATCCAGTCGGCTTCCGAACTGACCCAGTAACCGCCCGAGGCGGCGTAGGCGCCCATGGAGACCACCACCGGCTTGCCCGCCGCCCGCGCCGCGCGCACGGCGGCCAGGATCTGTTCCGAGGCTTCCGGCGAGCCGCCGGGCGAAGAGACGCGGAAGACGATGGCCTTCACACTCTTGTCCTCGATGGCGTCATAGATGGCCTCGGCCGTGTCGTCGGAATGGATGGTCGAACCGCCGCCGAAGCTTCCACCGCCACCGCGACCGGTGACGATGGCCCCCTCCCCGCCGACGATGGCGATGGCGTTCTTGCCCGAACCGGTCCGCTCGCCCTGCTGGCTGGCGTATTTGCCGAACTCGACGATCTCGGCGCCCTTGCCGGCACGCGCCTTGACGGCGATCTCGGCCTCTTCGACCTGGCCGACCTTGTCGATCAGACGGTTGGCCAGGGCCTCGGGCGCCGAATAGGGGCCGGCCTCGATGATCGTCTTCAGCGCCGGAGCCGTCGTCTTGCGATCCTTTGCGGCGTTGGCCAGGGCGCTGTCGTAGATGGACGTCATCCAGGCCGTCATGGCCTCGCGGTGCGGGCCGGTATAGTCGCTCTGGGTGTATTCGTTGACGGCGTTCTTGTACTCGTAACGCTGTTCGAAGTTCGGTTTGACGCCATATTTCTCGAAGGCGCGACCCAGGAACAGACTGTCCGCCGAGAAACCCGTGGCCTGGAAGCCGGCGGTGTTCTGCATCCATAGTTCGGACGCCGAGGCCCCGACCATATAGGTGGACATCACCGCGCCCGACGGCGCGAAACCCTGGCTGTGGGCGATGACCGGCTTGCCGGAGTTGCGGAAGCGGTGGATGGCCTGGCGCAGTTCATCGGCGGTCGCGGGCGTCATGCCGCTTTCCGGCAGACGGATCAGCAGGGCCTTGACGCTGTTGTCGCCCTGGGCCTGATGCAGGCCGTCCACGACCTGGGTCAGGGCCAAGCCCGAACCGCCGAAGGCGGCGAACGGATTGGACGACGGCTGGTCGCTGATCCCGCCGCGCAGGTCCAGTTCCAGCACCGTATTGGCCGGCGTCGTCGGCTTGGAAGACGAGGCGATGGCGACGGTCAGCAGCACCACCGGAATGACGACGACGAACAGGATCAACCCGGTGAAGACACCAAGGACCGTCAGGAAGAATTGCTTCATCGGTGGGGAAACGCGCGCTCGCAGGCCGGAAATGGCCGATCCAGCATAGGGGGACGCGGGCCGTCGTCAAATGAAGCTCGCGCAATATGCCCGCCGCGGCCCGTTCGCACCCGCAATGCGTTTGCTGCGGCGCGGTGCCCCGATTGATGCAGGCCTCGAAAATCCCTATATGAGCCGCCTGAGAGCGAGGGCCTGCGCCCCGCGTATATTTGGAGACCGGGCAATGCTGGTCACCCTGATGAAGTCCAAGCTGCACCGTGCGACGGTGACCCAGGCCGATCTCGATTACGAGGGATCGATCGCTATCGACATGGACCTGCTGGACGCGGCGGGCATCTATCCGCACGAACAGGTCGATGTGCTGAACATCACCAATGGCGCGCGCTTCACCACCTACGCCATCGAGGCCCCGCGCGGCTCACGCGTGATCGGCGTCAACGGCGCCGCCGCCCGCCTGGTGCAGAAGAACGACAAGGTCATCGTGGTCACCTATGGCCAGATGCCCCAGGAAGAAGCCCGCCAGTGGAACCCCAACGTGGTCCTGCTGGACGACGCCAACGAGATCAAACACGCCGGCTGAAGCCCTCTCCTCCCCATGAAATGGGGAGGGGGACCGCGCAGCGGTGGAGGGGCTCTTTCCGACCCACCGACCAACTAAAAAAGGCCCGCCGTCGCCGGCGGGCCTTTCTTCGTTTAGGCCGATGGGATCAGCGGGCGATGTCGTAAACGCCCGTGATGTCGATCCGCACCGTCAGTTCGCCGGCGGCGACCGGTGTGCTGTCGCGGCTTTCCATCGACATGGCGCGCGCGGCGAACATCGGCATCGGCGGCTGGGGCGTATAGCCGCCGCCTTCGGTCAGGTTGCGGATGCCCGACAGCTGGACGTTCAGCGACTGGGCGTACAGCTGGGCCTTGGCCTGCAGGTTGCGAACGGCCAGCTGGCGCGCCTGGTTCTCGGCTGCGGTCGGATCCTTCAGGCCGAAGCTGATGCCGTCGATCTGGTTGACGCCGGCGGCGACCACGGCGTCGGCCGTCGTGCCGACCTTGGTCAGGTCATTGATGACCACCGTCACGCGGTTGACCGCCTGATAGCCGCGCAGCTTGGGCGGTTCGTTCTGCACATAGTCGTATTGCGCCGACAGGTTCAGGCCCGAGGTCTGGATGTCGCGCTCGGCGATGCCGGCGCGGCGCAGGGCGGCGACGACGCGCGTCATCTGCGTGGCGTTGTCGCGCATGGCTTCCTGAGCCGTGACCGCCTCGGTCTGGACGCCGAAGGTGATGGTGGCCATGTCGGGCGCGGCCTTGACCTCGCCATAGGCCGACAGGTTCAGGGACGGCGCGGGCTGCATCATGTGCATGGCTCCCATCGAGGGTTCGGCCGTCTGGGCCATCGCGCGCGGCGTGGCGGCGGCCAGGAAGGCGGCGGCGGCGACCGCGCCGCCCAAGGCGATGGTCTTCAGCGACACGGTCTTCAGGGGGGCGGCGGCCAGGGTGCGGGTCATGCGGTCTTCTCCGTAAGCGATCAAGGACGGCGCGTTCGCCGATCCGTTGCAACGACCTTGGCCGTTCTCGCCTGAACGAACGCCCGTGCGCCCTGGCAGTTTCCGTTCATCTTCGTGAATTCGTCGAAAGATCGCCTTCTTGCCCGCCCCCGCTTGGCAAGCCGCGCCCGCGCCTGCTAGGCGAGACCCCTTCCGCCGAGGCGCGCCTTGGGGGCCTGTAGCTCAATGGTTAGAGCCGACCGCTCATAACGGTCTGGTTGGGGGTTCGAGTCCCTCCGGGCCTACCACTCCTATCGTTTTCCTAAGTGAAAACAATGCACCTAAGAGGTTTGACACTCAGGGTTTGACACGGGGTGTTCTCTTTTCGGCCTTTTGCAGCTTGGCGATCGCGGCGTCGGCAAGGCGCGTCTGTCCGCCGACTGCACATAGGTCTCGACCTCGTCCAAGCTGATGTGGCCCAGGACGGCGGCGATTTCCTTGGTCGTGGCGCCCGCCTCGGCCAGGCGCCGGCCGGCGGCCTTACGCAGGCCGTGGGGGGGGTGCGACCGGGGACGCCTGCGAGCGTCGCTCGCTCGACGAACCAGCTGGTGAAGCCGGCGGCCGAGAAGGGCTTGCCGTACTGGGTCAGGATGAAGGTCATAGCCTTGCCGTGGCGGGCGATCTCGGCCTTCAGCTTGGGGTGGATTGGAATCCAGATCGGGACGTCGGTCTTTTCCTGCATAACGGCGATGCGGCCGTTCTTCACATGCTGCTGGCCCATGCCGACGACGTCGGACCGACGGACACCCGTATAGAGCAGCAGATAGAGGGCGAGGCGTTCGCGCGTCCCCTGCCCCCAGTGATCCTCGAACCTCTGAATCTCGACTTCCGACCAAGGAATGAAGCCCTTGGACTTGCGCTTGCGGGCCTTGGTCTCGCGGACGGGGTTGTCTTTGCGCCAGCCCAGTTCGACAGCAACGGCGAAGGCCTTCATCAGCCGCTTGCGAAGATTACGCTGGGCACCCGGCTTGTCGGCCATCTGGTGGAAGATGGCGTTCAGATGCTGAGGCTCGATCGCGACGGCGGACCTGGCGCCGTATTTCGCGCGGAAACGATCAAGGATGTTTCGGTAGGTCTTTTGGGTTTGGGGTTCCAAGTCCAGGAAGTCGGCCGAGCGATAGTATTCGACCATGAGGTGGTTGATCGATCGCGGCTGAACCTTGGTAGCCGGATCAGGTTTGGGGACGCGACCGTGGGCCCGAGCATAGACATCCATGAACTCGGCCGAGCCCGGATCACCGGGCAGGCGAACAGTGACGTAACCCTTGCGCCGGTAATAGTGGCGGATGCGTCCGTGGCGGTCCTTGAACCGCTCGACATAGGCCAGTTCGATGGTCGCCATGTCGGTCATTGGGGCAGAACGTCATCCCATTCGTTCCGCCTGTCCCTCCCTGCCGCATCGACGTCCAGCCGCTCGCCCAGCACCAAGCGAAAGCCACCCTCCTTGGGGAAATCAACGGCAGCGACCTGATGGCCGCACTTCTCCATCACGACCATGGCGCGCTTGATGTCCGCCGCGGAGAAGGCCGCGCGGACCGTCATCCCAACACGGCCTCTGTGCTCGCCCCCAAATACGGAGGATCACATTCTGGCGGACGCTTCATCTAACAACTCCGAATTAGACCTTCGTTCCCGCCAGAACTTTCTGGCGGAGGCCGATGATCCTCCGATGTCGTCGTCTTCTCCCTACGCGAGAGGCATCCGGCTCGCAACAAGAAAAATATTCTAACTTGTTGTTTTATGTAAAGGAATTATCTGCGCAATCGATCCGCCCTCTAGAAAAATGCGTCTAGGGACAGGCCGAACTTCGACGTTCGTCTCCACCTTGCCCGCCATGGCTGCCTTGGCTGCGCAGGTCCATGTGCATGGTTCCTATCGAAATGTTCGGGCAAGCCGAGCGCAACCCTTCCTTGCTGGAGCGCATCGTTAGCCACAGTCGCCTTTCTCGAGTTGGCGACGCCCCAATCGTGACTGACGAGCGATGTGCGCCATTTCCCTGCACGCCGGAGAGCCCGACGAGAGTCACGTTAGTCATTCAAGTTGATAGTTGGCTGAAGGCTGAAAACCCGCTGATCGAGACGATCCGACAAATTTTTATCCAACAATACCAGCAGTTAGCGTCCACAGTCTGCCCCTCTCCAGTTAAGGGCGGACGTCGATGGATGCGTCCTGATTGACGCTGCCGGCATCGGACCAGGTCCGTTTTGATGTTGGAGTCATCGTTGGTGGCTATCGTGACTGAGCAGTCACGCCGATGGGTATCGTGACTCCAGCAATCCCGACACCGTCCGTGGGGACCGGCGACTGACATAACCTCAGTTGTGGAGGGTCGCGGCCCCAGCTAGTTATTGACGTATATGATGGGCGCAAATCGAGCCTCTGGGGGAACCACTTCGCATGACCGACGCAGCCGAAAGACCCGTCCTTATTGATCGGGTGGCGATCCATCGTCGGATTGAGCGGCTCGAGGCGTCCGCCGACATGAAGTCTCTGCTTGCTTCGCTCGTCGACAAGACGGTCGTCGTCGCCGGGAAACTCATCGACCTCGGCGCACGTGTCGTCGCCTTTGTGTTCGAGTTGGCCAAGGCGTACCCTGGCGTCGCCTTCGGCGTGGTCGCCGCCCTGGTGCTTTCCTATCTGATCGGCTCCATCCCCGGCATCGGACCGGTGCTTTCGCCGATCCTCACGCCATTGTTGCTCATCATCGGCATCAGCCTCGGCGCGCTCGACGACCTGACTGATGGCGGCATGCGCCATCGCCTGCAAAAACTGAGCGACGGCTTGCGCACCTCGGGGATTGCATGAGCAGGAAGCGCGCAGCGGTCCCTGAGATCGAAGTCTTCGGCGACGGCCTCGACTACGTCGTGGCCGACACGCTGAAGTTCAAACGCAAGCTGCGGATCGGCGAAGACGCCTACGCGCTCCTACGGGCGAAGAACGGCATACAGAGTCTATATGACGTGGGCGGCGTCGCCATGACCGCCGGCGCAGCCGCCGCCTCCCCCATTGTGGCGGGCACCTTTTTCGCCTCGTCGGCGGGATGGCTGTCGATCATCGGGATCGGCGCAGCGACAACGCCTATTGGTTGGGTGATCGCAGCAGCAGTGGCGACCGGCGGCGCCTACTATGGCGTCACCCGGCTTGTGCGGAAGCAGACGGACGCGATGGTCGACACCATTCCGCGCTTCATCAATACGCCGATCGATCTTCTAGGCATGGAGTTGTTCGACCTGATCGGCGCCTTGGCGGTGCGCGTCGCCTCCATCGACGGCGAAGTCGATCCGGCTGAACGCGAGGCCATAGCCCGCCATTTCACCGAGGAATGGGGATATGACCCCCTCTATGTTTCCGAGGCGCTCGATGTTCTGATCGCGAATACGGGCGACGTGTCGATCAAGGCGATCACCAAGTCTTTGGCCGAGTTCCAGGCCGCCAGTCCCGATTGTAACGGCGCCGCGATGCAGGCCGAGTTGCTCGTCTTCCTGCGCCAGGTCGTCGAGGCCGGCGGTCGTTTGGACGAGCGCGAGGAACTGGCGATGGATGGGATCGAGGCGGCCTTCCGGGCAGAACGCGCCCTCACCTTTGACAAGGTGAAGAAGTCCATCTCCGACATTGGCAGCCGCACAGGAGCGGCCGTCGCTCGGCTCAAACTGAAACCGGCCAACCGCCTGACGTAGGCCGTTTTCCGTATCCGGCTGAGCGCGATCGGAGATCAGGTTGAGAAGCGAAGGCACAACTCGAACTCACTTGGCGTCTTCGAGCCCCCCCACAGCATCAAGTTGGATCGGTTGGTTGCGGAGCGGCTTTTTCGGTGTGTATCGTGCTGCAGAAACTGCCCGGCCCGTCCGTTTCTGCAGCTAGTGTTCTCTGAACACGCCCCTCACGGGGCGACTAACGTCGCTCACATTATAGTGGCCAACGTTCCGCCTCGTGGCAGCGAGGCGGAACATTCTTAGGCGATTGACACGACTGACAAATTAGCTTCAACGCAGACGAACTGGTCGGAAAGAGATTTCGGCAGTAAGGATGCCGGCGCAGAAACTGCCCGGCCTGACCGTTCTGCGGCGAGTGTTCTCGAACACGCCCCTCACGGGGTCGCTCCGCTTCTGACGTGACCCCCGTTTCTCATCCAGCCATAACGAGAGTCCTTTGGTGATCTGAACTGGGGTTGGTGGGGTTGGCAAGAGGCCGGTCAGCGCAGCCTTCAACCAGCGCAGCGGACCGGCCGATTTT
>NZ_JBAZPR010000010.1:0-176840 GCF_041648115.1 Brevundimonas sp.
TATAGGCGATCATCTTGATGGCCAGGGCCATCCCCAAGACTTCGCCGGCATTGGCCCCGGCCAGATCATGCGCCAGCAGACCCAGCGCCACCGTCGCCATGCCCGTGCCGAGCAGGGCCGCGACCTGAGCCGTAAACAGGTGCCGATAACCGGCATGTCGGAGCGGGGAAAACATCGAAGATCATCCTGCGGGTCGAGCCAGGGGGCTAGCCTTATCCCCTCCGGGGGGATAGCATCTTGCTATGGCCCACGTCGTCCATAAATCCCATCCCGAGATCGTCAATCGGCTCAAACGCGCCGAGGGACATCTGCGGAAAACCATCGCCATGATCGAGGGCGGCCGCACCTGCCTCGACCTCGCCCAGCAGCTTCACGCAATCGAGAAGGCCGTGGCGGCGGCCAAGAAGGCCCTGATCCACGATCACATCGACCATTGCCTCGCCCATGCGGCGGAGGGCGATCCGGCTGAGGCGCGGCAGGCCATGGCCGAGTTCAAAGACATCACCAAATACCTGTGAGACGCCGATGACTCCGTTTGCGGACCTGCTCGCGCAGGGCTCGGCCCATGCCTGGCTGTTCATTCCCTCGGCCCTCCTTCTCGGGGCGCTTCACGGTCTTGAGCCGGGGCATTCCAAGACCATGATGGCGGCCTTCATCGTCGCCGTGCGCGGGACGGTCTGGCAGGCGGTATTGCTCGGGCTTTCGGCGACCTTGTCGCACACGGCCATCGTCTGGGCGATCGCCCTGACCGGTCTTTACTTCGGTCAGTTCTTCGACATCGAAGCCTCGGAGGGCTGGTTCCAACTGGCCTCGGCCGTGATCATCCTCGGTGTCGCCGCATGGATGCTGTTGGCCACATGGCGCGAGCAGAACGCCGTCCATAACGAGCATGATCATGACCACACCCACGACGAGACGCGCTGGATCGACACGGGCCATGGCGTCGTCAGCCTGAGTATCTTCGAGGACGGTATTCCGCCGCGCTTCCGGTTTGCCCCCGATCACGGTCCTGTCCCGAGGGCCGGCGACATCAAGGTCGCCACCACGCGCGCGGACGGCTCCGTCCAGACATTCCACTTCGAGACACGCGACGGCTATCTCGAATCGGCTGACGTCATTCCCGAACCCCACGCCTTCACGGCGCGGCTGGTTCTGGGCCACGGCAATCACACCCATGACTTCGACGTCGAGTTCGCCGAACACGATCACGAGCATGGTCATGACCACGGCGGCCTGGATGTCTCAAACCCCGGCCACCAGGACGCCCATGAACGCGCCCACGCCAACGACATCAAGAAACGGTTCGCCAACCGCAAGGTGACCACCTGGCAGATCATGCTCTTCGGCCTGACAGGCGGCCTGATCCCGTGCCCGGCCTCGATCACCGTCCTGCTGCTCTGCCTGCAGCTGAAGCAGGTGGCCTTGGGTGCGACCCTCGTCCTGTGCTTTTCGATCGGATTGGCGGCGACCATGGTCACCGTCGGTGTCGCAGCGGCGATCGGGATGCGGCATGCGGAGAAGCGCTGGTCGGGAGGTTTCGCGGCTTTTGCGCGGAAAGCGCCCTATTTTTCAGGCGGGCTGATCGCCATCGTCGGCCTGGTTCTCACCTGGCAGGCCGTCGTGGCCCTGGCCGGGTAGTTCCTTCATGACCGGCACGCCCTGTATCGATATCTGCACCTTCGACGGCCGCTCGGGTCAGTGCGAAGGCTGTGGTCGAACGCGCCCGGAGATAGCGGGCTGGCGCAAGCTTAGTCCCTATCAGAAGAGAACCATCGAACGGGATCTGCCGCGTCGTCTCGCCAGGCTTTCAGCCAACCTCACACCGAAACCGACGGTGTGAAAAGAGACGTGAGGCCGTGGCCATCGCTCCGGTCCACCTTGCGGGTTACGGCGTTTGAGACCCGACGACGTCTCATTCTGACCGGCGCTGGCGAGATAGCGGTCGAGAATGAACTGGTCGAGAGGCACGCCGACCGCCCATCTCGGGAGCTGTTTCGTGCTTCATCCTCGAACGCTATGCTTCCGCTTCTGGGTGCTTTTGCGAGTGATGCCGGTTCTTATCTAGCTGTACTGTAAGCCTTTTTGGAACCTTGAAGCTTTCGCGCGATTAGCGTTCGGGTCGCAACCGATGCCGACCGGAGCGAACCTCGATGCCGGCTTCCGCCAAACTTCTCTCCATCGCGACCGCAAACGCGCCGAATGTCATGACCCAGACGGACGTGGTCCGGGTCGCTCAGGCGCTGTTTAGAGACCGGTTTCCCGGAATCGACCGGATGCTGCCCGTGTTCGACACTGCGGGGATCAGGACGCGGCAATCGGCCATGCCCCTGGATTGGTATCTCACTCCACGGAGTTGGCCGGAACGGACCCAGGCCTATCTCGACATCGCGGTCGGCATGTTGGCCAGAGCCGCGGAAGCGGCTCTCGATCAAGCAGGCCTGAAAGGTTCCGATGTCGACGTGGTCATCACGGTCTCATCGACGGGCATCGCCACGCCCAGCCTTGAGGCCCGCGCCATGGCCCGGATGGGATTTCGCTCCGATGCAGCGCGGGTCCCGGTCTTCGGCCTCGGCTGCGCCGGCGGAGCGACGGGCCTCGCCCTTGCGGGAAGGCTGGCCCAGGCCTCGCCGGGGGCCGTGATCCTTGTGGTCGTGGTCGAGCTCTGCACCCTTTCGTTCCGGATGGAGGATCTGACCAAGGCGGACATTGTTGCGACGGCGCTGTTCGGCGACGGGTCGGCCGCCTGTGTGGTGCGCTGCGGCGAGGCGGGCTTCGCCTCGATCGAGGCGGCGGGCGAACACACCTGGCCCGGAAGTCTGGACGTCATGGGCTGGCGCGTCGGCCCGACCGGTCTGGGCGTGATCTTCGACCGCGCCATTCCTCCGTTCGCCCGCGAAAACCTTCGACCGGCGATGGTCGGGATGCTCGAACGCCAGGGCCTGGAGCTTGAGGATGTTGATCGTTTCATCTGTCACCCGGGCGGAATGAAGGTCATCGACGCCCTGGAGGGATCCCTGTCCCTCGATCAGGGCAGTCTGGATCACGAACGGGAGGTTCTGGCCGACCACGGCAACATGTCCGCGCCGACGGTCCTCTACGTCCTCGACCGGGCGAGACGACGGGGCCTGCCGAACCGGTCGGTCGTGACCGCCCTGGGGCCAGGTTTCACCCTCAGCACCGTGACCCTGAGGGCGGCGGCGTGATGTTGTCCATCGTCGTCCTCGCCCTGGTGACCGCGCAGCGGCTCGGGGAACTGGTTCTGGCCGAGTATAACACTCACCGTCTGCGCGCCCAGGGCGCCGTCGAGACGGGCGCGGACCACTACGTCTTCATCGTCCTCCTGCACGGGGCCTGGCTTCTGGGACTGTGGGCGTTCGCGTGGGACAGGCCGGTCAACCTTGCCCTGCTCGCCGTCTTCGTTCTGCTCCAGGCAGGCCGGGTCTGGGTGATCGCCACTCTCGGTTCCCGCTGGACGACCCGGATCATCACCTTGCCAGGCGCGCCGCTGGTCACTCGGGGGCCTTATCGCTTCGTCTCCCATCCCAACTATGTCGTGGTCGCCCTCGAGATCGCGGTCCTGCCGCTGGCCTTCGGACTGGTCGGCTATGCGATCATATTCAGCCTTCTCAACGCAGCGATGATGTGGGTGCGCATCCGCAGCGAGGCCCGGGCTCTTTCGGCGGCAACCGCCGGAGCGCAGCCGGGATAGGAGACCGCTCGAGGCCTTCCTGTCGTGTCAGCAGGCGCGGATCCTGGCGGTGAGCTTAGCAACTCTGGTGCGAAGCCCCGTCCACCAGCCAAGCGGCTTTTTGGTTTTAGGCGGTCCAGCAAGTTCGCGGCGCCTGGCTCAGGGCAGTGTGAACACCGTCTGGATCCAGCCGCTCGTCTGGGCATGTTCGAGCAGCTCGAAGATCGGGATCGCAAACAGGAAGATCAGGCCATTCCTGAGGGTGACCAGAAAAAAGATGGGGCGGACTTCGAGGGTCTCGGCGTCCCGCCACTTCGAGACGTCTGGCCAGAAACGAGGCGTGGCCGGCGAGCATGAGGAGCCATTTCAGGAGCCAACCTGACGCCCGCGGCGTACCTTGCCAACAGTGAACCGGAGAAAAAGGAAGGGCGGAGGCGGCCGCCCCGAGCGGGGGTGGAACAGTCCAGGAGCCCGTGATGCGACCCTTGCCCTCATCGACGCCCCAGCCCTCCGATCGTCTCTCGGCGTCGCTTTTTGATCTACCGGGAGCCCTTCAGCCGGAGTTGGACGACGCGTCCCTACTCTCCCTGCTGATGACACGCACCTTGCCACAGCGTGACATTCCCCGGGCCGTTGAGACTTTGCTGAAGGTCTTCGGCTCGGTGGCAGCCGTCGTCGCTGCCGACCCGCCGGAACTCGCCCGGGCCGCTTCACTGAACGCGACCACGATCACCGACCTCAAACTACTGCAGCAGTTGAGCGTCCGTCTGGCCCGGTCGGAAGCTTGCCGACGTCCCGTCGTATCGTCCTGGTCATGCCTTATAGCCTATGTGCGCTCAGCGTTGGCCCACGCACCCCGGGAGCAGTTAGGTCTGTTCATCGTCGATCGCGTCTTCGATCGCGCCGAGCTCAGGCTCGGCGATCGTCGCCCCCAGACCGTTCGTATCCGCCGCCTCCAGGGACCCGCCCGATGACCTCGTTCCAGGATAGCCCCCACAATCCCGACGACGTCGCTTCCTCGGCAGGGTCCGGCGTCGGCCCTGAGGTCAGGCCCGACCTGACCAGCGCGGCAAAGGCGCCGCCGCCCGGCCTGTCGATGCGGGCGCCGCGGCCGCCGGTCACCCGGCTGCGCAAGTCGGTCGTCCAGACGATCGTGATCGGCGGCGTGATCCTCGTCTCCGGCTCCCTGGCCTGGGCCTTCGTCGTCCAGCCGGAACTGCGCGACAGCGCCCGGCTCCGCGCCGTCGAGGGCCGGGAAGAGCAGGCCCGGGGCTCCGTTCGACCCTCCGAAGCGGTCACCGACCAGCCCGCGACCTATGACCGGCTGCCCGAGCCGCGCACTGGAGCCGAGGCAGAGACGGCTAAGCCTGGTGTCCCTCCGCCGTCGCCCGCGCCGGGCCGGTACAGCGCCGATTATGCGCCATCGCGGACGACCCGGGCGACCGGGCCCAGTCCGGGCGAACAGGCGGCGCGATCGGGCTTGTTCTTCGAGGGGTCGTCAACCGGGGCCGGTCCTGCCGCGCATGCCGGGGCGGGTCCAGCGACAGCCGGCGCCCGTTCGGGCGCTGCGGACGTCGGCGCCACCTATAATGGCCACACCCTGACGGCGCCGCTGTCGCACTATGAGCTGAAGGCGGGCGCGATCATTCCTGCGGTCCTGTTGACCGGGGTGGACACCGCGCGCGCCGGGCCGGTCGTCGCGACGGTCTCGCAGAACGTCTATGACACCGTCAGCGGCCGCCATCTCGTCCTGCCCCAGGGGACCCGGCTTATCGGCCGTCATGAGGGCGAGAGCGCCTATGGCGACCGACGCGCCTTCCTGACCTGGGACCGGCTGATCCTGCCCAACGGCAAGAGCCTGGTGCTCACCGGCGAGCCCGGCGTTGACGCGCAAGGCGCGGTCGGGGTTCGGGGCCAGGTCGACCGGCGGCTATTCCCCCTCCTGATCGGAACCCTGTTCGCTGGCGCGATCACCACCCTCGGTCAGATCGCACGCGACGGCGATGGCGAGGGTTCAGGCGGCCTGCTCGGCGACGCCGGGGACGCCGCCGCCATCGAGGGCTCCCAGGTCGGGGGGCGGCTCGTGGACCGGGAGCTGGACGTCCGGCCGTCGATCCGTCTGCGCGCAGGCGCTCCGGTCCGCGTGATGATCACCCGCGACCTGATCCTGGAGCCGTACCGGCCATGACCTGGACACCTCTCGATACTGGAAACCGCTGGGCCGTGCTCGGCGTCACAGTCTTCTTCCTCACCCTGGGCGCCCTGATCGCCGAGCAGACGCCAGCCCTGGCTTTGGTCAACGAGAGCCCCAGCGTCCCGCGTGGCCTCTATCTGCGACAGCCTGGCGGCGCGGTGGAGAGTGGCGCGATGGTCGCTCTGCCCCAACCCCCGATCGCCCGGCGCTATCTGGGCGCGCTCGGCATGCCGGACGAGGTCCTGCTGATCAAACGGGTGGCTGCGGTCGGCGGCGATCAGGTTTGCCGAGTGGGCGCCGTGGTTCGGACTCCTGACAGGGTGGTTCCCGTTTTGGATCAAGACCGGCGCGGAATGGATCTGCCCGGCTGGACCGGATGCCGTCGGCTGGCGCCGGACGAGCTCTTCCTGCTCGGCGACACGCCGGGGAGTTTCGACAGTCGCTATTTTGGCCCCGTCCGAACCCGAGACCTGGAGGGGGTGTTTCGGGAGACACTGACATGGTGAGAACCCTCGTGGCCGCAGCGGCCCTGGTGTTTGCAGCGGGTAACGCCGCCGCTCAAACGGTCGACTGGCGCAACGCCGGTGGCGATCTGTTCGGCCGTCCCACCGCGCAGCCTGTGTCGGACGTGGCGGGCGTCGTCGACCTCACACCTAGACTGCCGCCCCTGTCCCAACCCTTCATGGAGGCGATCGCCGCCGCCGCCGAGCGCCATGGGATCGACCCCAAGATGCTCCATGCCCTGGTGATTGTGGAATCCGCCTATAGGGTCGATGCCGTGTCTCCCGTCGGCGCTGGCGGCCTGACCCAGTTGATGCCGGGAACCGCCGCCGATCTCGCCGTCAGAGACCGGTTTGATCCGGTCGAGAACCTGAATGGTGGGGCGGATTATCTGGCCCGGCAATTGCTCCGCTTCGGGGACGTCAGGCTTGCGTTCGCCGCATATAATTCTGGGCCGGATCGTGTCGCCAGGCTCGGCCGCATTCCGAATATTGCAGAGACCCAGGCCTACGTCGCCGCAGCCGTTGACTGCTACCTCGCGCTCTCGGCCGGGAGGGGCGCCCGCAATTCCCGGGACTGTCGGGTGCGGGAGCCGAGCCGATGACCCCGGCATCGGTACCGGTCATCTCGCCGACAGGGGCGACCGATGAGGACCTGCTGACCCGCAAGGAAGCGTCCGCCTTCCTGATACAGTTCGGTATCCGCATGAAGCCCGAGACCCTCGCACGGCTGTGGTCCACTGGGGGCAATGGCCCTCCCTGTCTCCACGTTCGGCATAGGCCCTATTATCCGCGTGGCGTGCTTCGCGCCTGGGCTCTGGACCAGGTCAGTGACCTGCGAGCGTCTGCACCGCCGGCGGCACGGGGGCGGCGTCATGGCTGAGATGTGTTTCGAAGGGTTCAGGACCGAGTGGGCGCCCACGGTGGCGGATCTGTTGATCGACCCCGCAGTCAGCTTCGCCCTCAAGGACGTTCTTAAAACCTGGGAGGTCCGCGATCCGGTCGACGCGGCGCGAGACGCCCGGTTGCTGGCCGAGGTTCTGGAGCGCCGGGCGGACGAGGCGGTGTCATGGACCCTGTGAGCGAGCCGCCTCCGTTCGACGCGTTGGAAGACAGGATCCTGCCCTGGTCGCAGGTCAGGGTGATCTGTGGTCTGAGCCGGACGACGGTTTGGCGCATGCAGAAGAGCGGAGACTTCCCGGCCTGCGTCCAGGTCTCTCGCAACCGGGTCGGCTGGTGGCAGAGCGAGTTGCTGGCATGGAGACGAGCAAGGACGCCCCGGCGTCTGCCGGAGCCGCGGGCCGTAGTATCGGCGCAGGAACCGGTCGAACCGGTCGAACCGCCACAGATCAGGCGAATCCAGGAACAGGCAAAGGGAGCCGCTCGACCAGAGGCCGTGATTGACCCGGATCCAGGCGCCAAGACCCGTCGAAAACGGAAAGCCGCCGTTGCGGAAAACCAGACGGCGTTCGATTTTGGCGGTTAATGCGCGGGATGTGGGGCTTTGACCCGATTGAAACGCACACGGTCAGCCCCAGCGATCAGAAGGGCGTCGAAGCCGGCGTCGCCCCAGGCCCGACGCTGAATTTGGGTCGTGGCCGGATCGGCCGTGCTGGCCCACCACTGCGGCAGGCTCGCGCTCTTGGGCAGCATATAGCCGATCTTGCGTTCCATCTCGACGAAGGAGAGTTCGAGCTCATCCGTCTTCTGTCTGCGGAGATAGTCTCGAAGCGGATCGTATTTGCCCATCGCTTCAGATGACCGGACACGGGGGTTCAGCGCAAGTCGAGCCGTCCTCAGAACAGCGCGGGCGAACCCGCCGCACATCCGGCCGGGGGTGGGAAATCGCTGGTGCGGCTCTAACCGACGGCGGATAGCCCGGCTCGGATCTCAACGACCTCATCGAACCGATCATCATTGAGGCGGTGGCGCTCGCGCGGTCTTGATCGACGTCATGGGACAAGGACAGGAAGCTGGCTTCAGCTGTATGTCGAGACCGCGCTCATACCGGTCGGGAGGCTCTCTGGCTCAGGGCGAACCGCTACGACCTGGGCAAGGTGTGCTACTGCACCGCATCCCGATGGCTTTGATCTCGATCAATGACGGCCGCGCCGAAAGAGGCGCTTTGAGCACAACCTCATGGAGCGGAAGTCTTGCGTCTAATCGCGATCACCGGATTGTTCTTGTTGACGGGATGTACGACCGATCCTGTCTATCGTGAAGCATCACGCACTGCGGAAGCAGCGCGATACTATCCGGTGGAAACGCTGGATTTCGCCTCCATCGCTCGGGGGAAGGCGCTTGTAGAAAGCCGCTGTGCAGCCTGCCACTCCGTCGGACCCACGGGGGAGAGTCCGAGCGCCGCCGCGCCGCCGCTGCGGCACTTGGGGACCCGTTATCCGGTGGCGGACCTTCAGGAAGCTTTTGCCGAAGGCATTACGAACGGCCATCCGGAGATGCCCCAAATCACTCTGGAAAGCGACGAAATCGCGGATCTGATTGTCTATCTTCAGGACGTACAGAACCATTCGAAGCCGTGACCGGGATGCGGGGCCGGCCGGCCCCTCTGGGTCGTCCGGCCTGATCCGGCCCGGGCTCACAAACCATTAGGGTTTCGAGCTCGATTGGGTGAGTGCGCGCGCTGTCAAAGCTGGCGAGTATTCAGGCCGATCCCCGTGTTTCCCGGGCAATCAGAAGCGGCAGCGGTCAAGGCCGAAGCCGATCAGAATGTTTTTCGGTCAGCGACGCTGGCCGGGGAGGCGGCGCGGTGCGGGCGGCTCCAGCCGCGCCGGTCGAAAGGAAGACCCGATGATCGAACACGAACGGATTGTGATCGTTGGCGCAGGCCACGTCGGGGCGACGGCCGCATATGCCCTGATGCTTCGAGCCCTGTTCGAGGAGATTGTGCTGATCGACAGCGATTTGGCGCTGGCCGAGGCTGAGGCGGCCGACCTCTCCGATGCGAACGCGCTCGCCAGGCCCGCGCGCATCTGGGCCGGAAGCTACGCCGACGCGGCAACAGCCCGGATTGCTGTCATTACCGCAGGGGCGGCGACGCACGGCTCGGAAAGTCGCCTGTCCGTAGCGTCCCAAAGCGCCATGATCGTCACGACCTGCGTCGGAGAGCTGGTCCAGGCCGGGTTCGCGGGGATCATCCTTGTCGCCGCCAACCCGGTGGACGTGATGACGCTAATGGCGCTGCGTCGCTCGGGCTTTGCGTCGGCAAAGGTCATCGGCACGGGAACACTGCTCGACACGAGCCGTCTCAAACAGACGCTCGCCGAGAGCCTGCAGGTCACGCCCGGGTCCATCGACGGGCTTGTTCTGGGCGAGCATGGCGACAGCGAGGTAGCAGCGTTCTCGACCGTTCGTGTCGGAGGGTTGCCGCTGAGCGAATTCTGTCCGCCGGGGCAGGAACTCGACCAGGGCCAGATCGCCACGGAGGTGCGCGACGCCGGCTACCGAATTGTCCAGGGCAAGGGCTACACATCCTTCGGGGTGGCGACCGCGATCGTGCGGATATGCGAGGCGATCTTGCGCAATGAGAGGGCGGTGCTGCCAGTCTCGACGCTGCTGACCGGACAATACGGTATCGCCGATGTCTGTCTCAGCCTGCCGTGCATTCTTGGCGCAGGCGGGGTCGAACGCATTCTGTCGCCGGCACTCACCCCCTCGGAGACGGCGGCATTGAACGCGTCGGCGAGGGCGTTACAGCAGGTGCTTGCGCATATGGATCTGGCCATCTGATCGCGAGACGTCGTGGCGGGCAAGGTTCCGTCGACGCCACACAGCCTCTGTGCCGCCGACGGCGGCTCGATGCCGGCGGTTCGTTCCGTGGCGTGGAGACCGAAGGAGAAATCAGTCGTTGACCTCGGCGAGGCTGATGCCGCCCGGCCCCCTTCCGACCGGGATGGTGCGGACAAGCCGGCGGGTCCGGGGATCGAGCACGGACACCGTGTCGGCGAAACTATTGGCGATATAGACCCGGTCGCCATTGCCGCCGACCACGACGCCGTGAGCGCCCGCGCCGGCGACGATCGTGGCGACGACAGTTTGACGGGCGGTGTCGATCACAGAGACGGTGTTGCCTGGACGCGCTTCTGTCCCCTGGTTGGCGACATAGACCTCCCGGCCGTCAGGTGAGGCGAAGACCTGAATAGGTCCGGGTCCGACCGGGATACGGGCGACCACCCGTCGGCTTGCGGTGTCGATCACGGCCGTGCCGTTCTCATCTCGCAAGGTCACATAGCCGAAGCGTCCATCCGGCGTGAATGCGACCTGGACCGGGCCACGGCCGACTGGAATGCGCTCGACTTCGTCCAGATCGACGGCGTCGACGACGGAAACCGTCCCATCGCCAGTATTGGCGACATAGAGGGTACGACCATCCGGGCTCATACGCAGGCCGTGGGGCGATCGCCCGACAGTGATGTTGCGATCCACTGAGCCCGACTTGAGATCGACGACCGTGAGCATGTTGTCTCCCGCGCTGGTGACAAACGCCCGCTCGCTCCGCGCATCGACGACGACATGCGCCGGCATCCTGCCGACGGGGATAGTCGTGCTGGGGCCTTTTGAAACGGCGCTCGCGTCGAAGATGAGGAGGCGCCCCGGTCCATCCATTTCAGCCTCTCCGTCCGGGCCCTGAGGTGCTGAGGCGCCGACTGCAAAGAGGGATCGACCGTCGCTGGAGACCTGAACGTTGTGAGGGGAAACGGCAATACGGGTCGTCTCGACCTGGCCTGTCTCGGGATTGATGACGGAAATCGATCGGCCCTGTTCGTCGGCTGTAAACAGGATCGGGCGAGTATTCCGATCCTGGTTTTCACACCCGGCCAACAAAAGGGCTGCGGTCGCGCTTGCCGCCACCAGGACGACTCTCTTGACGTAGGTTTTGAGAAACATCTGCTGTTCCGGTTTACGGGACGGGCCGATAGCGACCCCAGGCTCCATGACGCTATCCGGCGAATTCGCGCATTGATCCATGTCAGAACTGGGCGGTGGGCAACCTCATCCATCACCGGGTTCAACCGGTTGCCTGATGTCGGCGACAAGGGCCTGGTCGAGGCTGACGCTGTGGGGTTCTCCGTAAACCGCGATGATCATCGGCAGTCCGGATTCCAGCGAGACCTCGAGTGTCCGGTTGGTCTGGTCGATCCTGATCGCGAGGCTCCGGTTGCGCCATTGGAGGCTGAAACTCAGGCTGGTCCAACTCGCCGGCAGCTGCGGCGCGAGGGCGAGTCCGTCGCTCCGTAGCGCCAGTCCGGCGAACCCAAAGACCGACATCATCCAGAGGCCGCCTTGAGCCGCGATGTGGACCCCCCCTCCGATCGCGGACTTGGTGTCGATCAAATCGATCGCCGCAGTCCTGTGGAAATAGTCGAGCGCCCTTTCGACATCTCCCAGCCGCGCGGCCACGAGGCCGTGCATGGCCGTGCTCAAAGAACTGCCGTGCCCGCAGCGGGGCTCGTAGTATCGGAAGTTTTTCAGGTCCGCGCCGGCGTTGAATTCGCCAGGCAGCAAAGCCAGCAGGGCAACGACATCGGCCTGTTTCACCACCTGCGACTGCTGGGTGCGTTCACGCCCGAGGATGACGTCCATTGGGACGGTGCGGCCCGCATAGGCCGATAGATCCACGTCCTCGAGATCGAAATAACCCGCGAACTGCTCGTACAGGCCGGTGGCCGGATCCAGACCCGTCGCCAACGTCTCCGCGACGTCGGACCAACGTTTCAGCTCGGCCTCGTTCAGGTCGAGGTGGCTCGACAGGGCTGACCATCGATCGGGCCATCTTTGGCGCAGCAGGCCGGCGACGTCGAGCGCGCGGCGAATGTTCCAACGGGCCATGACGTTGGTGAACGCGTTGTCGTCGATATTCTCGTGATACTCGTCGGGGCCGATGACGTTGCGGATGTGGTGCAGGCCATCGGCTTCGGGCTGGGCCCGACTGGCCCAGAAGCGTGCGGTCTCGAGCAGTATTTCCGCCCCGGCCTCGATCAGGAATTCGTCGTCGCCTGTCGCCTGCCAATATTGCCAGACGGCATAGGCGACGTCGGCGCTGATGTGTTGCTCCTGCACGCCGGTAAGGATGTCGACGATTTGTCGATCCGGACCGACCGCCTGCTCAGGCGTGGTCTCCAGACCGGTATCCGTCGACTCCCAGGCGTAGAACGCGCCGCGCCATCCTCGATCCGCAGCCTTTGCCCGCGCCCCGTTCAGGGTGTGGAACCGGTACATCAGCAGGGACCGGGCCGCCTCCGGCCAGGTCACGATATAGAAGGGCAGGAGGAAGATCTCGGTGTCCCAGAAGACGTGCCCCCGATAGTCGGCCCCTGTCAGCGCCCTGGCGCCGATAGAGACACGCGGGTCGTCCGGGTTGGCGGCGCTGTTCAAATGGTAGATGGCGAATCGAAGCGCCTTCTGCGCCGCGGCGTCGCCTTTGAGGTCGATGTCGCTGGACGACCAACGATGTGCCCAGGCCGTCTCATGCCGTGTGAGCAGGTCTCGCCACCCTAAATCTCGACCGGCCTTGAGTTCATTCAGAGCCTTGACGCCGGCGTCCGGACCGGGAACCGCGCTTCGCGCCACCCCCATAATGCGCTCAAGGCAGATGATCTGTCCGGGACGGCTTTTCCAGGTCCACGACCATTTGAACGGGGCGAGCACGACCGGCGCCATCTCCAGGCCGTCGATCCGCAACGCCACCGCTGCCGCGATTTCCAAGCGCTTGCCGGAACGGCGGGTGCGCCATACGCCCAATTCGTTGTCGAGCCGCTCCGCCATGAGGTCGCGATCGAGGCCTTCGAAGGACGCTTCGAGCGTCATCTCGGACTCGCCGCGCTCAACCTCCAAATGATGCATTTGCAATCCCAGGGATCTGCGGTCCTGTGACACCAGGTTCAACCGGACAAGGCGGGCGCTCACGGCGGATCCGTCGACCAGGCGGCATTCCGAAAGCAAAAGGCCTCGCCGCATATCGAGCGTGAGCGCATGCGATGGACCAGGGCCGAAATGCTGGACAAGCGGCCCCCCAGGCAGGCTGATATGGACCTGCAACCCGTTCGGGACAGGGATCAACTCAGGCACTGCCCGGTCGCCATCGGGCGTATCGAACAGTCCGGCGACATAGGTGTTCGGTGAACCGACGCCCTGCGGTGATCGATTGACCGTCTGGGACGCTCGTACGCCGAGAAACCCGTTGCTGATCGCGAACCGAGTGGCGCGATCGCTCTCGCGGAGCGGATCACAGCCATCGTCACTCAGGACCCATGAGGCGTCGGCAGTCGGCTCCAGCGCCTGTTTCATGGTCTTCGGATCCTTCACAGTGTCGGGCCGACCAGCCGGCCAAGCGCAAGCTCGGTGATCACGACGTCGTCCAGGCTTGTGACCACCAGGTCCGCGCGCGCCGCACGCAGCATCTCGGCGTCGCCGAGGCGTGCAACGCCGATAGCCGCCATGCCCCCGGCGCGGGCCGCTTCAATCCCCGCTGGAGCGTCTTCCGCCACGAAACACTGCGCGGGCGCCACGCCCATCTCGCGGGCCGCGATCAGAAAAAGCTCCGGATCCGGCTTGCCGTGCGTGAGGTCTCGACCCGAGACATTGACGCGGAAGATGTCGAGCAGGCTCCGGCCGGCCCGCAGCGGGATCGCGCGCATCATGGCGGTGGCGTTCCTGGAGGAGGAAGCGGCCGCCATGGGCCAGCCGAGGGCGGCGACCGCCTCAACGAAACGCAGCGCGTCCGGAAAGGCCGCCACGGCGCCTGTCCGGATCAGCTCCTCCAGCCGCGCCTGCTTGCGTTCGGCATAGGCGACCGCGTGGCGGTCGGCGTTGCTCACACCCAAGGCCTCGAGTGCGGACCGGGCGCCGTCGAGCCGTAGCTTTCCCGCGACATGGGCTTGATAAATAGCCGTCGTGAAGCGGTCCGGCTCGGCAAGCCCCACGAGCGCCTCGCGCCACGCCCTCTCGTGGGGCGAAGCCAGCAGGACCCCATCGACGTCGAAGATTGCAGCGGCCAGCATCACCGCCGCTCGACCCTGCGGTTCGTCTCTTCTGGCATCTGCGCCTCGGCTCCGCTGTCCTTCGACATCGACCGAGGATGACATGCACCGGCGCGGCGAGCTTTGATCCAGATCAATGCGCGGATCCCGCATCGTCTGCTTTCTAGGCCGGAGGAGACGTATGTATGACCAGGTCGATACGGGTTGCCGTGAATGGTTATGGCGTGATCGGCAAACGCGTCGCCGATGCCGTTAGGGCCCAGAGCGATATGACGCTCATTGGCGTGTCCGACGTCGCGACGGACTGGCGAACCCGTGTGCTTCAGACCAAGGGTGTGCCGCTTTTTGCCGCCACGGCCCCGGCAGAGGATGCGTTCCGGGCCGCAGGCGTTCAGACGGCTGGCCGCCTGGATGATTTGCTTGGCGAGGCGGATGTCGTTGTCGATTGCACCCCCAAGCGCGTGGCGGCGGACAATGTCCCCCAATACCGCAAGCGTCAGCTCAAGTTCATTCTTCAAGGGGGCGAGAAGCACGGCATAACCGGGCATTCCTTCGTCGCCGAGGCCAATTTCGAGACGGCGATCGGGCGTGAATCGACCCGAGTGGTTTCTTGCAACACAACCGCGACTGTGCGGACCTTGAGCGCACTCAAGCGCGCCGGTCTGCTTGGACGCGCCCGGGGAACCCTGCTTCGCCGCGCGACCGATCCGTGGGAGAGCCATCAGGGCGGCATCATGAACACCCTGGTTCCTGAGCCCGAAATCCCCAGCCACCAGGGTCCGGACGCCCGGACTGTCGATCCCGACCTCGACGTGGTGACCATGGCGGTCAAGGTCCCCGAGACGATCGCCCATCTGCACTACTGGTCAGTCCAGTTGACCCGTCCCGTGGACAAGGAGGAGGTGCTCAATGCCTTCCGCTCGTCGTCACGCATCCTGTTGATGAAGACTGAGCACGGTCTGGATGCGCTTAACGCCGTCAAGGAACTGATGGCGGATCGGGGCCGCTCCCGCAGCGACCTTTATGAAGTGGCGCTGTGGGCCGACATGCTCACGGTGCAGGGCGATGAGCTCTTCTACGCCTACATGGTCGACAATCAGGCGATCGTCGTGCCCGAAACGATCGACGCCATCAGAGCGCTCGATGGACGCGAGACATCCGGGCGGCGCTCAATCGCCGCGACCGACTCGGCCATGGGCATCGAAGGCCGACTCTTCGCCGAGGCCGGCGCCCGGACACCCTAGACGCCCGCGCTTAAAGACGTGACCGCTCCAGGACCATTGCCGACCGGGAGGGGCGCAGACAATCCAACGGAGCGTCACTCGGGCTCTCCCTCACCAGTCGGAGAGCATCAATGACCACCCGGACGCTTGAAGTCGGTAATCTCTTCTCCGTCCTTGGGGCGTCCGGGATTGAACGACAGCTGCGTCGCATCGACGGCGTCGGCCGCGTTTCCGTCAATCCGGTGTCGGGGTCCACCACGGTCGCCTACGACGCGGCCAAGACCAGCCTGTCTGAAATCAGGGCGGCGATCGAGGCCTGCGGCTTCCACTGCGCCGGCGAGGCCCTCCCCAACCATGTCTGCCAGAATCACGAAGCGCCGGCCAAAGGCGCCCCGGAGCCGGTCGGGCCCGCCGACGCGCATCGAGGACATTCCCGCGAGACATCCAAGGCGAAGTCGGGCCTCATGAACGGGAAAGACCCGGCCCGGGGCAAGGCGCAGAAGGACGCCATGGCCCACGAAATGGGCCATGGCTCCGGAAAAGACATGCAGTCGATGGTGCGCGATATGCGCAACCGCTTCTGGGTCGCGCTGGGATTCAGTCTGCCGATCTTCGCCTTCTCGCCGATGGGCATGGACTTCATCCGGATTCCGCCTCCGTTCGGCATGAGGCTGGACCTCGTCCTGTTCATCCTTGCGAGCGGCGCCATCCTCTATCCGGTCTGGCCCTTCGTCGTTGCCGCCTGGCGGTCATTGCGAAGCGGCGTCGCCAACATGGCGGTGCTCATAGTTTTGAGCGTTGGCACCGGTTATCTCTTCAGCGTCGGCTCCACCTTTATCTACGGCGGACAGCAGTTCTACGAAGCGTCGGCGATTCTGCTGGTCTTCATCCTTCTCGGTCACTGGCTTGAGATGCGCGCCAGGGCCGGCGCATCCGAAGCCATTCGGGCCTTGATGGATCTGACCCCGCCCAAGGCGACCGTTTTGCGTGACGGCAAGGAAGTGGAGGTGCCCACCGCGGAGGTGGTGTCCGGCGATACGGTCGTGATCCGGCCCGGCAACAAGATACCGGTCGATGGCACCGTGCTGGAGGGGGCGTCGCTCGTCGATGAATCCATGCTGACCGGCGAGTCGATGCCGGTCGAGAAAAAGGTGGGCGACACCGTGATCGGCGCGACGATCAACAAGAGCGGCACGTTCCAGTACAGCGCCACCAAAGTCGGTGCGGACACAGCACTCGCCCAGATCGTCAAACTGGTTCAGGAGGCCCAGAACTCCAAGGCTCCCTCGCAGCTGCTGGCCGACCGCGCGGCCCAGTGGCTTGTCTGGGCCGCGATCCTCGTAGGCCTGCTGACCTTCGTGGTCTGGTTCTGGGTCATCGGCCAGCCCCTCCTGTTCGCCGTCAGCCTGACCATCACCGTCTTTGTCATCGCCTGTCCAGACGCGCTGGGCCTGGCGACTCCTATGGCCATCATGGTCGGGACCGGACTGGGCGCCATGAATGGCATCCTGTTCAAGAATGCGTCGGCGCTCGAGGACGCCACCAAGCTGGACGTCATCATCTTCGACAAGACCGGCACCCTGACGATGGGCCAACCCGAAGTCGTCGATCTGGTGACGGCGGACGGCGCCACGGAGCATCAGGTGTTGGCCGCAGCCGCGGCCGTGGAGGCCGGATCTGACCACCCTCTGGCCCAGGCCATCCTGCGCAGGGCCGAAAAGGTGAAGGCGCCCAAGGCGAGCGGGTTCACCAATCTCGAGGGCAAGGGCGCTCAGGCAAAGATCGGCGGCAAGACGGTGTTGCTCGGCAACAAGCGGCTGATGACCGAGAACAAGATCGACCTCGGGGAACTCGGCGCAAAATCCGAGGCGTTGCAGGGCGCCGGCCGGACCGTGGTCCACCTGGCCGTGGCCGGCAAACTGGTCGGTCTGATCGCCATCGCCGACGCGGTGCGGCCCACTGCGATCGAGGCGGTCAAGGCCCTGCGCGCTCGGGGCGTCGAGGTCATCATGCTGACCGGGGACAACCAGGGTACGGCCGAACGGATCGCCAAGGGTCTCGGCATCGATCGCGTGTTCGCCGACGTTCTGCCCGGCGACAAGGCGAGCAAGGTCAAGGAGCTGCAGGCTCAGGGCAAGAAGGTCGGCATGGTCGGCGACGGCGTCAATGACGCCCCGGCCCTGACCCAGGCCGATGTCGGCTTCGCCATCGGCGCCGGCACGGATGTCGCCATGGAGAGCGCAGACATCGTCTTGATGAAGAGCGACCCGTTCGACGTCGTCGGCGCCATCGAACTGTCCCGGGCGACGCTTCGAAAGATGCACCAGAACCTGTGGTGGGCCGTCGGGTACAACGTCATCGCCTTCCCGCTGGCCGCCGGCGTGCTCTATCCCTTCCTGCTTGGACCGAGCATCGCCGCCATCGCCATGTCCGGGAGCTCAGCGCTCGTGGCGATCAACGCCCTGATGTTGAAACGAACCCGCCTGACCGGCATCCGCCGGACCGGCGAGGCGGTCGTAGCGGAGCCGACGCTTACCGCGACGGCGGCGGTGTGAAGCGTAACGCCAGATTGACCCTGCCACCGGTTGCGATGGCTGTCCTGATGGCCTCGGTGTTCACGGTGTCGATGGGCTTCGGCGTCGTCCTCCCATTGCTGCCGTTCCTGATTGAACGGCTGGTTGGCGAAAGCGCCTCGGCGGGAGAGGTCTCCCGGTCGACAGGTCTGCTGACCGGCCTCTATATGCTGTCGTTGTTTCTCTTCGCACCGATGTGGGGCCGCCTTTCGGACAGGCATGGACGCCGCGTCATCCTGCTGATCGGCCTGACGGGTTTTGGCGCCACCATGCTGGTCTTCGCCTTCGTCGAGAGCCTCGTCGCGGTCTACGCGGAGCGGATCCTGAGCGGTCTGTTCGCCGCTGCGGTCACGCCGGTGGCGCTTGCCGCCGTAGGGGATCTGGCGGCGACCGACGAGGTGCGCGCGCGCCGATTGACCTTCGTCAGCCTGGCGGGGGTCTCGGGATTTCTCCTGGGACCCATGTTAGGCGTGTTCATCGCGCGCGCTGCCGCAGACGTGCTGTCGATCACCAATCCCATGGGGTCGTTGGCGTTTCCGCTGGGCGCGACGGCGGTTCTCGCATTTTCCGTGGCCGGCGCAGCCGTCTTGGCGATACCACGAAGCCGGCGCAGGGGGCGGATGGGCGCGCCCGACCCGACCGCTTCGTCGACAGGCCGCTGGCTGATCCCAAATCTGCTGATCCTGGGATTCATCGTCGCGGCCGGTGTCGGTGTTTTCGAGGTCGGTCTGGCGCTTCGCGGCAAGCAGGAACTGGGCATGACCCCGACTCAGATCGCCCTGATGTTTACGGAGTGCAGCCTGGTCATGCTCGTGGTTCAGGCCATTGTCTTCTCGCCCTGGATCAAGCCCTCGGCGACCCGCTGGCTCATAGCACCGGCCCTGGTCGTCCTGGCGACGGGATTGTTCCTGCTTCCGCGCGCGACGGATTTCACCCTGATGCTCGCGGTGATCGGCGCCGTGGCGGCAAGCGCCGGCATTCTCGCGCCGATCCTGACCTACTGGACCTCCAGCATGGCCGGTCAGGCGCAGGGCGCTCAACTCGGCCGGCAAACGGCTGCCGCAAGCTTGGGTGCGGCCGTCGGTTCGGCCGGGGGAGGCCTTTTATACGATGTCGCCTGGTTGCCCGATGCCTCGTTCATCATCATGGCCGTATTGACCGGGTTCGGCGTCGTTCTCGGCATGGCCATGCCTCGCATGCTGACCCATGCCCTCCCGATTGACCGTCAAAGGCGCGCTTCAGCTGAAAACTAAACCACGGCGCCGCTGCGTGTTGAAAGGTCAGCGGCTTCGGTCCGGACGTCACGTTTGGTTGGCGGGCGACAGGATCCGAAGCACCCTGGCCGGCCAGGGGCGCAAGCATCGCCACGCCTGACCTCGGCATTCGGGGGCCTAGACGACAAAAACGGGAGCGAAGCCGCCGCCCGGGGTTCTGAAATTTGTCGTCTGGCCCTGATAGACGCGGGCGGCCATCTGGAGAGGCTGGCCTTGATAGGTGTAGAGGCGGACATCGAGCTTCAGAGACTGGATCTCTCCGTCGATCTTGATGCGACGTTCACTCGGCTTTGCCAGTTCCTGGGCGATATAGCCGCCTCGCTGGATCTCGGCCCAAACGCGCCGGGTGAGCTTGTCGCCGCGATAGACGGCCTTTCCACCATGACCGCCAGCGGGCTTGAAGAAATGCCGGCTGCGCTCCGCCCACAGCCTCTCCGCGTTTTCGGCCGTCACGAGGGCGGTGTGGGGGATCGCCGAAAGGCTTTTCAGTTGGCCTGGCGTCAGATCCCAACCGGCGACCATGGCCGGGTCCGACAACAGGCTGAGATTCCGTTTGTCGGCGAACAGGGCATGGTTGCGGGGGTTGGGCGTCAGAACGACAGCGCCGTGGAGATAGGCGTCTCGCAAAGCTTCGTGGCCTGCGGCGTCGAGGGAAAAATCGACGAGGCGGTTGTAGACGAGGTCCACGGTCTGCCCATCATGTTCCAGGCGTCCCCCGGAAATCCGGAGTTCGGAGGGATCGACGACACAGGCCTTCACGCCGCGCTGTTCGAAGAACCGCTGGGCCAGCAGGAACTCCGGGTAGAGGAACTGATCTTTCGGGCCGTCTTCGACGATGGCGATCGTCCGTGGCTGACCGACGCGACCCTGCAATTCCCATTCGTCGATAAACATTTGCCACACGAGCGCTTCGAACTCGCCAGGCGCGTTTGCGCGTCTGGCGTCACTCGCTTGGCGGCAACAGGCCTCTTGGGCGCGGGCCAGCAAGGCGTTCAGGAAGGCGCCCCCGGCATTCGTATTCACTTCGATCAGCTTGGGGCCGCTGCCGCCAAGATGAAAATCATAGCCCATGAAAACGCCGCGGGGGCCGAAGTCGTGGCGGGCGATCGCGGGAGCCCAGCCAAGCACCTCTTCCTGATAGGCCGTGTCGCCGGTCGCCGCTTCGATGGCCGCGACGACGTCGAGCATGGCCTTGACGTCGTGCGTGGAGATGAAGACGGGCCCGCCGGAGAACAGATTCGGCCTTGAGGCGAGCAGCGCGCCAACGAGGTCCGGATCCCCGGCCTCCGCACGGATCGCCGCACTCAAGCTGGATCTGTCGAGCGTGATGCAGAAGCAGTCTCTGTTGAGCACAGCGTCGCGGGCGCTGTCCCCGATGCCGCCGGTTTCACTCATCCGCTCTTCCTTTTCCGACGGCGGCGCGAACGGCGGTTTCGCCTGCCGACCGGCGCCGCCTGGGCAGACTATGGAGCGTCAAGCCTGCGGGCATCATGTCGGCACGGAGCCGACCGCGCAGTCGGGCTCACGTCGACCCGTCTTGAAGCCTCCGCCGAAAGCCATCCAGACGAGGTAGAGAGACATCAGCGCTCCGCCGAAACAGAAGACCGAGACATAGGCGTAGGCGAAGAAGGCGTAGGTGACCGCCATGACGGCGAACACCAGCAGACCGAACACCTTGACGTTGCGGTCCCACGACAGGAGGAGCGAGCCCGCCACGATCGCCATGTAGATCACGTAGGTTCCTTCCCGCCCTATGATGAAGTCCAGAAGCTCGGTGCTTTGATAGACGATCGCGTTCGGCAGGAATCTCACCGTGAGCCAGCCTTCATGCGCGAAATAGGGGACATACTGCAGGCCTCCCAGCATCCCGCCCAGGACCGCCATGACGAGAAACAGGGGTTTGCGGCGAGAGCCTTCTATGAGGAAGACGGCGACCGGCACCCATACGGGCCAGGCCAGCCAGGAGAAGAACATATAGGCCAGGGAGTACCGGGCCACCGCGACCTGATCGTCGAGCCCGCCGGCGGTCCAGACCAGACCCTCGAACATCTGCTGAAGGCCGAACAGAAGGGGCAGGGCGAACAAGGCGGCATAACGCCTGTCCGTCCGTAGTCCCCGAACCAGGGTGACCGTGCCGACCGGGATCAGCACGACGGCGGCGGCATAACTGACGGCGGCTGAAAGGCAGATGGCTTGCGTCCTGTCGCCGGGTCGATCCGGTGCGTACGACCTGCGGCTCCTTGGGGGGACAAAGCAAGCCTGCGGATCACGGTCGGGTATTGATCCCGATCAATGCACGGACCGCTGGGGGCTTCAAAGTGGCCGCCACCGTTTATCCAGGAGCTCCCGATGAATCGCCGCCGCCTCCTCGAGGGCAGTCTGCTGGGCGCCACGGCGCTCGCTTTCGCAGCCCCGCAAGTTTCGTGGGCCAAGAGCTTCATGGCTCGGCCGGCGACCGTCCCCGTACAGCTTCGGATCGCCCGGCGAACCATCGAGGTCAACGGAAGGGCGGCAAGCGTCTTCGGGTTGCGTCAGCCGAATGGAACGCCCGGCCTGGCCTTGCGGGAGGGGGACGCATTCAATGTGATGCTGGAGAACGATACGGATGAGGCGACCATCATTCATTGGCACGGCCTGACACCGCCTTTTGCAAGCGACGGGGTGGCGGGCGCCGCTCTCCCGCTCATGGCGGCCCGCACTGAACGGAGCTTCGATTTTCCGGTGGGTGCGGCGGGAACGCACTGGATGCATGCCCACACACTGCAGGAGCAGGCGTTGCTGGCGGCTCCTCTGATTGTCCGAACCCTGGCGGAGGAGCGGCGCGACGAACAGGAGATCATCGTTCTCCTGCATGATTTTTCGTTTTCCTCCCCCGAGGAGATCCTCGAAAGGCTGAAATCACGCGGCAGCCCGGCGCCCGATCATGCGCCGATCGCCGGCATGGCGCCGACGACCGCCTCGACCGACGGCGTCGGGATGGCGATCGACATCAATGACGTCGAGTACGACGCCTATCTCGCCAACGACCGAACCCTCGGCGACCCTGAAATCGTTGCCGTCGAACTCGGCGGACGGGTGCGGCTACGGGTTATAAACGGGGCGACGGCTACCGCCTTCACCCTGGATCTGGGTGAGGTCGACGGGGAGGTGATCGCCGTCGACGGGCAGCTCGTCCAACCGGTCAAGGGCCGGCGCTTTCCTGTGGCGATGGGGCAAAGGCTCGACGTCCGTCTACAGTTGCCGCGCGAGGTCCGGTCGTTTCCGGTCCTTGCTCTTCGGGAGGGCGCCAGGCAACGGACGGGCCTGATCCTTCAGCCCCCGGGGGCGACCGTTTCCAGACTGCCTGAACTGTCCGTCGATGACGCTCCCGTGCTGGATCTGGATTTTGAAGCTCGCTTGTCCGCTCTGGTTCCGTTGGAAAACCATTCGGATCACAGGGCCTTCGATCTGGCGCTGACCGGATCGATGGCGACCTATGGCTGGGGTCTTGAAACCGCTGAGCCGATGGTGGTGCGCCGGGGTGACCGGATCGAGGTCACCATGCTCAACAAAAGCATGATGTCCCATCCGATGCACCTCCATGGCCATCATTTTCAGGTGGTGGCGATCAATCGTCAGCGGTTTTCCGGCGCCATGCGGGATACTGTGAACATCCCACCCCAGCGGTCGGTCACCATCGCATTCGATGCCGGCAATCCCGGTCAGTGGGCTTTCCACTGCCATCACCTCTACCACATGGCGGCGGGAATGATGACGCAGCTCTCTTATTCAACCTAGACTGACGTCGTCGAGCGGCGAACGACCACACTCCGGGCATGGCCGCAGGCCGTCGGAGGCCGTGGGTCTTGCCTGACCGCTGGAGCCGCCGACCGGGCGCCGGTTCAACACGACGATCGCCACCAGCGGCCGCGGGCCATGCCCTCGAGGTCGCCTGCGCCGGGGTCAAATACTGTTTGCTGAGCGCGTCGGGTGGCGGCGGCGCGAACCCCAGCGTTTGACGGGATAGTGAGCACCGGGGCGGCCTCGCCGGTCAGGACGGATTCCTCGACGCTCAGCCGCTCTCCGTCCGCGGCCCAACCCGTGTGGAGCAGGACCTTGGGGCCGGCGATTGCCGGCCTCCATTCAAGTCGCTCCTCACTCGCAGCCCTCGGAGTATTTCACGCGTGCATGCGAATTTCGTTGGCGTGCGGCGGATAGGGGGCGACGGGAAGCTGATCGATCGCCGTTCCGCTCAGCGTGCTGGCGAAGCCGTGGTTGACGTCCCGGTGATGGGCCTCGTCGGCCCGTACCATCAGCACGACGTCGCGCAGCGTCGCGTCGGCTGGCAGCTTCCAATAATGGATGGCGATGTCCGGCGCCGGAACATTGGGCGAGCGGCCCTCGTCGATCTCCTTCAGATACAGGGTGTAGCTGATGACGGCCTCCTCCTCGAAATATCCGACCACCCGGTGGGCCGTGCGCGACGAGATCAGGTAGAGCCCGAAAAAGCCGATGTAGAACACCGCCTGGGCCAGCTGGATCACCAGCCGCTCGAACCATGTCGGCTGGGCCACGGCGATGAAGGTCATCAGATGCATCCGCTCGTTCTCGGCCTCCTCCATCAGGGTGCGGATCCAGCCGTCGTCGTCCTTCATCTGTCGCAGGCATCTCAGGTGAGTCAGCGTGGCCCCGACCATGCCGGGCACGGCGGCGACGGTTTCCAGCACGATGGCCCGGTGACCGTATTTCTTGGCGAAGAAGGTGTCGGCGCAGACGCGCAGCAGTTTGGTGAAGCCGAGGGCGAATTTATCAGAAAAGCCTCGCGGCACATGGTGGACGGCGGGTTCGGCGACCTTCTCCTCCGCCAGGGCCCGGTCGTCCGGAGCGAGAATTCTATTGACCATCTGCAAGTCCTTTCAGGACGCCGTTTGTGGTTAGGGGAGACAAATGATGGATACCCGCGTACCGGGCCGCGCGTCGGCGAGCTCGACGCGAGCGCCCAGCTGACCAGCAAGAGCCTGAATGATCCCGGTGCCCAGACCTGGCTTGACCGTCTGGGATCCGCTGGGCATGCCGACGCCGTTGTCGGTCACGCTGAGGATCCAGCCATCGCCTCGGGCGTGGTAATCGACGACGATGTCGCCGTTTCGGTCGTCGGGAAAGGCGTGCTTCAGCCCGTTGATGACCAGCTCGGTGACGATCAGACCCAGGCTTACGGACATGCCGGATGAAGCGATGCTGTCGTCCACGGATACGGTCAGCGCCAACTGGTTGTGGTCTCTGATCATCGAGTCGCCGATGCTCCGACACAGGTCGGTGAAATAGGCCCGGAGTTCGACGTCCCCCGTCGTGGATCCGGCCAGGTGCCGTTGCACGGCCGCGACGGACAAGATGCGCTGATGGGCGTCTCGCAAATGGCTTCGGCTCTCATCCGATCCGACCGTTCGAACGCCCTGCATCAGGACGCTGGCGATGATCTGGAGACTGTTGGCGACCCTGTGCTGCACCTCCTGATACAGCAGCGCGTTCTGACGGATGAGTTCGTCCTTCTGACGATCCTTCGCCCTGGGGATCGTCACATCCGTGATCGTCAACAGGAGCCGCACGCCCTGATCCGGCCCTGGGCTCAGGCGACGCGCATGAAAGATCAGATGCTTGGGTGGCCGATCGGCGAGCACCAGATCCATCTCGTAGGCACGGATGTCAGCCTTGCCATAGGCGGTCGCTCTCAGCAGAGACCACAGCTGCGGCACATTCCATTCGCCGGCGCCCAGATCCGCCAGCCGGCAACCCGGGATAGCGTTCGGGTCGATGTCGAAATCCTCGAGGAACGACTGACTGGCGGCCACGACCTCGAGTTCACCGTCCAGCAGAAGCACGGGGGCGACCGAGGCGTTGATGAGCGACAGCGCGAGAGACATCGATATATCGGGCACGGGCACGGGCACGGTCGATGTCGGCATGAACGATCCCTGTTGAATGTCGCGGAGCCGGCCGGGCCCACGCCTTGGGCCGACCGGTCAAGGCAGGCTAGCCCTGCGGGCTGACAACTGCCTTGATCCAGATCACGGGGGCGCTGCGACCGGCGTTTCGAACGGCGGGAAGGCGATCAAATCAAATGGCATCCGGGCGGGTGGCGTCAGGCTCTCGGCCGCCTGGTCCCGCAGGTTCGCCTAGCGAGAAACATTCCGTTCGGCTTCGGCCATCGACGGCCGAGATCGCGCAGATCAGTTCCGGTTTCACATGGATGATCGCCACGGAACTGGTCGCCGGGCAGTAGACGCTCACCATCGGCCAGCGCTTGAACATCATCTGGTTGAGCCGTTCGACTTCGCCGGCGTCCGTCACCTCGGTCGCGTGCGCGGCCATCGAAACCCCGACGGCGCCGCCCCGCTCCGCCAGCGAGTGGATCGAGACCGAAACACGATCATCGGCCTGGAGATTGGCCAGTTTCTGGCTCTCGCGGCCGCTGACGAAATACAGGTTCAGCCCGTCATTCAGATAGCCGACGGTCGTCACTTGGGGCCAGCCGTCGGGTCGATTGACTCCGATGCTCATCAGCCGTTCACGATCGAGAAGTTCGACGATGGTTTCGACCGCGGCCCCGTTGATCGGCGGGTAGCGGTCGATATTTGAGTCAGCGTCCATGATGCGGTCCTCCGGGTCAGCGGTCTCCCGCCTACCCTCCCGGCCCGCCGGCTGCCTTGATCTGGCTCAACGGTCCGGCGTCAGAGTTCTCCGCAGGCGTGCGCGCGCAGCAAGTCCGGACGTTCGACGATCAGCTCGCTCTGGGAGGGCATCGAGATGATGCCTTTGGCCTTCATGCGGGTGAGCACTCGGCTGACCGTCTCGATCGTCAATCCCAGATAGTCGGCGATCTCGCCACGTTTCATGGGCAGTCGGACATGGCCAGGGGCCGTCGGACGGGCGGGGTCGTGCCCGGGCAGGTCGAGAAGAAAGGACGCCAGACGCTCGATGGCCGTCTTGCGCCCCAGCAGAAGCATCTGGTTCTGAGCGGCGGCCAGCTCATGAGACGTGCGGTGCAGGAGCATATGTTCCAACGGCGAGCTGCTCTCGACCAGGGCGCGGAACGGTCCTTTGCGGAACCTGCAGACGGTCGTCGGCTCGATCGCCTCGGCGGAGAACACATAGACCTCACCGATCGCCAGGCCCAGGAAGTCGCCGGCGAACAAAAAGCCCGTGATCTGGCGCCGACCGTCGGGCAACAATTTGTAGACCCTCAGAGATCCCGACGTGATGTTGAAGACATGGGGCGCGGGTTCGCCTTCCCGCGTCAGAACCGCCCCGGCTGCCAGCTTGACGACTTCAGCCAGGTCTCCCAGGCGTTTGAGATCCTGATCGGCGACGCTGCCGCAGACGCTCAACGCCCGCGCGCCGCAACTGTCGCAATCGTTGACTTTGGGCCGGTCGACGCATCCGTGAGGAAGCGTTCGCGGCGCAAGCATGGGCTTCGTGGCAGCGATCATTCGCTAAAATGCGCGCCGGAGCCCCGAACGCCTAACGAAATCGTTGATCCAGATCAAATGCCGCAACCCGTAGCGATCTATTCGGCGTTGAATTACTCAGATGACGAGGAGTAAAATTCAAAAATCGTTCGGTGTGACATAGACGAACCCTTGTATTCGCCAAGGTTTTTGCAACCGTAAAGCTTCGTCCGTTATTTGGTCGCCGGGAGCTGACCCGCGCCGGGATTAAGCTCGCCTTGATCGGCGCCGGCGCCGTCTTGGCCTCCCGAGCCGGTCGGCGACTGGATCGAATTCAAATATGCGATCAGGTCTCGGTTTTCGTCGTGCGACAGGACGAACTCCAGCGTGGCGGGAAATGCCGCCCGGAGGCGGACCGCGACCCGCCCCCGGAGATCGGCGGGAGGTGAGTTCCGGGTTAGCTGGTGACGACCGTCGACGCGTGAGCCGAACGTCAGGTCGCCACAGGCCTGGTCCGAGGGCCATGGAGGTCTGGCCCGTCTGACCGCCCTCCCACCAGATCTCTGAGGATGCGTCCGTTTCAGCTAGGCGGCCAGGAGCGCATCATAAACATCCACGTAACGCAGGGCCATGGCGGTGGCGGAGAAACGCCGCTCGAATTGGGCGCGAATGGCCTGCCGGTCGAGTTGCGCGGCCTGTAGCGTGGCCGCGACGGCCTGGGCCATGGTGTCGACCAGAAAGCCCGTCATTCCGTCCTCGACGATTTCGCTGGTCGAACCGCAACGGAACGCGACCACGGGCGTGCCGCACGCCATCGCCTCGATCATGACCAGGCCAAACGGCTCGGGCCAATCTATGGGAAAGAGCAGGGCGTCAGCGCCGCCCAGGAACTCCGACTTCTGGTGATCGCCGATCTCGCCGATGAACTCGATCAGCGGATTGCTCTCGATCAATGGCCTGATCGTCTCGTCGTAGTAGACGCGATCGGCTGCATCCACCTTGGCCGCGATCTTCAGCCGCTTTCCCAGTCTCGTGGCGATCTCGATGGCCCGGTCTGGCCGTTTCTCGGGCGATATGCGTCCCAGAAAAGCGAGATAGCCGTCCGACCGGCCGGAATATCTGTAGAGTTCGGCCGGCATCCCATGATGGACTGTGGCCCGCCAGTTGGCGAACGACAGAGGGCGACGCTGGTCGTCGGAGATGGAGACGAGGCCGAACTCGGGCCACCGCGCATACACCCCCGCCAGATCTTTCATGTCCAGCCGCCCGTGCAATGTCGTCAGCGTCTTGCCCGCCCAGTTCCGGAACATGGGGAACTGGATCATGTCGGTATGGAAATGGATCACGTCGAAATCGTCGACCCGGTCCAGAACCTGAGCCAGCATCGTCAGATGAGCCGCCAGGTCAGACTTTAACGGCGAGGGGTCGAGCCTGATCGCCTGGTCGCGAACCGGAACGAGACGCGCCCGGGTCTCTGCGTCGGCGCTCGCGAACAAGGTCACCTCGTGGCCGAGGTCCACGAGGGCGTCGGTCAGATGCGCCACGACCCGTTCAGTACCGCCATAGAATTTCGGTGGCACGGCTTCGTACAGCGGTGTGACTTGGGCGATCCTCATCTGTAGAAGCTCCGGGGGACCATCGAGGAAGGGGCGCAGGGGCCGCCTGCTGGCCCCTGCGACGGAGCGGTGGGACTCGAGGTCATGGCGCATGTCTCCATCCGATGAGGCGCGCATCTTGCCAAGGCGATCGGCCGATATCCTTGATCCCGATCAATGCGTCGCCCGGGGCGAAGGGCGCAGTTGGCCCGAAACCGGAGCCAACCCCATGACCTATGAGAGCCTGATGGTCTATGTCGACCAGGGCGTCGAGACCGAGGCGCGCATCGCCTTGGCCTGCGATCTCGCCGAGCGGTTCGACGCGCGCCTGATCGGAATATCGGCCAGTCTGCCGGATGCGCCCCAGGTCGATCCCTATGCCGGCGGGGCGATGTTGGGTGAAATGCTCGGTCTGTTCCGGGACATGGCCGAGGCCGATGTGACCCAGGCCGAAACGACCTTCTGGAAGGCGGTCGGAACCCATGCCGATCGCTGCGAATGGCGCGGGAGGATCGGCTTTCCGTCCGATGTGGTGGGGCAGGCCGTCCGCGCCGCCGACCTGCTGATCCTCGGTCGTCTCGATCCCGCGCGAGCGCCGCAACGGTCCATCGACCCGGGCGACGCCCTGATGGCGCTCGGGCGTCCTGTTCTGATCGTCCCGCCCGCGCCGGTCCGCCTTTCTCCGGGAACGGCGGCGGTGGTGGCGTGGAAGGACTGCCGCGAGGCCCAGCGCGCGGTCGCCTCCGCCCTGCCGATGTTGAGAGCCTCGGCCCTGACCTATGTGATCGAGATCTGCGCCGAGGGCGGCATGGACGAGGCCGCGGCCCGCACGAACGATGTCGCCGCCTTCCTGGGACGCCATGACATCGTGGCGAGCGCCCAGGTGCTTCAGGGCGATGACGGCGCACGGTCGAGCCAGATTCTCAAATTCGCCGACGAGCATCAGGCGGGCCTGATCGTCGCCGGCGGTTACGGCCACGCCCGCATGCGCGAATGGGTGCTGGGCGGCGTGACCCATGGGCTGCTAGGCGCGTCCCCGGTCTGCCTGCTGCTCAGCCATTGATCCCGGCGCATCGAGGATCACGATCGTGGGAGACGGCGCGAGGCTCGTGGACCTACGCGCAGGGAGGTTTCGAGACGTTGGAAGGATCGTTCCATGACGGATGACCGCATCGCAAGCGCAAGGCACCGGGCCAAGGTGATGTCGGCCGAGGACGCCGCTATTCTGATCGCGCCGAATACGACAGTGGGGCTCAGCGGGTTCACCGCCTCAGGCTATCCGACCGCCGTGCCCCTGGCGCTGGCGGCCCGGATCGAGGCCGAGCACGCGGCGGGGCGTCCCTTCAAGCTGCGCATCTGGACCGGCGCCTCGACCGGGCCGGAGCTGGACGGTGCCCTGGCCAAGGCCGACGGCATCGAATTCCGGCTGCCCTACAACAGCGACCCGACTTGTCGCGACAGGATCAATCGCGGCGAGATGGCCTATTCCGACATGCACCTGAGCCAGGTCGCGCCTGTCGCCTGGCAGGGCTTCCTCGGCCCGCTGGACACCGCCATCATCCAGGTCACCGGCATCCGAGAGGACGGGGCGCTGATCCCTGCGTCCTCGGTCGGCAACAACAAGACCTGGCTTGACCGTGCCAGCCAGGTGATCCTGGAGGTGAACCGGTGGCAGAACCCGGAGCTTCTGGGCATGCACGATATCTACTACGGCACGGCGCTACCGCCGAACCGGGTGCCCATTCCCCTGATCCGCGCCGGCGATCGCATCGGCGAGCCGTGCTTCCGCTGCGACCCGGACAAGATCGTGGCCATCGTCGAGACCGACCAACCCGACCGCAACGCCGGCTTCACCGCGCCCGGGCCGGATGACCTGGCCATCGCCGGACACCTGCTGGAGTTCCTCGAGCACGAGGTGTCGAAAGGACGTCTGCCGCCGTCGCTGCTGCCGCTGCAATCGGGCGTCGGCAATACAGCCAACGCCGTCCTGACCGGCCTGATCGACGCGCCCTTCGAGGACCTGAGCGCCTATACCGAGGTCATCCAGGACGGCATGATGGCGCTGATGGACAGCGGCAAGCTGCGGGTCGCCTCCTCAACCGCCCTCAGCCTCAGCCCGGAACTGACCGAGCGGGTCAACCGGAGCATGGACGACTACCGCGACCGCATCATCCTCAGGCCGCAGGAGATCAGCAACCACCCCGAGGTGATCCGGCGCCTGGGCTGTATCGCCATGAACGGCATGATCGAGGCCGACATCTACGGCAACGTCAACTCGACGCACATCATGGGCTCGCGGATCCAGAACGGCATCGGCGGCTCGGGGGATTTCGCCCGCAACGCCTACATCTCGATCTTCATGAGCGCTTCGACGGCCAAGGGCGGCAAGATCTCCACCCTGGTGCCCGCCGTCTCCCACGTCGATCACATCAATCAGGACGTCCAGGTGATCGTCACTGAACAGGGCCTGGCCGATCTTCGCGGCCTGTCGCCCAAACAGCGGGCGCGCGTCGTCATCGACACCTGCGCCCATCCGAGCTTCCGCCCGGCGCTGGAGGACTACTACCAGCGCGCCCTGAAGGGGTCTTACGGGCTGCAGACGCCGATGCTGCTTGACGAGGCCTTGTCATGGCATTCCCGGTTTGTCCGCTCGGGAAGCATGGCCCCGCTCTGACCACGTTGGCCTCAGGGCTTGGCCAAGGCAGCGAGGGCCGCCTCGATGCGAGCCATCTGGTTTTGGCTGAGTTCAAGGCGGTCGTGCAGCCGCATGATCTCCAGCTCGGCCCGCAGATTGACCGTGTAGTCGTGCTCGGCCGCAAGACGGTCGCGGACCGCCTGACGCTTCTGGCTCATCATGATCACCGGGGCCTGAAGCGCCGCGACCGCCGAGAGCATAAGGTTGAGGAAGATGAAGGGGTAGGGATCGAAGGCGGACGAGAAGCGCGCAAGCCCCAGGTTGAGAACGGCCCAGCCGATCAGGACGCAGCTGAACACGCCGATGAAGGTCCATGATCCCCCCACGTCGGCGACGGTGTCGGCCAGCCGTTCCCAAAACGTCCGGTCGTCGGTCTCCAGAACCGGGCTGACGCCCGACGGCGCTTCGCTGACCATCAGATCAACGACGCTTCTCTGGACCGGGGTGAGGTCGGCGTACGGCGCGCCGAGCAGGCCTTGGGAAAGCTCGTCCTGACGAATCTTGAGGGTCATATCGGGCCTTCGTCCAATGCCGGCGAGCGGGCTCGCGTCGGCGCTAATGGCTGTGTTTGAGCCAGGCCGCTTCACGCGGGTTCGTGGTGTCGTCGGCAGCCGTCACGACCGCCATCTTGAGCACGCCAGTTTTCTGGTGAGAGAATAGGCCGCAAGCTGCTTCGAGTCTGTGTGATCTTCGGCGGGCTGCCGCGTGAGCGCCGGTCCAGCCGCGAACTGCTCCAGCGCGGCGACAAGGGCGATGCGAATCGTCCATTTGCGGCGGCGCCGAAGGGCGTCTGGCCCCGGCGCGCGGGGGAAGGCGAATCGTCCGGTGGTTCTGGAGGTGATCGCCCGCCTTTCGCACGCCGGAAGCCCATCGGAACCCAAGTTCCCGATTTGGTCATACGGAGCGCGCAGCGAACAGCGGGCCCGCGACACCCTGCCAGGAGCCAGAACGAAACCCTGGCAGGGTTGGGCATGGCAGGGTTGATTTGAATCAAGGCGGAGCGGGCCCAGGCCCTTCAAGGTCAGGCGAAGATTGTCTTTGACAGGTACGAACAGATGACCAAATCCGCAGGATTTCTCGGCGCGCTGGCGCTGGCGGCTCTTGTTGCCGGGTGCGCGACGGCCCAACCGCTGACGGCGGAGCAACGGCTCCAGTGTGAAACGATGCTTGGGGGCATGAGCAGCAACGCCGCCCAGGCGGGAAGCGCCAAAACCCCAGGCCCTACCCCGATGACAATGACACACGCCCAATGTCGCCGAGGACTTGCCAACTAGATGTCGCACCAGGAAGCTTAGCGCGCACCGCACCCAAGGTACTCTGGTCAATCGACGCCAAGGCGTACGAGGCCTAGTGCCTAGTGGGTGGATGTGCTTCCAGTCACCCCAAAAATGCCTGCAGGTAAGCGCCACCGTCTCGGCGGGGATGAGTTCAGGATGGGCCAGGAGGAGGCGCTGATCGAACTGACGCCGCTCGCCGGGGCGCCTGGCTTCTCTGAAGATCAACTCCCGGACCGACTGGTCTGGCTGCTCCTGGGGGGCGCCGGCTCAGGCGTGAAGACCTTGAACGCGATGCGGACCTCTTCCAATGGAAGCGAGCTTGATACCGGCGTTTCGCGGGTGTGGGCCTGTCGGCGAAAGCGCACCCACGACAACAATAATAACATTAGATTGAATAGTAACATTGCCAATGTTATCGTCCAATCCAATGTTATCGAACGCGACATCCTTTGGAACCCTGGGCCGTCTTTTCGACGATGCGGCGGCCTACGTCACGCAGCTGTTCGACATCCGATTGACGTTCGAAGACGCCGACGTTGGTCTCCTGCCGTTCTTCCTGACGGATCGCTATCGTCTCGCCGAAACGAGCCTGTTCGGACGAAAGCTGCTCATTCTCGCCACGCCCGGCCAGGACGCGGAAACGCCGGCGACGATCGCCAAACATATCGAGACCGCCCGCTCGACATCGGACGCGTTCGTGGTTGTCTTTCTGACCGACGCCCTGAGCTCGGCCAATCGCCAGCGTCTTATCCAGCAGGGCGTCAACTTCATCGTCCCCGGCAATCAGCTGTTCCTGCCCGAGCTCGGCGCCGATCTGCGCGAGTACTTCCGGTCAGAGGTCCGGCCGGCCGTGGAACAGTTGACGCCGGCCGCTCAGGTCGTGGTCCTGGCCTCGTTGCTTCGTGAGGACCTCGATGGCCAGACGCCCAAATCCCTGACCGAGCGGTTTCAATATTCCGCCATGAGCACCGGGCGGGTGGTTGATGAACTGCAGCGGCACGGCATTCTCAGCATCGATGTTCGCGGCCGGGAGCGTCGCATCGCTTTCAAGCAGGAGGGCGACGACCTCTGGCGGACGGTCCGTGATTTGCTTCAGTCGCCCGTCCGTGCCCGTCGCCTGGTCAGGCCGTTTCCCGAAGTCCGGGCGCTGCCGCTGGCCGGAGAAACCGCTTTGTCGGATTACACCCTCCTCGGTCCTCCCGTTCATGAAACCCGGGCGGTCTCCGCCCGTCAGTGGAAGGGGCTGGTCTACCAGCATGACCTTCAGCCGGCCGACGATCGGGACCCGGAAGCCATCCGCATCGAAACCTGGTCCTACGATCCCCGTCTGCTTTGCCATCACGGTCCCGTCGTGGATCGCCTCTCCCTGTATCTGAGCCTGGAGGATCGTCATGACGAACGCCTCGATCAGGCCGTCGACACCCTCATGGAGCCCTTTCAATGGTCGTAGGCATTGATGTGTTCAAGGCGGCCTTCGCGGGCTTCGAGGACCAGTACACGTTGATCGGCGGGGCGGCGGCCGAGATTCACATGACGGGCGCCGGTCTGCTGTTCCGACCGACCAAGGACCTCGACCTGGTCCTCTGTCTCGAGGCCCTGAAGCCGGAGTTCGTCCAAGCCTTCTGGGCTTTCATCGACGCCGGCGGCTATCAGACCCGTGAACGCAGCGACGGCGCGAGGGATTTCTTCCGGTTCACCCATCCTTCCGACAAGACCTATCCGGCGATGATCGAGCTGTTCTCGCGACTGCCCGATGTCATCACCGTGCCGCAGGGCGCGCGCCTCACGCCCATACCGCTTGACGGAACGGTCGAGAGCCTGTCAGCCATGCTGCTGGACGACGCCTATTACGCCTTGCTCAAGGACGGAACGACAGAGATCGACGGCGTCCCTGTCATCGACGTCCAGACCCTCATTCCCTTCAAGGCGTTCGCCTACAACAACCTGGCGCGCGACCGGGCTGACGGCCAGCAGGTCGATAGCCGCAATGTCACCAAGCATCGCAACGATGTGTTCAAGCTCCTTCAGCTGTTGGGGCCGACGGTGACCCTGGCGCTCCCGGATGGGATCGCCGCCGATCTGCGGGCCTTTGTCGAAGCGGTCGAGGCGGACAAAACCTTTGATCCGAAGGCGCTGAAACTCACGCCGCCTGACGCGGTGCGACTCGTCGCGCGGCTCAAGGCCGTCTACAACCTCTAGCGAGATCGCGACGGCGAAGCGTGCGACGGATCAACAAACAGCGCGGCGGAACAAAACAGGAAGATTTTTGGAAATCACGCTATGGTTCCTGTGTGATTCCATCATCTGTAACCTCGCCATCGCCTCAAACGCCCGCCGGACCCGGCCGACGCCTCGTCTTCATTAGCCATGCCAATCCGGAGGAGAACGATTTCGTCCGATGGCTCGGCGTTCAACTCGCCAGCGCCGGCTATGAAGTCTGGTCGGATGTCACCAAGCTGATCGGCGGGGAGCTGTTCTGGGACGACATCGAAGACGCCATTCGCCATCACACGGCGAAATTCATCCTCGTCGTTTCTGCCGCCGCCTTGAACAAGGAGGGCGTGAAAGACGAAATCCACCTCGCCGTCACGGTGGAGCGCAGCGACAAGATCGCCAATTTCCTCTTGCCGGTCAGGGTCGACGATGTCCCCTTTTCGGACTTCAACGCCAATATCGCCCGCAAGAACGTCATCGACTTCAAGGCCGGGTGGGCGCCCGCCCTGGCGAGAGTTTTTCAGGTCCTTGAGCGTGACGGCGTGCCGAAGGGCGCAATCGCTCCGGCTGACGTCGCAGCCTGGTGCCTCCGGCGGTCCGACGCCGATCAGATGCCTCGGATCGAGCCCGAGCAGCTCTACTCGAACTGGCTCCCAATTGCCGCGCTGCCTCCCCAAGTGTCCCTCTTCTCGCTCGGCGTCGCCGAGACGGCGGTCTCGAGCGTCATGTCCGGGACCCGTCTCCCCTGGTTCAAATACTTCAGGCTGGTGGGGACGTTCGGAACAGAAGTGGACCTGAAGCTCGCGCTGCCGGAACAGGTCATCGAGCGTCGCTACACCTTGCCGCTGGAAGACATGTTAGCCGGGATGCCGGCGGCGATGCCCGGCGTCAAACGCGCGGACGCCCGGCGCATGGTCGTCAATCTCCTGCGGCAATCCTGGAACAACGCCATGGCCGCCAAGGGATTGTCCGCGTTCGAGATGGCCGACAATTCGGTCGCATGGTTCTTCACCAAAGACCTGATCGAAAAGGATACCGCCTATTTTGTCGATCACACCGGCAAACGCAGGCGCAAGGCCATGGTGGGCCGGAGCGAGAAGCGGGGCGTCTATTGGCACCTCGGCTTCATCGCCAAGCCCGTCATGACGAACACACCCCATTTTGTCATGAAGGCGGCCATCATCTTCTCGCACGACGGCAAGACGCCGCTCGACAGCGTGGAGAAGATGCACAAGCTCCGGCGCGGTTTTTGCCGAAACTGGTGGAACGGACAATGGCGCGACCTGATGCTGGCTTACGTGGCCTGGATCGGTGACGAGGACGGCCATCTGAAGCTGCCGATGGGCGATTTCGCAGAGGTGGTCGTGGATGCGCGGCCAGTCCTGTTTGAATCGCCGGTCTCTTGCGCCGATCCCGCCGTAAAATCCCGGGCCGTGGTCCCGGACGATGAGGACGAAACGCCTCCGGAGGCGCCGGTGGAACCGGACGAGGCCTTCGAGATCGCGGGCCTCGCGGAGTCCGCAGATGACTGATCCGATCCAGGGCCTGCAGATCCTGACGGAGCCGCTACTCCAGTTCGGACACGGCCAGATGCTGCCCGACCCTAAGGATGGTCTGTTCCTTTTCGGCCCCATGATCGACGAGGCCAAACCCGCTGAAATGAGAGTCGGCGTCATCGGCACGGACGAAGGGATCGCGCGGTACAAGACGTGGGTGGCTCAGATCACGGGATATATCCCGGCCGCAAAGGCGGAGCAGCATCACCTGGCGTTTCCGGGCTTCGAGGCGGCTTTCAAGACCAAATGGCCCGCCAACCCCGTCGCGACCATCTCGGTTTCAGCGGCGGCCTTGTCGAGCACAATCCGGATCCCGGACGGCCACGAGCGCGTGTACAAGACCGTCGATCTCTTCGACCAGGCCATCCGCAAGTTCCTCCGCGAGGAGGACAGCGTTCCGGCGGTCTGGTTTGTCGTGATACCGGACGACGTACACCGTTTCTGTCGGCCGAAGTCGATCGTCCCCTTGCCCGAACGGACCCGGACCAGCCAGAGGTTCTCTGCTCGTACGGCGCGGAACTTCGTACAGGCGCCGTCGATGTTCGCAGAGGACAACGCCGCCGCCGAGCCCTACCGGTACGAGGTCGATTTCCACAACCAGCTCAAGGCGCGGCTGCTCGATCAGAAGGTGGTTCTTCAGATCGTCCGGGAATCAACGATCGATCCGGAGGGCGTCAATGCGCTCGGTGGCAAGCCGCGGATGCTCCAGGATCCCGCCAACATCGCCTGGAACCTGTCGACGACCGCCTTCTTCAAGGCCGGGGGGCGTCCCTGGGCGTTAGCGGGTGTCAGAGAGGACGTCTGCTACATCGGTCTCGTCTTCAAGAAGACCGATACTGCCGGATCGCCAGGGAACGCCTGCTGCGGCGCCCAGATGTTTCTCGGATCCGGAGACGGCGTCGTGTTCAAGGGCGCCGTGGGGCCCTGGTATTCGCTGACGACGTCCGAGTTTCACCTCGATGAGGCGAAGGCGAAGGAGATCGCCGGCCTGGTGGTCGAGGCCTACATCGCCAAGCACGGCCGCCCGCCGAAGGAACTTTTCATCCACGCCAAGCAGCATTTCAACGAGGCGGAATGGCGAGGCTTCTCCAGCGCCGTGGGACCTGACACACGGCTTGTGGGCGTGCGGATCCAGACGACACGGGAGATCAAACTCTTCCGTCAGGGACGGAGCCCTGTCCTGCGCGGTACGGCCCTGACGGTCAGCCCGCGCAAGGGCTATTTGTGGACCGTCGGCTTCGTGCCCGATCTCCAGACCTATCCGGGGCGCGAAGCGCCCAACCCGCTGTCCATCGAGGTGACCAAGGGCGACGCGGATCTGACCCAGGTCATGCAGGACGTCCTCGGTCTCACCAAGCTAAACTTCAACGCCTGCATCTACGGGGACGGCACGCCGGTGACCTTGAGGTTTGCAGACGACGTCGGCGAAATCCTGACCGCCGCGCCAATCGCCAACCTGCCGCCCTTGCCCTTCAAGCACTACATCTGAACGCTGCGCACAGCCGCAGCTCTGGCCTCGCACGTGGGGTGGGAGCAAGCCCTTGACGGAAACACCCACTTCGTGGAAGTTAAAACTTCCAGAGAGTGAGAGTTTACATGGGCCGCCCTTCGAGATCGACACAGGACTTACTGACCTCGCGCGAAGTGGCGTTGGCGGCAGATATCACGCCGCGCAATTTCGCGCTGCTCCACGATCAGGGACTCGCGCCCAGAGCGCGGGACAGCGTTTCGGGCAAGGCGGGCGCGCGGGTCTACGACGGCGTCGGGCTGGCGCACACCGCGCTAATCGGAGCGCTCCACCTCAGCGGTCTCGAGCTCCTGGTCGCCGGCCGGCTGGCCGCCGCCTTCGCGGACCAGTTCGACTTGAGCTACGGCAAGCTCCCGTCAAACCTTGGGGCCTATATCCACGCGCCGCTCAATCCGCGGTCGGGCTACAGGCCGTGGGACGACGAGCCGGGCGAAGCACCGATCGATACGGATCAGGACTACTGGCTCCATGAAAGGCTCCGGAACCGGTCGGGCCTGTATCAGCCTGCGACGGCGCTGACCGGCGATTTCATCATCGACATCGCGGACCACAGCTTCGTCACCACGGAGCACAAAGGCCGGGAATCGATCAAGGTTTTCTCGCCCGTCTCGGGCGGACTGCCCGTGAGTCCCGACTTCCGCATCGTCGGTCGGGGCTCTACCGCGCGGATCGTCGCGGTTCATGAGGAACTCGACAGTCTCGACGTCTTTAGCGATGCGCGGGCCGCCGACCAGTTGCGCCGCCTCGAACGGGACTACCTGGATGGTCGCGATAATGCGGTGACGCGCCTGCGCATCAATCTCTCCTTGGCGATTCGCAACGCGTTCGATCGCCTCCAGGATCAGCGGGCCGGGGTGGTGGCGGGCTGATCGCGCCCGACGCCTGGTCGGCTTTCGCTCAAATGGACAAGCCTTCGGTGAGTGCGCTCCATCTATCGGCGGCGGGCCAGGGGTCTTTCTCAGAATTCACCGGCCTCGCATCGACGACAATCTCGGCGATCAGCTGAACCTCGGCCGGTTATTCAGGCCACGGACGTCGAAGAGCATCTATCCCAAGCCCAACGGGTTCTGGCTTCCGACTACGCGGCGGCGCGCAGGGCAGTCTCCTCCTGGAAACTCAGACGATTCGAAATACAGATGGTGTCCCGGCGCGTGCTCCTCGAAAGCTCGAGGGTGAGGAGGCTATCTTCGGGGTAGGCCGGGCTGAGTTCCAGTTTCAGATATTCGAACAGCTGTCGGTCGTGAACAGCCAACATGACCTGGCGACCGTGTTGCTTGGACAGGGTTCGCAACAGGGCGGCGAAATGCGCAATGTGAACGTCGTCCATCGATTGAACGGGGTCATCAAGGATGAGCCACGGCAGCTGCGCCGGCACCGACATATGCATGGCCATGAACAGGGTCAGGGTCGCCGTGTTGAGATTGCCGGCACTGAGCATGGCCCCCGGTGTGCCCCCGGCGTCCCCGCCGTCCCGGTTTAGCGTGATCAACTTCGGCTGCAGACGCTGAGTGTTACCCTCAGGAATGCTGAACGCCGGCACGAAGGGTTCGCCCGGCGCGAGGCGCACGAACAGATCGCGCCAGAGGCGGTTGAGCCGGTCGTTAAATTCTTTCCGAATGACAGACGAGCGAACGGCGTCCACTTGGGCCCTGATGGTCTGTCCGGTCGCCCTGAGGGCATTTCCCCGAGCGATAGCGGCATCTGTGCGCGTTCGCGCGTCTTCATCTTCGACGATGGACGCCATCATGATGTCCTGTCGCTCCATCATGCCGGCGAGCGAAGAGAAGGTCTCGCCCGCGCGTCGGCGCAACGTCAGCCGGGTCTCCAAAGCGTGGATTTTTTCCGCCAGTCCCGAGGTCAACCTGTGAGCCGCTGCGGAGGCCGTTTCGCCGTCCATCGGTTCGTCCTGCCCGCTTGTCGTGGCATAGTCTCGCAAGGTCTGCAGAGTCGCACGGGCATCCAGGTCGCGCGCCTGATAGGCGCTGAACCGCTTGCGGGCATCGACTTCGGCGGCCTCCAGTCGCGCGCCCTCGATTAGAGGGGCGCGCAGGTTTGCGAGCTCGCCGATGATGCCGTCGAAGGCGGCCGTCCGCCGAGCGGCGTCTGCCAGCTCTTGTGGTTCGAGCTGACGGCCCATCAAGGTGTTGATCTCGCGGTCCAGCGCTTCAACACTCAGTTGAGCCTCTCCCCGCGAACGGCTCAAGGTCAGCAGCCGTTCGGCCGACCCCGACAGGGTCCTGACCTTGGCGTGCACATGATCGATGAGCGGACCTTCCACCACATCGGAGAAGTCGCGGTCGCAGACGGGGCAGACGTCGCTCGAAATGAAACTTGTCAGTTCAGCGAGAGCGGCTCCCAGTCCACTGGTATTGGCGCCTATGCGACCGATCTCGAGGTCGATGGTCGCAAGCTGCGTCTCCGCGACCGTTAGCTCGTTGCGAGCAGAGACCAGTCGTTCGGCGTCTAAACTGCTGCGGGTCGATCGGTCCGTCGCCTCGGTTCGCGCAAGCTGAAGAACCTTCAAGGCTTCGTCGTGAAGAAGGTTCAGTTCGGACGGCAGGGCCGTTCCAGGCAGAAGCCGTTCCATTCTGGAGCGAAGGGCGTCGATGCGGAGATCGTGCAGCAAACGCCAGGCGTCGATCTCGATTTTGGCTTGCGCCATAGTGTTGGCAAGGACATCCGGATCGGTGACGACTTCCTGGCCGAAGAATCGCTCCGCCTCCCTCCTTATGGACTCCAGCTGCCGCCGCCGGTCGACGAGCCGTTCGAGTGCGCCCTCGTCCGCAGTGGACCTGATCTCGATCTCCAGAGCTGTCAGGTCCTTCGTCCCGGCATCGTGCGGGAGGGCTAGCTGAGACGCCGTCTCCAGAATCGCTACCCTCGCCGCCGTGATATCCGACAGCAGACTTTCCAAGGCCTTGTGTTTGTCGGCGAGCGTTCGATCAAGACGGTTCTTTTCAACCTCGATGTCGCCCCAACCGCTCGCGAGCTTTCGCACATTGCGAACGTCGCCGAGATTCTTGAGGCCCGCCTCAAGAATATCCAGCCGATCAAGGCCCAGCAGGTTTCCGACGAACCGGGCTAAGGGAGAATCGAGCCCCGAGTCGGAATCCTGATAGATTTGCAGGAGCTGGCCCAGCAGGCTCTGGGGAAGGTAGCACCGCTCGCTGAAGAAGCCGGCCTGGGCGGCGGCGAGGGTGCGGCCTACTGTCAGACCCCTGGCGTCGAGGGTGGACGCGAATTTCGTCTCGCCCGCCTCGTCCCTGGCCCGTACCTCGACCGACCCCTTGGCCATGGTTTTGTGAAGAAGCTGAGCCGTATAGTTAGGATCGGCGCGACGGAGCGCGGCAACACGCCCTGTCAGGGCCAATTCTATCGCTGAAAGAAAGCTGGTCTTCCCAGCGCCGTTCTCGCCGTGGATAAGCACGACTTTTGCGTCGAGCGGGGCGTACAACTGCCCACGAATGCTGCGGAAGTTGGTGATTTCCAAATCGCAAAGGGCAAGGCTCAAGGCGCGGCCTCCACCATCAGCGCCTGATTGAGGCTTTGTCCCATGGCGTCTGCCACTGCCTCCTCGCCCGCTTCGGCTGCCTCCAGCAGGATGGTCAGGAGATCCTGATCGCCATCTCCGGACAGCGCAGCAATCAAAAGATCGACGGCGCCGCCGTTCGAATCTTCGGCCCCGACCTCGCGCAAAGGCAGATCGAGCGAGAGCAGCACGCGCAACCGGTCATCGAGAAGAAGCGCGGCGGCGTCCCCGTCGGGATCGCCCGCCGCGTTGATCGGAATGTCTCCGATCGTCAACACGCGACAGGTTTCAGCCAACACCTCAACCTCACCGGTGAGGACGGCTCCTGCGAGAACGGCCGTCAGGACATAGCGCGAACCGGTGACGTCCAGAGCGCGGCTCAAGGCTTCGATGCGCTGGCGCACCCTGACAATGTCCCGATCGCCGAAATCGCCGGTGGTCGTGTCGACGATCAGAATGAGGTCGAGCGCACGGCCATCGCTGCCACGAAGGGCGGCGGTGAAGTTGAAGCTCACGCTGGCGACCTGGAACGGCGTGGTCACATCTTCGTAGCCGTCGGCCTTCAGCCGTCGCACGATCATGTTGACGAGAGGAGCGTCACTCATAGAGTCACCTCGGAGACGAATCTTGCGCCAAGTTCGTCAAAATCACCACAGCCCGCCAAGATGTGTTCGAGGCTGACATGCCGGGTCTCGACCCGGTTGGTCCTGCCAGGGGCCCCGCGAGGGCGTCTCGCGCTTGATGCGCTTGCGCCCTTCATCGTCTGCCAGACATCGTCGGCGTGAATGACGATCGCGTTGTCGTTGGCGAACGCGCCGGCTTGTTCAAGTGCGATGGCTTCCTTTGCGCTCTTTACCAGAAAGACAGGGCGGCTGGCGGCTCCGGCCCATGCGGCCTCAGCCTTGATAACCCCAGAGGTCAGGGCGCCATCTTGCGGCGGCCCCAATTTCCAGAGTCCGCCCGACTGGCCGTGCTGAAACAAGGCCAGGCCGATCGCCAAACTCCCCAAACCAGCCGCGCGAGCATTCTGGTCACCGACGAGCTGCTCGGGACGGGCAACACTCAAGACTTCATAGGCGTTGGGATCAATGGGGCAGCAGCCGGTTCGAAACACCGATAGCAGGCGCGACCAAAGACTGATCGCCCGATTGACGGCGGCGGTCCGGTCGCCGACCGCCTGGGCTCCCGCCAGGTCTCGCAAGCTGAGAAGGGCTGTAGAAAGACCCTCCAACCCGCCCGCGATCGCGGTGCTGCCGAGCTGCAGATGCATCAGGCGGCCAAGCTTGTCTGTCAAAAGCTTCAGAACGAGGGAGATGAGCACCTGCTCGCCCCATGCGCGAATGTGCGCGCTCGCCTCGATCGGGGCGAGATTGGCATTGTAGGCATCGCCGTAAACGATCTTGAGAATAGCGTGCTGCCCATCCCTGATCTCATCTTCGCAGAAGATATGACCGGGCGCGTTCGGCTCGCAGGGCCAAGGCCACGGATGGACCCGCTTTGCAGCAGCGAATACGCCCTGAAGGTTCGCGTCCTGGATCGAAAGCCCGAGAACGAGGGTCTTGAGGTTGGTGGCGAGCTCGGTCACCGCGGCGACCATGGCGGCGAAATCCGCGTTGTGGGCCCACTCGGTGATCTGGGTCTGGCTTCCTGTCAGATATTTCCGGAACACCTCAGGTTCATTCGTGGCGTGAACAATGCACCCGTGGAATTTCAACAGCCGCGCCTTTCCGGCTGCTGCACGGAGGTGATCCGGGTCCACGACGGGTTGAAGGACGGCGGCGGCGCCGCTGCTGAGTCGCGCCACCGCAGCCTCTATGAAGCCGTCCCAGTTGCCAGAAGCGATCTGTTGGACCGCGCCTTCAAGTACCAATATTGCGATACAAAGGTGCTCCGCCGCCGGTTCAGAGGGATGAGCAAACGCGGCGCGGATATCGATCCCGTCCCACAACATCCAGTCCGCAGCCTGATGTTCGACCCGGATGTCCAGCAGTCGTGAATAATGCGTCCAGAGCTCGTCCGTGATGGCTTTGGCCATCGGCCATTCCGCGAATGGACGCTCGAAATAAAGCCTTGCAACATCGGGATCGGCGCGAGCTTCCCGGATCGCCGTCAGCAAAGCGGGTTCGAACTGCTCGCGTGTGGCCGGGTCCATGGCGCGTATCCGGAGCGCCTCCATACCCCGCGCGATGAGGTCGGGGAGGTTCGGGGCGTTTCGCGATATGCCGGATCCAACCCAGAGCGCGAACTCTCCGTTCTCGACGGCACTCGCGACAGCGGCGAACTCGCCATCAAGCTTGGCCAGAACCTCGACGACCGAAATGGCGGTGGCGCTCGGCGATGCCGGCATTTGACGCATCGCTCCGCGCTTGCGTTGAAAGGTTTGCACCAGAAATAACGGTTGCACTGAAACGCTTAGCTTGCGCGTTCAGCGTCGTCCATCCGCTACGATAAGTTGCGATGGTCGTGGGCTCGCGCGTTCAAGTCGGCCGCAATCAGCGTATTATCATCTGGTCTGGACTAGAGGTCCGGCCAAGTCACCCCAGCGGGCGCGATGTCGGCCGGGATCTGGGACAGAAAGTCCTTAAGGTGGCGGAGTTTCGCCAGCAGTTCGTCGAAAGTGATGATCTGCACATCGTGAAGATTATTTCGATAGAGCTCGAAAGACTTCTTCTGCGCCTTGTCCTTCAGGTCGCGGCCAACAATGACGACACCCTTGATGGCGTAGGACTCCAGATCCCATCGGTTTGACGCATCCTTCAGGCCGGGCAGAGCCTTCTGCAACTGATAGCGCTGGTCGAGGATCTGGGTAACGCTTCCGCTGAGATCGTTAGAGGGCGGATAGACGCCACCGCGGTACTGCGATCCCACCAGCGGCGAACCTGGCTTTTTGATCTCGATCAACGTCAGATTGTCCGTCAGTCCGTTCTTGTGAAGGAAATCTGCAATTTTGCCGCCTGCGCCGGAAAACGCCGTGCCGCCGACTGAAATCTGATCGCCAACCGCGACGACAGGCAGGTTGAAGGCGAGCCTGAGAATGAACGGGTTCTCGACAAACAGATTTTGCCAACTTTGTTCGCTGCGGTTGGCCGCCAACAGTGTTGAAAAGCGCTCGATGACGCCTTCCAGGGTGACTAATTCGATTTCCCGCTGGAGGTGCATCAAGGCCGGTGCGTCTTCCTTGGCCAAGGTCTTGGCCTGACCAGCGACGACATCCACTGCAGCCCTCCGATCGGATTTCGACAGGCCCGCGCCGCCCGAGGCTCCCACAACCTTGAACACCGTGTCGGGCTCGTAGGGGCGTTGCTTTTCCGGATAAAGCGCGGGGGCTGCTGCGGCTAGCAAAGTGTTATGGGCCAGGATGACCTTGTCCCGGTTCGCAAGGGTGACCGCCTTGGTATGTACTCGATTGAACGCCTTTCGCAGTTCATCGAAGTCACGCCATGAGACGATGAAATCCGAGCCCTTTATCTCAGTTTTTCGCTGTTTGCTGACGATCAGGCGCGTGACGTCCGGCGCCGTCTCGATGACGATAGGAATGAACCGAAGGTCCTTGACCAGGCCCAAACCGAAGTCCGGCTCCTTGATGAAACCCGAAGGCAGCCGGTCGAGGACGTTCCACGGATCGTCATCACTATCGTCAAGCCAGTCTTCGAACAGCCGAAATCCCTCAAGCTCGATGGCCAGTAGCGGGTCATACTTCGGCTGTAGAAAATCGTAGCCAGGCAGAGTGGTGTGGGGCCGAATGACCAACCGGTCATTGGCCTCGTCATACGTCAGTAAGCTCATGATGGCGTTGTCAGCCGTCACTTTGGGGTCAACCGCCGCCACTTGAGCGAGCAGTTCGTCAGAAATCCGGTACGTCAGGTCGATTGTGCCGTCCGGCCGCCCATGGGCGGTGAAGACGCCACGGCCGATCCGTGGACCGGGTCGAAAGTCATCGCTTCGAGACGCCATCGCCTTCTCCCCTTTAGCTGGACCGCTCGAAAATCTGGCTTGCGGACTGGACGATCTGGTCGAAGTCATACGTGGTTTGTCTTCCGGCGTATTGGAACACCGTGGGTGTCCTAAAGGCGCTCCCGATCAAACTGGCTTCCTAACTTTGTATCGGCCGATACCGCATTCAGTCGGGTGGTCTCGATCATCTTCAGGTCTTGGGACTGAACCGCTCACCAATCCGCTCCGCCAGCGCCCGAACCGGATCGTCGCTCAGATGGGCATACCGTTCCGTGGCGCGGCTGTTGGCGTGTCCCAGCGCCTTGCCGATCATAGGGAGACTGGCCCCGTCGGCCAGGGCGAAGCTTGCGAAACTGTGGCGCAGGTCGTGGATGCGCACGCCTTCCAGCTTGGCTTTGGGGAGCACCTTGTCGCGCCAGATCTTGGACTCGGAGGTCGCATATCCGTTGTCGCCCTTGGTGGCCGGGAAGACGAATTGGCTTCGACCACGGGTCTTGTAGAGACGCTGCAGGATTCCGAAGGCCATGTCGTTGAGCGAGATCCGACGATCCCCCGTGCGACCGCCGGCCTTGGTGCGGCTCGGCGGCAGTACGAGCCGGCGCCGGTCGAAATCGACCTCCGTCCAGCGCAGGCCAGCGATCTCGTTGCGCCGCGCGCCCGTCAGAAGCAGAAGCCGATAGACCGCGCCCTGCCGTTCGGAGATCGTCGCATCCGCCTCCAGGGAGTCGAGAGCGGCGATCAGATCCTGGGCTTGGGCCTCTGACAGGAAGCGTTCGACCGCCGGTCGGAGCTTTCGTTCGACCTTTGCGCAGGGGTTCGAGCCGGCGAAATGGCCCTTGTCGATCGCCCAGTTGAAGGTCGCCCGCAGGGTGGAATAGGTGCGGTCAGCGATGCCTGCCCCGCCCTTGACGATGGATCGACCACGAAGTTTGGTCTTCACATCCTTGGCGGTCTTCCCGGCCGTGATTGATCGGATCATCCCGGTGATGTGGTCGCGGGTGACCGTATCGAGCGCCATCTTCCCAAGCAGGGGCACGACGTGGCGCTCGAGGTTGGTCCGGTCCATGGCCCATGACGAATCCCGTTTGGTCGGTTTGTCGTCCGGCCCATTCTCCAGATACAACTCGACCAGGCCTTTGACGGTGAGACCCTCTATGCGCCTGCGGGCTTCACCGGGATCGATGCCGCGCCGCGCATCCACCACCACCGACGCCGCCTCCTTGCGAGCCCGATCCGCCGTGAGTTTGTCCGGCCCATCCCCATGCTCGCCGAGCGTCAGCCAGCGCTGGGTTCCGCGGACCCGATACTTGATGGCGAACATCCTTCGGACAGGCTTGGCGGCATGGCCCTGTCGGGTTTCGGTCCCAGGATAGATCCGGAGGCAGAAGCCTGCGATCTCGCTGTCCCAGATTCGACCCTCGCCGGTCTCCGGAACGGGCGCGCTCTCAACCACGCGCTTGGTGAGTTTTTGCTTCGTCATGGCGATAGAAATATACGCTCATTTCCGAGCCACCGCTACCACTCCGCTACCAACTCAAGTGAAACCGGGCGAAACGCTCCGTGACCGGATAAACAAGAAAACTTATGTAAAACAATATACAAAGTCGATTTTTGGAACGTCCTGAAAAGCCCGGAAATGCTGATCCCCAACATTGCCAAGGTTGGGGTCGAGAGTTCGAATCTCTTCGCCCGCTCCAAGTCGAGACTGATAAAATCAGGGGCCTGTCGTTCTCGGCAGGCCCCGATTTTTTGCCCGATCACGCTAGCGCGCGGAGATCAGTCCGGCCGCAAGGGTCAGAACACCCAGTCCGAGCGACAGTGGGATGCGCAAGGTCAGCCAGCCTTCAGGCGTCATGCCGGCGGCCTTGAGCCGCAGATCGACCAGCAGGCTGGCGGCGATGAAAATGCCAAGGAAGATCAGGGCCGGACTGGGCCAGGTTGAACCGGTCGCCAATTTCCAAGCGTTCGTCAGGGTCAGCAGGGTCGGTAACACGGCCGCGATCCAGACCCAGGTCGGCGCCTGGCCGCGCGCCATGGCGGCCAGGCCCCACCAGACGCCGCCCAGGAAGCTGAAGATCAGGGCGGCGTAGGCATAGGCGAGTCCGAGAGCGCCGAACCACAGGTCCGGTCCGCCGAATATCAGGATCGCGACCGCCGCCGCCTGGGGCAGAAGGCCTGCGAAACCCAGGACGCGGGCGATCGGCGGCAGTCTGTATCGGTCGGTCATTTCGTCATCCATCGCAAATCTGTCGGATCTGGCGCGATCCAGACTATGCAAGGCATCCGTATATCATGGCCGCCACGTGCTGCGTCCGAAGGAAAGCCATCGTCGTCGATGACCCAACTGATCGTCTGGTATGATGGAGGCTGCCCCCTGTGTCGTCGCGAGATCGCGCTGATGCGTCGGCTGGATCGCCGGGGCGCGATCCGGTTCGTGGATGTGGACAAGGGAGACGCGACCTGCCCCATCGACCGCGACACCCTGCTCGCCCGGTTCCACGCCAGCGAGAATGGGCGTCTGCTGTCCGGCGCGGCGGCCTTTGCGGCGATGTGGCGGGCCATTCCCCTGCTGCGGCCCATCGGGCTGGCGGCGCGTGTCCCGGTCGTTCTGGCCGCGCTGGAAGGCGCGTATCGGCTCTTTCTTCGTGTGCGTCCGCGTCTTCAGTCTCTGGCCCGCAAGTGGGGATGACGCATGTCGGTTCTGAGACTGGTGCTGGGCGATCAGCTGTCCGACGACCTGTCGGCGCTGGAGGGGCTGGATCCCGATATCGACACTGTCCTGATGGCCGAGGTCCGCGACGAGGCGACCTATGTCCGGCATCACAAGCAGAAGCTGGCCTTGGTGTTCGCCGCCATGCGGAACCATGCCGAGCGGCTGACGGCGCGGGGCGTGCGGGTGCGCTATGTGCGGATCGACGATCCCGACAACAGCGGCTCGATCACCGGCGAACTGGCGCGCGCCCTGGACGACGGCGCCTATGAGGCGGCGGTTCTGACCGAATGCGGCGAATGGCGGCTGGCCGAGCGTCTGGCGGCCTTCGCCGAGGGGGCGGGCCTGCCGGTCGAAATTCGCGAGGATCGGCGCTTCATCAGTTCGCAAGACCGCTTCCGGCGCTGGGCGTCGGGCAAGTCGCAGCTGCGGATGGAGTTCTTCTATCGCGAGATGCGGCGCGAGACGGGCCTGTTGATGGACGGCGCCCAGCCGGAGGGCGGGCGCTGGAACTATGACGCCGAGAACCGAAAGAAGCTGGCGAAGGGCGTGACGCCGCCGGGTCGGCTGCGCATCCCGCCCAACGCCATGGCGCGCGAGGCCATGGCGGATGTGGAGCGGCTGTTTCCCGAGCATTTCGGATCGCTGGACGGGTTCGGCTGGGCGACGACGGCGGACGAGGCGGAGGCCGCGCTGGCGCATTTTCTGGAGGCTGTGCTGCCGTCGTTCGGAGACTGGCAGGACGCGATGGCGGAGAATCAGCCGTGGATGTGGCACGGGCTGATCTCGACCTCGATCAACCTGGGCCTGCTGGATCCGCTGGGCGTCTGTCGTCGGGCCGAGGCGGTTTATCGCGCGGGCAAGGCGCCGCTGAACGCCGTCGAGGGGTTCATCCGCCAGATCCTGGGGTGGCGCGAGTTCGTGCGAGGAATCTATTGGCTGAAGGCGCCGGAGTATCGGGCGCGGAACTTCCTGGATGCGGACCGGAAGCTGCCGTGGTTCTACTGGTCGGGCGAGACCGACATGGCCTGCGTCGCCGATGTGGTGAAGACGACGCGCGACAACGCCTACGCCCATCACATCCAGCGGCTGATGGTGACGGGCAACCTGGCCCTGCTGCTGGGGGTGCATCCCGATGCGGTCGACGACTGGTATATGTGCGTCTACGCCGACGCCTATGAATGGGTCGAGATGCCCAATACGCGCGGCATGGCCCTGTTCGCGGACGGAGGCATCGTGGGGTCCAAACCCTATGCGGCGTCGGGGGCCTATATCGACCGGATGAGCGACTATTGCGGGGCCTGTCGCTATGACGTGAAGAGCAAGAGCGGCGACGCGGCCTGCCCGTTCAACCGGCTGTACTGGGGCTTTCTGGAGCGCAACCGCCACCGGCTGAGGGACAATGTGCGCCTCGCCATGCCCTACAAGACCCTGGACGGGTTCGGCGAGGCGAAGCGGGCGGCGCTGAGGGCCGAGGCGGAGGCCTGTCGGATCCTGCTGGGCGCGACGCCGATTGAGTGAAATCGGAACCTGGACCCGGCGGACGGGATTTGCTTGGCTGTTCCGCTAACCGTCCAAGAGGCCACCCGTGATCTTGTCCCGCCGTTCCGCACTCGTCCTGACCGCCGCCGTCGCGGCCTCGGCCCTGTCCGCCTGCGCCTACAATGAGGCGCTGGGTCGCAACCAGTTCCTGCTGGTGGACAATGCGGCTCTGTCGCAGCAGTCGACGCAGGCCTGGCGCGAGGCCATCGCCAAGCCCGGCGTGATGACCACCGGCGCCCAGGTGGACCGGATCCGGCGCGTCGGGGACCGGCTGGTGCAGGCGGCGGGCCTGGGCGAGCGGACCTGGGACTATGCGGTCTTCACCGAGGCCAGCCCCAACGCCTTCGTCCTGCCGTCGGGCCAGATCGGCGTGACGACCAGCCTGCTGAGCCTGGTCCAGAACGACGACCAACTGGCCAGCGTGATCGGCCATGAGATCGGCCATGTCGTCGCCAACCACGCCGCCGAGCGGGCCTCGAACCAGACGGCGACCAGCATTGGTCTGGCGGCCGTCGGAGGCGCGGCGGGACGCTATGGGGATGCGGTCAATGCTTACGGCGGTCTGGCGGCGCAGTATGGCCTGCTGCTGCCCTATTCACGGCGCGACGAGCTGGAGGCCGACCGACTGGGCGTCGACTATATGGCGGGCGCGGGGTTCAAGCCGTCGGAAGCCGTCGCGCTGTGGCGGTTGATGTCGGCGCAACGTCAGACCCAGACGCCGCAGTTCGCCTCGACCCATCCGTCGGACGCGACGCGGATCGACATGCTTCAGCAGTATATCGCCAGCCGCGGCTGGAACTGATCAGACCCGGATGTCGATGTAGGAGCCGGGGCGCATGATGCGCGGCTCCTCGCGCTGAGGCGGGGCCGCCGGCGCCTCGACCGGCCGCGCGGGATTGGCCGTGCGGATCGAGGACATGACGGCGGCAGCCGGGACCGGCGGCTTTGGCGCCGCAGCCTGGTCCATCGCGGCGCGGAAGAAAGCCGCCTGGGCGTTGCGGGCGCTCGGCAGGTCGAGACCCGGGGCGGGCAGGTTCAGCGGCAGGCCGGTGCGAATCGCGCTCATGCCGGTATGGTTAATGGAAACCCTCGAAAAAGGGTTAACGCGCGTTAGGCAGGATCACTGAGGGCGTGGCGCCGGGCTGGGCGCTGGACGGGGCGGGGCCTGCATCGAGGTCACCAGCCGCTCGATGTCGGCGTCGTCCAGCAGGGGGCCGGACTGTTTGGCGGTGATCCGTCCCATGGCGTCGACGGCGAAGGTCTCGGGCACGCCCGAGATGCCCAGATCAAGGCCCGCCCGCCCCTCGCGGTCCACCAGCACCATCGAATAGGGGTCGCCAAGTTCGTCCAGGAAGGCGCGGGTGGCGACCGGCTCGTCCTTGTAGGCGATGCCGACGACGGCGATCCCGCGCGCCTTCAACGCCAGAAGCTTGGGATGTTCGATCCGGCACGGCGCGCACCAGGAAGCGAAGACATTGACCAGCATGGGCCGACCGACGCCGGCGGTCTTGAGGTCCAGATTGCCCGGCCCCGCCTGGTCGCCCGACAGCAGGGGCAGGACGGTCTCGGGGATGGTCTGGCCGATCAAGGCGTCGGGCTTGAAGGCCGGATCGCGCTTCAGCGACCAGCCGACGAACAGGGCCGCGAGCGCCGCAAGGACGACCAGCGGGAGGAAGGCGAGCCAGCGGTTCATTCCTGTTGTCCTACCGCGCCTAGCGCTGCTTGAGGACGTTCTTTTGGCTCTACCGCGCTTCGCGCTGCTTGAGGGCGAGCCGCCTCATCGGCGGCTATGTCTAGGCGGTCGAGTTCGAGCTTCCATTTGCGCGAGGCGATGACGGCGCGGGCGGTCAGGGTGGTCAGGACCAGGGCGCTGACGCCCCAGGCGGGCCAGACGAAGGCGGCGTAGGGGGTCATGTCGAGGTCGAGCATCTAGGCCTCTTGAGCCGAACGGGCGCGCAGGGTCATGACGCGGCGGCGGCGGATCTCGGTGCGGATGGCCGTCAGCCAAAGCGCCGCGAACAGCGCGCCATAGGCCGCCAGCATGGTCAGGAAAGGCGGAAGATAGACGGGGTCCAGCCCCGACGAACCGGGGGTCAGGAAGCTGGCGGGCTGATGCAGGGTGTTCCACCAGTCGACCGAGAATTTGACGATCGGCAGGTTGATCAGTCCGACCAGGCCCAGGACGGCGGCGGCGCGCCCGGCCTTCTGCTCGTCGTCGATCGACGCCCGCAGCGCCATATAGCCGAGGTAGAAGAGGAACAGCACCAGGACGCTGGTCAGGCGGGCGTCCCACACCCACCAGGTGCCCCACATCGGCTGGCCCCACAGCGAGCCGGTGAACAGGGCCAGGGCCGTGAAGGCCGCACCGGGCAGGGCGGCGGCGCGGGCGGCGGCGTCGGCTAAGGCATGACGAAACACGAGTGCGAAGAAGCTGGAGACGCCCAGCGCCGCATAGGCCCCCAGGCCCAGGGTGGCGGCGGGGACATGGACGAACATGATCCGCACCGTGTCGCCCTGCTGATAATCGGCCGGGACCGAGAAGCTGAGCCAGGCGCCGACGCCCAGCAGCACGGCGGCGAGGCCCCACAGGACGGGGGTCAACGGGCCGGTGAAGGCCATGAAGCGCTGCGGATTGGACAGGCCGAACATCGGTTCAGCGCTTACGCGGCGAAGGGGCGGCGGGCAAGCTCACCCTTGCGCGTTCCGAACGGCGGCCGCTCCGGCAAAGGGGGCGATGACGGCGGCGAACAGGACATAGGCGCAGAGCAAAGCCAGGGCTGGGCCGACGGGCTGGCCGGAGGCGGCGCGTTCCAGGGCGCCGGCGCCGAAGACGACGGGCGGGATGAACAGGGGCAGGACGACCACGGCGATCAGCAGGCCGCCGCGCTTTGCGCCCAGTGCGAGCGCTGCGCCCAGCGCGCCGGTGAAGGCGAAGCCTGCGCCGCCGATCAGGGCGGTCAGGGCGACGAGAGGCGTCAGCGACGCGGGCAGGCCCAGGGCCAGGGCGGCGACGGGGGCGGTCAGGGCCAGGGGCAGGCCGACCGCGACCCACTGGGCCAGGGCCTTGATCAGGACGACCTGCTCCAGCGACAGATGGCCGAGCGCCAGCAGGTCCAGGCCGCCGTCTTCCATGTCCCGCTCGAACAGCCGCTCCAGCGACAGCAGGGACGCCAGGGCCAACGCCAGCCACGCGACGCCGCCCGCCACGGGACCCAGCGTTCGCGGATCGCCCCCAGCCGCCAGCGGCAGGATGGCGGTCAGACAGGCGAAGAAGCCGCAGGCCAGCAGCGGCCCGCCGCCCCCGCCCCAGGCCAGGTCCAGTTCGCGCTCCAGCAGGACGCGGGTGGCGCCGCGCAGGCCGGGCGGGCGCGGTTCCTGATCGGCGTCGCGGCGGCTCATGTCAGCGCCCCCAGGTCGAGAGCGCGGGTCGGCAGGGGCAGGGGATCGTGAACCGCGGCGACGATCAGGCCGTCATTGACCAAATGGCGCTGCATCTGTTCGGCGAAGGCCTCGCGCCAGCGGGCGTCGAGTGGGGCCATGGGCTCGTCCAGCAGCCACAGGGCGCGCGGCGATCCGACCAGCCGGCCCATGGCCAGACGGCGGCGCTGGCCGGCCGAAAGACGCCGCACCTCCAGGTCCAGCAGGGGTTTGAGGCCGAAGGCCTCGACGGCGTGATCGAGGCCATATTGGGTGTGGCCCAGCCAGTCGCACTGAAAGCCCAGCTCCTCGCGCGCCGTTCGGCCGCCTTTCAGCCCGTCCAGATGGCCGAGGAAATGGGTCTCTCGCCCGCGCGCCTGCCGCTCGTCCAGCGGATTGCCGTCGCCGTCCTGAAAGGAGACCGTTCCGGCGTCGGGCCTCAGCAGGCCGGCGATGGTCCGCAGCAGGCTGGTCTTGCCCGCGCCGTTCGCACCCGTCAGGGCCAGGACCTCGCCGGCGCGCAGGGTCAGGTCGAGGCCTTGGAACAGCCGCCGCTCGCCGCGTGACACGGTCAGGTCGGAGAGGGTGAGGGTGTGGATCATGCGTAATTCTCCCTCCCCGCGCCGGGGAGGGTGGCCGAGCGTAGCGAGGTCGGGTGGGGGCGGCGTTGCGCCGCATTACCGATCCACCTTGCATTAGACCGTGCGTCCCTGCCGGGCCGCCCCCACCCGGTCGCTGCGCGACCACCCTCCCCGGAGCGGGGAGGGAGAAGTGGGGTGCTGAATCTGCGAACCCTTCTCAATGTCCCTGTCGAGGGTGTGGACACATGGACGGTCGGGTCCCGTGGAGCTATAGGCACGGTCGCCGCAGCAGGCTTTCGCCGCGCGCGCAGGGGCCCTGTGAGCCGCTGCGTCTGTCGCGCGAAGGCGCAACCGGATTGTCGGGCGGCGCTGACCAGAGGAAGACTCCATGCCGTCGAACGACAGCTTCAAGACCCGCCAGGACCTTTCCGTCGGGCGTAAGAAATACGCCTATTACAGCCTTCCCGCCGCCGAGGAAGCCGGTCTGACCGGGATTTCCCGCCTGCCGCGCTCGATGAAGGTGCTGCTGGAGAACCTGCTGCGCAACGAGGACGGCGTGTCCGTCACCGAAGCCGACCTGAAGGCCGTCGCCGCCTGGGTCGAGAACAAGGGCTCGGTCGAGCACGAGATCGCTTTCCGCCCGGCCCGCGTCCTGATGCAGGACTTCACCGGCGTGCCCGCCGTGGTCGATCTGGCCGCCATGCGCGACGCGATGAGCGCCCTGGGCGCCGACGCCGCCAAGATCAACCCGCTGGTGCCGGTCGATCTGGTCATCGACCACTCGGTCATGGTCGATAACTTCGGCACGGCCAAGGCCTTTGGCCAGAACGTCGAGCGCGAATACGAGCGCAACATCGAGCGCTACAACTTCCTGCGCTGGGGGTCGTCGGCCTTCAACAACTTCCGCGTCGTGCCCCCCGGCACCGGCATCTGCCACCAGGTGAACCTGGAGAACCTGGCCCAGACCGTCTGGACCCTGGACGAAGGCAAGAAGACCGTCGCCTATCCCGACACCGTCGTCGGCACCGACAGCCACACCACCATGATCAACGGCCTGGCCGTCCTGGGCTGGGGCGTCGGCGGTATCGAGGCCGAGGCGGCCATGCTGGGCCAGCCGATCCCGATGCTGATCCCCGAAGTCATCGGCTTCAAGTTGACCGGCGCCATGCCGGAAGGCACGACGGCGACCGACCTGGTGCTGACCGTCACCCAGATGCTGCGCAAGAAGGGCGTTGTCGGCAAGTTCGTCGAATTCTTCGGCGACGCCCTGCCGAACATGACGATCGAGGACCAGGCGACCATCGCCAACATGGCCCCGGAATACGGCGCCACCTGCGGCTTCTTCCCCGTCTCGGCCGCCACCATCGGCTATCTGACCGCCACGGGCCGAGACAAGGCGCGCGTCGCCCTGGTCGAAGCCTACGCCAAGGCCCAAGGCCTGTGGATCGACGAGACCTCGGAAGACCCCGTCTTCACCGACGTGCTGGAACTGGACATCTCGACCGTCGTGCCGTCGCTGGCCGGTCCGAAGCGTCCGCAGGACCGCGTCGAACTGACCACCGCCGCCCCGGCCTTCGAGACCGCCCTGGCCGACGTCTTCAGCCGCCCGACCGACGCCGAGCGCGTGTCGGTCGATGGCCAGAAGTTCACCGTCGGCGACGGCGACGTGGTCATCGCGGCCATCACCTCCTGCACCAACACCTCCAATCCGTCGGTGCTGATCGCCGCCGGTCTGGTGGCGCGCAAGGCCCATGCGCTTGGCCTGAAGGCCAAGCCTTGGGTCAAGACCTCGCTGGCCCCCGGTTCGCAGGTCGTGACCGACTATCTGACTGACGCCGGCCTGCAGAAGGACCTGGACGCCCTGGGCTTCAACCTGGTCGGCTATGGCTGCACCACCTGCATCGGCAACTCGGGTCCTCTGGACCCGGCGATCTCCAAGGCGATCAATGACAACGCCCTGGTCGCGACCTCGGTCCTGTCGGGCAACCGCAACTTCGAAGGCCGCGTGAACCCCGACGTCCAGGCCAACTATCTGGCCTCGCCGCCGCTGGTCGTGGCCTACGCCATCGCCGGCTCGATGCGGATCGACATCACCAAGGATCCGATCGGCCAGGACAAGAAGGGCAATGACGTCTTCCTGAAGGACGTCTGGCCGACCAGCCAGGAAATCGCCGACATCCAGAAGAAGTCGGTCACCCCCGCCATGTTCGCCAAACGCTACAAGGACGTGTTCAAGGGCGACAAGCACTGGCAGGCCATCAAGGTCACCGGCGGTCAGACCTATGAGTGGGACGACAGCTCGACCTACGTCGCCAACCCGCCCTATTTCGACGGCCTGTCGATGGACCTGACCCCGGTCCAGGACATCGTGGAAGCGCGCGTCCTGGCGATCTTCGGCGACTCGATCACCACCGACCACATCAGCCCCGCCGGTTCGATCAAGAAGACCTCGCCCGCCGGCGTCTATCTGACCAACCACGGTGTCGAGGCGGCCGAGTTCAACAGCTACGGCGCCCGTCGCGGCAACCACGAAGTCATGATGCGCGGCACCTTCGCCAACATCCGCATCAAGAACCGCATCACGCCCGAGATCGAGGGCGGCGTGACCAAACACTTCCCGTCGAACGACACCATGTCGATCTATGACGCCGCCATGCGGTATCAGTCGGAAGGCCGGCCGCTGGTCGTCTTCGCCGGCAAGGAATACGGCACCGGCTCGTCGCGCGACTGGGCGGCCAAGGGCACGCGCCTGCTGGGCGTTCGCGCCGTCATCGCCGAAAGCTTCGAGCGCATCCACCGTTCGAACCTGGTCGGGATGGGCGTCGTTCCGCTGCAGTTCAAGCAGGACGGCTGGTTGAAGCTGGGCCTGACCGGCGAAGAGATCGTCACGATCCGCGGCCTGTCGGACGCCAATATCGGCAAGCTGAAGCCTCGCCAGGACCTGTGGGTCGAGCTGTTCCGTCCGTCGGACGGCAAGATGGCGCGCTTCCCGGTCCGCTGCCGCATCGATAACCAGACCGAGCTGGATTACTTACTGGCCGGCGGCGTCATGCCCTATGTGCTACGCAACCTGGCGCGCGGCCCGGAAACCGAAGCGCCGATCGCCGCCGAATAGGCAGCGGTTCGCCGAGATGAAGAAAGGGCCGGCGGAGCGATCCGCCGGCCCTTTTGCTTTGCCGATAGACGGTGGGTCAGTTGGCGCTGACGACCACCAGCTTGCGGTTGACGAACTCCTTGATGCCGACATCGCCCAGTTCGCGGCCGAAGCCCGAGCGTTTGACGCCGCCGAACGGCAGTTCGGGCATGGAGGTCGTGGTGGTGTTGATGAAGACCATGCCGGTCTCGATCCGTGACGCCAGGTTGCGGGCGCGGGCCGTGTCACCCGAGAAGATCGAACCGCCCAGGCCGAAGCGGGAATCATTGGCCAGGGCCACCACGGCGTCATCGTCCTCGACCACGAAGACCTGAGCCACGGGGCCGAAGAACTCCTGATAGAAGGCCGGGTTGCCGCGAGCGACGTCGGTCAGGACGGTGGGTTCGTAGAAGAAGCCGGTGCGGTCGGCCGGCTTGCCGCCGATGACGGCCTTGGCGCCGTGCTTGACCGCCTCTTCGACCTGTTTTGTCAGGGTCTTCAGCGCGTCTTCGGACGACAGCGGGCCCAGGACCGTGGCCTCGTCCAGCGGGTCGCCCATGACGGCGCTCTTCATGCCTTCGACGAAGCCGGTGGTGAAGGCGTCGGCGACCGACTTCTGGACGATGAAGCGTTTGGAGCCGGTGCAGACCTGTCCTGCGTTGGACAGCCGCCCCTCGACGCCCGCCGCGATGGCCTTTTCGATGTCGGCGTCGTCCAGCACCACGAAGACGTCGCTGCCGCCCAGTTCCAGCGTGGACTTCTTCAGCATTTCCGATGCGCGGGCCGAGACCTTGGCGCCGGCGCCCTCCGACCCGGTCAGGGCCACGCCCTGGATGCGGTCGTCGCCGATCAGTTCGGCGACCTTGTCCGAGGAGATGTAGAGGTTGGCGACGCAGCCTTCCGGCGCGCCGGCTTCACGCACCAGTTCGGCGAAACGGGCGGCGCAGCGCGGCACGATGCCGGCGTGTTTGTAGAGCACCGGATTGCCGACCGCGATGGCGGGGGCGACGACTCGGATCAGCTGATAGATGGGAAAGTTCCACGGCTCGACCGCCAGCAGCACGCCGACGGGATGAAACTCGACCCAGGCCTCGCCCAACTCGCTGTCGATCTTCTGGGGTTTGAGGAAGTCGGCGGCCTTCTCGGCATAGTAGGCGGCGATGCCGGCGCACAGGTCGATCTCGCCCTGCCCCTGGGCCAGGGGCTTGCCCATCTCCTCGGCGATGGTGCGGGCCAGGCTGTCGCGGTTCTCGGTCAGCAGGGCCGACAGGGATTTCAGCACGGCGAGGCGTGACTGGATGTCGCCTTGGGACCAGTCGGAGCGGAAGACGGCGTCGGCCTTGGCCAAGGCCGCCTCGACGGCGTCGTCCGAGTGTTCGGCGTATTCCTCGACCATCTGTTCGGTGAAGGGATTGAGGGTGCGATAGGCCATGCGGCGTCCTGAAGCTTCGGTCGGACGCCCGGGGCGGCGCCGATCCGTTGTCAGAAAGCCAACGCCTGCTGGGCGGGGGCGGTTGCCCTCGCCCCGACGCAAGATCTCTCAGTCCGCGTCGCTGAACGGCGGCGGCAGCTGACCGGACTTGAAGATGATGGTCGGCTCCTCATCGTAATCGCCCATTTCGGTGTCGGCCGAGACGGCGAAGGCGACGACGCCCAGACGCAAGGGCGCCAGGCGTTCGGCCTTGCGGCGCGCCTCTTCGGCGTCCTTGCAGCCGACCTGCGGTTCGGCGCGGAGAGCCTTGCCCCGGCCCTGGACATAGGCCTGGACGATATAGACGGTTTCGGTTGCCATGCGCTTCCCAAGCGGCCTGTTCGGCGTTCACGTCAACAGGGTCGGTCGCGTTTCAGTCTAGTTTCAGGGCCTCGGCCAGCAGCCGGGCCTCGGCGGCGCGGCTGGAGCCTGCGCGCCAGGCGACGACGATCTCGCGGTGGGGCGGGGCGCCGTCGGCCTGGTTCTCGAAGGCGCGGATGGCGACGGAGGGGTTGTCGGCGAGGCCCGCCTGCACCGCCATCTTCGGCAGGAAGGAGACCCCCAGGCCCGACCCGACCATCTGGACCAGGGTGTGCAGGCTGGTGGCGGCGAAGACGTCGTCGCCGCGCGGCGCCTCGATGTCCAGGGCCGCCAGGGCATGGTCGCGCAGGCAATGGCCGTCTTCCAGCAGGATCAGGTCCTCGGCCCGCAGCGAGCCGGGACGGATCGGGCCGGGTGCGGCCAGGGCATGGTCGTGGGGGGCGGCGGCCATGATCTCGTCGTCGCCGATGCGGGCGTGGGCGATGCCGGGCGCGTCATAGGGCAGGGCGATAACGGCGGCGTCGATCTGGCCCGCCTTCAGGGCGGCGATCAGGCGGGGCGTCAGGTCCTCGCGGATGAACAGTTTCAGGCTGGGATAGGCGGCCTTCAGCGACGGCAGCTTGGCCGGCAGCAGGAAGGGGGCGACGGTCGGGATGACGCCCAGCCGGAACCGGCCCGACAACAGGCGGCCGGCGTTCTTGGCCGCCTCGACCAGATCCTCGGTGCGGGCCAAAACGTCCTCGGCCCGGCGCACGGCCTCGACCCCGACGGCGGTCATGATGACGGCGCCGCGCGTCCGTTCGACCACGGGCGCGCCCAGGATGCGCTCCAGCTCCTGCACCCCGGCGCTGAGGGCGGGCTGGCTGACGTGGGCGGCCTCGGCGGCGCGCGAGAAGCTGCCGTGTTCGGCCAAGAGCTTGAGATACTGGAGCTGTCGCAGGGTGGGGAGCATGGGTGTGAGATAGGCTTGTCCTATGCCGACGCCAAGGATAATCGATTGGCCTTATTCGTTTGACCCGTGTCGAATGACCTCGTCATCTACAGGGCTATCGAGACCGGCCCTCAAGTCGCGCGAAATCAGCAGGAAACATCACCATGACCGACGAAGCCAAATGCCCCTTCTCCGGCCGGACGACCGAATCCGTCGCGGGCGGCGGGGTGCAGAACCGCGACTGGTGGCCGGGACAGCTGCGTACCGACCTGCTGAACCAGCATTCGAACCGCTCCGACCCGCTGGGCGAGGGGTTCAGCTATCGCGAGGCCTTTTCCAAGCTGGACTATGAGGCGCTGAAGGCCGACCTGCGCGCTCTGATGACGGACTCGCAGGACTGGTGGCCGGCGGACTTCGGGCATTATGGGCCGCAGTTCGTCCGCATGGCCTGGCACAGCGCCGGCACCTATCGCGTCGGCGACGGTCGTGGCGGCGGCGGGCGGGGCCAGCAGCGGTTCGCGCCGCTGAACTCCTGGCCCGACAACGTCAATATCGATAAGTCGCGCCGCCTGTTGTGGCCGATCAAGCAGAAATACGGCCAGGCCATCTCCTGGGCGGACCTGCTGATCCTGACCGGAAACGTGGCGCTGGAGACGATGGGCTTCCGCACCTTCGGGTTCGCCGGTGGTCGCGAGGATGTCTGGGAGCCGGATCAGGACGTCTATTGGGGTCGCGAGACGACCTGGCTGGGCGGCGACGAACGCTATGCCCACGGCTCGCACGGGGTGGTGAAGCCGGGCGACGAGGCTGTGCTGGTCAGCGATGACGACGCGGACGGCGACGAACATTCGCGCGATCTGGAAAACCCGCTGGCGGCCGTGCAGATGGGTCTGATCTACGTCAACCCGGAAGGGCCGGACGGCAATCCCGATCCGATCGCGGCGGCGCGCGACATCCGCGACACCTTCGCGCGGATGGCGATGGACGACGAGGAGACGGTCGCCCTGATCGCGGGCGGCCACACCTTCGGCAAGACCCACGGCGCCGGCCCGGCCGATCATGTCGGGGCCGAGCCCGAGGCGGACGGCCTGGAGGCGCAAGGCCTGGGCTGGGCCTCCAGCTTTGGCTCCGGCAAGGCCGGGGACGCGATCACCAGCGGACTGGAAGTCACCTGGACCCAGACGCCGGCCCAGTGGAGCAACTTCTTCTTCGAGAACCTGTTCGGCTTCGAATGGGAGCTGGAGAAGTCGCCGGCCGGGGCGCACCAGTGGGTGGCCAAGGATGCGGGCAAGATCATTCCCGACGCCCACGATCCGTCCAAGAAGAAGCGGCCGACCATGCTGACGACCGATCTGTCGCTGCGGTTCGACCCGGCCTACGAGGCGATCTCGCGGCGCTTCCTGCACAATCCGCAGGCCTTCGCCGAGGCCTTCGCGCGGGCCTGGTTCAAGCTGACCCACCGCGACCTGGGGCCGCGCTCGCGCTACGTCGGGCCGGAAGTCCCGCGCGAAGTGCTGATCTGGCAGGATCCCGTGCCGGAGGTGGATCACCCGCTGATCGATGCGACGGATGCGGCGGTCCTGAAAGCCAAGGTGCTGGACGCAGGCCTGAGCGTGTCGGAACTGGTCGGCACGGCCTGGGCTTCGGCCTCGACCTTCCGGGGCGGGGACAAGCGGGGCGGGGCCAATGGGGCGCGCATCCGCCTGGCGCCGCAGAAGGACTGGGCCGCCAACCAGCCCGAGCAGCTGGACCGGGTGCTGAAGACGCTGGAGCGGATCCAGTTCGAGTTCAACCAGGGCCAGACAGGCGGCAAGAAGGTCTCCCTGGCCGACCTGATCGTGCTGGCCGGCAATGCGGGTGTCGAGCAGGCGGCCAAGGCGGCCGGGCATGAGGCCAGCGTGCGGTTCACTCCGGGCCGGACGGACGCCAGCCAGGCGCAGACGGATGTGGAATCCTTCTCCTATCTGGAGCCGGTCGCCGATGGGTTCCGCAACTTCCAGAAGGCCCGCTATGCGGTTCCGGCCGAGGCCCTGCTGATCGATCAGGCGCAGCGGCTGACGTTGACGGCGCCGGAGATGACGGTGCTGATCGGGGGCTTGCGGGCCATCAACATCAATGTCGGCGGGGCGACGCACGGCGTGCTGACCGAGCGGCCGGGCGTGCTGTCCAACGATGTCTTCGTCAACCTGCTGGACATGGACGTGAAGTGGACGGCGACCTCTGACGCCAAGGATGTGTTCGAAGGGCGCGACCGCAAGACGGGCGAGGCCAAGTGGACGGGCACGCGCGTCGATCTGGTGTTCGGCTCCAACGCCGTGCTGCGCGCCCTGGCCGAGGTCTATGCCGGGTCGGACGCGCAAGGAAAGTTCGTGTCGGACTTCGTGGCGGCCTGGACCAAGGTGACCGAGCTGGACCGGTTCGACCTGCACGGTTGAGCCTGAGCCAGAACTGAAAGCAAGGGGCCGGACGCCGCCACGGCGTCCGGCCCTTTCGCTGTTCTAGCGCAGCTTGATCTCGAACAGTTGGGGCCAGCGTTTGCCGGTGACGAACAGGCGCTTGCCGGTCGCGTCCCAGGCGATGCCGTTCAGGACGTCGTCGTTGGGGTCCAGGCCGATGTCCTTGGGGACCAGGGCGGTGAGGTCGATGAAGGCCTTCACCACCCCGGTTTCGGGGTCGATGCGGGCGATGCGGTTGTCCTGCCAGATGTTGGCGAAGACCTCGCTGTCGATCCATTCCAGCTCGTTGATCTGCGTCAGGGGCCGGCCGTTAGCGGTGACGGAGACGCGGCCGGTTTCGGCGAGCGTCTCGGGATCGAGAAAGCGCAACTGGTCGGTGCCGTCGCTCATGATCAGGCGACGGCCGTCGGTGGTCAGGGCCCAGCCCTCGCCCGGATAGGAGAAGCCGCCCAGGGGCGAGAAGTCGTCCAGCTTCCAGATGAAACCGATGTGGTTGCGCCAGGTCAGGCTGTAGAGCTTGCCGTTCAGCGTGGTCATGCCCTCGCCGAAATAGACGGTCGGCAGGTCGCGTTGACGCAGCACCTCCCCGGTCTCCAGGTCCACCTTGCGGATGAAGGACGGATAGAGGCCGGTGCTCTCGTAAAGGGAACCGTCGTGGAAGAAGAGGCCCTCGGTGAAGGCCCCCGTGTCGTGCGGATAGGCCCGCACGACCTCCCAGGACTGGACCGGAACCTCGGCCCGGACGGGCAGTGACACGCCTGTCGCCAGCAGCAGGCCGGCGATCAGACCGGCGAGGCGGGGCGACAGGCGGGTCATGAGCCTCAGCCTCGCTCTGCGGCGGCTTCGGCCTCGGCTTTCTGGGCGCGGACCTCGGCGGCGTTCGCCTCGCTGCGGGCCCGTTCGGCCTGTTCCTTCTTGGTGGCGCCGCGACGACCCATCATGTTCAGGGCCTCCACGCCGGCCGAGAAGGCCATGGCCGCATAGATGTAGCCCTTGGGCACGTAGTAGCCGAAACCGTCGGCGATCAGCACCATGCCGATCATCAAGAGGAAGCCGAGCGCCAGCATGACCACGCTGGGGTTCTTGTTGATGAAGTTGGCCAGCGGGTCGGCGGCCAGCAGCATCACGGTCACGGCGACCAGGACGGCGACGACCATGATCGGCAGGTGTTCGGTCATGCCGACGGCGGTCAGGATCGAGTCGATCGAGAAGACGATGTCCAGCAGTATGATCTGGAAGATCGCGGCGCCCGCGTTCATGATCATGACGTCCTTCTTGTCGAGGACGGCGTCGCTGGGCGTGGGATCGACGGTGTGGTGGATTTCCTTGGTGGCCTTCCAGACCAGGAACAGGCCGCCCGCGATCAGGATCAGATCCTTCCACGAGAATTCATTGCCCATGACGGTGAAGACGGGCTGAACCAGGCCGACCAGCCAGGCGATGATCGACAGCAGGGCCAGGCGCATGATCAGGGCCAGGCCGATGCCGAGGCGACGGACCTTCTGGCGCTGATGCTCGGGCAGCTTGTTCGAAAGGATGGAGATGAAGATCAGGTTGTCGATACCAAGCACGACCTCCATCACGATGAGGGTCACCAATGCGGCCCAGGCGGCCGGATCGGAGAGCAGAGGGGTGATGCTGTCGAGCATTGGGGTTCCTGATGGGAGATAAAGCTTGAGCGGAAAGCGCTAGGGCCGACGCAGGTTCCGATCAAGCGACAGGGTGCGGCGTCATGGTCGCACCCCTCTGTCATTCTGCGACGGAAAAACGGCATGCGGAAGCGTCTTCGCGGCGTTTGGCCTGCGAAGTTGGTGGAGGGCTGGGCGGAGCGCCGGGCCTTCGCCCGGAGTGTGATTAGAGATTACCGTTTCGACGAAGGGTGTGACGCTCCGCGCGGTTGGTTGGCCTGCAAGCTCGGGGCGTCGAGCGGTGGCGGTCTTATCGCCTAACCCCATAAGCCTGCGACGGGTCGGCGGGGTCTGCGAAACCCCGTCCCGAGTGCGATCGAGTATCCCCCTCGACCCTCCGACACCGCTCCATGAGTCGATGTCAGTGCGGGCCGTTCCAGACCCGCTCCCGTTCCATCCGCTCCCGCCGCCGCAAGGTCGCAGGCCAAGCGAGCCCTCCGGGCGACGGGACGGGTGTATTATGGGGCGGTTTGACCCCGTGGGCAGGAGAATGGGGACATAAATCGGCAAGCGGTTGGATTCGTTAGGAATGGACCAGCGGCATTGTGATGGCTGGAGCGTGTTTCTCCCTCCCCTTCATGGGGAGGGGCGGCGAAGCGAAGCGCAGCCGGGGTGGGGGGGCGTTTGAAGCATTGCGCCCGTCCTTACGGCCCCACCCGGATCGCTGCGCGATCGTCCCTCCCCATGAAGGGGAGGGAGAGGCGTCTGTGGGACTTTGAAGAGTCCCTCCACCGCCCCCTGCGGCATCGACGCGCCTTCACGCAATGTTGCGAGCGGCGAAACCCCGTGCTATCAGGCGCCCGGCTTGAAGGGGGCGTATTCACGGATACGGCCTCTGTCGTGCTTTCCGTAAGCATTTCAAGCTTTTGACCGTTGCGAGCCTCGCAGTCGGTCGCGACCCTGACACAACGACCTCGGACCCTAATCAGTGGCTGATGATTTCAGAACGACGGAAGTCGGCGATCGCTACGCACAGGCGCTGTTTGACCTGGCGCTGGAAACCGGCCGCATGGACGCCGTGCGCGCCGATCTGAAGTCGCTGAAGGCGGCCTGGATCGAGAGCGCCGACCTGCGTCGTCTGGCCGCCTCGCCCGTCATCAGCGCCGACGATCAGGCCAAGGGTCTGGTCGCCATCGCCGCCAAGGCCAAGTTCGAACAGACCACGTCCAACTTCCTGGGTCTGCTGGCCCAGAACCATCGCGCCAAGGACCTGCCGGCTGTCATCGCCGGCTTCGAAGCCCGTTACGCCAAACACGCCGGCGTCGTCGCCGCCGAGGTCGTCTCGGCCCAGGCGCTGGACGCCAAACAGGTCGCCGCCATCACCGCCGCCCTGTCCAAGAGCCTGGGCAAGGCGCCGGAACTGACCGCGCGCGTCGATCCGTCGATCCTGGGCGGCCTGAAGATCAAGGTCGGCTCGAAACTGTTCGACGCCTCGCTGAAGACCAAGCTCGACCAGATGAAGTTCGCACTGAAACGAGCGTAGTCTCGTTTCAGAAACAAGAAAGCAGCGCGCGTAAGCCCGCTCCCGCCACCAAGAATGCGCGCCTGAACGGCGCACCCGCAGAAGACTGAAGAACAGAGAGCCCGTCATGGACATCCGCGCCGCTGAAATCTCGGCCATCCTCAAGTCGCAGATCGCCAACTTCGGCGTCGAAGCCGACGTTTCCGACGTCGGCAGCGTGCTGTCGGTCGGCGACGGCATCGCCCGCATCCACGGTCTGGACAATGTCCAGGCCGGCGAAATGGTCGAGTTCACCAAGGCCGGCGTCAAGGGTATGGCCCTGAACCTGGAACGCGACAATGTGGGCGCCGTGATCTTCGGCGCCGACGCCCAGATCGCCGAGGGCGACGACGTGCGCCGCCTGGGCGAGATCGTGGACGTGCCGGTCGGCCGTGGCCTGCTGGGCCGCGTCGTCAACCCGCTGGGCGAGCCGATCGACGGCAAGGGTCCGATCGAGTTCACCGAGCGTCGCCGCGTCGACGTCAAGGCGCCGGGCATCATTCCGCGCAAGTCGGTTCACGAGCCGATGCAGACCGGCCTGAAGGCCATCGACACCCTGATCCCCGTCGGCCGCGGCCAGCGCGAGCTGATCATCGGCGACCGTCAGGTCGGCAAGACCGCCGTCGCCGTCGACGCCATCCTGAACCAGAAGAACGTCAACAAGGCTGGTGACGAGGCGGGCGACGAGAGCGCCAAGCTCTACTGCATCTACGTCGCCATCGGCCAGAAGCGCTCGACCGTCGCCCAAATCGTCAAGACCCTCGAAGAGGCCGGCGCGCTGGAATACACCATCGTCGTCGCCGCCACGGCTTCGGAACCGGCCCCGCTGCAGTTCCTGGCGCCGTTCGCCGGCACCGCCATGGGCGAGTTCTTCCGCGACAACGGCATGCACGCCCTGATCGTCTATGACGATCTGTCGAAACAGGCTGTGGCCTATCGCCAGATGTCCCTGCTGCTGCGCCGCCCGCCGGGCCGTGAAGCCTATCCGGGCGACGTCTTCTACCTGCACAGCCGCCTGCTGGAGCGTTCGGCCAAGCTGAACGAGGATTACGGCTCGGGCTCGCTGACGGCGTTGCCGATCATCGAAACCCAGGCCAACGACGTGTCGGCCTACATCCCCACCAACGTGATCTCGATCACCGATGGCCAGATCTTCCTGGAATCGGACCTGTTCTATCAGGGCATCCGCCCGGCCGTGAACGTCGGCATCTCGGTGTCGCGCGTCGGCTCCTCGGCCCAGACCAAGGCGATGAAGAAGGTCGCCGGCACCATCAAGGGCGAGCTGGCCCAGTATCGCGAGATGGCCGCCTTCGCCAAGTTCGGCTCGGACCTGGACGCCTCGACCCAGAAGCTGCTGGCGCGCGGCGCCCGCCTGACCGAGCTGCTGAAGCAGCCGCAATATTCGCCGCTGGCGATGGAAGAGCAGGTCGTCTCGGTCTATGCCGGCACGCGCGGCTATATCGACGGCATCGCCGTGGGCGATGTGGGCCGTTTCGAGAAGGAACTGCTGGCGCGCATCCACGCGAACCACGCCTCGCTGCTGGACGGAATCCGCACCAAGAAGGACCTGACCTCGGACCTCGAAGCCGAGCTGAAGGACATCCTGGCCGCCTTCGTCAAGACCTTCGCCTGAACCCCGCCGGTAGTTAGAGGAAGAGCAACGCCGGATGGCCAGCCTCAAGGAAATGCGCAATCGGATCGGAAGCGTCAAAGCGACGCAGAAGATCACGAAAGCCATGCAGATGGTCGCCGCGGCCAAGCTGAAACGCGCCCAGGATCAGGCCGAGAGCGCCCGACCCTATGCGCAGAAGATGGCCTCGGTCATCGCCAACCTGGCCGCCGGCGTCTCGGGCGCCGACGCGCCCAGGCTGTTGGCCGGCACGGGTCAGGACCAGCGTCACCTGATCGTGGTGGCGACGGCGGACAAGGGTCTGGCGGGCGGTTTCTCGACCAACGTCATCCGCGCCGCCCGCGAGCGGATCAACAGCCTGATCGCCAACGGCAAGGATGTGAAGATCATCGCCGTCGGCAAGAAGTCGCGCGACCAGCTGACGCGTCTGTACGGCGCCAAGGTGATCCATACCTTCGAACTGAGCGAGCACAAGACCATCGGCCTGCCTTCGGCCCAGCCGGTCGCCGAGATGATCGCCACGGCGTTCGAGGACGGTCAGGCCGACGTGGTCACTCTGTTCTACAGCCAGTTCAAGTCGGTGATCCAACAGGTTCCGACCGGCAAGCAGCTGATCCCCGCCGTGGTCGAGGGCGACGCCCAGCCCATCGACCTGAACGGCGCGGTCTATGAATACGAACCCTCGGAAGAGGAAATCCTTGAGACCCTGCTGCCCCGCAACCTGACGACCCAGATCCTGGCCGCTCTGTACGAGAACCAGGCGGGCTTCTTCGGGTCGCAGATGGCGGCGATGGACAACGCCACGCGCAACGCCGGCGACCTCATCAACGCCCTGACGCTGCAGTACAACCGCAAGCGCCAAGCCCAGATCACCACCGAACTGATCGAGATCATCGCCGGCGCCGAAGCCCTCTGATCCCGACCGAACAGACATTCCGATACGGACCCCAGCCATGACCGACACCGTCGCCAGAAAACCCGCCGCCCCGAAGGCAGTCGCCAAGAAGCCCGCCGTCAAGAAGGCGCCCGCCGCCGCGACCGCGCCCGGCTCCATCGTCGCCACCGGCAAGATCGCCCAGGTCATCGGCGCCGTCGTCGACGTCGAGTTCACCGGCCACCTGCCGGCGATCCTGAACGCCCTGAACACCCAGAACGTCGACCAGAAGACGGGCGAGCCCTTCACCCTGGTGCTGGAAGTCGCCCAGCACCTCGGCGAGAACATGGTCCGCACCATCGCCATGGACACGACCGAAGGCCTGACGCGCGGTCAGCCCGTGATCGACACCGGCTCCTCGATCCAGACACCGGTCGGACCGGGCGTGCTGGGCCGCATCATGAACGTCGTCGGTCAGCCGATCGACGAAGCCGGCCCGATCCAGACCACGCAATACCGTCCGATCCACCGCGAGGCGCCGACCTTCGAAGAGCAGACCAACTCGTCGGAAATCCTGGTCACGGGCATCAAGGTGATCGACCTGATCTGCCCCTACACCAAGGGCGGCAAGACGGGCCTGTTCGGCGGCGCCGGCGTCGGCAAGACCGTCACCATGCAGGAACTGATCAACAACATCGCCAAGGCGTACGGCGGTTATTCGGTTCTGGCCGGTGTGGGTGAGCGTACCCGCGAAGGCAACGACCTGTATCACGAGATGATCGAGTCCAACGTGAACGTGGACCCGGCCAAGAACGGCGGCTCGACCGAAGGCTCCAAATGCGCCCTGGTCTATGGCCAGATGAACGAGCCTCCCGGAGCCCGCGCCCGCGTCGCCCTGACCGGCCTGGCCCAGGCCGAGTATTTCCGCGACGAAGAAGGCAAGGACGTCCTGCTGTTCGTCGACAACATCTTCCGCTTCACCCAGGCCGGTTCGGAAGTGTCGGCTCTGCTGGGCCGCATCCCGTCGGCCGTGGGTTATCAGCCGACGCTGGCCACCGAGATGGGCAACCTGCAAGAGCGCATCACCTCGACCAAGAAGGGCTCGATCACCTCGGTCCAGGCCATCTACGTCCCGGCCGATGACCCCACCGACCCGGCCCCGGCCGCGTCCTTCGCCCACCTGGACGCGACGACCATGCTGTCGCGCGACATCGCCGCCCAGGCCATCTTCCCCGCCGTCGATCCGCTGGACTCGACCTCGCGGATCATGGACCCGCTGGTCATCGGCGAAGAGCACTACCAGGTCGCCCGTTCGGTCCAGGAAGTGCTGCAGCAGTACAAGGGCCTGAAGGACATCATCGCCATCCTGGGCATGGACGAGCTGTCGGAAGAGGACAAGCTGGTCGTCTCGCGCGCCCGCAAGATCCAGCGCTTCCTGTCGCAGCCCTTCTTCGTGGCCGAGCAGTTCACCAATGCGCCGGGCAAGTTCGTCGAACTGGCCGACACGATCCGCTCGTTCAAGGGCATCGTCGCCGGTGACTACGACCACCTGCCGGAAGCCGCCTTCTACATGGTCGGCGCCATCGAAGAGGCCGTCGCCAAGGCCGAGAAGATGGCGTCGGAAGCCTGATGCTGAACAGCTCACCAGTTTTGAGGATCGAGGATTGCGTCAATCAGACGTGCCCCTGGTCCGGCAAGCCGGTGAGCGCCGACTCGCTCACGCTCTATCGTCAAAAGGTCGTGGGCTTCTGCAATCCGGGGTGTCGCGACAAGTTCGCGACCGCCCAGAGCGCTTTTGATGCGGCGCTCGATCAATCCAAAGGCGCCTGATCATGGCCGGCAAGCTGAACTTCTCTCTCGTCTCGCCGGAACGCGAGGTCTTCTCGGGCCTCGTGGACCAGGTCGATGCACCCGGCGTCGAGGGCGACTTCGGCGTTCTGCCGGACCATGCGCCCTTCATGACCGCCCTGCGCGAAGGTTTGGTGACCGTCTATAACAACGGCACCAAGACCCAGTACGACGTCCACGGCGGCTTCGCCGACGTCAACGGCGAAGGCCTGACCATCCTGGCCGAACAGGCGACCGAGGTCGTCGCGGGCTGATACGGTCGAAGGATCGAACGATTTGAGGCCTCCCGTTTCGGCGGGAGGCCTTTTTCGTGGGCGGCGGTCGCGCTAGGACTAGGCCATGACCGATCCCATCGACATCCAAGGCGTCTGCGCACCCGGCTATGAGGCCGTGCGCGAGGCGTTCGCCGCCAACTTCACCGAGGCGCCCGAGGGGCTGAACGAGCAGGCGGCGCGGTTCAGCGTCCTGGTCGAGGGTGAGGCGGTCGTCGATCTGTGGGCGGGCCATGCGGATACGGCCAAGACGACGCCGTTCACCGACACGACCCTGACCTCGGTCTTCTCGACCGGCAAGGCGATGATGGCGATCCTGATGGCGACGGCGGTCGAGGCGGGGCAGATCGATTATGACCAGACGGTCGCGTCGCTGTGGCCTGAGTTCGGCGCGGCGGGCAAGGCGGACGTAACCGTGGCCCAGTTGATGAGCCATCAGGCTGGGCTTCCTGGTTTCTCCGAGGCGGTCGATCCGACGATCTGGTTCGACGTGCCGGCCGTGCTGGCGCGGCTGGCGGCCCAGGCGCCGATGTGGGCGCCGGGGACGGCCTCGGGCTATCACCCCGTCACGGTCGGCTATCTGGCCAATGAGGTGTTCCGCCGTGCGACGGGGCGGACCATGGGCCAGACGTTGCGCCAGGACTTCCCTGATCTCGATCTGTGGATCGGCTTGCCGGAGAGCGAACACAGGCGGGTGGCGCAGATGCGCAAGCCCACGGCGGCGCCCAGCCTGGGCGTGGTCGATCCGATCAAACAGGCGGCCTTCCTGGATCGCGGCTCGGCGCCCGGCGGGCGGGGCTCGGCGGCGTGGCGCGAGATGGAGATCCCGTCGGCCAACCTGCACGGCACGGCCCTGGGGCTGGCGCGGATGCTGGGCGTGGTCGCCAATGGCGGAGCCTTGGACGGCCGGTCGGTGCTGTCGGCAGGGACGCTGGAGCAGTTGACGCGAGAACGCATCCACGGGCCGGACAAGGTGCTGCCGTTCGAGATCAGCTGGGCGGCGGGACTGATGCGCAACGACGGGCTGAAGGTGTTCGGGCCGGACGAAGCCTTCGGCCATTATGGCTGGGGCGGGTCTATGGCCATGGCCGATCCGTCGCGCCGGCTGTCGGCGGCCTATGTGATGACGCGGCAGTCGCCGCACCTGATCGGCGACCCCAGGCCCAAACGCTTGCTGGAGGCGCTGTACGGGGCGCTCTAGACCGTTTCCGACAGAGAGACGGCGCGCTTGGCGGCGCGCGAGCGATTGAGCGCGCCCAGGGCGAAGACGCCGGCGCCGGCCCAGATGAAGACGAACGAGACGATGCGCAGCGGCGTCAGGGCCTCGCCCGTCAGGACGCCGCAGGCGAACTGGAGCGTGGGCGCCAGGAACTGGATGAAGCCGACGGTGGACAGGGGCAGACGCCGCGCCGACCAGGCGAACAGCACCAGAGGGATCACCGTCGCCGGCCCGTTGACCAGGGCCCAGGCCAGGCCCGAGGGCGAGGAAAAGCCTGTCGCCTGGCCCTGGATCGTCAGCCAGGCCAGGAAGACCGCGCCGATGGGCAGAAGGACCAGACATTCGACGAACAGGCCGGTCTGGGCCGAGGCGGGCACGCGCTTTCGGATCACCGCATAGGCGCAGAAGGTGACGGCCAGGGTCAGGCCGATGATCGGCACATGGCCCAGGGCGATGGTCTGGATCACGACCCCGATGGCGGCCAGACCGATGGCGACGGCGCTCCAGCGGTCGATCTTCTCGCGGAACAGCACGGCGCCCGCCGCCATGTTGAGCAGGGGATTGATATAGTAGCCGAGGCTGGCCTCCAGCGTCGCGTGATGCGTGGTGGCGAAGACGTAGAGGCTCCAGTTCGTGCCGATCAGCAGGGCCGAAAGGGCCAGCCAGGCCAGGGTGCGCGGCGTGGCCAAGACCTTGCGCGCCTCGCCCCACTGACCCGCCAGCAGCAGGACGAGGCCGGCGACGAAGACCGACCAGACGGCCCGGTGGGCCAGGATTTCGGGCGCGCCGAAGCCATGCGACGCCATCGCCATGAACAGCAGCGGCAACAGGCCCCACAGGGTGTAACAGGCGATGGCCGTGCCCACCGCGCGGGGGTCGTTGGGGGTGGGGGAGGTCATTGGCGCATGTCCTTTCACCCCCTGCCGTCATCCTCGGGCTTGACCCGAGGATCGGACGCGGCGGGCGCCTATGCGTCGCTCGTTCGCACCAGCGGCTGAACATCCGGTCCTCGGGTCAAGCCCGAGGATGACGGAGCGGAGGATCAGACCGTGATCGAACGATATCCCGACGACGACTTGATCACGCCCGTCTCGTCCAGCAGCTGGGCGATCTGGATGGCGTTCAGGGCGGCGCCCTTGCGCAAATTGTCGGACACGACCCACAGGTTAAGGCCGTTCTCGACGGTCGGATCCTTGCGGATGCGGCTGACGTAAACAGCGTGTTCGCCGGCGGCGTCGACGGGGGTGATGTAGCCGTCGTGCTCCTGCTTATCGATCACCAGCACGCCGGGCGCCTCGCGCAGGATGGCGCGAGCTTCGTCCGGGGCGAGGGCGCGCTCTAACTCGACGTTGACGGCCTCGGAGTGGCCGACGAAGACCGGCACGCGCACGCAGGTGACGGTGACCTTGATGTCCGGGTCCAGCATCTTGTGCGTCTCGTCCGACATCTTCTGCTCTTCGTCGGTCGAGCCGTCCTCAAGGAAGGAACCGATGTAAGGGATGACGTTGAAGGCGATCTGTTTGGGGAACTTCTTGGGACGCGCGTCGCCCAGGCCGTAGATGGCCTTGGTCTGGTTCCACAGCTCGTCCATGCCTTCCTTGCCGGCCCCGGACACCGACTGATAGGTCGAGACCACGACCCGCTTGATCTTGGCCGCATCGTGCAGCGGCTTGAGCGCCGTCACCAGCTGGATTGTCGAGCAGTTGGGGTTGGCGATGATGTTCTTCTTGGTCGCGTCCTTGATAGCGTCAGGGTTGACCTCCGGCACGATCAGCGGCACGTCCGGGTCCTTGCGGAAGGCCGAGGAGTTGTCGATCACGATGGGGCCGGCCTTGCCGATCTTCTCGGACCAAGCGCGCGAGACCTCGCCGCCGGCGGACATCAGGACGATATCGACGGTCGAGAAGTCGAACTGCTCGATGTCCTGGCATTTGATGGTCTTGTCGCCGAAAGAGACCTCGACCCCCTTGGACTTGCGCGAGGCGATAGCGTGGATGGCGTCGACGGGGAATTCGACCTCTTCCAGAATGTTCAGCATTTCGCGGCCCACATTGCCCGTGGCTCCGACGATGGCGACGCGATAACCCATGATGCTTGGTCCTTCGGACGCGCTACGCTCGGCTCAGCGGAGCCTCGCTACTTGAGCGCATTTTGGTGTGGTGGTTGGGGACTGCAATTAGGCGTTCGCAGCCGCGAAGCAATCGCTTTTCGGTTCGGGGAACTTTAAGCAAGGCCGCATGACCTCCCGCATTCGCAACGCCTACGATATCCGAGTGGAAGAGGGGGTGCTGACGCCCGATCCGGCCCAAGCGGGGGTGATCACGGCGCTGGAGCGGCTGGAGGTCGATCTGGCCAGGCGCGGCCTGTTCGGCAAGGCGCCGGAGGTGCGGGGCGTCTACCTCTACGGGCCTCCGGGACGCGGCAAATCAATGTTGATGGACCTGTTCTATTCGGCGACGCCCGAGCCGCGAAAGACGCGCGCCCATTTCCACGCCTTCATGGCCCGCATCCACGACCTGGTGAAACAGTGGCGCGAGGGGGATGCAAAGACCCGGAAAGCCGTGTTCGGAACCCACAAGGGCGACGACCCGATCCCGCCGATCGCCAGGCTGATCGCTTCGGAAGCCCGGCTGCTGTGTTTCGACGAGCTGCAGGTGACGGATATCGCCGACGCCATGATCCTGGGCCGGCTGTTCGAGGCCCTGTTCGAGGACCGGGTGGTGCTGGCCATCACCTCGAACCGCGCGCCCGAGAATCTGTACAAGAACGGCATCAATCGCCAGCTGTTCGTCCCCTTCATCGACATCATCAGCGAGCGTTGCGCGGTGGTGGAAATGGCCGGAGCGCGCGACTGGCGGCTGGACCGGATGACCTCGGCCCAGGTGTGGCACACGCCCGACGACCGCGCGGGGTTCGAGGATTTGTGGCGCGAACTGAAGGGCGGCGAGCCCGAGGAGCCGGCGCACCTGACCGTGCTTGGCCGCGACGTGGTGGTGGAATGCACCGTCGGATCTATGGCGCGGGCGACGTTCGCGGAGCTGTGCAGCAAGCCCTTGGGGCCGCAGGACTATCTGGCCATCGCCCAGCGGTTCCATACCCTGTTCCTGGAAGACGTGCCGATCCTGAGCTCGGCCAACCACCACGAGGCGCGGCGTCTGGTGACGCTGGTGGACGCGCTCTACGAAGCCAAGACCAAGCTGATCGTGCTGGCGGCGGCCAAGCCGGAGGCCCTCTATACCGAGGGTGTGGGGGCGTTCGAGTTCGAGCGCACCGTGTCGCGCTTCAACGAGATGCAGAGCAAGGACTGGCTGGCGCACGTCCGCGACTGACGGCTAGGGTGGGGGCTGACTTTCGGAGTGTCTCCATGCGCCGCCTCGCCCTCGCCGCCGCCCTTGCATTGACCGTATCGCCCACGACGGCGGGGGCGGCCTTGGCCCAAACGGCGCCGGCGACGGCCAGTCGCGGTCTGACGCCCGCCGAGGTCGGGACCTGGATCACCGGGCTGGGCGGCCGCGTCGGGCCGGTGCAGACCGAGAATGGCCTGACCTTCTTCACCGTGACCAATGCGGGCCTGACCTGGGCGGTCTTCTTCTACGGCTGCGAGGCGGGCGTCTGCGGCGAGGTTCAGTTCAGCGCCGTCGTGCCGGGCGCCGGCGCGACGCTGGACAAGGTCAACGCCTGGAACCGCGACAACCGCTATCTGAAGGCCTTCCACACCTCAGCCGAAACTCCGACTGCGACGGTGCAATACGATGTCGTCGTGCTGTCGGGCGGGGGCGTGGCGCAACTGACGGACCCGCTGGCGGTCTGGCTGCAACTGCTGCCGAAGTTCGCCGGCGAGATGGGGTATGTCGCGCCGCAATGACCTCCCTCTCCCGATGGGAGAGGGCTTGAGCACACGGCGGCGATAGCCGTCGTCTTGTGCGAAAGGGTGAGGGGCGGGTCGTGCGATTTGGCCCACCGGCCGACCCTCATCCGGCCCTGCGGGCCACCTTCTCCCAATGAGAGAAGGGAAAACAAAAAAGGCCGCGGATTGCTCCGCGGCCCTTTCCCTACAGATCAAAGCGCTCAAGCAGCGCGGCTCCGCGAGCCGTGCGATAGCGCCCTTCGCTGGCCCTTAGGCCAGCGAGGAATCAATGTCCTTGCAGGCCTGCAGCAGGCCCTGGACCGAGGCGACGGACTTTTCGAACATCGCCTTTTCTTCGTCGTTGGTGGTGAACTCGATCACCTTCTCGACGCCGTTGGCGCCGATCAGGGCGGGGACGCCGACGTAGAGGTCCGACAGGCCGTATTCGCCCGACAGCCAGACGGCGCAGGGCAGGACGCGCTTCTGGTCCAGCAGGTAGGACTTGGCCATGGCGATGGCCGATTCGGCCGGGGCGTAGAAGGCCGACCCGGTCTTCAGCAGGGCCACGATCTCGCCGCCGCCCTTGCGGGTACGGTCGACGATGGCGTCCAGATCGGCTTGCGACAGCAGGCCGGCGGCGACGGCGTCGGGCAGAGGGAGCCCCCCAACCGTGGAATGCCGCACCATCGGCACCATGTCGTCGCCGTGACCGCCGAGGGTCCAGGCGTGGATGTCCTGAACCGAGACGCCGGTCTTCTCGGCCAGGAAGTAGGCGAAGCGCGCCGAGTCGAGCACGCCGGCCATGCCGACGACCTTCTCCTTGGGCAGGCCCGAGAACTTCTGCAGGGCCCAGACCATGGCGTCGAGCGGGTTGGTGATGCAGATGACGAAGGCGTTGGGGGCGTGGGCCTTGATGCCTTCGCCGACGGCCTTCATGACCTTCAGGTTGATGCCGATCAGGTCGTCGCGGCTCATGCCCGGCTTGCGCGGCACGCCGGCGGTGACGATGCAGACGTCGGCGCCCGCGATATCGGCATAGTCGTTGGCGCCCTTCAGGACCACGTCCTGGCCGAAGACGGCCGAGGCCTCGGCGATGTCGAGGGCTTTGCCTTGCGGCGTGCCTTCGGCGATGTCGAACAGGATCACGTCGCCCAGGGCTTCGCGCGCGGCCACGTGGGCCAGGGTTCCGCCGATCATGCCGGCGCCGATAAGGGCGATCTTCGCGCGAGCCATGGATGTCTCCGTTTATTGCGTGTGCGAAATGGGGATTAATCGTGCGGGCGGTCTAGACCCCTCAAGCGGCTGTCGCAAGAACCTCGCTTTACGGCCTTGGTCGGGGCTGCGAAGGTCTGGTCCCAACCGGAGGATTTCGATGCGCCCTTCATTGACCCTGGCCCTGCTGCTGGCCGCCGTTGCGACGCCTGCTCTCGCCCAGACCCCGCCCGCCACCATCGGCGACCGCTATATTCCCGCGCCCTGGTGGATGCGCGATCCGGTGATCGCCTCGGTCGGCCAGGTGCGGGTCGAGATCCAGGCCAACCGCGCCTTCGTCTCCGCCAGCTTCCAGTCGGTGGACCGCAGCGTAACGGAGGCTTCGCGCGCCGCCGCCGACCAGGTGCGGGCGCTGAGCCAGTCTCTGTCGGCCTATGGGGCGGACAAGGTGCGGGTCGAGACCAGCGTCACCACCCGGCCTCTGTATGACCAGTATCGCGACGAGAACGGGGTGATGCGCGACAACACCCGCGCCGACCGTGTGGCCCGGTATCAGGCCGACGCCTCGGTCAGCGTGACGGTGCGCAACGTGGCCCTGATCGAGCGGGTCTATGCAACGATCGTAGCCTCGCGCCCGACGTCGATCGGCCAGGTCAACTTCAACCTGGAGCCGGAGAACAGCTGGAAGGCCAATCTTCAGGCCGAGGCGATGAAGGATGCGCGGCGGCGGGCCGAGGCGGCGGCGACCAATGCGGGCGCGACCCTGGGCCGGGTCAAGATCATCGATCCGTCAGGGCGGGTGTGTCAGACGGACGTGCTGGCGGGCTGGCCCTCCTATGCCGCCGGAGGCCAGGCGACGACGGTGGACGACATCGTGGTGACGGGATCGCGGGTGAGCGCAGAGGCGGCCTTTGCACCGCCCCCGCCGCCGCCCGCACCGATCTCTGGCGGCGGCGGACCCAGCGAAACGGACATAGAGGCGGCGCGGCTGGCGCTGCAACCGCCGTTGCAGATCCTGACCGACAGCGCCTGCGTCATCTACGGGCTGAACTGATGGGGTTTGAGGTGGCGCCGGCCTTCGAGACCGGATCGCTCGCCGCCGCCGAATGGCCGCTGTGCCATGTGCGGCTTCAGGACGACGCGCGGTTTCCCTGGCTGATCCTGATCCCCCGCGTCGAGGGGGTGGTGGAGCTGGAAGACCTGAGCGTCGAGCAGCGTACGATGCTGATGGAGGAGGCGGTGCGGGCCGGGGCGCTGGTGCGACAGCTGGGCGCTGTAGAGAAGCTGAACGTCGGCGCCATCGGCAATGTGACGGCGCAACTGCATGTTCATGTGGTCGGGCGCCGTCGCTACGACGGCCTGTGGCCTGATCCGGTATGGGGGCGAGGGCCGAGTGTTCCGTATGCAGACGATGAGCGGGCGCGACTGCTGGGAGTGATCGCGGACGACGAGGGCGCGGGTCTGTAAAAATCCTGCCTGATCCCAACCCCTTCACCCTCGGGACAAGCCCTAGGGTGACGGATTAAAGCGTTGGAACTCAGATAATATCCAGCGGCACCGCGTGGTTCGGCGCACGGAACGCCTCGTCCAACCGTTCCAGGTCTTCCAGGTCGAACTGGATTTCCAGGGCGTCGGCGTTGGCCTCGACGTGTTCGACCGAACTGGCCTTGGGGATGGCGATGACGCCGTCGTGGCGCAGGACGGCGGCGAGCGCGACTTGGGCCGGGCTGGCCGAATGGCGATTGGCGATGTCGCGGATCAGCGGCTGTTCCAGCAGTTCGCCGCGTCCCAGGGGCGAATAGGCCATCATCGGCATGTCGCGCGCCTGCATCCACGGCAGGAGGTCGAACTCCACTCCGCGCGAGGCCAGATTGTAGAGCAACTGATTGGCGGCGCAGTCCTCACCCCCCTCGATCTCCATCAGCTGTTCCATGGCGCGAAGGTCCAGGTTGGATACGCCCCAGCGGGCGATCATCCCCTCGTCGACCAGGTCGCGGAAAGCCTCGACGGTCTCTTCCAGCGGGACGTTGCCTTCCCAGTGCAGAAGGTAGAGATCCAGCCGTTCGACGCCGAGCCGTTCCAGCGACTTCTCGCAGGCCAGCATCATCTTCATCTCCGAGGCGTTCTCGGGCCGGACCTTGGAGACCAGGAAGACCTCGTCGCGGCGGTCGGCGATGACCTCCCCCACCAGTCGCTCGGACCGGCCGTCGCCATAGAGTTCGGCCGTGTCGATCAGGGTCATGCCCAGGTCGATGCCGCGGGCCAGGGCCTGCTGCTCCTCGTCGCGCCAGGCCGGGTCGTCGCCCAGCTCCCAGGTGCCTTGGCCGAGGGCGGGAACGGTCGTACCGTCCGCAAAGGTGACGAGGCGGGTCATGTCCGTCCTGACGAAGATTAAGCGGCCAAGACCGCGAAAGAGGGTGGAATGCGAACGCGGCTTATCAAGACCGACGGCCTGGTCCAACAGGTTCTGGACGCCGGGTTCGAAGACCAGAACGCGCCGCTGGTCCTGCTGATCCACGGCTTTCCCGAACTGAGCATCAGCTGGAGGGCCCAGGTCGAGGCCTTGTCCCAGGCAGGATACCACGTCGCAGCCCCCGACATGAGGGGTTATGGCGGAACCGAGAAGCCGGTGGGGGTGGAAGCCTATTCCATCCTGCATCTGGTCGGGGACATGGTCGATCTGGTGCGCGCGCTGGGCAAGCCGTCCTGCGTCGTCGTGGGTCACGACTGGGGCGCGCCGGTGGCCTGGCATTGCGCCCTGCTGCGGCCCGATGTCTTCACGGCGGTGGCGGGTCTGTCGGTGCCGTTCCAGCCGCGCCGACCGAAGGGACCGCCAACCGTCGCCATGGCTGCGATCTCGAAACGAGCGGGGCTAGGCGATCTCTACATCAGCCGGTTCCAGGCGCCGGACGCGCATCTGGCGCTGGACGCCGATCCGGCGACGGCCTTGAGGAAACTCTTCTACGCCTATGACGGGGCGACCCCGGCGCCTAGGAAATCGACCGGCTTCATGTCCGAGGGCGTGGACTTGCTCGACACCATCGACGACGCGGCGACCTTGCCGCCGTGGATGAGCGCGGATCATTTCGACGACTATGTGCAGGCCTTCTCGGACGGCGGGTTCGACGCGCCGCTGAACTGGTATCGCGCGATGGATCTGAACTGGTCGCTGACGGCCTTCGTGCAGGACCAGAAGATCACGCCGCCGGCGCTGTTCATCGTCGGTGAGGACGATCCGGTGCGCCATTATGCCGGGGGGCATGAGGCGGGGCTGAAGGACTGGGCGCCGGGGCTGACCCGGTCGGTGGTCGTGCCGGGGGCGGGGCACTGGATCCAGCAGGAGCGGGCGGATGAGGTGAACGCTCTGCTGCTGGAGTTTTTGGCCGGGCTTTAAAAAGGCGTTCCTTCTCCCGTTGGGAGAAGGTGGCCCGAAGGGCCGGATGAGGGGCGGGCGGTGGGCCTAGTCGCACGATCCGACCCTCACCCTTTCGCACGAGAACGACGGCTATCGCCGCCGTGTGCTCAAGCCCTCTCCCAACGGGAGAGGGTGTGTTAGGCCGCCATCGCCATCTGCTCGCGCGCCTCGGCGACGATTTCCAGGCTGTGGATGCGGGCGGCATTGTCGAACATCATGCCGGTGACCATCAGCTCGTCCACGCCGGTCAGGACGATGAAGTCGGCGAGCTGGCGCTTGATGGTCTCTGGCCCGCCGACGGCGGAATAGAGCAGTCGCCCCTTGGCGCCCTCGATCTGTTGCCGCGTCAGGACGGTGGCGATGTCATCGACGGGCGGGGGCAGTTTGCCGGGCTTGCCGGTCGAGAGGCGGGCGAAGCTCTGCTGCATCGAGGTGGACAGGCGCACGCCTTCCTCGTCGGTGTCGGCGGCGAAGACGTTGATCGCGGCCATGGCGTGGGGCTTGGCCAGGCGGTCCGAGGGGGTGAAGCTGCGGCGATAAAGGGCCAGAGCCTCAAGCAGCAGTTCGGGGGCGAAATGGCTGGCGAAGGCGTAGGGCAGGCCTAGCTGGCCGGCCAGCTGGGCGCTGAACAGGCTGGAGCCCAACAGCCAGACCGGCACCCGCAGGCCGGCGCCGGGCACAGCGCGGACCGGCTGGTTCTCGGACGCCGGTTCGAACCACTGGATCAGTTCGACCACGTCGCGCGGGAATTGGTCGGCGCCTTCGAAATAGCGACGCAGCGCACGGGCGGTGGCGCCGTCCGTGCCGGGCGCGCGGCCCAGGCCGACGTCGATCCGGCCGGGGAACAGGGTCTCCAGCGTGCCGAACTGTTCGGCGACGACCAGAGGGGCGTGATTGGGCAGCATGATGCCGCCGGAGCCGACGCGGATACGCTGCGTCCCCGCAGCCACATGGCCGATGACGATGGAGGTTGCGGCGCTGGCGATGCCGGGCATGTTGTGGTGCTCGGCCAGCCAGAACCGCTCGTAGCCGAGACGGTCGGCGGCCTGGGACAGGGCCAGGGTTTCGTCCAGGCCACGGCGGGCGTCGCCGCCTTCGACGATGGGAGAGAGGTCGAGAACTGAGAACGGGATCATGACGCCTAGATCGGGGCTGTGCGCCGGGGTTCAAGGGCGCGGGGTGCGGAACCGCAACCGGGTCGGGCGCTTTAAGACTCAAATCCTCACTAAGGAGACCTGCGCCATGACGGACATTGATGCTGCCAAGCCCGACCGCGAGTGCGACGATGCGCGCGAGGCCGCCGACATGGGCGAGAAGCCCGATCTGGGCCACAAGGCGGACACGCTGATCGACGCCCTGGACGGCAGCGATTCGGGGTCTGACACGCGCGCCGGATCGCTACGTGGCGGATCGGCCTCGGGATCCGACGACGATCCCGATTCGCGCGAGATCAACGAGACCTTGGCGGAAGAGGGACGCGAGTCGGCCGACCCGGATTCGCCGTCAGACGCAGACCCAGACGCCGTCGAGGGATCGGGGCGTCGTTTCGATGGTTCCGGCGGTGATCCGGCGGAAGGCGCGCGCGTCGACTGACGACGGCGCCTTGCTGCCGCCGCACGCATGCGCCACGGTGGCGCTTCGACCAAATAGGTCCAGGGACGATCTTTCGATGACGCTTCGTTGGGCGGCAGCCGCCGCCGTGGTTCTGTTCTGTATCGCCGGATGCGACCGCACGGCCAAGCCGGCCGACGCGAAACAGGCGCCAGATGCGGGCGCGCCTGCGGCGGTCGCGGAGGCGCCGACGCCGGATCGTGTTGCACCCTCAGACGACGCGCCTGTTGCGGCCGCGCCTGCGATGGACGGCGCGCCGGCTTTCGCTGCGATTTATCCAAACTCTCAGATCGATGGACAGCCGCTGCTGGCCGGCGGCGCAGGCGGTCTGGTGACCTTCACCACCGACGCCTCGCCCGATCAGGTCGTGGCCTTCTATCGCGAGCGGGCGGAAGCTGCGGGCCTGCGCTCCGTCACCGGCATGAACCAGGGCGAGGCGCGGGCCTATGGCGCGGCGGGCGATCAGGCGAACGGGCCGTCGCTGCAGGTCGTGGCGGCGCCGACGGATGCGGGCGAGACTTCGGTCCAGTTGGGCTGGAGCGCAGGCCAGTGAGGTCGGTCGCCGCCCTGGGCGCGGCGACGGCGATATTGCTGGTCGTCGGCTGCGCCGGCGCCCCGAAACCAGTCGTGACGACGCCGACAGAAGGTTTTTTGGCGCCGGGCTTAATGTCGCGGCTAGCCGAGGCTGTTCCGCCGCCCCCGACGGTCGGGTCGGCCCAGGATCTGGCGGACAAGGCGGCGTCGGCGCGCTATGTCGCGCTGGAAGACAGTGATCGCTGGCTGCTGGCGACCTCCCATGCGGAACTGCGTCCGCCCCTGGCCCTGCAACATTTCGACTGCGCCCTGGGCGTGCGGCTCGGGTCCGCAGAAACACCGGCGCTGGATCGCCTGATGGCGCGGGTCTTCCATGATGCGAACAGCGTGGCGGAACGGGTCAAGGCGCGAGCGGCGCGGCCTCGGCCCATCGGCGACGATCCCAACCGGCGCGCCTGTCAGGTCGTGAACGAGGTCGCGCGAAACAGCGCCTCCTATCCCTCCGGCAGCGCCGCCGTCGGTGCGGCCTATGGCGAGGCCTTCGCCGCGCTGGAGCCGGATCGGGCCGAGGCTGTTCGGCGGATCGGTCATCAGATCGGCGTCAGCCGGCTGGTCTGCGCCATGCATTATCCGACCGATGTGTCTGTGGGCGAAGAGATCGGCCGGGCCGTCGCGGTCGAGGCCGTGCAGACGCCGGCCTTCCAGGCGGATGTGGCGGCGGCGCGAGCGGAACTGGGGGCCGCGCGTCGCAGCGGCCTGACCAACCCCGGCTGCGCGGCCGAACGCGCGGCCCTGGCGACCGTCCTGCCCTGACATGGCGCTATGGCTCGCCCTGGCCGCCCTGGCTTTTCAGGCGGCGCCCGCCGAACGGCCCTGCACGGCGCAGGAAATCCGCGACCTGACGACGCCGTCGGACCAGCCCTATCGCCTGTTGTGTCGGGCCGAACTGTCGGGCGTCGACGTTCGCCGTCGCGTCCTGATCGAGGGGGGCGAGGCGTCGGGCGCGTCGCTCGACTGTGGCGGGGGCGCCGTCCGCGCGCCGGGCCAGGCGACGACTGCTGCGCCGACTGTCGCCGTCTGGTCCCGGCAGGAGGGAGGCCAGTGGTTGCGGCCGGTCGATGTCACAGTGCGCAACTGCACTGTCGTCGGCAATGTGCGGATCTGGGGCATGGGGGCGGGCGGGTCGATGCGCGACCTTCTGGCCTCGTCGCGCACCGCGGGCCATACGCAGGCGGCCCAGTCGGCGGCGCCGATCCGCGTCATGCTGGACCGGGTGCGGTTCGAGGGCGTGGGGACCATTCCCCTCTATGTCGGGCCGGGCGTGACGCGGACGACAGTGATGCGTTCGACCTTTGTGGGCCGTTCGACTTCCGCCGCCGTCTATCTGGACGCCGAGAGCGCGGGCGCCCTGATCCAGGACAATGATTTCGACATCCGCACCGGGCGCGAGCAGATCGCCGTGGACGGATCGGGCGCCAACCGCATCGTCGGCAACCGGCTGGCGCTGGGCGGCAGGGGCGGGGTGTTTCTGTACCGCAACTGCGGCGAGGACGGGGTGATTCGGCACCAGACGCCGTCCTATAATCAGATTACGGACAATGTCTTCACCGGCGCCGGCTGGCTGCGTCCGCGCGCGGTGGTGATCGGCTCTCGCGAGGGCGGCCGGCGCTATTGCGGCGACGACCGGGGATGGCCGTTTGGATCCAGCATCGACGACGGCGACGGCGCCACGGGCAATGTGACGGCGCGCAACATCGTCCGGCGGTGAGGCCTTTGGGCCGCACTTGCGAAACGAGGCGGTTCGAGGCTGACTGCGGTTCTCACAGGAGGTGATCGTGCGGCTGGCCTTGCTTTTCCTCTCTCTCGCCGCCGCGCTGGGCCTGGCCGTCCTGACCAGCCAGACGCCGTCGCCCGTACCTGCACAGTCGCCGACAACCCAGTTTTCGGCCGTTCGCGCCATGATCGATGTCCGCCGGATCGCGCGTGCGCCCCACCCGGTCGGATCGGCCGAACATGCCCTGGTCCAGACCTATCTGATGGGCCGGATGACGGCGCTTGGCCTGAATCCGACGCGTCAGGTCGGTGCTCTGTCGCCGGCCGCCGTCGCACGCATCGAAGCGGAGGGAAAAAGCGCGGCGGGCCTGTCAGCCGTCAATCTGGTCGGCGTGCTGCCGGGCCGCGATCCCGTCCTGCCCGCCGTTATGGTGATGGCCCATTACGACAGCGTGCCCGGCTCGCCTGGCGCCGCCGATGACGCTTCGGGCGTGGCGGCGATCCTGGAGGCGGTCCAGGCCGTCAAGACGCGGGGACCGGCGGACCGGACCCTGATCGTCCTGCTGACCGATGCGGAGGAGCTGAATCTGGACGGCGCCCGCGCCTTCTTCAGCGAGCATCCGCTGCGCGACCGGGTCGGGTTCGTGATCAATCTGGAGGCGCGGGGCGGCGGCGGCCAGGCCACGATGTTCGAGACCGGCCCCGGCAACGCCCAGACCATCGCCCGGTTCGCCCGCCATGCCGGCGATGCGACCGGCGGGGTGTCCAGCAATGCGCTGGCCATCTTCGTCTATCGGCTGATGCCCAACGGGACCGACTTCACCATCGCCGCCGATCGCGGTCTGCCCGGATTGAACTTCGCCTTCATCGGCCGCCCGGCCCAATATCATTCGCCCAGCTCGACGCCGGACACCCTGGACCAGGGCGCGTTGCAGCACATCGGTTCGCAGGCGCTGGAGGCGGCGGACGGGTTACTTCGCGCCCCGACCCTGCCCGAGGCGACCCAGAACACCGTATACGCCGACATCTTCGGTCTGGTCGTGCTGCGTCATCCGCCCCAGGTTGGATGGGCGCTGCTGGGTCTCGCGGCTCTGTTCACGGGGTTCGCGGCCTGGGGTGCGAGGCATGCCACGGGCCTGACCGGCCTGTCGGTGGTCAAGGGGGCGGGTGGGGGGCTCTGGCTGGTCGCGACCGGACTGGTCGTGGCCCAGACCGCGCGGGTTCTGGCCGGCCCGGTCGGGAGCCGAATAGAGTCGGCCGAGACCTACTACACTCTGCTGCGCCGCCTGCCGTGGATGGAGGTCGGGGTCGGGCTGACCATCCTGGCGGCGAGTCTGATCCTGACGGCGGGGCGGGCGGCGGTCGGGCGGCGCGTCGTGGCGATCGTCATCGCCATGTGCGCCGTTCTGGCCCTGGCGGTCGGTGGTCTGAACCCTGTGGTGATCGGCGCGGCGGTCGTGGCCGTCCTGATGACGCTGTGGCCTGCGGGCGCCGACGAGACGCCTTGGGGAGGCTGGCTGGGCCTGATCGTCCTGGTGCTGATCGTGGGGGCTGTGGTTCAGGCCTTTGCGCCCGAGGCGGCCTTCCTGTTCATCTGGACCGGCCTCGCCGCCGCCCTGGCCGCAGCCTCGGCCGCGCTGATCGGCGCACGGCTGGTGCGCTGGACCGCCCTGGCGCCCGCCGTCGTCGCGACCGTCGTCGTCGGCGGCTGGCTGCTGGTTCAGGCGCACGGCGTCTTCCTGGGCGTGGGCATGGACCTGCCTGGCGCCCTGGGCCTGATCGCCTTGCTTATGGTCATGACGGCCCGGCCGCTGGCGCCGACGTCGGCAGGTGGGATGAAGGTGCTAAGCGTGCTCGTGGCCGTATGTCTGATCGCCGGATGCGGCATGGCATTGGCTGCTGGAGCCATCGCCTGACCGGACCGGCCTACGTCAGAAACGGTCGTTCTTTTTCGATGTTCTCGTTTTGATCAATGAGAACATCTTGTGAACCAGAACAAACCATGCACATAGTCGTCCTCACGAAACGGGGGCGGGTCCAGGCGGGTCTCTCCCAAGCTTAATGACGGGAATCATGGCAAGGGAGACGAAGGCAATGGCTTCACAGGCAGCACTCAAGTTGGTGGGCAAGGACGACGGCGACAAGCAACGCGCCCTGGAGGCGGCGATCGCGCAGATCGATCGCGCCTTCGGCAAGGGTTCGGTGATGAAACTGGGCAAGGGCGGGGTCGCGGATGTGATCCCCTCGGTCTCCACCGGATCGCTGGGTCTGGACATGGCGCTCGGCATCGGCGGTTTGCCGCGCGGTCGGGTGATCGAGGTGTTCGGGCCTGAGTCCTCGGGCAAGACGACCCTGGCCCTGCATACGGTGGCCGAGGTCCAGAAGGCCGGCGGCGTCGCCGCCTTCGTCGATGCCGAACACGCGCTCGATCCCGGATATGCCCAGAAGCTGGGCGTCAATCTGGATGATTTGCTGGTATCGCAGCCGGACACCGGCGAACAGGCGCTTGAGATCGTCGACACCCTAGTGCGTTCGGGCGCGGTGGACATCGTGGTGATCGACTCGGTTGCTGCGCTGACGCCGCGCGCCGAGATCGAGGGCGAGATGGGCGACAGCCTGCCGGGCCTTCAGGCGCGTCTGATGAGCCAGGCGCTGCGCAAGCTGACGGCGTCGATTTCCAAGTCGAACTGCATCGTCCTGTTCATCAACCAGATCCGTCACAAGATCGGCGTCATGTATGGCTCGCCCGAGACGACGACGGGCGGCAATGCGCTGAAGTTCTACGCCTCGGTGCGTCTGGACATCCGCCGCACCGGCGCGATCAAGAACCGCGACGAGGTGGTCGGCAACACCACCCGGGTCAAGGTGGTCAAGAACAAGGTCGCCCCGCCATTCCGTGAGGTCATTTTCGACATCATGTATGGCGAGGGCATCTCCAAGCTGGGCGAAGTCATCGACCTGGGCGTCAAGGCCGGGATCATCGAGAAGTCGGGCAGCTGGTTCAGCTATGACTCGACCCGGATCGGTCAAGGCCGCGAGAATGTGCGCGAGTTCCTGAAGCAAAACCCCGACATCGCCGTCTCGATCGAGAAGGCGGTGCGGGCCTCGACCAACAAGATCGCTGACGAACTGCTGGGCACGCCCGAGCCGGACGAAGGTCAGGATCTCGAAGGCTGACGCCAAGACAAGAGGCTGGGCGGCCGGGGCGGACCTTTCCGGTTCGCTTCGGCGGCGGCGCGGCCTTCTCACCCCCACTCCGTCGCCCCTAGCGACCCGCCACCGACCCCGCGAAGGGCGGCGGAGCGACCCGCTCGACCTCGTGTCGGGCGGGTCTTTTTTGTCTTGGCGTGCAATTGTGTTGGAACACTGCTGCGGGATAACGAGTGACCATGCGAAAGCGTTTTGGGTGTCTGGCGTTGCTCGCTCTCTTTGGTTGCGCGCCTTTCGTGGGTTGGCAGGCCTACCAGTATGTTTGGTCTCAAAGCCTTTTGCCTCATGGCGTCGAGGCAAGATGGATCGAATATCGCAAACAAGCCGCATGGGGCTTTGGACCGGGCGCCGACGAGGTCGGACTGATCATATATCGATTGGACAACGCTTCGCTTTCAAAGATCGAAAACGGAGGATTAGGCTATCTGTCTGACGCTTCTGAAAGCCCGGCGCTGGTGAATATATCCCAGCGGAAGGCGCGTGAGCGTCGAACCTACTGGGATTGGAAGCGGACCCCGATCGTTCCATTGTGGTCTGGACATGGGGAGCATAGCTGCGGCCGTGAGCCCGGCATCGGGGCCTTCCTGGATCGCAGTGATTTCCGTTGCAAACTCGATCCGAAAACCGTGTCCAGGGTCAATGCAATCCTTAGATCTGACAACGCGTTTTACGCCCACGGGCGAGGGGGGAGCGTCGTCCTCGTGGCTCCGGCTGAGAAACGCGTGATCCTGGCTTACAGCGGCTAGAAAGAAGCCTTTCAAACGAAAACGGGCGACCCGAAGGCCGCCCGTTCCGTGACTCGACGATGTCTGCAGCCGATCAGGCGGCGGCCTTCTCCGGGGCGAATTTGCCGTAGAAGGTCTCGTTCTTGGCGGCCATGTCGCGCATTAGTTGCGGCACCTTGAATCGGTCGCCGTACGCAGCGGCCAAGCGGTCTGCGGTCTCGACGAATTTCGCCAAGCCGATGCCGTCGATCATGCTGATCGGGCCGCCGGTCCAGGGCGCGAAGCCCCAGCCCAGGATGGCGCCCAGGTCGGCTTCGCGGGGGTCGTCGATGACGCCTTCTTCCCAGCAGCGGGCGACCTCGACGGCCTGGCGATACAGCAGGCGCGTTTTAAGCTCGTCGATCTGGGCGAAGGCGGTCGCCTCTTCGGGCCTGTCGATGCCCTTGGTGGTCGGCGCGAGCTCGGCGAGACCCGCCCACAGGGTCTTGGGCTTCTGGTCATAGTCGTAGAAGCCCTTGCCGTTCTTGCGGCCGAACCGTCCACCCTCGACCATGGTGGCGACGATCTGCTCGCCCTCGTTGGCGACATACTTGTCGCCCAGGTCGGCCCGTGTCTGTTTGGCGATCTTGTAGGACAGGTCCAGGGCGACGTCGTCGTGCATCTCCAGCGGGCCGCGCGGCATGCCGGTCATGCGACCGACATTGTCGATCAGGGCCGGGCCGTAGCCTTCCTCCAGCATCGCCATGCCTTCCATCAGGAAGGTGGAGAAGCAGCGCGAGGTGTAGAAGCCGCGGCTGTCGTTGACGACGATCGGGGTCTTCTTGATCTTCAGGACGTAATCCAGCGCCTTGGCGATGGCGGCCTGACCCGTCTTCTCGCCCAGGATGATCTCGACCAGCATCATCTTGTCGACGGGCGAGAAGAAGTGGATGCCGATGAAGTCCTCGGGTCGAACCGAGGCTTCGGCCAGGCCGCTGATCGGCAGGGTCGAGGTGTTGGAGCCGAACACGGCGCCCTCGGCCAGTTGCGCTTCGGCGCGTTTGGTCACGTCGGCCTTGATCTCGCGGCTTTCGAACACGGCCTCGACGACCATGTCCGAGCCCTTGATCAGGTCATAATCGGTCGTCGCGGTGACCGAACCCAGCAGGGCGTCATACTTCTCCTGCGTCAGCTGACCACGCGACAGGCGCTTCTTCAGCAGTTCCTCGACATGGGCCTTGCCCTTGTCGGCGGCTTCCTGAGTCTGGTCGATCAGGATGGTCTCGATGCCGGCCAGGGCCTGCACATAGGCGATGCCCGCGCCCATCATGCCGGCGCCGATGACGGTAACCTTGCGCGGGTCCGACTTCGGAATGCCCGCCGGACGCACGGCGCCCTTGTCCAGTTCCTGCTTGGACAGGAACAGCGAACGGATCATGGCCTGGGCCTGCGACGTCATCAGGGTCTTGATGAAGTAGCGGGTCTCGATGCGCAGGGCCGCGTCCATCGGCACCTGGGCGCCTTCGTAGACGGCCTTCATCAGGTTCACCACGGCCGGATAGTTGCCGTAGGACTGTTTGCGCAGCATGGCGTTGCCGACCATGAAGTTCTGGATGCCGGCCGGGTGATAGGGGCCGCCGCCGGGCAGTTTGAAGGACTTTTCGTCCCACGGCTGGACGGCCTTGCCGCCATTCTTGATCCAGGTCTTGGCGGCCTCGACCGATTGGCCCTTCTCGACCACTTCATGAACGATGCCGGCGCCCTTGGCGTCGTTGGGGCGGAAGGACTTGCCTTCGCTCATGGCCATCATGGCGTTCTGGACGCCGACCAGGCGCGTCAGGCGCTGGGTGCCGCCGCCGCCGGGGAACAGTCCGACCTTGATCTCGGGCAGGCCCAACTGGATCTTGTTGTCGTTCTCGACCACGCGATAGTGGGCCGCCAGGGTGAACTCCAGCCCGCCGCCCAGGGCCAGGCCGTTGATCGCGGCCGCGATCGGCTTGCCCGAGGTTTCCAGCGCACGGAAGGCGCCGTTCAGCTTCCAGCCGGCGTCGAAGGCCTTCTGCAAATCACCGCCGCCCGACAGCACGCCGCCGGCCATGTCGCCCAGGTCCGCGCCGGCGCAGAAGCCCGACGCCTTGCCCGAGGTGATGACCGCGCCCTTGATGGCGTCGTCGGTCTTGATGCGTTCGACCAGCTCGGGGATTTCCTTCATCACCGAAGAGGTCAGGGTGTTCATCGAACGGCCCGGCACGTCGAAGGTGATCAGGGCGATGCCGTCGGCGTCGACGTCGATCTTGAAGTTTTCCATGGGTGTGATCCTCAGACGCGTTCGATGACGGTGGCGGTGCCCATGCCGCCGCCGATGCACAGGGTGATCAGGGCGGTCGACTTGTTCGAGCGTTCCAGCTCGTCCAGGGCGATGCCGGTGATCATGGCGCCGGTGGCACCCAGGGGGTGGCCCATCGAGATGCCGCCGCCGTTCACATTCATCTTGGCGTGGTCGATGTTCAGGGCCTGCATGTAGCGCAGGACGACGGCGGCGAAGGCCTCGTTCAGCTCCCACACGTCGATGTCGTCGGGCGTCATGCCCAGCTTGCCCAGCAGTTTGCGGGTCACATATTCCGGGCCGGTCAGCATGATCGACGGCTCCGAGCCGATCGAGGCGCCGCCCAGGATCTTGGCGCGCGGCTTAAGGCCCAGGGCCTGGCCGGCTTCCAGCGAGCCGATCAGCACGCCGGCCGAACCGTCGACGATGCCGGACGAGTTGCCGGGGGTGTGGACGTGATTGACGCGCTCGACCTCGGGGTAGCGTTGGTTGATCACGCTGTCGAAGGCCAGTTCGCCCATCATGGCGAAGGAGGGGTTCAGGCCGCCAAGGGCCTGCATGTCCGTGTTCGGACGAATGGTCTCGTCGTGGTCCAGGATGGTCAGGCCCAGCTGGTCCTTGACCGCCAGGACCGAGTTCTTGAAGCGGCCCTCGGCCCAGGCCTTGGCGGCGCGCTTGTGGCTTTCGACCGAATAGGCGTCCACGTCGTCGCGGCTGAAGCCGTATTTGGTGGCGATCATGTCCGCCGACACGCCCTGCGGCACGAAATAGGTCGGGAAGGCCGACGACGGGTCGGTGGGCCAGGCGCCCATGTCCGAACCCATGGGCACCCGGCTCATGACCTCGACGCCGCCGCCGACGGCGAAATCGGCCTCGCCGGACTTCACCTTGGCTGTGGCCATGTTCACGGCTTCCAGGCCCGAGGCGCAGAAGCGGTTGACCTGAACGCCCGCCGTATATTGCGACCAGCCGGCCGAAAGCACCGCCGTACGGGCGATGTCGGCGCCGAGTTCGCCCACAGGGGTGACGCAGCCCAGGATGACGTCGTCGACCTTGGACGTGTCCAGATCATTGCGGTCGCGCAGAGCCTCCAGAACCTGGGTCGCCAGGCTGAGGCCGGTGATCTCGTGCAGCGAGCCGTCCTTCTTGCCCTTGCCGCGCGGCGTGCGGACGGCGTCGTAGATGTAGGCGTCAGCCATGGGAGTGCGTCTCCAGTTTGGTCCCCTACGCTCGCCGCACGGCGGCTCGCGATTTTAGGGGAAGGACGGATCTAAGCGTGCCCGCCAAGAACCCTACGTTTACGTCAACGTCAAGTAATAAGCCGCGTGATGCCGCGCCATGGGGCCGGTGTTTTTCCGGTTAAGATGAGTGTCGACGCCGCTAGCGAGCGGACCGGCGCGACGCTCGGCCCGCTCATGTTCATTCAGCGCGGCGGAATACGGGTCGCGCCGCCGGTTATCTTGCAGGCGTATTCCGTCTGGGGCCGGCCAGTCTGCAGGCCGGTCGGCGTCAGGATGCCCTGGCTGCGGGTGCATTCAGCCTCCAGCGCGTCCATGTCCTTCTGATAGCTGCTGACGCCGCCCATCGTGCTGCAGGCCGCCAGCAAAGGCAGGCTGATCACGGCGGAGAGAATGAGGATACGCATGGCTCGGTGCTCCCTGGAGCGTCGATGCGCTCCCTCATTAGCCCCCCGGCGTCCGCAGGTTACTGCGTCGTCGCCAGCCTGACCAGCTTGCCGTTCTCCTCGTCGGTGATGGCCCAAACCGCGCCGTCGGCGCCGACCGCCACGTCGCGGATGCGTTCGCCCAGGTCGGTCAGCAGTCGTTCCTCGCCAACCACGCGGTCGTTCTGGATCACCAGACGGGCGATGTGCTTCTCCTTCAGGCCCGCGACCAGCAGGTTTCCGTCCCAGCCGGGGAACATGGCGCCCTGATAGAAGGTCGCGCCGCCCGGCGCGATCACCGGATCCCAGTAATAGACGGGCTGTTCAGTGCCCGGCGCATGGGTCGCGCCGGTGTTGATCTGACCGCCGGCGTATTCGACGCCGTAAGCCGCGTCGGGCCAGCCGTAGTTCAGGGCCGGCTTGTCGATATTGACCTCGTCGCCGCCGCGCGTGCCGTGTTCGATGGTCCAGACCGCGCCCGTGCCGGGCTGGACGGCGATCCCCTGGACGTTGCGATGGCCCAGGCTCCAGATCTCGGGCAGGGCGCCGGCGCGGCCGACGAAGGGGTTATCCTGCGGGACCGTGCCGTCGGCGTTGATGCGGATGGTCTTGCCCATGTGCGAGCCCAGATCCTGGGCCTGGGGCCGCATCGGTTTGTCGGAGCGTTCGCCCAGGGTGATGAACAGCTTGCCGTCGGATGCGAAGGCCAGGGACGAGCCGAAATGCTTGTCGCCGTCATAGATGGGCAGGGCGCGGAAAATGACCTGGACGTTTTCCACCCGCGATCCGTCGTCCGACAGGCGCGCGCGGGCGACGGAGGTGGCGTTGCCGCCCCCGTTTCCTGTGTCTGGGCGAGGCTCGGAATAGCTCCAGTAGATCATGCGATCCTGGGCGAAGCCGGGGCTGACGATCACGTCCAGCAGGCCGCCCTGACCGCGGGCGTCAACGGTGGGCAAACCCGCGACCGGCTCGCTGATCTGGCCCTGGGCGGTGATGATGCGCAGGCGACCGGGCTTTTCCGTAACCAGCCAGCGGCCGTCAGGCAGGGCGGCAAGGCCCCAGGGATGAACCAGGCCGGAGGCGACGACCGTATGGCGCATCGCCTGTTCGGTCTTCACGCTCGGCGCGCGCGTCTGGCCGGCGAAGGCCGGTTGCTGATCGGGGTTGTTGGCCGGCTGGGTCTCCAGCGGCGCGCCGGCCTGGGGCGGGACTTTCGTGCTTTCGCCGTTCGCGCCACAGGCGGCGGCGAGAACGAGCAGGGACGTCGAGGCGGCTGCGACGATCAGGCGCATGGAGACTCCGGTCAGAAGGTTCGTTCTGGAACGACGACGCCAGCGTTACCGTTCCGACCCTGCGTCGTCTTGCGCCCTATCGCCGCACGATCTGCGCAGAGACGACTTGAACCCCGCGCCCGACGGCGATATAGGCACGCCTCTTTCGCGCTGGCCTTCGGCCTCGCCTAGGCCCGGGACTGGGTAGCTCAGATGGTTAGAGCGGTGGATTCATAACCCACAGGTCGGCGGTTCGATCCCGCCTCCAGTCACCACCCCTTGAAAGCGGGCATCGCCAGCGGGGCCTAGAGGGGACCAGCAGGGATGCCGACGATCCCTCGGTCATTCTGAATACGGCTGCCGCCGGCGAGTTCTTCCGCCTGTTTTCGCTTGGCTTCAGCGAGAGCGGCATATTGTTCGGGCGTGTAGCAAATCCTTTGCTCCAGCCTGCGTCCCGTTGGGGCGCGTTGCTCGCAGATACGACGTGCGCGGGACGGCGCCGGCTGCTGTTCCGTTGCGCCGACCTGGGGTGAAGGCGCTGCCGTAGCAGGTGATGTTTGAGCTGACGCCTGCGCTGCAAGTGCGGCTGCTAAAATGAGAGGCGTTGAAAACATGGCTATCTCCCTGATCAGGAAGGCTCTCACGTCTGGGTCTGCTTGGCAATCCACCTCCGAGTGCGGGCGCGATCTCGTGGGCTTGCCGGTTGCAACCTGCACCGTTGTGTTGCGTTGTCTGTCGAGACCTTAACCTTGACTGGAGATCCGCCATGACGATCCGAACCAAAGTCCTGATGGCGGCCGTCGCCGCCTTGACCCTGGGCACCGCCGCCTGCACCCAGGCCGAGCAGAACAAGACCGAGGCCCATGCCGAGGCCGCCGCAGACAAGACCGCCAATGTCGCGTCTCAGGCCGGCGAAGTGATCGAGGGCGGGGCGATGAAGGCGGCCCAGGCCGTCGAGAGCGGCGCCGGCAAGGTCGCTGACAAGCTGGAAGGCGAACAGGCCCATGCCGCCGCCGAGGGCAAGCCAGGCGCGATCAATCCCGCCACGGACGAACGCGTGCCGGCAAAGAACTAAATCCGATCAGGCGGGAGGGGTCACTCCGACTTGGGTTCTTCCGCCAGCACCGCATCGATCAGGGCGCGGGCCTGCTGGCTGGACCAGTCCGCCTCGCCCGCCATCGTGGCGCGGATGCGGCCCTGGCGATCCAGGATGATCGTTTGCGGCATGGCGCCCTTGCCGGGAAACTCGAACGGCAGCTGGAAGCGGATGTCGCTGTAGAAAGGCAGGGGGACGTGGTCGTCGAGGAATCGTCTTGCCTCGGCTGCGGCTTCCGGCGTCGCGTCGACGTTGATCGGCAGGACCACCAGATCCTCGTTCGCCTCATAGGCCTTGGCCAGAGCCTGAAGCGTCGGCATCTCCGCCTTGCACGGCGCGCACCACATGGCCCACAGGTTCACGACCACCACCTTGCCTTCGAAGGCCGAGAAGCGGACGGCCGTGCCGGTTCGGTCGCGGAAGGCGTATTCGGGCGCCGTCTTGGTCTCAATTGGGGTCGAAAGCGCCGCCAGAGGACCGACGGCGAAGCGCGCAAGGTCGCTTTTTGGCGTTGCGGCGGCGGTTGCGGCCTGTTCGACTTGCGCCTTCTGGCGATGATTGGCGTATAGCGACATCGCCATACCGCCGGCGCCGGCGATGGTGCTGACGACCACGACCGCGCCCACGACCGCCCAGACCGCCTTCCTAGAGCCGCTCATGACTGAATCCACCTCTTCCGACGCCAAGCCATCCGGCGGTTCGACTGCGCCGGTGAAGCCCGCGGGTCAAGACATGTGGGGCGGACGCTTTTCGTCGCGCCCGGCCGAAATCATGCAGGCGATCAACGTCTCCATCGGCGTGGATCAGCGTCTGTGGCGCCAGGATCTGGCGGGGTCGCGCGCCCACTGCCGGATGCTGGCCAAGCAGGGCATCATCCAGCAGGCCGACGCCGTGGCCATCCTGGGCGGGCTGGACGCCATCGAATCCGAGATCGAGGCCGGGACCTTCCCGTTCCGCGACCAGTTCGAGGACATCCACATGAATGTGGAGGCGCGCCTCAACGAACTGATCGGCGAGCCGTCCGGCCGTCTGCACACGGCGCGCAGCCGCAACGATCAGGTCGCCGTCGATTTCCGTCTGTGGGTGCGCGACGCCTGCGACCGCTCGGTCGCCCAGTTGAAGGCGTTGCAGGCCGCCCTGCTGGCGCGCGCCGAACAGCATGCGGGCGACCTGATGCCCGGTTTCACCCATCTGCAGACCGCCCAGCCCGTGACCTTGGGTCATCACCTGATGGCCTATGTCGAGATGTTCGGCCGTGACGCCGGTCGTTTCGCCGACGCGCGCGTCAGGATGAACGAAAGCCCGCTGGGCGCCGCCGCGCTCGCTGGTTCGCCCTTCCCCATCGATCGTCAGATGACGGCGGCGGAACTGGGCTTCGACCGGCCGATGGCGAACTCGCTGGACGCCGTGTCTGACCGTGACTTTGCTTTGGAGAGCCTGGCCGCGGCCTCGATCACGGCGGGGCATCTGTCGCGTCTGGCCGAGGAGATCGTGATTTGGATGACGCCGATGTTCGGCTTCGCCTCCTTGCCCGACGACCTGACGACCGGCTCGTCGATCATGCCGCAGAAGCGCAATCCTGACGCCGCCGAACTGGTGCGGGCCAAGACGGGCCGGATCATGGGCTCGCTGGTCGCCCTGTCCACGGTGATGAAGGGCCTGCCGCTGGCCTATTCCAAGGACATGCAGGAGGACAAGCCGCCGGTGTTCGAGGCCTTCGACGCCCTGGACCTGGCCCTTGTCGCCATGACGGCGATGGTCTCGGCGCTGCTGCCCAATACCGAGCGTATGGCCCAGGCAGCGGGCGCGGGCTTCTCGACCGCGACGGACCTGGCCGACTGGCTGGTGCGCGAGCTGAACCTGCCGTTCCGCAAGGCGCACCATGTGACGGGCGCGGCGGTCAAACAGGCGGAAGCGCTAGGCGTGGACCTGTCGCAACTGCCGCTGGAAGAAATGCAGAAATTGGAGCCGGGCATTACCGAAGCGGTTTACAAGGTGCTGACCGCCGAGGCTTCGTGCCAGAGCCGCCAAAGCTACGGGGGAACCGCGCCGGAACAGGTCCGTGCGCGTATCGCCGACTGGAGAAGCCGCCTGTGAAAAAGACACTGATCCTCGCGGGCGCGCTCGCCCTTCTGACCTCGGCTTGCGGCCGCATGGCCGATCTGGAATCGCCGGTGCGCCAGACCGAACGTGCGCCGCGCGACAGCCGCGCCCCTCACCTGCCCGAGCCGGCGACGATCAACCGTCCGTCCAGCAGCGTGCCTATCGATGGCGGTCCTTCCAATCCGATCGGCGCCGGCGCCGCCCAGAACGACCCGCGGTAACCGTTGCACCATTTCGACCTGAAGGACGGCGCCCTGTATGCCGAGGGCGTGCCGCTGGAGCTGATCGCGGACGAGGTCGGCACGCCGGCCTATGTCTATTCGACCGCGACGCTGAAGCGGCACTACGGCCTGTTGCGCGCCGCCGCCGATGCGCATCGCGACGCCCTGGGCGAGGCCCTGATCGCCTTTGCGGTCAAGGCCAACTCCAACCTGTCGGTGCTGGCGACCCTGGCGAAACTGGGGTCCGGCGCCGACACCGTGTCCGAGGGCGAAATCCGCCGCGCGCTGGCGGCGGGCGTGCCGGCCGACCGGATCATCTTCTCCGGCGTCGGCAAGACCGACGTGGAAATGGCCTTCGCCATCAGCGTCGGCGTGCGCCAGATCAATGTCGAATCCGGCGCCGAGCTGGACCGGTTGATCGCCATCGCCGCCATGATGGATACGTCGCCCGCCATCGCCATCCGGGTCAATCCGAACGTGGGCGCCGGCGGCCATGCCAAGATCACCACGGGCGGCAAGGGCGACAAGTTCGGCGTGCCGGTCGTGGAGGCGATGGACCTGTACGCCCGCGCCTCGGCCTCGCCCCACGTCACGCCGGTGGGGCTGGCCTGCCATATCGGCAGCCAGATCACCGACCTGGCCCCGCTGGAGGCCGCCTTCAAGGTGCTGGCGCAGATGACGCGGGACCTGCGGGCCCAGGGTCATGCCGTGACGCGGCTGGATCTGGGCGGCGGGCTGGGCGTGCCCTATTCCGGCGGGACCGAACCGCCGTCGCCGGCCGAATATGTCGCCATGGCGGCGCGGGTTCTGAACGGGCTGGACGTCGAGGCGGCGTTCGAGCCGGGGCGGCTTCTGGCCGCCAACGCCGGGGTGCTGCTCAGCCAGGTGATCCAGGTCAACGAGCGGTCGGACGGGCGGCGCTTCCTGGTGCTGGACGCGGCGATGAACGACCTGATGCGGCCGGCGCTCTACGACGCCTTCCACGACATCCAAGCGGTCAATCCGCGCAGCGGCAAGCGCCTGCCCCACGATGTGGTCGGGCCGGTGTGCGAGACGGGCGACACCTTCGCGCGTGACCGCGAACTACCGCCGCTGGAGGCCGAGGACCTGATCGTCTTCACCGGGGCAGGGGCTTACGGCGCGGTGATGGCCAGCGAATACAACAGCCGGCCCCTGGTCCCCGAGGTGCTGGTGGATGGCGACCAATGGGCCGTGATCCGCCCGCGCCCGACCTATGAGGAAATGCTGGACCGTGAGCCGTTCGCCGACTGGCTGTGACCACGAATTCTTCTCGACCGTTATAAAGTAACACGCTATAGGGCTGGTCATGTCCCCCGGTCCCGAACAGTCCGTCATGCTTTCCCTGCTGGGGGGCGGCTTCGTTGCGGCCTTCCTGCATGCGGCCCTGCCGACCCACTGGCTGCCCTTCACGCTGGTCGGGCGGGCGCAAGGCTGGCGACCGTCGCAGATCCTGATGGCGGTGACGGCGGCGGGCCTGGCCCATATCGCCACGACGGCGGTGGTGGGCGGTCTGATCGTGGCGGCGGGCCTGGTGCTGGATCAGTGGATTGGAGGCGTGCTGCCGCATCTGGCGGCGGTGCTGCTGTTCCTGTTCGGCGCCTTCTACCTGGCGCGCGCGACCTTGAAACGGCCCGCGATGGCGGGCGGTCCGGCCGTCGAGACGCCGGAGCCGGCGGTGTCGGACAAGGCGGCCTTCGTCGGTCTTGTCGTGATGATGGCGGTGTCGCCGGGCGAGGTTCTGCTGCCCATCTATCTGTCCTCGGCCTCGGCGGGTCTCGGCGCCCTGGCGATGCTGACGGTGGTGTTCGCACTCGGGACTGTCGCGGGCATGGCGACCTTCACGGCCCTGGCCAGCGCCGGCGCCTCGATCCTGCGGCTGGAACGGTGGGCGAGATACGAGGGGGCGGTGCTGGGCGTGGCCCTGATCGTGCTGGGCCTCGTCGTCGCCATGCATCAGCACTAAGGCTGACATTACATAATAACATTCAACACGTTATCATATATCGGCTTGGCTGTTTCGCCAAAAGGCGCATAGGCGAACCATGAACGCCGCGCACGATCACGCAGATCACGACCATGACCACGATCACGCCGATCACGGGCATAGTCACGGCCATCACGGACACAGCCACGGGCATGGCGGCCACAACCACGGCCCCGTGGATACCGGCGACTGGCGCTACGCCGTCGGTCTGGTCGTCAATCTGCTCTTTGTAGCGTGCGAGTTCGGCGCGGGCCTGATCGCGGATTCCACGGCGTTGCTGGCCGACGCCGGTCATAATCTGTCGGACGTGCTGGGCCTGGCGATGGCGGGTGGCGCGGCCTGGCTGGCGCGACGCGGGGCGCATGGGGCGGCGGGCGGGCGGCGGACCTATGGGTTCGGCAAGGCGACGGTTCTGGCGGCCTTGGGCAACGCCCTGCTGCTGATCTTCGCCTGCGGGGCCATCGCCTTCGAGGCCGTGCGGCGCTTCAACGAGCCGGCGCCGGTCGGGTCCGGCGTCATCATGGCGGTGGCGGGCATCGGCTTCGTCATCAACCTGGGCACGGCGCTGCTGTTCATGAAGTCACAGCACGACCTGAATGCGCGCGGCGCCTATCTGCACATGATGGCCGACGCCGGGGTATCGCTGGGCGTGGTGCTGGCTGGCGGGTTGATCATGATGACCGGCTGGTCGGTGGTCGATCCGCTGGTCAGCCTGGCGATCGTGGTCGTGATCCTGTGGTCGACCTGGGGCCTGCTGAAGGATTCGGTCAACCTGGCCATGGACGGCGCGCCGACGGGTGTGGACGTGCCGGCGCTGGAAAAGGCGCTGGTCGCCTTGCCGGGCGTGCGGGCGGTGCATGATCTGCACGTCTGGGGCCTGTCCACGACCGAGACGGCCCTGACCGCGCACCTGGTTCACGACCGCGAGGATGCGGCGGCCCTGATCGGCGAGGCCCAGGCCGTGGCGAAACGCTACGCCATCGGCCACACGACCTTGCAGATGGAGAACGAGCCGTTGCCGGATTGTCCGGGCTGCTGACCCTCTACGCCTGGGCGAAGGCCAGGGGCGCGCCCCAGAACTGGGACACCATCTCCGACTGCGGACCGGCCTGGCCGGTGGTCAGGAAGTCGCGGCGGCCGCTGTCGCCCAGATCGTATTCGGGATGCGCCTTGAAATAGCGCTCCAGCGCGTCGGCGACGGCCTTGGGCTGTTCGATCAGCGCCGTTCCCGCCGGCAGGGCCTGGGCGAACAGTTCGGCGACGATCTCATAGTGGGTGCAGCCCAGGATGGCCTTGTCCGGGTGACGGCCGATGCGGCGGCGCAGGGCGTCGACGTGGTCGTCGATGACGACCTTCAACTCCTCCGGCGGCGCGCCCAGCTCGATCAGGCCTGCCAGGCCGGGGCAGGGCTCGGAAAAGACGGCGATGTCCTCGCGCCGCTTGTCGATCTCGATCTCATAGACGCGGCTGATGGCCGTGGCGGCGGTGCAGAAAACGCCTGTGATGTCGATGGAGGCGACCTTCTCGCCCTCCTGCGGCCGCTCGGCCTCGAAGCTCCAGGGCTTTCCGGTCGCGGCCTCGATTGTCGGCACGATGATGCCCAGGATGTTGACCGGGCGGCCCAGCCGTTCGCGCAGACCCGGCAGCCAGGTCTGTTGCAGGCGGCGAAGAGCGATGGCGCTGGCGGTGTTGCAGGCCAGGACCACGACGGAGGCGCCGGCGTCGAACAGGCGCTCGCAGCCCGCCCTGGTCAGTTCGACGATGTCCTCGCCGCCGCGTCCGCCATAGGGGGCGTGGGCCTGGTCGGCCAGATAGACGAAGTCCCGTTGTGGAAACCGCCGGGTCAGTTCGCGGTGGACGGTCAGGCCGCCCACGCCGGAGTCGAAAACGCCAATAGCCATGGGCGCGCTTTAGAGCAGTGCGACGACGTATCCAACCGGCTTGGCGACAAGATTATGCCTGCATCAGGTGACGGGGCCGGTCAGTGCGCCTAAGTGTGTGGGCAATCATGATCTTCTTTCGGAGCATTCCATGCATAGACGCCAGCTTCTCATCGCGGGCGGCAGCCTGATGGCCCTGTCCGCCTGCGCCTCGACCGGCGCCGCCTCGGGCGGTTCCGCCGCCGCGCCGTCGGCCGCCAGCCTGGCCGAAGAGGCGCGCATCGCCCGCGCCGTCCTGCCGACCCAGACGCCGCGCGCCGAGCTGCTGCAGGTCTGGACCGGCCCCTATGACGGCGTGCCGCCGTTCGACAAGGTGACCCCGGCCAAGCTGCGCGCCGCCATGCTGGAGGCGATGGAACTGGCCCGTGCCGACGTCGCCGCCGTGGCGAACAATCCCGAGCCCCCGACGTTCGCCAACACCATGGCCGCCCAGGAATTGTGGGGCCAGCCTCTGGACCGCGCCTACAACATCTACAGCGTCATGACCGGCAACATCGGCGGAGAGGCCTATGACGCTCTGGACACCGAATTATCGCCCCAGCTGTCGGCCTTCTTCGACGAGATCAACTTCAACGACCAGCTGTTCCAGCGGGTCAAGACCGTGGCGGACAATGCAGACGCCATGGGCCTGAGCGCCCAGCAGAAGCGTCTGGCCGAGCGTCGCCGCGACGAGTTCATCCGCTCGGGCGCCAATCTGGACGCTGCCGGCAAGGCCGAGCTGGGCCGGATCAACACCGCCCTGTCCAACGCCTTCACCCGCTTCGGCCAGAAGGTCGTCGCCGACGAGAACGCCTGGACGCTGATCCCCAACGAAGCCGGTCTGGCGGGCCTGCCGGCCTCCAACAAGGCCGCCGCGGCCGGCGCGGCGCGCAGCCGCAACCTGCAGGGCTGGGCCATCCTGAACACGCGTTCGGCGGTCGATCCCTTCCTGACCTTCGCCGACGATCGGGGTCTGCGCGAGCAGGTCTGGAAGAAGTTCGTCAATCGCGGCGACAACGGCGACGCCAACGACACCAACGCGACCATTGCCGAGATCGTCAAGCTGCGCGACCAGCGCGCCAAGCTGCTGGGCTATCGCAACCATGCCGAACTGCGCATGCAGGACACCATGGCCAAGACGCCTGCGGCCGCTCAGGCCCTGATGGACCGCGTCTGGGCGCCGGCCAAGGCCCGCGTCGCCGAAGAGGTCGCCGACATGAAGGCGATCGCCGGCTCTGCCCTTGAAGGGGGGGACATCGAGCCGTGGGACTACCTCTACTTCGCCGAGAAGGTCCGCAAGGCCAAGTACGACCTGGATCAGAACGAGCTGAAGCCCTACTTCGAACTGAACGCCGTTCGCGCCGGCTCCTTCGCCATGGCCGAGCGCCTGTACGGCTTCACCTTCAAGAAGCTGCCCAAGGGAACGGTCCCGACCTTCGAGCCGGACGTCGAGGTCTATGAGGTCCATGACAAGACCAAGGGCCGTCAGATCGGCCTCTACTACACCGACGACTACGCCCGTCCGGGCAAGCGTTCGGGCGCCTGGATGACCACCTATCGGTCGTTCTCGACGCTGGACGGATCCAAGATCATCCTGGGTTCGAACAACAACAACTTCACCAAGCCGGAGCCGGGCGAGCCCGTCCTGATCTCGCTGGACGACGCCGAGACCCTGTTCCACGAGTTCGGCCACACCCTGCACTACTTCTCGTCGAACGTGACCTATCCGTCGTATGGCAACACGCCGCGCGACTTCGTGGAATATCCGTCGCAGGTTCACGAGCACTGGGTGCTGAGCCGTCCCATCCTGGACGGCTATCTGAAGCATTATCAGACGGGTGCGGCCATGCCGCAGGCGCTGGTCAACAAGATCGAGGCCGCCGCCACCTTCAATCAGGGCTATGCGACGGTCAGCTATCTGTCCTCGGCCATCGTCGACATGGACCTGCACACCCAAGCTGTGCCGCCGACCGACATCGATGCGTTCGAAAAGGCCAGCCTGGCGCGGATCGGCATGCCCAAGGAGATCGTGATGCGGCACCGCCTGCCGCAGTTCAATCACCTGTTCACGTCGGACGGTTACTCGGCGGGCTACTACAGCTACCTGTGGTCCGAGACGATGGACGCCGACACCTGGGCCTATTTCGAAGAGTCGGGCGACGTCTTCAACCCGGACATCGCCGGTCGCTTCAAGTCGATCATGCTGGCGCCGGGCAACACCACCGACCGCGCGGAAGCCTACCGCGCCTTCCGCGGTCGCGACCCGGACGTGGCGGCACTGCTGAAGGTCCGGGGCTTCCCTGTATCTTAAGGGCCTACCGCCCTTCGGGCTACTTGAGGCCCGGAAAGCGGCTTTGGCTTTATGAAATGGGACGCCGCCGGACGATCGGTCCGGCGGCGTCCTGCGTTTCAGGCCTCAAAGGCGACGCGACCGCGCGCGTAGTCGGTGCGGGCGCGTTCGGGCAGGAGGGACAGGGCTTCCTCCCGCACGCCGTTACGGCAGGCGGGTCGTTCCACGTTGCGGACGCTGCGGCAGAAGCGGTCGGAGGCTTGGCGGACGCGGGCGTCGAACGCTGTCGCGCCGGCGCGGCTCGACAGGTCGAGGTCGCCGTAGGAGATGCGGGCTTCGATCGGGGCGGCGTAGGCGGCGCCTGCGGCAAGGAAGGCGGCGGTCGTCAGAGAGGCAATCCTGAGCATGATCCTGGTTCCATTTTTCCTGCCCCTTGTCGTCCGGGGCAGGGAACGGTGACGCTGGATCGGATCGAAACGGCGAAGCTTCCGAGGCGGAAAGGCGGCGCTTCTATAATTCGACGTCATGACATTTCGGTCAGGTTCGACGCCAGGATGAACGCACGCGCACGTCAGGTGCTTCAACTGCGGCCATTGAGTCTCTAAGTCAGGGGCGGGCATCGGCCTGCTGGAGATTTCATGAGCGTCGTCGCCTCCTACGTCTATCGCGACGGTCAGCGCGTGCGCGAGGCGCCTCTGACGCCTGAAGGGCTGGCGCTCGAACCGGGCGAGTTCGTCTGGATCGGCCTTTATGATCCGACGGACGCCGAGATCGATATCCTGGTGAAGCGGTTCAAACTGCATCCCCTGGCGGTCGAGGACGCGCTGGTCGCCCACCAGATGCCCAAGGTCGAGGTCTATGGCCATGAGCTGTTCGTCGTGGCGCGAACGGCCACGAAGGTCGATGACCGGATCGCCTATGGCGAAACCCACGTCTTCGTCGGCGACGACCATGTCGTCAGCATCCGCCACGGCTCGGCGCGGGCGCACAATCTCCTGCGGGCGCAGTTGGAGGCGTCGCCGGTACAGCTCAACAAGGGACCGGATTTCGTCCTGCACGGTATTCTGGACTTCATCGTCGACGCCTATTCCCCCATCGTGGACGATGCAGAGGACAGCGTGCTGGAGATGGAGCAGCGGACGCTCGACGCCTTCCTGTCGCGGGTCGAGATCCGGCGCCTGTTCACCCTGCGCCGTGAGTTGCTGAAGTTCCGGCGCATTCTCGGGCCGATGGAGGAAGTTCTGGGGCGTCTTCAGTCGCTGGATCTGCCCTGTATCGACCCTGATGTAAGGCACTATTTCAGGGACGTGAGCGACCATGTGCGGCGGGTGAACAGCCGGCTGGGCGGGCTGAACGACATCCTGTCGTCGGTGTTCGAAGTGGCCAATCTGCTGGAGCAGCAACGCCAGGGGCTGATCACCAGGAAACTGGCCGCCTGGGCCGCCATCCTGGCCGTGCCCACAGCCATCGCCGGCATCTACGGCATGAACTTCGAGAACATGCCCGAACTGCGCTGGGACTACGGATACTATGCGGTTTTGGGCGTCATTACAGCCATCTGCGCGGCCTTGTACGTGACGTTCAAACGCACGAAGTGGCTGTAGGCGGCGAGGGACGCCGGCGCCCCTCGCCGTCATGCTTCAGCTGAGCACGAACAGATCGACGACCTGGGCGATCTGACGGCCGGTGCGCGGCGAACGCGCATAGTCGGTCTGACGCGCGCGCGGCAGTTCGCGCAGGGCTTCCTCGCGGACTATGGTGAGGCAGCGGCGTTGATCGACGGCCAGACGGCCAGTGCGACGCATGTCGCGGCACAAGCGAACGCCGGCCTCGTCGACGCGCGTGTCGAAGGCGGCGGCGCCGGCGGCCGTGGACAGGTCCAGGTCGCCATAACGGATGTGGGCGTCCTGAGCCGTGGCCGGGGCGACGACGGCGGCGGACAGAACGGCGGCGGCGAAGAGGACGGGGGAGAGAACCTTCATCACTTAGCTCCTGAGGCGAAAAATTATCGCTCGAAGTGGCGACGAGGGCGCAATAGTCTTGTCGTGCGACAGGATGATGAGGGTTCAGCCGCCGATCCGCGACAATGGGATTAAATCGTCGTCACGGTCGCGGCGCCGTCACCCGCTGTTCCTCAGCCCCGCCGCCACGCCGTTGATGGCCAGAAGGATGCCCTCGCGGACGCGGGGATCGTCGTCGCCGGCGCGGCGGCGGCGGATCAGCTCGATCTGGACGTGGTTCAGCGGCTCGACATAGGGCATGCGCAGGCGGATCAGCCGGTCCAGCTCGGGCTGGCCGCCCAGCAGCCTGTCGTGGCCGGTGATGGCCAGGATGGCGTCGTGGGTGCGCTGCCACTCCTCGCGGACCTCGCCATAGATGCGGGCCGCCAGAGAGGCGTCGGGGACCAGGGTGGCGTAGCGGCGGGCGATGGTCATGTCGGATTTGGCCATGACCATCTCCATGTTCTGGACCAGGGTCTTGAAGAAGGGCCAGGCCTCGGCCATCGCTTTCAGCTCGTCCATGTCCTGGCCCTGGACGGCCGATCCGAAGCCGAACCAGCCGGGCAGCATGACCCGGCTCTGCGACCAGCTGAACACCCAGGGAATGGCGCGCAGATCCTCGATCCGGGTGGAGGCCGTCCGCGACGACGGACGAGAGCCGATCTTCAGGTCGGCGATCTCGGCGATGGGGGTGGCGGCGCGGTAGTAGTCGACGAAGCCGTCGGTCTCATAGACCAGCTGGCGATAGGCGGCCATGGAGCGAGCCGACAGGTCCGAAAGGGTGGCGCCGTGTTCGGCGGTGAAGGCGTGATCCGTCCCCTTGCCCAGCGAGGCCAGCATGGCGCCGCAGGTCAGGGCGTCGAGATTGCGAAGCGCGATCTCGGGCTCGCCGTATTTGTTGGCGATGACCTCGCCCTGTTCGGTGGTGCGGATGCGGCCCTGAACCGTGCCTTCGGGCTGGGCCAGGACGCCGGCGAAGGACGAGCCGCCGCCGCGCCCGACCGTGCCGCCGCGCCCGTGGAACAGTTGCAGCTTCAGGCCATGCGTCTGCGTCACCTCGACCAGGGCGCGCGAGGCCTCATGCAACTCCCATCCCGAGGTCAGGTAGGAGCCGTCCTTGTTCGAATCTGAATAGCCGATCATCACCTCCTGCACCCCGCGCGCCTTGGCGACGGCGAGGGCGGACGGTTCCTGAAGCAGCCGCTCCAGCGTCGGACGCGCAGCGCGCAGATCCTCGATGGTCTCGAACAGGGGGGCGGCCTGAATCGGGCAGGCGGCGGGGTCTTCGGGGCTATAGAGACCGACCTCCTTGAGCAGCAGATAGACTTCCAGCAGGTCCGAGGCTGCGTCAGTCTTGGACACGATATGGGTGCGGATGGCCTGGGGTCCGAAGGCGGAGAGGGAGGTCGCAGCCGCCTGAAGGATGGCGCGCTCTTTAAGGGTCTCGGGTTCGTATTCGGCGTAGGGGCTGAACAGCAGGCGCGACGAGGCCAATTCCTCGGCCAGGACTTTCAACCGCCCTTCCTCGTCCAGCGCCAGATAGTCGGACTGGACGCCGGCGACCTTGAGCAGGTCCGCGACGACACGTTCATGGACGTCGGCGTTCTGGCGCATGTCCAGGGTCGCCATGTGGAAGCCGAACACCTCGACCGCCGTGATCAGGTCGCTGAGCCGGTCGTCGGCGAAGACGCCGCCGTGGTGCGAGACCAGGCTGTCGTGCAGGGTCTTCAGGTCGGCCTCGAAGGCGTCGGGACCGGGATAGGGCTGGGCCTCGACGGCGGGACGGCGCGGCGCAGGGGCGTCGCCCAGCTTCTGGTGCGTGGCGGCGAGGCGGGCATAGACGCCGGTCAGGGCGCGGCGATACGGCTCGTCCGCGCGGTGGGGCGAGGGGTCGTGGGCGGCGTCGGCCAGGGCCTGAAGCTGGGGAGACACCTGGGCCAGTTCTGCCGCCAGGCTGAGTTCGGCGCCCAGGGCGTGGACCTCGTCCAGATAGAAGGTCAGCACCGCCCTTGCCTGGGTGCGGAAGGCGGCGGTCATGACCGTGGCGTCCACGTTCGGATTGCCGTCGCGATCGCCGCCGACCCAGGTGCCGACCCGCATGAAGGGCTTGAGGTCCGGTGCGTCCAGCAGCCGCCGCCAGGCCGACAGCTGCTTGGGGGCGACGTGCAGGAAGATGCGGTCGAGGAAGGAGACGACGGTGTCGATCTCGTCCTGCACCACCAGGCCCTGGGTGCGGACCAGACGCGTGGCCCACAGGATGACGATCTGGCGGCGCAGCGGCTCGTTCAGGGCGTCGAGCGTGCAGGCGTCGCCGGCCTTGTCGCAGGCGTCCAGCAGGTCGGTGATGGCGGCGATCCGGTCGATCACGCTCTTTCGGCGCACCTCGGACGGGTGGGCGGTCAGGACGGGCGAAATCAGGGACTGGTCCAGCAGGGCGCGCACGGCCTCAAAGTCCACGCCCTGATCGGCTAACCGCTTCAGCGCGCCTTCGGGCGTGTCGGGCCGGGCGCCGGCCTCGGCCTGGCTCTGGGCCCGCCTGCGGGTCGAGCGGTCCTCGGCGATATTGGCCAGCAGCGAGAACAGGGCGAACCCGTGCGCCAGCCCGGCCGCCTGATCCACCGACATGGCGGTCAGCAGCTTCTCCAGACGTTTTGCGGGATGGGAGGCCGGGTCGCGGTGATAGGCGATGGAGGCCTGGCGCACCGCCTCGACGTGATCGAACAGGGCCTGGCCGCCTTCGTCGCGGATGATGTCGCCCAGAAGACCACCCAGCAGTCGGACTTCGTCGCGCAGGGCGTCGTCGGCGGCGGGGCTCATCATGTGGCATATCCTTGGTCGGCACGGGGAGATCGGCATCTGGAAGTGCGAATGCGCCCGCGTCAACGCACGATCCGTGACAGCAGTGCGCAGAGATTTCTTGCAGAGATCATGGTGAACCCGCCGTTAGGGTTTCTTAACCGACAGCGGGCGATGATGGCGGCGTAGGATTCCAGATCGGTTCCGCCTGTGCCCATGTTCGCCAAACGCCAGTCCGCCCTCGCCGCCGCCGCCGGAGCCGCTCCGCGCGCAAAGGATGGCCCGAGCCTGACGCCCGTCATCAACGCGCTGAAGAAGCCGCCGGTCGTGGCGGGCCTGGCCGGGCTGTTCCTGCTGAGCACAAGCGCCCTGTTCCTGACGGTGCTAGGCGATCCCAAGGCCGGCACGCCCTCGGCCCATGTCGCGCTGGAGCGTGAGGCCCCCGCGGCGCAAGCTCCGGCGGCCGCGCCCACCGGGTTCGAGGCCTTCTCCATGGGGGCGATGGGGCTTTATCAGAATCTGGCCGGCGGCGGCGATCCGGCGGCGGGCGGCGATGCGGTCATCACCCTGCCGGATGGCGGTAGCGTGTCGGGTCAGGGCGCGCCCATCAGCGCTCCGGTCCATGCGGCCTCGCCCTTGGCCAAGGCGCCCATCGCGGGCCTGTCGCAGCCCGGATCGAACGGCCCCTTGCCGATGATCGCGCCGGACGGCCGCGTTCCGGCCCAGGCCTATGCCCGGCCCTTCCGTCCGAACGGCAAGCCGCGCGTGTCGCTGATCGTCGGCGGTCTTGGGCTGAATGCGGTGACGACCCGCGCGGCCATCGAACGCCTGCCGCCGGAAGTGACGCTGAGCTTCGTGCCCTATGCGGACAACCTGCAATCCTGGATCGACCAGGCGCGGGCGCAGGGCCATGAGGTCATGCTGGAAATGCCGATGGAGCCGACCGGCTATCCCGACAACGATCCCGGCCCCTATACGCTGCTGGCCGACGGCGGCGCCGACGACGTGGGCGCCAAGATGGACTGGCTGCTTGGTCGGGCCACCGGCTATTTCGGCGTGACCAACTATCTGGGCGACCGCTTCTCAAGCTCGGACACGGGCATGAACGCCTTCCTGGGGATCCTGCGTCAGCGCGGCGTCGCCTTCCTGGACGACGGCTCGTTCCAGCGTCGGCCAGGCGCCTGGGCCCGGGCCAGCGCGGACCGCGTCATTGATCGGACCCAGTCGCCGGCCGCCATCATCGCCGCTCTGAACGGGCTGGAGGCCCAGGCCAAGCTGCGCGGCTCGGCGCTGGGAACCGGCTTCAGCTATCCGGTCACGGTCGAGGCCGCCGCCCGCTGGACCGCCGGTCTGGAACAGCGCGGCCTGCAACTGGCGCCCGCCTCGTCCATGTCGATGCGGCCGGGGCGCTAGTGTCCGATCTCGACGCCTATCGGCCCAATGTCGGGGTCGTGCTGTTCAATCGCGACGGCCTGGTCTGGTACGGCCAGCGCCACGCCACGCCCGGTCCGCACAATTGGCAGTTTCCGCAAGGCGGCGTCGATGCGGGCGAGGATCTGGAAGCGGCGGCCCGGCGCGAACTGCGCGAAGAGACGGGCGTCACCTCCGTCGAACTGCTGGCGCGGACGGACGACTGGATCCTGTACGACTTTCCCCCCGAGGCCATGAACAACGCCAAGGCCTGGCGAGGCTTCAAGGGTCAGAAGCAGCAGTGGTTCGCCTTCCGCTTCACCGGCGACGAGGCCGAGATCGATCTGGCGGCCGACGACGATGTCGAGTTCGACGCCTGGCGCTGGGGCCCGCTGTCGGACGCCTGCGACCTGATCGTGCCGTTCAAGCGGCCGGCCTATGAACAGGTCGTCGCCGCCTTCGCCCATCTGGCGGCATAGAAAAAGGGCGGCGCGAACACCGCCCTTTCATAATCTGGCCTGAGGGCGATTTAGGCCGCTTCAGCCTTGGCTTCGATCAGGGGCTGGCCGGCGCCGATTTCGATGCGGCGGGGCTTCAGCGCCTCGGGCAGTTCGCGCTTCAGCGAAATCGACAGCAGGCCGTTGACCAGGCTCGCGTCGGTGACAACGACATAGTCGGCCAGCTGGAACCGGCGCTCGAAATCGCGCTCGGCCAGGCCGCGATGCAGATAGGTCTTCTGCGTGGCCGCATCATCGTTGGCGGTCTTGCGGCCGGTCACGGTGAGCAGGTTTTCCTTCACCTCGATGTTCAGCTCGTCGGGGCCGAAGCCGGCGACGGCGATCTCGATGCGATAGGCATTCTCGCCCGTGGTCTCGATATTGTAGGGCGGATAGCCCGTGTCCTGGCCGGTCGTGCGCGAGGCGCTTTCCAGCAGATTGGCCAGACGGTCGAAGCCGACGGCCGAACGGTACAGCGGGGTGAAATCATAGGTACGCATCAGCATCCTCCTGAGGATCAGCAAGGTTGAGCCGCCCGGCGGTTTGGCCCGGACGGTAGGGATGCAGTCCGACGACCCGAGATCGGCGTCGTCAGTCTGGAGAACCCGAAATCGGCGCTCTCGCGAAAGAAGATGGTGGCCTCCAAAACGGCGTCAAGGGCGCGGGGTCGATGATTTTGCTTGCGTCAAATTGGCCTGCGTCTCGCGAACGTCATTTGCTCGGGCGGCGGGCCTGCCTATGGAGAAGGACTTGAACCCGGAGCTCCTGATCATGCGCCATGCCGTCTTCGGCCTCGCCGCCGTTCTGCTGTCCGCCGCCCCCGCCGTCGCGCATCAGTCGTTCCAGACCGAAGGGGCCTGGACGCCGACGCGCTCGGCCCTGTCCAGCGCCCTGCCGACCTTCGCCGAGGACACGGCGTTGCAGACCGCCGTCGCCGCGGAGACCCGGCCCGCCGCCGATCGGGCACGCGACGTCTATCGCCACCCTTACGAATCCCTGACCTTCTGGGGCCTGACGCCAGGCATGACGGTGGTGGAGATCGAGCCGGGCGGCGCCAGCTGGTGGCGGCATATCCTGGAACCCTATGCGGCGGCGACCGGCGGTCGCTACGTGCCGGTCAACCGCCCGCTGGAAGACATGGGCGTGCCTGAGGGCAGCGCAGACTTCATCCTGGTGGCGCGCGCCTTTCACAACTGGTCGCGCAATGACCGGACCCAGCCCTATCTCCAGGCCTTCTTCAAGGCGTTGAAGCCGGGCGGCGTGCTGGCCGTCGAACAGCACCGCAGCGCCGAGGGGCTGAGCGTCGCCGATGTGGCCTCGACCGGCTATGTGCCCGAAAGCTATGTGATTCATGAGGCGCGCAACGCTGGTTTCGTGCTGGAGGCGCGCAGCGAGATGAACGCCAATCCCAAGGACGATCACGACCATCCGTTCGGGGTCTGGACCCTGCCGCCCATCCGCCAGTCGGCGGCGCGCAACGATCCGTCGGGCCGAACCCTGACGCCCGAGGAACGCGCCGCCTTCGACGCTATCGGCGAGAGCGACCGCATGACCCTGCGGTTCCGCAAGCCGGAATAGGTGGTCTTGCGTTTTGACCGGGCCGGCGAACCTGATTAAGCCCAATGGGTCAGGGTGCGTCGGACGCGGATCCCGGCGTGCTGCGGGAGTTTTGAATGGCTGATTGTCTGGCGAGCGCGGGCGGGTTTTCGCGTCGGTTCCTGCTGAGCGGCGCGACCGCGCTGGCCCTGACCGGCGTGGCGGCTTGCGGTCGCAAGGACGAAGCCGCCAAGACCCCCGAGGCGCCGCCCAAGCCCGCCGGTCCGGCGGAAGGTTCTCTGGAATGGGCGGTCGAGGGTTCCTGGCGCAACGCCCAGGACAAGGCGCGCGACGCCTTCCGCCATCCAATGGAGACCCTGCGGTTCTTCGGGCTTCAGCCGCGCATGACGGTGGTGGAGTTCTGGCCCGGCAGCGGCTGGTACACTGAAATCCTGGCCCCCTATCTGGCCAAGGGCGCCGGAACCTATGTCGCCGCCCTGTTCCCCGAGGGGCCGACCGCCGATCCGGCCCAGGCCGTTCTGAACGCCGCCTTCCGCACGCGGTTTTCCAGCGACAAGAAACTGTATGGCGAGCCGCAGTTCACGGTGTTCGGATCCGGCTCTGGCCCGGTGACGACGGCGGGGACGGCGGAACTGTGCCTGTTCATGCGCACCCTGCACGGCTGGATGGCGGCGGGCATCGCCGAAAAGGCCTTCGCCGACGCCTTCGCCGCGCTTAGGCCCGGCGGCATCCTGGGCATCGAGCAGCACCGGCTGTCGCCGGCCGAGGACCAGGATCCAGTCGCCGCCAACGGCTATGTCCAGGAGGCCTTCGTGCGCCAGTTGGCGGCCGAGGCGGGCTTCGTCTTCGTCGAGGCGTCCGAGATCAACGCCAACCCCGACGACACCAAGGACCATCCCTTCGGCGTCGATACGCTGGCGCCCACGCGCCTGACGGCCCCGCGCGGCCAGCCGGTCGATCCCGAGTTCGACCGTTCGAAATACGAGGCGATCGGCGAGAGCGATCGCATGACCTTGAAGTTCAGGAAGCCCGAGTGAACCGCGCCCAAGCCTTCGCCGCCAACGCCCCCCTGATGGGGGTGCCCGGCGCCGCCTCACCCCCCGGCGGCAAGGGCGACTGGTTCCGCGGCGCGGGCGGGATGCGCCTGCGCGCCGGTCTATGGAAGCCGTCGCACCTGAGCGCAGACAAGGTGCGCGGCACGGTGGTCCTCAGCCCCGGCCGTACCGAGCCGATCGAGAAATACTACGAGGTCATCGGCAATTTCCTGGCCCGCGGCTGGTGCGTGCTGACCCACGACTGGCGGGGGCAGGGTCTGTCGGCCCGGCTGCTGCCCGACCGGCTGAAGGGCCACGCCCGCGCGGTCGAGGAGTTCCTGGACGACTACAACCGCCTGCTGAACGCCTATGAAGACCAGTGTCCCAAGCCCTGGATCATGGTCGGCCATTCGATGGGCGCCTGCCTGAACCTGCTGACGCTGGAGAGCGGCGAGACCCGGTTCGCGGGCGCGGTTCTGTCCAGCCCCATGCTGCGGATCAAGACCGGCAAGCGGTCGATGTGGTCGGTCAAGCTGGTGGTGCGCTGGAACATCCGCCACGGCCAGGCGGGCGACTATATCCTGGGCGATCCCGACGATCCGTTCGACCACAACTTCGCCGAGGACGCCCTGACCTCGGACGAGAGCCGTTACGAGATGTGGCGTCAGCAGCTTTACGCCTGTCCGCATCTGGCCATCGGCGGCCCGACCTATGGCTGGCTGGCCTTTGCGTTGGACGCCGGCGAGCGCGCGTTGAAGCCCAAGGCGCTGAAATCGGTCAGGACCCCGGTCGTCATCGTCCAGGCCGACGCCGACGACGTGGTGTGGAAACAGACCAACCGCTGGGCCGCCAAACGCATCCCGCGCGGCCGCTATGTCGAGGTTTCCGGCGCCAAGCACGAGGTCATCATGGAGGCCGACGACCTGCGCGCCGTCTTCCTGAACGAGTTCGACGCCATGGCCGACATGGTCGCCCCGACGGCGGATGCGGTTAAGGATCCTTCGGCGAGGACCGTGGACGTGACGGCGGAGACGCCGTCTGTTTCTTGAAGCTGGAGTTGGACTTCGAAAACAGCCCAAGAGTCCGTTCGTCTGATGGCGAGATCTAAGACAGAAAGCGCCGGTTGAGGTCCTTGAGTTTGGCGAGTTGCTGCACGGTCTCGGGAACGCGGTCCAGCGCGACAACGAACCGCCAGACATAGGCGAACACGGCATAGACATCGCCCGCCGCCACAGCGCCGCCTTGAGAGAGTCTCCATAAGGCGGCTGCGACCAGGACGATCACGCTGAGCTCCATCAGCCCGAACGCGCGGGCTTCCGAGTCGGACAATCTGACCCGCCATCTTGAAAGCGCGTCGAAATGGCGTCTCACGGTCGAAACGCGTCCTCGCGTCAGAATCGTCACCTCTTTTTCCAGTCGATCATTCAGTCCTCGGTTCAGAACGAGCGAGCGCCGCGCCAAGGCGAAGTTGACCAGGCCGAGCGGAATGAGAAGCAGAACACAGATTCCGCCTACGATCGGATCGAGCGAAAGCAGGATGACCATAGCTGTGACCAGTCCGACGAGGCCCATCAGCACGCCCGGAATGTCTTTCTCCAGGAAATCGACATACTCGCGCGACAGGATGGCGCGTGATGTGATGATCGTCGGCGTCATCCCCTTGCCATGCGCACGTATGACGAAACCGCCGGCCAGATCCGCATAAACCCGAGTGAAGACGCGCGTGTCGAACATCCTCGCGCCCACCTCCAGACCCGTCATGAGCAGATGCCAGACGGCGAGGACGATTATGGGTTTCCAGTCTCCCTTGAGAACGCCGTTGATCGCAAAGGCGGTCATCAACGGATAAAGCTGTCCCGACAGGAACATCAGGGTCGTAAGACTGTAGGCCGACGTCAGGCTCAGCGCATGTCGGCGAGCGAGAGCATATATCACTGAACCTGCTCCTTATCCCTGCGCCCTCTCAGACGCGTGGGACGTTTTGTTCGCCTTATATCGCCGCGCGTTTCAGCGTCACCAGGGCCTGGTCGATCAGGCGGGCGTCGCCGACGGCGAGGATCTGGCCGTTGTCGTCGGGGGCGGCGCCGCGCCAGTTGACGACCTGGCCGCCGGCGGCCTCGATCACGGGGACCAGGGCGGACCAGTCCCAGGGCTTGAGGCTGGTCTCGGCGACCAGGTCCATCCTGCCGGCCGCCACCATCGCATAGGCATAGGCGTCGCAGCCCAGGCGAGCCAGGCGGGCGGTCGCGCGGACCTGAGTCCAGGCGCCCAGTTCGGCGCCGTTGAAGATGTCGGGGTCGGTGGTCGAGATGACGGCGTCGGTCAGTTTCTCGCACGCCCGCACGGCCAGCGGCGTCTCGGCCTCGCCGCGCAGCAGCCGCGCGCCGGACGGGCCGCCGATGAAGATCTCGTCCAGATAGGGCTGGGCGATGACGCCGACCGTGGGCTTTCCGGACTGGCGCAGGGCGATCAGGGTGGTCCAGAGCGGCAGGCCCGAGATGAAGGCGCGGGTGCCGTCGATGGGGTCCAGCACCCAGACGTGCTCGGCCTCGGGCCGGTCCTGGCCATATTCCTCGCCGATGACGCCGTGGTCGGGATAGCGGGCGGCGATCAGGCGGCGGATAGCGGCCTCGGCCTGTTTGTCGGCCTCGGTGACCGGGTCGAAACCGGCGGCGCCGCCCTTGTCCTCATGCCCGATGTCCGAGCGGAAGAAGGGCAGGGTCACGCGCGCTGCTTCGCGCGCCAGTTCGATGGCGAAGGCTTCGTATTCGGTCATGAGGCTCCCTTACCGCGCTTTCGCCGGCTTGGGCGCCCCTCAGCGTCTCAGGCGGGGGCCACATCCGTGTGCAGCGACTTGGCCAGGTCCAGCAGGCGGCGGCGGGGCCGTTCGTCCAGCTGATAATAGGCCTGGATCAGGTCCAGGGTCTCCTTGCGCGAGAAGACCTCGCCGCCCTTGGTCGGGGCCGCGTCGTTCTCCATCGCCTCGGCGAGACCGTCGTAGAAATAGGCGACGGGCGTTTCCAGCGCCTCGGAGAGTTGCCACAGGCGGGCGGCGGAGATGCGGTTGGCGCCGCACTCGTATTTCTGGATCTGCTGAAAGCGGATGCCGACCTGGACGGCCAGCTGTTGCTGGGTCAGGCCCAGCAGACGCCGGCGCCGACGCAGGCGGCGGCCCAGGTGCAGGTCGATGTCGGCGGCCATGGCCGTGATCCTCGTCTCAACGTCTGTCCCGATGCGGGACGACATACGTCGATGGGGGCAATCACCGTGCCGGATCGCGTCCGAGGGGAATTTGACCTTATTGCGGCGACTGTGAAGGAAGGACGCAACCGTATGGCCCGAGTTGCATTTACTGCAACAGCTTGGCTTTACAGGAAGGAATCTCAGCAATGAACATCATCTTTTGGATCGTCGTCGGTATCATCGCCGGCTGGCTCGCAGAAAAAATCATGGGTCGTAGCCACGGCCTCATTACCAATCTGATCGTTGGTATTATCGGCGCAGTAATCGGTGGATTTATCGCTGGAGCACTTGGCATTACCTGGGGTGGTTGGATCGGCTCCACGATCATTGCAACCATCGGCGCGATCATCCTTCTGTTCCTTTTGGGACTGGTCAAGCGTCGCGCTTGATCCGGCAATAGGTTGAAGACGAAGAGGGCGGCTCGAAAGAGCCGCCCTCTTTGCTGCGCGCTGTTTCGCAGGGGCGCAATCGGACAAACGAAAGGGCGGCCGGGAAATCCGGCCGCCCTCGTCATTCAGCCGGTGAGGCCTGTCTTAGTTCGGCTCGGTCGGAGCCGGGGTCGCCGCGTCCGGCGCCGGGGCGGCCGGCTCGGTCGTGGCGGGATCCGTCGGCTCAGCCGTCGGAGCCGGCTCTGCGCCGGGAGCGGGAGCGGGAGCGGGAGCAGGAGCGGCGGCCGGAGCGGGCGGTGCGCCCGCGATGGGGGCGGCGGCGTCGAACTCGGCCTTGGTGTAGGCTACGACCACGCCGGCGCCTTCCTGGCGGATGCCGCTCAGCGGCACGGCGCGAAGCTGGCCGTCGGCGCCGCGAACGGTGAGTTCCTGCTTGCCTTCGGCATTGGACTGAACGCCTTCCAGCTTGCCCAGTTCGCCGTCAGGACCCGCGACGCTCGATCCAGGGTTGAGCGAAAGCGATTGCTGCGAGGACGCAGCGGCGGCAGGCGCAGCAGCCGGAGCGGGCGTGGCTTCTTGCGCCATAGCGGGCGCGGCGGTCATGAAGGCGGCGGCAGCGCCGGCCAGAAGAACAGTCTTGATGGTCATGGGAGAACGTCCCCGGTTACGCGAGCCCGACGCCCGCACCAGACCAAACTCGCCATGTTACGATATGTTTCACGCGCCTAGAAATGACCTCAGGAGCGCCCCGGTTGGACGATTCTTGGTCTATGTTCGGGCAATCCACGATTCGAGAGGCCAAGCTTGTCCAGCCGACCCAGGCGCACTTCCGGTCTGTACCGTCGTCTTCTGGGCCTGGCCTATGAGCTGACGCCGCAGATATTCGCCATCGTGGCGTTCGTGGCCGGGGCCCTGATGCTGGTCTCGGCGGTGACGCCCGAGTTCGACGACCGGCTGCGTCGGTTGACGGGGGTGGTGTCGCCGCTTCTGATCGACCTGTCCCATTTCGTCGGCAGCATCGCCGGCTTCCTGCTGCTGTTGCTGTCGGCGGGGCTGTGGCGGCGGCGGCGCGGCGCCTATTGGGCGGCGCTGCTGGTGCTGGCGACAGGGGCGGTGTTTTCGATCCTCAAGGGACTGGACTGGCAACAGGCGACCAATCTGGTGATCGTCGCGGCCCTGCTGGCGCCCTGCCGGTCGGCCTTCAATCGCCGGTCGCGGCTGAGCGAGCCGCTGCGGCCCAGCTGGCTGCTGCTGCTGACGGCGGTGGTGGCGTCCATGCTGTGGCTGGGCTTCTTCGCCTATCGCGACGTGGCCTATAATGACGAGCTGTGGTGGCGTTTCCTGAGCGATCGCCAGGAGTCAGGCTTCCTGCGCGCCGGTCTGGTGCTGGCGATCCTGACCCTGGTGGTGGCGGGACGGTCGCTATTGAGCTCGCCCGGCGCCGACAGTCATGGCCCGGCCGGCCCTGTGGACATCGAACGGGCGACGACGGCGCTTAAGACGGCGGATACGGCGACGCCCGAAGCCTGGCTGGCCATGCTGGGCGACAAGGCGCTGATGTTCAGCCCGTCGGGGTCCAGCTTCCTGGCGTATCGTGTGCGAGGCCGGCGCTGGATCGCGATGGGCGAACCGGCGGGCCTGAAAAGCGAGCGGCTTGAGCTGCTGTGGAACTTCGCCGAGATGGCCGACAGCCACGGCGGGGCGGCCGTCTTCTATTCGGTCGGCGAGGGCGTGCTGGGCGATCTGGCGACCATGGGGCTGGCCGTGCGCAAGGTCGGCGAGACGGCGGTGATCGAGGCCGACAAATTTTCCATCGAGGGCAAGGGCAAGCAGAACCTGCGGACGGCGGTGAACCGCGCCGAGCGGGAGGGCTCGTCGTTCGAGGTGTTGCCGGCCGGTTCGGCCGGGCCGATCGCGGACGAGCTGCGCGAGATCTCGGACGCCTGGCTGGCCATGCATGACGGGTCTGAGAAGTCCTTTTCGCTGGGGCGGTTCGACGCCGCCTATCTGGACCTGACGCCGTTGGCCGTCGTACGCGAGGGCGGGCGGATCGTGGCCTTCGCCAATCTGCTGACCGCGCCGGATGAGGCGGCGGTCGATCTGATGCGCCACCGTCCCGACGCCCCGCATGGGGTGATGGACTATCTGTTCATCCGCTGCGCCCAATGGGCAAAGGCCGAAGGTTTGGCCAGTTTCGACCTGGGCATGGCGCCGCTGGCGGGGCTGGAGGATCGCCGGATCGCCCCGGTCTTCGCGAGGGTCGGCGCCCTGGTGTTCGAGGAGGGCGGGGCGCTTTACGGTTTTCAGGGCTTGCGCAGCTATAAGGCCAAGTTCGGGCCGGACTGGCGTTCGCGCTTCATCGCCGCGCCGGTGTCGACGCCCTTGCCGATGGCGCTGCTGGACGTGGCCCTGCTGACCAGCGGCGGCTGGCTGGGGATGATCGGCCTGAAGAAGGGCTGAGGCTCAGGTCAGAAGCGCCTTCAGCACGCCATCCAGCACCGGGCGGCCGCGAGCGGTTGCGATCAACCGATCATTCTGAAGGATCAGAAATCCGTCGGCGATCAGGCCGGCGACCGGCGCGCGATCCGGCGACAGGCCCAGGGGCGAAAGCAGGGCGGTCGGCGCGCCCTCGGTGGTGCGAAGTGCCAGCAGGAACCGCTCCTCGGCCGCATCGGCCGAGGTCTGGGCGTCGCGGTCGGACCAGGGCGCAGCGGCCGAAACTCCCGCTACATAGTCGGCGATGCGGCGATGGGCGACGGTCGCGGTCCTGACGCCATCCAGCGTCAGCCGGCCGTGGGCGCCGGGGCCGAGGCCCAGATAGTCGCCGCCGCGCCAGACATGCAGATTATGCGACGACCGGGCGACCGTGCCTCGCGCGTGGTTGGACACCTCATAGGCGTCGAAGCCGGCGACCGAGAGCACGGCCTGGGTGGTTTCATAAAGAGACGCGGCGCGGTCTTCGTCCGGCGGCGTCAGTGCGCCGCGCGCAAAGGCCCGACCGAAGGCGGTCGTGGGCTCGATGGTTAGCTGATAGGGCGAGACGTGTTCGAACCCCAGGGCGAGCGCAGTCGTCAGTTCGGCGGCCCAGTCGTCGGGCGTTTGGTCCGGTCGGGCGTAGATCAGGTCGATGGACAGGCGGTCGAAGGCGCGGCGGGCCAGATCGACTGCGCGCAGGGCTTCGGCCGCCGAATGGTCGCGACCGAGAAAACGCAGGGCGTCGTCGTCCAGCGCCTGCACCCCCATCGACAGGCGGTTGATCCCGGCGTCGGCAAGGGCGGCGAACCGGCCGGCCTCGGCGTCGGTGGGGTTGGCCTCCAGCGTGATCTCGATCTCGCCAATGGGCGGGAACAGGTCGCGCGCCGCCGCCACGATGCGGGCGACGGCCTCGGGCGCCATCAGCGACGGCGTGCCCCCGCCGAAGAAGATCGAGGCCAGCCGTCGCGGGCCGGTCAGAACCCTCTGCGCGCGCAGATCGGCGAGGATCGCCTCGACCAGCCCGGCCTGCTCATCGCTTCGCCCCCGGTCGCGCACGACGTTGAAGTCGCAATAGGGGCAGATACGCGCGCAATAGGGCCAGTGGACGTAGAGGCCGATGTCGGTCCCGGGGTCGCGGGGATCAGTCAATCAGGGCGGCTTTCAGCTTGGCGAAGGCGCGGGTGCGATGGCTGATCGCGTCCTTGGCCGCCGGCTCCATCTCGCCGAAGGTCTGGTCGCCGCCGTCGGGAATGAACAAGGGGTCGTAGCCGAAGCCCCAGTCGCCGCGCGGCGGGAAGGTCAGTTGGCCGTGGACCTCGCCCTCGACCACCACGCAGGGGCCGTTGGGCCAGGCGACGGCCAGGGCCGAAGTGAACCAGGCGGCGCGGTCGGTCGCGCCGATCTCTTTCAGTCGCTCCTCGACCTTCTGCATGGCGACGGCGAAATCCTTGCCCGGTCCGGCCCAGCGCGCTGAGAAGATGCCCGGCGCCCCGTCAAGCGCCGCGACCGACAGGCCGGAATCGTCGGCCAGCGACACCTCGCCCGACAGTTGGGCCGCATGGCGGGCCTTCAGCATGGCGTTGCCGACGAAAGTGGTCTCGGTCTCGTCCGGCTCGGGCAGATTCAACTCACCTGCGGTGACGATCTCGTAATTTCCGCCCAGCAGCGCGGAGATTTCCGGGACCTTGCCGGGGTTATGTGTCGCGACGACGAGCCGCATCCCCTTGATAAGCTTTAGATTCATCGACGATCACGCCCCTGAAACAGTCTATTGCAAAAGTTTAATATCGTTAAACGATATGTAACGTGCCTTTTCCGTTCGCACGGCCTATCTATTGATCGTCAGGAACGAGGTCGCAGCGTTCATGACTTCCGCGAAAACGGAAACGATCATGCGATTAACAAATGCAAAGGGCGATAATCGCCCAAACAGGAAAGACGGAGAAATACCATGCACACGATGAACGCCTCGATGTGGCTCGACAAGGTCGGCGCTGCTTTTGTCGCCACCGTTCTGATCGCCGCCCTGCCGACCGCCCTGGTCGTCATTCTGTTCCAAGGCTTCTGATCTAGCCTTTTTCGATCAAGAGAGCTTTGACGACCAGCATGAAGACCGCGATGTATAGAGCCGCGCGCGGGTTCGCCGGACCCCGCGTGGCCATCGCCCCGCCTTCCCCGGCCTGAGATCAGAAAGACCATGCGCCTGCCGACGCCGCCAAATCCGCTGAAGCGAGGCGAGGCAAGCGCCCTGAAGGGGCTGAGCGCCCTGCGTGTTCCTTTCAAGGCCCCGTTCAAGGCGATGGGGCCCGGCTCGGTCTCCAGCATGTTGAAGGTGGTGCTGGACGTCGCCTATATCCTGCTCTGGCTGATCACCTGCGTGCTTCTGCTGCTGGTGATCGCCGCGATCTTCATTCCTCTGGATAATGTGAACATCACCGTCAGCGGGGATTCCGGCGGCAAGCAACTGCCGCTGACACGCACCCTGCTGCTGTTCGGCCTAGGCGCCGCGACGGCCTATTTCGGCGGCTTCATGCTGATCCTGCGCAGCCTGCGCCGCATCATTCGCACCCTGACCATGGGTGACCCCTTCCAGCCCGACAATGTGCGCCGTCTGCGCCAGATCGGCGTGACCCTGGCGGTCGTGACCGGCGGCGTCTGGGTGGCGCAAGGGTTTGTCGCCAAGCGGCTGGCCCCCGGCGTCATGGACCCGCAGGGGGTGGGCGAACTGCTGACCCCGATCTTTTCCGTGCTGATCGTCTTCGTGCTGGCGGAGGTGTTCCGCGAGGGCGCGCGCCTGCGTCGCGAATCCGAACTGACGATCTGAGCCGTTTCGAATAGGGTTTTCTGCATGGCCATCCGCGTCCAGCTCGACCGCGTCCTCGTCGAACGCCGCATGTCGTTGACCGAACTCGCCGACCGGGTCGGGGTGACGGTGGCGAACCTGTCGATCCTGAAGACCGGCAAGGCGCGCGCGGTGCGGTTCTCGACGCTGGACGCCCTGTGCCGCGAACTGGACTGTCAGCCCGGCGACCTGCTGGCCCATGAACCCGGTCCGGGCGACACGATCGAGGACGACGGCGAGGCATGAGGCGAAAGGGGCCGAGCCGCGACGAAAACGGACTGACGCCCGAGGACCGCCGGATCTGGACCCGTGTCGCCGGATCTGTTGCCGCGCCCAAAACCCGCAAGGCCGCCCGCGTCACTCCCGGCGCCGAGACCCCGCCCGAGATCGTCGTCACACCGTTGGAGCGACCGCGTCCTCTGGCCAAGTCGTCGCCCAAGCGCGTCGCCGCCGCGCCGCCGGTCGAGAAACGCCCTTCGCCCCCACGTGCCAAGCCTGCGCCCGAGGATCTGGAGCCGCGTCGCAAGCAGCGGCTGTCGCGTGAACGCGACCCCATCGAGGCGCGCATCGACCTGCACGGCTTCGGTCGGTTCGAGGCCGAGGATCAGCTGCGCGGCTTCCTTACCGCTTGCCAGGCGCGCCGGATGCGGGCGGTGTTGGTCATCACGGGGCAGGGGCGGATGGGCGGCGGCGTCATCCGCTCGGCCTTTGCGGAATGGATGCAATCGCCTGCGCTGCGCGGCGTGGTGTCGGGCTTCACTGTCGCCCACCAGCGGCACGGCGGAAACGGCGCCTTCTACGTCACCCTGAAACGTCGGACCTGATAGCCAAAGAAAAAGGCCGGACCCGCGCTGGCGGACCCGACCTTTTCGAGAACGGCTTGTCGCGGCCTATTTGGTGGCGATGGCGCCGGCCAGGATCACGTCGATCTGCTTGCCCATATGGTCCGACAGGGCCTGCGCGTCCCATTCGTCATAGGCGGCGCGGCGATAGTTGGACAGATAGGCGTCCCAGATCAGCTCGACCAGCAGGCGGCTGTCGGCGTCCTTGGATAGTTCGCCCTTGGCCACGGCGTCCTGAAGGATGCCGCCGATGGCGAGCAGCAGGTTCTTGGTCGCGGCGCGGGCGCGCATCTCGGCGGCCAGGGGCTGGAACCACGAGCGGGCGACGATGGCCTGGAACAGGGGCAACTGGTCCAGCGACGAATGGTAGCCGGCGCTGAGGGCGGTGACGAGACGCTGGCGGACGGGTTCGCCCTTCGGCGCGGCGGCCTCGACGACCTCTGCCAGGCGCGTCATGTCCTCGGTCAGGACGGCCTCGAACAGTTCGGCCTTGTCCTGGAAGTTGGCGAAGACGGCGCCGGTGGACATGCCCGCGCCCTTGGCGATGTCGCGGATGGTGGCGGGCTCATAGCCGCGCTCGGCAAAGAGCGAGCGGGCGGCGTCCAGAACCTTTTGTCGCGTGCGGATCTTGGCGGCCTGGCGCCGGTTCAGGCGGGGTTCGACGGCGAGGGTTGCGACAATATCAGTCATAAATCAGGCTTTTACTCTACTTTAAGTCGCGGATGAGGGGGAGCATCCGCAATCGACTTCAGGTGAATATCTCGGCCCGAGAGCGGGTCGGACGGGCGCTGCTGCTCCGAAGATGCAGGAATACGGAAGCTGTGCTTGCATCACGGAACCATGACGAAAATGGGTCCGTGATGCGACCGTAGGTATCAGCCCCTAGTCTTGGCTGGGGGCGGTTTTGGCCGGGCGGACCGTTCGACGCAGGGCGCGGCTGGGGCGATTGCGACGCTCGATCGGGGTTGCGGCCTGGAAGGCCTTTCGGAACTGGTCCCGCCGCTCATGGATGGAGGCCAGCACCAGGCCCATGGGCACGCCCAGATCGACAAGGGTGTTTTCGGCCAACTGAAGACTGGCTTCCGTCGTCTCCGGCACGGCGTCGGTGACGCCCAGGCCATAGAGTCGCATGGCGTGCTGGTCGTCACGGGCGCGGGCGATCAGGATCAGGTCCTCGCGCATGGAACGGGCGGCGGTCACCACCTCGTCCACCTTGGTCGGGGCGTCCATCGTTACGATCAGGGCGCGGGTGGATTGCACGCCGCAGTGCTGGAGCATTTCGCGGCGGCCGGCGTCGCCATAGAAGACGTCGAAGCCGTCGCGCCTGCCGGCGGCGACGATGCCGGGATCGGTGTCCAGGGCGATGAAGGCCTGGTCGTGCTCCTTCAGCATCTCGCCGATCAGCCGCCCGACGCGGCCGAAGCCGACGATGATGACGGCGCCGTCCGCGGCTTCTAGCGCTGGAAGATCGAGCTGTTGGCCGGCGGGCGCCGACTTGCGCGCCAATCGCTGACCCAGCAGGGCGAGAAGCGGAATGGAGAAGATGCTGACCGTCGCCGACAGGGCCACGGTATTGGTCAGTTGCGGCGGCGCCAGACCCTCGACCAGGCCTGTGGCGAAGACGACGAAGGCGAACTCGCCCGCCGGGGCCAGGACCAGGGCCGTCTCCAGCGCCGGCCGCGCGCCCAGGCCCCAAAACCGAGCCAGGCCGAAGATGACGCCCGTCTTCACGACCGTCAGCGCCAGGGCCAGTCCGAAGACGCCGACGGGATCGGCGGCGATGGCGTCCAGGTCCAGGCCCAGGCCGACGCCGACGAAGAAGACGCCCAGCAACAGGCCCTTGAAGGGTTCGATAGAGACCTCGACCTCGCGCCGGAACTCGGTCTCGGCCAGCAGCACGCCGGCCAGCAGGGCGCCGATGCTCATCGACAGGCCGCTGGCCTGGGCGGCGAGGCCGGCGCCGACCACCACCAGCAGGGAGGCTGCGACGAACAGTTCGCCGCCCTGATCGACCTTGCGGGCCTTGGCCACCGACCGGAACATCGGCCGCAGCACGACACGGCCCAACAGCACCATCAGCCCCAGGCCTAGCGCCGCCGGCACCAGGGTGAACAGGGCGCGTCCCAGGACGGCGGTATCCAGCGCGCCGCCCTGCTGCGCCAGGGCCGCCAGGACGGTGACGGTGATCAGGATCGGGGCGACGGACAGATCCTGAGCCAGCAGGATGGCGAAGGTGGAGCGGCCGACCGTCCCCTTCAGCCGGCCGCGCTCGGCCAGGACCGGCATGACCACGGCGGTCGATGACAGGGCCAGGCCCATGCCCAGCACCACGGCGCTGGCGAGGGTCTGACCCATCAGCAGGAAGCCGCAGGCCAGAACCGCCGTGCAGACGACGATCTGCATCATGCCCAGGCCGAACACCAGTCGGCGCATGGCGCGCAGCCGTTCCCACGACAGCTCCAGTCCGATCATGAACAGGAGAAAGGCGACGCCCAGTTCCGACAGCTGGGCCAACTGGCCCGGATCGCCGATGGTCAGCCACGAAACCCAGGGCAGGGCGTGCGCGAACCGGCCCAGTCCATCCGGTCCCAGCAGCACCCCCGCCGCCAGGAAACCCAGGACTGGGCTGATCTTCAGCCGGTTGACCAGGGGCACGATGACGCCGGCGGCCGCCAGGAACACCACCAGATCCTTGTAGTCCCCGCCCTGACCGTGCATCCGCCCTCCTCGTCTTCGCGTATGTGACCTTTATCCGCCGGCCGTGGCGAGAGGTCGCACGGCTTTCATGAACTTTTTTTAAGGTGCCAGCCCATCACGCGGGTCTAGGGTCCGCCCCGACCTGCCCGTTTCAGGGGCGGCATCCAGGAATCCGTGATGAAAAGACTGCTTATCGGGGCTGCTGTCGGCGCCCTTCTTCTGCCCGCCAGCGCCGTCCTGGCGCAGGACGTCGGCCACGACCACGCCTGCATCGACGAGACCTGCTCGATCGTTTCGCTGTTCTCGGGCGAAGAGACGGCGGCAGGCTGGCAAGGCACCGAGGCGCCTCGCTACGGCACCTGGGGCTTCGACATGGCCGGCCGCGACACGGCGGTGAAGCCGGGCGACGACTTCTTCCAGTACGCCAACGGCAAGGCGCTGGAAAAACTGGTCATCCCGTCGGACCGCACCAGCTACGGCTCGTTCGCCCTGCTGCGTGAACTGTCGGACAACCGCATGAAGGAACTGGTGTTGGGCCTGGCCAACCGCACCGACCTGGCGCCCGGGTCGGATGAGGCCAAGGTCGCCGACGCCTATCGCTCCTACATCGACGAAGCGCGCATCGAGCAACTGGACGCCCAGCCGCTGCAACCCTATCTGACCGCGATCCGCGCCGCCGACACCCATGACAAGATGGCCGTCTATATGGGCCAGACGGTCGGCCGCTTCGGCTCGTCCTTCTTCGGCACCGGCATCACCATCGATTCCAAACAACCGACCCGCTACGTCGTCTCGACGGGCCAGTCGGGCATCGGCCTGCCGAACCGCGACTACTATCTGGACGCCCGTTTCGCCGACAAGAAGGTCCTGTACGAGGCCTATGTCGCGCGCATGCTAGGCATGATCGGCTGGGCCAACCCGACCGAGACCGCCGCCCAGATCGTGGCCCTGGAAGGCAAGATCGCCGAGGCCCACTGGTCGCCGGCCGAGAACCGCAACCGCGACAAGACCTACAACGAGTTCACCATCGCCAAGCTGGCCGAGGATGCGCCCGGCTTCGCCTGGCAGGCCTATTACGACGCCGCCGAACTGGGTGGCGTACCGCGCGTGATCGTGCGTCAGGACACGGCCATGCCCAAGATCGCGGCCATCTACGCCGAGACGCCGGTCGAACTGCTGCAAGCGTGGGAAGCCTTCCACACCGCCGACGACATGGCGCCCATGATGTCCAAGCGTTTCTCGGACGCCCAGTGGGAGTTCCGCTCGCGCGACCTGTCGGGCCAGCCCGAGCAGCGCACTCGCGAAAAGCGCGCCATCTCCTTCGCCGAAGGCTCGCTGGGCGAGGCTACGGGCCGGCTCTACGTCGCCCAGTATTTCCCGGCTGAATCCAAGGCCAAGATGGAAGAGCTGGTCGCTAATCTGCGCACGGCTCTGTCGCACCGGATCGAGAACCTGACCTGGATGGGGACCGAGACCAAGGCGGCGGCGCAGGAGAAGCTGCGCAAGTTCACGGTCAAGATCGGCTATCCCGAGAAATGGCGCGACTACTCCGGCCTGGACATCCGCGCGAACGACCTAGTCGGCAACGCCGAGCGCAAGGGGCTGTTCGAGTGGAACTACGACCTGGCCCGTCTGAACGCGCCGGTCGACAAGTCGGAGTGGGGCATGACCCCGCAGACGGTGAATGCCTATTACAACTCGGCCAACAACGAGATCGTCTTCCCGGCGGCGATCCTGCAGCCGCCCTTCTTCGATCCGAACGGCGATGCGGCGGTCAACTACGGCGGCATCGGCGGTGTAATCGGCCACGAGATCGGCCACGGCTTCGACGACCAGGGCTCCAAGTCCGATGGCGACGGCGTGCTGCGCAACTGGTGGACGCCCGAGGACAAGGCCAACTTCGAGGCCCTGACCGCGCGTCTGGGCGCGCAATATGCGACCTATGAGCCGATCGCCGGCTATCACATCAACCCCGGCCTGACGATGGGCGAGAACATCGGCGACGCCTCGGGCGTGGCGGTGGGGCTGGAGGCCTATCATCTGTCTCTGAACGGCCAGCCAGCGCCGGTTCTGGATGGGGCGACCGGTGACCAGCGCTTCTTCTACGGCTGGGCCCAGGTCTGGCAGTCGAAGTATCGCGACGAAGCCCTGAAGCAGCAGGTCGCCACCGACCCGCACTCGGCCGCCCAGTTCCGGGTCATCGGCCCGCTGCGCAACGTGGACGCCTGGTACGACGCCTTCGACGTCCAGCCGGGCACGAAATACTATCTGACGCCTGAGGAACGCGTTCGCCTCTGGTAAGGCGACGCTTGTTCGAGAATGGAAAGGCCGGGGTTTGTCCCGGCCTTTTTCATATCGACAATCGCCTGTCGAAACCTCGACATCGCATCGACAATTAGTCGAGGTTTTTCAGAGGTTGCGCCGGGCTCAAGGCGCGAAAAAGCCCGCTGCGGGGGATACATCGCAGCGGGCTTTCGCGCTCTTTGCAGAGCGGACGTTTCCTCCCCGAAACGCCTTCAAGTGCTGCGCGCTTGAGCAACGCTTGCCCTTGAGTGAGTTCATTTGACGCATCGGCCCCGTCCGCGTCAACGACGGGTTTCGCCCGAGTCGAACTTTCTTCGACTTATCGCTGATAACTCATCTATGAGGCCTCTTATTATCGAAGCTTATTCGATAATGGATTTGATGGCGGCGACCAGGCCTTCGCGGGGGATCTTCATCTGGCCAGGACGTTCGGCCTTCCAGGCGTCGTTGTCGGTGATGGCGGCGGCGGCGGCGCGGCCGGCGTCCAGATCCTTGATGGTGACCTCGCCGGCGGCGATCTCGTCCCCGCCCAGGATGACGACGGCGGGGGCGCCGCGCCGGTCGGCGTATTTCATCTGGGCCTTCATGCCCGCGCGACCCAGATAGAGCTCGGCGGAGACCCCCGCGGCGCGCAGTTCGGCTACGGCGGTCAGATAATGGGCCATGTCGTCCTCGGAGAAGACGATGACCACGACCGGGCCGCGCACGGCGTCCTCGGCGCCCCGTCCCGCCGCGCGCAGAGCCGAGGCCAGGCGCGAGACCCCGAAGGAGAAGCCGGTGGCCGGCGTGCTCTGGCCGGTGAAGCGGGCGACCAGGTCGTCATAGCGGCCGCCGCCGCCGATGGAGCCGAAGCGGACCGGGCGCCCCTTGTCGTCGACGGTGTCCAGCAGCAGTTCAGCCTCGAACACGGCGCCGGTGTAGTATTCCAGACCGCGCACGATGGTGGGGTCGAACTTGACGGCCTCCTGGCCGACCGACATGGCGGCCAGCGCCCGGTCGATGGCGGCCAGTTCGTTCAGCGCCGCCTCGCCCGCTGCGCCCAGGTCGCCGGAACGCGCGACGGCGTCCAGGGTCTGCGCCCGCGTCAGGCCGGGGGTGTTGGCCGAGTCCAGGAAGCCCTCGATGGCGGCCGTGACCTTGGTCGGCAGGCTTGCACCCTTGGTATAGTCGCCGGACTCGTCCAGTCGGCCTTCGCCCAGCAACTGGACGACGCCTTCCCAGCCCAGGCGGTCGAACTTGTCGATGGCGCGCAGGGCCGTCAGGCGCTGACCGGCCTCGGTCACGCCACCGGCGTCGAACAGGCCGTCGAACAGCTTGCGGTTCGAGACGCGGATCTGGGCTTGGCCGGCATCCAGACCCGCGCTGGCCAGGCCTTCGCAGGCCATGGCGATGATCTCGGCGTCGGCCTCGGGTCGGTCGGAGCCGACCGTGTCGGCGTCGCACTGCCAGAACTCCCGGAATCGGCCGGGGCCGGGCTTCTCATTGCGCCAGACCGGACCATAGGCATAGCGCCGGAAGGGCTTGGGCAGGGTCTCCCACGTCTGGGCCGCGAACCGGGCCAGCGGCGCAGTGTGATCGTAGCGGAGGGCCATCCACTCGCCCGGCTCATCCGACCCGGCGTCGTCCTGAAGCGCGAAGACGCCTTCGTTGGGACGGTCGGCGTCGGGCAGAAACTTGCCCAGAGCGTCGGCATATTCGAAGGCCGGTGTCTCTAGCGGCTCGAAGCCCCAGCGCTCATAGACTTCGGACACGCGGGCGACGATGCGCCGCTCTGCGGTCAGGTCGCGGCCGCGCTTGTCGGCGAAACCGCGCGGATTGCGGGCGAGAGGTCCTCGGGTCTCGCCCGAGGATGACGAGGTTTTGTCGGCGATGCTCATGGCGCGCGCTTAAGCCAAGGGGCGGATCACCGCAAATTCCATGAGGCGACGGCCGGTGACTTCCAGACCGTCGAATGTCGGTTGCCGGACACAGGCGCTTGTTTACACGACGAGAAATCGCATTGGGGCGGAACCTGGGCACAGGCTTTCCGTTGTTGAGCGCCATGACGCCACACGCCCTTCTCGTATCCCGCACCTGCAACACGTCGGACCGGCGCACCATCCGCTGGTGGGAGTGCGAACTGGTCGATACCGACGGGTCTCGACGCATCCGCGATCAGGCCTTCTTCTCCATCGGCGAGGCGAAATCCTGGGCCTCGGCGCAGGGCTATCCGGTCAGCGACGACGCCGCGTCGTCCTCGGAGGCGTGATGTCCGACAACCCGCCGAGTGGCATATTGACTGCCGAAGCGTTCGACACGCCGCGTATTCTGCTGGCCGGCGCCGTCGACTATGAAATGTACGATCGGTTCCGAGAGCAGTTGGCTGCTGCACCTAAGAGCGGACTGACGGTCATCGAGCTGTCTACGCTGGGCGGCGATCCCGAAGTGGCGCGGATGATGGGCGAGGATGTCCGGTTTCAGAGCGACATCAACCCATCGCGACGACTGGTCTTCCTGGGCAAGGCGGCGATCTACTCCGCCGGCGCGACGTTCATGAGCTTTTTCGCCACGCCCAACCGTTATCTGACGCGCGGCGCGCGGGTCATGATCCATGAGCGCAAGATGGATAAGGCGCTGCACATCACCGGCCCGCTGACCACCTGCATCGCCTCGGTCCGGGCGATGTTGAACGAGTTGGAACACTCAATCGCCATCCAGAACGAAGGGTTCGAGAATCTGGTGCGTGGGTCGTCGGTGACGATGGAGGAAGTGCTGCAACGCGCCCCCGCCAATTGGTATATCGAGGCACAGGAAGCCAAGGCGCTGGGCCTCATCGCCGACGTGATCTGACCCGGCGGCCGGGTCAGGCCTGAAGCGTTTCCACCGTCAGATTGCCGTTGGTGTAGACGCAGATCTCTGCGGCGATCTTCATGGCCTTGCGGGCGACCTGTTCGGCGTCCAGCTCGGTCTCCTCGATCAGGGCGCGGGCGGCCGACAGGGCGTAGTTGCCACCAGAACCCACGGCGGCCACGCCATATTCCGGCTCCAGCACATCGCCGACGCCGGTCACGGTGAAGATGGACGACTTGTCCGCCACCAGCAGCATCGCCTCCAGCCGACGCAGATAGCGGTCGGTGCGCCAGTCCTTGGCCAGGTCCACGCAGGCGCGGGCCAGCTGGTCGGGATATTGCTCCAGCTTGGCCTCAAGCCGTTCGATCAGGGTGAAGGCGTCGGCCGTGGCGCCGGCGAAGCCTGCCAGCACCTTGCCGCCGGCCAGAACCCGCACCTTGCGCGCCGCGCCCTTGACGATGGTCGGCCCCATCGAGACCTGGCCGTCGCCGGCGATGACGGTGCGGCCGTTCTTGCGCACCGCCAGGATGGTGGTGCCGTGCCAGTCGGGAAAGTTCGAAGCGCTCTGTGTCATCCCCGTCAAATGGCGCGCCGGGCGGCGTGCATCAAGCCCGTGCCGGATTGGGATGGCCATGTCTTATTTTGACCCCAATAATGGCTAGAACGCACACTCCGTATCCATTATCACGCTAAATGAGGGCATTATCTTGCTTTATCGCGTCGTTTTCGTAAGCGAAATGATCGGCGCGACGGGCAGAGATGTTCAGTCGGTCGCCGAAATCCTGGGTGTGTCCGAGCGCAACAATCGCCGCGACGAGATCAGCAGCGCCATGATGTTCCACGAAGGCGAGGCGGCCCAGATCGCGGAAGGCGCGCGCGGAGATCTGGACCGACTGCTGGCGCGACTGTCTGACGACTCGCGTCATCGCAACATCCGAATCCTCGAAGACCGACCGGTGATGCAACGCCGGATGCAGGATGCGGCCCGGCTTTGCGCGCTCACCGACATCCAGGCGCGGGACATCCTGTACGGGCGGCGGTTGAGCGATCTGTCCTGTGCGGGACTGGAAAAACTGCTGTCGTGCGAACACGTCAAGATGGCCGCCTGACCCGCCCCTGATCCGCCCCTGGGGCGGCGCCTTCTGTTAACCCCGATCGCCTAGCTGTCACACGTCGGGCCCTGGCCCTGAGTTGCGTATAGAGTGGTTATGGCGTTGTTCCGTATTGTCTATGTCAGCGAGGCGACCGGGTCGGTCGGCTCAGGCCTTATGCCCCTGATCGACATCATCGGCGTGTCCGAACAGAACAATCGCCGCGACCATCTGACCGGCGTGCTGATGCGCCACGACGGGCGATTCCTTCAGATTCTCGAAGGGGCGCGCGCCGATCTGAACCGCGTCATGGCGCGGGTGAGCAAAGACCGCCGCCACGACAATCTGTGCATTCTTTCGGACCAACCGATCTCGGAACGACTGTTTCCCGCCTGGGCCATGGGGCGGCTGGAAGCGACACCTGAGGTCGAGGCCTTTCTGGCGACCGATATGACGCAGGCGGACGTCCCCGCCGAGGTAGACCGCCTGTTGGCGGGGCTGGTTCAGACGACGGCCGACGCCGTTTAGCGCGGCGCCCCTCGCGCACGGCCGTCTGGATGGCTAGATGGGGCGGTGATCTTTTCCGAAGACGAAGTCGAACGCTATGCGCGCCACCTCGTCCTGTCCGAAGTGGGCGGGCCGGGGCAGCAGGCGCTGAAACGCGCGCGGGTGCTGATCGTCGGCGCGGGCGGCGTGGGATCTCCGGCGGCCCTCTATCTGGCTGCGGCGGGTGTCGGGACGCTGGGCCTGATCGACGACGATGTCGTCGGCCTGTCCAATCTTCAGCGTCAGATCGCCTTTTCCACGGCGGAGGTCGGCCGGCCCAAGGTCGAGGCGGCGCAGCAGAGGCTGGAGGGGCTGAATCCCCATGTCTCCATCGAGACCTTTGCCGAGCGGCTGACGGCCGAGAATGCGCAGGTGCGGGTCGGGGCCTTCGACATCGTCCTGGACGGGACAGACGATTTCCAGACCCGGCTGTGGGTCAATGCGGCCTGCGTGGCGGTGGGCAAGCCGTTGGTGTCGGGGGCGCTGGGACGCTGGAACGGTCAGGTCGGGGTGTTTGCGGGCCGGCCCTGCTATCAATGCCTGGTGTCGGAGGTTCCGCCGGATGCGGAGACCTGTTCACGGGTCGGCGTCGTGGGGGCCCTGGCGGGTGTGATCGGGTCGATGGCCGCGCTGGAGGTCATCAAGCTGATCACAGGCGCGGGCGAGGTCCTGACCGGACGGCTGCTGCTCTATGACGGTCTGGCGGGAACGGCGAGGACCGTGCGGGTCGCGGCGGATCCCCATTGCCCGACCTGCGGCGGCTGAGCCTCAGGCGGCCGTGGCGAAGCGGACGTCGGCCAGATCCAGCCCCGGCAGGGGGGCGGCGAAGCCCAGGGCGGGGTTGCTTAGCACCGTCACCAGCCGCTCGCCGCAATAGAGATACAGGGTCTCGAACCCGACCCAGTTGCGGGCCAAGCCTTCCAGCGCGTGATTGGCCGCCGTGTCGTGAACCGCGTCGAGGACGCAGATGTCCCGCACCGGAACGCCGGGCAGGTTGACGATGCAATAGTAGGAGTCCAACGCAACACTTCCTCGAATACGCCGCCGGAAACGAAGCCCGCTCGCGGCGGTTCCTCCCCTGCCCGTGGTTTTCGACAGCCGTGTGAGTCCGGTCCGACAGACTTGTGAAGAAGGAGGCCCGATGGCCCGACGTCCCGCCTCGCCCAAACGCCTGAACGCCGCCAATCTGAGCGGGTTGGGGGCGGATCGCCTGGGCGAACTGCTGATGCAGGCGGCCGACGCGGACGCCATCCTGAAGCGCCGTCTCAGGCTTGTGCTGGCGGCCGAGGCCGGGCCGGACCTGCTGGCGCTGGAACTGGACAAGCGTCTGGCGACAATCGCCGCCAGCCGGGCGCGGGTGTCGTGGCGAAAACGGCCCGACCTGCTGCGCGATCTGGAGATTCTGCGCGAAGCCGTCATCGACGATCTGGCCGTGGCGGCGCCGGGAGCGGGGCTGGAGCGGTTGATCGCCTGGTTCGACCTGTTTCGCGGGCTGGCGACGCGGGTCAAGGATCAGAAGGGTGAGGTGGCGGCAACGTTCGAAACTGCGGCGCCCAATCTGTGGCGCATCGCCGAGGTGGCGGTTCAGGCAGATGAGAAGGCCATCGCGCCTCTGGCCCAGGCGGTGGAGCGTCAGCCGCTGGAATACGCCCGCTGGATCGGGGCGGGCGGCGATGACCTGACGGCGGATTTGGCCAGGCGGCTGCTGGACCATCTGGACAAGGCGTCGAGCGCGCGCGGGATGCGCACGGTCATCCGGCGGCTGGCCGACCGGGCGAGCGACCTGGACCTGTGGCTGTCGCTGACGACGCCGGAGGAGCGGGGCTCGCCGGACTTCGCGGCGGTGATGGCCAAGCGGCTGCTGGTCGCGGATCGTGTCCCCGAGGCGCGTCAGGCGCTGGAGGCGGCGCTCAAGCCCTCGGCGGGCAATCGGCGATGGACCTTCGGCCGGTCGCCCCAGGCTGGGCCGCCCGTCCTGACGCCGGCCTGGGAGGCGACCTGGATCGACCTGCTGGAGGCCGAGGGCCGAAAGGACGAGGCGCAGGAGCTGCGCTGGGCCATGTTCGAACGCGACCTGTCGGCGCCGGTGCTGAGGGCCTATCTGGCGCGCCTGCCGGACTTCGACGACGTGGAGGCGCTGGACCGCGCCCTGGCGCACGCCGCAGCCTATGCCGATTTCGAGACGGCGCTGGGCTTCCTGATGGACTGGCCCGCCCACCGCGAGGCGGCGGCCCTGGTCGAACGCCGCATCCGCGAGGTTCGCACGCCGTTGCCGCTAAAGTCGGATTGGGCGGCGCGGCTGGCACAGAAATATCCGGACGCGGCCGAGCGGTTGTTGGCGTCGGCCTAAAGCATCGCAGGGATGACACGGTCGGGCGGACGGTGGCCGTTCTGGTAGGTCATGACGTTGGCGATGACGCGGTCGCCCATGTCCTGGCGCGCTTCCAGGGTGGCTGAGCCCAGGTGGGGCAGAAGGACGACGTTCGGCTGGCCCAGCAGGCCGGGGTGGATGTCCGGCTCGTTCTCGAACACGTCCAGGCCGACGCCGGACAGGGCGCGCATGGCGACGGCCTGGGCCAGGGCCGCCTCGTCGATCAGTTCGCCTCGCGCGGTGTTGATCAGGATGGCGTGAGGTTGAAGCCGGGCCAGACGCTCGGCCGACAGCAGATGGTGGGTGTCTTTCGTCGCCGGACAGTTTAGCGAGACGATATCCATCCGCGCCAGCATCTGGTCCAGGTCGTCCCAATAGGTTGCGCCCAGCTCTTCCTCGATCAGGGCGGGGACGGGCTTTCGGTTATGGTAGTGGACCTGAAGCCCAAAGGCCTTGGCGCGGCGGGCCAGGGCCTGGCCGATCCGGCCCATGCCGACGATGCCCAGCCGCTTGCCCCACAGCTTGCGCCCGCACATCCAGGTCGGGGTCCAGCCCTCGAACCGGCCCTCGGCGACCACCTGGGCGCCTTCGACGATGCGGCGGCTGACGGCCAGGATCAGGCTCATGGCCAGGTCGGCGGTGTCCTCGGTCAGGACGCCGGGGGTGTTGGTGACGATGATGCCGCGCGCCACGGCCGCGTCGATGTCGATATGGTCCACGCCGGCGCCGAAGTTGGCGATCATCTTCAACTGCTCGCCCGCGCCATTGATCAGGTCGGCGTCGATGACGTCGGTGATGGTGGGGACCAGAACCTCGGCGCGCTGGACGGCGGCCTGGAGCGCGGCGCGGTCCATCGGCTGGTCCTTGAGGTTCAGTTCGGCGTCGAACAGCTCGCGCATCCGCGTTTCCACCGCGTCGGGCAGGCGTCTGGTTAATACGACCTTAAGCTTGCGGGCGGACATTGCGGGCCTTGGTTTGCGGGCGGCGATTCAGACGGATCGAAAGCCCGCGCGACGGGTCGTTCCATTCAGTGTCTAGCAAAGCAGCCGCCATCTTCCAAAGCCTGCGACGCCGCATCGCCATCGTTCTCGCCGTCACTTCGGCTTTTGGGGGCCTGGGCGTGATGGCCAGCGCGGGCGCCACCATGCCTGACGGGCGGCCCACGCCCACGGGGCTTGAGGTGCCGCGCTGGATTTCGCTGAAGTCCTCGCATGTCCGCGCCCGTCAGGGGCCGGGGCTGGATTATCCGATCCTGTGGGAATATCGCGCCGCCGGCCTGCCGGTTCAGGTGATCGCCGAGACGACCGAATGGCGCAAGATCTGCGATCCCGACGGCGCCGTGGCCTGGATCCACCGCACGGTGTCGTCGGGCCGGCGCTATGTCTTCAACACCACCGCACAGGAAGTGCCGATCCGGTCGGGCCGATCCGAAACGGCCTCGGTGCGGGCGCGTCTGTTGCCGCGCGCCCTGGTGTCGCTGGACGAATGCGAAGAGGGTTGGTGTAAGGTCCGGGCGCGGCGACTGGGAGGCTGGGTGGCGCAGCGGGCGGTGTTCGGAACCCAGGAACGGGCGCTGTGCAACGCCAATCGGCCGGCCGGCACGGGCCGCAACTGAAGCCCTGCTGTTGAGCGAAGCGGCGCGGTCGTGTAACCCGCGCGCAACGCCTTAAGAAACGGAAGCGCCTTGACCCAGTCCCAATATCCTTCGTCCTTCGATCATGAGGCCCTGCTGGCCTCGGGCCGCGGCGAACTGTTCGGTCCCGGCAACGCTCAGCTGCCCGCCCCGCCGATGCTGATGTTCGACCGCATCACGACGATCAACGCGGACGGCGGCGAGCACGGCAAGGGCTATGTCGAGGCGGAACTCGACATCAATCCCGAGCTCTGGTTCTTCCAGTGCCATTTCATCGGCGACCCCGTCATGCCCGGTTGCCTGGGCCTGGACGCCATGTGGCAGCTGGTCGGCTTCTACCTGGGCTGGATCGGCGGACCCGGCAAAGGCCGCGCCCTGGGCGTCGGCGAGGTCAAGTTCACCGGCCAGGTCACGCCGGACATCAAGAAGGTGGTCTACAAGATCAACCTGAAGCGCGTTATCAACCGCAAACTGGTCATGGGCATCGCCGACGGCGTGCTGGAGGCCGACGGCCAGGTCATCTACACCTGCAACGACATGCGGGTCGGCCTGTTCGGCGCCAAGGATGAGGCGGCGGGCGCTTAAGCCCCTATATAACCGCGAACAAGGCGGACGGTCTTCGGACCAGGAAGCATTCGAGAAGGAAACACCATGCGTCGTGTCGTCGTCACCGGCCTGGGCATCGTCTCCTCCATCGGCCACGGCGCCGAAGAGGTCACCCAGTCCCTGCGCGAAGCCCGTTCGGGCGTCGTCCATGCCCCCGATCACGCCAAATACGGCTTCCGCAGCCAGGTGTGGGCCCCGCCCAAGATCGGTCCGTGGGAGGAGCTGGTGGACCGTCGCGCCGCCCGCTTCCTGGCCAACGGCACGGCCTGGGCGCACATCGCTTTCGAAGAGGCGCTGAAATCGTCGGGCATGACGGCCGACGAGATCAAGGACGACCGCATCGGCCTGATCGTCGGCGAAGGCGGTCCCTCGACCCAGGTCATCCTGCAGGCCGCCGCCACGACGGTGGAGCGCGGCTCGCCCAAGCGCATCGGCCCGTTCGCGGTGCCCAAGGCCATGGCGTCCGGCCCCTCGGCGGTGCTGTCGACCTGGTTCCAGATGCGCGGCATCAACTATTCGATCAGCTCGGCCTGTGCGACGTCGGCCCACTGCATCGGCGCCGGGGTCGAACAGATCCAGTGGGGCAAGCAGGACGTGGTCTTCGCCGGCGGCTGCGAGGACATCGACTGGTCCATGTCGAACATGTTCGACGCCATGGGCGCCATGTCGTCCGACTTCAACGACAACCCGTCGGTCGCCTCGCGCGCCTATGACGTCGCCCGCGACGGCTTCGTCATCGCCGGCGGCGCCGGCATCGTGGTGCTGGAAGAATACGAGCGGGCCAAGGCGCGCGGCGCGACCATCTATGCCGAAGTCACCGGATACGGCGCCAACGCCGACGGTCACGACATGGTCGCCCCGTCGGGCGAGGGCGCCCAGCGCTGCATGAAGATCGCGCTGGAACAGGCCGGCAATCCCCGGATCGATTACCTCAACCCGCACGGCACCTCGACCCCGGTCGGCGATTCAAAGGAGATGGAGGCCGTGCGCGCCGTCTTCGGTGACCAGATGCCGATGATCTCCTCGACCAAGTCGCTGACGGGCCACTCGCTCGGCGCCGCGGGCGCGCAGGAAGCCATCTACTGCCTGCTGATGATGCAGAACGGCTTCGCCGCCGAGAGCGCCCATATCGAAAATCTCGATCCGGCGTTCGAGGGCATGCCGATCCTGCGTCAGCGCCACGAAGGCGAACTGACCCACGTCATGTCCAACAGCTTCGGCTTCGGCGGAACGAACGGCACGCTGATCCTGTCGAAGGTCTGAGGCCCGCTTACCCTCGCCCCCGTCATCCTCGGGCTTGACCCGAGGACCGTGTGGTGATCGGGCTGTGCGCTGGGATCAGGCGCAGCGCGGCGGAACCTCCGATCCTCGGGTCAAGCCCGAGGATGACGACGGGGTTGGATTGGCGACTTATTGCGCGATTGAGGCGTTGAAGCTTCCAGTCATAACGATTCTTTCGCCAACGCCAGTTTACACGACCGATTCTCGTCCTTAGAGAGCGTCGCCGTGTCCATGCTCATGACCAAAACGATTACCACGAAAACCACCGGCTTCGGCGGGGCGGTTTCGGGTGTTCGCAAGGTCTGAAGCGCCGAACCCCGATCCCAAGCCCCGCCGATGCGCGGGGCGGTCGATCCGGCTGAACCCCGCGCCTCCATCCTTCCAGGAGACGCCTTCCATGTCCTTTTCCCCGTCCAATCCGCCCCACGTCGGCATCGTCGGCGCCACCGGCCTCGTCGGCGAGATGATGCGCGGCCTGCTGGCCGAGCGGAACTTCCCGCTGGCCTCGCTGCGCCTGTTCGCATCGGCCCGGTCAGCGGGCAAGACTGTCCGCTTCGGCGAGACCGATGTCGTGGTCGAGGATGCGGCGACGGCCGATTACGCCGGTCTGGACATCGTCTTCTTCTCGGCCGGCGGCGACACGTCCAAGGCCCTGGCGCCCAGGGTGGCGGCGGCCGGCGCGGTGGTGATCGACAATTCCTCGGCCTGGCGCAACGACCCCGAGGTGCCGCTGGTGGTCGCCGAGGTGAACCCCCACGCCCTGGCCAACCTGCCCAAGGGGATCATCGCCAACCCCAACTGCACCACCATGGCGGCCATGCCGGTGCTGAAGCCTCTGCACGACGCGGCGGGCCTGAAGCGTCTGACCGTCTCGACCTATCAGGCTGTGTCGGGCGGCGGGATCGAGGGCATTCGCGTGCTGGAGGATCAGTCGCGCGCCGCCGTCGGCAAGGGGGCGGATCTGGCCCGTGACGGATCAGCCGCCGACTTCGGCACGCCCGAGAAGTGGGTGGTGCCGATCGCCGCCAATGTGGTGGCCTTGAACTACACCCTGAGTGAGGACGGCTATACCGACGAGGAGCTGAAGCTGCGCGACGAGAGCCGCAAGATTCTGGAGATCCCCGGCCTGCCTGTGTCCGGCACCTGCGTGCGTGTGCCAGTCTTCACCGGCCATTCGCTATCCATCAATGTCGAGTTCGAGCGTCCGCTGTCGGCGGCCCAGGCGCTGGAGCTGTTGGGCCAGGCGCCGGGCGTGGTGGTGACGGCTGTGCCCAATCCGCTGGACGCGACAGGCAAGGATCCGGTCTTCGTCGGTCGCGTCCGCCCCGATCCGACCGTCGAACACGGCCTGGCCCTGTTCGTCTCCAACGACAATCTGCGCAAGGGCGCGGCCCTGAACGCGGTCCAGATCGCCGAGGTTCTGGTGCAGCAGCGCGGCTGATGGATCGCCAGGCGGGGTTCAGTCGTAGCGCACGCCGCTGAGATAGAGCCCCGCCGAGGGGGCGACGGGGCCGCATTTTGCGCGGTCCTTCGCCTCCAGCGCCGACTTCACATCATGGGCGGTCCAGCGGCCCAGGCCGACCTCAACCAGGGTGCCAGCCATCGACCGGACCTGGCGGTGCAGGAAGCTGCGCGCCTGGAAGACCAGATGTACCTCCTCGCCGAAACGCGAGACGCGGGCCACGTCCAGCGTCCGAACCGGCGACCTGGACTGACAGCCCACGTCGCGGAAGGTGGTGAAGTCGTGATGGCCGACCAGCACCTGGGCCGCGTGGTGCATGGCCTCGGCGTCCAGGCTCTTCTTGACGTGCCAGACCCGGTCGCGCTCCAAAACGGGTTGAGGCCGGCGGTTCAGGATGCGGTAGAGATAGCCCCGGCCGGTGGCCGAGAACCGGGCGTGCCAGTCGGGATCGGGCGCATAGTCCGCCGACAGGACGCAGACATCCTGTTTGATCAGATGGGCGTTCATCGCGTTCAGCACCGTATCGACGGGCCAGTCGCGCTCCAGATCGGCGTGGATGACCTGGGCCGTTGCATGGACGCCGGTGTCGGTGCGGCCGGCGGCGGCGATGCGGATCCGCTCGCCCGAGAAGGCGTGGATGGCGGCCTCCAGCGCGCCCTGCACCGTCGGCTGGCCGTCCTGGGCCTGGAAGCCGTTGTAGGCCGTGCCGTCGTATTCGATCGTCAGCTTGTAGCGCGGCATCAGCCGAGCACGGTCCCGGCCGGCAGGGCGAAGCCGCGCAGCATCTCGTCGGCCGATTGCGCCGCCTTGCCCTCGCGCTGGACGCGGATCAGGCGCACGGCGCCGGTCCCGCAGGCCACGGTCAGGGCGTCGTCCAAGGTTTCGCCCGCCGCGCCCGATCCGTCCGCCAGGGCCGACAGTAGGGCTTTCACGCGCACAGGCCCCGTCTCTGACGGCGCTTCGAACCAGGCGCCGGGGAAGGGCGACAGGCCGCGGATATGGGCGTCCACCTCGGCGGCGGGACGGGTCCAGTCGATCCGGGCCTCGGCCGGGGTGATCTTTTTGGCGTAGGTTGGCTCGCCGACCTGCTCCGACGGCGTGACGCTGCCGCGCTCGATGGCGGCCAGCGCGCGGGGCCACAGGCCGGCGCCGACATGGGACATGCGCTCTGACAGGGTCGCGGCCGTGTCGTCGGCGCGGATATCCATCAGTTCGGTCAACAGGATGGGGCCTTCGTCCAGGCCGACGCCCATCTGCATGATCTGGACGCCGGTCTGGGCGTCGCCGGCCATGATGGCGCGCTGGATCGGCGCCGCGCCGCGCCAGCGAGGCAGCAGCGATCCATGCAGGTTGAAACAGCCCAGGCGGGGCGCATCCAGCACCTCGGCCTTGAGGATCTGGCCATAGGCGACAACGCAGGCGGCGTCGAGGTCCAGGCTCTGGAAGGCGGCGATGGCGTCCTGGGCCTTCATGCTGTCGGGCGTGAAGACGGGCAGGCCCATGGTCTCGGCGAAGGCGTGAACCGGCGACGGCGTCAGCTTCTGGCCCCGGCCCTTGGGGCGTGGAGGCTGCGAATAGACGGCGACGATCTCGTGGCCCGAAGCGATAAGCTCGGCCAGAGACGCAACGGCGAAATCGGGGGTTCCCATAAAGGCAAGGCGCATGGGCAGGCCTTTAGAGCATGATCGTTTCGGACGGAACCGCAATGCGGTTCAGGCCGGAGCGTGAATCATGCTCTTCAAGAAGGCGGTTTAGGCCGCCTACTGCCAGCGGGTGAAGACGCCGCCGCCCTCGTCCCATTCGCCGCCAGCGTCCAGGGCGTCGTCGAAATCTAGCAGCTTGTCCAGCAGAAGGCCCGCCACCACGCCCAGCAGGGCCACGCCGGCCAGGGTCGCGACACCGGCGACGCCGATCTTCTGGCTGCGGGTCAGACGACGGCGGCCCGAGGAATCGATGATCAGCGATCGGCCGCGCGGAATGGACGGTGCGATGCGGCGTGCGGCGCGTTCGATACGTTCGGGGCGGACGATCTTGGTCATCAGGCGGCGATCCTGTCGCGGGCGGCCTTCTTGACCTTGGTCACGGCGCGATCCCGCTTGAGACGCGACAGATGGTCGATGAAGAGCACGCCGTTAAGGTGGTCCATCTCGTGCTGGATGCAGACAGCGTAGAGGCCTTCGGCCTCTTCCTCCACCGACTGACCGTCACGGTTCAGATAGCGAATGCGGACGCGGGCCGGGCGTTCCACCTTGTCGAAATACTCGGGGATCGACAGGCAGCCCTCCTCGTAGGTGTAGAGTTCGTCTGAGGTCCACAGGATTTCGGGGTTGGCGAAAAAGCGCGGGTTCTTGCGGGCTTCGAACGCCTCGGGGGTGTCCTCTTCCTCGGTTTCGGGGATCGTGCCGTCGCGATCGCCAAGGTCCATGACGATGACCCGGTCCAGGGCGCCAATCTGCACGGCGGCCAGGCCGATGCCGGGTGCGTCGTACATGGTCTCCAGCATGTCATCCATCAGGGCGCGAACGGCGTCGTCCACCGTCGTGACGGGCGTTGAAACCTGCTTCAGGATCGCCAGGTCGGCGGGGATGTCGATGGTGAGGATACGTCGGATGGCCATGGCCGGGACGTAGGCCCGACCCGGCCCAAGGTCAAGATTTGCGCCTATTCCTTGCCGGCCCTATTCCTTGCCGGGAAGGGCGCGGGGTTTGCGGTGTTCGTCGATGGCGACATAGGTGAAGACGCCCTGGGTCACCCGCACCGAAGCGGCCTGGGGTTGGCCCCGTGCGCGCTTCCAGGCCTCCACGTGGACGCGGATCGAGGTGCGGCCCGAGCCGATGACGTGGGCGTAGATGCTGACCTCGTCGCCGACGGAGACCGGTTGATGGAAGACCATGCCGTCCAGCGCCACGGTCGCGCAGCGTCCGCAGGCCAGTTCGAACGCCGGGGTCGCGCCCGCCAGATCCATCTGGGCCAGCAACCAGCCGCCGAAGATGTCGCCCTCGGGGTTGGTGTCGGCAGGCATGGCGATGATGCGGCCGACGGGCTGATATTCGGGCGGGTGTTCGGGGGTGTCGGACATGGAAGAGGGCCTGCTGTTCGGGGAAGCGGGGTCTCTAGCGCGGCTTTGGCGGCTTGTCGCCTTTGAGCGATCTTGTCCGGGCCGGCACAGACAGCGTCAGACGGCAGTTTCGCACGGCCTGAGCATCGCGCAATGCGCGCCAGGCGGCGCCCAGCTCCATCGCCGTCAGCAGATGATCCTGGGTCAGGATTTCGCGCCGGGAGTTTCGCAATGCGGCCACATCGCCCAACAGACGGGCGGCGGCCCGGAGATCTTCGCGCTCTGACTGTGCGCCCAGATCCTGAAGTCGGGCGAACCGCCAACCCTGTTCCGGCGGATATTCCAAAGTCAGGGCGAACCGCTGTTCCGGCGCAAGGTCGTCGGACAGAAAGGTCCAGTCCGCACTGTCGGGGGCGCGGCGATAGTGACCACGCTGCGTCGGCAGGCCGGCGCTGGCGTAGATGTCGAGCGCGCCGGCCTCGACCTCGTCGAGCGCCAGGCTGAGGGCGTCGGGCGCGGCGGGTTCGAGGTCGGCGGGGCGTTCGAACGGATCGTTGTGATCGTCGGCAGGCGCAGTCTTGGTCCTGCGTGAAAACAGACCCGAAAGCAGCGCCCGCCGTTTGTCCATGACGTCAGTTGGTGTTGAGCGCGCTGGTCACCGACACGTCATAGACGACGCGGGTCAGGCTCTGAACGACCTCGAAGAATTTCCGCATTTCGGCGGCGCCGGCCAGGGGCACATAGATCACGTCTTCCGGCATGACCTGCATGTTGGTGGCGGCGAAGACATTGGCGGCGTCGCTGAAGTCCAGTTGATAGACGACAGGCACGCCCCGTGGAGTGGCGGGCTGGCTGATGCCCAGGGCCTGGGCCACCTCGGGCCGTTCGAAGCGGAAGATCAGCACCCGGCGGGCGTTGGCGGTGTTGGTGTTCAGACCGCCGACCTTGGACATGGCGCCGGTCAGGGTCATGGGGCCGGCCGGCATCTCGACCTGGGCCACGGCGTTCAGGCCGCCGAAGGTCGAGAAGCGGCGGGGCTTGTACTGGACGTTGACCACGTCGCCGCGTTGCAGGCGGACGTTCTCGCCGAACTCGGTCGTCACGGCCGACAGGGGGGCGGTGTAGGTCCGGCCTTCGCGCTGGATCGAGATGGTCAGGTCGTCGGTGGTGCGGGCCGAGCCGCCCGCCGCCGCGATGACGTCCAGAATGCGGTTGCTGTTGACGCCCAGGGGCGCGCGACCCGGTTGGCGCACGTCGCCCAGGACATTGACGGTGTTGGAGGCGTTGCCGGCGATCGACACCAGCACCTGCGGATTGCCGACCTTGCCGACCAACGAGCGCCGGATCGCCGACGCCGCCTGGGTCGAGGTCAGGCCCTGGACGCGAACCTGTCCGCCGAACGGAATCATCACCGAGCCGCTGCGATCGACGGTGGCGCCAGGCAGGGCCTGGTTGCCGCCGGACAGGGTCGTATTCGTGCGGCTGGACGACGACCCAGACACCAGGGATCCGCCGAACAGTGAACCCGACGGATCGAAGATCGAGATGGCCAGCGTATCGCCTTCACCGATCACATCGGCCGGTTGATCGCTGGACCCCGCGGCCAGGGTGCCGAAGAATTGCGGCGGCACCTGTTTCATCCGCTCGGTGACCTCATAGGTCAGCGGGACAAGGGCGTAGCTGCCCAGGGCCGAGGCGGTCGTAGCGCCGGCATTGACCGAGGCGCCCGACGGCCCGTCGCGCGGCAGAGTGGAGCAGCCGCCCAGAATGGCGACGATGGCAAGCGGCAGGATGGTGCGCGTCATGAAGCTGGTTAGCCCTTGTTCGCGGATTGATTACAAGCCTTTGAGCGCGCTCGCCAGAGGCTAGGCGTGTTCAAGGCCGATGGCGTCGGCGACGATGCGGAAATGCCCCGGCCAGTCGGGCGCGACATAGGTTGGCGGCGGGGGCGGCGCTGCCTGCGTCGCGCGCTCGATGGCGGCCAGCCAGCCCAGGCCGTCCAATGGGTCAATCAACTCGGCGCTCGGTGTCAGCTCGCGATGCGGCGCGATGTCGGAGGCGATCAGGGACAGGCCCATGGCGCAGGCCTCGACCGCCGGCAGGTCGAACCCCTCGACGGATGACGGCGCCAGCACCGCACGCGCGCCTCGCATCAGCCGAGCCAGAACGGCGTCGGACAGGTTGGAGGCCTGATGCACCACGCCCTGAAGATTGGGCGAGCGTTGCAGGTGGTCCAGCACGGCCTCGTTTTCCCAGCCGTAGCGACCGACCAGCACAAGCGAGGGGGTCTTGTCGCCGAGCCGCTCTTCCAGTCGGCGCCACAAGGTCAGCAGCAGGGCCAGGTTCTTGCGCGCCTCAATGGTGCCGACGTGGACGAAATAGGGGCGGGGCGCCGTGACGGCGTCGCCCGCGACGAAGGCCGGCTCCAGCCCCAGGTGGGCGACGTGGACAGGCGGCAGGGGCAGGCCCTCGCGCCCCGCGAAGGCGTGCAGTTCCTCGCCCGTATAGGCCGAGTTGACGATGATCCGGCTGGCGTGACGCAGGGTGTTGGCGACGCGGGCGTGGTGTTTCTCGCCGTCGCCAGGGCGGCAGAACTCGGGATGGGTCACGGGGATCAGGTCATGGATCAGAACGACCCGCTCGATTCCGGCCGCCTCAAGATCCTGAAGCGCAGCCGGATCGTGCAGGGTGGTGTGGCCTACGGTCAAATAGAGGTCGGCGTCCGGCAGGGGCGCCACGTGGCGCGAGCGGAAGAACTGCTTCAGCACGCGAGCCTTGTCGGCGGGCTTCTCTTGAACGAGCGCCGGGGGCGCGCCCAGAACCGATTCAGTCGGACGCGTCTCTGCGGTCAAAGCCGCAAGCAGTCGCTGTTCGTGCGCCAGGTCCGCGGGCGCGCTGGCGGCGCCATTCCACTTGGCGCGGAGATCGGTGACGAAACGCCGAAACCAACCGATCTCGACGGTGACCAGTCGGTTCTTGCGCCCGCGCACCGGAATGGTCGTCACGTTCGGCGAGGCCAGCAGCCATTCGGCATAGGCCAGACAGACCCGGTCCACGCCGGTCGGGGCGGAGCGGTCGGCCCGGCTCATCAGCCGGCTGGCGTCGTAGAGGATACGCATTTCAGGCGACGTAACCGGCCTGCATCAGTTCGGCGATGTGGACGATGGCGGTGGGGCGTCCGTCCTCGACCACGAACAGGTTGGCGATCTTGTTGGCGCTCAGCAGATCGACGACATCGCTCATGCGGGCGTCAGGATCGACCGTAATCGGGTTGGCGCCCATGATGTCTGCCGCCGTCAGATTGGTGGTGTCGCGCTGGAAGGCGCGGCGCAGGTCGCCGTCGGTGACGATGCCCGCCAGGGCTCCGTCGTGGGTCAGCACGGCCACGGCGCCCTTTCGACCCTCGGTGATGGCCGAGACGACCTCGCCGAACCCGGCGTTCAGCGGGACGCTGGCCGGGACGGCGGCGTTGTCGCCCATCCATTCGCGCACGCTCTGCAGGCTCATGCCCAGGGCGCCGCCGGGGTGGTGCAGGCCGAAGTCCATCGCCGTGAACTCGCGACGGTCCATCAGCACCATGGCCAGCGCATCGCCCAGGGCCAGGGCCATCAGGGTCGAGGTCGTCGGCGCCAGGCCGTTGGGGCAGGCCTCGGCGACGCTGGGCATGGTCAGGCAGACGGCGGCGTTGCGGCCCAGGAAGCTGGCGGGACGCTGGGTGATGGCGATGACGGGGATGCCGTTGCGCTGGCAATAGATCAGCGGATCGCGCAGTTCGCGACTCTCACCAGAGTTGGACAGCGCCAGTAGGGTCACGTCGGGGCGCAGCATGCCCAGGTCGCCATGGCTCATTTCGGCAGGGTGGACGAAGAAGGCGTTGGTGCCGGTCGAGGCCAGGGTCGCGGCGATCTTGTTGCCGATATGGCCCGACTTGCCCATGCCGGTGACGACCACATAGCCCGGTCGGCTCATGATCACATCGACCGCGCGAGCCATCGAGACGTCGATCGAACGCTCCAGCGCCTCCAGCGCCTCTATGTTCAACCGGACGACCTCGCGTGCGCGATCGGTCATGACGGCGATGTCTTCGGGGGTCGAGTGAACGATCTCGGTCATGCTGTGACGGCCCGCAACCGGGCTCTCCTTCTTTAGACGTGCGCGATCCGCCGTGACTGCTTTGCGCGCGCCGCCTCCCTTTCAGACGACTTTGTCGGTTTCGGGTCAACCTTTGCCGCATTGGCGCGTTACGGTGACGGGGAAGCCAACAAGAGAACCGATCGTCAATGCCGTCTCACGCCGGAGCCGCCGCGCTATTGCTCCCATCACCGCCCGTCGTCGCCGACGGGATCGCCCTGTTCCTGGACATGGACGGCGTCTTGGCGCCGATGGCGCCGACGCCGGGCGCCGTCGTGCCGACCCCTCGCCGCACTGCGGCGCTGAAGGCGGTCGAGGCGCGGCTGTCGGGCCGCGTCGCCATTGTCAGCGGCCGCACCATCGCCGAGATCGACCGTATCTCGGACCACGCGCTGGTGTCTGGCTCGGGCGTGCATGGGCTGGAGCGGCGGCTGAAGGACGGCTCGATCGAGCGCAAGGCCGCCGACGCGGGCGTCGCCCAGGCGATGGAGGCCTTCGAGGAATTCGCCGCCGACCGGCCGGGCGTGATCGTCGAGGACAAGGGCGTCTCGGTCGGCCTGCACTATCGTCAGGCGCCGGACGAGGCTGGCGCCGCCAAGGGCCTGGCCGCCGAGCTTCAGGCCGAGACGGGGCTGACCCTTCAGCCCGGCCATATGGTGTTGGAACTGAAGACACCGGGCGCCGACAAGGGCACGGCCGTCACCGCCTTCATGCAGGAGACGCCGTTCAAGGGCGCGGTCCCGGTCATGCTGGGCGACGACCTGACCGACGAATACGGGTTCGAGGCGGCGGCGGCGCTTGGCGGCTATGGCGTGCTGGTTGGACCAGAGCGCGAGACGGCGGCGCGTTACCGCCTGGACGATGTCGACGCCGTACTGACCTGGCTTGAAGCCGTAGCGAAGGCCTGAACCGATGAAGCCCAATCTGGACCTCTTTCCCATCGGCAACTGCGGCGTCAGCGCCCTGATCGACCGTCAGGGCCGCTTCGTCTGGGCCTGCGCGCCGCGCGTGGACGGCGACCCTGTCTTTTCCGCCCTGATGGATGGCGAGACGCCCGAGCACGGCTTCTGGGCCATCGAGATGGAGGGGATGAAATCGATCGAGCAGGCCTATGTTCGCAACACGCCGGTGCTGCGCACGGTGATGACGGCCGAGGACGGTTCGAGCGCAGAGATCATCGACTTCGCCCCGCGCCATCCCAAACATGCCCGCACCTATCGCCCGCTGGCTTTCGCGAGGATCGTGCGGCCGCTGTCGGGCACGCCGCGCATTCGCGTGCGGTTGCGACCCTCGACGGACTGGGGCGCGCGACCGGCGCCCTATACCTCCGGCTCCAACCACATCCGCTATATGTGCGCCGACGTCACCTTCCGCCTGACGACCGATTGTCCGGTGTCGCATGTGCTGGAGGAAAGGGTGTTCCGGCTTGAGCGGCCCCACGCCTTCTTCCTGGGGCCGGACGAGGGCTATGACCAGGATGTCGGTCACGGGGTGCAGGGCGCGCTGGACCGGACGGTGGCCTATTGGCAGGACTGGGTGCGCAAACTCTATCTGCCGCTGGACTATCAGGAGGCGGTGATCCGCGCGGCGATCACACTGAAGCTGTGCGCCTATGAAGAGACCGGCGCCATCGTCGCCGCCATGACGACCTCGGTGCCCGAGTTCAAGGAGAGCGGGCGCAACTGGGACTATCGCTACTGCTGGATCCGCGACGCCTATTACACGGTGCGGGCGCTGAATCGCCTGGGCGCGGTGGACATCCTTGAGAACTACCTGGTCTATCTGAGGAACCTGGTCGACGATTCCGCCGGAGGTCACGTCCAGCCGGTCTATGGCGTGGGTCTTGAGCCTGGCATCGGCGAGAGCATCGTCGATACGGTCGCGGGCTATCGCGGCATGAAGCCGGTGCGGATCGGCAATCAGGCGCACGAGCATCTGCAACATGACGTGTACGGACAGATCGTCCTTCCGCTGGTTCAGGCCTTCTATGACGCGCGCCTGCTGCGTCCTGGCACGCTCGAAGATTTCCATGCGCTGGAGACCATCGGCGAGCGGGCCTTCGCCATGCACGATCAGACCGACGCCGGCCTGTGGGAGTTCCGCACCATTGCGAGGGTCCACACCTATTCCTCCGTCATGTGCTGGGCCGCCTGCGACCGTCTGGCCAAGGCGGCGGACCATCTGGGCCTGCCGGATCGGGGCGAGTTCTGGCGCGAGCGGGCAGGGATCATTCGCGAGAGGATCGAGGCCGAAGCCTATCTGCCGGACGAGGGGCGGTTCGCCGCCAGCTTCGGCGGGCGTGAACTGGACGCCTCCCTGTTGCAGATGACCGATCTGGGCTTCCTGGAGGCGCACGATCCGCGTCAGGTCGCCACCTTCGACGCCATCGAACGCGATCTGAAGAAGGGTCCGTTCCTGTTCCGCTATGTCGAGCCGGACGACTTCGGCGAGCCGGAGACCGCCTTCAACTTCTGCACCTTCTGGTTCATCGAGGCCCTGCATCAGAACGGCCGGATCGAGGAGGCGCGCACCATTTTCGAGGAGATGTTGAGCCGTCGCACGGCCGCAGGTCTGTTGAGCGAGGACATCTCGATCGACGACGGCGAGCTGTGGGGCAACTATCCGCAGACCTATTCCCTGGTCGGCATCATCAATTGCGCCGTGCTGTTGAGCCGTTCGTGGACCGATGTGCGTTAATGTTCGGGCCCCGGGGCTGGGGTCGCCGTCTGAAGTGAAGTCATGAGCCGCCTTATCGTCGTTTCCAACCGGGTCTCCGCCCCGACCGACCCTGCCGCAGGGTCCGCCGGCGGCCTGGCCATGGCCCTGTCCGCCGCCTTGCGAAAATACGACGGTCTGTGGTTCGGCTGGTCCGGCGAGACGATCGAACACTATACCGGCGAGGTGAAGATCGAGGACCGGGCCGGCGTCACCGTCGGCCTGGTCGATTTGGAAGCGCAGGATGTCGACGAATACTACAATGGCTATGCCAACAAGACGCTGTGGCCGCTGTTCCACCACCGCATCGACCTGGCCCAGTACGAGCGGTCCTATGGCGAAGGTTACGAGCGGGTGAACCGCCGCTTCGCCGAGGTGCTGGCGCCGTTGATCCAGCCCGACGACATGATCTGGATCCACGACTATCACATGATCCCGATGGCGCGGGACCTGCGTCGCCTGGGGATCAGGAACCGGATCGGCTTTTTCCTGCATACGCCGTGGCCGGCGCGGCAGTTGCTGGTGACCCTGCCGCATCACCGGCGGCTGGTGGAATCCATGTTCGACTTCGACCTGATCGGTTTCCACACCCAGGAATGGAGCGACCTGTTCACCGACTATGTGGTCTCGGAGGCCCAGGGCGAACTGGACGGGACCGGCGGGCTGGAGTGTTTCGGACGCAAGGTCCAGACGGGCGTCTTCCCCATCGGCATCGATGTGGACGGCTTCCTGGCGGCGCGGAACTCGACCCTGGGCGCGCGGACCTATGACCGGATGGCGGCGTCCTCGGCCTTCCGGTCGATGATGGTGGGTGTGGACCGACTGGACTATTCCAAGGGGCTGGAGGAGCGGCTGCTCGGCTATGAGCAGTTCCTCCAGGACAACGCTTCGATGCGGGGCGAGGTCTTCCTGTTGCAGGTCACGCCGATCTCGCGCGACGATGTCGACAGCTACCAGGATATTCGCGCGCGGCTTGACGCCCTGGCGGGGCGGATCAACGGCGCGTTCGGCGACATGGACTGGCAGCCGATCCGCTATCTGAACCGCACCTATCGCCGGGATCAGCTGGCCGGCATCTATCGCGCGGCGCGGGTCGGTCTGGTGACGCCCTTGCGCGACGGCATGAACCTGGTGGCCAAGGAATATGTCTGCGCCCAGAACCCCGACGATCCGGGCGTGCTGATTCTGTCGCGCTTCGCCGGCGCGGCCGAGCAGATGGGCGAGGCCTTGCTTGTCAATCCTTACAGCCGCGAGGAGCTGTCGGACGCCATCCAGAAGGCGCTGACCATGCCCTTGTCCGAGCGTATTCGGAAATGGGAGGCCCTGATGGAGGTGGTGCGCGCCACCGACGTGGGCATCTGGCGCGACGACTTCGTGCGCGCGCTACGCGCCGACGACACGACGGCCCAATCGACCCAGTGGGCCGGGGCCGCCTGAAGATCAGTCCAGGTCGAAGGCCAGCATCAGGGTGCGCTGGGCCGGATTGAAATTGTCGTCGGACAGGATGTACAGGCGCGTCTTGCCATGGCGCGTCTCGGCGGCGATGCCTTCGAAATTGTCGGTTGTGCCGGGCAGTTTCAGCTCGATCAGGATCGGACCCAGGGTTCCATCCGGGGCCATGCGGCGAACACGTGCCCGCATGTCGATGGGCGCACGGTACAGGCGCTGAACCACGAACCATCCGTCGCCGGACGGATCACGATCCAGACCGGTTGTGCGATATTCGCTGTCGGGAACGGGCGTCTCGGGCGGAGCGGTCACGACGGTGCATCGGGCCGCTGAACAGTTCCACACGCCGCCGGCCTCGCCAGAGACACGCCAGCCGTTGGGCGCGACGGCCAAGCCCTCCATCCCGTCGTTTTCGGTGAAGGCGAAGTCGGGCGCCCGCATCGGCGTCGGCCGGGTCTTGAGAGCCGATAGCGGGCCGTAGTTCCAGATCCGGTGCCGCCGTTCGAAACTGACCAGCAGATCGCCGGAGGGTGTGACAACCAGGCCCTCGGCGTCGCCGTCCTGCTTGTCGGAAATCGCGCGCCCGTCTTCCAGCGTCAGGCGGCGTGAACGGAAATGATCCAGGCCGATCAGCCGCCCGCCGGCGTCCAGGCGAATGTCGCCGCGCACCAGATCGCCGGCATCCGACACGGTGACGAAGCTGCCGTCGCCGGTCAGTTTCAGGTCCGAAAGGCTGTGCAGCGGCGAGGTCGGTGCGGCGAGGAGCTGCAGACCCCCAGCGAAATCCACGCCGTCCGCCAACTGCGCCCCGCCAGGCAGGCCCAGGCTGACGCTTCTCAGTTCCGCGACCTCCGGCGTCCAGCCGTCCGACGACAAGGGATAGGGCCGGGGCGCGCCGAGCGAGGCGGCGCAGGCCGTCAGCGACAGGGCGATCCAGATCGAGGCCAGACGGCCGAAACGGCTCATGCCGCCAGCTTTCGTCTGACCCGCCGCGTGGGACCGGCCGCGCCTTCATTCTCGAACAGTTCGGCCAGCTTCTCGGTCATGGCGCCCGCCAGCTGTTCAACGTCCACGATGGTCAGGGCCTTGCGATACCAGCGGGTCACGTCGTGGCCGATGCCGATGGCCAGCAGTTCGACGGGCGAGCGATCCTCGATCTCGGCGATGACCTGGCGCAGGTGCTTGTCCAGATACAGCGCCGCATTGGCCGACTGGGTCGAGTCGTCCACCGGCGAGCCGTCGGAAATGACCATCAGGATGCGGCGCTGCTCGGTGCGGGCCAGCAGGCGACTGTGCGCCCATTGCAGGGCCTCGCCGTCGATGTTTTCCTTCAGCAGACCCTCGCGCATCATCAGGCCGAGGTTCTTCTTGGCCCGGCGCCAGGGCGCGTCAGCGGCCTTGTAGATGATGTGGCGCAGGTCGTTCAGACGGCCCGGATTGGCGGGCTTGCCGGCGGTGATCCAGGCCTCGCGGCTCTGGCCGCCCTTCCAGGCGCGGGTGGTGAAGCCCAGGATCTCGACCTTGACGCCACAGCGCTCCAGGGTGCGCGCCAGGATGTCGGCGCAGACTGCCGCCACCATGATCGGCCGCCCGCGCATCGAGCCGGAGTTGTCCAGCAACAGGGTCACGACCGTATCGCGGAACGGGCTCTCGCTCTCGGCCTTGAACGATAAAGGAGCCGTCGGATCGGTGACGATCCGGGTCAGGCGGGCGGTGTCCAGCATCCCCTCTTCCAGATCGAAGACCCAGGAGCGGTTTTGCTGGGCCAGCAGGCGGCGTTGCAGCTTGTTGGCCAGGCGTGACACGACGCTGGACAGGATGGCCAGCTGGCCGTCCAGCAGGGCGCGCAGCCGGTCCAGCTCGACCGGGTCGCACAGGTCGGCGGCGTCCACCACCTCGTCGAAGGCGGTGGTGAAGACGCGGTAGAAATCGACCGCGCGGCCGTCGTCGGCCGTCTGCTGGCGGTTGGGCTGCTGGCCTTCCTGTAGCTCGGGGCCTTCGTCGGAGCCTTCGCCGTCGGGATCGGCGGGTGCGCCCTCGGGACGACTCTCGCGCTCTTCGTCCGACGACTGATCGTCGGCGTCGCCCTCCATCGACTGGGAGCCTTCGCCGCCGTCCTCTTCTTCCTCCTCGTCCTGATCGTCGTCGGCGGCCGGATCCTGGGGGTCGGGTTCCTCGTCGCCGGGATCTTCGGAAGTATCTTCGCCGCGACCGTCGCCGGGATCCAGATCCAGAGCGCGCAGCACCTCGCGCATCTTCAGCGCAAAGCCTTCCTGATCGCCCGCCGTGCCCGCCAGGGCGTCCAGCTTGGCGCCCGCCTTGGCCTCGATATTGGCGCGGACCAGATCCAGCATGGCCCTGGCGCCGTCGGGGGCGGGCCGTCCGGTCAGCCGCTCGCGCACCAGAAGCGCCACGGCCTCGGACACCGGCACGCGGTCGGCGTCATTGATCCGCAGGGCGCCGGTCTTTTCCAGCCGGGTGATCAGGGCGGCGCCCAAGTTGTCGCGCACCCCCACCAGATGTTCCGAGCCAAACGCCTCGACCCGCGCCTGCTCGACCGCGTCGAACACCTCGGCCGCCTTCGTATCCGCCGGCCGCATCCTGGCGTTCACCGCCCCATCGTGATTGGCCAGTCGCAGCGCCAGCCGGTCGGCCTGGCCGCGCAGAGAGGCGCTCTCGGGACCGGACGGATCGCGCGGCGGATGGGGCAGGGTCAGGACGCCGTTCGACAGCTTGGGCCCGTCGGATCCGAACATCACCTCCAGCTCGGGCTGTTCGGCCAACGCCCGCGCGGCATGACCCAGCGCGCGTTTGAAGGTTTCGGCGGGAGTATCCGGGGCGGCCATGGCCCTCAGTTAATCCCTTCGCGCCTGCGATAAAAGCGCCGTCAGCCGGGTTTCTGGATCGGCACCCGACGACCATAGGTCAGACAGCGCCAAACCCACTCCAGCGGCCCCATGCTGAACCGCGACAGCCACAGCGGCGACCAGACCAGTTGCAGCGCCCAGACGCCCAGCACCAGGCCCCACATCTGCACATAGTCCACCTGTCCGAACAGGCGCGGCCCCCACGGCATATAGAAGATCGAGGTCATGATCAGGGTCTGGGTCAGATAGTTGGTGAAGGCCATCTGCCCCACCGGCCGCAGCGCCGCCGTGATCCAGCCTAGGCCGCGCGTCGTCGCCAGGACGATCAGGCTGACATAGGCCAGGGTGACGAAGATCGGGAAGGAGGCGACGGCCTCCGCCAGGCCGCGCGTCGGGTGGGTTCCGGCCGGCGCCATGGCCTCGGCCCATTCTAGCACGCCCAGCAGGGCCAGCATCGCCCCGCCCACGCCGATCAGCGTCGCATAGACCCAGGTCGGCGCCCGGCCGCTGAACACGCCCGCCTTGAACAGGCCCATGCCCAGCATCATCAGAGCCACCGTCGAGAAGACGAACATCGTCAGGCTGGCCCCCTGCAGGAACAGCCAGCTCTGAAGGTTCTGGCCCATGGCCCCGGCCCAGCCGCTGCGATAGGCGGCGATGGCCTCGGCGACCATGGCGGCGGTGTATTGCGGCTCGCCTTGGCCCATGGCCTCGGTAACCACGGGCGGGCCGGCGACCATCATCCAGGTGGCAAGGGCCTGCATCGCGCCCAGCGCCAGGGTCACGCCCAGGCCGACGCCGATCAGCGTCCTGGCTCGCATCGACCGCATCAGCATCACGAACAAAGCCGACCAGGCGTAGAGCAGGAGAACATCGCCGTACCAGAAGGCCAGGCCGTGGATCAGGGCGATGATCGCCAGCCAGAACAGGCGTCGCCGCAACAGCCGCCCGCGCGCCGGGTCGCCGCGCTCGCCCCCCACCAGAAAGATCGAGGCGCCGAACAGCATGGAGAACAGGGTGATGAACTTCTGATGGAAGAAGACGTCCATCGTCCAGCGCGCCACGGCGTTGGCGCCCGTCACCGCGAACGGGCTCAGGCTCGCGTCGTCATAGACCATGAAGGGCAGGGCGAAGGAGACGACATTGACCGCCAGGATGCCCAGCACCGCCAGGCCCCGCATCACGTCCAGGCTGGCGATACGCGATGTCGGCTCGACGGGCGACAGGACGGGCGGGTCGATGGTCATGTGCGGATCCCCCAATCCCGCGAAGCGGCTTACGACGCCGTGCTCAGCCTTTCGGCATCAGCCCCAGTCGGTCCTTGACCACCGGTCGGGCTTCGAAGGCGATGAAGGCGGCGCACAGCCCGGCCCACAGGGCGTAGCTGACGCCCACGATCATGGCGATGGGCAGGCCGCCGACGCCGAAGATCAGCAGGGTCGTCTCGGTGGCGCCCAGGGCCTGCATGAAGTCGCCGGCCTCGATCCAGCCCATGACGCTCATGCCCAGAGCGACGACGATCTGCACCAGGGCCGCCGCCAGGCCGCCGTACATCATGAAGCGCCAGACCACGCCCAGCCGCGTGCCGGGGCGACCGTCGCGCTTGCGCTCGGTCAGGATGCGATACAGGGCCAGCGGCACGGTGATCAGGCCGATCAGCATCACAACCAGCCGCCAGTCCATGTCGCGTCCCGGCATGAAGGCATGGGGCCGCCAGAACGGCAGGGTCAGCCACAGTGGAGGCCAGGCCGCGCCCGCCAGACAGGCCAGGACCGGATACAGAGGCGCGGGCCGTGCGGCGATGGTCGCCTGACCCGGCAGGTCGGAATAGCTCTCGAACCGGCTCATCGTGTCGGCGCCGGCGTGTCGCCGGAATAGTCGTAGAAGCCGCGTTCGCTCTTGCGGCCCAGCCAGCCGGCCTCGACATATTTCACCAGCAGCGGGCAGGGGCGGTATTTGCTATCGGCCAGGCCGTCATACAGCACGTTCATGATGGCCAGGACGACATCCAGCCCCATGAAGTCCGCCAGTTCCAGCGGCCCCATCGGATGGTTGGCCCCCAGGCGCAGCGCCTTGTCGATCGAGGCGACGTCGCCCACCCCCTCGTACAGGGTGAAGATCGCCTCGTTCATCATCGGCACCAGGATGCGGTTGACGATGAAGGCGGGGAAGTCCTCGGCGTCCGTGGTCGTCTTGCCCAGGCTCTCGGCGAAGGCGACGGCGGCGGAATGGGTCTCGGCCGAGGTGGCGATGCCGCGCACGATCTCGACCAGTTTCATGATCGGCGCCGGCTTCATGAAGTGCAGGCCGACGAACCGATCCGGCCGGTCTGTCGAGGACGCCAGACGGGTGATCGAGATCGAGGAGGTGTTGGAGGCCAGCAGGGTCTGCGGCCCAAGGTGCGGCAGGACCTGCGCATAGATGGCCTTCTTGACCGCCTCGTCCTCCAGCGCAGCCTCGATGACCAGATCGGCGCCGACGACGGCGTCGGCCATCACGTCGCTGACGGCGATGCGGGCAAGGGCCGCGTCCGCGGCGGCCTGATCGATCAGGCCGCGCGCCACATGGCGAGACAGGCTGGCCGCGATCTCGCCCTGCGCCAGCGGCAGCCGGTCGGCGACGACGTCATAGAGCCGGACCGAATAGCCCCCGAGCGCCACCGCCTGGGCGATGCCTGCGCCCATCTGTCCGGCGCCCAGAATGGCGACTGTGGTGATCGTGGTCATGAACCGTGGTCGAAAGTGGTCGGGCGGGCACCTTTAGAAAGGAAGGCGCGCGGCGCAAGAGCGGATCGTCGCCCATGCGTCAGATTTCCGCCCGCCGTGTCGCCTCAGCCCAGCAGTTGGACCAGGGCCGGCGCCGCCGTGCGGTTGAACAGCACGCTGATGAACTGCAGCAGCAGGATCACCACGATGGGCGAGATGTCGATGCCGCCCAGGTTCGGGATGATGCGACGGAACGGCTCCAGCAGGGGCGCGGTGACCCGGTCAAGGAAGGTGCCCACCGAATAGACGAAGCGGTTGCGATAGTTGACGACATCGAACGCCACCAGCCAGCTCAATATGGCCTGGGCGATGATGAACCAGATCATCAGACTGATAATGGCGTTGATCAACCAGACGATCGCGTAGCCCATGAACCGTAACTCCTGCTTGGATCGGCGCTTCTAGCGTGTTCGCACCCCGTCCGACAACGGCCGTCTCCGACCTGCGCCGATTGCGCGCACAAGCCCGTTGACACCACGCCCGCCCGCCTTCTATGTCCGCCTCGCCTGTGAACCCGATCCCACGCTGGAAACGGGGCCGTAGCTCAGTTGGTAGAGCGCGTCGTTCGCAATGACGAGGTCAGGGGTTCGACTCCCCTCGGCTCCACCAGGCCCTCCAGATACATCATATAAAATCAATGTTTGCGGAAGGTGCGGGTCGTGTCATCCGCTCTGTCCCGAGTTTCGGGTCGTCCTGGGCGTTTCCAAGGCTGGCGTTTGCTTCAATGCACATTTATGTAGGTGCCTACATAAATGTTGGGGCGGTTTCGGTGGGTATTCGGATGACACGGCGAGGGGTGATGGGCGCGACAGCAGGGCTGGGCGTCTTGAGCTGGAGCGGCCTTGGTCGAGCAGGGGACGAAGGAGGCTCCATCGCCGCCCGTCTGGACGCCGCCGTGGAACAGGCGATCATAGATGCAGATTTCTCGGGCGTCCTGATGTTGAGGCGCGGCGACCAGGTCGTCTATCAGCGTGCGGTGGGCCAGGCGGAGCGCGTGTTCGGCGCGGCGAACCGTATTGACACCCGGTTCAACGTCGCCTCCATCGGCAAGATGTTCACCGCCACGGCGGTGCTGCGTCTTGTGGAGAAGGGTCGGATCGACCTGGACGCCCCGGTCATTCGCTATCTGCCCGACTATCCGAACCGCGCCGTCGCCGAACAGATCACCGCCCGCCAGCTGCTGTCGCACAGCTCAGGCGTGGGCAACTACTGGGAGTCGATCGCGAACAAGCCGTCCAAGGCCTTCGTAGAGACCCGCGACTTTCTGCCCCTGATCGCCGACCTGCCGCTGGAGTTCACGCCCGGCGAGCGGCTCGGCTATTCCAATGGCGGCTATGTGATCCTGGGCCTGATCGTCGAGGCCATGACCGGCGAGACCTACGCCGACCACATCGGGCGAACCATATTCGAGCCCCTTGGCATGAGCGGCAGCGGCGACTGGCCGCTCGATCTCGTCGTGCCGAACCGGGCCGACGGCTATGCCCGCGACGAAGCTGTTCCCGGCGCCTGGCGCAGCAATCTGTTCGTCAACCAGTTTCGGGGCAACTCGGCGGGTGGCGGCTATTCGACCGTAGAGGACCTGTCGATCTTCATCACCGCCCTGGGCGACGGCCGGCTCCTGTCGCCGCAGATGTACACAACGGCGACCAAAGGTCTGTTCGATCTGGGCCGCGCGCGTTACGGTCTGGGCTTCATGGAAGAGACCATCAACGGTCATCGCATGGTGGGCAACACCGGCGGCCATGTCGGCATCGCCGGCGAGGTCTGGCGTTACGAGGATCTGGGCTATACCTTCGCGATGCTCACCAATGGCGAGGTCGATGGCTACTGGGGCCTGAACGTTGCGGTGAAGGACATCCTGTGTGGACCCGGTCCTGCGACCGACGGTTATCATCTGGGCATGGCGATGACGGCGGCGGCGAGGGACGATAGCGTGGGGGCCGCCCGCGCCCTGTTCGACGCGAGGCCGCAGGGCCTGAAACCGCGCTCGGTCTTCGAGGTCGAGGCGGCGAAGGCTCGCCACCGCGGAAATGCGGCCGGCGCCGAGCGGATCATGCAGATCGCCGTCATCGTGGAGCCGCCCGAGTGACCGATCTGAAGGGCGGCCATGGCGCGACCATCGGCGCCCAACTGCGCCGCCTGTCGGAGCGGATCGACCGCGACGTCGGCCGTATCTATGCGCACCTGGGCATCACCTTCGAGCAGCGATGGTTCGGCGTCCTGAACCAGGTTGTCCAGAACGGTCCGATGACGGTCGGCGAACTCGCCGCCGCGCTACGCATCACCCACGTTTCGGTCAGCCAGTCACTGCGATCGCTGGAAGCGGCCGGTTATGTGCGGGCTCTGCCGGATCCACAGGACGCGCGGCGGCGTCGTCAGTCCCTGACCTCGGCAGGCGAGGCTCTGGTCGTCCGCCTGACCCCGCTGTGGCTCGCCATGAATCGCGAAGCCGAGGCCCTGAATCGCGAGGCTGACGACGTCGCCGAACATCTCGACCGCTTGGAACGAACCCTGGATGGCCGTTCACTGTTCGACCGGCTGACCGCTTCGGTCGAGGCCGATGACGCGCCTCAGGCATAGTCGAAACTGATCCACGTCACCGCAGCGCGATATACCCGCGCTCGATGATGCGGCGCAGGGCCTCGTAGGCTTCGGCGAGTTCATCATAGGCGGTGCGGGCGGCGGTCAGGCGGGCGACCTGATCAGGCGTCACGGCCGAGCCGGAGTGGGCCAGGCGCAGCGATTCCGCCACCCATTTGGCGCGGGCCGTGGCGGTCATGACCGCCAGCTTTTGTAGAGAGCCGGCGTCGACGCCGGTCAGGGCCTGGCCGATCACCTCCTTGTTGGCGATGTAGGCGGCGTAGTCGATCTGTTCTAGCTGGCCGCGCAGGCGGCGCTGTTCCTGGGGATCCGTGTCCTGCGGCTCGAAATGATCGCTGTGTCGGCGGATGCTCGACGTCATTTTGGTCGACATGGGCGAGCCCTCCCCGGCCTGTCCTGGCGGCTGATGGCGACCGCTTGGAGACGAAGGTGCGCCGCATCGGTTAACGCCGCGTTGCGTCAGGCGGGCAGGCGTCCGATATGCGGGGCTGGAAATCGAAGCCGGAGATCGACCATGGACCTGAAACTGGACCGCAAGCGCGCCCTGATCTGTGGCGGATCATCCGGCCTGGGCCGGGCCGTGGCGACGGCCCTGGTCGCCGAGGGCGCGCATGTCGCCCTGTTGTCGCGCGATGCGAAAAAGCTTCAGGCCGTGGCGGATGGGCTGAACGCGGCCGGGCCGGGCAAGGCGGTCGTGGTCACGGCGGACCTGGCCGATCACGCGGCGCTGCTGAAGGCGGCGGACCTGGCCGAAGAGCTGCTGGGCGGCCATATCGAGATACTGCTGAACAACACGGGCGGGCCGCCGCCGTCGGGGGTGTCGGGGCTGGAGCCGGCGGTGTGGCGCGATCATTTCGAATCGATGGTGCTGTCGATCTTCCGCCTGACGGACCGGGTGTTGCCGCGCATGCGGGCCGCCGGCTGGGGGCGAATCCTGAACGTCGCCTCGATCACGGTGGTGGAGCCGTCGGCGGCGCTGGGCGTGTCCAACACCCTGCGGGCCTCGGTCGCGGCCTGGGCCAAGACGCTGGCGAACGAGGTCGGACCGGACGGGGTGACGGTCAACACCCTGTTGCCGGGGCGGATCGACACGCCGCGCATCGAACGGCTGGACCAGGCGGCTGCCGAACGCACCGGCGTCACGCCGCAGGAGGCGCGGGCCGACTCCGTCAAGTCCATCCCCGTCGGCCGCATCGGCACGACCGAGGAGTTCGGCGCCACCGCCGCCTTCCTGGCCAGCCCGCTGGCGGCCTATGTCACCGGGTCGCTGATCCGGCTGGACGGTGGGGCGATCAAGGCGATCTGACCGCGCCGGCGGCTGAGGGACGCCTGCGCAGCACGCCGCCGAAGGCCACGCGGCTGCGACCGTAATCCAGGGTGATCCGGCTGAACCGGCTCAGGATGTCGGCGCCCAGCAACAGGGCCGGCTGGTCGATCAGGCCCATGACCTGAAACACATGCAGATCGGCGAACAGCAGCGGGGTCGGTCCCAGCGACCGCCCCGCCACCCCCATGGCCGGCGCCGTACCCGACAGGACCGTCGTTGCGCCGCCGACGATGCCGACCATGCGAACGGGCTGCGACGGATCGGTGGTCCGGCCGATCCCGGCCGCGCGCATCAGAGCCAGATTGCCGATGGAATATTGGGCGCCGCTGTCGATGAAGGCGGCGACCTCCACCCCCGCCACGTCGATCCGGGTCAGGATCAACTGGCCGAACCGACCGCGATGACCGGCGACGACGATGTCCTGCCGCCGGAGCCGCGTGCCGTCGGCGCTGGTGGTCATGGCGATGCTGGTCGAGCCCGAGGGCGACAGGGTGGCCTGCCGCGCGTTGACGTCCAGCGTCAGGCGAAAGCGCGACAGAAGATCGAGACCCAGCAGGCCGTCGGCGCTCAATGCATCGCGCGGAAAGACCGGCAGGATCAGGTCGGTGAAGCGTCGTCGCCCGATCTCGATCTGTGCGATCTCGACGGTGGGCGTGACCTCGGCTGCGGTGATGCCGTGCACGACGACCGGGCGGCCGGGCGGCAGGGCCAGAGCCTGCGCCAACTCGGCCGAGAGCGCGCTGCGTTCGGCGCCGGTGTCGATGACGAACACCTGCTGGGCGCCGTCGTTCAGACGCACCCCAACGCCCATCCGCGTCAGCAGGTTCTGCAAAAGCCGGACCTGATCGGGCGGCGGCTCCGACGGGGGAGCGGTCTGGGCGGAAAGAAACGGGACAGCCGCCAGCAGGCTCAGCGCCTCGCGCCGCGACGAAGTGCAGGAAGTCTGGTCGCCGAATGCAAGGCGCAACCGCCTGTCCTCCTCACGCCATGGCCGGGGCGATCAGGTTAGGCGCTTTCCGCCAAGGCGGTGCGACATATTCTTGTCGGTCCTGTGGTTCGGCGCCGATCTGGTCAATCCGAGGTTGCTGGCTTAGGATCAGCATCGAACCCGGAGGATGCGATGCTGACCTTGCTCATGCTGGTCCTGTCCAACAGCGCGGCGATCGTCCATCCGGCGCCTGTCGTCGATCAGCCCATGGTGCGGATCGCGCCTGTCGTCGATCAGGCGATGGTGTGCGACGATCCTCTGATGCAGGCCCAGCAAGGCGGCGGCGACCGCGCCATGACGCTAGACCGTTCGCTCGATGACGGCCAGGCGCGGCGTTATATGCTGCTGGATCGGCGCGATCGGAACAACTGTCCCCTGCCGATCAGCTATGCGATCCCCGATCAGCCGCGCGCCCTGGGCCGCGAGTTCGGCCCGACCGTGTCGGTGACGCCGCATCGTCCCTCACGGCCGGGTCAGTAGGTTAGTCCGGGACCGGGGTGACCGGCGGCTTGTCCGCCAGGACGGCCTCAAGGTTCGCCATCATCAGTTCGGCCATGGCGTTGCGGGTCTCGACGGTGGCCGAGGCGACGTGGGGCGTCAGAACGCAGCGGTCGCTGTCGATCAGGGCCTGGGGCACGTTCGGTTCGTCCGCGAACACATCGAGGCCCGCGCCGCCCAGCCTGCCCGAGGTCAGGGCGGCGACCAGGGCGTCCTGATCCACCACCTCGCCGCGCGCGACATTGATCAGCACGCCGGTCGAACCCAGGGCCTCCAGCACCTCGGCCGAGACCAGGCCACGCGTCGAAGCGCCGCCCGGCACGATCACGATCAGCACATCGACCTCGGCCGCCAGATCGACCAAGTTCGGCACGTGCCGCCAGGGTGCATCCTTGACCGGATTGCGGGTGTGGTAGGCGATCTCGCCGGCGAAGGGCTCCAGTCGCCGCGCGATGGCCTGGCCGATCCGGCCCAGGCCCAGCAGGCCGTATCGCAGGCCTGTGGCGCTGCGCGACAGCGGCGGCGGCCCATCCGAGACCCAGCGCCCGGCGCGGACCCAGGCGTCCATGGCCGGCAGGCGACGCAAGGTCCCCAGGGCCAGCAGCAGGGCCAGGTCGGCGACATCCTCGTTCAGGACATCGGGCGTATGAGTGACGATCACGCGGCGCGACCGGGCGTGGGCGACATCGGTCAGGTCATAGCCGACGGCGTGGACGGAGACGATCTTCAGCGCGGGCAGGGCGTCGATCAGTCGGGCGTCCACGGACGCGGCGCCCGAGGCGGCGACGCCGACGATACGGTCGGCGACCTCGGGCGAAGGCAGGCCGTCGGGGCCGGGACGATGCAGGGTCCAGCCCAGACCGGGCGCGCGCTGGGTCAGCATTTGGTCCGCGAGGGCGGGCAGGCCTATGGCCAGGATGTCGATACTCATCCGGCCTTTTTAGGCGCGGGGATGGGCGGCCGCATAGGCATTCAAAAGTCTATCGGCGTCGACGCCGGTGTATTTCTGGGTCGTCGACAGGCTGGCGTGGCCCAGCAGTTCCTGGATCGAACGCAGGTCGGCGCCGGCGCCCAGCAGATGGGTCGCAAAACTGTGGCGCAGGGCGTGGGGCGTCGTGCGTTCGGGCAGACCCAGCCGGCCGCGCAACCGCTGGACCGAGGCCTGGACGTGACGCGGGCTGAGCGGTCCGCCGCGCCGGGCGCGGAACAGGGCGTCGCTCGGCTGGAGCGGGAAGGGCAGCAGTGCCAGATAGGCGTCCACCGCCGCGCGCACGGCGGGCAGGATGGGGGCGATGCGGGTCTTGGACCCCTTGCCGACGATGCGCAGGGTCTCGCCCAAGGGCGCCTCGGCGCGGGTCAGGGACATGGCCTCGGAGATCCGCAGGCCGCAGCCGTAGAGCAGGGTCAGCACCGCCCGGTCGCGCGCGGCCTCCCACGGTTCGGCGTCTGGATCGGCGTCCGGTTCGGCCAGCAGGCCGCGCGCCTGGTCCTCCGTCACCGGCCTGGGCAGGGACGGCTTGACCTTGGGGCCGCGCACCAGGGCCAGTTGCGGGGCGGGCGTGTCCAGCCGTCGGTCGAGAAAGGCGTGAAAGCCGCGAATCGCCGACAGGCTCTGACTCAATGACCGCGCCGCCAGCGGGTGATCGCCAGAGCGCCGCTCGGCCATATGGGCGCGGACCTCGGCGGCGGTGATCGTGCCCAGGTCGGCCAGCGACAGCGCCTCGCCGCGATGGCGTTCGAGGAAGGCGATATACAGCCGGCCGATATGGCCATAGGCCTCCAGCGTGCGCGGCGACAGCCTACGCTCATGCGCCAGATGGTCGAGCCAGGCGCGCAAGGCGTCGGGGGCGGTCAGTTGAGAGCTTTTCAGTTCAGGACGGGCCATCGCTCGGCCATCCGCTCCGTCACCCGCGCCAGGAAGGCGGCCAGTTCGCAGCCCATGTTCGGGGTGAAGCCTTCCGGCTCGGGCGAACCGAAGGCGCAGATGCAGGGGCGCGGCGGGGCGCCGGGCGTCAGGTGCGGGGCCATGCGGACCAGGGCGATGGACTTCACCTGATCCTCGGTCGCGCCAAAGAAATTCAGCCCCGGGATCATCGGACCCAGCCAGGTCAGACCGTGCTCGCCCAGCAGATTGTCGACGTCGCCCTCTTCCAGCGCGCGCCAGCCGAAGGGCACGCCGCCGGGCTTTTCCAGGGCGATGGCGGCGCCGGCCAGGCCGAACCGCCCCTGCGCCGCCGCATCCAGTCGTCGGGCCAGGTCGGAATGGTTCCTGGCCTCCATCAGGTCCAGGGTCGCGACGTGCGTCTGGGTCTGGGCCGCGAAGTTGGCCCGCGCGATCAGTTCGATCTCGCGCCGGGCGCCGGTCTCGCGCTCGACCACGGCCTCAAGCCGCGTCAGGGCGGCGGCGCCGAACTCGACCACGTTGCGGCCGTGCGGACGCAGGCCGATCTCCTCCAGCAGGGACCGGTCGTCCAGCAGGGTCTGGGGATGGGTCTGCAGCCAGCCGCGCACGTCAGGCCAATGCAGGCCGTCGCCGATGTGCGGCGTTACGTCCGATTCCGACGTTTCGAAAAGGTCCAATGAGCCGCTCAAACAGACCTCTCCGGGACGTGAATGCTACAGAATAGACTGACCGGTCTTGGCCCAGTCCGCCACGAAGGCATCAAGACCCTTGTCGGTTAACGGGTGGTTCACCAGCGCCTTGAAGGTGTCGGCGCCGAAGGTGGCGGCGTCCGATCCGGCGACGGCGGCGGCGGCGACATGGCCCACATTGCGCAGGGACGCGGCCAGGATCTGGGTGTCGAAGCCGTGGACGTCATACAGGACGCGGATTTCTTCCAGCAGGCCGATGCCGTCGGCGCCGTTGTCTTCCAGGCGACCGACGAAGGGAGAGACGAAGGTGGCGCCGGCCTTGGCGGCCAGAAGGGCCTGGGCGGCCGAGAAGCACAGGGTGACGTTGGTCTTGACGCCCTTGTCGGTGAAGACGCGGCAGGCGCGCAGGCCGTCCCAGGTCAGGGGCAGTTTCACGACCACGTTCGGGGCGATGGCGGCGAGCTTGTCGCCCTCCTTGACCATGGTCTCGAAATCGAGCGAGACGGCCTCGGCGGAAATCGGCCCCTCGACCAGGGCGCAGATTTCGGCGATGACCTCGGCGATGTTCCGGCCCGACTTGGCGATCAGCGACGGATTGGTGGTGACGCCGTCCACCATCCCGGTGGGGACCATGTCCTTGATGACGGCGACGTCGGCGGTATCGAGAAAGAGTTTCATGGGCGGCTTCATAGCCGAGGGCGAAGTTCGGTGAAAGTCGCCTCGGTCCTCATTCCCCTGCCGGTGCCGGAAGCCTTCGATTACGAGGTTCCCGAAGGCATGACGCTGGCGCGCGGCGATCAGGTCGCGGCGCCGCTGGGTCCGCGCCTGATGCGGGGCGTGGTGTCGGAGGTGTTCGAGACGACGGGATCGAACCGGCGGCTAAAGGCGGTGGACAGTCGGCTGGACGATCCGGCCCTGCCGGCGGGCGTCATGGATTTCGTGGAATGGGCCGGGCGCTGGACCCTGTCGCCGCCGGGCGAGATGGCGGCGACGGCGTTGAAGGGCCTTCGCGCGCCGCGTCCCCGGCCAGAACGGCGGGTGCGGCGGGTAGGCGAGCGGGCGCCGTCGCGGGCCACCCCGGCGCGAACGGGCGTGCTGGAGGCCCTGGGCGAGCGATCCATGAAGGGCGCCGATCTGGCGCGAGCGGCGGGGGTGTCGTCCGCCGTGGTCAAGGGACTGATCGACGAAGGCGTGCTGGAGATCATCGAGATCGCGGCCGAGGCGGCGTTCGACCGACCCGATCCTGATCATGCGCCCGCATCACTGAACGGGGATCAGGCGGCAGCCGCGGCGGCCCTGTCGGCGGGTGTGACCGGCGGCGGTTTCCGACCCTTCCTGCTGGACGGGGTGACGGGGTCGGGCAAGACCGAGGCCTATCTGGAAGCCGTCGCGCGGGTTCTGCGGGCCGACCCGACCGCGCAGATCCTGATCCTGCTGCCCGAGATCGCCCTGACGCAGGCCCTGATCGAGCGGATCACGGCCCGGTTCGGCGCGGCTCCGGCGGAATGGCATTCCGGCGTCGCCCCGCCGCGCCGTCGCCAGGTGTGGGAGGCGGTGGTCGCCGGCCGCTGCAACATCGTGGTCGGGGCGCGGTCGGCCCTGTTCCTGCCCTTCGTCAACCTGCGGCTGATCGTGGTGGACGAGGAGCACGACGGCTCGTTCAAGCAGGAGGAGGGGTTGGTCTATCACGGCCGCGACCTGGCGGTGGCGCGGGCGCGGATCGAGGGGGCGGCGGTGGTCCTGGCCTCGGCGACGCCGTCGCTGGAGACGTTGTGGAACGCCCAGAGCGGGCGTTACGACTGGCTGAAGCTGGGCGCGCGGCACGGGACGGCGGTCCTGCCGGACATCGCCCTGCTGGACTTGCGCCAGAATACGCCCGATCCCCAGACCTGGCTGTCGCAACCGCTGCGGCTGGCCATCGGCGAGACCTTGCTGCGGGGCGAGCAGACGCTGCTGTTCCTGAACCGGCGCGGATACGCCCCTGTCGTCCTGTGCCGCGCCTGCGGACATCGGCTGACGGCGCCCGACACCGACAGCTGGCTGGTCGAGCATCGCTATACCGGGCGGCTGGTCTGTCACCTGACCGGCTTTTCCATGGCGCGTCCGAAGCTGTGTCCGTCGTGCGGGGCCGAGGATTCGCTGGTCTCGGTCGGACCGGGCGTGGAGCGGGTCGAGGAGGAGGTGCGCCAACTGTTCCCCGAGGCGCGGACGGCGGTGTTCAGTTCGGACACCGCGCCGGACGCCAAGTCGGCGCGCGCGCTGATCCAGCGGATGACCGACGGCGAGATCGACATTCTGGTCGCTACCCAGGCCGCGGCCAAAGGGCACAACTTCCCGCGCCTGACCCTGGTCGGGGTGGTGGATGCAGACCTGGGCCTGCGTGGCGGCGACCTGCGGGCGGCCGAGCGGACCTATCAACTGCTGGCTCAGGCGACGGGCCGGGCGGGGCGGGCGGATCGGCCGGGGCGGGCCATTTTGCAGACCTGGACGCCCGAGCATCCGGTGCTGATGGCGTTGGCGGCGGGCGACCGCGACGCCTTCGTCGAGGCGGAGATGGCCGAGCGCGAGGCGGCGTCGCTTCCGCCCTATGGCCGGCTGGCGGCGATCATCCTGTCCAGCGAGAATGCGGCTGCGGTGGAGAAGACAGCCAACGACCTGGCCCAGGCCATTCCCAACGCCGAACGGCTGGAGGTCTATGGTCCCGCCGACGCACCCCTGGCCCTGGTGCGGGGACGCAGGCGCAAGCGGCTGCTGGTGCGGGCCGACCGCGACGTGAACATCCAGGCCTTTCTGCGGGCCTGGCTGGCGCGGGTGAAGGTGCCGGGCTCGGTCCGCCTGACGGTGGACGTGGACCCCTATTCGTTCCTTTAGGCGCTCAGGCCGCCATGACGGTGCCGAGCAGCACGCGGGCGCCGGCCCTGCCCAGGGTGGCGTTGGTCGCCGCCTGAAGCTCGGCCGACAACTGGTCGATATTGGGCACGGCGCCGGGACGCAGGCCGTTGGCGAACCGCTGGGCGGCCGTGTTGTAGGCGGCGCGCAGGCGCGGCGCGGACTGCTGGGCGCGGGTGCGCAAGGCGGCGTCCGGGACATCGACCCCCGTCTCGATGGTCAGAACCCCGCGACGGCCGCTGGCCTGGATGATCGAGGCGGTGATAACCGGAAGGCGGAAATAGGTGTCGGCGGACGCAGCGCCCCCGCCGCTCGACGAGGCGCGAGCGGTGGTCGAGGCGGCGGCAGTCGCGACGACGGCGAGACCGAGAAGTGCGCGGCGTTCCATGCCGACAGCCCTAATCCCAATCCCTTAATTCGCCGTTGCTCCGACGGGCATGGGTTGCAGGTCCAGCAGGGCGAACAGGCGGGCGTCCTCGTCCTGTTCGGGATTGGGGGTGGTCAGTAGTTTGCCGCCGACGAAGATGGAGTTGGCGCCGGCGAGGAAGCACAGCGCTTGCATCTCCGGGCTCATGGTCTCGCGACCCGCCGACAGGCGCACCATCGCCTTGGGGCAGACCAGGCGGGCGACGGAGACGGTGCGGACGAACTCGATCGGATCGATCTCGCCGGTCTTCAGCACGCGCTCTCCCAGCGGTGTTCCCGTGACGGGGACCAGGGCGTTGACCGGCAGGCTGTCGGGATGGGCGGGCAGGGTCGCCAGGGCGTGCAGCAGGCCGGCCCGGTCTCGCCGCGCCTCGCCCATGCCGACGATGCCGCCGCAGCAGGTGCTCATGCCCGCGTCGCGGACGTGCTCCAGCGTGTCCAGCCGGTCCTGATAGGTGCGGGTGGTGACGACCTCGGCGTAGTAGTCGGGGCCGGTGTCGAGGTTGTGGTTGTAGTAGTCGAGCCCGGCGTCCTTGAGCTGGCGCGCCTGATCGGCGGTCAGCATGCCCAGGGTGGCGCAGGTTTCCAGCCCCAGGGCCTTCACGCCAGAGATCATCGCCGCCAGCTTGGGCGTGTCGCGATCCTTCAACTCGCGCCAGGCCGCGCCCATGCAGAAGCGGCTGGCGCCCCCGGCCTTTGCGGCCATGGCCTCGGCGATGACGGTGGTCGGCTCCATCAGTTTCTCGGCTTTCAGCCCGGTCTTGAAACTGGCCGATTGCGAGCAGTAGCCGCAGTTCTCGGCGCAGCCGCCGGTCTTGATCGACAGCAGCTGCGACTTCTGGACTTCGCTTGGGTCGAACCAGCGACGGTGGACCGAGGCGGCGTCGAACACCAGTTCCATGAAGGGGCGGGCGAACAGGGCCTCGACCTCTTCCAAGGTCCAGTCGTGGCGGGGTTGCGCCGCGTCGATGCAAGCGTCGAGACGGGCGGGGAGGGTGCGGGAGAGGTCGTCGGCCATGAGGCACGACTAGCATCCGTTTCCCCTGATGCAAGCAGGGTCATACGCAAAAGCGTAATTTTGCAAATCTTCGCCTTCGCAAAATCGGGCGCGACTGCGGCGCATCACATAAGGATATCTTTATGGGTTTCTTGCTCATAAAGGCCGGGCGGGCTATGAGGCCCCAAACCTTCCTGAGGCTCGGAGCCCCGACATGACCGACTACATCGTCCGCGACATTTCCCTGGCCGACTGGGGCAACAAGGAAATCGAGATCGCCGAAACCGAAATGCCGGGCCTGATGTCCCTGCGCGAGGAGTTCGGCGCCAGCCAGCCGCTGAAGGGCGCCCGCATCGCCGGCAGCCTGCACATGACCATCCAGACGGCGGTCCTGATCCAGACGCTGGAAGCCCTGGGCGCCGAAGTGCGCTGGGCCTCGTGCAACATCTTCTCGACCCAGGACCACGCCGCCGCCGCCATCGCGGCCGCCGGCACGCCGGTCTTCGCCACCAAGGGCGAGACGCTGGAAGAGTACTGGGACTATGCCCACAAGATCTTCGAATGGGCCGACGGCGGCTATCCGAACCTGATCCTGGACGACGGCGGCGACGCGACCCTGCTGACGGTTCTCGGTCCCAAGGCCGAGAAGGATATCTCGGTCCTGGCCAACCCGCAGAACGAGGAAGAAGAAGCCCTGTTCGCGGTGATGAAGCGCTACATCGCCGAGAAGCCCGGCTTCTATTCGGCCATCCGCGACGCCATCGGCGGCGTGTCGGAAGAGACGACCACGGGCGTTCACCGCCTGTATCAGATGGCCGAAAAGGGCGAGCTGCCCTTCCCCGCCATCAACGTCAACGACAGCGTCACCAAGTCCAAGTTCGACAACCTGTACGGCTGCCGTGAGTCGCTGGTCGACGCCATCCGTCGCGGCACCGACGTCATGCTGTCGGGCAAGGTCGCCGTGGTCTGCGGTTACGGCGACGTGGGCAAGGGCTCGGCCGCTTCGCTGCGCCAGGGCGGCGCCCGCGTGATCGTGACCGAGATCGACCCGATCTGCGCCCTGCAGGCCGCGATGGAAGGCTATGAGGTCCAGACGCTGGACGACAGCGCCGGCCGCGCCGACATCTATGTGACCACGACCGGCAACAAGGACGTCATCACCGTCGAGCACATGCGGCAGATGAAAAACAACGCCATCGTCTGCAACATCGGTCACTTCGATAGCGAGATTCAGGTCGCCGGCCTGAAGAACTTCAAGTGGGACGAGATCAAGCCGCAGGTCCACCACATCGAATTCCCGGACGGCAAGAAGATCATCCTGCTGTCGGAAGGCCGTCTGGTGAACCTGGGCAATGCGACGGGCCACCCGTCCTTCGTGATGTCGGCGTCCTTCACCAACCAGACGCTGGCCCAGATCGAGTTGTGGACCAACGCCAAGGCCTACGACAACCAGGTCTATACCCTGCCCAAGCACCTGGACGAGAAGGTCGCCCTGCTGCACCTGGCCAAGCTGGGCGCCAAGCTGACCGTCCTGACCAAGGACCAGGCCGACTATATCAACGTGCCGGTCGAAGGCCCGTTCAAGGCGGACCATTATCGCTACTAAGACCCTCGAAACGAGGGGGCTGTCATGACGAGGGCGTCGTTCGACGTCCTCGTCGTGGGAGCAGGCGCGGCCGGGATGATGGCCGCGATCGAGGCCGGGCGGCGCGGGCGCCGGGTGCTGGTCGTCGATCATGCCGACCGGCCGGGCGAGAAGATCCGCATCTCGGGCGGCGGGCGCTGCAACTTCACCAATCTGGGCTGCGGGCCGGCGAACTTCCTGGGCGAGAACCCCCGGTTCGCGACCTCGGCCCTGCGCCGCTACACCCAGCACGACTTCGTCAAACGGATCGACCGGGCGGGCATCGCCTGGCACGAGAAGACGCTGGGCCAGCTGTTCTGCGACGACAGCGCCAAGCAGATCGTCCGTATGCTGACCGACGATATGGCGGCGGCGAGTGTGACCCTGACCATGAAGACCGGCGTTGAGCGGATCGCGCGATCCGGCGACGGCTGGTCGGCGACCCTGTCGGACGGCGCGCAGGTCGCGGCGACGTCGCTGGTCGTGGCGACGGGCGGCAAGTCGATCCCCAAGATGGGCGCGACCGGCTGGGCCTATGAGGTCGCGCGCCAGTTCGACATTCGCGTCACCGAGACGCGGCCGGCCCTGGTGCCGCTGACGTTCGAGGCGGGGTTGCTGGAGACGCTGGTTCCGCTGGCGGGGGTGGCGGTGGATGCCTCGGTCGCCTCGGCGCCCGAAGGGGCCAAGTCGCGCAAGGCCAGCTTCAACGAGGCGATGCTGTTCACCCATCGGGGGCTCAGCGGGCCGGCTATCCTTCAGATCAGCTCCTACTGGCGTGAGGGCGAGGCGGTGGTGGCCTCGATGGCGCCGGGTCGCGACGTGTTCGAGGAACTGAAGGCGGCCAAGGCGTCGAACGGCAAACAGGCCGTGCATACGGCGCTGGGCCATATCGTGCCGCGCCGTCTGGCCGAGAGCCTGTGCATGCGCGAAGGCGCTGCGGGCAATCTGGCGGACCTGTCGGACAAGGTGCTGAGGCGGCTGGACCAGGCGGTCAACGCCTGGGCGGTCAAGCCTGTGGGGTCGGAAGGCTATCGCACCGCCGAGGTCACCCTGGGCGGGGTGGATACCGCCGCGCTGGACCAGCAGACGATGCAGGCCAAGGCCGTTCCAGGGCTGTATTTCATCGGCGAGGCGGTGGACGTGACCGGCTGGCTTGGCGGTTATAATTTCCAGTGGGCCTGGTCGTCGGGCTGGGCGGCCGGGCAGGTCTGCTAGGTTTTCAGGGTGCAATCTGTGCACTTTGGCCGGCCGGACTGACGGAAAAACACCGTCTAATTCGTCTAATGTGTCTCGTTCGGCGTTCGATCTGGCGCGCGCGCGACGATGTCAAAGACCAAGTAATCCAGTTTAACCGGGTTTGGCCCCATGACAGGCGGATGGTCGCTGGTCGGTTTCAAAGTACGGAAAAGCTGAGCATTTTCCTCGGCAGATAGGATGGAAGGGCGTCGAAAGCACCCTGCGGCCCCGCGACGCATGGCGGCGGGGCGGGACGGCGCCTAGCTTGAAGGAGCGGAACGGGCCCTTTGGCGTTGTTGCGGTCTGGCGTTCCCCCTTCCTTGCGCCGGGCTGGGCGACGCGATGTCGGACCGCACGGGTGCGTCGATGCGATGGGCTTTGTCCCCCTCCTGGCCTGTCGTATCGACCACCCGATCCTGATTTTTCGACCGGAGCCAGATAATGCCTCTTCTGATGTGCCCGAACGACAACGCCGCCATGCAGACGCTGGAGCGTAACGGCGTGCAGTTCGACATGTGTCCCGACTGCCGTGGCGTCTGGCTGGATCGCGGCGAGCTGGAAAAACTGATGGCCGCCGCCGTCGAGGAAGGCCGCGCCGCCGCGCCGGTCGCGCCCGCGCCCCAGGCCTATGCCCCGCCGCCGCAACCGCAGCAATACGCCCAGCCTCAACCCCAGCCGTGGGGCGGGGCGGCGCCTCAGCCCTATCGCGACGACCGGGGCTACAGGAGCGACAAACATCGCGACGGCCGCCATGGCGACGACGACTATCGCTACAAGAAAAAGAAGCGCGACAGCATCTTCGACATCTTCGACTGAGTAGCCCAAAATCCGTCACCCTCGGGCTTGTCCCGAGGGCCCACCTGCGGTCGCGCTCAGGACGGGAGGGTTCAAACGGGCGGTGCGTAACCCCGACTTTCCGTGTCCAACTTGCCGTAGGCCCTCGGGACGAGCCCGAGGGTGACAGGTTGGGGGAGAGGCTAGGCGGCGAGACCCGCCGCCTGCATCAGGCTCTTCAGGGCAGCGACGCTTTCGGGCGCGGCAGACAGGGCGGTGCGGACGTCCGGCGCGCGCAGCAGCTTGATCGCCTCGGACCGGGCGCGGTCGGCCGCCGGCCCCAATGGGCCAGCCTCCCCCACCGCCAGTTTCAGCAGGGCCGCCAGCTTCTGGGGGGCAGAGACCTGGGCGCGGACGATCTGGGCGACCAGGTTGGCGTCGGCCTCCAGATTGGCGCCGACCGCACCGATGGCCTCGGCGATCTGGGTCTGGTCGTGTTCGCCCAGATGGGCGGCGCGGACCGCGCGTTGCAGCCGCGCCAGGGTCGCCAGTTTCTGAGAGGCGCTGGGGCCGCCGGGCACGGCCTGACGCATCTCGGTCTCGAAACGCAGCGAACCGATACAGGCGCTGAGCCAGCGGGCGGCGGCGCGCTTGTTGGCCCCGCCGGTGACGTTCTCGCACAGCCGTGTCAGCTGCTCGGCCTCGGCCAGGACGGTGGGGCAGGGGTTGACGTAGGCGCCGACGAAGTCCGCCGTGACCAGGCTCTTGGAGCGTTCGACGAAGGCGGTCTGAACCTCTTCCAGCGTCAACAGCCGGCCGGCCGAGGAGGTCAGGGCCATGGCCAGAAGCCGCAGGATGTCGATCTCGCCCACCGGGTCGGCGGGGCGAAGCCGGCGCGGGCTGGTCAGTTCGCGCGTCACCAGACGGGCCAGGGACGCGGCCAGCAGCGGGAAGTCGCCGGCCGCCAGATGCACGCCCAGGCGCGCGGCCGGGCCGTCCACATCGGGCATCATCAGGGCCAGACGCGGGTCCATGCGCAGCAGACCGTCCATCTCGGCCGGGGCCACCATCCGCACGATGGCCGCCAGATTGGCGCCCTGATCCAGCGACGGACCGAGGATTTCGGTCAGGTTGGTGCGCACCGCCAGCATCTCGGCGACGATCTGTTCGACCACCACCACGACCAGGGCGCGCGGCGGGCCGTCGGCCGGAGCCGCGTCCATCAAATCCATCAGCGCGCCCAGCCGCTCGCGCGCTCCGCGTCGGTCCTTCAGGGCGCCGGCGACGACGCCGCCCATGCTGAAGGCGCGATCCGAAGAACCGGCCAGACGGTGCGCCAGATCCGAGATGGAGCGGCCTTCCAGGGCGGGGAACATGCCGTCGCGGCCGGCCTTGCGCAGGCGCGCCATGCCCTGTTCGACCAGCTTCTGATAATGGCGCACGACGCCGTGGACGTCCTGGCCGGTGGCCTGGCTTTCGGGGACCGCGACCTTCTGGATGGCGTGTTGAAGCTCGACGCCCGAGGCCTCCAGTCGTTCGGCCACGTCCGGGCGGTGCAGCAGTTCGAAGGCGGTGACGCCCTCGCGCTTCAGCCAATCCTCCAGCACCCGGCCGATCAGGGCGCGGGCGTGGGGGGAATAGAGCTCGGCCGGTCCGCTGCAGGCCGGGCGCAGCGTCGGGTCGGCGACCTTCTTCTTTTTCTCTTCCGGCGCGCCCAGGGTCAGGATGGTCAGGGAGCTGAACTCCATCGTGTCGGGGTCCAGCGTCTCCTTGGTGACGCGCGAGGCGACGGCGAGGCGGTCGTTCAACTGGTCTTCGGCGGTCTCGATGGCGTGTTTGCGGTCTTCGGTGGCGATCAGCAGGGTCCAGGCGGACGGCGCGCTCTTGCGGACATAGACTTCGTAGTGGATCGGACCGGCCATGGCGCCACCCTGGCGCGCAAGGCTTTAAGGCGAGGTTTGCAGAGGCGAATTTGGCGCCGCGTTGAAATGGGCGGGGCGACGAACCATCTTGGGCGTTCGCGGGCTGTTGGAGATTGTGGAGCGAATTCCCTTCTGCCCGCCGGGCTCCAGCCCTAATGTCACCGTGATCGAACGGTTACGCTTGTTGCGCGTTGTCGTTCGCGAGAACGCAAGTTCAGGAGAAGACAGACTTGGCCAATATCACCCTGATCGATGACGACGAGAACATCGTGGCGTCCGTGTCGCTGGCGCTGGAAAGCCATGGCCACAAGATCACCGCCTATCACGACGGCGCATCGGGCCTGGCCGCGCTGGAATCCTCGCCGCCCGATCTGGCGATCCTGGACGTGAAGATGCCGCGCATGGACGGGATGGAGGTGCTGCGTCGCCTGCGCCAGACCTCGCAGATTCCGGTCATCATGCTGACGTCCAAGGACGAGGAGATCGACGAGATTCTCGGCTTCAATCTGGGCGCCGACGACTATATGCACAAGCCGTTCAGCCAGCGGCTGCTGATCGAACGGGTCAAGGCCCTGCTGCGCCGCACCGGCGCCGACGGCGGCGAGCCGGAAACGGCGGCCGAGGTTTCGGGCCGGGCGATCAAGCGCGGCAAGCTGTCGATGGACCCCGCGCGTCACGAATCCACCTGGGAAGGCAAGCCGGTCAAGCTGACGGTTACCGAGTTCTTGCTGCTGCAGGCTCTGGCCCAGCGCCCCGGCTTCGTGAAGAGCCGCGACAATCTGATGGACGCCGCCTACGACGATCAGGTCTATGTCGACGACCGCACCATCGACAGCCACGTCAAGCGGATGCGCAAGAAGTTCCGCGCCGTGGACAATGAGTTCGACGCGATCGAGACCCTGTATGGCGTCGGCTACCGCTACCGCGAGAGCTGATCTTCCGGGCGGGCGCGAGCCCGACGAGGACCCTGTGCGCCGGCCGTTGTTTCGCTTCGGCGGATCGCGGCTGGGCGGCTTCATCCTGGTGCTCAACCTGCTCAGCCTGCTGATCCTGTTCGGCGGCGCCTTGCTGCTGAACGAGTGGAGCAAAGGGCTGGTCGGCGCGCGCCAGGAATCGCTGAGCGTCCAGGCCGAACTGCTGGCCAACGTCCTGCGCGAGGAGGGCGTGACGCGGGGCGAGCCGACACCCGAGCTGGATCCGATCCGCGCCTCGCTGTGGCTGACCGACCGGTTCATTCCGGCGGGGCAGCGGGTGCGGCTGTACGACATCAACGGCCTGTTGCTGGTGGACAGCTATCAGGTGACCGAGGCCATCGGCGGACAGCCCCTGCCCGACGCCAATCCGGCCGGCGCCCCGGCGCCCGACAGCGCGGCGGCGAGCATCGTGTCCGAGCGCCGCGTCGCCCGCGCCGACAGCGAGCTGGCCGCCGAGGTCTCGGCCGCGCTGGAAGGCGCACCCCAGGCGACCCTGCGCCGCAACGAATCCGGCGACCGGGTCGTGTCCGTCTCTATTCCCGTGCGCCATGTGCGCCAGGTGCTGGGCGTGCTGACGGTCGAATCCGGCGACGTGGACGAAATTCTGAGCGCTCAGCGGCGCGCCCTGGTGCCGTTCGCCCTGGTGGCGCTGGGGGTCAATCTGCTGGCCTCGCTGCTGCTGCATCTGTTCGTGGCGCGGCCGATCATGCGACTGTCGGCGGCGGCGGATCAGGTCAAGCTGCAACGCGCGCGCGCCATCTCCCTGCCCGATCTGGAGGATCGCAAGGACGAGATCGGCGACCTGGCGCGGTCGCTGGAATCCATGACCGACACCCTGTCGACGCGGATGGACGCCATCGAACGGTTCGCGGCCGATGTGTCGCACGAGATCAAGAACCCCCTCACCTCGATCCGCTCGGCGCTGGAGACCCTGCCGCTGGTCAAGACCGATGCTCACCGCGAGAAGCTGACGGCGCTGTTGCAGCAGGACGTGCGTAGGCTGGATCGGCTGATCACCGACATTTCGAATGCGTCGCGGCTGGATGCAGAGCTGTCGCGGGATCGGCCGCGCCCGGTGGACGTGAACCGGCTGCTGGCCGACATCGTCGGCATCTATGAGACGACGGCCAAGCCCGGAGACATCCCGGTCGCGTTCACAGCGCCGGAGCAGGCCTTGCGCGTCATGGGACGCGACGGGCCGCTGGGTCAGGTGTTCCGCAACCTGATCGACAACGCCCGCTCGTTCAGCCCGGCCGGCGGCGTGGTCAAGGTGACACTGGAAGAGACGACCGACGACCTGCCGATCCGGGTCCGGGTCGAGGACCAGGGGCCGGGCATTCCGGCCGAGAACCTGGAGACGGTGTTCGAGCGGTTCTACACCTCGCGGCCCAAGGGGGCGGTGTTCGGATCGAACTCGGGCCTGGGCCTGTCCATCGTGCGTCAGATCGCCGAGGCGCACGGCGGACGCGTCCATGCGGAAAACCGTCCCGAGGGCGGCGCCCGGTTCGAGATCGTCTTCCCGGCGGTCGGCCGCAGGGCATGAGGATGGAGCCGCCCGTCCACGCCACCACGGTCGCCATTCGGCGCCGGGGCGAGTGGCAGGGGGTGATGATCCTGGGGCCGTCGGGCGTGGGCAAGAGCGATCTGGCGCTGAGGCTGATCGGGCGCGGCTGGCGGTTGATCAGCGACGATTACACCCAGGTCTGGACTTCGGGCGGGGCGGTTCATGCCTCGGCGCCGGCCTCGATCGCGGGTCGGATCGAGGTTCGCGGGGTCGGAATCGTGTCCGCGGCGACACGCCCCATGACCCGAGTAGTCCTGGCCATCGCCTGCGTGCCGGAGGCCGTCGAACGGCTTCCAGAGCCGCAGTTCCGGCGTTTCGCGGGGGTGGACCTGCCCCTCTTGGCGCTGGACCCCCGACCCGCTTCGGCCGTCGATGTGGTCGCAGCGGCGTTGGAGACGCTTTGAAACCCCGAAAGACGGGTCTATGACACGCCCCTTGCGGTCCACAGAGGGCGGCGTCCGGCCTCCCTTGCCGGGCGGGGGAATGCTTGGGACGGTTCGGGGCGGGATGCGAGTGAAGTCCTCATGATCGGTCTGGTGATCGTCACCCACGGCGGGTTGGCGTCCGAGTTTCTCTCCGCCATGGAGCATGTGGTCGGCCCGCAGCGCGGCGTCGCGGCCATCTGCATCGGGCCGGACGACGACATGGAGCGTCGGCGTCGCGACATCGTGGACGCTGCGGCCGCCGTGGACGACGGCGACGGCGTCATCCTGCTGACCGACATGTTCGGCGGCACCCCGTCGAACCTGGCGATTTCGGTGATGGAACAGACCCACGCCGAGGTGATCGCGGGGCTGAACCTGCCCATGCTGATCAAACTGGCCAGCGTGCGCGGGCGCGAGACGCTGGAGTCCTGTGTGGCCCATGCGCAGGACGCCGGCCGCAAATACATCTCCGTCGCGTCCTGGGTGCTCGCAGGCGAAAAATGACTGTCGCGGCGACCCTGAACATCTGCAACACGCGCGGCCTGCACGCCCGCGCCTCGGCCAAGTTCGTCAAACTGGCCTCCAGCTTCGAAAGCGAGATCCACGTCACCCGCGACGGCGTGACGGTGGACGCCCGCTCGATCATGGGCCTGCTGATGCTGGGGGCCGGCATCGGCTGCAGCATCGACGTCTCCGCCGAAGGCCCGGACGCCGACGAGGCGATGGAAGCTTTGACCGACCTGGTCGCGCGGAAGTTCGACGAGGATCAGTAGACCGAGGTCTGCACGACGGTGTTTGACCCTGGGGCCATGGCTTCAACGCATCCTGATAATCGCCGAAAACGGACAGTGTGTAGGTCGCCTTAGGGTGGAAGCCGACGCTGGAGTTGTTGACCCCCCAGCGCTTGCACGGAACTCTGGCGCTAGATGAAGGCGATTTGGGCCGCTGGTCGCGCTGTCGAGCGAACTGGCCGTGACGTGACCCCCGTTTCTCATCCAGCCATAACGAGAGTCCTTTGGTGATCTGAACTGGGGTTGGTGGGGTTGGCAAGAGGCCGGTCAGCGCAGCCTTCAACCAGCGCAGCGGACCGGCCGATTT